>NZ_JAGJEG010000039.1 GCF_018100905.1 Pseudoalteromonas sp. MMG010 | reverse complement strand
ATTGTCCACACAGATGATTGTTAATTGTAAAGAGAACAACACTTATTGTTTGGGTCTGTAGCTCAGCTGGTTAGAGCGCACCCCTGATAAGGGTGAGGTCGGTAGTTCAAATCTACTCAGACCCACCACTTCTTCTTAATCTTATTTATAAGTTTAAACGAAGTCGGTATACAAACAGTAAGTACCAGCATATGTGGGGCTATAGCTCAGCTGGGAGAGCGCCTGCCTTGCACGCAGGAGGTCAGCAGTTCGATCCTGCTTAGCTCCACCACTTTACTTCTTAAAAATAAATATTCTTTATCGGGTAGCGACATCACCTGAGAATAGAGTGTGTTTATTTTTGAGAAGTTTTTGATTCTCTGCTCTTTAAAAATTTGGAAAGCTGATAATAAAATTCTGATAAATATT
>NZ_JAGJEG010000038.1 GCF_018100905.1 Pseudoalteromonas sp. MMG010 | reverse complement strand
CACGGAAGCGGGTCGCCATGCTGTAGTGATAATGGATGGTGCCAGCTGGCATCAGGAGTATTTAGATCAAGCATTTGCTAATCTGAGAATTATTCACATCCCACCTTATTCTCCGAATTAAATCCAATCGAGCAAGTATGGTCATGGATGAGGCAAAATGAAATTGCCAATCGTGTTTTTAGTGATTATGAAGATATTGAAGAGAAGTGCACTATTGCTTGGAATAACTTTAGAAGTGATATTAATAGAGTCATTTCACTATGTTTAAGATCGTGGATTAATTTGACCAGTTAATTAATGGAATTGGTATAATAATGTCCTAGTTTCACATAGCAAATGCTACACTATCATCGGCCGGGGCTCGCCTTCGAGCTGTTTTGTTTCACTACTGAGTTCGGCATGGGCTCTTGGCTATTTATTAAACCCCAGACAGCAAAAAACCCGT
>NZ_JAGJEG010000037.1 GCF_018100905.1 Pseudoalteromonas sp. MMG010 | reverse complement strand
AAATTACTACTCTAAAGTGCAGCGTCTCTAGAGCGAAGCGCCTCTTTGTGCATACATGTCTTAATCACTAGCTTTAATCACTTAAAACCAAAGACAAAACCATTGCCCACAAAGAGAAGAAAATGAGGGTAAATGAGAAGCCAAAAAACAATTTAGTTACTAAATTACTACTCTAAAGTGCAGCGTCTCTAGAGCGAAGCGCCTCTTTGTGCATACATGTCTTAATCACTAGCTTTAATCACTTAAAATCAAAGACAAAAGCCAATGCTCACAAAGAGCAGCAAACAACACGTTCTAGTCACTAAATTACTACTCTAAAGCGCAGCGTCTTTTTGTGCATAAATGTCTTAATCCTAGCCTTAATCACTTAAAACCAAAGACAAAAGCCAATGCTCACAAAGAGCAGCAAATGAGGGTAAATGAGAAGTGAACAATACGTTCTAGTCACTGAATCACTAAATTACTACTCTAAAGCGC
>NZ_JAGJEG010000036.1 GCF_018100905.1 Pseudoalteromonas sp. MMG010 | reverse complement strand
ATACCAATTCCATTAATTTTATGATCTAATAAAGTACTCATTAAAGGTGCTGAATATGACTCAAGAATTATCGAAAATGATTAGCTCAACCTCAGATGCGAGATTAAAACTTCGTTTATTAGCGGTATCTCACTTTCTTGATGGTAAAAATAGAACTCAAATATCTGAATACTTAAAAGTAAGTCGAACGAGTGTAAATAGTTGGATACAAACCTATTTAACACAGGGAATTTCAGGGTTAAAAGAGAAAAAACATACGGGGCGCCCAAAAGGCCTAAGCGAAAAGCAACTGTCTCAACTGAAAGAGTTTGTTATTTCTTCGGCTGTAAAGGCAGATGGTGGCAGACTCCAAGGAAAAGATGTCCAGCAGTATATTTTAGTTGAGTTTGGTATTGAGTATAAAAAGTCCAATATTTACAACCTATTACACGAATTAAATCTAAGCTGGATAACCACACGTTCAAAGCATCCCAAACAGTCAATTGAACGTCAGGAAGATTTTAAAAAAATTCAAAATAAAAACGATCCTTAAGATCCCTGGTCATGTTGCGTTAGATCGGGTTGATATCTGGTTTCAAGATGAGGCGCGTTTTGGACAACAAAATACGACCACTAGAATATGGGCTGAAAAAGGAACGAGACCACGCGTAGTACAGCAACAACAATACACTTACGCTTATCTATTTGGTGCTGTTTGCCCAGCAAATGGTAAAACAGAAGCTATCATTGCTCCTTTTAGTAATATGGAAATCATGAAAGAACATCTAGCGCTTATTTCCAAAGC
>NZ_JAGJEG010000035.1 GCF_018100905.1 Pseudoalteromonas sp. MMG010 | reverse complement strand
ACTGTTTTTATTCTCTACCAACGCCCACATTTATCAAAACCAAACTTTCATCTTCACAGTCTATAAATATCCACCTCGAATGTCTTAATGATTCACTTAATACATCAGTAATGTATAGCCCGTTTTCGATTCATATATTTACCTAGAAATGTTTTAAAGTGACACACCTGTTTTACGAGTATATTTCATTGATAGCTTATTAGATTTACTCCGAATTTATAATTTGCACATTACTTATACGCATATGGGTTTAAGTAATGTGTTGGAAGTCCAGTGCTTTTAGGTGGTAAAAAGTACACTTTTTGTCATCAGTTAAGCTAGGTGCAAGCATTAAATATTGTGAGTCAATATTATTTAAAAAAATATTTACACCTTTAATTCATCTATAAACCTGGTTTCACACTGTGTTTTTTATCGTTATTTATATCAATGAACATTTTTAGTATTAGTTTTAAAACTTAAATTTGTTAATTAACTATTGCATTTTAGATCTTATATTTATTGTTTTAAAACAGTGGTTAAGTGTTTTTTTAATGCGTTTTAAGCTATGGTTGTTAACATTATAAAGGATGGGGTTATTTATAAATTATTAGTTTTTTAACCTCTTAGTTACTGGGTTACTTAGACTAAAGTCTATAGGTTAGTTTTTTTCACTTATTAGTTCTGTTTTTATCGTTTGTCGAGTTTGAGTGAATACTCTAAATTGAACACATAGGCAGTAAGCAACTAACAAATAAAAATAATGCGCTGCCTACCCAATTTACTAATTAATTGCATAAGCATTAATTAAAAAAGAATCTTTATAAATGTGTGTGTAAAGATGTTGTCAGTGTGAAAGGCAGTTCAGGTTA
>NZ_JAGJEG010000034.1 GCF_018100905.1 Pseudoalteromonas sp. MMG010 | reverse complement strand
GCGGCTGTTAAACAAATTACTGAGCGTGGATATTCAGTTGCTGAAGTCGCTGAACGATTAGATATTTGTACCAAAACGTTATATCACTGGCGGAGCCAATTATCAGATAAACCTAAATCCGTTCAATCATTCGATGAAAAACTGAAGATCGCCAAATTAGAGGCTGAGTTAAAACGTGTCACGGAGGAACGAGACATTTTAAAAAAGGCCGCAAGGTACTTTGCCAGCAACCCCGAGTAAAGTACGGCTTCATTCGTGATCACCAAGATGAATTTTCTATCACGACGATGTGCCGCCTTTTTAAGCTGCACCGAAGTGGTTTTTATGCGTGGTTAAAAAAGCCCTTAAGCGATAGAGCGCTTGAAGATAATCGTTTGTTGAAGCTCATTAAAGAGTTTTATGTAGCCAGTGGTGGCACGTATGGTAGCCCTTGGATACATGCAGACTTGCGTGAAGCAGGTGAGCAATGCAGCGTAAACCGTGTTGCGAAGATCATGCGACAACATAAGCTTAAAGCGCAAATTGGATATAAGCGTCGCCATCTTAAAGGCGGTAAGACATCGCGGATTGCAGATAACTTATTAGCGCGTCAATTTAACCCGCCAGCGCCGAACCAGTCGTGGGTGAGCGACATAACTTATATAAGAACCTATGAAGGTTTTTTATATGTGGCAACAGTGATGGATTTATTCTCTCGGCGCATTGTGGGCTGGTCGATGGATAAAAATATGGATAAGCAGTTGGTGATAAATGCACTGTTGATGGCTGTATATCAACGTCAACCGAAGGCTGAGGTAATGGTACATAGTGACCAAGGTAGCCAATACGGTAGCGCTGACTATCTCGCATTTTTGAAAGAACATAATCTTGTGCCTTCGATGAGTCGAGCTGGGAACTGTCATGATAATGCAGTTGCTGAAAGCTTTTTTGCGACAATTAAAAAGCGAATAATTAAGCGTAAGATATACTCGACACGCGAAGATGCGAAAGCTGAGATATTTAATTTTATAGAAATGTTTTACAATCCAAAAAAGCGCCATTCACACACAGGCGGTGTTTCACCTG
>NZ_JAGJEG010000033.1 GCF_018100905.1 Pseudoalteromonas sp. MMG010 | reverse complement strand
ATGGCAAAAGAAAAGTTTGAACGCGTAAAACCGCACGTAAACGTTGGTACAATCGGCCACGTTGACCACGGTAAAACTACACTAACTGCAGCAATCACTAACGTACTTGCAAAAGTATACGGCGGTGAAGCTAAAGATTTCGCATCAATCGATAACGCTCCAGAAGAGCGTGAACGTGGTATCACAATCTCAACATCTCACGTTGAGTACGATACACCAACTCGTCACTACGCACACGTAGATTGTCCTGGACACGCCGATTATGTTAAAAACATGATCACTGGTGCTGCTCAAATGGATGGTGCTATCTTAGTAGTAGCTGCGACTGACGGCCCTATGCCACAAACTCGTGAGCACATCCTACTTTCTCGTCAGGTTGGCGTACCTTACATCATCGTATTCATGAACAAATGTGACATGGTTGATGACGAAGAGCTACTTGAGCTAGTAGAAATGGAAGTTCGTGAACTTCTTTCTGAGTACGATTTCCCAGGTGACGACTTACCACTAATTCAAGGTTCTGCACTTAAAGCACTTGAAGGTGAGAAGCAATGGGAAGACAAGATTGTAGAGCTTGCAGAAGCACTAGATTCTTACATTCCAGAGCCAGAGCGTGACATCGATAAGCCTTTCATCATGCCTATCGAAGATGTTTTCTCAATTCAAGGTCGTGGTACAGTTGTAACAGGTCGTGTTGAAGCGGGTATCATCAACGTGAATGACGAAGTTGAAATCGTTGGTATTAAAGAGACTACTAAGTCTACTTGTACTGGTGTTGAAATGTTCCGTAAGCTTCTAGACGAAGGTCGTGCTGGTGAGAACATTGGTGCACTATTACGTGGTACTAAGCGTGAAGACGTAGAACGTGGTCAAGTACTAGCTAAGCCTGGTTCAATCAACCCACATACAACTTTCACTTCAGAAGTATACGTACTTTCTAAAGATGAAGGTGGTCGTCATACACCATTCTTCAAAGGTTACCGTCCACAGTTCTACTTCCGTACAACTGACGTAACAGGTGACGTACAGTTACCAGAAGGCGTAGAAATGGTAATGCCTGGTGATAACATCAAGATGACAGTAACTCTAATCGCACCAATCGCGATGGATGAAGGTCTTCGTTTTGCTATCCGTGAAGGTGGCCGTACTGTAGGTGCTGGTGTTGTAGCAACTATCGTAGAGTAATAATTAACGTTTAAGTTAATTATTAGAAAAAGGTCACTTCGGTGACCTTTTTTAATGCCTGCAGTTTAGTGCTTCTAGTCACTAAATTACTTCTCTAAAGCG
>NZ_JAGJEG010000032.1 GCF_018100905.1 Pseudoalteromonas sp. MMG010 | reverse complement strand
AATAAAAGCCTAGTACTTAGTTTGCTAAACTACAAAATTTAGGATGGGTGTCTTGTTAATTAATTACATCTTGTTAATTAATTAAAATTGATAGGAATGAATTTGTTTTGGCAGGATAAGTCTGGCTTGTAGTTGGCCATAACAGTTTACCGTGGGTGAATAATATCTATTAGATCACAGTCACCCAGTGGATTCAAGGTCAAAAAGGAAACAATTTAAACTAGGAAATTAAGTTCCTAAAAAGAGTAATTCTACAGCCTCAACGCCCTAATAACGGGCTAATAATAGTTGGTTAGAATAAGCAACGCAGGAGCAAAACCAACTGTCCTTGTTGAATTTCTTGTTATGTTTGCATTGCACCTACAAGCCCTAAAGTGCCTATAGGTAATAGCAAAATCCACTGAGGTAATTTTAAAAACACTTGGGATTTAAAGAAATACCAACCTACAGCAATAAAAACTAGAGAGAAGATAATAAAGTTTACTGAGATACCAATAATGATATTTTGAAAGGAGCTTAAATTAAACCAACCAGCATAAGTTAACACAAGTCCCGAAATTAATAGAGTTACAGATACCATATACCAACAACCTAACAACGTTGCTTTAGGTATATCGGGAAGGTCTGATTTAAGAAATGGTCTAACGGGATCAATTTGACCTGCAAAAATGTGAACACAAGCAGTAAATAAACCTATTATTCCTGCGAGAAAAATCCAAATATTCACCTTACTCTCCTTGTAAACATATCGCTAAGCTTTGGGGCGCTAGCGCGTGGGCTAAAATCCGAACGAAGTGAGTCAGTCCAGGTGTTAGCGTCCCAGCGACCGAAGGGAGTGCCAACAGCTTTTTGTTATGTGTACGTTACTCGACGTTTGATGTTTTATCTTTTGCAACTTTAACCTTTAAAGAGTGAAATAGAGAGGCGAATACGAAAGTTGTGAATAATAACAGTGAACAAAGCAATTTTATTCCAATATCCTCATGCTTTATGAATGCATTTAAAATTGCTGATACGAGCATGTACCCAACTAAATAGAAACTATGTATGCTACCCATGAAAACTCCTTGTACACATAACGAGCCTGTAGAATAACTCGTTTTTAATTTATTTTTATTGATGCATTAACCATAGCCGAGTTCCTATTTTGATTCAATCGGTTACTTTGGTTTTACATAAAATATAAAAAGAGGATTTGCTGTTGCTTTAATTGGCGTTTTGGAAGGTGTTTCTGATGTATGAGTGGCTTTATCAAGGTTAAAAGGGTGGACTTCCCAGCTTTCACTAGACAGTTTTTAACTCAGAATAGTACGCTTCTTCAAACTTAG
>NZ_JAGJEG010000031.1 GCF_018100905.1 Pseudoalteromonas sp. MMG010 | reverse complement strand
TTTCTGTCACAAAACGCGTTTGGCGTTGTATGGTTAAGCCTCACGGGTAATTAGTACAGGTTAGCTTAATGGCTCACACCACTTCCACATCCTGCCTATCAACGTTGTAGTCTTCAACGGCCCTTCAGAGACTTTAAAAGTCTAGTGAGAAATCATCTCGAGGCCTGCTTCGCGCTTAGATGCTTTCAGCGCTTATCAGTTCCGAACGTAGCTACCGGGCAATGCCATTGGCATGACAACCCGAACACCAGCGGTTCGTTCACTCCGGTCCTCTCGTACTAGGAGCAACCCCTCTCAATTCTCAAACGCCCACGGCAGATAGGGACCGAACTGTCTCACGACGTTCTAAACCCAGCTCGCGTACCACTTTAAATGGCGAACAGCCATACCCTTGGGACCGACTTCAGCCCCAGGATGTGATGAGCCGACATCGAGGTGCCAAACACCGCCGTCGATATGAACTCTTGGGCGGTATCAGCCTGTTATCCCCGGAGTACCTTTTATCCGTTGAGCGATGGCCCTTCCATTCAGAACCACCGGATCACTATGACCTACTTTCGTACCTGCTCGACGTGTCTGTCTCGCAGTTAAGCTGGCTTCTACCATTACACTAACCGTACGATGTCCGACCGTACTTAGCCAACCTTCGTGCTCCTCCGTTACTCTTTGGGAGGAGACCGCCCCAGTCAAACTACCCACCAGGCACTGTCCGTAACCCCGATTCAGGGGCCAACGTTAGAACATCAAAACTACAAGGGTGGTATTTCAAGGACGACTCCACAACAACTAGCGTCGCTGCTTCAAAGTCTCCCACCTATCCTACACATGTAGGTTCAATGTTCAGTGCCAAGCTGTAGTAAAGGTTCACGGGGTCTTTCCGTCTAGCCGCGGGTACACAGCATCTTCACTGCGATTTCAATTTCACTGAGTCTCGGGTGGAGACAGCGTGGCCATGGTTACACCATTCGTGCAGGTCGGAACTTACCCGACAAGGAATTTCGCTACCTTAGGACCGTTATAGTTACGGCCGCCGTTTACCGGGGCTTCGATCAAGAGCTTCGACCTAAGTCTAACCCCATCAATTAACCTTCCGGCACCGGGCAGGTGTCACACCGTATACGTCATCTTGCGATTTTGCACAGTGCTGTGTTTTTAATAAACAGTCCCAGCCACCTGGTCACTGCGGCTCCCGTCCGCTTAGAGAGTAAATCTCATCACAGATAGGAGCGTACCTTCTCCCGAAGTTACGGTACGATTTTGCCTAGTTCCTTCACCCGAGTTCTCTCAAGCGCCTTAGTATTCTCTACCTGACCACCTGTGTCGGTTTGGGGTACGATTCGGTATAATCTGAAGCTTAGAGGCTTTTCCTGGAAGTATGGCATCAACAACTTCACATCCGTAGATGCTCGTCTCGTGTCTCAGTCTAACAG
>NZ_JAGJEG010000030.1 GCF_018100905.1 Pseudoalteromonas sp. MMG010 | reverse complement strand
AAAAAAGAATGATAGCAGTATCATTCAGTGCCAATTTAATCTTCGGATTAATTGGTATCTACTTTAGTATTCAATATTAACTTCTGGCGAAGTTAAACTGTCACATAACAAAGACCCGTTTGGGTTGTATGGTTAAGTGACTAAGCGTACACGGTGGATGCCTTGGCAGTTGGAGGCGATGAAGGACGTATTAACTTGCGATAAGCCTAGTCAAGCTAGTAAAAAGCGCTTGAGACTAGGATTTCCGAATGGGGAAACCCACCTGCTTGCAGGTATCGTTAACTGAATACATAGGTTAACGAGGCGAACGCGGAGAACTGAAACATCTAAGTACCCGTAGGAAAAGAAATCAACCGAGATTCCGATAGTAGCGGCGAGCGAAATCGGAACAGCCCTTAAGCTTATTATGTGTTAATGGAAGGCTCTGGAAAGTGCCACGATACAGGGTGATAGTCCCGTACATGAAAACGCATTTTAAGTGAAATCGAGTAGGTCGGAGCACGTGAAACTTTGACTGAATATAGGTGGACCATCATCTAAGGCTAAATACTCCCAACTGACCGATAGTGAACCAGTACCGTGAGGGAAAGGCGAAAAGAACCCCTGTGAGGGGAGTGAAATAGAACCTGAAACCGTGTACGTACAAGCAGTAGGAGCCCACTTGTTGGGTGACTGCGTACCTTTTGTATAATGGGTCAGCGACTTATATTTTGTAGCGAGGTTAACCGTTTAGGGTAGCCGTAGGGAAACCGAGTCTTAACTGGGCGAATAGTTGCAAGGTATAGACCCGAAACCCGGTGATCTAGCCATGGGCAGGTTGAAGGTTGAGTAACATCAACTGGAGGACCGAACCCACTAACGTTGAAAAGTTAGGGGATGACCTGTGGCTAGGAGTGAAAGGCTAATCAAACCGGGAGATAGCTGGTTCTCCCCGAAATCTATTTAGGTAGAGCCTCGGACGAATACTTACGGGGGTAGAGCACTGTTAAGGCTAGGGGGTCATCCCGACTTACCAACCCTTTGCAAACTCCGAATACCGTAAAGTACTATCCGGGAGACACACGGTGGGTGCTAACGTCCATCGTGAAGAGGGAAACAACCCAGACCGCCAGCTAAGGTCCCAAAGTCATAGTTAAGTGGGAAACGATGTGGAAAGGCCCAGACAGCCAGGAGGTTGGCTTAGAAGCAGCCATCCTTTAAAGAAAGCGTAATAGCTCACTGGTCGAGTCGGTCTGCGCGGAAGATGTAACGGGGCTAAACTATGCACCGAAGCTGCGGATTCAAAATTTATTTTGAGTGGTAGGGGAGCGTTCTGTAAGCGGTTGAAGGTGTACCGGGAGGTATGCTGGACGTATCAGAAGTGCGAATGCTGACATGAGTAACGATAATGCGGGTGAAAAACCCGCACGCCGGAAGACCAAGGGTTCCTATCCCATGTTAATCAGGGTAGGGTAAGTCGACCCCTAAGGCGAGGCCGAAAGGCGTAGTCGATGGGAAACGGATTAATATTTCCGTACTTGGTATAATTGCGATGGGGGGACGGAGAAGGCTAAACAAGCATGGCGTTGGTTGTCCATGTGAAAGTGAGTAGGTTAGTGACTTAGGTAAATCCGGGT
>NZ_JAGJEG010000003.1 GCF_018100905.1 Pseudoalteromonas sp. MMG010 | reverse complement strand
TCAGCAAAGCGCAGCGTCTCTAAAGCGAAGCGCCTCTTTGTGCAATTATGTCTTATAACTTGCTTTAATAACTAAAAAACAAAGCCATTACTCACAAAGAGAAGAAAATGAGGGTAAATGAGAAGACAAAAAAGACTAAAAACCAAACGCTCTAATTACTAAGTCACTACTCTAAAGCGTAGCGTCTCTAAAGCGAAGCGCTTCTTTGTGCAATTATATCTTATAACTTGCTTTAATAACTAAAAAACAAAGCCATTACTCACAAATAGAAGAAAATGAGGGCAAATGAGAAGCCCCAAAACCAATACACATAACTAAATCACTTATCTAAGCCTGCTTGTGCAGCGTTGTCTTAATCACTCAAGCTAAACTAAGTGCTCTTTAGCTAAATAATCAAGAGACTGCATTTCTTGCAAACGACTAATACAACGCTTAAATTCAAAATTTAAGTTACCTTGGGTATATAGTTCGGTGATCGGTTTTTCAGCCGAAATAATTAACGTTACATTACGCTCGTAAAATTCATCAACTAATGCAATAAAACGCCTTGCAGCATCATCATTTGCCTGCCCTAATTGTTTTACGTTAGATAAAATAACCGTATTATATAAACGGCTAATTTCCATATAGTCAACTTGGCTACGTGCAGTTTCGCATAATTCGCTAAACTCAAACATCACAACACATTTAGCTACTTTGCGGGTGTTAATTAAACGCCCTTCTATTGTAATAGGCTTATTTAACTCACCGGCTTCAGGTGATAACTTGTCAAAATACTCAAATAAATTCGCATCGGCTTGCTGATCAAGTGGGCTGTGGAATATTTCGGCTTGCTCAAGTGTGCGCAAACGATAATCAATGCCTGAATCAACATTAACAATTTCGGTATTTTCTTTTACAAGTGTAATCGCCGGCATAAAACGAGCTCGTTGTAAGCCATTACGATATAACTCATCAGGTACAATATTTGATGTAGCAACTAATACAATACCTCTTGCAAATAAGGCTTCCATTAAACCACCTAATAACATTGCATCAGTAATGTCTTGAACAAAAAACTCATCAAAACAAATTATATCTGTTTCGCTTTTAAAAATATCCGCAATGATTTCTAGTGGGTTAGCTGTATTATTTAACTTTTTCAGCTCATCGTGAACCCGATGCATAAAACGATGAAAGTGTACTCGCATTTTACGTTGTCCGGGCAACGACTCATAAAATGTATCAACTAAATATGTTTTACCACGCCCTACTCCACCCCAAAAATATAAACCTTTAATTAAATTTGGTTTATCTTTATTAAATAGTTTTGCAAAAAGGCCTTTAGGCTTAGCAGGAGCTTGCGTTAAATCATCATATAAACGTTGTAAATGCCGTACTGCATTTTCTTGTGCTGCATCATGAACAAAGTCATCACGTTTTAGATCTTGCTGGTAAGTTTGCCAAGGAGTCATATTTAATTACATTTAAACATAGTTTAATTTGCTTAACATATTAACACGCATCTTAACTCGGGGTATATTACCTAACATAGTTTTGTATCAAATACATTTGATACAGTTTTTTGAATTTCGTATTCAGTTGTTATTTTCCCAAAGGGGTATAATTATGGGCACCATTACGTGGGTAGGTTTAATTATTATTGTTGCTGTTGTAGCATTTTTATTAGGTGCGTACATTACTAAAAAGCAATTTAAACAAGATGAATTAGAACAACAGGCTAAGCAAGCTGAACATGCATTAGATCAATATCGCCAAGATGTTGCTGATCATTTAGCAAGTACAGGAAAATTAGTGTCTAAAATGAAAGATAACTATGACCAATTACTCAGCCATGTAGAAGAAACCAATCAATTATTATTAACCGATAAAAAAGATGCTCCGGCCGAGCCTTACTTTTCTAAAGAAACAACCGAGCAACTACAGGCATCTCTAAAAGAGCGACAAAGCGACCGTTCATCAGCGCAAGCACAGCCTGCTGATTATGTTTCGGGTGAATCGGGTTTATTTGTTGGTACTAAAAAAGAATCTGAATCAGCTAAAGCATCATAATATTTCAGAATATTCTAAACATACTTGATGAACTTTTTTTTAACCCCATAGTCTTTAGGTATAACAGCTTTGTTATTTATCTATATATTTTTAGGGCTGCTTATTGCAGCCCTTTTTCGTTTTTGCTTTTTCAATTGGAGTAAACCCTGACTATGAAAATGAAATTAACACTCATCAGTGCCGCTATTTTTTCAACTAGCCTATTATTAAGTCCTGTCGCTTCTTATGCAAAAATGCCCATTGCCGTCAATGGACAGCAACTACCCACTTTAGCCCCTATGTTAGAAGAAATTTCTGCGGGTGTAGTGAGTATTCAAGTTTCAGGCTCTAAAGAAGTACGTCGAAGATCAAACCCGATGGATTATTTTTTTGGCAACCCACAACCTCGCAGTCAAAAACGTCAATTTAGTGGTTTAGGTTCAGGCGTTATCATCAATGCTGACGAAGGGTATGTCGTCACTAACAACCATGTCATTCAAGATGCCGAAAAAATGGTCGTAACACTTGAAGATGGTCGAGAATTCGAAGCAACTAAAATCGGTACCGATAAAGAATCAGATATCGCTCTATTGCAAATAGATGCCGATGATTTAACTGAAATTAAACTCTCTAATTCAGATAATTTAAGAGTGGGTGATTTTGCTGTAGCCATTGGTAACCCATTCGGTTTAAGTCATACCGTAACCTCTGGCATTGTCAGTGCTTTAGGTCGTAGTGGCCTTAATATCGAAGGCTATGAAGACTTTATTCAAACCGATGCAGCAATTAACCAAGGTAATTCAGGTGGTGCACTGGTTAACTTAAATGGCGAACTTATTGGTATTAACACGGCTATTTTAGGTGCCTCAGGTGGTAACGTCGGTATTGGTTTTGCAATCCCATCTAATATGATGAAAAACCTTGTAGACCAAATTATTGAACATGGCGAAGTACGCCGTGGTTCATTAGGCATTTCTGGTCGCCCACTAGATGCTGGGCTTGCAAAAGCTCAACAGCTCGATGTAAAACAAGGTGCCTATGTAATGCAAGTTATGGATGATACAGCCGCAAGTAAGGCAGGTATTAAGGCCGGCGATGTTATCACTAGCATAAATGGCAGTGAAATTAGCGGTTTCCACGAATTACGCAGTAAAATAGCAACACTAGGTGAAGGTCGAAAAATTAAACTCGGTATTTACCGCGACGGTAAAGTTAAAACAGTCAGTGTTACCCTCGACGGCGCAGCAGGAATAAAAGCAGCAGGTGAAGAATTACACCCTGCGTTCCAAGGCGCAGAGCTTGAAAATGTACAAAAAGGTGGCAGTAAAGGTGTTGAAGTCACCTCTGTCGACCCTCGTTCACCTTCAGCACGTGTAGGATTAGAAGAAGGGGATATTATTATGCAAGTAAACCGTCGTCGTGTAGAAACAATTCGCGATATGAATAAAATCATAGAAGATACACAAGGCAATATTGTTTTAGCGGTTAAACGTGGACGAGAGTCAATTTTCGTATTAATCCAATAAAATTTAGCTTTTTATTATAATTTGATACAAAAAAAGTAACAGTGGCACTTGCCGCTGTTATTTTTTTTATGCCATCATTAAGCAAATATACAACTTATAATAAGAATCCTGTGCTTAAACTACTAAAATTTGTCTTACCTCCTTTATTTGCTGGCCTTGGCATTGCATTTTTAGTTGTTTTTTTTAACCCCAGTATGCGAGCCAGTATATTACCTAATGTCCCTCTTACCGTAATGTCCTCAGCTCATCTAAGCTTTTCTGATGCAGTAAAAAAAGCCGCCCCTTCAGTCGTAACAATTATATCTGAGAGCATTTCGAAAGAACCAAGGTATAAACGCCAAAATACAGTAAAAGAACTCGGCTCAGGTGTTATCATGTCTCATGACGGTTATATATTAACTAACTATCATGTGATAAATAATGCCGATCAGATTTTAGTTATGCTTGCTGACGGAAGACGATTTTTTGATGTACAGCTAATCGGTTTCGATACCATCACCGATTTAGCATTATTAAAGATAAATGCAGAGCACTTGCCCACGATCCCTATTAATGATGATTATTACCCTCACGTAGGCGATGTGGTGTTAGCTATTGGTAACCCTTTAAATCTTGGCCAAACCATTACACAGGGTATTATTAGCGCAACAGGTAAACAAAAAATTACCGACAGCTCATATAATAATTTATTACAAATGGATGCTGCTATTAATGTTGGTAATTCAGGTGGCGCATTGGTTAACTCAAATGGCGATTTAGTCGGTATCACCTCAGCGCAATTTAAAGCGCGAGAAGATTTAAATATTCAAGGAATATTTTTTGCTGTGCCGTATTCTTTAGCTAAAAAAATCATGAAAAAATTAATTCGCCACGGACGTGTAGTGCGTGGTTATTTAGGCTTTGAAGGTATTGCAGTAGATAGTACGGGCAAAGAAGTAAGCGACAGTCTAACAGCAGTTACAGGCATGCGTATTAGAAACTTAGATCCCCTCGGCCCAGCTTGGCAAGCGGGTATAAAAGATCAAGACATTGTGACAAAAATAGCTGGATTAAGCGTATCAAACCCACAAAAAGTACTCGAAACAATAGGCAATACTGAACCAGGAAAAGAAATTGAGTTTGAGCTATACCGTAACGGAAAAATAGAAAAAGTGATGGTAACGGTTGCTGAATTAGAAACTAAGTTATAAATACCTTACAAGTATTGTGTATAAACACGTGAATAAAACAACACCACAATACTGAATCACAGCTCTTAAGCGACTATATTTTAATTACTTAAAAACCAAAGACAAAAACCATTGCTCACAAAGAGCAGCAAATGAGAAGCCTAAAAACGATTCAGTTACTAAATCACTTCTCTAAAGCGCAGCGTCTCTTTGTGCATAAATGTCTTAATCACTTAACGACTTAAAAACCAAAGACAAAACCATTGCCCACAAAGAGAAGCAAATGAGGGCAAATGAGAAGCCAAAAACACAACTAAATCACTAAATCACGACTCTAAAGCGCAGCGTCTCTAAAGCGAAGCGCCTCTTTGTGCAAATAATCGCTTAATTACTTAAAAACCAAAGACAAAACCATTGCTCACAAAGAGAAGAAAATGAGGGTAAATGAGACGTGAAAAACACCTTCTAGTCACTGAATCACTACTCTAAAGCGCAGCGTCTCTTTGTGTAAATAATCACTTAACTACTTAAAAAACAAAGACAAAACCATTGCCCACAAAGAGAAGCAAATGAGGGTAAATGAGAAGCCAAAAACACAACTAAATCACTAAATCACTACTCTAAAGCGCAGCGCCTCTAAAGCGAAGCGCCTCTTTGTGCAAATAATCACTTAATTACTTAAAACCAAAGACAAAAGCCAATGCTCACAAAGAGCAGCAAATGAGGGTAAATGAGAAGCCAAAAAACGATTTAGTTACTGAATCGCTTCTCTAAAGCGCAGTGTCTCTAAAGCGAAGCGCCTCTTTGTGCAAATAATCACTTAATTACTTAAAACCAAAGACAAAAGCCAATGCTCACAAAGAGCAGCAAATGAGGGTAAATGAGACGTGAAAAACACATTCTAGTCACTGAATTACTACTCTAAAGCGCAGCGTCTCTAAAGCGAAGCGTCTCTTTGTGCATCAATAGCTAATCACTTGCTTTAATAATAAAAAAGCGATGCTCACAAAGCGAGTTATATAAAAGGGGAAAGGGAGCGTTAAAATAACGAAACACGTTTATAACGTGTTTTGTAGGTTAGCTCCTTTAACCTACAAAAATATATTAACAGTTAAGCATCGCTTAACTAGAGCGGCGTTTAATATTTGCGCCTAATGCACTGAGCTTGTCTTCAATGCGTTGATAACCTCTATCAACATGGTAAATACGATCAACAACCGTTTCACCCTGCGCCACAATACCTGTGAGTATTAAACTTGCAGAAGCACGTAAATCGGTAGCCATTACTTGCGCTCCGGTTAAGCTTTCTGTATCACCACAAATAGCAGTATTACCCTCTAAGCGAATATTTGCTCCCATACGCTGTAGTTCAGGTACATGCATAAAGCGGTTTTCAAAAATAGTCTCGGTAATGGTCGCACTCCCTTTAGCAACCACATTCAATGCCGTAAACTGCGCTTGCATATCGGTTGGGAAACCTGGGTGTGGGGTCGTTTTAATATTTACCGCTTTAAGTTCACGATTACGCATATCAAGATAAATACTATCGTCGTTCACTTCAAGTAACGCATTAGTCGCACGTAACTTCTCAATCACAGGCTCTAATGAGTGAAAGTCAGTATTTTTACAAAGTACTTCGCCACCCGCCATCGCTGCTGCAACTAAAAATGTACCTGTTTCAATTCGATCAGGTAAAATACTATGCTCACAACCCGCTAAGCGCTCTACACCTTCAATTTCGATACGACTTGTACCGGCTCCTGAAATAATAGCGCCCATTGCAATTAAGCAATTCGCTAAATCGGTTATTTCTGGCTCTCGTGCTGCATTTTCAAGTACGGTTTTACCATCGGCAAGAGTCGCGGCCATAAGTAAGTTTTCTGTAGCGCCAACACTCACCATTTCCATAAAAATTTCAGCGCCTTTTAAGCGCCCTTCTACGGTGGCATTAATATAACCATTTTCAACATTTATTTGCGCACCCATGCGCTCTAAACCTTGAATATGAATATCAACGGGGCGAGCTCCAATTGCACAACCACCAGGAAGAGAAACTTGCGCTTCACCAAAGCGAGCAACTAATGGACCTAAAGCTAAAACAGATGCACGCATTTGTTTTACTAACTCATAAGGTGCAAGTGTTTTATTAACACACGATCCGTCAATAACTAAACTATCACCATGCCATTGGCAATCGGCGCCTAAGGTTTCTAATAGCGCCTCTGTGGTTACAATGTCACGCAGGCGTGGCACATTTGAAAATGTACTTTTACCATCAGCAAGTAAGCTGGCAAATAAAATTGGTAGCGCCGCATTTTTTGCGCCCGAAATGGTCACTTCACCTGCAAGCGTAGTACCACCTTGTATTACAAATTGATCCATTTAAGGGGCCTTAATCATTGCGGTAAAATAAATTTTTGCTCTCGTTTCCACTCTGTAGGAGTAAAAGCACGAATAGAAACAGCATGAATAGTCCCGTCTGAAATAGTCTCCATTAATGGCCCATAAACCAGCTGTTGTTTTTTTACTCGGCTCAGTCCATCAAAGCATTCACCAACGGCAATCACTTCATAATGGCTACCATTGGCTTTTACTTGTATGTGTTCTAATTGTAGTTCGTCGCGTAATAATATTTCGACTTGGCTAGTTTCCATAACTCTCACTCAAATAAAGTTGTTACATGACCCAATTGCATTAAATTTTGCAGTTGTTCAGGTATGTTTTGCAATTCAAGGTGTATGCCTTGCTGCTTAAATTGTGCAAAAGAGTGAATTAACCAAGCTAAACCTGCTGTGTCAACCCTAGTTAACTCACAAAGGTCAAAATAGCAGGTTTTATGCTCATTTAATGCCTGTTTGTTTAAAAATTGGTCATCACCAATTGAGTTTCGAGTTAACTCGCCAGATACTTTAAATTGCTGCTCCCCTAGCTGAGTCACTGCTAATTTAGTCATCTGAGTTACTACCTCTAAATTGCACAGGCAACTCACTTTTTTGCTCAAGAAGTTCGCTCACACGTTTAATACCTTGTTGGCGTAATACACCTTGTAGCTCGCTTTGCTTGGCATCTAATAAGCTAATACCTTCGGCTATCATATCGTAAGCGCGCCAGTGGCCTTCTCTGTTTTCACGTACTTTAAAGTGTATTTTTATATCGGGCTTACCACTTTCAACAATTTTAGTTTTAACCACTACAACATCTTTGCCTTTATATTCTTCTGGTGCACCAAACTCAACCTGTTGATTAGAGTATTGAGTAAAAACACCTGCATAGGTTGCAACTAAATACTCTCTAAATACCATAATAAAATGCTGAATATCTTTAATCGCTTGCGCTTTTTCTTCTTTGTCTTCAATTGCTCTAATTTTAGATACTTCACTACCTAAAACACGTAAGGCGGCATATTTATAATCGATATAAGGCATTAGCTCTTGTTCAACAATTACACGTAAATGCTCTTTATCAGCAGCGATTAACGCCTGATCTTTTGCAATACGGGCAAATGTTTTATCAGCTACGGCTCGAATCATCTTGTTCGGATCTGTCAATTCAATCTCTGCAGCATCAAC
This sequence comes from Pseudoalteromonas sp. MMG010, assembly GCF_018100905.1. Lineage (GTDB taxonomy): Bacteria > Pseudomonadota > Gammaproteobacteria > Enterobacterales > Alteromonadaceae > Pseudoalteromonas. Next base: position 226,632 of record NZ_JAGJEG010000003.1, on the reverse strand, counting down.
AAATTGAGCAACGAAAAGCACGCTAAAAACGGTAAATAAAATAAATTTTTTCAACATAATATTACTCACTACTTTGATTAAATAAGAATTGCCCAATTAGCTCTTCTAACACAATTGCTGATTTGGTATCTGATACGGTATCACCATCACCAAGCGCTTTACTTTGAACACCAAATAAATCATCGATCGCTTGGTCTTGTTCGGTACTTACAATATCTTCACCTAAGCAACGTTTTTCAGCTGACTCGGGAGCAATAACGGGGTTAATTCCTAAGTATTGCTCACCTAAAATACCCGACGTTAATATAGAGACCGAGCTAGTATCCGAAAAACGACATAAATACTGCGCATCTATGGTCATATTAACCACAGGAACAAACTCTTTTGGATGAACATAAATCGACTCCACTCGGCCAATAACAACCCCCCCTACTTTTATTGGAGCGCGTGTTTTTAAAGACCCTATATTTTCAAACTTCGCATTAAGCGAGTATGTTTCTCCCGTTCCTGCTATTCCTGAATTGGCTACTTTAAGTGCAAGCATAGCAAATGCTAAAATCCCTAATGCGACAAAAAAACCAACTAAAATTTCTAATTTACGTGAATTCATTATTTATATCCTAATTAGCTGGTAAACATTACCGCTGTCAAAATAAAGTCAAAACCTAATACTGCCAGTGAAGAGTGAACCACTGTTTCGGTGGTTGCTTTACTAATCCCTTCTGAAGTGGGAACACAATCATACCCTTTGTATAATGCAATCCAAGTAACAACGATGGCAAATACAAAGCTTTTTATTATCCCGTTTAATATGTCTTGAGTGAACGATACCTGCGATTGCATAATTGACCAAAAGCTACCTGTATCAACCCCAAGCCAGTCAACCCCCACTAAATGGGCACCTATAATTGCCACTGCAGAAAAAATAATAGCCAATAAAGGCATACTAATAAAACCAGCCCAAAAGCGAGGAGCAATAATACGTTTTAATGGGTCAATCGCCATCATTTCTAATGATGATAACTGCTCTGTTGCTTTCATTAAGCCTATCTCGGCGGTTAGCGCACTACCTGCACGACCGGCAAATAATAACGCAGTCACTACAGGACCTAACTCGCGCAATAAACTCAAGGCAACCAGAGGCCCTAAACTATCCTCAGCACCATAGCCAACTAATACGGTATAGCCTTGTAACGCTAAAACCATACCAATAAATAATCCAGAAACCATAATAATCAGTAACGATTGCGAGCCAACCATATACAGTTGGCGCACTAATAATGGCGTGCCTTTTTTAACGCTCGGTACATTTACCAATGCGCTAAATAACATATACGCTGAACGCCCAAGTGCAGCAAAGCGGCCTAATGTTTTATGACCCAGCTTTTGTAATACATCTAACATTAGCGACTTTCCCCTAATAGCTCATCAGCATAAGGCTGTGCGGGGAAATGAAATGGCACAGGGCCATCAGATAAACCCTTTAAGAATTGTTGAACTAACGGTGATTCATGTTCAAGCATTTGTGCAGGCGTACCACTACCAATAACACCTTGCTTTGCAATAATAATGACATGATCAGCAATGCTCATCACCTCGGTTACATCATGCGTCACAATTAATGACGACAAGCCCAACACTTCGTTCAGTGATTTTATAAGCTTAACCAACACTCCCATCGAAATAGGGTCTTGTCCGGCAAAGGGTTCATCATACATAATTAATTCGGGGTCAAGTGCAATAGCACGAGCCAAAGCTGCACGGCGCGCCATCCCGCCCGATAACTCAGAAGGCATTAAATCTTTAGCACCACGAAGGCCAACAGCTTGTAGTTTCATTAATACAACAAGGCGAATTAACTCTTCTGATAACTCTGTATGCTCACGAATAGGGAATGCAACATTATCAAACACCGACATATCGGTAAATAAAGCACCACTTTGAAATAACATGCTCATTTTAGTGCGCGCCTCATAAAGAGCTTTGCGCGACATGGCAGGAATACTTTCTCCTTCAAAGAAAATATCACCGGTATCGGGTTTTAATTGACCACCGATTAAACGCAACATGGTCGTTTTACCAATACCGCTAGGGCCCATAATGGCGGTTATTTTCCCTTTAGGCACACTAAAGCTCATATTTTCATATATGGCTCTATTGCCTCTAGAAAAGCATACATCCTTGACTTCTACTATTGATTGCGACAAGTCGCTCTCCATAACATTTCTCACTTTATATCCTATTTTAAGGGTTTTTGTTGCAAGATGGAAAACACAAATCGTAAGATTTTGTAATACCTAAATACAAATCAGTCTAAGCTTGACCGGCTTTAACTTAACATTCGCTTAAAAAGCGACTAAACAACAAAAAACAGCGCGCTTTTATAACATTATAATACACTAGACCCTACTCTTTTATTTATACTTTCAGGTTTGCATTTGTTACTATTCGCGCCAACTCAATTTTGAATACTTGGCTACATAACATGCTTACCTCTTTTGTTATTTTAATTATTGGTTTTGCCGGCTTAGTGTGGAGTGCTGATCGCTTTGTTTTCGGCGCTGCCGCTTTGGCCAAAAATCTGGGTGTACCAACATTAATCGTTGGTTTAACGGTCGTAGCAATGGGATCATCAGCGCCCGAAATGATGGTTTCAGCATCGGCTGCATTAGCCAATAAAACAGATACTGCCGTGGGTAATGCGGTGGGCTCAAATATAACAAATATTTTATTAGTACTGGGTATTACAGCACTATTACGACCATTATCAGTGTCTTCAAGTACTTTAAAACGCGAAATGCCATTAGTATTACTCATTTCATTGGCAAGTTGGTATATTTTTTCTGATAACTATTTTTCCTTAAACGAAGGTATTGCACTGCTAATTGGCTTTGTTGTATTTATTGTTGGCTTAATTATTATTTCGTTACGAGCTAAAGCACAAGATGACCCCTTTGTCGCCGAAGCATGCGATGAAGTCCCAGACAATGTACCAACCAAAAAAGCCGTATTTTGGTTAATTATCGGTATAATTTTATTACCCGTTAGCGCACATTTTTTAGTAGGTTCAGCCGTCGACATTGCAAAATATTTTGGCTTAAGTGATTTAGTCATCGGCTTAACAATTATTGCAATAGGTACTAGCTTACCCGAACTAGCAGCATCAATTGCTGGGGTATTAAAAAATGAAGATGACTTAGCATTAGGTAATATTGTTGGCTCAAATGTATTTAATATTCTCGCGGTATTACCTTTAGCCGGTATTATAAATCCTTCCGCGGTTGACTCATCTATTGCCACTCGCGATATCTTAATTATGTTAGGCGCAACGATTGCCTTAATTGTTATGTCATTGAACTTTAAAGGACGCCAACGTATCAATAGAATAGAAGGCGGCCTATTACTCACCGCATTTGTGGCGTATCAGGGCTATATTTTTAGTCAAGTAGGATAGTTCATGACACAGCAAAACTTTATTAAACAAGGCTTGCGTGTATTAGCGATAGAGCAACAAGCACTTAGCGATATAGCACAGTACATAAATGATGATTTTAATCACGCATGCCAGCTTATGTATCAATGCACAGGTCGTATTGTTGTTATTGGTATGGGCAAATCAGGTCATATTGGTAATAAAATAGCAGCTACTTTAGCAAGTACAGGTAGTCCTGCTTTTTTTGTACACCCCGGTGAAGCCAGTCATGGTGATTTAGGTATGATCACCGAACACGATGTCGTAATGCTAATCTCCAACTCTGGAGAGACCAGTGAAGTATTAAATATTATTCCGGTGTTAAAGCGAATCGGTGCAAAAATTGTTGCAATGACAGGCAATACAAACTCCACTATGGCTACTTTTTCCGATGTTCATATTTGTATTAAAGTTGAAAAAGAAGCATGCCCATTAGGCCTTGCACCGACAGCAAGTACCACGGCTACCTTAGTTATGGGCGATGCACTAGCTGTAGCCCTATTAGAGGCTCGCGGCTTTACAGCAAATGACTTTGCTCTATCACACCCAGGTGGCAGTTTAGGTAAACGCTTATTACTGAGTATTAACGATATTATGCACAGTGGCGATCGCACGCCTATTATTACACTCGCACAAACGATAAAAGATGCCTTAATTGAAATGTCAGCTAAAGGATTGGGCATGACCGCCATTGTCGATGAAAAGCAGCAATTAGCGGGGTTATTTACTGATGGTGATTTACGACGTATTTTAGAGCAACGCGTAGATATACACAGCACATTAATCAGTGAGGTCATGACAACTAAATGCACCACGGTCCCTGCACATATACTTGCTGCTGAAGCATTGAATATTATGGAGCAAAAAAGTATAAATGGACTCATTGTTATTAATGAACAAAACCAACCTATTGGTGCACTTAACATGCAAGACTTATTAAAAGCGGGAGTTATATAATGCAATTTGAAGACCTTTACCAACCACTTAGTCTTGACGTACAAGCCCGAGCTAAAAAAGTAAAACTACTTATTTGCGACATTGATGGCGTGTTTTCAGATGGCCGAATTTATTTAGGCAACCAAGGTGAAGAGCTCAAAGCATTTAATACCAAAGATGGATTTGGTATTAAAGAGATCATTAATAATGGATTTGAAGTTGCTGTAATTACCGGGCGCCATTCAAAAATAGTACAACAAAGAATGCAAAGCTTAACGGTACCACATATTTATCAAGGCCAAGAAAATAAGCTTTTAGCCTATCAAGAACTCAAAAATAAATTAAACTTAAGCGACGATGAAATTGCTTACATTGGTGATGACGGTCCTGATATGCCAGTAATGGAGTTGGTTGGTTTTGCTGTTGCAGTCAACGACGCTCACCCTTTAATCAAACGTATCGCTCATTATACAACCCTGTTACCAGGCGGTTTTGGTGCAGTAAGAGAGCTAACTGATTTATTAATGCTCGAAAACAATAAAGCCTTAACAACTAAAGGCACTAGCTCATGAATTCAGCTCGTATTGTCTTATTCGTTGCTTTTACCGGTTGTATGATATGGCTGTGGTTGCCTTATTTTACTCAACCAACCACAACCCAAAGCACCGATGCCGAAATACTTGCCAAACCCGATTACACAGCCAAAGCGTTAAAACAAACCGCTTATGACAAACAAGGTAATTTAAGCCACCAAGTTACAGCAACAAAAATGGAGCTTTACCAACAATTGGGTTTTACTCATTTTGAAAAACCCATTTTTACCTTATACAACAACGATCAAACATGGCAAATTAATGCTAACGAAGCTTCTTTGTATGAAAACCAACAACTCATTTTAGAAGGTGACGTTGTTGCAACAAACATGACAGAAAACGCCATGATTGAAAAAATTCATGCAGATAACATTCATGTTGATATAAACTTATTAACAATGAGTTCAGAGCAGCCCGTTATAATCACTGGCCCCAACTTAAAAGTAATAGGGAAAGGACTTCAAGCTGATTTAAACACCGAAGTGATCGAACTTATTAACCACACGCGAACTATATATTATGACCAATAAGCTATTAAAATTATTTATCGTCCCTGCGCTATTATTAAGCATGCCAAGCTATGCAAACACCGCAGAAGCTACACCAAATGCCAACCAAATTTCGATTAGTTCAGATACCCAACAAGGGCAATTAAAAGAAAATGTAGGTATTTTTGAAAAAAACGTTGAAATAGTACACGGTAACCGACTAATCAAAGCGGATCGCCTTGAGGTACATAAACGTGATAACTTAGGTAACGATAAGCAGTTATTGATTGCAACAGGAACCCCCGCTTACTTTGAAGAAAAGCAACCTGACGGAACAATAATCAGTGCCAGTGCAAACGAAGTTCGTTACGATGTTTCTACACGTACCTTAGTTTTAAATGGTGATGCAAAAATCACCCAAGCAGGTCAAAAAATACAGGCTAAAAGTATCACTTACGATATTGAACAACAGTTAATTAATGCCGAAAAAGACGAAGATTCATCAGAACGAGTACACACTATTTTAGTACCCGTAGAAAAAAAATTAAAAGGCGATGAAGGTCAACCATGAGTACACTAAAAGCAGCATTACTAGCAAAAAGCTATAAAGGCCGCCAAGTCGTAAAAAATGTTGGCTTAGAAGTAGAAGCAGGCAGTATCGTTGGGTTATTAGGGCCTAATGGCGCCGGAAAAACTACAACGTTTTATATGATTGTTGGCTTAGTTCCGAGCGATAAAGGCACAATAAGCATTGATGATAACGATATCACCTTATTGCCTATGCATAGTCGCGCGCGTTTAGGTATTGGCTATTTACCGCAAGAATCATCTATTTTTAGAAAACTCACTGTGTATCAAAATTTAATGGCTATTTTAGAAACTCGAAAAGAACTGAGTAAAGCCGACAGAGAAAATACATTAAACAGTTTACTTGATGAATTTAGCATTCAGCATATTCGAGATAGCCAAGGCATGGCATTATCTGGTGGTGAGCGCCGACGGGTCGAAATAGCGCGCGCATTAGCAGCAGATCCAAAATTTATTCTTTTAGATGAGCCTTTTGCTGGTGTTGACCCCATTTCAGTGTTAGATATAAAGAAGATAATCGAACACCTTAAAAATCGTGGTATTGGTGTGCTTATAACCGACCATAATGTAAGAGAAACACTTGATGTATGTGAAAAAGCCTACATAGTATCTCATGGTGAGCTAATAGCGTCGGGTACTCCTGAACATGTATTAAGTGACAAAACAGTGCGCGATGTTTATTTAGGCGAACAATTTAGACTATAACTTTAAGATAAGTCTAATAAGCATCTGCTAGTATTAATTCATATCAAAAAAAGGATTGTTAGAGATACATGAGGCAATCATTACAGCTGCGCATGGGCCAGCAACTTACAATGACTCCACAACTGCAACAGGCTATTCGCTTGCTGCAGTTAAGTACGTTGGATCTTCAGCAAGAAATCCAAGAAGCGCTCGATAGCAACCCACTACTTGAAATAGAAGAACAAGATTACACGCAAGAAACTGCTGGAAAAAATGAACAAAAATCTGAAAACGATGAAGTAACCGTTAGTGCCTCCGCAGATGAAAAACCCAGCGAGTATGAGCAAGACGCCGGCGAAGCACTTACCAAAGATACGGTAAGTGATGAAATGGCTATGGATGTAACGTGGGATGAATACATGAGCGCAGCACCAGGGTCATCATCAGGCCCAATGCCAGAAGATGAATCTATTTATCAAGGCTCTTCAAGCGAAACTCTCCATGAATATTTAATGTGGCAATTACAGCTCACCCCCTTTAGCCCTACCGATGAAGCCATTGCGATTGCGATTGTTGAAGCGGTTGATGATTCGGGGATTTTAACGCTCAGCTGTGAAGAAATTTTAGAAAGCTTTAATCAAGAAAACGTAGAAGAACAAGAAGTTGAATTAGATGAAATTGAAGCGGTATTAAAGCGCATTCAATTATTCGACCCAGTTGGGATTGCAGCTCGCAGCCTACAAGAGTGCTTATGTATTCAGCTCAATCAATTTGATCAAGACACCCCATACTTAACCGAAACAAAAATGGTGTTAACCGATCATATCGACTTACTGGCAGCGCGTGATTATCGTACGTTAATGAAAAAAACAAAGCTTAAAGAAAATGAGCTTAAAGAAATAATGACACTCATTCATACGCTTAATCCAAAGCCTGCAGATACCATTGTGCGCGAAGAGTCTGAATATGTTATTCCTGATGTGTCAGTAAAAAAAGCAAAAGGACGCTGGATCGTAGAACTAAATCCAGACAGCATGCCTAAAATAAGAGTGAACAACCAATACGCAGCAATGTCTCGCACAGTCAAATCAAGTGGAGATAGCCAGTTTATTCGCTCTCACTTACAAGAAGCAAAATGGTTTATTAAAAGCCTTGAAAGCCGTAACGATACATTACTCAAAGTAACCAATTGTATTGTAAAACAACAACAAGCATTTTTTGAACATGGTCCTGAGGCAATGAAGCCAATGGTACTTAACGATGTTGCTGAAATGGTCGAAATGCACGAATCAACGATTTCGCGTGTTACAACACAAAAATACATGCATACGCCTCGTGGTATTTTTGAATTAAAGTATTTTTTCTCAAGCCACGTAAGCACAGAAAATGGCGGAGAATGTTCTTCAACCGCTATACGCGCACTAATTAAAAAGCTAATTGCTGCAGAAAACTCAGCTAAACCATTGAGTGATAGTAAAATTGCAGATATATTGGCAGAACAAGGTATTAAAGTAGCTAGACGCACAATAGCAAAATACCGTGAATCGCTAGCTATTCCACCGTCAAATCAGCGAAAAAGCTTGATTTAAGACGAAAACAAAGAGGAAAACGCTTATGCAATTAAACTTAACTGGTCGCCATGTAGAAGTTACTGATTCTTTAAAAGATTATATTAATACTAAGTTTGCGAAACTACAAAGGCATTACGACCACATCAATAACGTACACGTAATACTCGATGTAGAAAAGCTAAGCCAAAAAGCAGAAGCGACAATTCATGTCAGTGGGGCCGAATTATTTGCATCCACTGAGCACCAAGATATGTATGCAGCCATTGACTCGTTGATTGATAAGCTAGATCGACAAGTAATTAAACACAAAGAGAAGCTTGCTCGACACTAATATGATGAAATTAAGTTCACTAATATGTCAGGACTGCAGCAAGGCTGCGGTCCTTTTTAATAGTAAAAAACGGATCTTAGAGTTCATCAGTGAGCTTGCGCATAATAAATTACCGTATTTAGCGCAGCAAGATATTCTAAATTCATTAATGGCCAGAGAAAAACTTGGTAGCACCGGAATTGGCCGAGGCATTGCAATTCCTCACGCAAGAATGAACGGGGCACAAGACCCTCTTGCGTTAATATTAATTAATGAAAAACCAATCAGTTTTGATGCAATTGATAACCGCCCTGTCGATATTTTTGTTGCTTTAATCGTACCCGATGGTGATAACAGTCAGCATTTAAAAACGCTATCGACTATTGCTGAAAAACTCAATAATAAAGAGTTTTGTAAGCAATTACGCAGTGCGCAAAGCGATGAATCTTTGTACCAAATTATCGTAGAACAATCGTAACTAACAATGGAGAGTTAAATGGAGTTAATCATTATAAGTGGCAGTTCGGGTTCGGGAAAATCTGTTGCTTTAAGGGTTGTAGAAGATCTCGGCTATTACTGTGTAGATAACATTCCATTAAACTTATTACCTTCATTAGTACGCAGCGTATCTGATAATTATAATAAAATAGCCGTTAGTATAGATGTACGAAATCTACCTAAAGAACAACAAGAATTTAATGAAATTTTAGAGTACCTACCGGCCTTTACAAAACCCACAATATTTTATTTAGATAGCGAACATCAAACACTCATTAAACGCTTTTCTGAAACCAGACGATTACACCCATTATCAATGGATTCTTTACCGCTAGACATCGCCATAAAAAAAGAAAAAGAATTACTCGATGTTTTAATTTCAAGTGCCGACTTTATTATCGACACCACCGATTTAAGCGTACACCAATTAGCAGAATCAATCCGCGAAAAAATTCTCGGGAAAAAAGACAAAAAACTCATTATCACGTTCGAGTCTTTTGGTTTTAAACACGGTATTCCTAAAGAAGCCGACTATGTGTTTGACGCACGCTTTTTACCTAATCCACATTGGGAGCCAGAGCTAAAACCCCTTACTGGGTTAGACCAACCCGTTAAAGACTACTTAGCGAATCATAGCATAGTGCAAAAATTCACATGGCAAATCCAAACGTTTGTACAAACTTGGTTGCCGCATTTAGAACGAAATAACCGTAGCTACCTCACAATTGCTATTGGGTGTACAGGCGGTCAACACCGCTCTGTTTATTTAGCTCAAACAATAGGGGAAAGCTTTTTAACAAGTCACCCTAATGTAAAAATTAGACATCGCGAACAAGAAAAATAATTAAAGGTTCATATTAAACAAGGTAGTATATGCGCTCTGAAGATACTTTTTTAATACAAAACAAACTTGGTTTACACGCAAGGGCAGCCACTGTACTTGCACAGTTAGCAGTAAAGTTTGATGCCAGCATTACTTTATATCAAGATGAAAAAGAAGCCGCAGGCGATAGCGTGTTGGCACTGATGTTACTTGAAAGTAGTAAAGGTAAAGAAGTAAAAGTAGTTTGTGAAGGCCCCGATGCTGCACCAGCACTGGAGGCAATTGGACAATTAATAGCCCAACGATTCAACGAACAAGAATAGCCATAGCACACGCCAATTAACTAATATACACTAATAAGGCCTTGCTAAAATAAACAACTAAGGACGCCAATGCCTGAAGCTTTTGAACAAGATTACCCACTACAACAACTTAAGCAAGTTACACAATCGCTTAATAGTGGTCAATTTGTTCAAGTGCGTCGTACCTTAGCCAAAACAGCCCCCTGTGATACCGCCCTTTTACTTGAATCTTCGCCGCATAAAATACGTCGTTTATTATGGAAATTAGTCGACCCTGATGTTCAAGGTGACGTACTTGAAGAGCTTTCTGAAGATGTACGCCTAGGCATTATTGCACGAATGGAACCTGAACATATCGCTGCGGCAACAGAGGATATGGATCACGATGATCTAGGTGAAGTATTACGTAGTTTACCCGATACCGTATACCAAGACGTTGTAAGCGCAATGGACAGCCAAGATAGAGAAAGAGCAACTCAAGCCCTCTCTTATCAAGAGCGTTCAGCTGGGGCACTAATGAACACCGATACGGTCACCATTCGCCCCGATGTCACCCTCGATGTAGTATTACGCTATCTTCGCTTACGCTCAAAACTGCCTGAAGGCACCGATGACTTATATGTCGTCGATAAACATAATTGTTTTTTAGGCGCTTTATCGCTCAGCACTTTACTGACTAATCCGCCTGAAAAAATAGTTAAAGACTTAATGGATGAAGACTGTGAGTCAATTCCTATTTCGATGGATGAAAGTGAAGTAGCTCAATTATTTGAACGCCACAATTGGATTTCGGCTCCGGTTGTTGACGACAACGCACATCTGTTAGGCCGTGTCACCATTGATGATATTGTTGATGTTATTAGAGAAGATGCCGAGCACAGTTTATTAAGTTTAGCGGGCCTTGATGACGAAGAAGACACCTTTGCACCGGTATTAAAAAGCTCTAAAAAGCGCTCGGTATGGCTAGGTGTTAACTTATTAACCGCTTTATTAGCGGCGTTTGTTGCTAGCTTTTTTGAAAGCACACTCGATATTTTACCTATTCTTGCCGTGCTCAACGGGATTGTTCCTTCAATGGGCGGAGTTGCTGGCAGCCAGTCACTTACCCTTGTTATCCGCGGGATTGCCGTAGGTCATATAAACCAAACCAACCAACGATTTTTAATGGCTAAAGAGCTCGCTATTGGCGCACTCAATGGTATTTTATGGTCGGTGTTAATTGCCGGTGTTATTGCACTGTGGCAATGGGATTTTATGTTAGGCGGCGTATTAGCCTTTGCCATGTTTATGAACTTAGTTGTAGCGGGTGTTGCTGGCGCTAGTATTCCTATTATTTTGAAAAAAATGAAGATAGACCCTGCTTTAGCTGGCAGTGTTGTATTAACAACAGTCACTGATATTGTGGGTATATTTGCCTTTTTAGGCACCGCCACCTGGTTGTTAATATAAAATACAGCCGCTAAATGAACAACCAAAGCACAGGTTCTAGTCACTAAAGCACCAAGTTACCACTCAAAAGCTCAGCATCTCTAAAGCGCAGCGTCTCTTTGTGCACAAATGTCTTAATCACTTAACTACTTAAAAACCAAAGACAAAACTATTGCCCACAAAGAGAAAAAAATGAGGGTAAATGAGAAGCCAAAAACACGAAAAAATCACTAATCACTAATCACTAATCACTACTCTAAAGCGCAGCGTCTCTAAAGCGAAGCGCCTCTTTGTGCAAATAATCACTTAATTACTTAATTACTTAATTACTTAATTACTTAATTACTTAATTACTTAAAAAAGACAAAACCATTGCCCACAAAGAGAAGTAAATGAGGGTAAATGAGAAGTGAAAAACACGTTCTAGTCACTAAATCACTAAGTTACTACTCTAAAGCGCAGCGTCTCTAAAGCGAAGCGCCTCTTTGTGCATAAATGGCTTAATCACTAAAAACCAATGCCCACAAAGAGAAGAAAATGAGGGTAAATGAGAAGTGAAAAATACGTTCTAGTCACTAAATCACCAAGTTACTACTCTAAAGCGCAGCGTCTCTAAAGCGAAGCGCCTCTTTGTGCAAATAATTACTTAATTAATTAAAACCAAAGACAAAACCATTGCTCACAAAGAGAAGCAAATGAGGGAAAATGAGAAGTGAAAAACACCTTCTAGTCACTGAATCACTTCTCTAAAGTGTAGCGCCTCTTTGTGCAAATAATCACTTAACTACTTAAAAAACAAAGACAAAACCATTGCTCACAAAAAGAAGAAAATAAGGGTAAATGAGAAGCCAAAAACACGACAAAATCACTAATCACTAATCACTAATCACTAATCACTACTCTAAAGCGCAGCCTCTCTAAAGCGAAGCGCCTCTTTGTGCAAATAATCGCTTAATGACTTAAAAAAAGACAAAAAGCATTGCCTATAAAATATCACCACGTACACCCAGTGATATGACTGCATATTATACTGTACCAGAAAAAACGCTAATGGAGCTTGATTGGCAAGCCGAATACGGTATTGATACCATGATGTAAGATACATGGTGATAGCAATCTAATCACCCCAGTAAGTATCAAAAATAGTAAGCTAGCAACTAAGGTTAAAGTGCTTTTTAGGCTTTAACCTTAACAAAATATTCGGTGTTATTTTAAGTTGATGCTAGGTGTGTGCCCATTGACGTAATAAATTGTGATAAACACCGGTTAACTGAATAATCTCGGGGCTATCTGCTACTTTTTCACGTAAGCCTTGAATAGACATATCTAAATCAAATAGCAAACCGCGCTTTTCATCACTATTAACCATACTCTGCAGCCAAAAGAACGAAGCCAAACGGCGGCCTTTGGTCACTGGAGTCACTCGGTGTAAACTGGTCGAAGGGTACAACACCATACTGCCTGCAGGGAGCTTTACACTGTGCGAACCATAGGTGTCTTCTATTACTAATTCACCACCTTCATATTCATCAGGCTCATTTAAAAATACCGTCATCGATACATCTGTACGCACTTTTACGGGGGTACCTGGCACTTGTCTAATAGCATTATCAACATGCACACCAAACGATTGTCCTCCTTGGTAGCAATTAAATAATGGAGGGAAAATCTTCGCGGGCAGAGCTGCCGACATAAATAGATTATTACGTGCCAATGCAGCCATAATAATCTCGCCCAACTCTAGTGCCTCTGGACTGTTTTCTGGTAATTGTAAATTATTTTTTGCTTGGCTAGATTGATAACCAGCAGTAATACTACCATCAGCCCACTGTGCTTTTAATAGCTTTTCATAGCAGTATGCTACTTCTTCTTTGGTGAGTAAATCTGGTACTTTAATTAACATGTGAGCCCCTTCACTAAATGTAAAAAAATAAGGGTAGTTATCAAGCCTACCCTTATATTTACTGCGCTATTTAATACTCAATTATATTAAAACGAGTAGCTTGCCGTTAAGCTAAATTTACGTCCACTACCTGGTACAAAGTGGCCGCCGCCCAATTGGTCAACGTAATCTTTATCGCCAAGGTTTTCACCATTTAGCTGTAAACTTAAATCAGCACTAACGTCATACGCTACCATAAAGTCAAAAATAGTATAACCCGCAGCGCGTGAGCGTGTTGCAGTTGTCCCATTAAAGCGCTCGCCTACATACTGAGCACCAAAGCCAAACGACAATTGTTCTGACATATCATAAGTGGTCCATAAACTAGCACTGTTTTTCGGGGTACGTGCTAGCTCATTGCCTATTTGTGTAACGTCATCACCCAAGGCTTTGGTTACTTCACTGTCTTGATATGTGTAAGACGCAATTACCGTCCAGTCTTTAGTAATAATACCTGTTGCTGAAAGCTCTAAACCTTGTACACGTTGTTCGCCGCCAAGAATTTCATCGCTCGCACTATCACCAAATGGGTCATCAGTAAGGGCATTGGTTTTTTCAGTGCGAAATAAAGCAGCATTAGTTTGTAGTTGGCCATCGAATAAGCTCCACTTAGTACCAAACTCGTAGCTCTTGCTTTTCTCTGCATCTAGCTCCGCGGCATTAGTACGAGTAGAAACGGTCAATCCTTCCGCCGACGGGTTGTATGAATTACCTGCACCTAAATAAATACTACCGTTCGCATTCGGTTTGTATACCACTGCTGCATTCCAGCTGGTTAAGTCATCACTGGTCGTAATTAATGCTGTTGGATCTGTGTAGCTGTTATAATAATCAGTTGTGAAACGATCATGACGTAAACCTGCTGTCACTTCCCAATGCTCGTTTAACGTCACTGTATCGAAAATAAAAATTGCTTGATTTTTAGCTTTAGCTTCAATGCTAGTGCCGTCACGTCCGTATACACCTGTAAAAGCAATCGTTGCATCTGGGTTATATAAATCGTTTCTGATCTCATCTTCAATTAAATTATCAGCCGTTGTCGCTACTAAGTTATAACGAGTAAAGGTTTCGTTTGCTAATTCAACCCCTGCAACAATATCATGCGTCAATCCACCCCATTGATATTGGCCAACCAAGTCAACTTGTAAAGCCGCTAAATCATTTTCAGTATCACGTGTTTTTTCATCAGAAAAAGTAATATCAGTATCGGTTGTCACTGAGAAGTAGCGTGGTGCAGTAGTTACCGATTCACGCTTCACTGTCCCTAAACGTACCTGCGCACGAATCATCGTATTTTGCGATAGATCATGCTCGTAACGTGCTGTTGCTGAGTATGCTTCTATATCTTCATAATCCCGATAAATATTACCGTAGAAATTATCAAAATCAACAGGAGATGGGCCTCGAGCACTGTCTGCTAATTCAGCTACAGGAGTATCGCTGCTCACCCAAGCGATACCGTAATCTGGTAGGTTATCTTGCCTTTGGTATTCGAAATTAAGATCAAAACGGCTATCTGTACCCAAACCTGTTGCAATCGCAACTGCAATTGCGTTAGTTTCATTTTCAACATAATCACGGCCGGCAACATCACCACTATCACTTAATAAGTTAACACGCAGAGCACTGGTATCGTTAATTTTAAGGTTAGTATCATAACGAGCACGGTAGTCGTTCTCTGTACCTAAACGCAAAGATACGTCATTAAATTCATCTAATTTAGCTTTTTTACTTTCAAGGTTAATACTACCACCTGTAGCACCACGACCTGATACAGCAGAGCCTGGACCTTTTGAAACTTCAACGGCTTCAATGTTATAAATATCGCGGGTGTAACCGGCAATATCACGAATGCCATCAACAAAAATATCATTGGTCGCACTAAAACCACGGATAGACATGCTATCACCAGTCGGAGCACCACCTTCACCGGCAGCTAAAGAAATCCCTGAAACATTGCGCAGTGCATCTTGTAAACTATCAACATTACGGTCTTTCATTACGGCTTGGTTAATTACCGTAATCGATTTTGCAGTATCAAGTAAGGGTTGCGTATATTTATGCGATGTTGAGTTTTCAACTATGTAACTCGATTCGGTTTGAGTTTCAGCTTTAGTTACTGCTAACTCTTGCGTATCTTGTGCATTAGCCCATGTTGATAAGGTTGCTGTAACAACTGCTGCGATAGGGGTTACGTATGCACTTCCTTTATTTGATGGCTTATTCATGTTAACTCCATAGTGTACTGATTAATTTTCGTCAACCTATTAAAAGTATTTTTAGGTCATATAAATTGCGGGAAAAGACTATCACTACAACTCAATCATGTAAATAACAATTGTTATCATTTGCATTACTTTATTTAATAAGGTATTCTAAGCACATTCAAATTGACAATAATTACTTCGTGTAATTATTTATTTTCTACTTTCAGGATCTTTGTTAAGTAATGCCAAGCGTAATTAAACTACTCCCCCTGTCTGTCGCATTTTTTGGTGCTATATCAGTACATGCAAATTCAGTTAACGAAATAGAACAACTGATCAATAAATGGCTTTCTATCGAGAATCAAACCAGTCAATTAGAGTCACATTGGCTTGAGAGAAAAAGCTCAATGTCGCAAAATTTAGTGATCTTAGAGGCTGAGCAACAGCAGCTAAAAGCATTAACTGAACGCAGGAAAAAAAATAGTACTGAATTAACAAAAAAGCGCGAACAGCTCATCACTCAACAAGCTCAGCTTGAACTAGACCAGCAGCAGTTAGAAGACCAGCTTAATACCATTTCACAGCGTTTATTATCATTGCAAGTACAGTTACCTCCTCCGCTACTTAACAGCTGGCACAATGTCGGAGATTTAACCGATCCCCAACTCAGTAGCACCGAAAAGCTTCAAATGGCACTTAAAATGTTAACCCTACTCACTGAGTTTCAACAGCGTATTTCTATTCACGAAATGGCAATTGAGCACCCTGACGGGCAAGATATATGGGTAAAACAGCTTTATTTAGGTGCCGCTCAAGCTTGGTTTGTAAGTGAAGATTTAACTTATGTGGGAACTGGTTTTGCCAGTGAATTAGGTTGGCAATGGGAATTCGACCCCAGCATAGATGCACAACAAGTTGCACAAGGCATTGCAATGCAACAAAAACAACGCCCTGCCGACTGGCTCACCTTACCTATCTTAAGTTACAAATCAGCAACGCAAAGTGAGGTGAACGAATGAAACATGTATACCTAAAAACCTTTGCCTTAGTGATGCTAGTGTTTTGTCAGCAAGTGCTGGCCGATAGCGATAACTTAAAGCACAGTGTGTTAAACGATATAAAAAAAGCACAGAGCACCCTAAACAGCACACAAGCAAACATCGCCAAGCAACAAGCACAATTAGCGAAAAAAATATTTAACAAACAACAATCTTTGCAGCAATTACGCCAACAAGCTGCCGTAAACCGTCGTTTAGCCGACGAAGACTCGCTAAGCTTAGAACAATTACAAACACGCCTAGCAACATGGCAACAGCAACAGCAATACCAAATAAATGTGCTTAACCAGTTTACTAGGCAACATAACTTAGCCACGGCAACATCAAGCGATCAAAGTGCTTTACTTAGCCAAGTGCTGGAGCAAATTAAGCAGCAAGAAGTTGCGCTCTATCCGCAGTTTAAACAACAGTCCATTGTGCTCAATAATGGAGAATTAAGCCAAGCAAGCACTTTAAAAGTTGGGCCTGTGACTTGGTTTAGTACCAGCACACCAAAATTAATGGGATTAGCAAATGAAGACCAGCAAGCGAATACCTTAAAAGTCGCGTTAGTGCAGTCTACCAGTACCGATAACCCACTAAATACCAGCTTGCAGCAAGGTGGGGTTGGCAATATGGCACTGACTTTCGATCCTACTTTAACTCAGTTAATAACGAGCCAAGCACAACAAGAAAGTCCGCTTGAGCATCTTAAAAAAGGCGGGCTTTGGGCAATTCCTATTATTTTATTTGCCTGTTTTGCATTAACTATAGCCTTACTTAAAGCAGTGCAATTGTTGCGTTTAAGTAAAATTAAAATGCACTCACAACTACAGCTGCAAACACTCTTTAATGAAAACAATAGCAGCGCCTTTTTAGGCATGCAGCAACAGTTGTTTAATTTAACCTTGGCAAGCGAGAAAGGCCAAGTAAGAGATGATCAATTATTTAATCAGCTGATCCACGATAAACACAAGCTCGACAACTTTATCGGTGCGATTGCCATTACCGCAGCTGTTGCCCCATTACTCGGTTTATTAGGTACCGTCAGTGGCATGATCGAAACGTTTAAAATGATGACATTGTTTGGCTCTGGCGATCCCGAGGTCGTATCAGGCGGTATCGCACAAGCGCTCATCACCACCGAACTTGGATTAGTGGTTGCCATTCCTGCGTTAGTACTTAATGCACTGCTGTCACGCAAAGCCAAAGCCTATTACAGCCAATTAGAAGCATTTTCTTTACAACTGAGTCAGTTAGAACAAGGAGAGCCTCGTGTTTGAACAACTTATCAGTAATCCTATTTGTTGGAGCATTATTATTTTAGCGCTTGCTGTGTACCAACTGGTGTTTCATGATTTATTACATTTAAAGCAATACCAAGCTCAGCGAAAAGGCTACTGGCAAGAAGTCAGCTCTATATTAACAGCTGCACTGCCATTATTAGGGCTATTAGGGACTATTGTTGGTTTGCTTGATACTTTTAAAGTAATGGCGCTTGGCCACAATGAACTGATGAGTGAAGCTATTGGTGATGCATTACTCACCACGCAATTAGGCTTAGTGTGCGCTATTCCGGCTTGGTTGCTCCAAGCCTACTTAGCTTACTCACAGCGCAATCCGAAATTACATACACTCAATAAACAATTGGGGTAAGCTTAAATGCAATCACGCTTAAAACATCGCCTCGAGCAAGAGCATGGCCAGCATATCGATATGTCGCCACTGCTTGATGTGGTCTTTATATTACTCATCTTCTTTATCGTTACCACAGTATTTGTGCGAGAAAGTGGCGTCGAGGTGAATAAACCCCAAGCCGTATCGGCCAGCCGCCTAGAGCAGCAAGTTATTTTTATTGCCATTACAGATAACCAACAAGTCTTTTTTGACGGCAGTCAAATAGGGGTTGCAGGGGTGCGCTCTAGTGTTGAGCAAATGTTAAAGCAGCAACAGCGACCTGTAGTGATCCAAGCTGATAAAACCGTTCCTACAGAATTACTGGTTCAGGTGATCGATGAAGCCAAGCTTGCTGGCGCAACACAAGTTAACTTAGCAACTAAATCTTAATATGCAACCAATTATAAGTCAGCCAAAAAATAAGCGGCATCCATTATTTGCTTTTATGCTCAGCCTTAGTGTACTGGCCGCCGCTTTACTCTTGCTGTGGCTAGGTCAACTTGCCGAAAATGTAATAGACGATAAAGTAGTTGTACGCGAAGTCGCTATGGTGGCACTGCCACCACCGCCGCCGCCTTCTGTCAGTCAACAGCAAAGTAGCGAGCCTTTACCAAGCCTAACAATACAAGGTGCAGGGGCAGCTATTCAAGCGGTCGAAATAAAAGTTGAAAGTAATTTTAAAGTGACAAAACCCGATGTCCCAAACACTGTAATAGCGGCACCACAATGGCAGAGCATGAGTATAAACTGGGATGCATTTAGCTTAAATCAACTTGATACCTTGCCTACACCACTGAGTACAGTCAAAGCCAGACTACCTAAAAGCTTAACTCGTCATGGTACTGGCGCATTTATAGTAAAACTCGATGTGTTTATAGATGAAAATGGCAGATTAACCTTAATTGAAGTACTTGAGAATCCTCACCCTTCACTTAAACCTGAAATAGATAGAATTATTAAAACAACGCGCTTTACTGCACCCAAAAAAGATGGCGAAACAGTTCGTACTCGCTTTATTTGGCCTATTGAATTTAAACCTTAAAGCCTATTTAACATGAAAAAAATAAATCGTATTTTAACTCCAAACTCATTCACTCGACTGTTAACACGCTTAGCTGTTGTTGCCTTACCCATTTTTAATGTTGCAGCTCAACCAATCCCTCCTCTAAAGGTCACTCTCACACCTAGTGATCCAACTTGGCAACTGGCGCTAAATAATACTTTACTTTCCCCAAGCGAAGTGCAAATTGAGCCTACAGAACGTAGTTTTGCACGCCAACTTCAGCCTTTACTACAAGGTGGTGAGTATCAGCAAGTTGCTGAACTATTTAATAGCCGCAATAACGGAAAAAACAGCCTAGCCCTTAATTTGTTACAAGCTCAAGTGTTACTCACATTAAAACAGTTTAATGATGCAGAGGCCGCTTATTTAAGCTGTTTACAACAGTCACCCAACTTAATAAAAGCACACCAAGGACTTAGCCTGCTTTACATGCAACAAGGGCAATATCAAAAGGCACAAAAGCACTTAATTCACAATATAGAGCTAGGCCAAGCTGATGCACAAAGCTATGCGCAACTTGGTTATATTCATGTCCAACAAAATAAACCTTGGAGCGCCATTGCGGCATATCGCCAAGCCCTTATGCTCACACCAAATACCGCACAGTACCAGCAAGGACTACTATTTGCGTTAATAGAATCGGGGGATTTAAGACAAGCAAATGTATTGTTACAGGAGTTATTAAATGCCGACCCCAACAATGCCGACTTATGGTTACAGCGCTCACAAATTGCCTTGCAAATTGAAGACCAAGCACAAGCATTAAGTGCTATAGAAGTCGCGTTGAAACTAAACCCCAAAGATACCAGTAACCTTTTATTGGCAGCGCAATTACATCTGAGCAAAGGTAGCGCCAAACGAGCTGTTGCATTACTGCAACAAAGTTTAAAGAGCAAAACAATAAATACACAAAGCCAAGTCATCAGCACCACAATGCAAACCCTAGGTTGGTTAGTCGCTCAACAGAAATGGCAACTAGCCCAATCGCTCATTCGTAGTGCAAAACCAATAACAAAAAAACTAGCAAAGCCAGAACAGGCACAGTTTTCGGTTTACAGTGCACAGCTTGCTATGGCACAAGGTAATACTCGCACCGCAGTAAATAGTTTAACTAAAGCACTAGAAATCAACCCAACTTTAGGTGATGCCTTATTAAGCTTAGCGAGTATTTATCGAAATAAAAAACAGCTAACTCAAGCAAGGTTAATGTACGTACGTGCTCAGGCTATACCACAATTTGAGCTATCGGCTTGGCTTGGTCTGGCACAAATAGCCATAGATAGTAAAGACTACTCAAATGCATTAAAACAGTTACGCAAAGCTTTTAATTCTTATCCTGAACGTCAAGATTTAGTGACCAATATTCGTGCCTTAGAGAACTTGGTACGCCAACAAGGTTAAAACATTGCAGCGCCACAAGGGTTGTTCTAAGCGCTGCAATCAAAGTCATGCCCTCCTGATAATTTTTGCTTTATTTAAGCTAAAGGCAATGATTTAATTAATTTTATTTCCTTCACTTTATCGCCTATACCCGACGCAATTGTAAATATAGCTTTGTGATCCAAGATGAAATTTCTTGGCGTTTACATAAGTTTGTTAGCCACATCGCTGAACTGCCATACTCTAAGGCTTAAACTGTAATAAAGCGCAGCGCCTCATCAGCGAAGCGCCTCTTTGTGCAAATAGTCACTTAATCACTTAAAAAAAGACAAAAGCCATTGCTCACAAAGAGAAGGAAATGAGAGTAAATGAGAAGTGAAAAACACCTTCAGTCACTGAATCACTTAAAAAAAGACAAAAGCCATTGCTCACAAAGAGAAGCAAATGAGGGTAAATGAGACGTGAAAAACACCTTCTAGTCCTAAATCACTAAGTTACTACTCTAAAGCGCAGCGCCTCATTAGCGAAGCGTCTCTTTGTGCATAAATGTCTTAATCACTAGCTTTAATCACTTAAAACCAAAGACAAAAGCCAATGATCACAAAGAGAAGAAAATGAGGGTAAATGAGAAGTGAAAAACACCTTCAGTCACTGAATCACTACTCTAAAGCGCAGCGTCTCATTAGCGAAGCGTCTCTTTGTGCATAAATGTCTTAATCACTAGCTTTAATCACTTAAAACCAAAGACAAAAACCATTGCTCACAAAGAGAAGCAAATGAGGGTAAATGAGAAGTGAAAAACACCTTCAGTCACTGAATCACTACTCTAAAGCGCAGCGTCTCTAAAGCGAAGCGCCTCTTTGTGCAAATAATCACTTAATTACTTAATTACTTAATTACTTAAAAAGCCAAAGACAAAAACCAATGCTCACAAAGAGAAGAAAATGAGAGTAAATGAGAAGTGAAAAACACCTTCTAGTCACTGAATCATTACTCTAAAGCGCAGCGTCTCATTAGTGAAGCGTCTCTTTGTGCATAAATGTCTTGATCACTAGCTTTAACCAAAAACAAAACCAACGCTCATATACAAAATAACAAAAAACCCAGCAAATGCTGGGTTTTTAAAACAATCTTTAAAAGTACAAATTACTTTTTCTTAACTGCTTTTTTGTTTGGTAAATCAGTGATTGAACCTTCAAATATTTCAGCCGCAAGACCAATTGATTCGTTCAATGTTGGGTGAGCATGAATAGTAAGCGCTAAGTCTTCACCGTCTGCGCCCATTTCTACTGCTAAGCCAATTTCGCCAAGCATTTCGCCTGCGTTAATACCGACCATAGCACCACCGATCACACGACCACTTTCTTTATCAAAGATAAGCTTAGTTTGACCTTCTGTACGTGCTGATGCAATTGCACGCCCTGATGCTGCCCATGGGAATACCGCAGTTTCAACTTTTAAGCCTTGCTCTTTTGCTTCTTTCTCAGTCACACCTACCCATGCAATTTCAGGGTCAGTGTAGGCAATCGAAGGAATGCATTTCGGGTCAAAGAAATGTTTCTGACCAGAGATAACTTCTGCTGCAACATGTGCTTCATGAACCGCTTTATGCGCAAGCATAGGTTGGCCAACGATATCACCAATGGCAAAGATGTGATCAACATTTGTTTTAAGTTGCTTATCAACATTAATAAAGCCACGCTCATCAACATTAACGCCCGCTTTGTCAGCATCTAGTAATTTACCATTTGGTGTACGGCCAACGGCAACAAGTACTTTATCGTAACGTACTGGTTCTGCTGGTGCGTTTTTACCTTCAAATGTAACGTATAAGCCATCATCTTTCGCTTCAACTGCCACTACTTTAGTAGATAGCATAACGTTGAACTTTTTGCTTACGTATTTTTGGTAAATCTTGATAACGTCTTTATCAGCTGCTGGTACTAACTGGTCTGCAAATTCAACAACATCAATTGCTGAACCTAATGAACGGTAAACCGTACCCATTTCAAGACCAATGATACCACCACCTAATACAAGTAGTTTTTCAGGTACATCTTTAAGCTCTAGTGCGCCTGTTGAGTCAATTACACGGTCATCTTGTGGGATGAAAGGCAAGTTAACTGGCTGAGAGCCTGCAGCGATAATAGCGTTGTCAAAAGTAATCGTTGTATTACCTTCAGCGCCTTCAACCGCTAAAGTGTTGCTACCAGTAAATTTACCGTAACCGTAAACAACTTTAACTTTACGCATTTTAGCCATGCCGTCTAAGCCGCCAGTTAATTGACCAATAACAGAGTCTTTCCATGAACGGATTTTATCTAGGTCAATTTGTGGTGCACCAAAAGTAACACCGTGCGATGACATTTCTGCAGCATCATCAATAACTTTAGCTACGTGCAAAAGTGCTTTTGAAGGGATACAACCTACATTAAGACATACGCCGCCTAATGTATCGCGAGATTCTACTAATGTTACTTCTAAGCCCAAGTCAGCAGCACGGAAAGCCGCAGAATAACCACCAGGACCACCGCCTAGTACGACAACTTGAGTTTTTAATTCGTTGCTCATGCTATTACCTTAATTGTTTGAACGGGACAATGCCCTAAAATTTAACTGCCATGTTTCTGCAAGGCAGAAAATCAGAGCAATACACAAATTTTTGCAAGTATACTGAGAGTGTATCATTGCAAATGGTAAAAATCCCAGCTAAAAACAACTGGCTAGGATTTGATTCTATTTTTTTAACCTAGGTCAACTACATGACTAACTGACGAATATCGCTCATGTAGCTTGCAAGCGTTACAGTAAAGCGTGCAGCTAATGCACCGTCAATTACTCGATGGTCGTATGACATAGAAAGTGGAACCATTAACTTAGGTTCAAAGTCTTTACCATTCCATTTTGGCTTCATTTCAGATTTAGACACACCTAAAATAGCAACTTCTGGTGCATTTACAATCGGCGTAAATGCGGTACCGCCAATGCCACCTAAACTTGAAA
Source organism: Pseudoalteromonas sp. MMG010 (assembly GCF_018100905.1). GTDB lineage: Bacteria > Pseudomonadota > Gammaproteobacteria > Enterobacterales > Alteromonadaceae > Pseudoalteromonas. The sequence continues at coordinate 202,630 of NZ_JAGJEG010000003.1, read as the reverse complement.
TAGTAAAACAACCACCTTGCATATCTGATGCCGTTAACTTGCCATCACGTGCTTTAACAGATACTTCCATTAGCTCACGAGACAGTTCGATAATGCCTTTTTTATCAACATCTTTAAATACAGGCACAACCAGACCGTTTGGTGTATCTACAGCCACACCGATATTAATGTACTTTTTAAGAATTAAGCTTTCGCCATCTTGTGATAACGATGAGTTAAATGTAGGGAAGTCAGCTAATGCTTTAGCGGCTGCTTTCATTACAAATACTAATGGCGTAATTTTAACACCTAGCTTTTTCTTTTCAGCAAGAGCATTTTGCTCTTTACGGAATGCTTCAAGGCTTGTGATATCGGCTTCGTCAAACTGTGTAACATGCGGGATTTGCACCCAGTTACGGTGTAAATTTGCACCTGATAGTTTTTGAATGCGAGATAGTTTTTTCTCTTCAACTTCGCCAAATTTAGCAAAGTCTACTTTTGGCCAAGGAATTAACCCCAGCTCACCACCACCTGCATTGCCTTTACCCGCTGACAACTGACCCGATTCAACTTGCTTCACTAAGTTTTTAACATAGTTTTGCACGTCTTCTTTCACTACACGGTTTTTACGGCCAGACCCTTTAACATTAGCTAGGTTAATTCCAAACTCACGCGCTAAACGACGAACCACAGGCGATGCATGAGCATATGCGCTGTTATTTTCAAAGCTTTCGTTGCTTGCTGGGGTTTGTGCAGCTGGAGCCGGTGCCGCAGCTGGTGCAGGTTTTTCTGCAGCAGGAGCCGAAGCGACGGGTGCCGCAGCTGGCGCACTTCCGGCAACTTCAAAAACAAACACTAATGAGCCTGTTTTTACTTTGTCGCCAGTAGCTACTTTAATTTCTTTAACTGTACCTGCAAACGGCGCTGGTACTTCCATTGCCGCTTTGTCACCTTCAACATTTAAGATTGATTGATCTTCTTCAACCACATCGCCTACGACAACCATAACTTCGGTAACTTCAACTTCGTCGTCGCCAATGTCTGGTACATTTACTTCTTGTGTACTTGCTGCAACAGGCGCTGATGCTGCTGGAGCCGGTGCTGCTGCACTTGGTGCTTCAGAGGTGCTGCTAGCAACTTCAAAAACAAACACTAATGAGCCTGTTTTTACTTTGTCGCCAGTGGCTACTTTAATTTCTTTTACAGTACCTGCAAACGGTGCAGGCACTTCCATTGCGGCTTTATCGCCTTCAACGTTTAAGATAGATTGCTCTTCTTCAACCACGTCGCCTACAGCAACCATAACTTCGGTTACTTCAACTTCGTCATCACCAATATCAGGCACTGTAACTTCTTTTGTTGCAGAAGTCGTTGCTGGCGCTGCTTGTGTTGCTGGAGCAGGTGCCGACTCAGCAACTTCAGCAGATGCCGACTCACCTTCAAAAATCATGATTAATGATCCGGTAGTAACGGTATCGCCTTCTGCGATTTTAATTTCTTTTACTGTACCGGCTTGCGCAGCAGGTACTTCCATTGAAGCTTTATCGCCTTCAACAGTTAAAAGTGATTGATCTACGGTTACCGTATCACCAACACTTACTAGAATTTCGGTCACTTCAACTTCATCGCCACCGATATCTGGTACATTAATTTCAATAGTCATTGCGAAACCTCTTAAGCGTACAGTGGGTTAAGTTTGTTAGTATCAATGTTGAACTTTTTAAGCGCTTCAACAACAACTGACTTTTCAACTTCACCGCGTTTAGCAAGTTCAGATAATGTAGCGACAACTACGTATCCTGCATTTACTTCAAAGTGACGACGTAAGTTTTCACGGCTATCAGAACGGCCGTAACCATCAGTCCCTAATACTTTGTAGTTGCTGCTTGGTATAAACGAACGTGCTTGCTCTGCGTAGTTTTTCATGTAATCGGTTGCCGCAACGGTTACCGAGTCATTTAATACGCTAGTGATGTATGGTGTTTTTTGCTCGCCTTCAGGGTTAAGCATATTAAAACGCTCAACATCTTGGCCATCACGTGTTAATTCGTTAAATGAGGTTACTGAGTATACGTCTGACGCAATACCGTAATCATCACTTAAAATAGCCGCTGCTTTACGTACTTCAGTCATGATAGTACCTGAGCTTAGTAGTTGTACATTGGCTTTTTTGCCTGCATAACTTTCTAGCTTATAGATACCTTTACGAATACCTTCTTCTGCGCCTTCTGGCATAGCAGGCTGAGCGTAGTTTTCGTTCATTAACGTTAGGTAGTAGTAAATATTTTCTTGAGCTTCACCGTACATACGACGAATACCATCTTGTACTATAACAGCCACTTCAAACGCATAAGTTGGATCATAAGAAATACAGTTTGGAACCGTATTAGCCAAAATGTGGCTGTGACCATCTTCGTGCTGTAAACCTTCACCGTTTAGGGTAGTACGACCTGCTGTAGCACCTAATAAGAAACCACGTGCTTGCTGATCGCCTGCCATCCATGCCATGTCACCAACACGTTGGAAACCAAACATAGAGTAGTAAATGTAGAATGGGATCATTGGTAAATCGTTAGTGCTGTATGATGTTGCAGCAGCAACCCATGACGACATTGCACCTAATTCGTTAATACCTTCTTGCAATACTTGGCCCGAAGTTGCTTCTTTGTAGTAAGAAACAATGTCACGGTCTTGTGGTGTATAGTTTTGACCATGTGGGTTGTAAATACCAATTTGACGGAATAAACCTTCCATACCAAAGGTACGTGCTTCATCGGCAATAATTGGTACGATATTTTTACCAATACCTTTATCTTTTAATAAGATATTTAGTGCGCGAACAAAACCCATTGTGGTTGATATATCACGTTTTTGCTCATCAAGTAGCGGCTTAAACGCTGATACTTCTGGTAGTTGTAGCTTTTCAGTAAAGTTAGGAATACGCGTTGGCGTGTAACCTTTTAATGCATCACGGCGAGCATGTAAGTATTTATACTCAGCTGAACCTTCTTCAAGCTCTAAGTAAGGAAGATCTTTAAGTTGATCCTCAGATACTAAGTCTTGTAAACCTAGGCGGTCGCGTAGATGTTCAACGTGGCTCATGTCCATTTTCTTAACTTGGTGAGCAATATTTTTACCTTCAGCTGCTTCACCCATGCCGTAACCTTTTACAGTTTTAGCAAGAATAACAGTAGGACGATCGTTTGTTTGCTCGGCCTTTTTAAATGCAGCGTATAGTTTTGATGGCTCATGACCACCACGCTTAAGCGCAAAAATTTCGTCATCAGTCATATCGGCAACTAATGCCGCTGTTTCTGGGTAACGGCCAAAGAAATGCTCACGTACGTATGCACCATCTTTCGCTTTATATGTTTGGTAATCACCATCAATGGTTTCGTTCATTAATTGTAAAAGCTTACCGGTGGTATCTTTTGCAAGTAAAATATCCCAACCACTGCCCCATACAACTTTAATAACATTCCAACCAGCGCCTTTAAACAGACCTTCTAGTTCTTGAATGATTTTACCGTTACCCATTACTGGGCCATCTAGGCGCTGTAGGTTACAGTTAATTAAGTAACATAGGTTATCTAGCTTTTCACGCGCAGCAAACGAAATTGCACCACGTGATTCTGGCTCATCCATTTCACCATCACCTAAAAACGCATATACGCGCTGGTTTTTGGTGTCTTTAAGACCACGACCATCTAAATATTTTAAGAAACGAGCTTGATAAATAGAAGCAATTGGACCTAAACCCATAGATACCGTTGGGAACTGCCAAAACTCAGGCATTAACTTAGGGTGTGGGTATGAAGGTAAACCGTTACCATCTACTTCTTGACGGAAGTTATCTAGCTGAGCGGCACTTAAACGCCCCTCAACAAATGCGCGGGCATAGATACCTGGAGAAATATGACCTTGGTAATAAACTAAGTCACCACCGTCTACTTCATTGGGTGCTTTAAAGAAGTGGTTAAAACACACTTCATAAAATGCAGCTGATGATTGGTAAGACGCCATATGGCCGCCTAAGTCGAGATCTTTTTTCGATGCACGTAGAACGATCATAATCGCGTTCCAACGAATAATTGAGCGAATACGACGCTCAAGATTTACATCACCAGGGTAAGCTGGTTCTTGATCTACCGGAATAGTATTAACGTAGTTAGTTGTTGTGCCAGTTGGCATATCAACGCCGTCTAAACGGGCTTGCTCTAACACTTGCTCAAGTAAATACTGAGCGCGTTCAACACCTTCTTCACGCACAACTGATTCAAGAGCTTGTAACCACTCTTGTGTTTCTAGCGCGTCTACGTCAAATTTATTGACTTCAGACATATGGAGGTTTCCTTATGTTTAAAATACGAATGTTGGTTATTTTAATACAATCAATAGATATGCAGTGTGAATAAATATTGGTGTACTTGCTTAATTTTGCCTAGTGCGTCTTAAACTACGTTCAATTCGCGAATGTTCTTTGCCCGCTTCAAGTAATGCTTCTTCTATAAACGCTAAGTGTGCATTACTAGCTAAACGAGCACGTTCTGGATTGCTTTGAGTAACTGCATCCATTAACAAGTGCCGATGTTGAGCTAATTGATTACGAATATCTGGCTTTTGAAGTAAAGCCGTTAAGTTTTGTAATACATTTTGCTCAAGCAGCGCTTGCATCCCTCTCACTAAATGTAAAAGCACCACATTATGTGATGCTTCAGCAATACTAAAATGAAAGGCATTAATTGCTTTTGCTTTTTTGTGTAAATCGTCATTTGCTAGCGCTATTTTATCAAAACTTTGCTGTACTTTGATAAAATCATTTTCTGTACCACGTAATGCAGCATAATAAGCCGCTATTCCCTCTAAGGCGTGGCGAAACTCTAGTAAATCAAATTGCGATTCGGGATGTTTACTTAACAAATCAAATAGAGGGTCGGTAAGCCCTTCTTCGAGTTGGTTTTTAACATAAGTACCACCACCTTGGCGACGCGTTACTAAGCCTTTTGCTTCAAGCTTTTGTATTGCCTCGCGTAGTGAAGGTCGCGATACTTCAAACTGTTTGGCTAATTCCCGCTCTGGGAGTAGCTTTTCGCCTGGCGCTAACGATCCCTCAAGAATCATATTCTCAAGTTGCTGTAAAATAACATCTGATAATTTTGCTGCTTTAATCTTTAACGACATTAATCAACATCCAAGTTGCGTAAGCGATAACATGTAAAAAATAGCGTTTTAGGTAATAACTTTTACCAAAAAGGTAAATTGGTAATACCAAAAATTTCACATACGTTATCAAAAACCCTGTTTAGTGTCAATTCAGCGCTAATTTAGCATTAGCAGTAGCCTAACGTATTTATTACCAAGATGATATAGCAACAAAACTCATATAATTACGCGCTAAAATCATCTAAAAAAATTGGTCTGACCAGAGTTGAGTTATTAAGCTAAACCAGCAAATAGAGTAAGTAGTGCTATTAACACTAAATAAAATAAAACATTACGTTTAACCAGTTTAATCATACACGTGGCTTCGTAAGCGCAGCCATAATGCTGTTGCTCAATTTGCTCTGCGGCAAGTGCTGTACACGTAATAATTTGTCTGTTTGAGCTGTTAAAATCTAATGCATAACGTAACCAGCAACTGGTGCCTTTATTAAAGTTACCTATCACTAAATAGCCAAAACTAGCAATACGCGCAGGTAACCAGTCGAGCCAAAATAGCAATCGCTGTAATAACTTATAATGTTTACTAAAAATAACATTGTCATTATTACGTGCTAAATCACTATAAGTACGGATAATTGCATACAAGGTAGCTCCTGCAACGCCAAGAACCACAAACCAAAAAATAACGGCACAATAAAATCTGAAATTAACCCACGCTAAAGTCTGCCCTAAAGTTTCACCTGAGTCTTCGGCAAGCTTTTTTTGCCCTAGCTGCTCAGCATACAGAGAGGCTGCCGTATTATCTTCACGTGTAAGTGCATTTAAATACGACTTATATAATGCCCTATGCTTAGCGCAGCCAAAGCATATTAAAAGAACAACAATATTGATAATTAATTGCCACAATACAAAATCAGAAAAGAAAAATACGCCGGCAACAAAAATGACCGGTAAGCACAACCAAATTAAAAAGCCGACTTGCGAATTAAATAAACCGTTATCACTTAAAGATTTTTGCGAACGAGATAAATACTCATCACCATAGTAACTAATTTGCCAATAAGGCGAGCGCGCACCTAACCGTTCTAAAATAAGTGCAATAATTATTGATATTAAAATCATGTTATTTTTCGCCTGCTTGAATTTTTAAATGGTTAAAAAAGTAAGTCCAATCGAAGCTGATACCGGGGTCTGTTTTGCGCCCTGGAGCAATATCGCAATGGCCGACAATATGATCTGTATTTATTTTAGGATATTGTTTTAATATTGCTTGAGTAAGCGTAATTAAAGTGGTGTATTGCTTTGCTGTATAGGGTACGTCATCACACCCTTCTAGCTCAATACCAATGCTAAAGTCGTTACACCCATTGCGCCCTTTATATTGCGACACGCCTGCATGCCAGGCTCTTTTATTAAAAGGCACATATTGAATAAGCTCCCCCGTGCGTTTAATAACACAATGAGCAGATACTTCTACTCCCTTTAAATCAGCAAAGCTAGGATGAGCTTGACTATCGATGCAGCCCATAAATAGATCGTCTATATATTGCGTACCAAATTGCGCCGCCGGCAAAGAAATATTATGAATAACTAATAAGCTAATATCATTTTCATCAGGACGTTCATTATAAAAACGGCACGCACGCTGGAGCGCTGTATTTATAAAACCTCGAGAATCAATCTGCATTATATTTAGCCTTAAAATATCGATAGTAATTATATTAATAGATTTAATAGCATAATCATAGCGCAGCGCTAATATGCCCAAGCTTTACTTGCCCTTCTAATTAAGTATTAAACATAGTAAAATTTTAAATAATTTCTTATAAATAAAGAGCTTTTAGCATGTCGTTACCAAGTAACCTGATAAGCCAACTTGTGACTTTGGCCTTAAATGAAGATTTAGATCAACAAAGTGCCGAACAAGGTGATATTACCGCACAACTGATTCCAAGTACTGAACAAGCTAATGCGATAGTCATTACTCGAGAAGATTGTGTGTTTTGTGGTAAAGACATCATTATCGAAGTATTCAAACAGGTTGATCCCACGATTGAAGTGGAGATACTCGTTAATGACGGCGACACGGTGCTTGCCAATGCAACCTTATTTACAGCCAAGGGCTCTGCTCGTGCCATATTAACAGCAGAAAGAACCGCCTTAAATTTTGTACAAACTTTAGCAGGTACGGCAACAACAACAGCTCAATATGTAAAAGAGTTAGCCGGTACACACACACAACTTTTAGATACTCGAAAAACCATTCCTGGTTTACGTGTTTTACAAAAATATGCTGTTAAGTGTGGTGGTGGTGCAAATCATCGCATAGGGTTGTTTGATGCCTTTTTAATTAAAGAAAATCATATTGCAGCATGTGGCTCGATTGCCAATGCAGTACAGCAAGCAAAACTAAACCACCCATCAAAAGCGGTTGAAGTAGAAGTTGAATCGCTAAACGAGTTAGAGCAAGCGATAACCGCAGGGGCCGATATCATCATGCTTGATAACTTTAGTGTTGAACAAATTAAACAAGCTGTGGTCGTAACCAATAAGCGCGCTAAGTTAGAGGTTTCTGGCAATATGACATTAGCCACGTTAAAAGCCTATTCGCAGGCTGGGGTTGATTTTATCTCAAGCGGAGCACTAACAAAAAATTTACAATCTATCGATTTATCGATGCGGTTTAAGCAAAAATAGCCTGCTTTTAATTATTTAATGGTTTTTATTGCATTGACAAAGGTTAAAAAAAACACTTTAATAACCCTAAAGACTTACTTTGTTATTTGATGTTAAAAATTATTTTTATATTCTTATAAAAGTGATTAAAGTTAATAATAAATAATGATAGACTAATTTCACTGCTAGTATAATTTAGTTAATAGTAAGTTTTTATAAATGTGAAACCCATACTACTAACAATATAGTGGTTACATACAGGATGTTTACACAAGTATTGTTATGATTTTCAACAATTAATGCACTATTAGTTTATTGTCGAATAACGCAAAACAAGTAATTATTTTAAGAAAACTGTAATACAACTCAACTAAAATTAATTAACATAAAAAAGGTTTTAGTTCACTGTATTACAACCCATTATCCTCTAGGAGATATACATGAATAAAATGACACAACAAGCGCAAAAGGGTTTCACCCTAATCGAATTAATGATTGTAGTTGCAATCATCGGTATTTTAGCAGCAGTAGCATTACCTGCTTATTCTGATTATCAAGCTTCGTCTAAACTAACCGCCGGTTTAGCTGAAATTACAGGTGCAAAAACAGAGTTTGAAATTAAGAAAAACAACGGTGAAGCAATCTCAGATATAAGTGATCTAACTAGCATTAAAGTAACAGAAACTCAAAACTGTGATATTACTGCAACCGCTACAACTATAGTTTGTACTATTCAAAATGCACCATCACAAGTAACAGATGCCACTATCACTTGGACAAGAGATAATGCAACGGGTGCATGGAGTTGTAAAACAGGTAATATTACCGGTGATGATTCGTTAGCACCAAAAAGCTGTCCAGCAGGTAGCTAATATAGCCTTATACATATTCTAAGCGCCCTTCAGGGCGCTTGCTTTTTTTAGGTTTTGCATGAATAAAGATATTCGTTTTTTTTCTCAATATATTCCTCTTTTAATAATCTCTTTCTTCTTTGTTGTTTTACTCCCTGTTATTCCCATTTTTTCTTACGATAACTATAACCATCAACGCATATGTCAAATTTTTCTTGTATTATTATTATCGAGTTCAGTTGTATATAAGTTTTGTTTTACTAATTCCACTAAGCCCTTAGCTTTAGATAGTAAATTTGTTCCTTTTTTTGCTATTTTTGCCGCTGTCGGAATAATTTCAGCCTCCATTAGCAAGGAGCCTGTTTATAGCCTGTTTTACTGTTTACACATAACACTGCTTATTTTTTTCTTATTGCCCAACCTATCAATAAAGCACGCAACTTTACCGTTAATTTATGCTTTAGTAATAGCACATTCTATATTGGTACTTTATTGTTTTTTAAAAATATTATTTACGGTGTACGAACAGCAGCCATTAAACGCGACTGTCATTTATAGTGGTTTTAACAATATCCGTTTTTTCAATCAGGTACAGGTATTCGTACTGCCCTTTTTAGTTTTTTTGCTAAGTTACCAAAAAATTCAACGGGTTGTATTTTTTATTTTAATACTCAATTTACTACTCATGTTTATTGGCGGAGCTCGGGGGGCACTACTTTCCTTGATTTTTATTTCCATAGTCTCTTTTTATTTTACGCCCCAATTAAGAAAGAATATACTTAAAGGCTTTTTATGTTTGCTGTTGAGCTATCTCGCATACATTACATTAGAGTATATTGTAAGCCCAGAATATACAGCCTCAATGCGCACCAGTTCATCGGGTCGTGTCCGTATGTGGTTAGAAATTTTAGCTGATTTTTCTTTTCAAAATATTTTCTTTGGTCATGGGCCTGGTATTTACGACATAACGTTTAATCCAGCTAAGCACCCACATAACTCTTTTTTTGAAATACTTAATGAATGGGGTGCAACTGCACTTATTACTTTTATCGGAGTAGTGTATTTTACTTATAAAGCAACTACGCATTATATAAAGTCACACCGTAATGATAAAGTTACCATAACATTGGCTTATTCATTATCTTGTGCCGCCATGTATTCTCTTTTTTCAGGGGTGCATGTTATGCCAATCCCACAAACTCTATTAATTATTTTTTGGGGCGCACTTTTAGGCCGTGTGTATCGCCCAACGGTAACGATAATTAAAATAAATAACGTAGTGAAACTGGTATTATTTTTAATATTTATGATTACTTGGGCTTTTTACCTTTACAGTGCTCTGACCCTGTATAACGCCATTGACCCAGCACAAGGGTATACACCAGCCCCTCGTTTTTGGTCTATAGGGCAGCGGGAACTTTAAACAAATTACGTGCTTTATTTATGCTTCAAATCAGGTGTTTAGTATATGCTAATGAAACTGATATACTCTAAACAATTAAATATCAGTGCTTGTTTGTACTGACTTTATACCGTACTCCATTATTGCAATAGGAATATAACAATGGCAAAAAAACAAGAAGACAAAGGAATCGATATCTTCCAGTGGGTCGGTGTAAGTGCTCGCGGAAAGCGCCTAGAAGGAGAATTGTCAGGTACAAGTATTGCTATTGTTAAAGCGCAATTACGTAAACAGGGGATCACCCCCTCTAAAGTTAAACGTAAACCTAAACCATTATTTGGGATTGCCAGCACACAAAAGATTACCCCTAAAGATATTGCCTTAGTAACACGACAAATTGCCACTATGCTAATGGCGGGCGTCCCCTTAATACAAGCGCTTGAAATGATAGGCTCTGGTACGCCTAATAAAAGTGTTGGTAAGCTAATGGGCACTATTGCTGATGAAGTTAAAGCGGGTCAACCCTTATCCCTTGCGCTAAAAAAACACCCTCGTTATTTTGATGATTTATATTGCGATTTAGTTGCCTCGGGTGAGCAATCGGGCGCTCTTGATAAAATATTTGACCGTGTCGCCCTTTATAAAGAAAAGTCTGAGGCGTTAAAATCAAAAATTAAAAAAGCAATGTTTTATCCTATTTCAGTATTAGTGATTGCGGGTATTGTTACCTCTATTTTGCTTATTTTTGTTGTTCCGCAATTTCAGGATATTTTTGCTGGTTTTGGCGCGGAGCTTCCTGCATTTACTTTGTTTGTTATTGGTATATCGGAGTTTATGCAAGAATATTGGTGGATTATTCTGTTAGCCATGTTCGCTTTTAGCTTTATATTTAAAGAGGCTAAATTAAGAAGCTTAGCGCTGAGAGATGCGGTCGACCGCGCTATTTTAAAGCTTCCTGTTATAGGCATGATTTTAAATAAAGCGGCTGTAGCAAGGTATGCACGTACCTTATCAACCACTTTTGCTGCTGGTGTACCTTTGGTAGATGCACTTGACTCTGCCGCTGGCGCTTCGGGTAATGCCGTTTACCGTTATGCAATTTTAGATATAAAAGCCGAAGTAAGCTCGGGTAACCAAATGAACTGGGCGATGCGTAATTCAAAAATATTCCCCGATATGGTGATTCAAATGGTGGCCATTGGTGAAGAATCGGGGTCACTCGATGGCATGTTAGCTAAAGTGGCGACTATTTATGAGCAAGAAGTCGATGATGCAGTAGATGGTCTTTCGAGCTTATTAGAGCCATTAATTATGGCTGTACTCGGGGTGTTAGTGGGTGGCTTAATTGTGGCAATGTACTTACCAATTTTCCAACTGGGTTCAGTTATTTAATTATAGTTATAGTATAGCTATTAGAATTTACTCGGTATCTACTTGTCGCTATACACCTATTAATAAATAAACAAAAACATTTATTTTAAAACGTATATTTTAGGGCTTTTAATGCAAAGTATTATTGAAGTAATGCAAGCGCAGCAGTGGTTTTTTTTACTTACCGTAGGGTTAGTAAGCCTGTGCGTAGGCAGTTTTTTAAACGTGGTCATTTATCGTTTACCCGTTATGATGCAACGTGAATGGCAAAGTGAATGCCGAATGTTATTAACCGATGAGCTAGCCTCTAAAGGTGAATCAGAAAAACAAAAACCTCAGCAGCCTTTTAATCTAGTAAAACCTAATTCTACTTGCCCTAAATGTAAATCGGCAATAAAGCCGTGGCAAAATATTCCTATAATTAGTTGGGTGCTGCTCAAGGGGCAATGCGCTAATTGCCAAAATCCAATATCACCACGCTACCCTATTGTTGAAGCCTTAACAGCCGCTTTTAGTACCGCCATTGCTTATTACTTTGGTGCCACCGAGCTCGCTCTATTATATATTTTTGTTACCTGGGTATTAGTTGCCCTCACCTTTATTGATATTGATCATATGCTGCTGCCCGATCAGCTAACACTCCCCTTAGTATGGTTAGCATTAATTGCTTCGGTACTTGGTTATACGGTTTCGCCCACCGACGCAATTATTGGCGCGGCTTGTGGATACATGAGTTTATGGAGTGTATTTTGGCTATTTAAATTATTAACCGGCAAAGAAGGCATGGGTTATGGCGACTTTAAGTTACTTGCTGTATTTGGCGCCCTTTTAGGCTGGCAAGCATTACTGACCATTATTTTGCTTTCAAGTATTGTAGGGGCAATTATCGGTATTTTATTATTGAGTATTCAAGGTAAAGATAAAGCCACTCCAATTCCATTTGGCCCTTACTTAGCCATTGCTGGTTGGATAACCTTAATTTGGGGCGATTCGTTAAGTGCATATTACTTTGGCTTAATAGGTTAATAACACATGCAGCAATTAAATAACCCAGTAAAAAACTGGGTATTAGGGTTAACAGGAGGCATAGGCTGCGGTAAAACAGCAGTGAGTAATATACTCGCATCACAAGGCGTTAATATTGTTGATGCAGATATTGTGGCACGCGATGTTGTTACACCCGGTAGTGAAGGCCTAACTGCAATTACAGCACATTTCGGCAAAGCGATTTTATTACCCAATGGCTGTTTAAATCGCGCCGAACTTCGTAATATTATTTTTGAAAATGATGAGCAAAAAAACACTTTAAATAAGCTATTGCATCCACTTATTAGGCAACAGTTATTAACTCAACTTAACACCACAACAAGTAGTTATAGTGTGTTAGTCGCTCCATTATTATTTGAAAATGAGCTTAATCGCCACTGCCAACATACCTTGTTAATAGACCTACCTAAAGAAAAGCAAATTGAACGTACCATGGCACGTGATAAAATCAGCTTAGCGCAAACACTAAGTATTATTAAATCGCAAATGTCACGAGAACAAAAACAACAAAAAGCAGATGATATATTAGATAATAGTCAGCGCTTAGAAACTGTAAAAATAGAGTTATTAACTTTACATCAACAGTACTTAAACTACGCTAAATGCTATAAAGAAAACGTTTAGCCTTTAATAAAAATAACAATTAGCGTTAGTTAATATGCAGAATAATAAAAGGGAATTCCCCACCCTACTTTTTTCTGATAAATTAAACGCTACTATAGAAATAAAACAGGTGCGCAATGAATACAAACTCGCCGTTACTTCGAAAATTTATCACTCTTGGCCGCATTGATGCAGACACAGTTAAAGCCAAGCAACAAGATTTCACCTCGACCGCTGAGCTTATTTCTAAATGCGCCAAAATAGAAAGTATTGATTTAGCTGAGCAATGCATTGAGCTATTTCGCGTCCCATTTTTTGATTTAAAAGATTTTGACACATCACGGATCCCAAGCGACCTTGTTAAAGAAAAGCTTATTCGTAAACACCATATTTTACCGCTAGTACAAAAAGGCAGAAAAGTATTTATTGCCGCATCAGATCCGACTGATTACGGCGCCTTCGAAAACTTTGAATTTAGTACAGGGTTATCGTGTGAAATTGTCGTGGTTGATTATCAACAATTAGAACAAAAAATTGATCAACTACTTGATGCTTCTGGCAGTTTAGATATCTCTGACGATGAGTTTAAAGAATTTGCAGATTTAGATACACAAGGCCCAAGTGACACTCACAGTCATGAAGAAGAAAAAGACGATGCACCAATTATCGTCTACATTAATAAAATTTTAATGGATGCGATAAAAAAAGGCGCATCGGATTTACACTTTGAACCATATGAACATAAATACCGTATTCGTTTTCGTATCGATGGCATATTGCATGAAGTAGCTAGCCCACCCAATACCCTTGCAACAAAATTATCGGCACGTATTAAAGTTATGTCTCGATTAGATATTGCTGAAAAACGAAAACCACAAGATGGCCGTATAAAACTTAAAATATCAGACAGAAAAAGTATCGATTTTCGTGTCAGTACTATGCCGACCTTGTGGGGCGAAAAAATAGTAATGCGTATTCTTGATTCATCAAGCGCAATGCTAGGCATCGATATTTTAGGCTATGAAGCCGAGCAAAAAAAATTATACATGGATGCTTTAGCACAACCTCAAGGCATGATATTAGTTACAGGGCCAACCGGCTCTGGTAAAACCGTCTCTTTATATACCGGTTTAAATATTCTCAATCAGCCTGAGCGAAATATAAGTACAGCCGAGGATCCGGTAGAAATAAACTTAGAAGGCATTAACCAAGTACAAATTAATCCTAAAGCCGAGATGACGTTTGCTAATGCATTACGTGCGTTTTTACGTCAAGATCCTGACGTGGTAATGGTCGGTGAGATACGTGACTTAGAAACCGCAGAAATATCAATTAAAGCGGCACAAACTGGTCACTTAGTTATGTCTACACTGCATACAAATTCAGCACCAGAAACAATTACCCGTTTACTTAATATGGGGGTTCCTGCGTATAACGTTGCCAGCTCGATTAGTTTAATCATTGCACAGCGACTTGCCAGACGACTATGCCCTAAATGTAAATCAGCCGAAAATCTACCTGAAGAAGAGCTACTTCGCCAAGGTTTTAATCATAGCCAAATAGCAGAAATGACACTGTATGAGCCAAAAGGCTGTGAAAGCTGTACCGATGGCTACAAAGGTCGAGTTGGTATTTACGAAGTGATGCAAATAACGCCAGAAATAGCCGAAATCATTATGCGCGGAGGAAATTCGTTAGAAATAGCAGAGGTTTCATTAAAAGCCGGCTTTAATAATTTACGCTTATCGGGTTTACAAAAAGCCGCCGACGGCCTAACCTCTCTTGCTGAAATAAACCGTGTAACTAATGCTTAAAATAAATAAAGAGTACGTATGACAACCGTTGTAAATTGCCCTACATGTAAAAATAACGTTGAATGGTCTGAAAACAGTCCGCATCGCCCTTTTTGCTCAAAGCGCTGTCAACTTATAGACTTAGGTGAATGGTCATTTGAAAATAATAAAATTTCAAGCCCTATCACTGCCACCGATCAAATCAACCAAGATATGATTGAAGACATCGAGGCGATGATGGCCAAAAACGATGATTTCTTTCAATAAGATAAATTTAGCAAAAAAAAACGTGGGCAAGCCCACGTTTTTTATTTTGGTTGTTTAAATTGTGTTGGGGTTAATTAGCTATCTTCACGGTCGCTTTTTTTGCGATCTTTTTTATGGCCTTTTTTCCCTTTACGTTTTTTCATTTTAGCCATTTTCTCTTGCTGTTCAGCATTTAACACTTGCATCACTTCGTACTGAGTTTGCAGGCGTATCAGCGCAAATTGCTCACCTTTAGCTTGACGCTCGGCCAGTAATTCTTTAGCTGCATTTTCATCAAACGTCGCGCCAGATAATAATGCATCCATTTTAGCTTTATGTGCTTGACGCTCTGCTTTACGTGTTTCTTTATCACCTTTCAAAGCTTTAAGCTTATCTTTTTGAGAATTAAAAATAACGGTTAGTTTATCTTGCTGCTCTTGAGTTAGGTCTAATTTTTCAGCACCTCGTTCAGAGAGTAAGAAACGCGCTGGTGAGTGATCTTTACCATGCATACCGCCTTTTGCGAATACGCTACCAGCGCCTAAAGCAGCCGTTGCTAAGCCACAAATTAATACTAATTTTGAAAGTGTATTTACTTTTGTCATAATCATTACCTTACTTAGTTGTTGCTGTTAATCAGTTAGTGAGTTAACTATACCGCGTGCAATGCAAAGTAACGCAAAGCAGTGTAAAGGTTATGTAAAGATTCACTTTTACCTTATATAACACGTAAAATATGACTTAAATAATTAGATAAGGGCTTGTAAATGAAACTATTAATGATTGATGACGATACTGGTTTATGTGAATTACTAAGTGAATACTTAAGTACACAAAACTTTGAAGTAGAAGCAGTACATGATGGTGCACAAGGCTTAAAGCTGGCGCAAGATAACGATTACGCCCTTATTTTACTTGATGTGATGTTACCGAGTATGGATGGCTTCGAAGTATTAAAGCAATTACGCCTTAGTAAATTAACCCCAGTAATAATGCTAACAGCCAAAGGGGAAGACTTTGACCGTATTTTTGGATTAGAACTTGGTGCCGATGATTACATCCCTAAGCCGTTTAACCACCGAGAGTTACTTGCTCGTGTTAAAGCCATAACTCGCCGTATTGAACACATAAACACCTTAAGCAGCAGTGCCCCTGCTAATAATAAATTAAATATTAATGGCCTTACGATTAATACAGCTGCACGTGAAGCGAGTATTGATGAGCATACATTAACGTTAACAGGTACCGAATACGAAGTGCTTACATTATTGTGTAAACATGCAGGCGAAGTTGTCAGCAAAGAAAAAATAAGTGAAGAAGTGCTAGGTCGTCGCCTAGCTTCATTCGACCGCTCTATAGATATGCATGTTAGTAATATAAGAAAAAAAATTGCAGAGCACATCAAAACTGAACGTATAAAAACCATGCGAGGAACAGGCTATGTCTTCATACAAGGAGAATAATACAAACTATTTTGCATGGCTAAAACACCCGACACAGTATTTGTTTTTTAAAATATTTATTTGGTTTTGGTTAACGTTAATTAGCACCGTCGCTGCCTTGGTTTTTTTAAGCCAATTAACAGCCACTAATTTAGTTATGAACGAGCCACTAAACGGGCCAATGAAAAAAAACCTGATTTATACTGCCAAAGGCATCGAGCGCTCTGTTGTAAAACATAAACGCACGTTAAGTGAAGTATTGGCACACCCTAGATACGCTAAACGAAAACTTTTATATATCACCAGTAATCACTCAGATGATGTTTATACCAATATTGATATCCCCAAAGATATTGATTTAAGCTTACTAAATTTTACAAAACAAATGTCTGCGCAAGTTATCTTTAGTGATAAATATCAAGCCTATGGCCCTATTCACCTTGAGCTACTTGATGGCAGCTACAATATCTACGAAATAGATATAAAACACCAACCGCCGTTATTACTTAGCTTAAAAATAATGCCTAACTGGATGAAAGTAAGCATTGCTGTTATTGCTTCGCTTATTTTAAGTTTTATATTTAGCCGAAATATTATTGCGCCGATTAATAGCTTAAAAAAAGCAGCCATTAAACTCTCCGGTGGTGATTTAACCGCCCGAGCAAAAATACCAACGTCACGTAACGATGAGTTAGGTATATTAGGACGTGACTTTAATGCGATGGCAAACCAATTAGAGCAACTATTAAGTGCACAAAAACGCCTACTCGCTGATATTTCACACGAATTACGCTCGCCATTAACTCGCTTAAAAATGGCTACTGGCTTAGCGCAAATACAAGCTAACGATGCCAGTCAATCTTATCTACTTAGAATAGAAAAAGAAGCAAATCAACTAGATAAAATGATTGCTGATGTATTGCAAGTTTCTCGCCTTGAAGCTAAAAGCCAAGCGTTATCGTTGCAATATCAACCGCTGCAAATCATTCTCAACCACGTGATTAACGACGCCCAATTTGAGGCAAAACAACATAATAAGCAGCTAGTCGTCACAGGTAACGCCGATATTAACTTTAAATGCGACGAAGCGCTCATAGCCAGCGCATTAGAAAATTTACTACGTAATGCAATTAAATACGCCAATAACAGCATTGCTTTAAAGCTCAATTGCACCGATACCATAAATATAGAGATTTGTGATGATGGCCCCGGCGTACCAGAGCAACAACTCAGTAAATTATGCGAACCTTTTTTTCGTCAGTCTGACGCCCGAGACCGTGTAAGTGGTGGCACAGGACTAGGCCTAGCCATTGCAAAAAATGCGATTACGGCTCATAACGGTACTTTATCGCTATCGAATAAAGCACAAGGTGGCCTGTGTGCTAAAATCACGTTTGCAATCACAAAAGAGTAACCCATGTTTTATAGTACTGAAGCTGATATTGAGCAAAATTTAACAGCCATCGAAAAATTTTATGACTCGACGCTCAATAAAGCTTATTTAACGACCCCAACAGGTGATTTATTTTATGCTTATGCACTACCTGAACACGCCAAATATGCCATTGTATTTAGTTCTGGGCGTATAGAAGGACTTGATAAGTATCAAGAATTATTATGGGAGTTATACAATAATAATATTGCGGTCTTTATTTTAGATCACCAAGGGCAAGGGCGCTCATATCGTCACTTGGCAAATCCTCACAAAGGCTTTGTTCACCAATTTAGTGATTACAGCGCTGATTTTTCATTGTTTAATCAAAAAATAGTGGATTCACTGTGGCAGGGTAAAAAGTTTTTAGTGGCGCATTCGATGGGGGGAGCAATTGCCTTAGATTACTTATCGCAATACAGCCACAGTTTTAGTGGTGCTTATTTATCAGCCCCCATGCTTGACGTACATACTAAAGGCATACCTAAGCCGTTAGCTAAATTAGCCGCCAGCAGCGCTAAACTATTTGGCTTGTCGGGGGCTTATGCAATAGGACAAAAAAATTACTTACCAGTAGACTTTACACTTAATGTACTTACCAGTAGTAAAATACGTTATGGCTTATTTCGTAAAGTGTACCAACAAACGCCATTATTACAGCTAGGCGGTGTAACCTATGGCTGGTTAAATAGCGCTTTTTCGTTTATTGCTTGCGTAAATACCTTAGAGCTCAACAACCTCCCCGTTTATATTGCCAGTGCCGAAAATGACGAGGTAGTTGATAATCAAGCGCAACACGCGCTTGCTAAGCGCTTAAACAATGTAACCTTAAGGGTATTTAACAATGCCAAACACGAACTTTTCTTTGAGCGTGATGAGGTGAGAAAACCGCTTTTAACTAGCCTTTATAAATTTACCGAAGGCCTTTTAAGTACCGACAACGGATCTAAATGAATTAAAATATCAACCTCTCCTTCAAAGTGGGCCGTAAGCTGTAGCTCAACCTCTTCAGCCACATTATGAGCAGACAATAAGCTAAGTTCGTCTTCTAGCTCTAAATGAAGTTGAATAAACTTAATTTTACCGCTTTGGCGGGTACGTATTGCGTGAACACCATGAACTAAAGCCTGCTTATTAGCAATATCATAAATAGCTTGCTGCTCACCTTGTGCAAGCTCTTTATCCATCAAATGATCAGCACTTTCTCGCGCTATATCCCAGCTGTTATAAAGCAAATAAAAAGCGACACCAATAGCAAAAATAGGATCGGCGTAACGTATGCCGTAGTAAGAAAGTAAAATTCCCACCAGCACGGCTAAATTAAGAATTAAGTCGCCTTTGTAATGCACCGAATCGGCCTTAATCGCTATCGATTCAGTATGATTAACAACCTTTGTTTGTACAATTACAATCACTAAGGTACACACAATTGCAAAAATGCTAACCCATACACCTAATAACGAGTGAGTTAATTCGATAGGGTTAAAAATACGTTCAATGCCGTGAAAAATTAAAAAACAGCCAGACCCTGCAATAAATGCAGCTTGACCAAGACCTGCAAGCGCTTCGGCTTTACCATGACCAAAGCGATGATCATCATCCGCAGGTCGAAGTGCATACCCAAGCACTAACAAACTCATAGCAGTGGCTGTAATATCCATTAACGAATCGGTTAAAGAGCCCAGCATGGCTGCAGACCCTGATGCAAGCCATGCCCACACTTTAGTCGCAATCATCAAACTAACCATAACCATAGTGACGATGCTTGCGCATTTTACCCAAAATTCATAACTACGATGATGCACGTTTATACCTAATTTAAAGCGTTATTCATAACCTTGAGTATATCATTTTTTTTCTGGCTTTCGTGTATACTGCTCACTAGCAAAATTACCACATTATTGAAAAGGCTTACTATGTTAGACATTGTTTTATATCAACCTGAAATTCCACCTAACACTGGAAATATTATTCGTCTTTGTGCTAACAGTGGCTTCTCATTACACCTAATAGAACCATTAGGGTTTGAGTGGGATGATAAGCGCGTAAAACGTGCTGGATTAGATTATCACGAATTTAGCAGTGTTCAGCGACATGCGTCTTTTGACGATTATTTAGAAAAATGCAAACCAAAAACAGTCTATGCTTGTACAACTAAAGGTAGCCAGTTTCATCATCAAGCTCAATATCAAGCCGGAGATTGTTTAGTGTTTGGTCCCGAAACTCGTGGCTTACCAGACGATATGATACAAGCTCTACCAAACGAGCAACGTGTGCGCATACCAATGCAAGCGAATAGCCGTAGTATGAACTTATCAAATGCTGTTGCGGTATTTGTATATGAATCATGGCGTCAGCTCGGTTTTCCTAACGCACAGTAACCCAGTAATAAAACATTTAGATAAGTGTTCTCATTATATGGCTTAGGTTTTTGCCTACTCATTGTGCTTCTTTATGTGAATATTGTTTTTCTTTTTTAGTTATTAAATGATTAAGACAATTTTTCACAAAGAGGCGCTTCGCTTTAGAGTAGTAACTTGGTGATTTAGTGACTAGAACGTGTTTTTGACTTCTCATTTACCCTCATTTACTTCTCTTTGTGAGCATTAGTTTTTGTCTTTTGTTTTTTAGTGATTAAGCCATTTATGCACAAAGAGGCGCTTCGCTTTAGAGACGCTGCGCTTTAGAGTAGTAACTTAGTCGTTTAGTGACTAGCTCGTGTTTTATTTTGTGTTTTGGCTTCTCATTTACCCTCATTTACTGCTCTTTGTGAGCATTGGTTTTTGTCTTTGGTTTTTTAAGTGATTAAGCCATTTATGCACAAAGAGGCGCTTCGCTTTAGAGACGCTGCGCTTTAGAGTAGTAACTTAGTGATTTAGTAACTTAGTAACTTAGTCGTTTAGTGATTTAGTGACTAGAGCGTGTTTTTCACTTCTCATTTACCCTCATTTTCTGCTCTTTGTGAGCATTGGTTTTTAATCATTAAGGCGGGTTATTAAATTACTGATGTATAAAGTAGGGTGATATTTATTAGCAAGGTGAAAAGTTAGTTCTGGTTTTCAAAAAATACGGCACCATTGGTTAATGGCGCCGTGAAATAACTTTACTCGGCCACAAGCTGCTCACTGCGATAAAACCCACTGTTATCACTTAAAATAGAAACTAACTCGGGTAACACATCATCCATCGCTTGTTTTAGTTTCCACGGAGGATTAATAACTATCATTCCCGATGCTGTCATACCATGCACCTCAGTATCCGCTGTCGTGGCTAATTCGAACAACTGAATATTACGAATACCCGATGCCACCAGCCCCTGCTCCATAGCATCAATACGCTCTCTATCAACAACCGGGTACCAAATCATATAAGTGCCGGTTGCAAATCGTTGATACGCTTTAACAATCGTGTTTACAACAGTTTCATAATCATCTTTTATTTCATAAGGAGGGTCTATAAGCACACAAGCGCGGCGCGATGCCGGCGGTAATAAACCAACTAACCCAGCAAAGCCATTTTCACCACGCACCCTAATTGAGCGCTTACCCTGCATATTTTGCTCAAGTAATGTTAAGTCGCGCGGATGTAACTCAAAAAACCACCCTTTATCTTGGCGACGTAGAAAGTGCTCAGCTATTTTTGGTGAACCTGGATAGAATGCCAACTCACGGTTATCATTAAACGACTTTATGAGCTCAATATATTCATTCAATGCCGATTGTTCGCTGTTATGATGCCATAACTTCTCAATCCCCTCTTTGTACTCTTGTGTTTTTTGCGCATCTGCCGCATCTAACTCAAAAAAGCCTGCCCCAGAGTGTGTATCAATATAATCAAGTGGCTTATCTTTTATGGTTTGATAACTTAGCACCTGTGCTAACACTAAATGTTTTAGTACATCGGCAGGATTACCGGCATGAAATGAATGTCTGTAACTAAGCATGATATATTTGCCTTACTAAATAGATAAGCGCAGTGAACCATAAGCACCTTGCTTTGGCAACCGAGCATGAATGAATAATGAATGAAATACCCTTGTAACTGAATTATCCCTTAACAATAAATAAAAATCAGCTAAAACCACCGTAAACACTGGAAAATAGACAGAGTTTGCTTTACATTTGCAAGACTTTATAAACAGTTACATGAGCGCCTTAATGAACAACACAACTCTTCAACAACTCGAACAACTGATCGATCAACTAATTGAAAAAAATAATCACTTAACTAACGAAGTGGCTAGCCTAAAAGAGCAATGCAATAAGTTAGTTGATGACAACGAAACACTACAATTAGAAGTGCTTGATAGCGAAGAAAAGCAAAAAGATACTAGCTCTACGCTAACAGGCTTACTTGAGAAGTTACAAAGCGCGCAACAGGATAGCTAATGGCTGAGCTGCAAAACCAAGGAGTAACAGTCACGTTGCTCGGTAAAGAGCAGCAATTTGCTTGTCCTGTAGGGCAAGAAGGTGCCCTTATTGCAGCAGCAGAACATTTAAATGACATGGTAGAGGATATGAAACAACGCTCTACTGTGCGAAATGATCAAAAAGCACTTCTCATGGCTGCTTTGAATTTAAGTAACGATTTACTCGCCATTCAAGCAGACCAAGCTCAGCAGCTCAAGCAGCAAGATCAGCTTATTGATAAACTAAGTCAATATATAGCAGACTCTTCTAGCAGTATAAAATAAAAGCGTTTTTAACGCTTTTATTTTATAATTCTGGCCATTGTTTTAATCATTACTGCTTTTTATGACTCTTCATGCTTGTACCTTTTTAGGTAACATAATAAGAATTAGTTTATTTTATTGCTTATTAATACCCTGCTTTAATCTTAACGCGGCAAGTAGCTGGCACCCAATAAACGACAATATTCAGTTTATAAAACAACCAGATAAGCTCAGGTTTTACGATTCAAACCAAGTATTAATTGAAGGCGACAAGTGTGCTTTATTATATGATGCAGGTGGTAATTTTGCGCAAGTTGAGCATTTAGCAAAAGCACTCAAAGCGCGGTTAAATACACCGTTATGCTATTTAGTTGCCAGTAATGGCGATAATGAACATCTTTTAGGTATGGCTGTTCTACAACATGCGTTCCCAGATGCAAAATTAATTGTACATGAAAACCTAGCCCTTTTATTCGAACAATACCAAAATGCCTACAATGACAAACTTGAAGGTTTCAAAAAAAGTATTGAACTGAGTTTACACCGCATTACTAATTTAGAGAAAGATCAACAATTACACTGGGAAAAAAAATTAGCACTGGCTAAAACAAGATTAATACGCTGGCAAGATTATCAGTTACAAGTCCCTCAAATAACCATTGCTAAAACCACGACTATAAATTTAGGTCAGTTTAACGTTGTTATTTCGCCACATAGCGCCTACAGCAAAGGTGATTTAACATTATCGACCAATAATGGCAGCATATTAATTGGCTCAGATATTGTAAATTGGCTTCCCTATCTCTCACAAGGTAATTTAAAGCAGTGGGAAAAATTATTATTAACTTATGGCCAACAACCACAGTTAACGACTATTATCCCCGGACACGGCAATTTATTAACGCCCTCTCAATTACAACAACCAAGGTTATTTTTATCCGAAATCATCGCGCATACTGCCAAAAACCCAAATAGCAGTATTGAACAATTAAAACTATCATTTCCAGCTGATATTATGAAACCATACCAAGCTGATATTTTAGATAAAAAAAATAGTGCGCTCTTTTTACAAACAGGTCTATTACGTGCACTAAAAACAAAATAACGAAATACACAGGGCTGTGTTAAAATGATAATAGGATGTTAATTAGTGGTTTTTATGCGTATTTTAGTATTATTTTTATGGTTAGCCTTAATAGTTGGGTGTCAAAGTACAACACCAGAGCCAATTGCTGCGCCTAAAATCTTTACCCACTTTGAGCCCACTTACGAATATACTGAGCCGCCGGAAGAGCAGCAAACAAAAACAGTCAGTACCACTGCTAAAAAAGTAAGCCCTACCAATTATGTGCTAAAAAAACCAACTCAAGCACCCGATTTATGGCAGCATATTGCCAATAATTTAAATATGAAAGTTTACCTTAATAGCACCTTAAAAAAGCGTATTAACTGGTATTTAAAACAACCTAACTACCTAAAAATAGTCAACAAACGCGCCGCTCCTTACTTGTACCACATAGTTAAAAAAGTAGAAAAAAGTAACATGCCCATGGAGCTTGCATTATTGCCATTTGTAGAAAGCGATTTTCGTCCTGCGGCACGCTCATCAGAGCATGCTGTTGGGGTGTGGCAGCTGGTTGCAGCAACTGCTCATCATTTTGGGATTAAAAGCGACAAGTGGTATGACGGACGTCAAGATGTATTAGCAGCCAGTGATGCTGCATTACGTTATTTACGTTACTTACACAAGCGTTTTGATGGTGATTGGTTGCTCGCTCTAGCGGCCTATAATAGTGGCGAAGGAAGAGTACAGCGCGCAATTAACTATAATAAAAAACGTGGAAAAAGCACCGATTACTTTGCGTTAAAACTGCCAAAAGAAACAGCCGATTATGTGCCAAAACTCCTCGCTTTAAGCTATTTAGTAAAAAATCCGAGCAAAGGATTAAAACGCCCAAAGCTGAGTAACCGCGCGACCACTTCGATTATTAATATTGGCCAGCAATTTGACTTCTCTGTTATTGCAAAGCTTTCTGATATAAACATAAAAACACTACACCAGTTAAATCCTGGATATTTAAAAAATCAAAGTTCACCTAAGGGTCCACACACTTTAATATTGCCGATTAAAGAAAATGCTTTATTTAAGAATCAATTTTTTAAAACTAATTTTTCTACCGGCTATAAAGTGAAAAGAAATGACACGCTATACTCTATTGCCAGACAGTTTTCGATGTCAGTTCATACCTTAAAAGAGCTTAATAACAAGAAAAGTAATTTAATTCGTGTCGGTGAAAACCTACAAGTAAGTCGCATAACCGCCTTACCGAAAAACCTCACTATTGATTATAATATTAGCCCTTATTTAGAGCCCCCCGAGATCATTGTCCCAACGGTTGAAATTAATTACCAAATTAAAAAAGGGGATTCGTTGTGGAGCATAAGCCAACAATACAATGTGCCTTATAGCGATTTAGCAACATGGAATAAGCTAACCCCTAGTAGTGTGCTAACACCGGGTAAAATACTAACAGTCCATATTCCACAACAACCCAAACCGGTGCAAGCTGCCACACAAGAAAATTTATTATTAGACTTACAAAAAGTACTTAATCAGCCGCGCTAAGTTTATAAACAGCATTAAATAGCGTAAAATTGTACTTTTATTAAGATAATGCAAAGAGATAAGCATGCAAATTACTCAAGATTCTGCTGTAGAGTTTCACTACACCTTAAGCGAAGCAGGCGAACAAATAGAAACAAGCACAAACGATCAGCCGCTTAGTTATATCCATGGCGGAAAAGGCATGCTAGAAGGCTTAGAAACAGCATTAACGGGTAAAACCGCGGGTGAGAAGTTTAGCGTTACCCTTGCACCAAGTGAATCTTATGGTGAACGTGTAGATGACTTAATTCAACGTATTCCATTAAAGCACTTACAAGGCGATACAAAAGTGTGGAAAGCCGGTATGACAGCAATGGTGCATTCAAATCAAGGTCAGCACCAAGTAACGTTGGTAAAAGCAGGACGCTTTAATGCCGATTGTGATTTAAACCACCCTTTTGCAGGTAAAACACTCACTTTTGATGTTGAAGTGGTGTCTGTACGAGCTGCGACAAGCGAAGAAATAGAACATGGTCATGTTCATTCTGAAGACGGTTGTGGTCACTCTCACTAATAATTAGGAATAAATAGCTATGTCTAAAGTTGCTATTGTCACCGGCGGAACTAAAGGGATTGGTTTAGCAGTGATAAAACGTTTGTTACTTAGCGGGTATGATGTTCATAACCTTGATATTGAGCATAGTGAATATGGTCAGTTCCATCATTGTGATGTGAGTGATGTCAATGCAGTGAAAAACTGTATTGCAACAATATCCCAGCAAACTCAACGTATAGACGTACTTGTTTCTAATGCAGGTAAACATCTCAGTGCCAATATAGAATGCACAGATGAGCAAACATTCGATGCCCTATTTGCACTTAATGTAAAAGGGGCATACGCAGCGGTGCAAAGTGTATTACCGACAATGAAACAACAACAACACGGTGCAATAATACTAATTGCGTCCGATCAAGCCATCATCGCAAAATCTAATTCGTTTGCTTATAACCTAACCAAACACGCCCTTGCCTCAATGGCAAAAACAACCGCACTTGATTACGCCCCCTTTAATATTCGCGCTAATGCCGTTTGTCCTGGCACCATAGAAACCCCGCTATTTCATCATGCAATCGATACTTATTGCGAAAAAAGTGGTGCTAACAAAGCCGATATTGTGGCAGAAGAAGCAGCTTTACAGCCATTAAATCGCTTAGGTAAAGCCGATGAAGTTGCCGCGTTAGTGCAATTTTTAGCGAGTGACGATGCCAGCTTTATCACCGGCAGTTTGCAAAGTATTGATGGCGGCTATAGCGCTCAATAACCATGAAAATTATTGACCCTCATGTACATTTTTTTAATTTAAACCAAGGCCAATATGCGTGGTTACAAGGTAGCACCTCACCAAACTGGCCTAATTTAGAAAAAATAAAGCAGCCGGTAAGCGCCACTCAATTAAACCAAAGTACATCGTTTGAACTGGCCGGTTTAGTGCATATTGAAGCGGGGTTTGATAACCATGCGCCCATTAACGAATTACATTGGCTTAGCGCTCATCTTAAACACGTTAACTACAAAGCCGTCGCTTATACTTGTATTAATCAAGCACCTAATGATTTTAAAGCGGCAATAAATGCGCTAAACCACCCTTCTTTAATTGGTATACGCGATATCACTGAAGGACATGAGGCACAGCGGCTAATTCATCCAAATTGTATTGACAACTTAGCCCACTTAGCTAAGTGCCAACTACATTTTGAAGCACAGTTTAGCGTTGAAAATCAACCTATTACCAAAAAGTTAATACACTATTGTACTGAGCACCCACATTTAACAGTCATTATTAATCATTGCGGTTTAGTACGTGATATCCCTTTGTGGGAGCACGCTATCGCAGCGCTTGCACAGCAAAAAAATATACTGATAAAGTTTTCGGGGTTTGAATTGCTCACGCTCAATAAGCAACAGCAATGTGCATGCTTTAACTATTTATTACAGCACTTTGGTGATGAGCGCGTCATGTTTGCAAGTAATTTTCCGGTGTGTCAAATTAATCAAAGCTATCAGCAAGTGTGGCAAAATTATTTTCATTTGTGTCAAAGTCGCGACCACTGGCAACGCCTGAGCTACGATAACGCAAAACGAATTTACCAACTGTAATGAGTAAGGATGGGTGTAAAGCAACGTATTAAGTCTGCGAAAAAGCAAACTTAATACGTAATATCAATGAGTTATTTTATTTCTACGCGTTGTGAGCGCATTACTATCTCATCATTTAATTCAATGCCAATGCCCGGCTCTTCAGAGACTTCAAAAAAGCCATTTTTTGGTTGAGGGTCTTGTAAACACAGCTCTCTATTCCACTTTTTAATCGCATAGGTATGGTGCTCATGAATTAAAAAGTTAGGGATTGCGGTTTCTAAATGCAATGATGCGGCCGTTGCCACTGGGCCACCACACACGTGTGCTTGAATACGCACATCAAAAATATCGGCGTAATCACACACTTTTTTAGTTTCAGTAAAACCACCACATAAGCCAATATCTGGCTGTAATACATCAATGCTTTGATCTTCTAAATACGGACGTACACCCCAGCGGTTATATAAACGCTCGCCACCCGCAATAGGAACCGCCACTTTATCGGCTACTTTGGCATGTAACGAATGATTTAAATAATTAACCGGCTCTTCGTAATACATACAGTCAAATTCTTCTGCAATTTCACCCAGTTGAATCGCCGATGTTGCGCCAGGTAAACTATGGCACTCAAAAATAATATCAACCTCATCACCCACCGCTTCACGAATGGCCTGCATGCGTGCACGGTATAGTTTCATTTCACCACGTGAAATGATTTTAGTGCGGTCATAGTAAGTGTTACCATCTTTATCGTATTGAATCGGATCGACTTTTACCGCATCGTAACCTTCAGCGACAGCTTTTAATGCGGCTTCTGCGTATTCTTGTGGCTGTACAAGTGCTTTAAACTCGCTATCCCAGTCAAACTGTAACTGCGATGCATAAGTGCGTAGTTTATCGTTAACTTTACCGCCAAGTAATTGATAAACAGGTAAACCCAGTGCTTTGCCTTTAATGTCCCAAAGCGCGGTATCAATTGCACTCATTGCTGAGTACACAACCGGCCCTCCCCCTAAGCCCCAAAAGCTTTCGCGTAACATACGCGACCATAATTTTTCGGTTTGAAATGGGTCGTGGCCAATTAAAAATGCATCAGCCATTTCTTTAATCATCGCGGCGGCTGCACTGTGACCTAAATCGTAAGCCAGCCCAGCTTCACCGACACCGCTAATACCTTCATCAGTATGAATACGCACAAAAACAGGGGTCCAAGCTGGGCGCTCAGGACAATGAATATCAAATACTTCTACGCGAACTACCTTCATAAAAATTCCTTAATTAGCAAAACTAGGATCAAGTTTGTATGCTTTGCGTAGCATAGCTGGCCATGCTAATTGGCCACCCGTACTGCCGCTGTGCACTACATTGGCTTGATTATAAATATTGTCGATAATAGGCTGCGGCACAGGTATTACTTCCTCGCCACTCGCTTGTAACGCAAGTTGAATTTCACATGCGCGTTGTAAATCATAAAAACGCATAAACGCATCGCCAATGGTAGGCCCCACAGTTAAACCACCATGATTAACCAATAACATATGATTAGTATTACCTAAATCATCTTGTAATATTTTGCGTTCGTCATCATTAACGGCAAGCCCTTCATAACTATGATAAGACAAAGAAGGCAGTGAAAACATCGAGTATTGACTAAGCGGCAATAGGCCATTTTTTTGCGTTGCAACAGCAATAGTTTCTTTTGTATGTAAATGAATCACACAATGTGCATCTTCTCGCACTTCGTGAATTGCGCTGTGGATGGTAAAACCCGCTGGATTTATTTTAAATGGCGTATCATCAATAATGTTACCGGCCAAATCCACCTTGACTAAATTAGACGCCGTCACTTCATCAAAAGTGAGGCCAAATGCATTCACTAAATAATGATCAGTTCCAGGTAAACGAGCTGATAAATGGGTATAAATTAAATCCCCCCAACGAAAATACTCAACCAGCCTATAACACGCTGCTAAATCAACACGTAATTGCCATTCTTGATCAGACACTTTATTTTTTAAATCGAGTTCAGGGAGTTCAAACATAATTAACCTTAAAAATACGCGCAAACCAATTTGCACGAATAGATGTTTAGAAGTCTAAAGCAGTATGTGATTTATAGCAAATACAAACAAAAAAGCCACACAAGAGTGTGGCTTTGTATCAATAAAGGCTGAGATTATTTTACATTAGATAAATAATCAGCAATGGCCTCAAATTCAGCATCAGTGACACCTGCAACCATGGCCTTCATAGATACTGCCAAGCCGTTCGAACGCGCGCCCGATTTAATGTCTTTCATTTGTGCAACTAGGTAATCTTTATTTTGACCACTTAATTTAGGGTATGCAGAAATAATAGGCGCTTTACCTTCTGCGCCATGGCACGTTTGACAGTTTTTAGCTGTATATAACGCCTTGCCATCTGCAGCCTGAGTATTAAATGACATGCTAGCAACGATGCTAATGCTAGCGCCTAATAATAATGTTTTTATCTTGCTCATAGTCTTTCTCTTTTATTAACGGTTAGAAAAATTGTAAATACCCTTTATTCATACGTAATAAATAGCAAAATTAGTTCAAAAAAGTATGTTTACCACACTAAATCATCTGGGACTTCAAAGTCAGCATAAGGGTCATCATCATCTTTTTCCTTATTATCAGCCTCAACATGAAATACAATGTACTTTTCGTCTACTTCAGCCACTTTACGTGCAGGCTCATCTTCGAGTACATAAAATACGCCTTCTAGCACACAAATCGCTAATCGACCTCCTGATAATGCTTTTTGTGTTGCTTCATTTACATCAAGCTCTTTTACTTTATTTTCATAGGTAAAGTTGAAAGTACGTTCACCACGAATCGTATCTTGATTATGATGCTCTAAAATCTGTTTAACTCTCGCTACTTGCTCTCGCTGTTTTAGATCTTCTTGTTTAGCTAGGTTAAGTTCTTCGGCTTTTTTCTGCTGCTCTAACTTAGTTTGCTCAATATGTTTTTGTAAGTCATTTGGGTTGCTAGTCGCCCCTTTCTTTTTCTTTTTTTGCTGCTTACGTTTTTCGGTTTTTGCAACCTTAGCTTTGTGTGATGTAGTTAACCCTGCTTGTAGCAATTGGTCTTGTAATGAACCCATGGCTTATATTCCAATAAAAAACGAGTAAATAGTAGTTGCTGGTTATTTTAATCATCAAAGCACACAAATAACAGTGTTACTGGTATTAATCTATCAAACAGAAGATAATTAAAATATGATCCAACGCAATGTGTTATTGTTTTGGCGGTAAATACATTACTTTAGCTGTATGCCCAGTATGTTGAAAAAACGCCATTAAGTCGTTTTTTTGCATTAACCACGTTTGTGTATTTTCAAATGGGTGACAGTGAAATAACGCATTAAACCAAACGTCTTGATCTATCCACAAAGCCACTTCATTTTGCTTATCGTTAAGTATGGCCAACATAGATACGCAGCCAGGGGCTACTTTTAAATACCGCGCTAAACGTTCATCAGAGGCAAAACCTAATCGAGATAACCCTTGTTGCTGCGCTAACGCTTTTAAGTCGAGTTGCTTATCATGGGCTGTGATCACTAAAAAGTGACGCTTACCTTGATTATCTCGTAAAAATAAATTTTTAAGCCGTGTGCCTTCTCGTTCAACCATTAATAAGTCAGCGTCTAAGCTAGTATGAAGAGCGGGATGTTCTATCACCTCATAGTTTATTGCTAACTGTGCTAATACAGCAGCTAATTTTTGCTTATCTGCATACATGTTACAAACAACGCCCTCTTAATTGCACACTTAAATCACGCCACAATACTTCATCTATTTTGTAATCATTAGCACAGTAGTTATTTTGCTGTAATTCTGCAGTTAATAATTCAACAGCTTGATCTTCTAACTGAAGTTTTAATACACTCGATTCTGAAAAATATTCTTTTTCGTACTCGCGTCTAATTTCATTGCGAGATGGTTTCCTTTCTTTTCCCCTTCCTCGCTCACCTGTATCTTTTGAGCTCGCTAGACTTCGTCGTTCAGCCGCTTGTACCGACACTACATAAGCAAATATTTTATTACCTTGCTCATCTAATTTTTCATGAAACTGTTTATCGCTAATATTGTAAGGTGGTTCATCTTGCGTTGCACAACCGGCAAGTAAAACAAATAAAGCTAAAGTGCATTTTTTCATTATATATAATCATATTATGTCGTGGTGTTATCGAGTCTACCAAAAAAAAATATATATAACTGTTAAAAATAATTAAAAAATACTTGACCCAAAAGGCAAATATATTTAAAGTTCACCCCGCTTTGAATCGCAGCTCAAAGCATATTATGTTCATACATAATATTTGGAATGTGGGGCTATAGCTCAGCTGGGAGAGCGCCTGCCTTGCACGCAGGAGGTCAGCAGTTCGATCCTGCTTAGCTCCACCACTTTCCAACTTCTTCAGTATTTATCAAAAAATCCTATATTTATATACTACCCTCTTTATTTTCTACATTTTAGTACCCAAACTTGAAACTTGCCCACTCTATATCTATACCTTATATACCTCTTTAAATTAAGTGAATGCAATGGATGCTTCAAAACGCACTACTTTAAAAAAAATGGCTTTATTAGGATGTACAGCCAGTGTTATTAATCATGTGCCTTATGTATTTGCCAGAAAAAAAACCTCTCTTCGGGTGCTTGGCACTCATGTTACTTTGCAGCCCGCTATACGCCAGCAAGCAATGCAAGATTTAGGCATTGATCTTATTTTCCAACCATTAGGTAGCGCAGCGGTATTACAAAAAGGCTCTATGAATCCAGGTTCATTTGATATTTACGAGCAATGGTCAAATAGTATAAATATTTTATGGAATGCAGGAACTATTCAACCAATTGAAAAGAAAAAGCTAACCTACTTCAACGAAATAAATTCATTAACAAAAACAGGTAAATTAACCAAGAACGCGAATATAGGTGCAGGCGATGCCCCTTATAAATTATTAAATGTGCAGCCCAATGGGACCCTCAGTGAGCAAGAAAGTGATCATATAAGCTTTTTACCCTATGTTCATAACGTTGATTCTTTTGGTTATAACACCCAACATATTCCATCAGGAACTGCGTATCAAAGCGAAAGTTGGAGCTGGTTATTAAATAAAGAGTTTGCTGGTAAAGTAGGTATTGTTAATGCCCCAACCATTGGTTTGTTTGATTTAGCGCTCGCAGCTCAAAGTAAGGGGTTTATTCAGTTTAATGATATCGGTGCTATTTCTCGCTCAGAGCTAGATCGCTTATTTGCAATTTTATTAGACTTTAAACGACAGGGTCATTTTAGTGGTTTTTGGAATTCGGTTCCCGAATCCATTGATTTTATGAAGAGCAACCGTGTACACATAGAAAGCATGTTCTCTCCTGCGGTTAGCGCTTTAAACTCACAAAATATGAATATCCGTTTTGCAGCTCCAAAAGAAGGTTACAGAGGGTGGCATGGTGTTATGTGCTTATCTGCCAATACAAAGGGCAGTATTAAAGATGCCGCTTATGATTATATGAATTGGTGGCTTTCAGGTTGGCCTGGGGCGTTTATTGCTCGCCAAGGTTATTATATAAGTAATCCACAGCGTTCCAAAGCCCTGTTATCACCTGAAGAATGGGATTTTTGGTATGAGGGGAAACCGGCCCGAAAAAGCCTATTAAATACCGAAGGAGACGTGGCTATCACAAAAAATCAGACGCGTAATGGAGGAAGCTATAATAAACGTTTCAGTAATGTTGCAGTATGGAATACAGTTATGCCAACATACGAATACAGCTTACAAAAATGGTTTGAACTAATAAGTCGCTAATGAAAATAAATTCAATAAAATCAAAAGTGATACTTACTTTAAGTGTATTAGTTATTTTACTCATTGCGCAAAGTTACACATTTAATATATCGCAAAAGCAATTGTATACTTTACAAGTAGATCAACATCAAGCATTAGAACAATCAGATAATATAACTGAGCTAGAAAATCATATTTTATCGCTACAAAGCCAAGCCAATTTGTACACTAATAACCCTCATGAATACACGGTTGATAAACTTCATCACTATCTTGATTTAGCTAAACAAGATATTAACGCATTAGACAAGCATGCGATCGAACATAATAGCCATTATCAAAAAAGCCTATCAAAACTCTTTGAGTATCTGAATAACTATCAAGATACGTTTAATCAAGTTGTACTAAATAAAAAACAAAGAGAATCATTGTATCAACAACAGTTTCAGGCACCTTTAAATCAATTAAAAAAAGACCTTGTAGCAAAACAAAAAACAGCCAGTGATGAACAAAAATCAGATTATGTCGATATTATTTTGTTGATCACAAATATTGAACAAAATACACAAAGTTATTTATACAATCCTGCTTTTGATAAGAGTAACAGCACACAATTAAACTTACATCACTTACAATTAAAGCTCAGCGCTGACCCAATATTATTAAATGATAAAATGTACATAGTCAGTCAATTAGAGCGCACGCAAAAAAAGCTAGTAACATTAACTCGTGGCTATAGTTACTCTATTAAAGTCGTTCTTACAGGCATTGAAAATGAACTTTTGTATTTAGTCGGTAATATAAAAAAAATAGAGCAAAAAAAATTAGCCAACACCGAAAATCAACTATCATTAACCCTAGAAAAAAATATACGCCACTCTAATATTTTTATTATATTTAGTACGAGTTTAGTTTTAATTATTATTTTATTTATGATCCGCTCTGTGATCCGCCCTATTAGTAAATTAACTCAATTACTAAATGATATGGCCAACAATAAAGCAGTGGTATTAGAAAAAAATAAAACACAAAGCAGCGAAATAAAAACCGCTATTGTGGCGGCGAATACGCTTTATTTAAATAATAAACACAACACAGATTTATTAGTCGAAACTCAAAACTTAAATAGCCAACTGCAAACATCTAATAATCAGTTAGAAAATGCCATTGCAGAAGCAAGAGTAGCAAATAAAGCCAAAAATGATTTTACCGCAAACATCAGCCATGAATTAAGAACCCCGATGAATGGGGTGTTAGGTATGCTGCAATTATTAAAAGACAGCCCATTACCGAGTAATCAACGTAACTATGCAGAAAAAGCGTTAAGTAGTGCCCAAGGGTTACTCACAACCCTTAATGATATATTAAGTTTTGCCAAGCTAGAATCACAGCAGTTTCAACGAGAAGAAACGACTTTTACTTTGCAAAGTGTTATCACTCAAGCTAGTAACTTATTTTTGCACATTGCCACTCATAAAGGGATTAAATTAGAGTTTATAAGCCATACTGACACCAAAATAAAATTGCTTGGTGACCCATTACACCTAGGACAAATTATTAATAACTGTATTGCTAACGCCATTAAATTTACCGAGCAAGGGCACGTTCAATTAATTATTGATATTAGCGCGCAACATAATAATACGATCCATTATACCTTTCGTATAAAAGATACGGGGATAGGGATACGCCAATCACAAATTAGTGAAATATTTAAATCTTTTCATCAAGGTGACAGTACGACCACCAGACGATACGGTGGTACTGGTTTAGGTCTGACTATTAGTCAACAACTAACCGAACTACTAGGGGGAGAGTTAAATGTTAAAAGCCAATGGGGTAAAGGCAGCGAATTTTATTTTACCTTGCCATTTGTACTTGAAACAACAACGAAAAAAGAAAAACGCGCACTCATTATAAACCCTAATGATAGCCAGATAACACGCTTAGGTGATCTATTAGTTAAAGCAGGGTTTACAGCTCAAATATCGCATGAACCTTTTCGTGCACTGAGTATGTTAAAACACAATAGTCATGTGTTTAGTACAATTATATTGCATATAAAACACCATGAGATGGAAAATAATTATCTCTTTCAGCAATTAAAAACATATCCCAATGAGCACAATAATGACTTATCTGTTATTGCGATTCTTGCTGATTGCTCAACATCAAATTTGACTCATTCTTCACATATTAAACTACTGGGTAATGACTATAGCGATCCACAGTTATTAAGATTATTACTTCCCAGCAAGCAACTGGATATAAATTTAGCAATAGAAAATAAAATATTTGCAGGACACACAGCATTAGTCGTAGATGATAATCCAGTTAACCAAGACGTTGTATGTGCGATGCTAGAGAAGTTATCCATCAATGTGATCACCGCCCCTAATGGTAAAGAGGCAATAGAAAAAGCATGTCAAAATACGGTTCATATCATTTTTATGGATATTCAAATGCCCATACTCGATGGTTTAGAAACGACTAAAATATTACGTAGTAAAGGGTGTAAATTACCTATTATCGCCACAACCGCAGCGGCATTTCCTAAAGACAAACAAGCGGCATTTGATTCAGGCATGAACGACTTTATTGCTAAACCTATTATATTCGATGATTTCTTTTTTATTATCGCAAAGCACGTCAGTAATATTTATAGGCCTCAAATGATAAATGTCACGACGGCATTAGAAAATGTTGATCATGACCAAGCAGTGCTATTAAACGTATTAAACAAGTTTTACATAGACTATAAAAATTTCAATGCACAAGTATCAACCCAATTAAATGCCGAACAACATCATAAGCTTGTCAGTGATATTCATACATTAAAAGGCCTTAGTGGCACATTAGGCTTAGAACAACTTACACACGTTATTCATAAAGTGGAAGAAAGTTTAAAGCAACAATCGTTTTTTGAGCTAGGTGAACTAACGCATACATTAACATTAACGTTAAAGGCCATTGAACAATACACTATCATGAAAGATGTAAATATCACTTCTAATACTCTTATAGAGGGTGATTCGCTCGATACAATTTTAAAGCAAATTTATGATTTAGCCGTTCAATCAAAGCCCATTTCTAACCAATTAGTAATAAAATTAAACCCATTTATAACGCAGCAAAGCTCATCCTTGTTAGCTTTAAAAGAAGCGATTAATAATTTTAATTATCAAATGATTATAGAAATAATTGCCGAATATCAAAATAAAAACAAAGGCTATGAAAAGCCGCTTAATTAAGTTATTTTATAACGATATTCTCAATATAAGGAGTTCATGTGCATTCTACTTATTTATCGAGTCAAAATAGCAAGTCAGAGCAGAAACCTCTGATTCTGATTGTTGATGACGAGCCAAATAATCTACATATTTTAGTAGAGGGTTTAGTAGGCGATTACGATGTTCGTATTGCCACCAGTGGTGAACAAGCACTTGCATTTGTGGAAAAAACACGCCCAGATTTAATTTTACTCGATATCATGATGCCAAAAATGGATGGTTATGAAGTATGTAAAATATTAAAAGCTAAAAAGCATACACAAGGCATCCCTGTCATTTTTGTGACAGCCTTAACCGAAGAAGAATCTGAAGAGCATGGATTTGCTCTTGGCGCTGTTGATTATGTTCACAAACCTTACAAACTCGCATTAGTACGCGCACGTATTCGCACTCATATAACGTCTCAAGGTATGTTAGACAGGTTGATTGAAAAAAACTTCGATCTCAACGACAAACTCCTTGAAATAGAATTATTAGCACAAGAATTAATCCAACGTGAAGAAGAGTTGAAAGAGCTTTCAGCTAAGCAAAAGCTATTTTATCAAGCGCTAACCAGTACTGCAGATGGTGTTGTGATAACAGATGCAGAAGGCTGTATCATTGCCGTAAACCCTTCTTTTTGCCGTATAACAGGGTACTGTGAAAGCGAAGCAATAAACGAAAAGTTACACACTTTAAAAAATAATAATCAATCTGATATTAGCTTTGATGATGTTTGGCACTACGCTAAAAAAGCCGGTTATTGGAGTGGCGAGATCATTAATCGACGCAAAAATGGAGAACTCTACCCCGAGCTGCTCACTTTTAGTATGGTTAAAGGCGATAAAGATACTAAAGTTCATTACATTGGGGTATTTAGTGATGTTTCGAGCTTAAAAGTCACACAAGAGCGTATTGAATACTTAACTTGGCACGATGAGCTAACCGGACTACCTAACCGAAATAGCTTTTTAAAACAACTAGATAACAATCTACAGCAGAGCCGCAGTGATAATAATTACGCCTACTTTATGGTCGTAGATATTGATAGTTTTCATTCTATTAATGATGGCCTTGGTTTACTTGCCGGAGATACTGTACTTAAAGAAATCACGGCAAGAATGAAGCATAGCTTATGTAGCCAAGCGAGCATTGCGCGCTTAGGTGGTGATGAATTTGCTGCTTTATGTACACTTGAAAAAGGGGTTGGTCGTAGCAGAGCACAAACCCTTGCGCAAACGCATGCCCAGCAACTACAAAAGCAGCTTGGACAACCTTTTTATATTGATGAGCAAGAATTTAGTCTAACAGTCAGTATTGGTATTTATATTTTTCCACGTGAAGATAATTGCGACAGCGCCATTGAAACCCTTCGTCATTGTGAAGCAGCTTGTTATAAAGCAAAAGAAAATGGTGGCAATCGTATCATGCTTTTTGACACCTCATTTGGTGAGCAAGCCAAACGTCGATTTGAAATAGAGCAAGACTTACGAAAAGCGATTATACAAAACGAATTATCGTTAGTTTTTCAATCACAATTTAATCATGACTTAAAAATAAGAAGTGCCGAAGTATTATTACGATGGCAGCATCCTCAAAAAGGGTTTATTAGTCCGGCTGAATTTATCCCGATTGCTGAAGAGTCTGATATTATTTATGATTTAGATTGTTGGGTTTTTACCCATGCACTGAAAACACTTGATGAAAAAAGCAGCACCCACCCAACGCTAAAATTATCGATTAATGTAAGTGGACGTCATTTTCATGAAGAACGTTTTTTACATTTTGTAGAACAACAACTCCAGCATTTCTCTATCGCCCCAGAGCGCATCACGATTGAAATAATAGAAGGGACACTACTTAACCATATGGAGGCAGCGATTGAGGCTGTTCACTTCTTATGTAAGTTAGGTGTGCAAGTATCTATTGATGATTTTGGTACTGGATATTCAAGTTTAACTTACTTAAAACGCTTACCAATTCAAGAGCTAAAAATAGATAAAAGCTTTGTGTTAGAAGCACCATTTGAAAAAAATGATAAGCTGATTATTGATATGATTGTGAGTTTAGGGCGCTTGTTCGACCTGAATGTAGTTGCCGAAGGCGTTGAAGAAAAAGCCCATTTTGATTTATTTAAAGAGTACCCTGAAGTGATACTACAAGGCTATTATTTACATAAACCAGAGCCAGCAGAAAGCTGGTTAGAAACCAAGCCTATACACCGTCATTAAAAAGCCACATTAAAAAGCCGAGCAATATTTATTGCTCGGCTTTTTAATTCATGAATACTACGAATAATTAATTATTATTCACGCACTTGACCGACACCATTCACTAAGTACTTTTCTGTCGTTAGCGACTCTAATCCCATAGGGCCATAAGCATGAAGCTTTGTAGTCGCAATCCCAATTTCAGCCCCAAGGCCTAATTGTGAGCCATCAGAGAAACGTGATGAAGCATTAACCATAACGACTGATGCATCAATGCTACGTTGAAACAGCTCTGCCGACTGCGCATTTTTAGTACAAATAACTTCAGTATGATTTGAGCCAAACTGTGCAATATGATCTACCGCAGCAGCAAAATCAGGTACTACTCGAATAGCAATTTCTAAATCTAAATACTCTTCACCAAACTCATTGTCATTTAATATCGTGGCATCATCAAAATAAGCAGCGGCTTGTGCATCAGCATTAATTTTTACCCCTTCTTGGCGTAACACAACGGCACACAAGTTTAAAAACTCATCGGCAATATCTTGGTGCACAACTAAGCCTTCAAGCGCATTACATACACCGGTTCGCTGTGTTTTACCATTGAGTAAAAGATTAATGGCAACTTCAAGATCTGCATCTTTATCAACATATAAATGACATACGCCTTTAAAGTGTTGAATAACTGGAATAGTGCTATTTTCTGTTACATAGTTAATTAAGCCTTCTCCACCACGAGGAATAATAAGATCGATACTCTCTCGTTGCTGCATTAACTCCATTAATAAACCACGGTCTGGATCAGGTATAACCGAAATCAGTGCAGTGGGTAAGTTATTCTTTTCAAGCACTTTATGCATAACGTTGGCAATGGCTTGAGAGCTTTTAAGCGCCTCTTTACCACCACGTAAAATAACGCCATTGCCCGATTTAAAACATAAAGCACCTGCATCAGCGGTCACATTAGGGCGTGCTTCATAAATCATGCATACAACACCAAGTGGTACACGCATTTTACGAATTTTTATACCATTAGGACGCTCTGTAATATCACGTAATTGTCCTACTGGATCATCCAGGCTCACAATAACTTCAATGCCTTGCGCCATCGCTTCAATGCGCTCGTCATTTAACGTTAAGCGGTCGATCATAGATGCCGCTAAATTATTATCGCGTGCTGCGGCTAAATCACTTTCATTTTCTTTTATAATAAATTCTTTTTCGCTGCGCAGTGCTGCAGCCATTTCACTTAACACTTGATTTTTAGTCTCGGTATCGAGTAACGCAAGTGTTGTTGCAGCCTTTGCTGCTTGGCGTGAAATATCTGTAATTAAACTCATGACTTCTCCAATAATGCGATGTCTTTTTCTGAAATAATAGGCCCAATCGAGCCTTGCATTTTTTCGCTAAATTCACTTTGTTCGTTATCTGCTATAAAGTTTAACAAACAACTACTATAATTTGCGGTCGCTTTTGCTAAGCGTGTACCGTCTTCATTACGAACTAATATGGTATCGCCCACAGCAAACTCGCCATGTACTTCCATAATTTCATCACCACGGATACAGCCTGTTTCACCTTCTTCAGATTCATCAAAGGTGCCATCAACCACTACTTCACCTTGTTCATTGGCAGTATGGGTCATCCAGTGAACGGCTTCTTGCATTGGTTTTTCGTATGGCGTAAATATAGTACCTGGGTTCTCACCGTCTAATAGTTTACTGAATGTCTCATCTTCAAAACCATTGGCAATATAAGTTGCAATACCATGAGAGGTTGCTTTTTCCGCAGCTTCAATTTTAGTTTTCATCCCCCCAGTCCCCACTGCACTGGTAGCACATCCTGCCATAGCATAAACTGATTCATCAATTGATTTTATTTCAGGCAACAATATCGCATCATCATGTAAATTTGGGTTTTTATCGTATAAGCCTTTTACATCTGAAAAAATGATTAATGCGTCAGCATCCGCAGCAGCAGCAACCATTGCTGATAAGTTATCATTATCGCCCACTTTAAGATCATCTGTTGTTACGGTATCGTTTTCATTAATGATGGGCAGAACACCGTTTTCAAGTAATGTAAATGTCGTTTCACGTATACTTTCATAGCGTTCACGGTCACGTAAATCGCCGTGTGTTAATAATATTTGCGCCGAAGGGAAATCAAAGAATCGGTCCCACATTGCCATCATTTCCGTTTGACCAGCCGCAGCCATTGCTTTTTTCATTGTTACCGTGCGTGGTTTATCTGTAGGAAATAAGTGAGCACCTGCGGCAACAGAACCCGAAGAAACTAAAATAACTTCAATACCGCGCGCTCTACAACGCACAATAAACTGCGCGATTGAAAGTAAATAACGAGAACGGCAGCCATCTTGTTCTGGCGCAATCAGTGCGCTGCCAACTTTAAGTACGATACGTTGCCATGTTAATTTTTGCATAAATGTTCAACTTTCCATTTTTTGCTTTCATCACGATGATGAATTTTTTACTAATAATTACGTTAAAAGCGTAATTTCGAATACCAACACACACGCCTACACTCACACTATATCTATTGATATAGATGAATAAAAAAGACGTGATAATAGAGCAACTCAAAAATTGAGAAGTACTAATTAGGTATATAAAAAAGAGTTGTTTATGTATCGCTGCAAAAGTTATGTGAAACTTTTATAGACTATTTTCATAGAAATAGATTTATCAACAACATACATAGAGCCTCTAAAGTCTGGTACACCAACAGATAGGGTGATGACTTAAGGACCGAGATTTAACCACCACGATGGGGGATAAATATTGAAAGATAATAATTCAACTCAAACAAATCACCTAAAAAACAAATTAATAAGTGTGTTCAAATAAATTATATCAAAATAAGTTTGTGTGCATCATAGTACTATTTAAAGCTTAATAATCAATGAACAGATTAATAAAAGCATAAAAAACAAACACACAATTCAAAACCAACGTTATTGTACTATAAAATAAAATTAGACAACTAATTGTTTGAATACGAACTATATTACTCTAATTTCACTATATAAATCAAGGTTAAATTTCAATCAGCTCTATATTGAAACTTATAACAACGCAAAAAAAATCAGTTTTTCGTTATCTTAATTTGCTACTTCGTTATATTTAAATCGTTTAGA
The DNA here is from genome assembly GCF_018100905.1 of Pseudoalteromonas sp. MMG010. Lineage (GTDB taxonomy): Bacteria > Pseudomonadota > Gammaproteobacteria > Enterobacterales > Alteromonadaceae > Pseudoalteromonas. Next base: position 160,754 of record NZ_JAGJEG010000003.1, on the reverse strand, counting down.
CCTGTATTAATAAGCAACAAAAGTTATACTGTAATTAGGTACTTATAAAAAAGTTTCAAATAAGGAATAGTATATATATGTCAGCAATTTATATCGCCGGAATTGCATTATGTTCGGTACTTGCTCAATGGATTGCTTGGGCATTTAAGGTCCCTGCTATCGTATTTTTATTAATCACGGGGTTACTACTTGGCCCATTTAGTGGCGTATTGAATCCAGATGATTTGCTGGGTGATTTATTATTTCCTGTTGTGTCTCTTAGTGTAGCTATTATTTTATTTGAAGGTTCACTAACGCTACACTTTCGCGAATTAAAAGGTATTGGCAAGGTCGTTAGAAACCTATGCTCCATTGGAATGTTAGTAACCTGTATTGTAATTAGTTTAAGTGCTTATTGGATACTAGAACTAAATTGGCGAGTAGCCGCTGTATTAGGAGCGGTATTAGTTGTGACGGGTCCAACGGTTATTGCCCCCTTACTCAACTCTATGCGTCCGAACCAAGATATTGATCGTATTTTACGCTGGGAAGGGATTGTGATTGACCCTATCGGTGCCCTATTTGCAGTATTGGTATTTGAAGCTGTTATGCTGGTAGGTCAAGGTGAAGTGCTCTCTCATACTATTATTGCATTGGTTAAAACGTTAGGTGTTGGCCTTAGTATTGGTGTCGTTGCTGGATGGTTAACCACACAACTTATTCGCAGAGAATGGCTGCCTTTTGAACTGCATAAGTTTGCTATTTTAGCTTTAGTCCTCATTAGCTTTACCGTATCAAATCATTTAAGCCATGAATCAGGGCTTCTTGCTGTGACCGTATTTGGCATTTGGCTAGCGAATCAAGACGATCTTGAAATAGACTCTGTTTTAGAGTTTAAAGAAGACCTATCAATGATCCTTATTTCATCTTTATTTATACTGTTGGCAGCACGCTTACAGTTATCTGATTTAATGATGCTTGATGGTGATGTCTTTATATTTTTAGCCGTGGTGTTATTTATTGCACGCCCTTTATGTATTGCAGTATCCACATTTGGTACCAGCCTCCCAGTTAAATCACGATTAGTACTGGCTTGGATTGCTCCTCGGGGTATTGTTGCAGCTGCGGTAGGCTCTGTATTTGCATTAAGCATGATGGAAGCGGGTGTGGCTGATGCAGAAAAAATTGTCCCTTTAATTTTTACAGTTATTATCATTACGGTCATTTTGCAAAGCTTAACAGCAACACCGGTTGCAAAATTATTAGGGGTGAGACAGCCCTCACCAAATACTATTTTAATTATAGGTGCCAACCATGTTTCACGTGCTATAGCATGTGGGCTAAAAGATCAAAACATTGCGGTACATTTATCTGATCCCGCATGGGAGAACTGTAAAATGGCGCGTATGGATGGCCTTCCTTGTTATTATGGTAACCCGCAATCAGAACATGCCGAGCGCTACCTACCACTAACCACTATTCGTAGTGTTTTAGCACTATCACCAAATCGTCATCATAATGCGCTAGGCGTGCAATACTTTTCGCATTTATTAAACGAAAAAAATGTATTCTCTTTACGCTCTTCTAGCACGCATGCTAAAGCGAACAGAGACAGTGCCACTTTTTTATCTCGTCAAATATTATTTGGTGATAATGGCTCTTATGCTAAATTAAGTAGCATGATTGCAAAAGGTGGAAAAGTAAGCGCTACACGCATTTCAGACGAATTTGATTGGGATAAATACCTCGAGATGAACCCAGATGCCATACCTTTATTTATTCTCACTGGAGGAAAAGATGGCGACGAAGATAGCCCGATAAAACTAAGACCATTTACCAGTAACTTAGAAAAGGCTCCTCACCATGGTGAACGTGTTGTAGCGCTGCAACCTGCTAAAGTGTCTTTGTTAAAAGAACAAGCCAAGCCAAAAGAGCAATAAGACTATAAAAAAGCCTAAATATTATTTAGGCTTTTATTTATATAAGTAAAAAATAGCTTAGCTACATGGGTAAACGAGCACGCTCAACCACACTATTAGGCATTTTTTGTGCAAGTTTAGTTAATGCATTTTTTACTTTATTATGCATATTTTTATCTGCTACCGTTGAATTAAACAACCACCGATACGCATTTTCAAAATCGCGAGGGCTGCCATAGCCTCGGTTAAATAAGTTTACTAAGCGTAACTGCGCTTTTAAGTTACCTTGTGCCGATGCTTCACGTAAATATACGATAGCTTGCGCTTTATCTTCTTGTACTAACTTACCAATGTCGTAGTAACGTCCAAGTTGCTCTAATGCGCCTGCTAAGCCTTGCTCAGCTGATTTACGCATATAATGAACACCCAGTGCCACATTACGCTCTACACACACGCCATAAGCTAACATATCGCCATATAAAAATTGATACGAAGGCAATGCCAATTTATTGGCTCTGGCTTCAATATCTTGTACTAATTGGCAATCATCTGCCTTAACTCGTGCTAAATGTGCGTTTTTATCAATCAAAGCGATTAGCTCTGACTCAGTATATAAAGGCACTGCACCTAACACTTCTTGCGCCAACACATTGTTAGAAAACAATAAACTGGCTAATACGCTCGCCTTAGCTAAATTTTTATAACAAAATGATAAACGCATAAATATCCTAAGTAGCAATAAACTTAAACAAAACTATACAAAGATCGTTCCATTATTTTACAGGTATAAAATTTACAGGCATAAAAAAAGCTGCAAAAGCAGCTTTTTTATCAATGATGGTATTATGCAAACGGGTTGCGAAGTACCATTGTTTCTACACGATCTGGGCCGGTAGAAATAATATCAATAGGCACACCGGTGATTTCTTCAATGCGCTTAATGTAGTCAATCGCCGCTTTAGGCAAACCGTCAAGGCTAGTTACGCCCACGGTATTTTCTGACCAACCAGGCATTTCTTCGTACACAGGAGTTACTTTTTCGTAACCTTCAGCTGCAAGCGGTGTAACGTTCGTTACGGTGCCATCTTCAAGCTGGTAACCAGTACAGATTTTAAGTGTTTCTAAGCCATCTAATACATCTAACTTAGTTAAACAAAAACCTGAAATACTGTTAATTTGTACTGCACGACGCATTGCAACAGCATCTAACCAACCGGTACGACGTAAACGCCCTGTTGTTGCACCAAACTCATGACCTTTATCACCTAAATGCTTACCGACTGGGTCTTGCTTTTCAAGGCCGTCGTAAAGTTCAGTTGGGAATGGACCTGAACCAACACGTGTTGTGTATGCTTTAATAATACCTAAAACATAGTCAAGGTTTAATGGACCAAAGCCTGCACCTGTTGCTACACCGCCAGCAGTTGTATTTGAAGACGTTACATATGGGTATGTACCGTGATCGATATCAAGTAATGTACCTTGTGCACCTTCAAATAAAATGTGCTCACCCGCTAAACGGGTTTGATCTAACAGTTCAGTTACATCAACCACCATTGCTTTTAGAATATCGGCAACAGCCATTGCATCGTCAAACGTCTTTTGGAAATCAACAGCGTCTACTTTGTAGTAATTAACTAAAGTGAAGTTGTGGTATTCAAGTACTTCTTTTAGTTTTGCTGCAAATAACTCTGGATTGAATAAGTCACCTACGCGTAAACCGCGACGAGCCACTTTATCTTCATAAGCAGGTCCGATACCACGGCCTGTTGTACCAATTGGCTTATCGCCACGCGCTGTTTCGCGCGCAACATCTAATGCTATATGAAATGGTAAAATTAATGGACATGCTTCACTAATTAACAAACGCTCACGTACAGGTACGTTACGCGCTTCAAGCATGCCTATTTCTTTCATTAATGCTTCTGGTGATAGCACAACGCCATTACCAATTACACATTTAACATTGTCACGTAATACACCCGATGGAATAAGGTGTAGAACCGTCTTTTCACCGTTAATAACTAAAGTATGGCCAGCGTTATGACCACCTTGGTAGCGTACCACTAAAGATGCTTTATCTGTAAGGAGATCAACTACCTTACCCTTACCTTCATCACCCCATTGGGTGCCTAATACAACAACGTTTTTGCCCATTGTAAATTCACTTAGAAAAAATTAGGACAAGATTTTACCAGAAAACCAATATAAAGTTCACCCTGTTTAGGCTGTTTTTTCAGCAAACGTTATTTAAATCCTCAAAAAAAAAAGAAAACTCTTAAATAACAGAATCTTATTAAAATCATCAACTATAAAAAAGCCCCGTATAAACGAGGCTTAATTAATAAAGTACTACGTTACATTACTGTACCGAAGCGCCTTTCATATATTTAAAGAAGTCGCTATCAGGTGAAAGTACCATAACATCTTGCTTATCTTTAAAGGTATTTTTGTAAGCTTCTAACGAACGTACAAAGCCAAAAAACTCTGGATCTTTGTTGTACGCTTTTGCGTAAATAGCCGCAGCATCAGCATCACCTTGACCACGCACTGTACGTGCATTACGTTCAGCGTCAGCAAGCATTACTGTTACTCTACGATCAACATTTGCGCGTATCGTTTCTGCTTTCTCCTGACCTTCAGAGCGATGCTCTTTAGCCACAGCAGTACGCTCAGCACGCATACGTTGATAAATAGAACTGCTTACCTCTTGTGGTAAGTTAATTTGCTTAACGCGCACATCAAGCACTTCAATACCTAACTCTTGAGCACTTTCAGAGGCTTGAACTAACGCCTCTTCCATTAACTCACTACGTTCACCCGATACAATTTCACGAATAGTACGAGTACCAAAGTTAGTACGTAAGCCATTATTTACTTTTTGTTTAAGGAGTGTTTCAGCGTATTGTTTATCACCACGAGCACGTAAGTAAAATGCACTAAAATCGTTAACACGCCACTTTACAAACGAGTCAACAATAAGGTCTTTTTTCTCGCTAGTAACAAAACGATCAGGTGCACCATCTAGCGTTTGAATACGTGCATCTATACGACGTACTTGGCTAAAAAATGGTACTTTAAACTGTAATCCCGGACCATAAACAATCGCTTTATCATCGCTATCTTTTTGTACTTTACTAAATAGCATGACGATTGCTTTTTGTCCTTCAGGTACAACAAATACCGATGAAAAACACATAACAATGGCAGCTAACAGTATTACTAAACTAAAGTTTTTCATTATGTTTATCTCCCGTTATTAAAGCGATCGTTGTTAAAGCGGTCGTTGGTGCTATTAACAGTGCTATTGCGCGATGTATTTACTTTATTGCGTAAATCTTGGATATCACTTGAGCTTGGTAGCGCAACACGCGTTGCCGAGCCTTGTTTTTCCATGATTTTATCAAGAGGTAGATACATCATATTATTGCCACCTTTAACATCAACAATCACTTTTGAACTACTACCTAATACTTCTTCCATTGTATCTAGGTATAAACGCTCACGAGTTACTTCTTTAGCTGATTGATATTCAGGTAGTAACTTTTCAAAACGCGCCACTTCACCTTGCGCTTCAAGTGTAATACGTTCTTGATAACCTTCGGCTTCTTGTGTCATACGCGTTACTTGTCCACGTGCACGAGGTTCAATTTCACGCGCATATGCTTCCGCTTCACGAATAAAACGCTCTTCATCTTCTTGCGCTGCAATCGCGTCATCAAATGCATCTTTAACTTCAGTCGGTGGACGAGAGTCTTTAAAGTTCACATCAGTAACAATTAAACCTAAGTTATAAGGTTCAATGATTTTGTTAAGCTCATCCCACGTATTTTGACGAACGACTTCACGACCATTCGTTAATACTTGATCCATTTTTGCATGACCAACAACATAACGTAATGCACTATCTAACGCTTGCTCTAAGCTGTTATCAGCATTAGTTACGCTAAACTCGTAAAGGTATGGGTCAATAACACGATATTGCACTTCAAACTCAACGCTTACTACGTTTTCGTCTTCAGTTAGCATAAAGCCTGCTGCAGATAATGAGCGTACTGCTTCAATATCAACAGGAATAACCGTTTCAATAAAGGTCATTTTCCAACGTAAGCCTGGATCTGCAATGCGGTCATATTTACCAAATTGCATTACCACACCACGTTCAGCTTCTTTTACTGTGTAAATACCACTTAACGCCCACACAATTACGGCGATAATAAGGATAAATGAGATACCGGCTCCGCCAAGTCCACCGCCACTATTTTTGCCAGATTTTTTTCCGCCAAATAAGCCGCCAAACTTGTTACTAAACTTACGAAACACCTCGTCTAAATCAGGTGGGCCTTGATCGCGTCCGCCTTTTTTATTCCACGGATCTTTATCATTGCCATTATTACCCGGTTCATTCCAGGCCATAGCTATACTCCACTGTTATCTAAATTAATTAGTAAATTAGGGTAAATCTATCAAATCTACCGCGTTTCTCATACTAAAACCGACATTAATCATATAATTTTTAATGTTAGTTTATAAAACCTTCGATTTCTGGACCAAATTCTTTCACTAAACGATGCCATTCGACCATAGGTAAACGTACATCGAGCAACCACTGACCGTTTTCATCAAACCGCTCATTGTGCACAGCATTTAAACTAAATAATGCGGCTCTAAAACGCCCATATTGCGGCCCTAGCAGCAAGGTTTCACCAAACATTTGTTTAGCGAGTAAGTCACTAATCGCATCGCTTAATAGCTCACAACCTTCACCTGTTTGTGCCGACAACCAAACCCGAATAGGCTTACCCTGATCATCTCTATCAATACGTGGACTAACATCTTCTAGCGCATCAATTTTGTTATAAATTAATAACTGTGGCACTTCGTCTGCTTCAATTTCTTTTAAAACAGAGTTTACCTGTTCAATATTTTCTTTTCGTCGCGCATCTGCAACATCAATCACATGAAGCTGTAAATCTGCTTCACGTGTTTCAGTTAGTGTCGCTTTAAAGGCGGCCACTAAATCATGTGGTAAATGACGAATAAAACCCACCGTATCGGCTAAAATAATCGAACCTACATCGCCAATATCTAATTTACGTAACGTCGGGTCTAAGGTGGCAAATAATTGGTCGGCGGCATAAACATCAGAATCGGTAATACGATTAAATAATGTTGATTTACCCGCATTGGTATAACCGACTAACGATACTGTCGGTATTTCATTTCGAGTACGCGCTCGGCGGCCTTGCTCACGTTGCACTGCCACTTTAGCTAAACGTGCACGAATATTTTTAATACGCGCTCTTAATAAGCGCCTATCGGTCTCTAACTGAGTTTCACCAGGTCCTCGTAAACCTATCCCCCCTTTTTGCCGCTCAAGGTGAGTCCAACCACGGATCAATCGCGTTGACATATGGCGTAATTGCGCCAATTCAACCTGCAATTTACCTTCATGGGTACGCGCTCTTTGCGCAAAGATATCGAGGATTAGTGTTGTCCTATCAAGTACCCTACACTGACAAACGCGTTCTAAATTACGCTCTTGAGAGGGACTTAATTGATGGTTAAATATGACAACATCTGCATTGTGGATTTTGACAATTTCAGCTATTTCTTCTGCTTTACCGGTACCGACGAATAGTTTCGGATGTGGTGCTTGACGGCTGCCTTGCACAACCGCCAAACTACTAACACCAGCAGAGGATACCAACAATTCTAATTCGTGAAGATCTTCGCGATCTCCCTCTTTAGGCAAGTCGATATGAACCAAAATCGCCTGTTCGCCGGATTCATAGCGATCAAACAAGCATTACGCTCCTAATTAAAAATTTCCTACTTCAGGTTCTTCATCAGTGCTTTCATCACCTTGAACACCTTGAAAATTAACTGCACGAGCAGGAACTACGGTTGAAATTGCGTGCTTGTAAACCATTTGGTTTACAGTGTTATCTAGTAAGATAACAAATTGGTCAAATGACTGTATTTTACCTTGCAGCTTAATACCATTTACCAAAAAAATTGATACTGGAATGCGTTCACGACGTAATGCATTCAAAAATGGGTCTTGGAGCGATTGGCCTTTTGCCATGTTATTATTCCTTCGTTTTTAGGTGTTATTATAATTAAGTGGCTGAACTCATTTAATAAATTAAACATTCAACTACTACTAGCTTAGCGAACTTACTACACGATGCAAGTTTTCTTCATCATCTGTTGTTAACCACGTTAACTCGGGCCAACTTCGTAACCACGTTAATTGCCGTTTAGCCAATTGTCGTGTAGCTGCGATGCCTCTAAAAACCATTTCATCATGGTCAATTTCGCCCGCAAGGTAATCCCACATTTGTCTGTAACCCACACAACGAATTGAAGGCATATTGGGATGTAAATCCTTACGTATATATAGGGTCGAAACTTCTTTTTCAAACCCCTGTTCGATCATTATTTTAAATCTTTGCTCAATTCGCGCATGTAACTCGCTGCGATCATCAGGTGCAATAGCAAACTGATGGAATGTATAAGGTAATGGCGGTTGCTTTTGTTTTTGCAATTCCGTCATAGATTGACCTGTTATACGGTAGACCTCTAAAGCTCGATTAATTCTTTGTGAATCATTCTCACTTATTTTTTCGGCCGCTTGGCTGTCAACTTTAGCTAATTCTTTGTGTAAGTGTGGCCAACCATGTTGTTTTGCCTGCTGTTCAAGCTCTAAGCGTATATTTACATCGGCTTCAGGCAATGGTGATAAACCATCAATTAATGACTTAAAGTACATCATGGTGCCACCAACCAACACGGGGACTTTGCCTTGGCGATGAAACTCATCTATTTTAGCAATCGCGTCACGTCTAAAATCAGCAACTGAATACGATGCACTCGGGTCAAGGAAGTCGATTAAATGATGCGGCGCCACTTGTTGCTCTTGAGCATCAGGTTTTGCGGTACCAATATCCATACCTTTGTATATGAGTGCCGAATCAACACTTATGATTTCTGTTTTTAAATGCTCACATAGTTCAATGGCTAATGCTGTTTTTCCTGCAGCAGTAGGGCCCATTAAAAATATGACCGGTAATTTACTCAACACGATAACCTTAATTTATTTGCGCTAAATAGTCTTGTATGTCTATTTTAACTGCTTTTTGCCTCAAGCGTTGCAAAGTTTGTGGATTATTTTTCATTTCCTGCTGCTGAGCCATAAAGGCACTACTATTGTAAAAACGCGAAGGAACGCAGCTTACTAACCATGATAGCCATTGTACTAACGTGTCTTCTTGTACATTACATTGTGCTAATAAGTTATTTATCGCTTCGCTAACATCAAGTAAATACATGCTATGAGGCAGCTTTTTAACCATAACAAAGTTTTTTTCTATAACTAAATCAAAACCGAGTAAAGTAAACCACGACTGCTGTTTAGTTAATACTATCGCGTCTTGCTCTGTTAAATTTACGCGCACTGGCAATAACAATGCTTTGCCGTCTAAACTACCGTGTAGTTCTATCTGACTGTACCAGTGTTCGCTTAACACATACTTAAAATGGGAACAAAATAATTGATTATCTTCACTAAATGCACACGCCCCATTCGCTAAAGAAATGATCATCGCATTAGGTTGTGAAATTTGATTTGGCTCTGGCTGAGTTTGTATTGTATTGACTTGATCAAAATGCGCAGCTTGTTGCTCACTTACACCTTGGTAAAAAGCATTTACATCATGGTGATTAGCTGCGGTGCTTTTTTCGCTAGCACGGCCACCACCCGAATAAGTCCCTTGAGCACTGGCATGACTTTTTAACGATGATTTAGGGTAATCAAGGCCGTTGTCTGTGTGTTGTATACTTGGCGCATAATTTATTGAGCTATGTTCTAAAGTGGTGGTGTTATTTGCTGCACTACCTTGAGTATTTTCGGGATGCGTTAACTCACCTTGTAATGGCACAACAACTTGTTTAATTGCCTGTAAAATAAAGTCGTGCACTAAACGCCCTTGATGAAAACGTACTTCATGTTTTGCTGGGTGTACGTTCACATCAACTTGGCGTGGGTCAATATCAATATAAATAACAAAACCCGGTAAAGGCTGTTCACCGGCAACCTCTTCAAACGCTTGTCGTATAGCATGCAATATGAGTTTATCGCGCATCATGCGATTATTCACATAAGTATATTGCGTGGTATTAGCAGCTCCCACAGGAAGTACCCAGCCTGTGAGTTGTAGCCCAGGCTCTCCCGATACTATATGCAAGCCTTGCTCAGCAAATGCTTTACCTGCAACTTGAGCAACCCGACTAATCGCTTGGCAAGGATCTGGTTTTGCACGATACTGCCTAACAACTTTTTGGTTATGAGTTAAGGTTATTGTGACATCAAAGCGACTCAAAGCAATACGCTTAATAAGCTCATCGATATGACTAAACTCTGTCTTCTCAGTACGTAAAAATTTGCGCCTAGCGGGGGTGTTAAAAAATAAATCTTTTACTTCAATCGAGGTGCCATCGGGATGTGCAACCGGCTTAACTTCTACCGCCATATCGCGCCCTTGTGCAAAGGCCTGCCAAGCGGCGTCTTGTGATTTAGGTTTTGAGCTAAGTGTTAAGCGCGATACAGAACTAATCGACGCAAGTGCTTCGCCTCTAAAGCCTAACGAACAAATATTTTCTAAATCATCTAATGACTTTAGCTTGCTTGTCGCATGACGTGACAAAGCTAAAGTGAGTTGCTCTTTAGCAATGCCACTACCATTATCTGTAATTTTAATTAACTTATGACCACCACGTTCAATTTCTATTTGAATGCGAGTTGCCCCAGCATCTAAACTATTTTCAACAAGTTCTTTAACTACCGAAGCTGGGCGTTCAACTACTTCACCCGCAGCTATTTGGTTTGCTAATCGCGCAGGCAGTATTTCAATGCTCATGTGATGTCCTAAAATAGTGGTTAGCAATTAGCTTTGCGGGATATTCAGTTCTTGGCCAATAAACAACGTATTCGATTTAAGGTTATTTATTGTTTTAATTTTACTTACCGATACCCCGTAACGATTTGCTAATAAACTTAATGACTCTCCCGAGCGTACTTTATATTTGGTTGGGTTTTGAGCCTTCATTTTTGCAAATAATGAATCATCAGGAGGGTTTTTCAAATAATAGCTTTTAATTGAAGTAAAAATAGCTTTAGCCAAGCGCTGTTGATGGCTGGCGCTTTTTAATAAACGTTCTTCACGGTGGTTAGAAATAAATCCTGTTTCAACCAAAATAGAAGGAATATCTGGCGACTTTAACACTGCTAAGCTGGCATGTTGTGGCACTTTTTTGTGTAGCTTAGCTACCTTTTTTAATTCTTTAACAACTTCTTCGGCTACGCTTAACCCTGTTTTCATCGAATGATCCATCGACATATCAAGTAACGCTTGGGCTAAATACTTTTCGTTAGCGGCATCTTTAATAACATCGGCTGCGCCACCTAATAGCTCTGAATGTTTTTCTTTGTCTTCTATCCATTTACCAATTTCAGAGTTTGCTCTGCGTAACGATAATACCCACACTGACGCTCCATTTGGACCGGGGCTGGTAAATGCATCAGCGTGAATCGACACAAAAAAGTCAGCTTTTTTCTGACGCGCCCGATTAGTACGCGTGTTGAGTTTTACAAAGTAATCGCCACTTCGTACCATTCTTGAGATCATGCCTTTTTCGGCATCAATTAATTTCTCTAAGCGTTTAGCAATTTGTAAGGTAATCGTTTTTTCATACGTTCCCGATGGTCCAATTGAACCAGGGTCTTCACCACCATGTCCTGCATCTATTGCAATAACAATATCGCGCTCTTGTCTTAGCTTACGGTTTTTAGCTGCCGTTTGGGCAGCGCTATTGGTTGCAACGGGTTGCGACTTATTATACAAGTCGACCACTAAGCGGTTTTTATAAGGACCCGTTGGCGCTAACGCAAATACAACCGGTTTTATCGGAACATCTAATTCAAATACAAAGCGTACACTATCCTTATTTTTGGGTGTTGAATAGCGTAACTTATTAACAATTTTATGCTTACTGGGGATACTCGGTAAGTTTTTAATCTTAGGGGTGTGCTCTAAATCAACCACTAACCGGCTAGGATTTTTTAGCATAAAGTAACTAAATTCGGGTTTTTCTGCTAGGTCAAATACCACACGAGTGCTATCTGGAGATGGCCACACTCGTACACTATTAATGGTGTTTTTAGCCCATGCGGGAAAATTCACTAAAATTAATGTAAGGATCACTAAACACTTAACAACACCCTTGTTCATTAAACAATAACCGCCTTTATTTTTTTAATTTATTTATTATTGCTATACCGCGCTCACTGGCACTTTCAATATGTATATTACGTTCATTTTTAACATAGCTTAAAGTGATATTTAAATCAGGAGTTGGAATAAAGTCCCCTCCTTTTTCTGGCCACTCAACAATACAAATAGCGTGGCTCGAAAAATAATCGCGGATCCCCATAAATTCTAGCTCTTCTGGGTCGCCTAAGCGGTATAAATCAAAGTGGTAAACATTAGCACTGGCCAATTCATATGGTTCTACCAAGGTATAAGTAGGGCTTTTAACTTTCCCCACATGACCAAAACCTTGCACTACACCGCGTGTAAACGTGGTTTTTCCTGCGCCTAAGTCACCATGTAAATAAAGCACTGCGCCATTATCAATAATAGTCGCTAACTGATTACCCATGCTTACAGTGGCATTCTCATCAATTAAGTGCGCTGAAAAGCACGCTGTCATTTATACCTCAAAAAACTATCTAAACATCTATTGGCTATAATCATACCAGAATATTTTTTTATGGCGATAGAATGGCGTTTTAGACATAAAAAAACCGACTATATAAGCCGGTTTTTCAAAAAACTAAGAATTTAAAGCCCTAGTTTTTTCTCAAGGTAGTGGATATTAGTTCCACCATTTTGGAAGTTTTCATCAGCAAGAATTTTTTTATGTAATGGTGTATTCGTTTTAATACCATCAATAACTAATTCGCTTAATGCATTGCGTCCACGCGCTATCGCAACATCACGGTTTTCTCCATAAGTAATAAGCTTACCTATCATCGAATCGTAATGTGGCGGTACTGAGTAATCTGCGTAAATATGGCTATCCCAACGAATACCTAAACCACCGGCAGGGTGGAATCGTGTAATTTTACCCGGCGAAGGAATAAATGTATCTGGGTCTTCGGCATTAATACGACACTCAATAGCATGTCCACGAATAACCACATCGTCTTGAGTAAATGATAATGGTTGGCCCGCTGCAATTTTTAATTGCTCTTTAATTAAGTCAACGCCTGTTACCATTTCGGTTACAGGGTGCTCAACCTGAATACGGGTATTCATTTCAATAAAGTAAAACTCACCGTTTTCGTATAAAAATTCAAACGTACCCGCACCGCGGTAGCCAATTTCAATACATGCACGTGTACAGCGCTCACCAATAAACTTACGCATTTCGGCAGTAATACCTGGCGCAGGCGCTTCTTCAACTACCTTTTGATGACGACGTTGCATTGAACAATCTCGTTCACCTAAGTGCACGGCATTACCTTGTCCATCTGCAAGTACTTGAACTTCGATATGGCGAGGGTTTTCTAGGAATTTTTCCATGTAAACCATGCTATTACCAAAGAACTGCTTCGCTTCTTGCTGAGTAAGCGCGATAGAATCTATAAGTTCTGATTCACTACGAACAACACGCATACCACGACCACCACCGCCACCGGCCGCTTTTATGATCACAGGGTAACCTATGCGTTTTGCAATTTGCATATTACGTTCGTTATCGTCAGTTACAGGGCCATCAGAACCTGGTACACACGGAACGCCCGCTTTACGCATTGCTTCAATTGCCGATACTTTATCACCCATCAAACGAATGGTATCGCCTGTTGGACCAATAAATACAAAACCACTTTGCTCAACTTGGTCGGCAAAATCCGCATTTTCAGACAGGAAACCATAACCTGGATGAATCGCTACAGCATCAGTTACTTCAGCTGCCGCAATAATACGCGGTATATCTAAATAACTTTCAGTTGCTGGAGGTCTACCAATACAAATGGTTTCATCTGCAAGTAATACATGCTTAAGATCGCGATCCGCCGTTGAATGCACAGCAACCGTTTTGATCCCAAGCTCTTTGCAGGCGCGCAATACACGAAGTGCAATTTCACCTCGGTTTGCAATGACTACTTTATCTAACATAAGAGTTGGCCTTAAAAGTTGCGTAATTATTCAATGATGAATAGAGGTTGATCAAATTCTACTGGTTCGCCGTTTTCTACTAAAATTGCTTTTATAGTACCGGCTTTATCTGATTCTATTTGGTTCATCATTTTCATTGCTTCAACAATACATAATGTATCGCCTACTTTTACTTGTGTACCGACTTCTACATATGCAGGTGCATCTGGTGACGCTGCAGTGTAAAAAGAACCAACCATAGGTGATAAAACCTGATGACCTGTTGGTGCTGCTGGTGCTTGTGCTGATTCTTCAGCAACTGCAGGAGCAGTTACGGGTGCCGCTGTTGGTGCCGGCGCTGCAAATTGTGGTGCGTACTGAGGAGCGTATGCTGGGCCTGCGCTCATATTATTACGATTAATACGTACCGACTCTTCACCTTCGGTGATCTCAAGTTCAGCAATACCCGATTCTTCTACTAATTCGATAAGTTTTTTAATCTTGCGAATATCCATTTAACGACCCGCCTGTTAGTTTGTGTGTTAAAACCAAAGCTATTTGCTCACGCTTAATAACTGAGGTTAAATTTAAATTAAAGTGTATTTTGCAAACGCATTACCGCAGCTGTTAATGCTGCTTTATAACCCATTGCACCTAATCCGCATATTACGCCTTGCGCCACATCAGAAAAATAAGAATGATGTCTAAACGCTTCACGCGCATGTACGTTACTTAAATGAACTTCATAAAACGGTACCGAAATACTTAACAGTGCATCACGTAAAGCAACGCTAGTATGCGTAAATGCAGCAGGGTTTATAATGATAAAATCAACCGCTTGCCAAGCATCGTGAATACGTTCTATTAAAGCCTGTTCACTATTACTTTGAAAATGCGCTAACTCAACATCTAGACTCTGAGCAACCATATTTAGTTCGCTCATAATCTCGGCTAACGTTTGTGAACCATATTTATCTGGTTCACGTTTACCAAGCATGTTTAAGTTGGGGCCATTTATAACTAAAAGTTTAAATTTTGCAGCCATAATACGCGATATATCCTATAAGTAATGAGTTAAACAATTGCTAACTAGCTTTTCGATATAACATAAGTACAAAAAAGAAAAATAGCAACACTTTCTCACGTTAGCGCTCTATTATAGTCAGTTCGACGTAAATAGCAGCAAAATACTGGTCTAATCTCTATTGGAGGGAAATGTAACGAAGAATTTACAGGCTTATCGCTAGCATTAAACCAGTGATAAACCTGCAGTATAAATAGCCGACTTTTGTACGACTACTGGGCGTTGGCACGCACTCTAGAAAGGTGGTTCGCAAAGTCATCTGCGTTTAAAAAACCTGTTACTCGTAAGTCATTGAGCTCTTTACCTTGGGTATTAAAAAACAAAATACTGGGTAACCCAAATACACTATATTCATCCATGACTTCGATGGTTTCGTTATCACTTTGCGTTAAATCTATTTGAATAAGCGTAAAGTGCTTAAATTCACTTTGCACTTGTGCTTGAGGAAAGGTGTAATGCTCAAACTCTTTACACGCCACACACCAATCAGCATACAAATCGACCATAACCGGCATACCTTGCTTATTTGCCTTTGCTACCGCCGTTTTTAACTGGGCTAAATCTGCCACTTTTGTAAACGTATTTTCCTGCTTAACTTGCTGTGTATGCGCCTTCTGCGGCCAAAGGGCTTGTTTAACTAAGGTAAAACTTGTCAGCACTAATAGCGTTGCAATTAACCATAAAGCGGTTTTAGATTTACTTTGTCGCTGACTACTTTGCCAATAATGTAAATAAACAGCTATCGCTAATGCTAACCCACCAGCAAGTAGCAAAATAATATTAAAAGCAACAATGCGTTCAAGCAAAATAAGCGGGATAGCCAACATAATAAAACCAAATAAGGTTTTAACTTGCTGCATCCAAGCGCCCGCTTTTGGCAGTAATTTTCCACCCGATGTTCCTAGTAACAACAGAGGTAACCCCATGCCTAAACTCAGTACGTATAAGGTTATTCCGCCAATAAAGTAATCGCCACTTTGTGCCACAAACAATAATGCAGCCGATAATGGCGCCGTTGTACACGGTGAGGCAATCAACCCCGACAACACTCCCATTAAAAATACACCGAGGTAATTTCCGCCCTGTTGCTTGTTGCTAACATGCGTTAATTTATTCATTAAACCGCTAGGTAATTTTATTTCGTACCAGCCAAACATCGACATAGCCAATAATACAAATAATAAGCTAAAGCTAATTAATACATAGGGGTGCTGTAAATACCCTTGTACTTGCCCGCCTAATGCAGCAACGACTAATCCTAAAATAGCATAGGTAACTGCCATGCCCTGAATGTACACAAATGACAATATAAATGCTTTTTTAGTTGAAAGGTTTTGTTGCCCAGCAATTAAGCTCGATAAAATAGGAAACATAGGAAATACACACGGCGTAAATGCAAGCCCTACACCTAATACAAAAAATATTACTAAGTTAGTAAGTAAACCCTGGCTTGCTAAACGCTCTGCGAAGGTTAATTCGCTTGTTGTGGTGTTTGTGTTTTTATTAGGTGCATTTTGTATGCTTTGCGGTGCCGATAAAGCACTTTTTTCACTCGCAGTGGCTTGTTCGGTATGAATGAGGCTAAGTGGTACACTGATTACCTCCGGTGGATAACACAACCCAGCTTCTGCACACCCCTGATAACGTATTTTAACCACCGCATCGGTGGTAATATGGCTTAAATGACTTGTTAAACTAACACGATTAAAAAAGACTTCGGTTTTGCCAAAAAATTCATCTTCAATAATCTCGCCCAGCCCTAAATCACCTACTTTTATCGTGGCATTTTTAGCAATTAGTTCAATTTTTTTCTTATATAAATAATACCCAGGCGCAATATCCCAGCTAATATCAAATTCACTCCCTTGCTGTGAAAAATTAAATACAAAAGCTTGATCTACAGGCAAAAATCGCTGTTGCGGAGCATCATTAATAAAATCATTTAAAAAACTATTATTTGCAGATAATGAAGGAGCCGAAGCTATAAACAGCAAGCAAAAAAACAACCAACGCATTAACTTAAAACCTCATCCATCCAATTAAAGTACGCTAAATTACCGGTACTTACATCAACCACCTGAATTTCAGGTACTTCATAACTGTGTAACGATTTAATGGTATCGAACACGTCATTTAATTTTTCAGCTTTGGTTTTAATCAATAACTTAACCTCTTGAGATTCAACCAATGCTTGCTCCCACATATAAATAGAAGTGACTTTAGGTAAAATATTGACACAAGCAGCTTGTTGTCGTTTTACCAGTGCAGTAGCAAGCACTTTGGCTTCTTGTTCGTTTTCGCACGTCGTAAAAATTAGCTTAAATTGCGTATTCATAATTAACCATATTAAAACTGAGGATATTTTGATATATCCATAGTATCTGATAGCTAAACCAATGTGTAGATAACCTTATTAAAGGATAGGCTAATATGCTCTCTTGAAAAAAGACCCCTGCACCCTCATTAATATTTCACCAACTCTATTGAGTTTCATTAATTAGAGAGCTTTATGTTTAGATTTTTATTTGTGTTGTTTATTATCATTCCCATTATTGAAATAGCCCTACTCATTCAAGTAAGTGAAGTGATTGGTGGCTTTGCAACGATTGCATTAGTCATACTGACCGCCATACTTGGGGCAAAAATGGTAAAACAACAAGGCATGGGCGCAATGCAAAATGTGCAAAGCCAAATGGCACAAGGGCAAATGCCAGCTAAAGAATTATTTACCGGAATATGTGTAGTGATTGCGGGTGTATTATTACTAACTCCCGGCATTATGACCGACGTTTTTGGGTTGCTATTACTCACTCCAGCTATACGTAATAAATTAGCAGCCGGACTTGCTAGCCAAGCCACTGTAAAAATGAGTGCTTCAATGCAACAAAACCAACGTCCAAGTGGTTTTTCACAGCAAAGTACACAACAAAATAATCATCAAGTAGAGCATCCAACAACAATAGATGGTGAATTTGAAAGAAAAGATTAAAAATTTATCGTTTTTTCTCTTGGAATTTTTCACTCCACCCCCATTATTGAATGCAAATTAGCAAAGCTTTTATTCTGTATTGTTCAGAAACTGTTAGGAGTAATAAAAAATGAACATTCGTCCTTTACAAGATCGCGTAATCATCAAGCGCTTAGAAGAAGAAACCAAATCTGCTGGCGGTATTGTATTAACTGGCTCTGCAGCTGAGAAATCAACTCGCGGAGAAGTTATTGCTGTGGGCAATGGCCTAGCTTTAGAAAATGGTGATATTAGAGCACTAGAAGTAAAAGTAGGCGAAACGGTTATATTTGGCAGTAATGTTGAAAAAATTGAAAAGATCGAAGGTCAAGAGTACCTGATCATGCGTGAATACAACATTTTAGGCATTGTAGGCTAAACCTACTTTTCTTTAACAAACATTTAAGAATTTAGAGGAATAAAATCATGGCAGCAAAAGAAGTACTTTTTGCAGGTGACGCACGCGCTAAAATGCTAACTGGCGTAAACATCTTAGCAAACGCAGTAAAAGTAACATTAGGTCCTAAAGGCCGTAACGTAGTACTAGACAAATCATTTGGCTCTCCAGTAATCACCAAAGATGGTGTTTCTGTAGCAAAAGAGATCGAACTAGAAGACAAGTTCGAAAACATGGGCGCACAAATGGTTAAAGAAGTAGCATCTAAAGCAAATGATGCTGCTGGTGACGGTACAACAACCGCAACCGTACTTGCACAGTCTATCGTAAACGAAGGTTTAAAAGCGGTTGCAGCGGGTATGAACCCAATGGATCTTAAACGCGGTATCGATAAAGCAATCATTGCTGCTGTTGCAGAGTTAAAAGCATTATCAGTACCTTGTGCCGACACTAAAGCAATTGCACAAGTAGGTACTATTTCAGCTAACTCTGATAAAGAAATTGGCGAAATCATTGCTGATGCAATGGAAAAAGTAGGCCGTAATACCGGTGTGATCACAGTTGAAGAAGGTCAATCACTAGAAAACGAACTTGATGTTGTAGAAGGCATGCAGTTTGACCGTGGTTACTTATCACCTTACTTCATCAACAACGCAGAAAAAGGCGCAGTTGAGCTAGATAACCCATTCATTCTACTTGTAGACAAAAAAGTATCTAACATTCGTGAATTATTGCCTACATTAGAAGCCGTAGCTAAAGCAAGCAAGCCGCTACTTATTATTGCTGAAGACCTTGAAGGCGAAGCGCTAGCAACATTAGTTGTAAACAACATGCGCGGTATTGTTAAAGTATCGGCTGTTAAAGCACCTGGCTTTGGCGACCGTCGTAAAGCAATGCTACAAGATATCGCTGTATTAACTGGCGGTACTGTTATTTCAGAAGAAATCGGCCTTGAGCTTGAAAAAGCAACAATCGAAGATTTAGGTACTGCTAAGCGCGTAGTTATCACTAAAGACGATACAACGATTATCGATGGTGCTGGTGAAGAAGACGGCATTAACGGTCGTGTTGCACAAATTAAAGCACAAATTGAAGAAGCAACGTCAGACTACGATAAAGAAAAACTACAAGAGCGTATGGCTAAATTAGCCGGCGGTGTTGCAGTAATTAAAGTAGGCGCAGCAACCGAAATCGAAATGAAAGAGAAAAAAGACCGCGTAGAAGATGCATTACATGCCACTCGCGCAGCGGTTGAAGAAGGTGTTGTACCTGGTGGTGGTGTTGCATTAGTACGTGCTGCTAGCAAGCTAGTTGAACTACTTGGCGATAATGAAGATCAAAACCATGGTATTAAAGTTGCACTTCGTGCAATGGAAGCGCCACTTCGTCAAATCGTAACTAATGCGGGCGATGAAGCATCTGTTGTTATTAACGCAGTTAAAGGTGGTGAAGGTAACTACGGTTACAACGCAGCTTCTGGCGAGTACAACGACATGATTGAAATGGGTATCTTAGATCCAACTAAAGTAACGCGTTCTGCTTTACAGTTTGCCGGTTCAATTGCAGGTCTTATGATCACAACTGAAGCAATGGTTGCTGAAATTCCTAAAGACGAATCTGCTCCAGCTCCTGATATGGGTGGCATGGGCGGAATGGGTGGCATGGGCGGCATGATGTAATAGGTTTTAAACCTATACTATAACCTTAGCCCAACCACTTAAAAAAACTGAATAGTGAAGTAACCCCCAATAATTGGATAATCCAATTATTGGGGGTTACTTAATAGCTATATTCAGTTTTTTTGTTCAGAGGGAAGAGATTGTTGGAGTATTCTGTAGCTAAAGGTTTAGTTAACCCTCTTTTATGTCACTCTTCCTTTAGGTATTTGTTGTGACTGTGTCCAATGCTTCGGTGATTGTCCGTACATTCGTTTGAACTCTCTACTAAATTGAGATGAGCTAACATAACCAACCTCCATTGCGGCATTGTTAACGTTCATGCCACCAGCAATTTTCATAGCCGCAGTGTTAAGCCTCATCGACTTAACAAATTGAAGTGGTGACATGGTAGTGGCTTGTTTAAATTTTCGGTGAAATACGGCTCTGC
Source organism: Pseudoalteromonas sp. MMG010 (assembly GCF_018100905.1). Lineage (GTDB taxonomy): Bacteria > Pseudomonadota > Gammaproteobacteria > Enterobacterales > Alteromonadaceae > Pseudoalteromonas. The sequence continues at coordinate 140,038 of NZ_JAGJEG010000003.1, read as the reverse complement.
TCATGCCAACCTGAGCAGCAATATCTTCTATGGTAAATGTATCATTTAGACGAGAAGACAAATACTCAATGGATTTTGCTATTTCATTACCTAAACCAAAAGCCCGTTTTGCAGACTCTCCCGCTTCACCTTTTAATACAGCATAATACAACTCTCTCAGTCGACCATCGCCAAGTATTGCACTATCCGATGAACTGTTAGTGACTATGAGCAGGCGATAAAGTGCCTCCGTAAAAGCATCATCCCAATGGGAAAGTGAGAATCCAGGAGGAAGTGAAGCTCCCTCAGGTTTTCGAAAAACACCTACAGCTCCCTCCATTGCAATTGCAAGCTCTGTCATTACTTTCGTATCTAGGGAGATATAAACACCTAAAAGCGGATTTTCAGGAGAAGCTGTGGGTGTTCCCGCTTCAACAGGCATCGACATCGAACAACACATATATTGATTATTGTTATAGATATACCTTTTTCCGTCTAATATAGCCTCTTTAGCACCGCTCACTATCGCGACAATAGTTGGTTCATATACGGCTGGAGCGCAGTTAAGTGGACTTGTTATCCGAAAAAGCTGTACCCCCTTTACACTGGTTTCCACCATGCCGTCTTCACAGACACTGCTCTCGATAATTTGTTTAATTAATGCTTGAGTCATAAGCTTCATGCCATTTAATGGTACATAACGTCAAAGTATCAGTGAAAAATCCAAAGCTCAACGGTTTGATACAAATAGGCATATTTTAAAGATAAATCCGCCTATTTATGCCTCTAAATGATATTTATAATTATTTTATATCGAAGTATGGTTGTACTGATTATACCGTACAACTAAATATCAACATCAAATTGAGGTGTTTTAAAATGACGAGTAAAAAGCTATTTGGCTCAAAAGGCTGGACACCGGAACGATTGGGCTCTCTATCAGGTAAAACTTATATTATCACTGGTTCTAATACGGGAACAGGATTTCAGGCAACGCGGATACTGCTTTCTAAAGGTGCAAAAGTAGTGATGTTAAATCGCAACCCGCATAAATCGAAAGATGCTATTGAGGTGTTACGAGAAGAGTTTGGTAATCATACTGAAGTCTCTTTTATCCGTATGGATTTAGCCGATTTGAACTCTATACGTAAAGCAGCTTCAGAAGTATTGGAAAAGGTGAGTCATATTGATGCATTACTGTGTAATGCTGCTATCGCACAAATTGCTAAACAAGAACTCACTGTTGATGGTTTTGAAAGTCAATTAGGTGTCAATCATTACGGGCACTTTCTTCTGTGTGGCTTACTCTTCAATCGTATTGAAGAGTCAAAAGGACGTATTGTGGTTGTCTCAAGTGAAGGTCACAAAATGGGACATCGAACCATTCAGTTTGACGATATCAATTGGGATAAAAACTACCACCCCAACAAAGTTTACAGCCAGAGTAAATTGGCACAAATGATGTTCGCCTACGAACTTCAAGATAAAATAAAATCTGCAAAAAAGCAGGTGAAAGTTTACGTTTGTCATCCGGGGGCATCTAATACATCACTTATCAATGAAAAAGCCAATTTTGCGACAAGGTTCTCGTGGTCTTTGATGGTCAAGTTAGGTGTCGCTCAAACAGCTAACAAAGGAGCATACCCTGAAGTTATGTGCACAACTGAAGAAAACTTAAAAGAACGTGCTTACTATGGCCCTACAGGACTAATGAACTTTGGTGGGCCTGTAGGTCAAGGAAAACTTGAGCCTTTTGTTCTAGAAAAGAACGCATTAACTAAATTGTGGGCATTATCAGAGAAAGAAGTATCGTTTAACTGGCCGCTTTAATTCAATTAATGACACTCTGCATGCCTAGGCAGGAACAATGAAAAAATTACTTTTTACACTAGGACTTTTTATGTTAAACCCACAAACGTCAGCAGCAAGTTACTCTAACTCTGCGCAAAGTGATGACCATAACACCGTGCACGATAGTGACGGGAATGTTTACCGCACCGTAAAAATAGGCGGCCAAGTTTGGTTGGCTGAAAACTTAAGAACAACGACTTTTCAAGATCGATCAAAAGTTAGCACCGGTTATATTCCTAATGATGACGAAAGCCAACTTTTGACATATGGAAGGCTTTACAATTGGCTGGATGTCATTGATGAGAGAAATATTTGCCCAACAGGTTGGCGAGTTGCTTCGGATGATGACTGGAAAGCGCTTGAAAAAAGCATAGGCATTTCTGAGTCTGAACTTAATAAAGAAGGTTGGCGAGGTGAAAATGATATTGCAATAACACTTAAAGCAGTGCAGCCAGATACAGTATTTAAAAATTTCGAACAATCACAAGTTAATCTGCATCGTTTTTCAGCTCAACCTGCCGGCGTAAAACTTGGTAATTGGTATACCACTCAGGGTATGTATACTGAATTTTGGACAAGTAGCAATGCAACAGACAAAGAGGCTTACGCAAGAACACTTGCTTATTCTTGGTGGAATTCACATAAAGGTGAAATTCGCCGTACAAAATTAAAGAAGAGCTATATGTTTTCAGTTCGGTGCGTAAAAATTTAGGTGAATAAATGAAAAAAATAATGGTAACGATGATATTTATATTTGCTTGCTTCCATTTGACCGGTTGTTCTCGATCTGAAGCACAAATTACTGAGTACCAATCCACCGATGAACTCGTTGTACTTGCTCATGGTTTAGGGAGAAGTGACGGAGCCGTGTGGCTTTTCGCTCAGCGATTAGCAAATGCAGGGTATAAAGTGTGCCGATTAGACTACGCGACTATTGGTGAAAGTATTGATGATGTTTTAGCGGAAACGACAAAACAAATTGACGCTTGTCTATTACACGCACCCAAAGTCCATTTTGTTGGGCATTCACTTGGTGGATTAGTCATTAGGGCATATCTACAAAACAATCAGTATCAGCTAGAAAAAATTAATATTGCCGAGGTTGTATTAATAGGCACACCGAACAAAGGAAGTGAATTGGCAGATCACTTAAGTGACGCTTGGTTAATGGAAGTCGGAGGCGGGATAAGTCGCGCACTTGTCACAGGAAGAAGCAGCTTAGGTAATAACCTTGATGAAACAGATGCGAATATAGGCATAATTGCGGGCACAAAATCATCCAACCTGACTAATGACCTATTTGACGGACCAAATGATGGCTTCGTGTCGGTAGAGTCGACAAAGCTGAGTAGCATGAGTGATTTTATTACTATTGACGTTAGTCATTCTATGATGCGCTATAACTTAGACGTTGCCGAACAAACTATTAATTTTTTGCAAAATGGAAAGTTTCAGCATTAATAACAAACCGAAGCTTTATAAACCGCTTAGAGAATGATTCACTCAAACTTAATCAGCCAAATATATATTTTCAATATCTGAATTTACCTGATTTCCTTAATATTTCACTTTAGTACTTTATACCTAGAGGTATAAAGTGAGTATCATTGCTTCCATAAAATAACTAAGACAATAAAAACAAAAGGATAACTCGTTAATAGGCGACATGATGTAAAACCGTTCCCCCATGATCGCATAAGCGTTCATAAAGCTTTATAAGGCCCGCAAGACATTGTTTTGCGGGTTTTTTTATAACTTTAATAAGTTCACAAGATTTCATTGGCTCTCTTTAAATTTAGAACGTTTAGGCAGTATTGAGGGGGTAATGTGGGGTATTTCACAAATATCGAGATAAAAATAGATTCAGTTTTTAATAAACCCCCCCTATTCTAATCAAATAGGTATTTATAAATGAAGCTGATTAATAAGCAATCAAAGTATTAAAATACCGATTAAATTAGTGATCCACAGCGCTTCCCCCAAAAAGGCGTATAAGTTGGCTTTAATAGATAAACAGGCCCTAGTGCATTATTTTTATAGTTAGGATAACAATGCAACAACGTAAAAAATTTAAAAACCCTTATATTGGGTTAACCAAAGAGGACTTTGTTACCATTACAGATAGCCTACAAGAATCATTAATTAATGAAATGAATAAAGCTGATCTTAACGGTGAATCACTCGCTTACTTTAGAATTGACGGTGATTTTTTCTACGATGGTATTTATTATTCTGCTGATATTTTAGTTCCTAAAACTCACTGGTTAAACTCTCGAAAACAAAATCAAAGAAAGCTCTGGATTGCAGTCATATATAATGTCGCTTATGGGGAAAAGTTAGATGCTGAATTTGATTTTGATAAAATTGAAGATCCCAACTTTGGTGTAGTAAAAACAGTACAACTGAGTGAGCTTAACGAGCAAGAACTGGCCTATGAAAAAATAAGGCGTGTTGAAATGCTTGCTGATATTGAAAAGGCCGCCATCAGGGATAAAGCATCTCAAGTAGAAAAAGACCGAATTTTGGCTGAGTTTTTAACTAAAGTAACAAAGCACTAAAGTTCTTTAACTTAGGGTGACTCATTGCTTAGTTATATACTGGGTATTTATAGTGTACAAGCTGCAATATTGATGTAACTTTTTCATACTATTGACTGTACTTTAGTTAAACTTAACACACTAAAAAACAATTTAACGATTAAAAACAGCGACCTATAAAGTTGGTTAGCAGCTTGCTACATACCATTATCTATTAATGGCTAACATTTAAGTTATGCCACCTATATTATGGAGATAGCAAATGCAAAATACCAAATTAGTCGCCGGTGAACAGTTTCCCGCAATTAATGTAAGCAATCAACAAGGCAATAAAGTAGACCTTGTTAACGCTGCTAGTGCTGCTAACACCTCAAAAGAATGGTCTTTAGTTATTATCTACCGCGGATTTCATTGCCCTATTTGTTTAAAATATTTAAATGCGCTTAACGACTACAACGATAAGCTTGCTGCGATGAACATTAACCTTGTTGCCGTTTCGGGTGATTCTCAAGAGCAATTAAAGGCAATGCAAGATAAAGGTCTAAACGTAGATTACCCTATATTGACTGAGTTAAGCGTGGCACAAATGCAGCAATTAGGTTTATATATTTCTGATCCTATGAGTGATTCTGAAACCGATCATACGTTTGCCGAACCCGGACTATTTTTAGTTAATCCACAAGGTAAAACGGTGATGATTGAAATAGCAAACGCCCCCTTTATACGTCCCGATATAGAACAATTGGTTAGCGGAATAGAGTTTGCTCTTGAGAATGATTACCCTATTCGTGGTACACATCGTTAAATAATAACGATACTTGCGTAAGGTTAGTGCTCAACTAACCTTACTTTTAGCGAAAACACCTTTAAATACAGCTAACAATACTGTCCGGCGGCAAAGCCACAACTCCAAGCGTATTGAAAGTTATATCCCCCTAACCAGCCGGTCACATCCGTTACTTCGCCAATAAAATAAAGACCCGGCGCTTTTTTAGCTTCGAATGTTTTTGAGCTTAGCTCGTTAGTATCCACTCCACCTAAAGTCACTTCGGCGGTACGGTAACCCTCTGTTCCATTAGGCTTAATTTGCCATGCATGTATATAGTTAGCGAGCTCGTCGATTTGAGCATGAGTAAGCTGATTTATATTACAATCAGGAATGGCGTTGTTATCGTGGAGTATTTCAACAAAGCGTTTAGGTAAAATAGTGGCTAAACTGTTTTTTAACGATTTTTGAGCTTGTATTTCTCGCCACGCACCCAACTGCTGTTTTAGGTTATTATCTGGCAGTAAGTTAATCGTTACGGCCTGACCCGCACGCCAAAAAGAGCTAATTTGCAATATAGCCGGACCCGATAAACCTCGATGTGTAAACAATATATTTTCTTTAAATGCAGTCCCGTCTTCACTCGACACTTCGCAGGCAATACTAATCCCCGAAAGCCCCTCAAAACGTTCTTTATCGTGCTGGTGCAATGTAAAAGGCACTAATGCAGCCATTGTTGGCAATACATTTAAGCCAAATTGTTCAGCTATTTTATAACCGATTGGGGTAGCACCTAATTTGGGCATGGTTAAGCCACCCGAAGCGATGACAAGAGAATCACAGCTAAATGTTTCTTGCTCTGTTGTAACCTGATAGCCCGAGTCTGTTTTACTGACATTCAAAACTTCATTACGTAAATTAATGCTAACGCCTGCCCACTCACATTCGGTAAGTAAAATATTAACGATATCTTGCGCGCTGTTATCGCAAAATAATTGCCCTAATGTTTTATGATGGTATGCCAATGAGTGACGGTCGACTAAATCAATAAAGTCATGTTGGGTATAACGACTTAAACACGATTTAACAAAATGAGGGTTACCACATAAGTAGTTACTTGGACTGGCATTTTCGTTAGTAAAATTACAACGACCACCACCACTAATGAGTATTTTACGGCCTGGCTTTTTACCCATATCGAGCACATTGACACTGCGCCCTCTATAGCCTGCTTGTGCAGCACACATTAAACCTGCAGCACCTGCGCCAATAATAATTACATCTGTGTGGGTCATGTTAATCTCTCAAATATTTTTGCCGATTATAGCAAATAAAATTTATATAAACCGAAACATCTCTCAGCTAAATGGTGGCTAATTTTGGCCTTTAAAAGTCGTTTAAAGCCGATTATTGGCTGTTTTAACAATGCATGCTTTTGTCTTATTTTAAGGTATCGGCTATACTCGCGCACACTTAAGATGACTAACAATGTGAACCTCAATGAAATTCCCTTGCCGCTTAGATAAATTTATTAGCCATTTAGCCGAATTACCGCGTTCAAAAGCACGCGCAGCCATTAAACGTCAGGACGTTAGCGTTAATGATGAAACCGTAACAGCATTTGATTTTCAAATAAAAGCGCAAGATTCAGTTGTATTTCAGGGTGAACAGTTAGCCTTTTTAGGTAAACGTTATTTTATGCTACATAAGCCTGCAGGTTATGTGTGTGCAAATGTAGATGAATTGCACCCCACTGTATTTGATTTGCTCGATGAGCCGAATATGGCTGATTTTCATATTGCTGGGCGATTAGATATTGATACCACGGGGCTTGTTTTAATTACTAACGATGGTGATTGGTCGCATCGTATTACCTCACCTAAGCATCAAAAATTAAAAACCTATTTAGTTGAAACCTTAGAGCCTTTAACCTCTCAAGCCTTAACACAGCTTCGTGAAGGTGTGCAGTTACATAACGAAAAAGAACTAACCCGCCCTGCTATTGCAGATGCACTTGAAAGCTATAGTTTGCGATTATCGATTAGCGAAGGGAAGTATCATCAAGTAAAGCGCATGTTAGCGGCGGTAGGTAATAAAGTCGTTGAATTACATCGTGAGCAAGTGGCTAATATTGTATTAGATGAAAACTTACAAAGTGGTGAGTATAGAGCACTAACCGACGCTGAAATTAAGATTTAATTTGCACTAAATCAAAGTCAGTCATGCTAGGCACGATAGCTTGCAAGCGCGATTCGGTCATATCGAGTGTATTTAAATACTCACAGTATTCGGTCGCTTTTAAGTCGAGCTGTTGAGCTTTTTTTTGTAATGATTTATCTATTTCTTTTGAAATAATATCCATACGTTGCCCCATGTCGTTAATTCGGTCTTCAATATTGCCTTCACGTGATTTAAACGCATCACCTAACGATACCAATATAGAGCCTAACGAACCATGTACTGCTGAGTGAATTTTAGTGCTTATTTCTTCGGTAAAAAAGTCATCTATTTGTGATAATGATTGAGGGGCAATAAAATAAAAGTCATCGCCTCGTTTAAATTTATCCATAAGCGCTCGCTCAACATACTGTAGCTGCGTTTTTAGCACCTCTGGCTCTTTATCCGAGATCCCCTCAACAACATGCTCTATTGCACTTAAACCTAAATTAACACCATCGGTTGCAAGATTTACAAGCTCTGGCACTGTATGGCGTATTCCTGCACTAAACTGCTGAAGTACTTTGCTTTCATCTTGACTTAAATCAACCCAGTATCCGCGAATGAACAATTGATTATTATTGTTTATTTGCACCCGAGTTTGCCCTTTATCAACAATCCTAATTACATCATCAGTAATAATTAAACCATGACGAAGCTCTACATCACATTGTTTTTCGGCCACTGCATGACTACTTGAAAGCGCAATAGATAACGCCAGTATAGAGCGAGAAAAAAACGTCATAGACACCTTCAAAAGAATAAAAATTAGACCTGTAGACTAACAAAAAAAATACCTGAAGCAAGAAAAAGGTCGCGCCACTGTAACAAGTATACTTGCCTCGCGACGCTCATCTTTAATTCTTAATCGGTATCATAACCTGTAGCAAGTATATACTTGCTGTTATTACACATTAAATAGGCGAACCTGGTGGAATAGGCAATGCTTTAAAGTTATTTGGCCATGTACCGGTATTTAAAAACAATTTTATTTGTTCAACCAAATACTGCTTAAATGCACTTTCGCCTTCGCTCGTGTGACTAATGAATGAGTTTTGCTCAAAATCATTCATTAGTTTTACTAAATAATAATTGAGCTGTGCTTGCACTTCTGGGCTAGTGTTAGGGCTGGCAATTACATCGGCCATGGTTTTAGCGGTTAAATACTGTACCCGTTGAGTGACTTTACCCGCCATAGTATTAGGTGTAGAAACTTTAAATACACTAGCGTATAGCTCAGTTAATAGCTCATTTAAGCTATAAAATTCGCTATGACGTGCTTGTTGTTGCGCTAAACGATTCAAACGCTGGCTATTTAATAATAACGATAAACTATGTTGCGCAGCAACTTCAGGCAAGGCCATAGCGTCGAGTGTTAAACCGGTACGCCCTACAATGCTTTCGCGCGATTTAGATTCACCATAAGCTTTTGGCGGTATCAGTGAAAGTATTGATTCAGGTACAACCAAGTTTTTTGCTTTAAGTGTTGCCAGTATGGCAGTTACCGCCTGTTGTTGTTTTATTTTATCAACAACTTGCGCGCCTTTTGCCGCTTGCTCACTACGGGTTTCGTAGTGATAATCAACCCCTGCAACCAATTTTACGGCTGCCTCAATTTGATAACGATGAAACAAATATAAAGGCACTAGCATTTCTTCTAGATTAGATAATGCAGCGCCGGTTTTAATATTATTTATACCAAATTGAGCGAGCGCCTGCTGACGCACCTCAAGCACTCTAAGTAATTCTTCACTTGGATTACTGCCATTATCCCAAAGGTGCGCTGTTGGATGCGCGCCGCCTTTTGCACGGGCATCACTATCAGAAATAAACGCTAAGCCTTTGGCTTTATTTTCGGCCAAAATAGCCTTAAGACCGCTCTCTTCGTTTTGATTAGTAAAATCGCTGTAGCCATATTTAATAACTTGCGTATCCCAAACACCCATTCCTTTTGCATAGCCACGCGATACATCAAGCTTACCTTGCTCGTTAAAACTTAATAACGGGTGCGGGTAATCCATAACCGATGCTCTATCGTTTACCGAAGCAGCAAAGTTATGAGCAATACCTAGTGTATGTCCAACTTCATGAGCACTTAATTGACGAATTCGATCAAGCGCCATCGCTTGCAGCGTTTTAGTTACCTCGTTACCTTTTATGTAAGGTGCGCTAAGTGCTTGTGCAATTAATAAATCTTGACGAACCCTTAACGATCCAAGCGTTACATGGCCTTTAATGATTTCTCCGGTACGAGGATCAATCACTGAGCTCCCATAAGACCAACCGCGCGTAGCACGATGCACCCATTGAATAACGTTGTATCTTACATCCATAGGATCGGCATTACTTGGCAGTACTTTTACCATAAAGGCATTTTTAAAACCGGCCTCGGTAAATGCATTGTTCCACCATTTTGCACCTTCTAATAAAGCCCCTTTAACAGGCTCAGGTACCCCAGGATCTAAATAATAAACAATAGGTTCAACAGGTTCACTCACCGGTAAGTTAGGATTTTTTTTAATTAAACGATGACGTGGTATATAACGCACATACATAGACTCACCTAAAGGCGCTGAGTAATCTTTGTGTTCAACACTCCAAAAACCCGACTGCGTATTAAACTGGCGAGGTGTGTAGTTGTTATCGGGTAATTCTATAAGCGAATGATGCATATGTACCGTTAACGAATATGGGTCTGCACTGACTTGGCGAACATATTTACCAACGTTACTGCCTTTAAAAGTTAATACTGCTTCTAATTCAGTATTTTTCATGAAGGCTTTTGAGCGCTCCATAAATACAGCACTACGCGTGTTGTCTAAACTAAAATTACCTTGTTTACGTGCTGCTAATATGCGGCTTACTCCATGCACATCTGACAATAAATAAGGGGTATAATCGACTAATGCAGCGTCACTATCTTGTGCTACAACTTTAAGGCCTGCCAAAATACTCGAAGCAAATGCTTCTTTTACACTTTGTTTTTCGGCTTTATTTGTGGTGTTTGCACGGTAGTAAGTGTTTACAGCTCGGAGCATGACTTTATCGCCAAAGCGTTCGAACTGCACTAAATGCGTATTACCAAGTTGGCCTCTATCTAACCCTATGTCGTTAGAACCCACTCCATACGGTAAGCTTTGTTGTAATAAAAATTGCTGTTTTAATTTATCTACTTTTAAGTAAACTTTTCCTGCTTGTGTATCATAATAGAATGAAAAGTAGCCCGGAAAGTGATTCATTTTGTCAGTAAATTCATCAATAGACTTAATTGCTGCGTTCGCTTGGGTTATGATGGTAAGCAACACAGTAAAGAACATGTAACGTAGTAATGGAATTTTTTGCATAATCTTATCTTTGTTATTGGCGTTTTAAGTATGATTAGGTAGCCCTATTATGTAGGACCTATTTAAACAATACAGTTATTTAAGACGAAATTCAGCGCTTTAAGTTAATCTCTCTCACATTATGATTAACTTTTGCCAATGGTATAACTTGTTATCAGGAAAATAGAATGCGTAGACTCCCCACAGTGATGTTAGAAGACGGCTGTTCAAACGAACTTCTTTTATTAATTCGTACAGTACTTGCTGCCTGTAAAGAGATCTCGTTTAGAGTAGGCCAAGGCGCACTTTCAGGCGTGTTAGGCTCAACTCTCGATGAGAATATTCAAGGTGAAACTCAAAAGAAACTTGATGTTTTATCTAACCAACTTTTAAAGGATATTTTACTTGAGTCTGGTTATGTGAAAGCCATAGCCTCTGAAGAAGAAGACTACACTGTTGCGGGTAATCCCGACGCTAAATATATTGTTGCCTTTGACCCACTTGATGGCTCGTCAAATACCGATATTAACTCGTTGGTAGGCACTATCTTTTCTATTATGGAAGCACCTGAAGGTTCTGATGCTGCTGATGAAAGCATTTTTATGCAACCTGGCCATAAACAAGTAGCTGCCGGCTATGTGCTTTACGGCCCATCAACCATGCTTGCGTTAACCATTGGTAAAGGGACTCGTTTATTTACCTTAGATAAAACTCAGGGTAGCTTTTTACTTACTCAAGATTTTTCGGTTATTCCAGAAGATACCAATGAGTTTGCCATTAATGCGTCAAACCAGCGCCATTGGCAGCCGGCTATGCAAAACTATATTAATGACTTAGTGGCTGGCGATACGGGTCCTCGTGCTAAAAACTTTAATATGCGTTGGATTGCTGCAATGGTTGGCGATGTGCATCGTGTTTTAAGCCGCGGTGGTATATTTGCTTACCCAACTGATACTAAAGACCCTAAAAAACCGAATAAGCTACGTTTGTTATACGAAGCAAACCCTATGGCTATGTTGGTTGAACAAGCTGGCGGTATTGCTTCTACAGGCAGTGAGCGCATTATGGATATTCAACCCGATGCTATCCACCAGCGTGTGGCCGTTATTTTGGGTTCTAAAAACGAAGTTGAAACATGTTTAGGTTATCATAAAGATTAACCCTTCGTTTTTACGTTAAAAAACACCGCGCTAATATACGCGGTGTTTTTGTATGTAGCTGATGAGTAGTAACCAGAACGTTTTTATAGCTTCTCATTTACCCTCATTTGCTGCTCTTTGTGAGCATTGGTTTTTGTTTTTTGGTTTAAGTAATTAAGTGATTAAGATATTTATGCACAAAGAGGCGCTTCGCTTTAGAGACGCTGTGCTTTAGAGTAGTGATTTAGTGACTAGGGCGTGTTTTATTTTGTGTTTTGGCTTCTCATTTACCCTCATTTTCTTCTCTTTGTGAGCATTGGTTTTTGTTTTTTGGTTTAAGTGAATAAGCCATTTATGCACAAAGAGGCGCTTCGCTTTAGAGACGCTGCGCTTTAGAGTAGTGATTTAGTGATTTAGTGATTTAGTGACTAGGGCGTGTTTTATTTTGTGTTTTGGCTTCTCATTTACCCTCATTTTCCTCTCTTTGTGAGCATTGGTTTTTGTTTTTTGGTTTAAGTGATTAAGTGAATAAGCCATTTATGCACAAAGAGGCGCTTCGCTTTAGAGACGCTGCGCTTTAGAGTAGTAACTTAGTGATTTAGGACTAGAACATGTTTTTCACTTCTCATTTACCCTCATTTACTTCTCTTTGTGAGCATTGGCTTTTGTCTTTGGTTTTAAGTGATTAAAGCTAGTGATTAAGCCATTTATGCACAAAGAGGCGCTTCGCTTTAGAGACGCTGCGCTTTAGAGTAGTAACTTAGTGGTTTAGGACTAGAGCGTGTTTTTCACTTCTCATTTACCCTCATTTTCTTCTCTTTGTGAGCATTGGTTTTTGTTTTTGGTTTTTAAGTGATTAAGTGATTAAGTGATTAAGCCATTTATGCACAAAGAGGCGCTTCGCTTTAGAGACGCTGTGCTTTATAGTAGTGATTTAGTGACTAGGGCATGTTTTATTTTGTGTTTTGGCTTCTCATTTACCCTCATTTTCCTCTCTTTGTGAGCATTGGTTTTTGTTTTTTGGTTTAAGTGATTAAGTGAATAAGCCATTTATGCACAAAGAGGCGCTTCGCTTTAGAGACGCTGCGCTTTAGAGTAGCGACTAGAACGTTTTTATAGCTTCTCATTTGCTTCTCTTTGTGAGCATTGGCTTTTTAATGGCTAGTCAGGGGTGTTGTTTAACAGGTGTAATATTTGTACTAGCTTTGCAATCGTTAACTCACCCATTTGATCGTCATTACTGAGTGCGTAAATGACTCCCTCGGATTCACCGCAAGCAATATCATCTCTCGATTCAATAACATTTGCCCATAACAGCAAATCATCTAATGGAATTTCATTATTAACGACCCGCTCAAGCACCTTAATAACCTCTTGCGTGGTTACGCTATAGTTTATATCTTGGCCATAACTTGGCGTGGCAGCGATGACACCAATGGCCGTTTCTTTATTATCGCCAAAACCAACAAATTCGGCTAATGCTGTTTTTATATTCATTATGTTATTCTTACTACATTAATACTTAAAAGACATATCATGCTCCAACTTAACTGCTCTCAATGTAATACATTACTTACATGCAATGTAAACGATATATCTGCATGTTGGTGCAGCGAATTGCCCGCTATTTTACCTCTTGATGCAGAAGCAACAGCTTGCCTATGCAGAACTTGCACCTTAGCTAAAATAAATCATTTCTTACAGCACATTTATACTCAGCCGATTAAAACCCAACTCGCTTTTGCTAGGCCATTTAAAAATAATGACAATCTCATAGCAGGGCTTGATTACACAATGGAAAATAATTACATGGTTTTTTCTAAGTGGTTTTTTTTAAAGCGAGGAACGTGCTGTAAAAATAATTGTAAAAATTGCCCCTATGGATATAAAAAACAGAAATAAAGGTGCCTTACTGTTACTCCCCTCTATTTCTTATTTATAATCTGACGACAATATACAGATTAGGCACTCATCAAAGTGCCTAATTACAACGTATTATTTTATAGAGATAACTTTCTAAAGCGCGGGTTGAATAATTTAAGACGCAGCAGTGATTTTATCTAAAACCTCACGAAGCTTTGTACTTGAAGTGTGCGAAGTATAAGAAAAATAGCAAATTTCTACATTAATTTTAGCGAAATCGGCTTCTATTTTTTTCCATTTATCGGTCCCTTGCCAGTCATCACCAACAAACATTTTATCAAACTTTAAATTATTCCACGCTTCTTCTTTATCGTAATTAACCTGAGGTACCACTTCATCAACAAACTTTATTGCTTCCACAAGTTCAAGTCGCTCTTGAAAAGGGATCACAGGTACTTTATTTTTAGCTGACTTACAAAGCTCATCGGTGGTTACACCTACAATTAAGTAATCGCATTCTAACTTAGCTCTTTTTAAAATATTTAAATGACCTATATGAAACAGATCAAAAACGCCTGTGGTGTAACCAATTTTTTTCATTTTTTAACCTAATAGTTATTTAGAACTTAAAGTCTTTTAACATTTACTTCATCCTTGTATTTTTACGTGTTAAATAGAATTATTTTTCAGATATTCGACAATTCTTTGACTTGCTTTTCCATCTAATGTTCCAGCAAGTTTCTTCGATAATGATAATCTTTTATCTGCCAAGTGATTTGGTTCGGCTAATTGCTGCTCTACCAAATTTTTTAAATTTTTATATTTTTTTGCATGTACGGCTAAATCAGCATATTCACCATAATCTTTATCCATTCTTTTTTTAAAGCGATAAGAAAATATACCTCGGTAGCTCCATCTTAATTTAAGGAAGTCACACCAAATAACAGGCTTATTTAATAAGGCAAATTCAAATAACGCAGACGATGCGTCACTGATTAGTAAGTCAGCCTCAGCTAAAAAAGGAACTAAAGAGTAATCTTCTACGCTAGCTAAATACACATTGGGGTATTCAGCCCAAGCCTTTAACAACTCGACATGCTTTTGATATTTTTCTTTACTAATTGAAAAATAATGGGGTTTAATTAATATATTATAATTAGCAAAGTGCTCTGGCCAGTTTTTAGGAAATAGCTCTAAACTGCTTGGGTAAAAGGTTGGCGCATATAATATTGTTTTCTTTTCTTTACTGAAATGAGTTAAATTTAAAGCCCCATCTATCTGCTCATTATTAAATATGGGATCTAGTTTACAAAAGCCAACATCAATAAATACATCTTCTGGGTACATCGTTTTTAAACGACTGCAACGATATTCCCCTTCAACAAAGCGAACGGTCATCGACTTGCTTGATTTGGTATAATAACTCGCTTTTGGCCCAATACCGTGACCTAACTGAGCACTTTTAGATACTTTGTGTAAGCGTTCTAAGTAAGGAAATGAATTTGCAAAGAAAACCCAATCAGCCTTTTCTTTCTCATAAAAGCTAATGGCCTCAGACTCTTTATCGACCCAGATATGGTCTAGATTATAGTGATTAATAACGTTTTGAATTAATGGTGAGTGAGGGTTTTTATAAAAAACAAATTTACTTTTAATACCCTCTTTAGATAGCTCTTTAAAAACAGGGATGTATTGAGGTAAATAATAAAGGCTTTGGGTATCGAAAATTACTTTCATATTAAATCACTATATTTTTATATCAATACATAACAAAAAAATGTTATTTGAAGACGAGTAAACCTAGATAATTATATCATATAAGTAGGCTATGAAATCGCGCAGTTATATTAAACATTGCACTTATTTTATTAAAAATTTTTATAAACGTTTATTAATTTGTAAATAAAAATATTGTTTCATAAGGAGTCAATCAGTCGCTCAAGAGCATATTACATTTATTAAAAGCCATACTAAATGTGCCTTTTAATAAATGCAATATTGCGTATGCTCTATGGCTATATTTACTATTTTTTTGCTAAATTGATTCGGTTCATTGTTTCTAAAAAGCAATCGTATGAATTATTTATTCTTTTTGATTAGTATAATAGTCGACTAACCATAACTCTAATAAATCGGCTTTTAATGGACGGCTCAGAAAGTAGCCTTGGGCATGATCACATTTCATCGCGTTTAATAACTTGAGTGAATTAAGATTTTCAACGCCTTCGGCTACGACGGTAAAGCCCAGCTGATGCCCTAATGTAATAGAAGACTGAACTATAAATTGATCTTTTTCCGATTCATCTAATTTTAAAATAAAGCATTTATCGAGTTTTAGCTCATCAATAGGAAGTGTTTTTAAACGACTGAGTGATGTTTGCCCTACACCGTAATCATCTAATGATACTTTTACGCCAATTTTATTTAACTCTTCAAGCGCTAATATCCCCTTAGCTTCATTTTCGATCATATCGCGCTCAGTTAGCTCAATAGTGATCAACTTAGGGTCTACTTTATTTTGATTTAAAATAGTTAGTAAGTTGCTATGAAAATTGGGTTGCGCAATATCTTGCGCAGAGACATTAATAGCGGCTTGCATATTAATACCTTTACTTTGCCATTGGGCTACTTGAGTAACGACTGTTTTTATAACCCACTGTGTTAATTCAACAATTAACCCCGACTGCTCGGCTAAATCAATAAATACCTCAGGTGATACCCAGCTGCCATCCTCACGCTGCCAACGTATTAATGACTCTACTTTATCGATTTTTTTAGTTTTAAAATGCAGCTTTGGTTGATAGGTCATAAATAATTGACCATCGTTGTTGTTTAAGGTTTGCTTGAGTGCATCGAGCATTTCTAAACGCTCTAAGTATTCCTCATCTTCACCATTTTCATAATAATGTATTCCATCAACGGTATGAGCCGCACTATCAACCGCAATAAGGACTCGTCGAATTAAGTCATCAGGGTTGAGTCCTTGCGCGGGGTATTGCAATACCCCAACACTAAAGTTCAATGCAATACTCAGTTTTTTAACAATATAACACGCCTGTAAACTGGCCATTAATTCGTTAATATTTTGCTGGGCTTGCGTTGGAAAAACAGCTAATAGTTCATCCCCACCAATACGCGCATTAAACCCGCCAAACCTTTCGCTAAATTCAGAAATGCGAAGTGCGACTGTTTTAATACATTGATCGCCTACCTGAGGACCAAGCTTATCATTGATATGCCTAAGGCCTTTAATATCAATTGCGACCAAAGTATAAGCCTGTTTTTCATCCAGTTGCTTAGCAAGCACTTCAAGCATTGCTGAGCGTGTATATAACCCTGTTAACGAGTCATGGCGAGCTTGAAAACTTATTTGTTTTTCACGCTCATTAATATCATTACCCATGTTATTAAACGCATCAACCAAGGTTGAAATCTCTATACTTTGCTTTTTAGTACTAAACTCAACATTGTAGTTACCTAATGCAAACTGCCTAGCCATTGCTGCTAAATGTGATAATGGGGTTGTTAAATTATTTGCTAATAAGCTACTGGTTACTACACCTACAAAAATAGTTAAAATAGCCACAACAATAACGGTTAAAAACAATTTTTCTAAATCTGTATAGCTTTGTGTTAAATCTGCACTTAATAAAATATTTACTGGATGTTTGCTCAGTGATGGTAAATCTATATTGCGATTTCGATACACTGGCAGTTCGCCAAATAACCGTGAAGTACTCGCCTGTTTAAAGTATTCGGTAGGAAGTATATCCTGCTTATTTGACTCTAGAGAGCTTTTAGCTAATTGATCTGCACTAGCTATAAAGCTTACATCCATACTCGTAAGGCTTTTTAGCTCTTTGGCAACATCAGTGCTTATTTTAAATCCAACTAGACTATAAGCTACGGTTCTAGGTGCATTTACAGGTAATAAAATAACTTGATAGAGTTGTTTATTTAATACTACAAAATTTGATTGCTCTGGTTTTGATAATAGCTCATGCATTAATGCTTCAAGGTTATGCTCAAATCTATCAGCACTATTGTTAGCAGAAATGAGTTGCCCTTTTAAATCAAGTAAGAGCATTAAATCTGCATCAATACGCTGGCTATGATTAAACAATACACTGCTAATAGTGCCGGCATCTCGGGTAGCAACCGCTTGCTTAAAGCCAAAGTCAGAGGTTAAAACTTTAGCGGCGGTAAGTAGTAAGCTTTCTTTTGATTTTAAGTATTGTTTATAAACACCTTCGGCAACTTGTATATCTTGGTTAACTTTTTCTTCTTGAAATTTACTAGCCGAAAACCAAAAACTAAATAGACTTGCTAATGTGGTTAATAAAATTAAACCAACACATAATAACATTATTCGGTTTTTTAAACTGTTCGTCATTAATTAGCCTTAAACTGGTTATTCAAAATAATGCGCAGTGGAGTATATAAACGTAAACCTTCTTCAATTTTAGCGCTAATATTTATTTTTTTAATTTTTATTTGTTTAAATATTGTCTTTCAACACATGCGATAAATTTAATTAATGATTAAAAAGAATGATTTGTTAGATGAAAAATATCTTACGTGATATCAAGTATATTGACATGTTTAGAAAGCACTTAATACTATTTAATTATGAACCACAGTAAAAATCAGTTTATCAAAAAACACCTTAAATTAATCTTCTGTTAAGTTAATTAAAGTTGCGGTGTAATTGCAAGTATAAATACCCCATAATTAAAAATAACTAAATAATTACGAGGTATTCAACGACTTTAGTATTATTATTTTACAATTAACCCGTAGTCTGTATCTAAAATATCAATGACTTCTTGGCGCGGATCGGCTGGAATAGTAATTTCATTACCAATAATTTTACTCGCTATCCCTACATACGTATTAGACACTTCGAGCATGACTGACTCAGGCAAAATGTAATCTTTAGCTAATTGCTCACGTTCGCCCATACGATCTTTATTTAATAATACGTCGCTGTCGGGGACATTGCTGATAAGTAGTTGTCTAAACCCTTCTTTTGAATTTTCAACAATTTTACCATCACGATAAGCTGCGCCATCCCATATGCGAGACGAATCTGGCGTGCCTACTTCGTCGATGTATATGAGGTTTTGACTGCCATCTATGTCTTCTACATAACCAAATTCAAATTTAGTATCGACAAATATTTGATCAAGCTTGCTAAGCTCTGCGCTTATAACATTAAAGCCTTCAACTAATAGTTGCTCGTATTTGCTCACATCATCAACCGAGTTAAAGTTAAATACCGCTAGATTGTTCGTGATATTGTCGCGAGTGATATTTACATCATCAACAGGGGGGATCTCAGCAACCCCTTCAATAATACCTTTAGTTGATGGAGTAATTAATACGTTGTCGAGCTTTTGATTAGCGTTAAGCCCTTCGGGTAAATCAATGCCACAAAAGTTGCGTACACCTTTTGCGTAATCTCGCCACATACTACCGGTAATATATTGACGAGCAATCGCTTCAACTTTTACAGTACTTGCTTTGCGTACAATCCACACATAAGGATGAGGAATATCGACAATATGATTACCTGCAAGGCCTGCATTATCAAATAACGAAAACCAATGAGCCGCGACTGAATTTAATGCGATGCCTTTACCTGGCACACCATTTAAGCCATTCTCGCCTTGCCAAATGCAATCAAAAGCCGAAATTCTGTCGGAAATAACCATAATTGCCAACTCAGTACCTTGAGGGACTTTATAACCTTTATCAGCAATCAATCGGGCACTGTCTTCATCGGTAAGCCAGTAAACAGAACGCACTTTTCCGCTGTGCACTTTGCCTTTGGTGCGAATTGGTAAATCGTCATTAACATCTAAAACTTTATAGCTGGTCATGCTATCTCCGGGGGTTAGGGATGCTCAAAGAGCAAAGTATGGTATGGGGTTATAAGCGCTGTATAATAATCTAGCATACTAAAAAGCTCAAATAATAAAGTATAAACGTTTTACTTATTACAAGCCTTTCACACTCATAAGTTGCATGGCATTATAGTGGTAACACTGTATTTTAAATATTATTAGTTGTTATGATCACTTTATCTAACATTTCGTTTAAATGGCATAAAAAAGCCCTCTCGAATACTCTCAATATTCCTTATTTATCAATAAATAAAGGTGAACACGTCTTTTTACATGGCCCAAGTGGCTGTGGTAAGTCTACTTTATTAAGTTTATTAGCTGGCATAAATAGCCCCACCAGCGGGGAGTTAACTATTTTAGGTAAATCGCTACAAATGCTAACAAAAGCGAAGCGTGATGCATTTAGAGCCGACAATATAGGCTATATTTTTCAAAACTTTAATTTATTACCCTATTTAACGCCTATTGAAAATGTGGTGCTTGGATGTCAGTTTTCAACGTCACGCAAACGCAATGCACTAAAACATGCCAGTAGCTTAGAACAACAAGCAGCCCATTTACTTAATGCGCTTGGATTAGATACCAATCTGCATTACAGTAATGCTGCTGATTTAAGTATTGGCCAACAGCAGCGTGTTGCCGCTGCACGTGCATTTATTGGCAGCCCCGCCATTATTATTGCCGACGAGCCAACATCGGCACTCGATACTGATAATCGCCAACACTTCATAAACTTATTATTTGAACAAGCTAAAAACAGTAACAGTACGTTAGTTTTTGTCAGCCACGATAATTCACTGCAACCGCTATTTAATCGCAGTATTAACTTGGTTACTTTGCAGGATAAATTATGATTTTAGCCAAACTTGCTTTTAAAAGCTTATTAAACCGCCGCGCCAGTGTGTGTTTAACCTTATTAACGATTGCGATTAGCGTGATGTTACTACTAAGCATTGAGCGTATAAGGCTTGATGCAAAAAGCAGCTTTAGTAACACCATATCGGGAACCGACTTAATTGTGGGCGCGCGCACTGGTGATATACAGTTATTATTGTCGTCGGTATTTAGAATTGGCCATGCTAATAATGGTATTAGTTGGGAAAGTTATAACTACATAAAAAATCAACGCGGTGTTAAATGGACAATCCCAATTAGCTTAGGCGATAGCCACAAAGGCAACGCTGTATTAGGAACTTCGCCAGATTACTTCACCTATTACCGTTATGCTAAAAAACAAAACCTTCGTTTCGTAGCAGGCCAGGCTTTCAAGCATATTAACGACGTGGTATTAGGTAACGAAGTGGCTACTAAATTAGGATATAAACTGGGCGACAGCATTGTTATTTCACACGGCATGGGGAATACCAGTTTTCATCATCATAAAGATAACCCTTTTACTGTTGTCGGTATATTAGCCCCCACAGGAACGCCAGTTGATAAAACATTGCATATTCCACTAGGAGCTATTGATTTAATTCATGCCTCTCATAGTCGTCATGCATCGAGTGCTCACGATGAGCATGATGAGCATGATGAGCATGATGAGCACGATGAGCACGATGAGCACGATGAGCACGATGAGCACGATGAGCACGATGAGCACGATGAGCACGATGAGCACGATGAGCAAAATAATGCATTAATTGGTCAACCTAAACAAATAACAGCTTTTTTGATGGGGTTTAACTCTCCACTTTATACTTTGCAAATGAGACGAAATATAAATCAATATAAACCCGAAGCATTACTGGCCATCATGCCTGCGGTCACACTTAAAGAGCTATGGGAAATGCTCACGATTGTCGAAAAAGTGCTGTTATTATTTTCAGCCGTTGTCGTACTAATAAGTCTACTTGGCATGCTAACCACTTTGTTGGCAAATTTAAATCAGCGTCGCAGAGAGCTTGCTATATTACGCTCAGTGGGTGCTAAGCCATGGCATATATTTACGCTTATGAGTATCGAATCGCTCTTTATAACTTTACTTGGCTGTATAGTCGGCTGCATTTGGTTTTATGTGTTAATGCTAACAAGTGCAACCTATTTACAAACTCATGCTGGTATAAGTATTAACATTACGTCGCTGTCATACTATGAACTCACATTAATAGCGATTATTATGGGATCTGGTTTTATTATTGGCTTAATACCCGCAACCCGCGCTTACTTTTATTCGTTAACTGATGGTATGAGCATAAAAGTATGATTTTTAGGAACACCATGACATTTTTTAAAGTACATTTTTATTCATGGCTGACAATTAGCTTGCTAGTTGTCAGTTTTAATAGCTTTGCAAACCCACCCAAAGAAATTTTTTGGGAAGACTTAATTCCCAAAGGGCATTTACAACTAAATTCACAAGAACAAGCTAATCACGAAGGTACTGAACAAAATTGGGTACAACCTGATTTAGATGCCCCTACCGTCACTGAATTAAATGGTCAGTCGGTGAGCTTACCTGGTTTTGTCGTTCCGCTTGAGGGAGATGAAAATACCATTACCGAATTTTTATTAGTGCCTTACTTTGGAGCCTGTATTCATGTGCCGCCTCCGCCGCCAAATCAAATCGTGCATGTGAGCATTAAAGGTGGAGTACCTATTGAAAGCCTTTACGATGCCATTGTAGTTACAGGTATCATCACCACAGAGTCATGGTCAGGCGAAATTGCACAGGTCGGTTATAAAATAAATGCTGTCGGTGTCGCTCCATTTGAGCTGTAAATAACATGCACCTTAGCTAAAGATCATGCGTGTTTTATATTTTATTGATACAAATAAAAACGGGCCGCTAACATTCGCGGCCCGTTTTTAACTAATCACTTTAATTAAAGCTTAGCAAATGCATCTTGTAGTGGCGGTACAACTTGCTTTTTACGGCTTAATACACCATCTAACCATACTTTAGCGTTTTGTGGCACAACCCCATACGCTTGCTCTACTAATGTTTCATCATCAGAAACAATCAGCATTTCAGAGCCTTCTTTCATAATATCGGTTAAAAGCAAAAATACAGAGTGGCGACCACCCTCTTCTTTTAATTTTGCTATATCCGCTTCAAGATCAGCTTTAATATCATCAAATACAGCTAAATCAATTACTTCTAGTTGGCCAATACCCACTAGCTTGCCATTCATATTAAAGTCTTTAAAGTCACGCATTACTAGGTCACGTGCTGGGGTATCTTCAACAGCCGACTTAACACGGAACATATCCATGCCAAGCTCTTTAAAGTCTTCAACGCCAGCAATTTCAGCTAATGCTTCAACACATTTAATATCAGCTGTAGTGCATGTTGGCGATTTAAAAATAACAGTGTCGCTTAAAATAGCGCACATCATAATGCCTGCGATATCTTTAGGGATTTCTACACTGTAAAAATCGTACATCATTTTTATAATCGTATTTGAGCAACCCACAGGGCGGATCCAACACTCAAGCGGTGTAGAAGACGTTAAATCGCCTAGTTTATGGTGATCAACAACACCGACTACGCGCGCTTGATCAATATCATCTGGCGCTTGTGTTTTTTCGGTATGATCAACAATGTATACATCTTCACCGGCATAGCTTAATTTTAGCTCAGGGGCTTCAAAGCCAAATTTATCTAAAATAAACTGCGTTTCTGGCGATACATCACCTAAACGTGTTGGAATTGCAGGCTCATCGATTTGATTTTTTAAATAAGCCAGTGCAATTGCACCACAAATTGAATCTGAATCTGGGATTTTATGGCCCACTACATACATAGACATTGACGGAACTCCTATAAATTTGCCGATATTCTAGCAAAGTATACGGCTTTTAACATATAGACAGCGCAATTAAGTTTTAGTTACACTTTAAATCCCCAAGTTATACAGAGTTAGTGCAATGAAATTAGGCCGTAAAGGTTGGAATAACGTTATCATTTTTTCTATGTTAATTATGATTTTCTTTTTGAATGGTTGGCATAAATCGTTATTTAATCAACAACAAGCACCTAGCATGGAACCAATCCTTCCTATACAAAGCTTTGTTTTAACCGTTAAATTTGCCGATCAAATGATTGAGCGAATTGGAACCTCTTGGCGTATCAAAGCAAATCAAACATCACAATGGCAACCAAGCGAACAACAAATTAGTGAATTAATTAATCGCTGGCAAACCTTAACACTCATGCCCGAACACGAAACCGTAGTGTTTAACCCTAAAGCGCCCCTATATGTAGCGTCCTTTGAATTAGCTGGCGAAAAGCTACCTTGGGTTTATTTACTTTATCAAGGGAATGACCGCTATTACCTGCTAGAAAAAAATACTCAGCGTATATTAGGTCTCGATCTTAGTACTGCAAAAACACTATTCCCAAGTGCCGTTTTTACTAAAGGAGACACTAAATAATGCCAGAGTTACCAGAGGTAGAAGTGAGCAAAATGGGGATCACCCCTCATATCCTTAATCAAACCGTTATTAAAGTAAACATTCACAATCCGAATATGCGCTGGCCTGTACCTGAAGAAGTATATCAATTAGAGCACCTAGCAGTGACCAAGGTAGAGCGCAGAGCTAAGTACCTATTACTGCATTGTGAGCTAGGCAGCGTTATATTACATTTAGGGATGTCGGGCAATTTAAGGGTAGTTAGCGCTAACGAGCCTTTAAAAAAGCACGACCATATTGAGTTTATTTTTGAAAATAATAAAGCACTTAGATTAAACGACCCGCGACGTTTCGGTTGTTGTTTATGGCAAGAAAACGACACAACCCATAAATTACTTTCTAAATTAGGCCCAGAGCCATTAACCGATGAATTTTTAGCTAAACGTGTATTTGAGCAATCTCGCAATAAAAAAACACCTGTTAAACAATTTATTATGGATAATGCTACCGTTGTGGGGGTGGGCAATATTTACGCAAACGAATCATTATTTAAAGCAGGTATTCACCCTAAGCGCGAAGCGGGTAAAGTCTCGTTAAAACGCTATCATACATTAATTCCCATCATAAAAGACACGCTAAGTGAGGCTATTACACAGGGGGGCACGACATTAAAAGACTTTGCTCAAAGCGATGGAAAGCCGGGGTATTTTGCACAAAAATTATTAGTTTATGGCCGAAAAGGTCAACCTTGTACTATATGTAAAACAGAGCTTGAGGAAATACGCCTGGGGCAACGTAGCACTATTTTTTGTAAAAAATGCCAAAAATAAGAACTTTAGCAAGTTAAATTTAATAAATTGCAAATCAGTACCTAGCTGTACAATAGCAACCTTAAGCTAATAAGTGGTTATAAAAAAAGCTTTGTCGTAATACGGCAAAGCTTTTTTAACGTGCTATCTAGCTGTTAATGTTCTTCATTAACGATATTTAGGTTGTATTTTGGTATTTCTACCACTAAATCTTCGTCTTTAATTACCGCTTGGCAACCTAAGCGCGACTCAGACTCTAAACCCCATGCTTTATCTAGCATATCGTCTTCTAGCTCATCACTTTCATCAAGTGAATCAAATCCTTCACGGATCACTAAATGACAGGTTGTACATGCACATGATTTTTCACACGCATGGGCAATACTAATCCCATTTTTTAATGCAGCATCAAGTACAGTTTGCCCTGTTGGTGCTTCTACTGCTGCGCCGTCAGGACATAATTCCGGATGGGGAAGAAAAATAATTTGTGGCATTCTAACCTCTTTAAACGTTGTCTACTGACTGCCCTTGCAGGGCTTTTTTAATCGATGAATCCATTCTACGCTCTGCAAATACGCTACTTGCATTATCTACTTTGCTAATGGCTGCTTTTATATCACTTGGCTCAGTCGCTGTTTGGCGCACTTGTGCAAGCTCGGCTATTTCGCTTTGTAAACGAGTTAGCTCTTCATTACTTAATAATTGCGAATCAGTTGCTAATGACGCTTCAAGCGCTTCGATAACGCGTAGAGCTTCAACTTGTTGCTCTTTTAGCATACGAGCTTGCATATCGCCCTTTGCATTGCTCATAGACTCTTTAAGCATACTTGCTACTTGTTCATCAGATAAACCAAATGAAGGTTTTACTTGAATTTCAGCTTGCACACCGGTTGATTTCTCCATTGCCGACACACTTAACAGACCATCGGCATCAACTTTAAAAGTAACACGAATATGCGCCGCACCAGCGGCCATGGCTGGAATGCCTTTTAAGCTAAATTTGGCTAATGAACGACAATCATCAACTAGCTCGCGCTCACCTTGTAACACGTGTAACGACATCGCCGTTTGACCATCTTTAAACGTGGTAAATTCTTGTGCTCGCGCAACAGGGATCGTGGTATTACGTGGAATAATCTTTTCAACTAAGCCACCCATCGTCTCAAGCCCCAATGATAAAGGGAGCACATCAAGCAGTAACATATCAGAATCGGGTTTATTACCCACTAATACATCGGCTTGTAACGCCGCACCTAATGCAACAACGCGGTCAGGGTCGATTGATGTAAGTGGCTCTTTATTAAAAAAGCTTTCTACTTGGCTACGGACTAGCGGCATACGTGTAGAACCACCGACCATAATCACTTGCAGCACTTCTTCGTTTTCTATGCCAGCGTCTTTCACTGCGCGACGACAGGAGCGTAGCGTTTTTTTAACTAAAGGTGTGGCTAGCTCATTAAATATTTCGCGGGTAACTTCTACCGTATGGCTTTGTCCATTAAACTCTAGCCCTACGTTTACTTTAGCGTACTGACTTAATGCTTCTTTACATGCTTTCGCTTTATTAATAAATAAGCGTAAATCAGAAGGCGATAACGCCGTCACACCCGTTTGTTGCTTAAAGTACTCAACCAATAGTGAATCAAAATCATCACCACCTAGGCTTGAATCACCACCGGTTGCCATAACTTCAAACACACCTTGGTGTAAGCGTAAAATAGAAATATCGAAAGTACCGCCGCCTAAATCGTAAACGGCAATGATTCCTTCTTGCCCCGAATCAAGGCCATAAGCAACCGCAGCCGCTGTTGGTTCGTTTAATAAACGAAGTACATTAATACCCGCTAATTCTGCTGCATCTTTCGTACTTTGACGTTGAGCATCATCAAAATAAGCAGGAACAGTAATTACCGCACCTAATATATCTTGATTACCAAAACTTTGCTCTGCACGTGCTTTTAACGACGCTAAAATATGGCTAGAAGCTTTAACAGGGCTAATTTTACCCGCCGCAGTTTCAATGGCTAACGATCCATTATCTTCACAAAACTGATAAGGCAATTGACCATAACTTTGTTCTATTTCGGCTTGTGTTTTACCTAAAAAACGCTTCACTGAAATTAATGTATTAGCAGGGTCTTGGGTTGCAGCCTGTGCTGCATCGCTACCAACACTAATGCCATCAGCTTGATAACGCACAACCGATGGTAGCATCGCAGTGCCCGAATCATCATTAAGTGTACGTGCTTCGCCACTTTGTACTGTTGCCACTAATGAATTGGTTGTACCTAGGTCAATACCTATTGCTAACTTATGTTCATGTGGTGCCGCGCTCTGCCCCGGCTCAGCAATTTGCAATAATGCCATAATGCTCTTTAAACTCGTATAACTTGCTTTGCAGCAAATGAATGATTAATCGTCGAATAAACTGTCTTCAATACGCTCTAATTCGTCGCGTAATTTATACACAAATTTTAATTTACGAATATTGTCGGCGGCTTGTTGATATGCCTGCTCATTATTACTGGCTAGTTGCTCGGCTAATTGTGCACTATATTGCGTGTTTAATTGTTTTATTTTTTCTTCAAATTGCGCAATAGCAGCATCGACATCGGTGGCTGAAGTAAGTTCTTCAAGCTCTTCTCGAAGTTCCATTTGCTGCATTAAAAATAGTGGATCTTGCAACGTTTGTTGCTCAGCTCTAATATCTACACCTAACTCACTTAGCATATACTCGGCACGTTTTACCGGATGCTTTAACGTTTGTAGTGCATCGTTAATTTCGGCAGCACTTTGCACAGCCATTAACTTATCGCGGCTACTTGCATTAGCGTGACGATCAGGGTGCACAGCACGTTGCAGATCAAGGTAATTTTTATTGACTAAAGCCAAATCTACATTGTAATCAACGGGTATAGCAAACAACTTAAAATAGCGCATCTTAAAACCATATAAATTTCAGATAGAACAAAGCCCTACAGTTGCAGGGCTTAAGAAAACAATTACACAAAGTAATTAAACGGTGAAGCTTTCGCCGCAACCACACTCATCAGCTTGGTTAGGGTTAGTAAATTTAAACCCTTCATTTAAGCCTTCTTTGGTGTAATCAAGCTCAGTACCATCAATATAAACTAAGCTTTTAGCATCAACAATTAAGGTAACACCTTTTGCTTCAAATGTTTCATCGTCTTCGTTTAAATCGTCAACAAACTCTAGTACATAAGCAAGACCTGAACAGCCTGTCGTTTTAATGCCTACGCGCAGGCCTAAACCTTTTCCGCGATTTGCTAAAAAAGATTGTACGCGGTTTGCTGCCGCATCTGTCAATGTCACTGCCATGAGGTTCTCTTACTTCGCTTGTTTACTTTTGTAATCTGCAATAGCTGCCTGAATCGCATCTTCGGCTAAAATTGAACAGTGAATTTTCACTGGTGGTAATTCTAGCTCAGCACTAATATCAGTGTTTTTAATCGTTGCAGCTTCGTCTAATGTTTTGCCTTTTACCCACTCTGTTACCAAAGAAGATGAAGCAATGGCACTACCACAGCCGTACGTTTTAAATTTTGCATCTTCAATAACGCCTTCAGACGATACTTTAATTTGCAATTTCATTACGTCACCACATGCTGGTGCGCCAACCATACCCGTTGCCACTGACGGATCATTTTTATCAAGAGCACCTACATTACGTGGGTTTTCTACGTGGTCGATTACTTTGTCGCTATAAGCCATAATTCTTTCCTCATTACCTGCTACGGTATGTGCTCACACTATTAGTGGTGAGCCCATTCTACTGAATCTAAATCTACGCCATCTTGATGCATTTCCCATAAAGGAGACATCTCGCGTAGGCGGCCGATAGAGTTTTTCATTAACTCAACGGTATAATCAATTTCTTCTTCGGTAGTAAAACGCCCGATACTAAAACGAATTGAGCTATGCGCTAACTCATCGTTACGACCTAAAGCACGCAATACATACGACGGCTCTAAGCTTGCAGAAGTACATGCTGAACCCGATGATACAGCAATATCTTTTACTGCCATAAGTAACGACTCACCTTCAACAAAGTTAAAGCTAATGTTTACAATACCAGGTACTGATTGATCTTGTGTGCCGTTAAAGTACACTTCGTCCATATCGGCCATAATACCGTCTATTAAACGCTTACGCAGTGCACTGATATGTGCGTGATCTTTTTCAAAATCTTGTTTAGCAATTCTAAATGCAGCGCCCATTCCTACTAACTGATGCGTTGCTAAAGTGCCTGAACGCATACCACGCTCGTGACCACCACCGTGCATTTGTGCTTCTAAACGAGCACGAGGTTTACGACGAACGTAAAGTGCACCAACCCCTTTTGGACCATAAATTTTATGACCAGAGAACGACATAAAGTCAACTTTAAGCTGCTGTACATCAATTAATACTTTACCCGCGCTTTGTGCTGCATCTACGTGGAACATAATCTTACGTTCACGACACATTTCGCCAATAGTCGCAATATCTTGAATAACACCTAGCTCGTTATTTACGTGCATAATACTTACCAGCACAGTGTCTTCGCGCATAGTTTGCTCAAGTTTTTGCAAATCTAATAGGCCGTTTTCTTCAACGTCCATATAGGTAACTTCAAAGCCTTGACGCTCTAGCTCACGACAAGTATCGATAACTGCTTTATGTTCAGTTTTAGCGGTTATAACGTGCTTACCTTTCTTTTTATAGAACTGTGCAGCACCTTTAATTGCTAGGTTGTTTGATTCTGTTGCGCCCGATGTGAAAACAATTTCACGTGGATCTGCATTAATTAAATCAGCGATATCTGTACGTGCTTGATCAACTACTTCTTCAGCTTGCCAACCAAAACGGTGCGAACGTGATGCTGGGTTACCAAAATTGCCATCCATAGTAAGGCATTGCATCATTTCTTTCGCTACACGCTCGTCAACCGGTGTAGTTGCTGCGTAATCTAAATAAATCGGTAACTTCATTTTTCTCTCCGCTACTCGTCAACTTTAAAGTTGACAGCTTACTTGAATATTTTCTAACTGCTTGATTGCATCGTTTATGCTGTTATCTTGGCGAGATGCGACGGCTTTAACATCTGACTTTTCGACCAATTCAGCAAGAGTAATATTATTTAAAAAATCTTCTATTCGTGCGCTTAGCTCTGACCATAAAGTATGTGTTAAACAACGCATACCACTTTGGCATCCAGTATTAGCACCTTGACAACGCGTTGCGTCTACCGACTCATCTACCGCGTTAATTACATCGCCCACCGAAATAACACTTGCTTCACGCCCTAATAAATAT
Organism: Pseudoalteromonas sp. MMG010; assembly: GCF_018100905.1. GTDB lineage: Bacteria > Pseudomonadota > Gammaproteobacteria > Enterobacterales > Alteromonadaceae > Pseudoalteromonas. Next base: position 109,976 of record NZ_JAGJEG010000003.1, on the reverse strand, counting down.
CCACCACCAGGGCCTCTTACCGAACTCACTAACCCATTTTTACGTAAACGCGCAAATAATTGTTCAAGATAAGATAATGAAATTTCTTGGCGCTGAGATATATCAGCAAGGGCTACGGGGCCAACACTTGCGTGTAGCGCAACATCTAGCATAGCTGTAACGGCATATCTGCCTTTAGATGTTAATTTCATAACGACGCCCCATGCACAAAAGAGTGCAAATTTTAATTACCAGAGTAAAATAGTCAAGTATTATCTTAAGCTCTAAGTATGCACTTTAATTCTAATCTCATTAATACCCGACCCTTTTAGTCAGGTATTATGTGCATTTTAATTACCTGAGTAAATTAGTCAAGTATTAGCCTTATAACTTTGGTTTATTTTATAGACTTATTTATAGAAGTTAAAATACCACGCAAGATATTCAACTCGGCATCTTCTGGGCGTGCACGGTTAAATAATCGACGAAGCTTAGTCATTACCAAACCCGGGTGCTGCTTAATAATAAAACCAGTATTGTGTAATGTATCTTCTAGGTGATCATAAAACAGTTCGGTTTGTTTAGAGCTAGGGTAAACAGTGTCGTCTTGCTCTTCTTTTTGTGGCTGCTGATTTAAAAACGCCATACGCGTTTCATAACATAAGGTTTGAACCGCCATCGCTAAATTAAGTGAGCTGTATTCTGGATTTGCAGGGATGCATACATGATAATTACAAAGCTGTAGTTCTTCATTTGTTAAGCCACTGTTTTCTCTACCAAACACAAGAGCTACTGGCCCATTTACCGCTTCGCCAACTAGCTTTTCACCACACTCACGTGGCTCAACCATTGGCCAAGATAAAGTACGCGAACGCGCACTTGTGCCAATCGTAAGTGCACAACCAGCAATCGCATCTGCAACAGTATCAACAATAACCGCATTACCGAGTACATCGGTTGCACCTGCAGCTAACGCACTAGCATGGCTGTCTACTTCACATGCTGGGTCGACTAAATATAATTTAGATAGTCCCATGGTTTTCATCGCGCGTGCCGCTGAACCAATATTACCCGAGTGAGACGTGTTAACTAAAACAATACGAATATCATCTAAGATCATTATTATGTTACTTACTTATGCCAAAAAATTGCGCGAATTCTATCAGAGATCACCTCAAGATCCTAGGATCCCAAGCCTTAACCTATATGTACAAAATACACTTTAAGCTAATTAACCGCTTGCTGATCTGTTTGTTACTCAGTGTTAAACATCTAACTTATTGCACTCGCTGTTTTGTTAAAAGTTATAAGTTAAACATTTATTATTTTTACTTTAAAAGTGCATACTCACTTGTTAAATAGCGATAAAAAATAAACACTAAAACTATAATAAGTAAATAAAATAAGTAATAATCTCAGAATCAACTGCAATACTAAAGCCAATTTAATGCTCAATTTATGGTACAAACAATTCCCTAAACAGCCAAAAGATCATAAAGATTTTTGGCGCACTCGCCTTATTGCCAGTTTGTTGCTGTTAATGACTGTTTATTTTTTTATTTTAACTGCACTTAATGTTTTTTATTTTGCTAGTTATGATTTAGCCATAATTGATGCCACTGGTTTATTTTTATCACTTGTTGTTACGTTATGGTTTTGCAAAAAAGCAACGGTAAATCAAGCATCTTGGGCAGTTGTTTTACTCACGGTTGGTTTAATAATGGCATTTATTATTTCAGCTAAAGGGTATGCACATTCTTTATTTTGGGTCACCCTTATACCGCCGTTAGCATTTTTCTTAGTTGATAGAAATTCTGCCACGCTCGTTTGTATTGTTACATCAGCTATTTGTGCTTACCTTGTTTATCAACAATACCAACAAACGGTCATAATAAGCTTAGGGTCTTTATTTAATATTATAGAAGTCTGTATCGCACATATTTTGATGTTTAGGTTTTACGAAAAAACCCATAATTCAGCCTATACCTATTTATCTTTACGTAATGTCCAAATACAAAATCTAGCCGATACAGACAAGCTAACCGGCGTGTATAATAGGCAAAAGTTTGATCGTAGTTTAAGTAAGTTATTAAGCGATATACCCCAAGACACAACACATCATATCTTGCTTTGTGATATTGATTACTTTAAGCGTATTAATGATCAATATGGGCATCTAACCGGTGATAAAGTATTAACTGAGTTTGCCGCAACTCTAAAAACTTATTTTAGTAGCAATGTATTTATTGCCCGCTGGGGCGGTGAAGAGTTTACCATTGTTTTATCAAATACTGTCGAGTCAACTGCGTTACAACAAACACTGGACTTTAAAGAGTTTATTAATACTCAAATGTTTAGTGACATCTCTTTAACTATCAGCATTGGCCTGACATTAATAAACAAAGATGACACGGTTTTAAGTATTTTAGAACGTGCTGATAAAGCATTATATGAAGTTAAAAATAATGGCCGCAATGCAGTGTGTACTATTGATAAAGTGGGCAATACGACAATCTATAAAACAAAACCGGTTTAAAGCGTCAAATTCGATTGTTTAAACCATTGCCGCTTTTACATATACATCAAAGCGGTTCTTTTTTGTTTTTATTTGCATACTGGGTGCTTTATCATTTAAAAACGGGGCGTAGTCAGGACGTTTTACTACCACTCTTTTACTTGCTAAAGGATAAGCAAAATCAAGTAAGTCATCGGCATCGGCATCACCACCGACTAGTTGTTGAAACACGCGCATTTCTTTTTTTACCAGCGCTGACTTTTCTCTATGTGGGAACATAGGATCTAGGTATACAACATCTGGCATACTTTCGCATTGAGAAAGTAAAGTATGGCTCGAGCCAAATATTAAGGTCATATTTTGCTGCATCCAAGGGCCTATTTCGCTGTTACTGTAAGCACGTTGCAAACCATCATAAAGTAAAGCGGCCACCACAGGATGTCTTTCATGTAAAATAACTTTACAACCAAGTGATGCAAGTACAAAGCCATCTCGGCCTAACCCGGCAGTTGCATCAAGCACAACAGGCGTCGCTCCTTTGTTTAATCCTACAGCCTTGGCGATTGCTTGCCCTTTACCACCACCAAACTTACGCCGATGAGCGGCTGCACCTGTCACAAAGTCTACGTTAATAGCCCCTAATTTAGGTTCGTCCGTTTTATATAAGCTTAAGCCTTGTTCGTCGTAATGTAACGAAAAGTGTGTTTGCGACTGCGCCCATTGCTCCAAACCAAAACGCTGTTCTATGTCGTTAAGGTATGAACGCATTTCTTTAAACTGACACTTTATAACCAAAATAGTCTCCGAACTAGATTAAACGCACCCAGTATAACAAGTCCCATAGGGTAGGCACACTAAAATAGCTCAATATCCGGTGTTGAATCGTGATCATCTAATGTGTTTTTATCGTGCTTATCATACTGTTTTGGCACTGCTCTTTGTTGGAGAACTTGTAATAATTCGTTCCGACTTTGTGTAATTTGCTTTAATTGGTAGCGTATATACGCTAAATCACTGTTAGCAGACGCAAATTGTTGCATCGTCTGGTCTAATTGATTGATGTACAGAGAAAGATCTTCTGGCAAGGTTAATTTTTTGCGGGTATTAACCGCAGATTCTAATGAATGAAGCTGCTCTATAAATTGCTTGGTAGATTTATTTTGTTCTATATTTTGCGTGTTAAGTTGCTCTACCACTTCTTTTAAAGTATTTGTAATACGAGCAGCCTGCTCTAAAGTATTTTCATGCTTTTCCATAACCACTACTTTTTCATTTGTAACTTCGAGAATATGTGGAAATAAATCTTTATATCGTCCATATAACACACTGTTTTCAAGCGGCATATTCTTCGCTAATAAAGACACTTTTGGATAATTTACTATCGTGATATCGCCAATATCAACAAACCGACTTTCAAACTTATGCTGCACTAATAACTCTTGCTCTAGTGGGCATACTCCACTGTCGTGGCAATAATATAGCGCCCGCCCTTGGTACCAAAAAACCACCACCACGTCGATGTTTAATGGTGTAAAAAATGCTAATAAATATTGGCTTAGCGATTCGAGGGTTTCACAATGATAACTTTGTCCAACAAAGCGAACTATTCTGCCCATATCGCCATTTTCTGTCATGGCTATTTCGGCAGTGGTATTAGCGCTTTCTACATCTCGCTTTAATTTAATGCATTGCTGACGATAGTGATAAAGTACTTTTATACGTTCTTTTAATTCTTCATGATTAAAAGGCTTATACACAAAATCAGAGCCGCCGACCTTATAACCTTGTACACGCTCTTCAAGCTCAACTTTACATGATAAAAACATGACGGGAATGTCTTTTGTATGCTTATTTTGTTTTATTTTTTTACATACCTCATACCCATTTAAATCGGGCATTTCTATGTCAAGTAACACAATATCAGGGTGATATTGATTAATTAATTTGAGCCCATCGTCACCACTGCTAGCATGCAATACTTTACAAAAACCAGACAAAGCATTATCAATAATATGATGAACATAGCTATCGTCATCTATGGCCAGTACCAACTTTGCCATTACTCATTCCCTTTTTAATCGCTATATTTATAGCATAGTACGCAAGCAAAAATTGTCGAAAAAAAAAGCGCCAATTAGGCGCTTTATATTTTATTTTTAAATTACACGGCAATACCGCTGTGGCGTAATAAAGCATCCACACTGGGCTCTCGTCCTCGGAATTTTTTAAATAACTCCATTGGCTCTTCGCTACCGCCTTTTTCTAAAATATTTTGTAAAAAGGCTTGGCCTGTTTCTGGATTAAAAATACCTTCTTCTTCAAACTTAGAAAAGGCATCAGCAGAGAGTACTTCGGCCCACTTATATGAGTAATAACCGGCACTATAGCCACCAGCAAAGATATGGCTAAAACCATGTTGGAAACGATTAAACTCAGGTGCTTTAACAACCGATGTACGACTACGCACATCATCTAAAATACGTTGAATTCGACATGCTTTACCTGGTTGATAATCGGTGTGGATTGCAAAATCAAATAATGAAAATTCAATTTGACGCAACATTTGCATCCCTGAATTATAGTTTTTAGCTGCCAGCAACTTATCGAGTAGCTCTTTTGGTAATGGCTCATTAGTTTCGTAATGACCAGAAATAAAGCTCAGTGCTTGCTCATCAAAACACCAGTTCTCTAAAAACTGACTAGGAAGCTCTACTGCATCCCACGCAACACCACTGATACCCGATACCGCAGCGGCATCAATTTGTGTCAACATGTGATGTATTCCATGACCAAACTCATGGAATAAGGTCGTGACTTCATTATGGGTAAACAACGCTGGTGTATCGCCGATTGCTTTATTGAAGTTACATACCAAATAAGCTACTGGGTTTTGTAATGTGCCATTTGCTCGGATTGTACGGCTCATGCATACATCCATCCATGCCCCACCACGTTTTCTTTCACGCGCATATAAATCAAGATAAAAACTACCACGTAAAGTGCCAGTGCTATCTACAATATTAAAAAAGCGCACGTCGTTATGGTATTTATCAAATTCAAATACTTCTTTTACGGTAATACCAAATAAGCGATTGACCGTCTCGAACAAACCACTTAGCACTTTATCGGCTGGGAAGTAAGGACGTAGTACTTCATCTGAAATAGCGTACTTTTCTTGTTTTAGTTTTTCACCATAGTAGCCAAAATCCCAGCTTTGCAATTCGGTTACATTATGTTTTTCGCTGGCATACGCTTGTAGCTCTGCAAGTTCTTGCTCTGCTTGTGGTTTTGATTTTGCAGCTAGATCATCTAAAAATGAAAATACCTGTGCTGGGCTTTGCGCCATTTTTGTTGCTAATGACTTTTCACCATAGTTTTTAAAACCAAGTAATTGGGCTAGTTCGTGTTTTAACGCCAATTCTTCACTCATTATGTCTGAGTTATCAAATTCACCGGCATTAGGCCCTTGATCAGACGCGCGAGTGCAAAAAGCCGTGTACATTTCTTTGCGTAATTCGCGGTTATCAGCATAGGTCATTACTGGTAAATACGACGGTATATCTAAAGTAAATAACCAACCATCAAGATCTTTACTTTTTGCGGTGTCAGCAGCAAGTGCCAGTGCTGATTCAGGCAAGCCTGATAACTCTTTTTCATCCGTAATATGTTTTTGCCATGCAAGCGTAGCATCCATCACATTATTGCCAAACGTCGAGGACAACTCAGATAAACGTACACTTATTTCACCATAGCGTTTTTGCTGTGCTGGCTTTAACGCAATCCCTGATAACTTAAAATCGCGAAGTGCGTTGGTAATCGATTTTTGCTGCGCGGTATTTAATGTTTTAAACTCATCGCTGTTATAAAGCGCATTGTAGGCCTGGAATAACCCTTGATGTTGACCAACAAAAGTAGAGTACTCTGAAAGTAATGGTAAACATTGCTCGTATGCTTGGCGAAGCTCATCGTTATTCATAACAGAGTTTAAATGCGATACCGGCGAAAATAAACGAGATAACTTATCATCACTTTCTTCTAATGGAACAATAAGATCATTCCATGTGTAAGATTGCTTAGCAATAACTGTCTCTATTGTATTTTTACATAGCGCTATTGCTTGCTCTAATGCGGGCACTACATGCTCTGGCTTAATAGCTGAAAAAGGCGGTAAGCCTTCAAGGCCTATTAATGGGTTGTTAGATAAATCGCTCATACTGGCTCTCAAATCGTTACGAATATGTTTTTAAAGTTGGGGCAAAATAGCGAAATACAAGGGGCTTTTATCGGGTCTACATGTGTTACTATTTAGAAATAGACCTTTTAAATGAACTTGAGGACATAAAATGACACAACACTTTGACTATATTGCCATCGGTGGTGGTAGTGGTGGTATTGCCTCGGCAAATAGAGCCGCCATGCGTGGAGCAAAAGTCGCACTTATTGAAGCTAAACATATGGGCGGCACCTGTGTAAATGTAGGGTGTGTACCTAAAAAAGTAATGTGGCATGGTGCTCAAGTTGCCGAAGCAATTAATTTATATGCGCCAGATTACGGCTTTAATGTTGAAGTTAAAGACTTTAATTGGAGTAAATTAGTCGAAAGCCGTGAAGCTTACATTGGTCGTATTCATAAAGGTTATGATAATGGCTTAGCGAGTAACGGCGTACATGTAATCAAAGGTTTTGCTAAATTTATAGATAACAAAACAGTTGAAGTAGAGGGTACACAATACACTGCCGATCACATTTTAGTGGCAGTAGGCGGACGTCCAACTATTCCTAACATCCCTGGTGCTGAGTTGGGTATCGACTCAAATGGCTTTTTTGAACTAAACGAGCAACCAAAGCGTGTTGCTGTTGTGGGTGCAGGTTATATCGCCGTTGAAATTGCAGGCGTATTACACAGCTTAGGTACTGAAACACATTTATTTGTTCGTAAAAATAAACCTCTACGAAGCTTTGACCCTTATATCATCGATACGCTTACCGATATTATGGAAAAAGAAGGCCCGACTCTTCATACCGAGTGTTCGCCAAAAGAAATTATTAAACAAAGCGATGGTAGCTTAACGATTCACTTTGAAAATGGCTACAGTCAAAATGTTGATCACGTAATTTGGGCGATTGGGCGTACCCCTACAACCGATAAAATTAACCTTAGCGCTGCTGGTGTCGAAGTTAATGAAGGTGGTTATGTAAAAGTAGATGAGTATCAAAATACGACGGCTAAAAATATTTATGCTGTCGGTGATATCATCGAAGGCGGCATTGAGCTGACTCCGGTTGCAGTTAAAGCAGGGCGCACTTTATCAGAGCGCTTGTTTAATAAAGACTTACCTAACGATTTAAAAATGGACTATAGCCTAGTTCCAACCGTGGTATTCAGTCATCCTCCTATCGGAACAATTGGTTTAACAGAACAGGAAGCCATATCGCAGTACGGTGACGAAAACGTTAAAGTGTATAAATCGGGCTTTGCCGCTATGTATACCGCCGTCACTCAGCACCGCCAAGCATGTAATATGATGTTAGTGTGTGCTGGCGAAGATGAAAAAGTTGTTGGCTTACACGGTATTGGTTTTACTGTTGATGAAATGATTCAAGGCTTTGCCGTAGCAATGAAAATGGGCGCAACTAAAGCCGATTTTGATGCTGTGGTCGCACTGCATCCTACAGGTTCAGAAGAGTTTGTTACTATGCGTTAAGCACTTAGTTTTAACAAAAAAGCTTTGCTGTTTTACAGCAAAGCTTTTTTTAACGGTCTCGCCGCAAGATGTTATTTCACTTCTTACTGCTTCTATGCAGTACCGCCGACAGTCAGTTCATCGATTTTCAAGCTTGGTTGACCAACGCCTACCGGTACACTTTGACCATCTTTACCGCATACACCTACGCCTTTATCTAAAGCAAGGTCATTACCTACCATTGATATTTTTTGCATCACTTCAGGGCCATTGCCAATTAATGTTGCGCCTTTAATGGGCTGAGTGATTTTACCGTTTTCTATTAAGTAAGCTTCTGAAGCACTAAATACAAACTTACCTGAGGTGATGTCTACTTGCCCACCACCAAAGTTAGGAGCAAATACCCCCTTTTTAACTGAACTTATAATATCAGCTTGGCTATGTTCACCACCTAACATGTACGTGTTAGTCATACGTGGCATAGGTAAGTGTGCGTATGATTCACGTCGACCATTACCAGTTGGGTTCACACCCATTAAACGTGCATTTAACTTATCTTGCATGTAGCCTTTTAAAATGCCATTTTCAATTAATACATTATAAGCTGCGGGTGTCCCTTCATCATCTACATTTAGTGATCCACGACGATCTGAAATCGTTCCATCATCAACCACAGTACATAGCTCTGAGGCCACTTTTTCACCAACTTTACCACTAAATGCCGACGCCCCTTTACGGTTAAAATCACCTTCAAGTCCATGTCCTACTGCTTCATGTAATAACACGCCTGGCCAGCCTGCACCGAGCACCACTTCCATAGTCCCTGCGGGTGCATCAATCGCTTCTAGGTTTACTTTTGCTTGGCGTACTGCCTCTTCAGCAAACTCCATCCAACGCGGCTTACCATCGACTAACTCTTTAAAATAACCGTAGTCTAAACGTGCACCGCCACCTGCACCGCCTCGCTCTCTGCGGCCATTTTTTTCAAGTAATACCGAACAGTTTAAACGTATTAATGGGCGAATATCGGTGGCAAATGTACCATCACTCGCTGCAATTAATACCTCTTCGTATACTGCCGACATTGAACTAATAACTTGCTCTGCATCGGGAGCTAGTTCACGAATATAATTTTCAAGCTCACGCAGTAAACCAACCTTATCACTATCACTCATACTTGAGATGGGTTGATGCGGTGCATATTGCTGTTTGGCACTGACATTACTAAATACTTGAACTGTTTTATCTTGCCCTGCATCGGCAATACTGCGTGCAGCGGTAGCGGCTTTATTTAACGCCTCTAGGTTAATTGCATCAGAGTATGAAAAACCTGTTTTTTCTCCACTAACAGCGCGCACACCAACACCACGCTCTACATTGTATGAACCTTCTTTCACTAAACCATCTTCGAGTACCCAAGACTCATGATGGCTTGATTGAAAATATAAGTCGGCATAATCCACTTTATGTTGATGAATGTAGCCCAGTGTTTTTTCTAATTCTTCACGTGTTAATTGGCTATCTTGAAGTAAATGCTGTTCAACCGAATTCATAATAATTGCTCTTTAAATCGTTGATGAGATTGCACTGGCATATCTCGTCGAATGAGGTGTAGTGATGTTAAATTTAGCTCGCTAGTGATTGCGCCCATGCCATCGGGCAATTCACTTATTGTATCACCCCAAGGTGAAATAATAATACTGTGGCCATAGGTATGACGGCCATTTTCGTGATGACCTGATTGGGCCGCTGCCACAATGTAAGTCTGCGTTTCAATCGCTCTAGCTTTTAATAGTGTATGCCAATGAGCTTGCCCTGTTACAACGGTAAACGCACTTGGCACCAATATAATTTCAGCGCCTTGGCGCGTTAATGCATTATATAGTGCACCAAAGCGCATATCATAACATACCGTTAAACCTATTTTGCCAAATGGCGTTGCTAGAACCACAACATCGTTACCCTCTTGGGTAAAGTCAGACTCTCTATACTGCTGTGTTTTATCTGCGACAGTGACATCAAATAAATGCATTTTGTTGTAACTTGCAACAATCTCGCCTTGATCGTTAAATAAGTGCGATGCTGCATAATATTTATTTTTGCCATAGGGTTCTGGCATCGTGCCGGCATTTAGCCAGATTTTATGAGTTTTACATAGCTGGCTTAACTGCTGTTTATAATGCTCACTGTGTTGTGCTGTCGCTAAAGTATCTTCTCCACTTTTAGCAAAGACTAAAAATGCTTCTGGTAAACAGACTAATAACGGGCGCTTGCTAGGTAAATGCGCTAATAAGGCTTTTAATTGTGCCATATTTTGCTCTGGGCTAATACCTGAGCACATTTGTAAGGCAATAACTGCTGAGTTGATATTACTCATTGGTGGCGCTGGTGTTTGCATCTTTTAACTTTAATTCAACCGCAGCTTGGGGCTGATTTTGAGCCGCTTGTGGTAAGGTGACTTCGCGGCTCTTTCTGTCTAACTCTTGTACGATAGGCTTGCTCATGGTGCCTGTTACTTTAAAATTAATTTCAGAGATCACCCGTGCAGAGTGGATAACTTTATCAATCGCTAAAGCGGCAAGTCCCGTAACAGGGTTAACCATCCATGCTACGATAACCGGAATGCTTGAAGTTACTTGCGGTGCCACTGCTAAATCATAGTTTATATCAAGGGTATTTAGGTTTGCATAACCTTTAATCGTTAAATCTGCGGGCACACCGTCCATACTGGTATCTTTAGTGTATGCAATTCCTTTATCTAGCTGCAAAGTGCCTTGCATGCTGTTATAAAAAAAGCCTTTTGAAAATACGTCTCTAAAATCGAGTTTTAATTTTCGCACTAATGAATCCAAACTCAGTAAAGAAAACACCCGTGCACCGCCATCACTAATTTCGGTTAAATGGCCTTCACCTAATTGCCACTTTATCTCACCCGATAAGCTTCCAATATCGACTGCATAAGGAGCGCCTTGCCATGCAAGGTTATAGTTAATTTCGGCATCGGAGTCTTTAACAGTGGTCGTAATATCAAATTCATTTAATAAAGCCCCAATATTGTCACTTTTTAGCTCACCTTCTAACTGAGTTTTACCACCTTGCCACTGACCAAAAGCACGCAGTTGGTGTTCGCCTTTATCAACAAATAATTCAGGTATCGTTAACCGCGTCCCATCGCCTGCCAATGACGCATTAACTTTATCAAGTTGATAGCTATCAATTTTACAATCACCACAGATAAACTCAATGGCAGGTAAATTTGCCAGCCAAGATAAATCTAAAGGTTGGCTTGGTGTTTCTATTGGCGGCTGTGAATCGTTAAAGTTCACTCGTAAATAATCACTATTAATACGTATAGGCTGATCTGCTGCATGCGGTAAAAACACCTCAGCTCTTAGCTCTTTCGCACTCAGTTTTAGTTGCATATCATTGTTATAGGGCGCTAGGCGTAAATCAACATCATTAAATTGTGCGCTACTGACGGATAAATTATCAACATGTGCTACCACTTGATTAAAAGCAGGCATGATACTGTTATTTTTATTAGTTGGTTGCTTAGCAAGCTTTGTTATTTGATCAACCACTCCTAGCCAAGGTATCAACTCAGTTTGCTCTAAATTAATAGCCACCTCTAAACCACGTTGGTTTAGCCCTAAATTTTGCGAACCTAAAATAAAATGAGCATTGCTAAACTGGGTTTTTCCATTTTCTAATATCGCATTAAAGTAAAATGCATCGTTTACGTTACTGGTTATTAAGTTAGATATATTATCACCTTGAACCACCACGCTTAATGGCCAAGCCTGCTCATCGGTTTTGTTATAAGGTGTTGGTAACTGGCTAGAAATACCAATTAATGAAGATGTGACATCAGCTCTATAATTAAAGCCTTGCTCAGTAAAGTTTAATCCTAAGTCAACCGCGATATCACTTTTCCCAGTAATAAAGCCATCAAGTAAGCCGTTACCATGCTCAATAAATGTTTGTGCATTTGCTAGTAAGTTAATATTTACGTTTGCTTGGTATTCGTTATTATTTGCTGCACTGGTGTAGTTAATATCAAGTGGCATTCCAAGCCACGATCCCGTGGCTTTAGTTAGGCTTATTTTATCATTTTCAAAATGTACAACCCCACTCACATCATCAACCTGTATCCCTGGAGCGGCAATAAAAACAGGGTTTTTATTTAATGTAATATCACCACTCACACTTGCCCAATTTTTATATTTAGAACCAATTAACAGCTCTATATCGGCATTTGCCTGGCCTTTACCTTGCACGACTTCAAATACATTTGCTAACGGGGTTGCAAGCGGTGTTGCGGCAAAAAAGGCATGCATTTTTGCCATGTCAGCTTTTTTATTAATCTTAATTTTAACTTCATCAACATCAGTTAAATCAGCAATACTAACATGTACTGCATCTTCAATAGACAGGTTAACTAAATGCCCCTGTTGCGAAAAAATGTCCATTCGTTGATTATTAAATAACAGCTTAACTTGTGCTTCAGTGACCGCAGGCCATTTAGAATCAAACGAAAAGCTCGCATTGTCTATTTGTGCTGCAACACTAAACTGCCCATTACTTTCTGAAAATGGGTAACCATTTTGTAATGGACCCGAAAACAAAACCTGAGCTTGCGTTACTTCTCCTGCTAAGATGCCATCAGATAAATAATCCACTAACCCCTGCGGCATCACTTTTAGCGGAAAATAATGTTCAGCATTTGTCGCATCGGGTACATAAACCTCTGCATATAAATCTAACCTGGGGATATCTGTCAGGCTGAGCTGCATTTCACCTGCAAAGGTAAGCTCATTGTTATCAAACCATAAATTGTCGCTGCTAATTTGCCAGTAGCTATCACGTTTGACTAAATCTAACTCAATATTAATTTGGTTATAAGCAATAGGGTGCTTAAAGCTAGTGCCGGTTGCTAAAGTACCGTCTTCACCAAAAATGCTAATACGCCCACGCTGAGGACTTAATTGCCCATTAATTCTTAATGCTTGAGCCGCTGGGATACCATTTTTTTCTTGCCAACCAAGCTGTTGACCTTCAAACCATAGTTTCCATTTATCGTTATTACTATAACTAATATAGGCGTGTTTAATTTGCCCCGTCGGATTACGTTCGGTTAAAGGAGCAAGTTGTTTAAAGTTTGTTAAAAGCGCTAAATCGTTTAATAAACCAAAGTCTACTTGTTGTAACCATAGTTTATTTTGCTCCCCAAATAATGCTTCAAACTCTAAACTAGGCCATGCTTTATCATTGCTGCTTATCGCTAAACCGGTGCTCTTTAAGTGCCAGCTTTCTTGCTCAGGGAACAGGTGAAATCCCCCTTCGCTTAAACTTATCTGTTGCGCTTGTTGGTTTTCTTGCCAACGGATAAAGCTTGGTAACCACTGCATATTAACATCACTGATCAAGCCTTTATCTATGCTCAACCAAGCTTGTAGATTAATATCACTATGCAACTGTTGTTTTTCAGTGTTGATAAACTGTGCGAGCCAATTGGTAACATCCACATTAGCAACTTGTAAGTAGATATCTCCCGCCATCGCTTCAAGTGTATCGCCTTGCAGCGCTATATGCGCATCAAAACTACCCACTGAAATACCCGGCAAAGCTAAGGTACCACTGCCTAAGTGTTGCTGTTTTTCGTTTTGCCATACGATATCGTTAAATAAAATTTTACGCTCAGTACCATCACGAAGCACAAAATTAATACTACTATTCTCTACAGCAAAGTGGCCTGTTTCACCAAGAAACAGCTCTTCTATTAGCTCTATCTGCTGAAACGATACATCCTCATCATCATTTCGATTTAAGACATTTGATACGTTAACGGTGGTGTGAAATCCATTAATTACAAAGTAATTAGATTTTATTTGAAAGGTTTTTATACTTTCCCATAAATTCAGTTCTAAGCTGGTTTTTGCGATAGTTAATGCAATGGGAGAAGATTCATTATTTTTAAACGATAAGTCTTCTAATACTAAAGCGGGGCCATTGCCATGCCAACTCGCCGATATGGTGCCTATGGCAAGATTAATATTAAATTTATCGTGTAAGTAGTGCTCTAAATTACCTTTGTAATCATTAGCATAAGGGAGAGTATATTTTAATATTGAAACAATAACGGCCAATAATACCAAAGTTATGGCGCAAATTTGCCATAACTTTCGTAAACAAAAAAAACAGACCGTCTTCGCACTCATTACATCATCACCACATCAAACTGCTCTTGACTATATAAGCTCTCTGTTTGAATGTTGACCTGCTTACCTATAAATAGTTCAAGCTCTGCTAAGTTATGATATTCATCATTTATTAGTGCCTCGCTTACAGCGGGGGCAGCATAAACCATAAACTTATCGGCAGCATACGCTCTATTAACCCGCACTATTTCACGTAAGATTTCGTAGCATACGGTTTCGACTGTTTTTTGTGAACCGCGCCCTGAACAAGCTGGACATACATCACATAACACATGTTCTAAGCTTTCTCGTGTACGTTTACGAGTCATTTCAACTAAACCAAGTGCTGATAAGCCATTAATATTTGCTTTTGCTCTATCTTTACCAAGTGCTGCTTCAAGTGAATGAAGTACGCGGCGCTTATGCTCTTCGCTTACCATATCAATAAAGTCGATAATGATAATACCGCCTAAATTACGTAGCCTTAGCTGTCGTGCTATTGCTGAAGTGGCTTCGACATTGGTATTAAAAATAGTTTCTTCTAAATTACGATGGCCTACAAAAGCTCCGGTATTAACATCAACGGTAGTCATCGCTTCGGTTTGATCGAATATTAAATATCCCCCCGACTTTAATGTCACTTTTCGATGCAGCGCTTTTTGAATTTCGCTTTCAACATCAAATAAATCAAAGATTGGGCGTTCGCCTGGGTAATATTCCAACACTTGCGATAATAATGGGACAAACTCATCTGTAAATACTTTTAGCTCTTCATATGAAAGTCTGGAGTCAACTCTGATCCTTTCCATATCTTCCCCGACATAATCACGTAAGGTTCTAAAAGCAAGAGTAAGGTCTTCGTGAAGTATTGTCGCTTTATTGGTTTTTTGACGGCGACTGGTTATTTTTTTCCATAATTTACGTAAGAATTCAGCATCATGCCTTAACTCTGCTTCAGCAGCGCCTTCGGCTGCGGTTCGCACAATAAAGCTGCCATCTTCATCACCGTATTCCGCCACGATGTTTTTCAGCCTTGAGCGCTCGGCTTCTGTTTCAATACGCTGACTAACCCCTACATGCGTAGCATCAGGCATAAAAACTAAATAACGAGATGGTATGGTAATATCGGTCGTTAACCGAGCCCCTTTAGTGCCAAGAGGGTCTTTCACCACTTGCACCATAATATACTGGCCTTGGCGAACAAGCTCTCGAATATCTTGTACTTTTTTAACGGGTTCGTCGTCAACACCTTCTACAATTGAAGCGCTGTTAACAATATCTGATGCATGTAAAAAAGCGGCTTTATCTAAGCCGATATCCACAAAAGCAGCTTGCATACCAGGCAACACACGGCTGATTTTACCTAAATATATGTTGCCAACAATCCCTAGATTGCCAATACGCTCTAACTGTATCTCTTGTAATACACCGTTTTCAATTAAGGCAACACGGCTCTCACTTGGTGTGACATTGATCAGTAATTCTGTGCTCATATTACCTCTTTAAAAATCTGGTTAATAACGCTTCTGTTTCATATAAAGGTAAGCCGACAACTGCAAAATAGCTACCCGCAATATGGGTAATAAAACGCCCGCCTAATCCTTGTATACCATAACCTCCCGCTTTATCATGCGGTTCGCCTGACTGCCAATAGGCGGTAATTTCTTCGTCTGTTACGGTTCTAAAAGTCACATCAGTACTTACGACACAACTTAATACTTGTCGCTCATCGGCAAATGCAATGGCTGTAAGTACCTGATGTGTGTTACCAGATAGGCGCTTAAAGGTTGTATAAAAATCATTAAAATCGACAGGCTTAACTAACGCTTGGTTATCTATAACCACCACCGTATCGCTTCCTAAAACGGGACGATCGGTATAGCCTTGTTGCACACCGGTTTGTGCTTTTAAGCGCGCTAAGCGCTCAACGTAAACCTGGGGGGATTCATTATTATTTTGGCTTTCATCAGCATCGACACTAAATTGTGTAAACTCAATACCTAATTGACTTAAAAGCTCTTTTCTTCGAGGTGAGGCCGAAGCCAAATAGATTGCGGTAGTCATTACCTGATCCTAAAATGTCTTCTGTATTTACGTAATAGTAAAAATACCCACGGCCAGCTTATCATGCCTGTTACTACCGGCCATAAGTACTGTGGATTAAAGTAAACACCCAGTAAAAAATGATTCAGCCAAAACTGAAGTAAGTGGTACAAGGTTAAAAATAAGCCAACTAAAATCCCTTGTTGCCAAAGTGAAAAGTTTCTTATTTTTTGAAAATTACTTGCCGTCACAAAAATACAAATAGAGTAGGTTAATGAGTTAACACCTAATGGCGAACCTGAGGCTAAATCTATTAATAATCCCACAACCCATGCTGTCGCAATATTAAGGCGGTGTGGTAGCGCAAGAGACCAATACATTAAAACTAACAGCACCCAATCAGGTCTATATGGCTCGAGTGAAAACGGCAATGGCATTAAAGCGATAACCAGTGCAAAAAAGATAGTAATTGCAATCAACAATGAATATCGATTAATCATCGCTAATTTGCTCCTGTAAATTACGCCATAAAATCACTAATAAGCGAATACGATCTAGCTGTGCAATCGGTTCGGCGTAGACTTGCGCAAAGGGACGTCCTTCATCGCGATTAATTTCGGTCACAACAGCAACAGGGTAACCTTCAGGAAACGTCCCCCCTAAGCCAGAGGTAACCAGTACATCACCGATTCGAATATCTAAGCTATGTGGTACATGTGAAAGTTTAACCAGATTGATTTTGCCAATACCTTCAACCACCGTACGTACATCATTTCGCAAAATGCGAACCGGCGTTGCGTGTGTAGTATCTGTCATTAATAATACGCGAGAAGTGGTTGTGCCCACTTTAGTGAGTTGCCCCACGACTCCCATTTCGTCTATTACAGCTTGTCCTTCACTTAAGCCGTCGGTGGTACCACGATTAATCACAACTTGATGACTATATGGGTTTGAATGTACCGATAGTACTTGGGCAATAATTTTACGATTTGATTGCTTCGCGGATGAACCGAGTAATGCGCGTAATTTTTGATTTTCTCTGGCTAAAAATTGATATTGTTGCAATTGTTCACTTTGTAACATTTGCTTTTCTGTCAGTACTTTATTTTCAGTGAGTAGCTGCTCTTTTGTATGTAAGCTTTTCGCTCCTAAGCTAAATAACTCATACGGTAGATTGGCAACATAAATAAGTGGGGTTACTAGCGTATTTAAGCTGGTACGAACAACCGTCCCCCCCTGGGTATACCTATCGCCAATAATTAACAGCACACTCAAAAGCACTGCGACAAAAAGTCGCAGTTGCAAAGAAATAGTTCGACCAAACATTAACTTCATTAGTCGTAACTAAATACGTCACCGCCATGCACGTCTATCATTTCTAGCGCTTTACCACCACCACGAGCAACACAAGTTAATGGATCGTCAGCAACCACCACCGGAATACCGGTTTCTTCCATTAGTAAGCGATCTAAATCTTTTAATAATGCACCGCCACCTGTTAATACCATGCCATGTGCAGAGATATCAGATGCAAGCTCTGGAGGTGACTGCTCTAATGCAACCATCACTGCACTCACAATTCCCATTAATGGCTCTTGTAATGCTTCTAAAATTTCATGCGAATTTAATGTAAATGAACGAGGAACACCTTCAGCAAGGTTACGTCCGCGTACTTCAATTTCAATCGGTTCATCCGTTTTAAAAGCCGAACCTATTTGGTGTTTTATACTCTCTGCGGTCGCTTCACCAATTAGGCTACCAAAATTACGACGAACATAATTAATTATTGCCTCATCAAACTTATCGCCACCGATACGTACTGATGATGAATACACCACACCATTGAGTGAAATAATAGCAACCTCAGTGGTACCACCACCGATATCAACAACCATTGAACCTGTTGCTTCCGATACAGGTAAACCGGCACCAATTGCCGCCGCCATAGGCTCTTCAATTAAATACACTTCACGGGCACCTGCCCCCATTGCAGACTCACGTATAGCACGTTTTTCTACTTGTGTTGCTCCACATGGCACACAAATCAAAACACGTGGGCTTGGTCGCATAAAGTTATTGTTATGAACTTGCTTGATAAAGTGTTGTAACATTTTTTCGGTAACATAAAAATCGGCAATAACACCGTCTTTCATCGGTCTAATTGCTTTAATATTACCTGGTGTACGACCTAACATTTGTTTTGCTTCAGTCCCTACTGATGCAACACTTTTAGGTCCACCAGCACGCTCTTGGCGTATAGCAACCACTGAAGGTTCATTTAAAACAATACCTTCTTCTTTAACATAAATTAGGGTATTGGCTGTACCCAAGTCGATCGATAGATCGTTTGAAAAAATACCACGGAGTTTTTTAAACATGAGGCTGGATGACCTTTGAAATACGTTCTAATGTTAGCTGCCCTAACTTTAACATGCTTAATTATATGAGCAATATAAAGCGTAACATCCTTTGTAAATTAGTAAAAAGGAAGCCTGGCTTCCTTTTTACAATAAATATGTTTCGTTATCTTTCTCGGACTAAGCGAAAACCAATGTAGTTTGCGCGAAAGTCTGGCGCTAAGATTAAGCGCGTTGATGCACGAGCAAGGCTAGGTGCAAAGTTCCATGCCCCGCCTCTTACTGCAATATCTAATTGCCCTGTTTCTTTTGCAGTCCATTCCCAGACATTACCTACGGTATCGTATAACCCAAAGGCATTGGGAGAAAATGAACCCACAGGTGCAGCTCGTTTATTTGAATACTCGCTACCACACCAACCACAGTTAGCTAAGTTTTTACCGATTTCGTTACCCCACGGGTATTCAGTTTCGGTACCAGCACGGGCAGCATATTCCCACTCAACCTCTGAAGGCAAGCGAAATTGCTGTCCAGTTTGACCTGATAACCAATCGGCATAT
The DNA here is from genome assembly GCF_018100905.1 of Pseudoalteromonas sp. MMG010. Classification (GTDB taxonomy): domain Bacteria; phylum Pseudomonadota; class Gammaproteobacteria; order Enterobacterales; family Alteromonadaceae; genus Pseudoalteromonas. The sequence continues at coordinate 90,641 of NZ_JAGJEG010000003.1, read as the reverse complement.
GCTTTCGCATCGTAATACGTTAAACATACTGCAGGGAATTCATCGTTTTGAGAAAACCCAGGGCTGCGCCAGTTTAAATCTGCGTCCCAAATAGGTTCGCCATTTAAATAATATGCACACCCTTTTCCTTTTTCGGCTTCAGTTTTATATTTACTGTTAGCAACAAATTTTTTGTAAGCACCCACCGTCACTTCTTTGCTTTGCATGGCAAATGAATTGGCAATAACCTTTTCAACTACGGGGCGCTCGTTTGCTAAACCCGTTCCATTAATATCGCCCATTTTAAACCAACCAGCGGGGATAACAACGACAGATTCAGCGCGTGTATCAGTATTGAGTTTTCTAGCCACTTGCCTTTGTCTTGCTGGTGTCGCTTCGGTTGCTTGCGGTAAAGAAGCAGCAACCGAATCAGGCTTTTTTACTAAATTGGCATGGATCGTTTGTGGTTTGTTTAAGTTCACGCGTGTTTGATACGATTTATAACCCAGCTTACGAATTTCAACATTATGCACGCCTCGTGGTAAACGAGTCACTAAACGAGTTGAGCCGAAGCTAACGCCATCGATAAACACCTCGTCATCGTATACATTAGAGCGAAGTGTTAATTCTATATGTTGATTTTTATCTTTTTTAGCGACCAATGGGTCTAAGCTTGGAATTGCTTTTACTAAATAATTACTCACCGGCTTAGTCATTACTGGCGAAACCGTAACATTGCTGTTATTAAATGCGACTTGGTTATCCGAGTAGGTATTTGAATAATTAGCTTGATAACCGGTTGCCAGCGGTGTGCCGTACTCAGAACAAAAGCGGTTATCAACACTTAGTAAACTACATAAGCGGCTGCTGTTAACTTCGCCACGCATTGTCACACTCAGGTTTACATTATAATTACCTTGGCCACTAAACCCACTGCTTACAACATGGCTACTTAAAATCTGCACTTGGGCGCCAGCTAGATTACGCTTTGGCTCAACAACACGTTCTTCAGTTAAATTAGCAAATATTTGATCAACAAAACGCTTTGTCGCTTTTTGCAAACCCATTTGCTGTCCACGTTGTTCACATGCAGCCAATGTTTCTGTGCGCTTACAGTTTATCGTATGATTAACTTCTAAGGTGCCTTCGCGAGTAAACTCATTACGCAATCTTTCTACTCGTGCTGTTGTTAATTGTTCTTTTAAACTTTCGAGCGTATTTAATAGAGTATGTTTGGCAACGCGAATTTGCTCTATATCTTTTCGGTGAGATGCAATTGCCGCCAACTGCATAGAGATGTCATCTTTATTTTGCTTATGATCCATCACCGCTTTTTGATAACGACTTTGTGCTTTAGAAATATCTAATGCAGGGTCATCGATTAATCGACGATACATTTCGTTCATCGCATCGAGCGCTTGGTTTTTTTCTTTATCAAGCTCGGTAGAACGACTTCTTAAAAGTTCTAGCTGAGCTTGTAGCTGGCTTTCTTCTTTTAAATGTTTATCAAGTATTGTCGTAGAGTTATCGTATTCTGTTTGTTTTATACTGATCTCTGATTCAATTCCGCTCACTGTTGCAGTATCTTGTGCAAATGCACTACTTGCTAACAAACTAACAGAAATTAAAAGAGATAAAGGAGCAATTCGCATATATTCCAGTCCCAAAAGCGGCAATTATTTGGTCATTATTATTTTATAATTAACGCCTATGCTATGTATTTGCAACGCAAAACACAAGCATTGTTCAATTATTATCTGAGTTTACAACTATTCACGGGTTTCACGCCAGTAAATAACACGATCATTTCCTCGAAATTGACCAAATTGCAATACGGCTCTGGGGTCAATGTGAGTTCCATCCCCTAGCCAGTCCCAATGCAGCCAATTATCGGTATCATATTGTAAAATGTATTCTCCTGCACCATTTCCAATAGCATAAATTGCATTATCAACTGGGTAACCCCCCGCTTCTAATATTCCGCTACTGCCTGTACCATACTGATAATTTAATATCGGTGAATTAGGGCTTATCTGAGCCACCTTGGTGTGCTCAAATGAGGTACAATAATCTTCACTATTACGCACAAACCCTGTGCCATCCCAATATTGTGCTTGCATGGGGACTTGTAAATTATCTAAGTCAGAACCGGTGTTGTTTCCAAGCACCAAACGGCCAAACCTAAATGTAATAGGCACGCTATTTAAACGTACGCTATCACAATTATTAACACAACTTACTTCACTATTCGGTAAATCATTGGCTCCAAGTAAAGTCGCACCTTCAATATTTGTTAATGTCGCCATTAAGTTCACCATATTAAAAGGGCCATCGGGTTGGTCTATGGCTAAACGCGTTAACTGCACATTACTTTGTTGAACATAGTATTCGCCATTATTCACATCTCCCCAGTTTTGGCTGCCTAAATTAATAAGCCGAGATGAAAACTCATCCCCTGACACATAATTGCCTACCTGGCTATTTTCTGCATAAATATTTACCAATGACTTAGCGAATCCTTGGTTATAATTACTCATTAATTGATTTTTATGATTTAACGCCTGTACCGTAAACCCTAATTCAAATGGTTGATCTAAATAAGTTAAGTTACTGCCATACTCGGTACAACTACCCTGAGCTTGAATTCCATGCAACTGAAATTGTGAAGGTGCAAAACGGCCAACATTTTTCAGCTCTCCCCTTACATCCCCAGCACCTAAATAATCACCATCTTGCAAACTGGCGGTTAAGTCGATAATGCCAACATTATCGTAATGATATTTTGATATTGACTCACTTTGAATGCCTGTATCACCAAATGGTGCTACATATTCTGGCGTAAGCTGTCCGAGTGCGCCTGCGGCTGGGGTATTTAATGAAGGGGTTACTTGAGGGTACTCATTAATAAAATGCTGTGCAATAAGATTACTATGGATCTGAGAGTAATCATCAGGGTAACCATTACTATCATTATCTTGCCCTGCACTCCATTGCACCGCGTGCAATGTTAAATCAAATGGCTCACCGGTCAGTTTAAATAAACTCCCATTGGCATCATCTGCAACCCCATTACTCCCTATCTCCATTGATAGGCCAAAAGGTTTTACAACATATTCGTTTGAGCTGCCCGTCATAGCCACCGAGAGATTACTCACAGGGTCCAGCACAATCGTCGCTGAGACATTTAAGCTTAATTGCCCAGCATCTGGGTATTGCAACACAATAGGGGCTTTAGAATCAGCATCAAATTGTAGATTAACCGTTTTATACGCCTGCTCTATACTATAGTTAGTTCCGTTATTACTCAGAGTCACCGGTTCAGAGCAACTCGAGCTAGCGCCACAGCTATAGGCTAATTGTAATGGTACTTCTAACCCGACCGGAAAAGCCGCTTCACATGCACCGGTTGTTGTATTTGTTTTTACTGCCTGTATCGCTAATGAAGCCGCATTAAAACCTGTATCTGAGGGCTTACCGGAAAGCTGTGTGGCAATAGTCGTATTATTATCGGTGTCGTTTTTAAAAATAAATCCGGCATCAGAAAAAACCACCTTACAATTACTCAAGCCAACATCCACGCCACCGATATAGCAACGCATTGGCGCAGAAGGGTCTGCGCTGTTGTATCCCAATGCCACAGTACCTGTTGTACGCTTAGCAAAGGCTAACTCTGTCGAGCCTGTAAACGTAATATTCTCACCACTTACCCATTGTTGCTTACCGTTATTATCAGGTGACAAATCAAGGCTTGCTGGCTCATCATATACCAAGCTACAAGCATCATTAGAACAGGCTGTTAGTGTCATTTCTTTTGCTTGGCAAGTCAGCCCTTTATTATCACTTAAAGTAATTCTGTAGTGATCAAGTGTTGTCGGAATATAAATACCACAAAAGCCGGGGATATAATCAGGCACTTCTGATGCGGTAAAACGCGAGCTTCCTTCTGTGATTATTTGCGAACCCGAGGTAATTGAGCCTGTATAAGTCACCTCTTTTGCAATGCGCACTTCTCCTGTAGCTACAATAAATGACGCTATATTGGCATTGGCAGCAATCGCGACATCCCCATCAACATAGATGGCTAAATACGCCCCCTCTTGTAACACTATATTTGTCTGTCCAATATTTAGGTATGAACCTAAATTAGTACTATTGCCGCCTAATAAAGTTTGTGTATTTTTTAAAAAGATGCGAGTTGGCTCTGTCACTACATATTCAGGCTCTAGCATGTTTAACACTATTTCATTATAAAAATAATCGCCTGCTAATGAGGCTGGAACGGCTCCTTGTGAGCTACCGTCATTTGTAACAGTGGGTACTTGAGAGGCTTGAGATTCGTCTAATGCATTGTCCCCATTAGCTAAACATCCTTGCCCGTTACACTGAGGGTTTGCACCAAACGGAGGTACCTGTAAAGTGGTCGTTGTTAATAGTGGTCCATTATTATCAGTAATTTGCACACCATCGACTAAAAATATCTCGCCATTATCATAAGTTGCAATTGCGCCTGGGAATAAAGTGTCACAGCTTAAAATATCACCATTAGAAACAAAGGTACTGGTCATCGCTAAAATAGAGGCTTCTTCGAATGTTTTATGATTACGTTCGTTATCACTACTTCTATCTTCATCAACCACGATACCGAGTCGATCGGTTCTTAAATTACAGCTTCTGAGCCACCCTCCGTCACTATCTTCTCGAGAATTTTTGCTTGCAACAACTAAAGGTGCAACATCGTAATCGTTATTAAAGTAAAAGTAATTACAGCCATCATTCCAGCCATCTACTTTAAAATCGGTGAAAAAACTCTCCCATATTACTTCGACCCCATTATCATCGATAAAAGAGCGATTAAATCCTGGTTCTACAACTAAATAAGCAACGGTTTCATCCGCTAAAATATCACCCCGAATGGTTTCTGACGCTTCCAAGGCAATATTTACTTGCTGCGTGGTTAGTGAGCCACTTTGCACAGCAACAGTAAAAAAAGGGACCAGTGCTTCTAATGGAGGATTACTATTTATATTATTCAGTGTTTGCAACCCATGAAAAAAATTAGGCCGCTGTGAAAAAGTATGTGTAAAGCTAATGTTTTTATAGCCTTTTGGTAAAGGAGAGAATCCTGATTTGTCACCATACTGCAATGCCGTTGCATCTAATGCTGTTTTTCCGACCTCCATGATTGTTCCATCAGGAAATTCATGTACACCATATTCAACAGCCAAATAATGCGCCCCCATTGTAATATGAGCGCCATCCTCACCAGAAGGCTCCAGTGGTAAGGCTTCAAAACTGGTGGTAGTCACGTTGCGAACTTTAACAATAGCAGGGTTTCCCCCCTGATTTGTCGAGAGCATAAATACCGCTGGCGGCGTAATGTATTGCTGCTGAAAATTTATTTTTGTCCAAATTGGAGAGGTGTAAGTATCTTGTAATTCTATATAACGCCCTTCAATTTTAGGCACTACAGCTAAGCTTAATGGGCTTACAAAAATAGTAAATAGGATGCAATAATAAACGACTATGTATTTTCTCATGGTAATGTTTTAGCCTCCAACGATAATGTCCGTTGAGTTTGCCAATATTCTTTGCGGCATTCTTCTGCGACAGGGCAGTCGCTATTATCACAAGTTGCCGTACTGGCTAAGTAATAAATATTAACAGCGCCACTTTGTGTACTGTTATCTGGCAGTTCAATATACTCATCACAGCTAATATTAACGTTGCAAAATGCCAAATAAGGTACATTAAAAGTTAAATGGGTCGTTACGCTTGCGCAGTTTTGTGAGTCATTGTTAATGGGAAAAAGTTCTGTTAAACCACTTTCTAAACCACTTTGTGCGGCCATAAATGCACGCGCACCATAATACTCCACTGCATTTTGATTTGCCGCGCCAGAAAGCACTCTTACCAGCGCTAATCCTAGGGCTAAAATCACAATGATAATGACAAGCGAAACAATAATAAAATTGCCTTTTTGCTTGGTCTTATTGATTAACCTTGGCATTTTTTTAAGGGACATTAGGAACGTGCACCTCATGATTAAAAGTAATACTTTCGCTGTCATTAAAGCTAAATTTTGCAAAAACATTAAGTACAGAATTACGTTTTAGGCTCAACTCACCAATTCGAAAAAACAAATTATTTCTTAGATTATTAGCAATAAAAATGGCTAATAAATCTCGCTTTATTCCAGTTTGTGTTTGTAATGTAGCTGCATTTAACTGATTTACATGAAAGCCATAATTGGTATAGCGATATAACTGACTTCCTTCAACACAAAAGCTCACAGGTTGATCCAATAAATACAGGCGCTTTGAAGGCGATTCTTGTGCAAATGATTGCTCAAATTGCCATTGATCGATTGCACTGGTTGTTGAATCGATAAAGTTACTTAACCGCAATCTCTTATTATTGTTTTCGTTATAAATATCGCCACTATTTAATGGGTATATCGTAGCCCAATCGCCTATTTCTGGTTTAGTAAGTTGATTTAATTCAAAATCGACCGCAGTCACAATAAATGGCGCACTACTAGGCAAGTAATTAGTGTAATGCGTAGCCGATATAAACGGGGTAAATTCAAGACATTGCTGCACATTGCAGTTGCCGTTAAGATTATTATCACAACTTAAACGCAATGAATTAGGTGTTGCGTGGCGGATCTCTTTTGATAATCGTGTAATTAAAAATCGCGATTGCGCCACGGCCTCTTGGCGCTCTACACTTTGGCTATAAATACTAAATCCGGTATTAATAAATGCAAACGAACTCACGGCTAAAATACCTAAAATAACTACAACTAATAATAGCTCGATAAGTGTAAATGCCCTTTGTCGCTTATTAATTAACACTTTAATAATTCCCCTTGTAAGCGGTAAAACCAAAAACTTGGCTCTGTGGGGACGTTACTTCAATAGTAATACGTTTAAATTGAATACCATCATTCACGGTCGCTTGATTAAAATCACTATCGTATTGCACTGACACCACGACAGAAAATGCCTTATATTGCGCTAATGACTCACCTAAGCTATTTGTAATTGGTTGTCCTGTTAATGCAATATAATCATCAACATCGTTATAGTTTGCTCTCGTTTCGCTATTATCTGGACCAAATTCGTCGGCATGTGTGCAAGGCTGCGCCCCTAAACTGGTTTCGCCACACCGGCGAAATGGCGAAGCTCTTTCGCTGTTTTCATCAAATGATTTACTTTGAATTTCGTTTATTAAAGATTGACCTAATTCAGAGGCTCTTAGCTGAATTAAAGGCGCAGCACTTTGCTGAGCTTGTGGGGCAATGAGTGTAACTATCACAGTTAATGAAACTGAAAACATCACAATACCTATAATTAATTCAATTAAGGTAAAGCCTTGTGTTGTTTTAAGGTTACTGGCAAGCATATATTAGCCCCTCCCCCGTTATACATACTGCCGCTAAAGTAAAATCAATACGGCACTCATTACTACATGATTGATTTACGCGTCCGAGGGGATCAAAACTAAGGTTAGTAAATTCAAGTCCGTTACTGTCTTGGGTATTAAAACGTACATCACTGCGTTGTTGATCAATTTGTATAACTAAAAAGTCTGCGTTATTTGTACTCCCGCCTCCTACACAGCTATCAGGCGCTGGAGGGGCAATTAAATCATCGCTTATATAAAGGGTGTGACATGCACTTGTTGCCGTATTTTGCATTGCTCTGAGTTGCATGGTTCGAAGTGCAGACAAGGTACGATCTCGATAGGCATACGCATCTTCTGTTGAACTCCCTAGAAATTTAGGGGCTACCGTAATTGATAGCACCCCTAAAATAACTAGCGTAATAATTAATTCAACTAGCGTAAAGCCACCCAGTCGTTGCTTAATACTACTTTTCATCAATCGTTATTAACAGCCCGATACTGTTGTAACAACTGTAGGAGGGCTAACAACGGTTGTTGTATTACCATCAGTATCTGTATTTACCACTGCCGTCGCTTCACTATAATCGATACGACATGCATCAGTGGCAACATAACTATTTGGGTAAATAATTAAACTACCCGTCGCCGAATCATCAATATTAAAATCAGCCGAATCATCAGCAGCAAATGTTACATCTAGAAACGCTTCAAATGCAGCTTGCGTTGCTTCTGGGTAGCCGTAAACTAAATCAACATTACCAGTATCAACAACGACAGCCGAATCCTCTAATTTTTGAGAGCTGGCAATAATAGCTTTACCATTAACAATATTCATACCACTGCGAATTGAGCCTTCTAAACCTTCAAGCGTAGCTGCATTGGCATCTCCTTGTAAGTTTAAAAAACGAGGAGCTGCCACGACCGCTAAAATACCTAAAATAACGATAACAATGATTAGCTCAATTAAAGTAAAACCAGCTTGCTTAGTCACTACTTGTGAATTTATAGATTGTGTTTTCATATCAATGCCTCTTTGGGTTACTAATTATTAAAACTATTAAATGTTACTACTTTCCCATGCTCTGGAAAGTAAGAAAAACCGACCGTTTCGGGTACAATTGCACCGTTATCAGGTAAGTTATTTACCTCTAAATAATGCGTTAAATAGTAAATACATTGCTTTTTCTGTGCATCGTATCTCACTAAAAACACTTTATCTTTTACTCTAGAACTCGCTTGTGTAAGTGCAGTACTTGGCGCATCTTGCAAAATTGCGTTAAATACTTGTTGGCACTTATTTGCATTTATCGTGGCTGCTTGCGTACTACTTTGTTGTGTTGATCCGGTTGTCGGATAACCTGTTTCTCCATCTACGCCAACCAATACACCTCCATAATTAACAAATGTTACTTGTAATGACCCATTACTACCTTTAGGACGCCCCGTTAACTCCCATTGCCCACGAACCATCGTTACCGCCGTAGCAAAACCACCAGCAACTGTTTTAGCTACAGCGCTATGAGCTTCATCTTTTACATTTTCAAAATTAGGTACTACTACCGATAACAACACCATTAATACAATGACCACGATCACTAATTCGAATAATGAAAACCCTTTTGCTTTTGTTAGGGTATTCAAATTAATTACCCTTAATTGCTGACATCATGTTCCACATAGGCATAAAAATCCCCAGCGCTAAAATAAGCACCATAATGGCAACAAATACCGTTAAAATCGGTTCAATTTTTGCAGTTAAACTACGTAAGTCATAATCCACTTCTCGCTCATAATAATCAGCGGCCTCTTGAAGCAATTCATCTACCCGTCCAGTTTCTTCGCCTACTGCAACCATTTGTAGTACCAATTGAGAAAACAACCCACTCGATTTTGATGCCCTTAATAAGCTTTCGCCTTTTTCTATATCTTGGCGCATCGTAACAATGGCTTTTTCCATAAAGCTGTTATCAACAGATTGTGCCGTAAGTGAAAGGCCGGTTGTCATTGGGACTCCCGAGCGTAATACCATTGCTAAACTGGTACTGTAGCGAGCGAGTAAAGTACGTTTTAATATATCACCGATAAGTGGTATGCGTAATTTATAGCGATCCCAGTTATAGCGCCCTACAGAGGTATTTAAATAGTTGTTCCACAACACAATAACTAGCCCAGATACACCCAGTAATACCCACCAATAATTGACAAAAAAGTGGCTGGTTGCGATTAGTACTTGTGTCATTAATGGGAGGTCAGCTTTAAATTTAAGAAACATATTGGCAAAGGTCGGTATCACAAAAATATTTAAAATAGTGATGGCAACACACAGCGCTAAAATCACAAAAATAGGATAGCGCATTGCCGCTTTAATACGTTTACGCGTTTCTTGTTCTTTTTCAAAGTACTGGGCTAATTGGTGAAATGCATCTTCTAAACGACCAGAGCCTTCACCCACTTTAACCATGGAAATAGTTAATCGACTAAACACTTTATTGTGCATACTCAGTGCACTGGATAAATCTCGGCCTTGCTCTAATTGTTTGGTGACATCCATAAGCACTGCTTTAAACGATTTATTCTGCGTAGTATCAGCTAAACCAACCATAGCGCGAATAATCGGGATCCCCGCTTTAAGTAAAGAATACATTTGCCGAGCAAACATGATCATATCTTCTAGCGTGATTTTTTCTTTAAATATTTGATCAATAAATAAAATATTATTTTTAGTTTCAATTAGTAAAATTGAAATAGGGATCAATTGGCGCTTCATTAAACTATCGGCAACGCCAGCTGAATTAATGGCCTCTAACTGACCTTTAATGACCGACCCTTTAGTATCTCGTGCTGTATAGCTATAAAGTTGCATCTTCATCTCCCATTATTTCGGGGACATATTCAGCAACCTTGAATACCTCATTCAAGCTTGTAATACCTTGTGCGGCATACTGTAATGCCATCATGGCTAACGGTGTAAAGTTAGCACTGCTTTTAGCTGCACTAACAAACTTTTGCGTGCTATTTGCACGTAATGCATCCATCATGGCATCGTTCATTTCAAGTAATTCAAAAATACCGACTCGGCCTTTATAACCACTGTGATTACAACTACTGCAGCCTTTACCATGCCAGTATTGTGCTTTGTGAGCATCATTTCCTAAATAACGTAACCAACTTAACTCTTGTTGATCGGGGCTATAAGGGACTTTGCATTCATTGCATACACGTCTAACCAAGCGTTGTGCGATAATTGCTCGCAAAGAACTGGCAACCAAATAAGCCGGAGCACCCATATCAATGAGCCGCATGGCACTGGTTATAGCATCATTTGTATGTAAGGTAGAGAGTACCAAGTGACCAGTTAATGCGGCTCTTAGACCAATATCAACGGTTTCTTGATCGCGCATTTCACCGACCATAATAATATCGGGATCTTGTCTTAGTGCGGTGCGTAAAATAGTAGAAAACCCAAGCCCAATTTTGTTATTTGTTTGTACTTGATTAATACGCCCTATCCGATATTCGACTGGGTCTTCTACGGTGATTATTTTATTTTGCTGTTGGTTTAGCTCACTCAAGGCGCCATACAAAGTGGTTGTTTTTCCTGAGCCGGTAGGCCCTGTTACTAAAACCATACCATGAGGACGTTTAATAATATTACGCACACGTTTTAATATTTGCGCTGGCATGCCTGTTTCATCAAGTGTTAATAGCCCTGCTGATTGGTCGAGTAAACGCATTACCACCGACTCACCATGTGCAATAGGCATGGTTGATAAACGCACATCAATACTATGGTTACGTACTTTAATGTTAAAACGGCCATCTTGTGGTAAACGCTTTTCAGAAATATCTAAGCCCGACATCAGCTTTAAACGCAATACCAGTGCAGAAGCGATTTTGACTTGCTTTAAAATATGCTCATGTAAAATACCATCGACACGTTGACGAATTCTTAATAAACCATCATCCGGTTCAATATGAATATCTGACGCACGCACCTGAACTGCATCTTCAAAGATAGACTGTAACAATTTGACCACGGTCGCATCAGAAGTATCATCGGCCAAAGAGTTCAAATCGAACTCTTCTACATCTTCATATTCTTCGTGAAGTTGCTCAGCAAAATTGGTGATTTCTTCTGTACGGCGGTAAACGTTATCAAACGCCGTTAATATTTGACTCTCTTGTATAACGGCTAAATCAATACGTTTAGGCGATAATAAAGGCGCTAATTGATCCAGCCCTCTTAAGTCAGTTGGATCGCTCATACCCAGCAGTACTGAGTCACCATTGTCTTCTATTACCAAGGCGCGGAAACGTCTTGCATGAGTCTCTGATAATAACTTAGACACCTCACTGGCAATTTTGCGCTGTGAGATATCTAAAAATGGGACTTTTAATTGCTGCGCTAAAAAACGCAGAAGCTCCGGCTCGCTTATAAACTCTAATGAAATTAATGTCGCACCTAGTTTACGCCCTGTTGCAGCTTGCACATTCAGAGCTTCACTTAACTGAAGCTCAGTGATCATGTGCTCATGCACCAATAAATCACCTAAACGCATTTTTAAACTCGGTCTCATACACCCTCCTGCAACACAATAACTCGCTGTAGCGCATGCTGAGTCATAGCAGCACTTAAGCCGCCTAAATCTAATGCAATTTGATATAACCTTTTTGCATCTTTATATCGTGTTAAGGCGTCAGTAGAAGTCGCTAGTGCCAGCCACCATTTTGCTTGCTGCGGCTGTAATTTAGTTAACTGTTGAAAACAATCAATTGCTTGTTGGTGTAAATTAATACTTTGTGCAGCAGTGCCTTTTAACAACCAAAAGTCTACCCCACCTTGATCATTAAAACGTGTATCTAATAACGTGATAACCTGGTCATATTGTTGTTGCATAATCAATACTTTACTTAGCATTAATCGCCATAGTAAAACGTCACTATTCAGGCTAATACCTTGTTGTAGCACTTGTTGAGCCGAGACAATATCTTGCTGCTGAAAAAAAGTGTTCGCCAGTAATGTCCGTGCTTCAACATGCTGTTTATCACGAGTTAAAATAGCGCTTAAATCATTAATTGCATCGTTATATAAACCAAACTCTAATGCTTGTTTTGCTTGTTTTAACTGTTGTTCATTAAGTTGTTGAGGCGTTTTTATAGCCACATTACTTTTAACCATTTGGTTGTTATTTACGCGTACCGGTGTACTTAAAGGGGGTGTTTTTAGTGACACGTTATCATCAGCACTTGTCATGCCCTTTGTCGTTACATTTTTTGCTACGATGCTTTCATCAAGCTTTTGGTTAACTACGTTTTCAGTAGCTTCCTTAACGTCACGTTTAACATCCTCTTTAGCAAGAGCTAATACTTTACTGTCGATCTCTTTTGCCATGGCACCATCGTTAGAGCTCATCTTTTTAACGACAGAAACTGTTTCTTCTTTGTCAGCTATATGTTCATTAGGATTGGTATGCTGAACTACATCATCGAGCGATTCGTTAACAATCACATCGACTGCATTTTGAGCTTCATTTGCCAAAGGGCTCTTTTTTTGGGCTTGTAACTGAGGTTCAGATAAAGAGGCATCATTTGCGGGTATGTATAAATAGGCAATGACAATCACGATAATCGTCGTCAGTACAATACCGCCTTTAATTAACCATGCTTGATAATCGTTAATCGGTTCAACAGATACTCCCGCGGTGGTACTAACAGGCTTACTTTCGCGTTGGTCTATGTTCTTTAGCATGCTATTTATCACACTCATAGCGCTTGTCTCCATAAGCCAAGTACCGCAATACTCAATACTGTGATAGCAATAGCAAAATACGCCCACTGCTTGTTAAAAGTCATCGCTGTGCAATCTTCAGTATCTTTTACTGCAAGCTTAATATGCGCGGCACTGACACTACTTACCCCTTCACCGTAAGCTTGTAGCAATGTTTTATGGCATAAAATATTCACTAAACGAGGGATCCCTCTACTCGCCCTAGCTATTTTCAGACCTAATTGATTATTAAATAAAGGAGGCTGATTAAACCCAGCGACTTGCAATCGATGATTTATATAATAAATAACTTCTGCTGCCGTCATTGCTCGAAGCGTGTATGAAAAACTAATACGCTGACGAAGTTGTCTAACTCGATTGTTCGCTAACTTGTCATCGAGTTCAGGTTGACCAAACAGGACGACTTGAATTAATTTTTCACTTTCAGTCTCTAAATTAGTAAATAAGCGTAAAGCTTCTAAAGCATCCCAACTTAAACATTGTGCTTCGTCTATCAGTAATACAACTCGCTTATTTTCGCTTTGTAACGCCAATAGGTGGTGATTTATTAACTGACTTAATGCTTGCTGGTCGAGTGTTTTATCAACCTCCATGCCTAACTCTACAGCAAGTGCCCAACGTAATTCATCAGGCCCTAAATAGGAATTGGGCAAGTATGCAACACAATACTCTTGCTCTATTTGATTGAGTAATTTTCGACATAGTAACGTTTTTCCTGTGCCTACTTCGCCAGTTACCTTAATAAATCCTTCACCCATTGATAGTGCGGTCGTCAATACTTGCATTGCTTCATGATGAGGGGCCAGCGCACAAAAAAACTGTGTATTTGGGGTAAGCGTGAATGGCATTTCACTGAGATTAAAAAAACTTAAATACATCGCTTAGTTCTCATACCAAGTGTTTAATAACTGGCGACTATGTGCTTGTTGTTTTTGCCATGTATCGGGCATTACTACAGTTGGCTTTATTAAAATAATAAGCTCTTTTTTCTCTTGCAGTTTATTAATACTTTTAAAAAAGTTACCGACTAAAGGGATATCCCCTAAGACAGGAGTTTTAGATTCTTGATCTTGTGTTGTAGTTTGCATTAACCCGCCAATCACAACTATTTCGCCACTTTGTGCACGTATTACGGTGTCAGACTCTCGAATATTACTTTGCGCTAACGGCAGTTCAAAGCGTTGATCATCTAATGTAATCACTTTTAACTGCTCTTGCGTTTCTGTGACCGAAGGATGTACATGTAAAATTACCGAACCGTACTTATCAATTTGTGGTGTCACATCTAACGCAATACCAGAGAAAAAAGGCGTAAGATCGATCTCTGGCGAAGTGGTTGTTGATGTACCTGTAACCGTAGTATTAGAAACATTAGTAACAAAGTATTCATCTTGGCCTACTTTAATAACTGCTTTTTGATTATTCGTTGCTGTCACACGAGGATTAGACAACATTTGAACATCGCCTTGGGTTTCTAAAAGACTAATGACACCACTAAAATCACCTTTTTCTATCGTTAATGACGACACACCACCCAACGTTGCAGAAATTGTATTACCAATAGCTCCTGCTGAAGTGGCAAATGAAATTCCGCCGCCTAAACCACTTGAAATACGATCCCAATTAACACCTTGCTGGTATTCATCGGTGAGTGTTATTTCAACAATTTTAGCTTCAAGTATGACTTGGCGTTGAAGATTCTCTTGGCTTTGACGTAAAAACTCTTTTAATTGATGTATCTCACTCGGTAATGCGTTTACCGTTACTAAGCTAGCTTGTGGACTCGCGATAACATAACGGCCATCACTTGCTCCTATGAGTGATTGAAGGGCAACCTCTAAATCTTTCCAAAAATCATTTTCGCTCGTCGTTTGAATCCGCGAGCCATTCATATTGCTATTTTGATTATTGGCATTACCCCCTTGGTTATTACTTAATGAATTATTTGCTGAGCTATTGCCTGAACTTATGTTGCCAGCTTGGGTGTTTTGACTAACCCCTCCGGCAACTACACTAACTGTAGATTGCCCATGTCGTTTCATCATTAGATAATTGACAGGGATTGTTTCAGTGCGCATTTTAGAAGGGAGTACCTGAACAATACGCCCCTCATTAACAATATCCAGTGGATACATACGTTTAATAACAGCGATAACCTCATCAAAAGAAACATTTTTTAAATTTAAGCTAATCGTCCCATTCACTTCAGGGTGAACAGCAACACTGTATGGGGTGCCATCAGTCAAACCAGTAAAAAATGCATTGATATCAACATCCTTAGCAGCAACATCAAAACGCTTTATAGATACTTGATTGTTTAAACCGGCACCCGAATCAATGCCCGACAGTAAACTTTGTGTTAGCGTATTGGGCACCTCAAGCGGCACGACAGGCGTGATTTCTTGCTGCTGTGACACCAATTCTTTTTCAATGTGTGGTTTTATCTCTTTGCCTGGGTCAAAGCTATGGCAACCTGCTAACATCGCCGGTAATAAAAACATAGCAAGCCATTGGCGATATAAATTATTTTTTAATTTCATAATGATATAGGTCTAATTTTATTTGCTTATCGTTATTTGCTAACACTACTTGTTTGGCAGTAATCGTTAGCACTCGAAGGTTGTTAACCGTATCGCCAACCTGATAAATGGTTCCTGAAATAATGGCTTTATATGCCGTGCTAGTTTTAATAATTGTTTGTAACTTCAAAGTGGTTTTATTTACAAGATCACTCTCAATCACACGCTGTGTTGGTGGTTTTGTCGGATCTAATAATTGCGACGCAAAACAGTTAGCACCTAAACATAATGCCGCCAAACAAACGTTATAAAATAATAAATGTTTCATTTGCCCCCACCGTTGCTATTTGCAAAGTTAATTTAGCATTTGGGTATTGTGTAACTTGGTAGTTAAACGCTCGGATCAGTAGTTTTTTTTGTCGATGTTGTAAACTTGCAAGGTATTGCTGTAAATCAAAGTAGCTCCCCTCTAAGGTAACCAACATTTGATGTTCAAAAAATAATGTTTGTGCATCGTGCTCACCTAGCTTCTCAACATCAATCGCTTTAGCTGGCATAACTTCAAAGGCCACCACTTGCACATTAGGTGTACTTAAAAGTAAATCTTTTAGTACAACAGGTACTTGTTTGGCAGCAGTAAAGCTTTGACTAAACTGGCTTATTTTTTCGTTTATTTGCTTGAGTGACTGCTTGGTTGTACTAATTTCATCACGTAATTTCTTTGTATAATCAACATTAAGCGCCTGTTTTAACATGGAGATTTGCTGTTCAACCTGTTTAAGCTCTTGTTGTTTAACAGTCGCAAGCGCTTCCTTTCTTTGCGCATTTAGCTTGGTTGGTGAAATGACAAATACCCAGCCCAAATACAGTACGACAAAAAAACCAACAAATAGCGACGCGTATTTTTCACGTTTATGTAACCGAGAAAATTTTACTTTTGCTGTACCCCACCAGCTCAACCGATGACGTTTATTACTATCACTCATGGCTTTACCTCGATGGTAGATATGTCGGTTGCCACATTAAAACTCATTCCATCGCCGTCTTGACTAAATTCCACAACCGAAAACTCTTTGTCTATAAAAAAGGACGATTTATGCAGGTTACTAAACCATAATGGTAAATACTTTGATTCACTGACATGCCCTTGTAATAATATTTTTTGACCTGAAAATTGTAGCCGTGTTAGCCAAACATTCGGCTCATGATATCTCGCTAAATCTTGCATAACTTGTGCATAATCAGTAATGGCTTGTGTTGAAGCATCAGCTAAATACGCAAATATTTGCCGCTTGTGCAATTGCTCTTGTTGCAAGCTTCTTAATTGTTCTATGAGAGGTTGCTTATATTGCTTATCGCTAAGCTGAGTTTTTAATTTTTGTAATTTTAACTTAGCCTGAGCTAGTTCGTTGATACTTTGTATTGAAAGGGAGCTTTGTATATTTTGTTGAAAAAAATATCCTCCCCATACAATAAAAACAAACACGAATGCAGCTAACCAAGTACCCAGTAATAACGCCAGCGGAACGGGATCGTATTTTATTCTCAATGATTTTTGATAAAAATTAATCCGGTTTTTCATTCGACTAACTCCGTATCAATTAATTGAAACGCAGCCCCAAGTGCATAGTAGTAACTAGGTTCGAGTGATTGGGCTATATCTATTTGGGGAGTAAAGTCAGTTACTTGAATTTCTAAATACTCAGCTAAACCGGCCTTTAGTGATAAAGACGATAAATCATCACATTGTAATTGAATACTTCTGATAGGAGGTTGCTTTAACTGGCTTTCAAAAAAATCCATCGAGCGTTGGATTTCAAGCCCTAACGACTCAATTAAAGATTGACTGTTATTAATAAGACCTAATAACCCATTTAAGCGCCGTGCTAGTAGCAGTTGCCCATTTCTAATTATTAAAATTCGAGGTTCGTGCCCTACATGCTGCACGATAAGCATATGAGCATGACTATCATTACCAAATAGCGTTACTAAAATCATTTCTTCAGATGTAATTGAACGTAATGCCGGTTTTAACTTTTTAAAAACATCGACTAATGGCTTTACTTGCTCTTTATTAGTAATAAATACATTCATTTTATTACTTTGCATTGGCAAAGAAATGGGGTAATCGGTAAAATCGGCAACAATATTTTCGGGGGCAATATCAACAAAATCTTTAGCTAACCAAGGTAAAGATTGCGTTATTTCATCATCTGATAAGGTTGGCTTTTCCATTTGCACTATTTGATAAAAAAAATGCGGAAGAACTAGGTTTACTTTACAAGGTTCTTTACATACTGCATTTGTACACGCAGCGATAGCCGCCATATAATCACTTTCATCTGAAACATCTATAGAGTGATATTTAGCAACTAGCCATTGTCCGTTACTTTTAGTTAGGCATACTGCGTTTACCGCACTGCCGTAAACAGCAATACCTAAAACTGTATTTTTACTTAAACCTAATTTCAACCATGGAAATAACGAAAACAGCTTACTACTCATATAAACACTTATGTTAAAAAACTGTGTATCTAATTGTGGTACATTTTTATAAAAATACCAAGTAATGAATTTAAAAAAGTGAAAATAAAAATAATGAATGAAAAAAAACTCCATTTACAACAAATAAATAGCACCCTACTTATGCATAAAGGTGTGTCTTTACATGTACAGCGTGATGACCAAATCCACATGTTAATAAATGGTAACAAATGGCGAAAACTTAAGTATAATTTAGTGCAAATGAAGCAATACAATAAATCTGAATTACTGACGTTTGGCGGGGCATTTTCAAATCATATTCACGCGTGTGCCGCTGCCGGAAAACACTTTAACTTTATAACTCATGGGATCATAAGAGGCCCACAATTAGATATAAATAATCCAACATTAAAGTTCGCCAAACAATGTAATATGCAATTACATCCCGTGACTCGTTTAGAATATAAAGAACGTAACAATCCTGAATATCTACATGAATTACAACAACGCTTTCCTAATGCTTATATTGTTCCTGAAGGGGGTAGTAATGAACTTGCTATACCGGGCTGTATGGAATTAGCACAAAGTTTGCCTGAGCATGATGTGCTTGTATGCCCTACTGGTAGTGGAGGTACGCTTGCAGGACTCATTGAGGGTAGTAATAAATTAACACAAGTTATTGGTATTGCCGTATTAAAACAAGCTGAGTATTTAAAACAAGAAATTTGTAAATTAAGTTCAAAAGCAGCCACACAAAATAATTGGCAATTAATGTGTAATTTTCATGATGGTGGGTACGGTAAATTCACACCTGAGTTATGGCAATTTTGTCAAACTATGCAAACACAACATAACTTGCCACTAGAGCCAATTTACAGTGGGAAAATGATGTATGCTTTATGGCAATTAATAGAGCAAGATTACTTTAGGCCGAACACTCGCATTATTGCGATTCATACAGGAGGCTTACAAGGACTCGACGGATTAAAATACCGAGGATTAATATAAAAATGCCCTATTTAACTCATAAATAAAGCCGTTAACTATGATTCAGATAACAATAAACCCTATATTTTATAGAGTTTGAATGTTATCCATTCACCTAACATAAAAAATTAATGAAACACAACTTGATTAAACTCACCTAGCGGCTCAGAAAAATAAAACCCTTGTGCAGCACTTACCCCTAACTTAGTTAATGTGTTTAATTCACTTTTAGTTTCAATACCAACAGCATACACAGGTATTTGTAGGCTACTCGACAGTAAAACAATTTCTCTTACTTGGCGCTGTAATTGCTCATTAATATTAATTAAATGGACCAACTGATAACTTAACTTTATTGCTTTTACATTAATACACTGAGATAACTCAAAAATATTTTCAATGCTTTGTATATCATCAATAACAATACACATATGCTGCAAGTGTAATAATTTTACGATATCTAAAATGGCTTTTTTATGGGTCATAAAGTGACTTTCTTTAATCCCAAACTCAATTTTTTTATTAAACTGTTCATGATTTAACTGCGCCAATAACCACTGCCAAAAACTATAACTAACCCAATTATTAGTATGTAAGTTAACACTAATTTTAATAGAACTAGGTTCGGTCGAAAGTGTTTTCTTTACTTGCGTAATAACTGCTTTGTCGACTAATAATGCGTCATCCACATTTTTAACCTGCTCTATAAAAGAGTGAGCAGCAATAAGACCGTCAGCCGTACTTTTTATTCTAATAAGTGCCTCATGTTGTATGATCTCACCTTCTGTTAAATCAAATAAGGGCTGAAATAAAATAATAAACTTATTCTCTTTAATACGATTAACCACTTTTATATTAGATAACGTACCTAGCTGTTCACGATTCATTTCATATCGCCATATATCTTTTCCTTGCTCTTTAAGCACCTTATTTAACGCCGATCTAGCTAATAAATATACCGATACCTGTTCAGCATCAGCGTAATAGTTACATACGCCAAATTTTATTTTTTGTTTTATCGCTCTCTCATACCGCTGACAACACACATAAACGCCCTGATATACTTGCTGTATAAACTCATCTATATTTGTTGTTTTTACATCTAGAATTGTAATTGCAAACTCATCATTTTTTAATGATTTAACAGAAACCTTAGGGAAGCTTAAAAGTGAAGACTTTAAAGCGCTTTGAAGAATACCGACTGTATTTTTGAACGAATGAAACTCGCCGCTGATATTGGCTATAATAAATATATTTTGTAAAGAAGGGTTGCTTAAAACACTTGTTTTTGGAAGCTTTAAAAAATGCTCGGCTGCTTTTTTAACTACAGGTCCCCCTTTGTTAAAAACAGACACTTTTAGTGGCTCTTTAATAACAAATAACGTACTCCACCATCGTATTCCCCATGCAATAGCCCCTAACAACACAATATTTAATAAAATAAAAACATAGCTTTTAATCACCCACGCAGGCCAATGATATAAACTAAGGCTTAATGTTTTAAAGCTAAAAACCTCCCGCTCTAGTTTAATAATATGTTGAAAATATTTGGGTGAATCAGTGGGCTCAAGCATAAAGTGGCTGTTTTTCAGCAATGCATTCGTTACTTCTTTATGTAGAACAGGATCCAACTGAAGCATATAAATTTGTTTAACAAGTAACTCTCCAACATTATGAAGATGCTGATGCAATGCATGATTCAGTAATATATTAAAAGTGATAACAATCAATACAGAAATACCAAAGTAAACTTGTTTTGAATGCTTTAAAAACGCCGATTGACTGTTTAACATAGCGTGTTCACAAAAAAAATAATGGTTAAAGTGTTGTTCAAGATCCCAATAAACACAAGCTTTGCGCGTATATTTATCATTCAATATACTTTAACAACCCACTTTGTTAAAACAGCCTACACGGTTTAATACCAATGCTATTTTTTGTGGTTATCGCGTGCTGTTTATTAGAAATAGTTACAGGTTATAAATTAAAAGGACTGATGAGCGACATAAATCAGATATACATTTCATTAATGATGCACCCAATTTAAACCAAAATTTACTCTAATTGAATGGTTATTGTAATCAATAAAAAGCCCAGTAAAAATACTGGGCTTGTGATTTAACTACTGTAATTTAGAATTTTAATTTACAGTTTTATTTTTGTCTTTGGTTAGAACGGTAATGAACACATAAACCCATAACAGGGTGAGTGAGTGAATATAAATCCCTTTTAAAACATAGCCTCAAGAAGCAGTTTGAAATTATTATATACACTTCAATCGCAATTTGTAGATTAACTGCATTTATAGGGCTTAAAACTACGTTTAATCTACATTTTAAGCTTAGCTAAAGGAAGTGTTAGTTAAGCTCATTACCACTCTAATTTACCTGACATCTTATCAATATCAGATGTTTTAGCTAATGTTTTAAACTGATAAAACTCATAACCAAATGATTTCTCAATGAAGACCTCGGTAGCAAACTGATGTTCTAATTTATCATCAACCACTTGAGGTCTTAAAGCAACCACAGGCTCTCCCTTCGCTTTTACTGACGAGTAGAGAACACCATCGCACTTCTCAGTCAAAAACACATTACTCAGGGCTGACGTTACTTGATACAAGCGTTCACTTCCTTGACGAGATAATATATCTGCAAAGAAACGATCTGTTAACTCATAAGCAAAAAGCAATTCTCGGCTAAACTGCTTAATCATATGCTTTCTTGCCTCAGTGTAATAGTCAAATGTATCTTGGCTTAAATAATACGGTTTTTCATTTCGCCTTACTTGTTCCCATATACCTATAATTCGTAGGTATAAGACAGTGCCATTTACTTGATGAGACCTCAGTTCATTAAGACGATCAAACTGTTTCGCTTGAGCCTCAGACAACACAACTCTTAATGCCATATCATCTTGTTTAACAGGTATAGAAGCATAGAACAGCGCCTGACCTGTAAGATTTAACCTACCTACCTTTGGAAACGAGCAAGAGGTTTCCTTAATGTAAGATAAGTCGGAAACATTAGTAAAGTTTTGACCTTCACAAAGTCTAACTCTCAGAAATTCAAGTTCATTTATTGGGTGATCGAGTGTAATTGTCATGCAACCAGCTAAGTAATCTATTTTAGACTCGATTTCATGCTTCGTTAATTCGCACGTGCCGTTTATGTGCGCATTTAATTGACTAATATAAACAGAAGAGTGGAGTAAATTAGTGTACCCACACTCTACCGATGCTTTTTGATCAATTAACGAAATTAATTCAGGGGCTAATACCATTATATCCCCTTCATCACTCTGCTATAACAAGAACAACACTATTTGAAATTCTCTCAATCAGCTCTGTTTTATCTAAGGTTTTTTGCTTGGCTGGTTCAATATAGTCTACACCGTGATTTATCAGCATTGGCAATGCATAAGCTATTTTAACGGCATAATTTACATTTTGAGCCAATGTTCCCGTAGCTTTAATAGCTGCTGATTGATTTAACGATGCTGAAGCAATGCCAATGACAACACCTTGATTATTTACCATCGGACTGCCTGAGTTTCCGGGCTGTATAGGGGAATCAATTTGAAAATACCGAGTATCACCTTGGATGCCAGAATTGGCATTAACATACCCAAATGTCGCTTTTTGTTCGTTGCCTTGTAAGCCTATATTTGGATAACCTAAAATGGCGATTGCGGTTCCTTGCTTTGTTTTGTTTTTAAGCTCAATCGGTAAACCTTCAACTACCTTATCTACTTTCAACAAAGCGATATCATTGCTAGGGTCATGATCAACCAATGAAGCTGATACCGATTTACCATGTAGAATAATCGATATGTTTGATGACCCTTCTATTACGTGACTATTGGTAAGCACATAGCCATCATTAGAAATAAAGAAGCCCGTGCCTGTAGAAATACCTTTAGGCAACTCAGGCTTTTTGTTGTCAGGTTTTGTTCTCACGGTTGATGGAGTAACATTCTGAGAGTCATATCTTTGCTTCATAGCTAGTGCAAGCTGTCCTGCACTGCTTGCTCTATTTACCAATGTCGAGGCTTGAATTGATACTTTTAAAGTTTCATCTGTATAGCTCTCTGGTAAGGTAACATTTTCTTTTTGAGTACCAAACTGCCATTTCTGATGAAATACCCCATATTTACTTTTCACTACAATATACTTGTCAGGCTTGTCAGCGTTCATATCGTAGAAGCCCCAAGTTGTAAAAGTTGGCTGGTTATTTTTATCAAAGAACTCTCTGGCTCCAAAGAAACGCAAATTGCCGAATTGTCCTGATAGCTTAGCAAAACCATTAGCATAGTTCTTTCTTACAACTCCAATGAATACTCCTGTTGTAAGACTTTGCTCCCCTTGTGAATATATGGAATCAATATCTCCATTTGGTTTTAATGACGCATGGTTTTGTAATTTTTTAGTCATTTTGTCATTTTCACGGACATACGTGCCAAACTCGACATTATTTGTTCCTTCAACCCATAGGTAATAAAGTTGATCCGTAATTCCTTTGTTATGGTAAGTGATCTCAAAAGCTCTAACACTACCATTTATAACACTAATTTTACCAAGTCCCTCGGCTTTGCCGTCTTTACAGTTCCCATCCCACTCTATTGTGCCTTGATGGGGTTGCTCGGTATAGCCTTCAATTAGCATTTCACATTTCTCGGACTTATTTGCAGGCTGAATCCAATGTGGAGAATAACTTCCGGCTCGAAAGTCTGTAATCTGGCTTTGATAATTTGAAACTTCTGATTCAGAGACTTTTCGATAATTTGGCGTGGAATTACAGCCTGTTAATAGAATGCTGATCCCTATGACTAATGGTAAAATCTTTTTCATACCAATTCCCTTTATAATCTTTTTTGTCTTATATTTTTATTAAGCTAAATATAACCAATTAAAAATATTATGTCATTGTTCTAGTACACTAAGCGATTAAATTAAACAAACCTGTTACAAAATTTGCACTTCCAATGAATTTCCCTTTCCAGACTAAATCAGCTCAAATGCTAAATTTACCCTTTCTCTCAGAAAAGTGGCACGATTTAACGCCCTTGAACCCACCTTAATCGCCTTTTCAATTACACTTTCATCGCTCATCACCACAAGCCTTTCACTTGGACGAGTTGATGCGGTGTATAGCAATGTTTGGTCTATCATTTTTTCCGCTTCATTGGGTAACATGATAAAACAATTAGGCCATTGTGAACCTTGTGATTTGTGGATAGTAATGGTATATCCAAGGTGTAGTTTTTCCAATAGCTCAGCAGTCCATTACTAAAAAGCTATTATCTCAGCCTTAATATCTACAATAATTTATGTATGAATCCTAGGCTATTTTTCTAATAAAACTAAAAAAGCCGCTTAGTAGCGGCTTTCTAAATTTTTTATCAACATTTTATTTTTGTCTTTGGTTAAAACGGGATATCGTCATCAAAATCAATGGTTGGTTCCATTGGGTTTGATGCGCCACCTTGTGGTGCACTTTGTGGTTTAGGAGCAAAACCGCCACTTTGAGGTTGTTGCGAACCACCGCCATATTGATTGCTTTGTTGTGGTGCTGCAGCAGGCGCTTGCTGTGGTGCGGCTTGTTGTGGCGCAGCTTGTTGCTGTGGTGCATAATTATTTGGCTGCGCTTGATTGTTATTTTGGTAATTATTGCTTTGCTGCTGGCCTTGATAACCATTATTTTGTTGGTTATTTTGATAATTATTTTGTTGGCTGTTTTGCTGGTTATTTTGATAACCACCACCATTTTGTTGATCACCACCACGTGCACCTAACATTTGCATTTGACCTGTAAAGCCATCAACTACAATTTCGGTTGTGTATTTTTCTTGACCTTGTTGATCGGTCCATTTACGTGTTTGTAATTTACCTTCTACGTATATTTGAGAACCTTTACGGCAGTATTCACCGACAATTTCAGCTAATTTGCCAAAAAATACAACACGGTGCCATTCAGTTTTATCAACCATTTGCCCGGTGTTTTTGTCTTTGTAGCTATCTGATGTTGCTAGGGTAATATTTGCTACGCCATTGCCATTTGGCATGTAACGCACTTCTGGATCTTGCCCTAAATTACCTACTAATATTACTTTGTTCACACCGCGTGCCATGGAACTATCTCCTATAAACGTTAGATTAAACCAGCAACTTTACGTGCTTGGTCTAGGTCGAATTCTTTATCATTAATCTTTAAATAGCTACGATTTTCATCGCGAACTACTGTTGCCTCTAGTACACCTGGTAGGGCTACTAATTGAGAGGCAAGTGTTTGTGCTTGTTGCTCTGAGCTTAATGTGGTCATTAAACTAATTATTTTGCTTTTTGGTGGAATTTGCATTTTCCACGCAATAATAAGCCATATTAACCCAACAAGTGCTGCCGCGGCAAACACCGTTTGCGCACTCATTGTTTGTGCAATATATCCGCCGAGTATTCCCCCAAAAAAAGCCCCTAAAAACTGACTAGATGAGTAACCACCCATAGCAGAGCCTTTTTGATTGGCAGGTGAAATTCGCGATACCAATGCCGGCATGGTCGCTTCTAAAAAATTAAAAGCAACAAAGTATAGCAGCATACAAACGGCAATACCTATTACACTATTTACCCATATAGCCATGGCGAGCATACTTAAAGTGAGTAATAACACCGAGCCTAAGAAAGCCTGCTTTTCTTTTTCTTTTTTAATGGCAATAATCATTATTGGCACCATTAAGAAAAAAGCTAAAAACAACACTGGAATATATAAATGCCAATGATGTTCAGCAATTAATCCATCACTGATAAGTTGACTAGGTAATACAACAAAAATAGTGGTTAATGTTAAATGCAGTAATAACACCCCCAAATTTAAGCGTGCTAATTGTGGATGCCTTATTAATTTTTTAATGTCATTAAAACTGGCGAGAGTATCGCCTTTAGGGGCTTTATTAATGGCACTTGGAACTAAAAAGGTAACAATTAAAATACCACATAAAGCCAATATAGCCGTTAGCCAAAAGACACCACTTACTCCCCATGATGCAGCCACGATAGGCCCTAAAAGCATAGCAAAAGCAAAGCTCATGCCTATACTCATACCTATAACAGCCATTACTTTTGGACGTTGATCGTCTCGGCTTAAATCGCTAGCAAACGCAAGTAGCGCGCTGGCTATAGCTCCCATTCCTTGCAATGCCCTACCCACCGTCACCATTTGAATAGAGTCAGCTAAGGCCGCAATCACTGAGCCTAAAGCAAATACCAATAAGCCACCAACGATCACTTTTTTGCGACCAATTTTATCCGAAAGCCGGCCCATTGGGATTTGTAGCGCAGCTTGTGTTAAGCCATAAGCACCAATAGCAAATCCAATCCATATGGGTGAAAAACCTGTTAGCGATTGACCATAAATAGCCAGCACAGGCATAAGCATAAATAAGCCGAGCATTCTAAATGCAAACACACTCGCTAGCGAAACTGCGGCGCGCTTTTCTCGTGAATTAAGTGAAGATGCAGTCATTTTCTACGTAAACTTTTTATATGTGAAAATTTGAACACGGATTCTACCATAAGCGCGCCAATAGTTAATCGTCAATTGGTAAGGATTTTTCATTGATCAGTAATTAATCTTGTTACGTATTATGCGATACTAAAACATGTTAATCTTTCTAACTCAAAGGCTAACACCCTCTTTTAACAATTTTGGTAATAAACGAGATAGCATGGAAAATATTGAAGTCAGAGGCGCACGTACGCACAACTTAAAAGACATCAGCCTAACCATTCCCCGTGACAAGCTAATTGTGATCACAGGACTATCTGGTTCAGGTAAGTCTTCACTTGCGTTTGATACATTATATGCAGAGGGGCAACGTCGTTATGTTGAATCTCTTTCGGCTTATGCTAGGCAGTTTTTATCGTTGATGGAAAAGCCCGATGTCGATCATATAGAGGGGCTTTCTCCTGCAATCTCGATAGAACAAAAATCAACATCACATAACCCACGCTCTACAGTGGGAACTATTACCGAAATTTACGATTATCTTAGACTTATGTTTGCCCGTGTTGGCGAGCCACGTTGTCCTACACATAATTTACCTCTTGCAGCGCAAACGATCAGCCAAATGGTGGATACTGTTTTAGCGTTGCCAGAGAGTAGTAAATTAATGCTGTTAGCTCCGGTGGTTAAAGCACGTAAAGGCGAGCACGTAAAACTATTGGAGCAATTAGCAAGCCAAGGATATATTCGTGCCCGTATTGATGGCGAGGTATGTGATTTATCTGATCCTCCAACATTAGAGCTTCATAAAAAGCATACTATTGAGGTGGTCGTTGACCGCTTTAAAGTTAAAGATGGTTTGCAACAGCGTTTGGCTGAGTCATTCGAAACAGCCCTAGAGCTTTCTGGTGGTGTAGCCACGGTTGCACATATGGACGATGCCGGTTTTACCGAAATGCTCTTTTCAGCAAACTTTGCTTGCCCAACCTGTGGCTATGCAATGACCGAGTTAGAACCGCGATTATTTTCATTTAATAATCCAGCTGGAGCATGTCAAAGCTGTGATGGTTTAGGTGTTCGCCAATACTTTGATCCAAATCGAGTGGTACAAAACCCAGAGTTAAGCCTTGCCGGTGGTGCCATAAAAGGCTGGGACAAACGCAGCTTTTATTATTTTCAAATGCTACAAGCGGTTGCTGAACATTATAACTTTGAATTAGATGTGCCATTTCAAACACTGTCACCAGAATCACAGAAAATTATTTTAGAAGGCTCAGGCAGTACTAAAATTGCATTTAACTATCGTAACGACCGTGGTGATTTAATTACCCGCAATCATGAATTTGAAGGCGTGTTA
Organism: Pseudoalteromonas sp. MMG010; assembly: GCF_018100905.1. Taxonomy (GTDB): domain Bacteria; phylum Pseudomonadota; class Gammaproteobacteria; order Enterobacterales; family Alteromonadaceae; genus Pseudoalteromonas. The sequence goes on along the minus strand of NZ_JAGJEG010000003.1, from coordinate 62,624 downwards.
AATAACATGAACCGGCGTTATCGCGAAACTGAGTCAAACTCGGTTCGTGAAGAGCTTGCTAAATACCAAACAAGTCAGGCTTGTCCTAGCTGTAAGGGTTCTCGTTTGCGCGAAGAAGCGCGTAATGTATTTATAGGACAAACCACATTACCTACCATTACAAATATGAGTATTGGTGAGGCGATGGCCTTTTTTGAAAATTTATCACTCAGCGGTCAAAAAGCACAAATTGCCGAAAAAATTCTAAAAGAAATTCGTGATCGTTTATCGTTTTTAATTAATGTTGGCCTTAACTATCTGTCTTTAGAGAGAAGCGCAGATACTTTATCTGGTGGTGAAGCACAGCGTATTCGCCTAGCAAGCCAAATTGGTGCTGGTCTTGTTGGTGTGATGTATGTATTAGATGAGCCTTCGATCGGTTTGCACCAACGCGACAACGATCGTTTATTACAAACATTAATTCATCTACGTGATTTAGGTAATACTGTTATTGTTGTAGAGCACGACGAAGATGCTATTCGCGCAGCCGATCACATTATCGATGTAGGCCCTGGTGCGGGAGTGCATGGCGGGCATATTATTGCACAAGGTACACGCGACGAAATTCTCGCAAGCAAAGATTCTGTTACCGGACAGTTTTTATCGGGAGTGCGAAAAATAGACGTACCGCAAGAACGTAATCCAACGGGTAAAAAGTGGTTGGAGCTTTTTGGAGCGACGGGCAATAACTTAAAAAATGTAGATTTAAAAATTCCGTTTGGGTTAATGACATGTATTACTGGTGTGTCGGGGTCGGGTAAATCAACGCTAATTAACGACACCTTGTTTAAACTTGCACATACAGAATTAAATGGAGCAACAACCGCTGAAGCAGCCCCTTATAAATCAATTAGCGGGCTTGATCACTTTGATAAAGTGATTGATATTGACCAAAGCCCTATAGGGCGTACGCCGCGCTCAAACCCTGCTACCTACACCGGTATTTTTACTGGTATTCGTGAGTTATTTGCTGGTACACAAGAAGCACGCTCACGAGGCTATAAAGTTGGCCGCTTTAGTTTTAATGTAAAAGGTGGGCGTTGTGAAGCCTGCCAAGGCGATGGCGTTATAAAAGTAGAAATGCACTTTTTACCTGATGTCTATGTTCCTTGTGATGTATGTAAAGGTGAGCGCTATAATCGCGAAACTCTCGAAGTACAATACAAAGGTAAAAACATTCACCAAGTATTAGAAATGACCGTTGAAGATGCGCACGACTACTTTGATAAAATACCAGCTATTGCGCGCAAACTTAAAACCTTAATGGATGTAGGATTGTCTTATATTCGCTTAGGACAAGCTGCGACAACTCTTTCGGGAGGTGAAGCACAGCGTGTTAAATTGGCAAAAGAGCTTTCTAAACGCGATACAGGTAAAACACTTTATATACTTGATGAGCCTACCACTGGACTCCATTTTGCCGATATTGAACAATTATTAGTGGTCCTGCATCGTCTTCGTGATCATGGTAATACGATTGTCGTTATTGAGCATAATTTAGATGTAGTAAAAACAGCCGATTGGGTAATAGACCTAGGGCCTGAAGGCGGCGCCGGTGGCGGTGAAATTTTAATTGCTGGCACCCCTGAGCAAGTATCCGAATGTGAGCGTTCACATACAGGGCATTACCTAAAACCACTGTTACAACAAAACTAAAAAACGATTAAGCACGGCTTTTAACAACGATTGACCGTGCTTATCAAGCTTAGTTTAAAACAAAAAAATGCCGCTAATTATTAGCGGCATTTTTTTACTATTAAATTAACCTAACTGTTTACGGGCGAGGAATAAAACCAAGTGCATCGTAAACCGATTTTAATGTAGTTTCGGCACGGGCACTGGCTTTTTCTGCGCCTGATTTCATTATGCTATCAAGTAGGTTTTGATCTTCTCTTATGTCTTTAAAACGAGCTTGAATTGGCTCAATCATACTGACAATCGCATCGGCGGTGTCTTTTTTTAGATGGCCATACATTTTATCTTCGTACTCTGGCACTAAATCCTCAACTGAGCGTTTTGTTGCAACACTAAGTAAAGTTAATAAATTAGAGACTCCAGGTTTTTCAGCACGGTCAAAGTAAATACGTGCTTGCTCATCAGAATCTGTAACTGCTTTTTTAAGCTTTTTAACAATCTTTTTTGGTTCATCAAGTAACATGATATAACCATTTGGATTGTCATCTGATTTAGACATTTTTTTAAGCGGATCTTGTAAGCTCATTACACGCGCACCAAGCTCTGGAATGTAAGGCTCAGGAATTTTAAATACATCACCGTATAAGTTGTTAAAACGGGTTGCGATATCGCGAGTTAACTCTAGGTGCTGCTTTTGGTCATCACCAACCGGAACTTGGTCGGCTTGATACAATAAAATATCGGCAGCTTGCAAAACTGGGTACGAAAATAAACCCACATTAACATTGTTGGCATGCTTTGATGACTTATCTTTAAATTGCGTCATGCGGTTAAGCTCACCCATTTGCGCATAACAATTTAATACCCAAGCTAACTGTGCATGTTCTGGTACTTGCGATTGTACAAATAGAGCTGATTTTTCAGGGTCAATACCACATGCCGCGTAAAGCGCAATACCATCTAAAACACGAGAACGGAGCACTTCAGGTTCTTGGCGAACGGTAATGGCATGTAAATCCACCAACATAAAGAAACTCTCGTGGTCTTCCTGTAGCTTTAGCCACTGGTTAATAGCGCCAACGTAGTTGCCTATTGTCATACCACCGGTTGGCTGAATGCCACTTAAAACTACTGGTTTACTCATGATGTTCCTTTATTATTAGTTAAATTAAAAATGCTTAACGCGCTGAAAGAATCGGTATTATATCTAAGAAGTTGTCGCATAGGTACTGCGGATTATAATCAGATAAAGTTTCGCCCTGATTATACCCATAACTGAGTACTGCAACATCTATATTTGCAGCTTGTGCCGCTAATACGTCACTTTTTGAATCCCCTATCATTAATGTTTCGCTAGGTAAAACGTTTAGCTTTTCACAGGCAAATAACAATGGCACTGGTGAAGGTTTTTTAACCATATCATCACCACACACGACAATATCAAAGTGACTACTTAACGCCAATTTTTCTAGCAGTACCTCGGTAAATTGTCGGGCTTTATTGGTAACAATCGCTTTAGGTATTGTGCGAAGTGCTGATAAACCGGTTTCAACATGTTGGAACAAAACACTATTTTCACCAACTTGATCAGCATAATGCTGATAAAATCGTTCTGTAGCACGCTTAACCAAGGCATCATCTAAGTGTTCACTAATTTGCATATCACCACTTAACGCACGCATTACTAACGTTTCAATACCATTGCCTATCCAGCTTTGTACTAACTTTTGGCTAGCAATAGGAAATGCTAGTTCACTAAGGGTTAAATTAACTGAGATGTATAAATCATATACGCTATCAATTAAGGTTCCGTCTAAATCAAATAAGGCGGCATTATACTTCATTGTTTACATCCTTTAACTGATCGCGCATTTGTGTAATAACCTCTGCATAATCAGGTTGATTAAAAATGGCTGAACCTGCAACAAACATATCCGCTCCCGCTTGTGCTGCGGCGGCAATATTATCTACTTTTATGCCCCCATCCACTTCTAAGCGAATATCTCGGCCAGATTCAATAATACGCTGCTTTGTTTGGCGTAATTTTTCTAAAGTGTGGGGTATAAAGCTCTGTCCTCCAAATCCAGGATTAACCGACATAAGTAAAATAACATCTAATTTGTCAATCACATGGTCAAGGTAACTTAAGCTGGTTGCTGGATTAAACACTAATCCGGCTTGGCAGCCATTTTCTTTAATTAGCTCAATGGTGCGATCTATGTGTTCACTTGCTTCTGGATGAAATGAAATAATAGATGCGCCTGCTTTAGCAAACTCTGGAATTAAACTATCTACAGGTTTTACCATTAAATGAACATCGATAGGAGCCGTAATACCATAATCGCGCAGCGCTTTACAGACCATAGGCCCTATCGTTAAATTTGGTACATAATGATTATCCATTACATCAAAATGTACTACGTCTGCTCCGGCTGCTAAAACATTATCAACCTCTTCACCTAGCTTGGCAAAATCAGCGGATAAAATAGAGGGCGCAATTAAATATTTTTGTTCTGGTTTAAACATATTAATTCCAGCAATAATTTATGATTACATAATGTAACCTAATACATTCATTAACCCAATACACAGTAGGTTATAGGTTACTATTTTCTTAATGTGATTGATTTAGTGCTTAGAAATCAGCCTTTAGGATGCTTGTTTTTCATACTGAAGTTACGATATTATTGTATAAGTATTTATTTATAGTGATTTATTATGCGTGCATTTAAAACTGGGATGTTAATTGCTTCTGTATTCGTCGTAGTTGGTGTTGTTTCATTTCTACCTGAAAATAAACCGGCCACTATTGCACAAATCAATTGTGCTCATAACAACGAAGATCACACGCTAGTAAGCACTCAACATAAGTGCCTAAATATCGAGCAAAACAAATCATGGGCTGCTTGGTTAAAAGGCGAGAGCCGCAGCGCACAGTTCCATTATCTCGATTTATTAGAACTACTTTCAACACCGTTTATGTAACCGTTGTAGTTATTCTTTAGTAAACCTTATAAATCCTTACCAAAGCTATTAACACCTCAACATGCGTGCTTTAACAACATGTTATTTATTCATCGTTTGTTTCGGTGCGATATACATAGCCATTAGCTCAGCGACTTTATTTCTTGATCCACCTTTAGGGCTAATAGTTCGCTTCACCTGAATTTGCTCAATACTCGATTGACTATAAATTTTACGTGTCCAGACGGTATCGTGATTTGAAATTAAAACAGGGGTTTTATGCTCAAAAGCTGCTTTTTCAGCAAGGTTTGCTAAGTTGGCTTGATCGTCTAAATTAAAGCCGCCTTTAGCATAAGAAGTAAACGAAGCCGTTTTACTTAAAGGTACATAAGGGGGATCGCAGTAAATCACCGCATTACTTGGCACCATATTAAATACTTCGCCATAACCTAAACAAGTAAAAGTCGCTTGCTGAGCTTTACTAGCAAAGTAGAACATTTCTTTTTCGGGGAAATAAGGTTTTTTATATTTACCAAATGGTACATTAAAAATACCTTTTAGGTTGTAGCGACATAAGCCATTATAACCATGACGGTTCATGTATAAGAATAAAATCGCGCGCTCATATACATCACGGCTTTGATTAAACTGTACACGATAGTCGTAATACGCATCAGCATGGTTATTTAAGTCAACAAAAAGCTTTCTTGCATCACTTATAAACTCATCTGGTGAGCGCTTAAGTTCTTTATAAAGATTAATTAAATCAGCGTTAATATCATTAAGAATATAATGCTTAAAGTTGCTATTTAAAAATACAGAACCAGCCCCAACAAAAGGCTCTACCAAAGTATCGGCGTGTAAACTTGCTTGGTTTAAACGCGCATTAATATCTTCAACAAGACTATACTTTCCGCCAGCCCACTTTAGGAAGGCTCTACTCTTTTGCTGCATGGGCTCTTTACTTCAATCTGATGTTGCGCGATCTTACACTAAAGCCAGCTATTTTACTGATCAACACGTGCAATTTCTTGTTTAATTTTACTGATTGTTTTAAAAAACGGCTTATTTTTTTGTAAATTTACAGGTAATTGAGCTAATCCTTTTTGCGCTTCTGCAATATTATTATAAATACCATAAGTTACAATCCACCACAGCTTATTATTACGACGTGTTTGGTAAACGTGAGACTGATTTTGTAAATTATTGTTGGCAATAAATTGGATACTCACCTTCTCTTGTGTCACAGCTAATAGCTGAATAACAACTGCATTGTCCTGCTGTATGCTAAACCATGTCTTTTCACTTTCGGCTGTGATATCTACAGGAGTATTAACTTCTTTAACAGCGACATCTGGCGTAGCAGGTACATCAGATTCTTGAGCAACACTGTTAACCGTTAAGCTATTTAAAATAGCTGGCACGTCATTGTCTGCCGCTAAAGCAACTGCTGTTTGCGATTCACTATCTTCTATTTCAGTAACAATGTTACTCGTATCTTTAGTGCTATTTTCGCTTGGTAGTAAAACAGCAGGTGACACTTCTGGTTGTGTTATTGTCGTTACATCAAGCGCGGTTTTAACTTCATCACCCTCTTCGATTTGCTCATTTTGCTCTTGCCACCATAAACGCATATCATTTTGATACAGCACACCAATCATTAATAACATAATAATTAATAGCAAAGTAATTAAGTGCACACGCCATGAGACTTTATCTTTACTGACAACTTCAATTTGTTGCTCTTGTGCTTGCCACGCTAACAATAACCCAGGATTACCATTTGCCTCAGCTAAAAAAGTGCTAAATATAGGATCTTCGTCATAGGGGAGTTCTGCAAAGTAACCTTGCATCAACTGTTTACTTTCTTTTAAATTTAACGGCTCTAAATGCATTTCTACTGACTGACTAAACTGCCCCTTTGCTTGTGAAGCCACCATAATGTATAAGGTTGTTGGGCTGTTTTTAGAAAGCGCTTCTAACTCAATGACCATCTCATCTGAAAGCTGTTTAGCCCCATCAATAACCCACAAGTAGGCTGTTGTTGGCTGCTGTGCACTTAACTGATAAAAGTTATCGGCTAAACTTAAATTATGATCAATTAAAGGGGAGCTAAAGCTTTGCTCTAATAAGGATGCCATACATTGCACATCCGTCATTTGAGCCGTTACATTTACAAAAGCTTTATTAAATTCAGGATATTTATCGGTAATAAAGGTTTCTAATAAGTAGCTTTTACCCAAGCCAGATGAACCCAGTAAAACAATTAAGTTTTGCCCGTACTCAAATTGCAATGCAATTCTGTCAACCAGCGCTGCACGACTGGGTAAAATTTTTGCCTGCATTATTGTGCTATTAGTTCTCTAACTTGCTCATCAGATACATCATCAACTAATTCACAACGGCCAAATTGCGTAGGTAAAATAAAACGAATAGTTCCTTTTTTATTCTTTTTATCTTTGCGCATATGCATTAAAAAGTGTTCGCTAGTCATATTACTAGGGATCGTTGTTGGCAACGAATAATCAGCAATTAACTGTGTGATACGTTGCACTTGTGTACGTGATAAATCATTACGGCGATGCGCAAGTTCACTGGCTAATACCATCCCCGTTGCAACGGCTTCGCCATGAAGCCACACCCCGTAGCCCATTTGAGCTTCAATTGCATGAGCAAAAGTATGGCCTAAATTTAATAAGGCACGTAAACCATGCTCTTTCTCATCTTGAGCTACAATTAATGCTTTAATTTCACAACAACGAAAAATAATATGTTGCAAAGCATCTTCACTCAGTGATTGTAGCTCTTTGATATTTTTCTCTAAGTAAGAAAATAACTCAGTGTCGTAAATAAGCCCATACTTAATAACTTCAGCCATACCCGCTGCAAATTCACGCTCAGGTAACGTGTGCAATGATAAGGTATCAATAAAAACTGCTTGAGGCTGATAAAACGCCCCAATCATATTTTTACCTAGTGGGTGATTTACTGCCGTTTTACCACCTACAGACGAGTCAACTTGCGACAATAATGTCGTTGGAATTTGAATAAATGGCACACCACGTTGATAACACGCAGCAACAAACCCCGTTAAGTCACCAATGACACCACCGCCAAGAGCAATTAAGCAAGTATCTCGCCCACAGTTATTCTCAAGTAAAAAAGCCGATATTTTCTCAAACCAAGTGAGTGATTTATATTGCTCACCGTCTGGAATAATAAATGATAGCGGGTTTAAATCGCTTAACGAATCCAATAGCCCCTGCAAATAAAGAGGAGCAACGGTTTCATTAGAAATGATAACAGGCCGAGAATCACCAATATGGTGAATTAAACGGCCTTTGTCTTGTAAAACAGATTTACCAATAAAAATAGGATAACTTCGCTCGTCCAAATTAACAGTTAATTCAAGCATGCTGGTTATTCCTTTTTTATTATTGGTTTTTAAAAATCTAATTTCTCAATGATTTGATTTGCAACAACTTTAGCGCTTTGCTCATCAGTGCGTACCACAAAGTCTGCAACTTCTTTATAAAGCGGCTCACGTTCTTCTGCTAAACGCTCTAGAACATTACGAGGTGCTTCTTCGGTTTGCAATAATGGACGACGCTTGTCGCGTTGTGTGCGTGCTACTTGTTTTTCAATCGGTGTCTCTAAGTATACAACAATACCTCGAGCAGAAAGCTTGTTTCTAACTTCTTTACTCATTACTGAACCACCACCTGTTGCAAGTACAATACCTTGCATTTCGGTTAAATCGCCAATAACAGATTCTTCACGAAGTCTAAAGCCTTCTTCACCTTCAAGGTCAAACACCCAGGCAATATCTGCACCGGTACGACGTTCGATCTCTTGATCAGAATCAACAAATTCAAGGTGTAATTGATCAGCAATGTGACGACCAATTGTGCTTTTGCCAGCCCCCATAGGGCCAACTAGAAATATATTACGTTTTTCAGCCATATCTTTTAGTACAAACGAACTCTAAAATTTGAAAATAAAACCCCGCCTAACGACCTGGCCCCAAAATTAAGGAGGGGATTATCTCAGTAATTGGTAAGGTATTTCAAGTCAATTAATATAAAAAGCCAATAATCGAGCAATTAATCTAGTTTATTACCTAATTATTAGTAAATATATGCATTGATTTAATCAATTTGTATCCTTGGTGTGACAAAAATCAATAATTCACGCTTCTCATTATACTCAGATGTATTTTTAAATAGCCTTCCTAAGTATGGAATATCACCTAAAACAGGTACTTTGCTCGTTGAATTAATAATTTGTTGCTGAAATATTCCGCCTAATACGACAGTTTGACCATTATCAACGAGTACTTGGGTTTCTATTTGCTGAGTATTAATTGCGACAGCTTCACCTGTTCCTGTTGATACTGTATCGCCTTGTGTATCTTGCGTAATGACTAAATCGAGTATCACTTTATTGTCAGGTGTAATATGCGGTGTTACTTCTAAGCTTAATACTGCCTTTTTAAAGCTAACTGTTGTAGCGCCACTTGATGCTGATTCAACATACGGAATTTCTGTACCTTGCTCAATACGCGCCTTTTGCTGATTAGCTGCAGTAATGCGCGGGCTAGCAATAATTTCACCTTTATTTTCTTCCTCAAGTGCACTGAGCTCTAAATCGATTAATGTACCATTACCTAATTTTGCTATTTGCATGCCAATACTAGCCACTGGGTTTGCAATTGGTAAGTTTACATTTAGTCTGTCACTTAAATCAGCTACGGTACCCGATGCAGTAGAGTCGGCACCTTCTAATGACCCTGAAATTGCCACGTCATCTTGCAAATTACTTAGCCCCCAACGTACCCCCATGTCTTCAGATACATTATCAGAGACAGTAACCATACGAGCTTCAATAACAACTTGCTTAACCGGGATATCGAGTGTTTCAATCATACGTCGAATGCTTTCAATACTTTTCGCCGTATCTTTAATTAACAATGTATTTGTACGGACATCTACCGACACACTACCACGCGCTGTAATAATGCTATTACGTTCTGTTTTTAATAATTCAGAAAAGCTTTCGGCTTTTGCGTAATTTAAACGAATATATTCACTATACAATGGTTCTAAATCTTCAACTTGGCGCTGTGCCTGTAAATCTTTAGCTTCTCGCGCAGCAAGCTCTTCTGAAGGTGCAACCATCAAAATAGAACCGTCCATACGTTTATCAAGGCCTTTAATCTTTAATACAACATCAAGAGCTTGATCCCAAGCAACGCCATCTAATCGCAACGTAATGTTGCCAGTAACTGAATCGCTAGTAACTAGGTTAAAATCGTTGTAACCGGCAATAATCTGCAATACTGCGCGTACGGGGATATCTTGGAAGTTCAATGTCATCGGCCGACCTTGATATTCCTTACCGCCTTCTAAATATGAACTTTGCGTTTCATCTTTTTCTACAGTTAACGTGAATACATTGTCTATTTGTTGATAGGTAAAATTAAACTCAGTATTAGGCTCAATAATAATACGACTCGAATTACTCTCTTTAAATGTTTCGATTGAGCTAACAGCTGTACCAAAATCAAGAACATCTAATTCATACAATAAATCGTCAAGAATATCGGTATGGTGAAAATCAGCGATAATTTTGCCACCACTTTCTTGTACTTCTATTGCAGCTTGCTTCTCTTGTAAGAAAACCAATATTTTAGCTTCGCCCTTTTCACCACGACGAAAATCTATTGATTGAATACTATTAATGTAATTCCCATCATAGGTTTGTGGTTGTTCATCAAGTTCAGTAACTTGTTCAGTGAGTGGGTGATCAGAAATGCGCAGCGATACTAAATTATTTTTAACCTCGGTTTGATAAATCTTTAAACGTTCGAGGTTTATCGTCACTTTTAAACCTTGTTCAGTCATGACGCTGGAAACGTTATTAATGCCAGCTTGATCTACTGGCACATTATTTAAGCCCTCTTCAAGCGTGGCATTTTTAAATAACATTTCAACACGTGCTGGCGTATTAAACACTTGGATTGTTGGCTCTGCTTGCAATTCTTCATCAAATACCAATTGCAGCTCGGTTTCACCTTTTAGCAATGGATTATAACGCACATCATAAAGCAAAGGCTCTGCAGATACCGTTTTAACAAAAAAGAGCGTTAGGGTTAAAAATAAAGCGCAGTTAACACGAGCTCTCAAAAGTACATCCTTATGCATATTTATATTACCTTTTACTGTATTAGTTTGAGCCATTATCTGCCGCCTCTAACATTTCTAACTTAGTCAAGCGCTCTTTCCAACAACCAGACCCATCAGGAATTAATTCAACAATTTCTAAATAATCACTATGTACACTTTGTACTTTTCCGTCATAACTACCTAAGTAGTTACCCACTCCAGCCCTATGTAAAGTACTGTCGCTGGTCGCTTCAATTAATGCCCATGTTTTACCATTTGATCCTAGCGTCCCTTTCATTGCTAAATTATCTAATGGGTACTTCTCTAAAGGCTCACGTTGGCGACTTTGCTCTGGATGTAGACAATTTTTTATTTGCGTTAACTTATTTTGAATAATTTCTGGTTGTGGCGCCACAAAGGGGCTGCGTAATTGCGATGCATTATATTCAAAATGCTCAAACTCAATTAAATTTGGAATATCTTCTATTTTAGGCGTTGTACTTGCTTTAACTTGATCGATAAACTCTTTTTGCTCAGTCGTATCTGCATTACAGCCAACTAAAAAAATAGTAATAAGAGAGGTTAAGGTTAGTTTATTCACTTTTTATCCCTCTCCTCATAACGATAGGTTTTAGCAATAACACTAAATGTTAGCTTTTTTTCACCTGCCGAAGCAATACTAAAGTCATGTAAGCTTACAATTCGAGGCAATTGAGCAACTTTATCAACAAAATTCCCAAATTCATGATAAGCCCCTACAACTTCAATTTTAATCGGCAGCTCTGTATAAAATTCTTTTTCAACTTCTGGCAACCAGCCAATTTTTAAAAACGTTAAACCGCTAGTTGTACCTACATAAGATAAATCATCTAAAAGTCCTGGGGTTTCATTTGAAGTTGGTAAGCGCTTTAATAATTGCGAAAACTCATCTTCCATTTGCACCATTTGATTGCGATAAACATCTAATTTACTCGCTACGGCATACTTAGCCTTATAAGTATTTCTAAGCTCAGTCTCTTTTTGTACTGCATTACTGTATGCTGAAATTTCATCAGAGACTAATAAACTATAACTAAAAAATAATACAATAAAGGCAAGCACAACTGAACATAATGCTTTTACAACAACAGGCCAGTCCCCAATGTTATCAAGTTCTATTTCATTCCAATCGATATCAAATAACGCTTTAAGATCAAGGTTCATTGGCAACCTCACCTATTTTATCAAATGGTTTGATATAAAATTCCATATTAAAGTCACTCAATAACCGACCGGTACTTTCACCTGCAACAATCCCTTGCATAATTGGCCTTTCTAATAAATAAGAATTTTGTACTTCGCGTAACATGCTCGATAGCCTGTTATTTGATTCGCTTCGCCCAGAAACCGTTACTTTTCTATCCCGACGTTCTAATTTTGTTAAATAAACACCTGCAGGTACGATACGGGCAACCTCATCCATTAACTGTGTGCCTAAATTACGGCTACCTTGAAGCTCTTCTATAAGCTTCATTCGTTGTTTAAGGTTTTCCTTTTTCTTATCTAGCTCTCTGATATCACGAATACGCTTATCCAACATGCTAATTTCAGAGCTTAAGTAGTTGTTTCTTAAATTTTGGCCTTCTTTTAAGCTGCCATAATAACTGCTTAATACATACATAAAAGCAAAACATATTACTGCGATCCCCCCTAAAAAAATCAAAAATTTCTTTTTCGATTCTTCTCTTTGGTGTTCACGCCAAGGAAGGAGATTTATATATGGCATGATGAAAAGCTCCTTAATGCCAGCCCTGTTGCAATTGCAAATTGGCTACGATGTCTTTGCAACATATTACGATCTACTTTAGGTGATATTTCCATACTTACAAACGGCTCCACTGCCACGGTATGTATGCCAAGTTCTTCAATTAATAACCTTTCAAGCCCATCAATCATCGATGTGCCACCCGTAAGCACGATGTAATCCACTTGATCTTTACCACTGGTCGTTAAAAACATTTGCACTGCTCGGCGTACTTGTTGCAAAAATGCAGTTTGAAACGGGGCAAGTACTTCAAAAGTATAATTTGGAGGTAAATCTCCCGTGGTTTTACCAATTTCAGCCTCATCAAAGCTTTTATTATAATAATTAACAATGCTGTTAGTGTATTGCTCGCCACCAAATACTTGGTCACGGGTATAAATCGTTTCTCCAGCTTGTACAACGCTTACTAATGTTAATACTGCGCCAATATCGACAATCGCAACACACTTATCAAATGCATCACTTGGTAATTGCTTATAATACACGTCCATCGATCGACTCAAAGCATAACTTTCTACATCGACAACTTTTGCTTTTAAGTTAGCAACCTCTAATGCACCTACTCGCGCTTCAACACTTTCAGTTCGTGCCGCTGATAACAACACGTTAACCTTACTAGGATCCGCTTCGTTAATAGCTAATTTTTCAAAGTCGATATTTACTTCATCTAACGGGTAAGGGATTAAACTGTCGGCTTCAATTTCTATTTGCGATTCAAGTTCAGCATCCGTTAAAGTGACATCCATAAAAATAACTTTCGTTATTACGGTTTGCCCTGATACAGCCACAGCGGCAGATTTAAGCTGTTTAGGTAACTTTCTTTTTAATTTAGTTATGATATTACCTATCGCTTCAATATCTTGAATTGAGCGTTCACTCATCGCCCCTTTGGGCATCGGTTCTATTGCCAGTGCTTCAAGTCGAAATCCAGTTTCAATTTCTGTTAAAAGCACCGCTTTTATAGAGTGAGATCCAATATCAATTCCTACCATCATTTCAGATGGTTTTTGAAATAGTTGACTTAGCATGTTTGCAACTTTGCCTTTGTAATAAATTAAACAAGTTATAATTTTTTGCTGAAAAAATATTATTCAATTTTTAATCAATATATACTACCAGTGTCCAATCGTAATTGGGAGTCCAATAAGGGAAATATTAAGTGATTTTATTAAAACGAACTTTACAATTTTTTATCATTTGCACGTTATTTAGTTTGATAACACTCATCAGCCTTTATTACTACGTTAAACCTGATATCCCCAGTGTGCAAGTTTTAAAAGACGTACAATTACAAACCCCTATGCAAGTTTTCACTAAAGATGGTTTGTTAATCAATCAATTTGGTGAGAAAAGAAGGATACCTGTAACGATAGAACAAATCCCTAAGCCATTGATTCAAGCGATATTAGCAACCGAAGACAATCGTTTTTATGATCATTATGGTATTGATCCAATAGGTATTGTTCGCTCCGCTTTAGTCTTAATTTCAACGGGTGAAAAAAAGCAAGGCGCCAGCACAATTACCATGCAATTAGCGCGAAACTTCTTTTTAACACGAGAAAAAGCCTACATTCGAAAAGTTAAAGAAATATTTATTGCATTACATATTGAGAATGTTCTCAGTAAAGATGAAATTCTCGAACTCTACCTAAACAAAATTGAATTAGGTAATCGGGCTTTTGGTATTGGTGCTGCAGCTCAAGTTTATTATGGTAAAGAACTAAAAGATTTAACTTTAGCGCAAATGGCAATGATTGCTGGATTACCAAAAGCTCCTTCAGCATTAAATCCTATTAGAAACCCAACACGAGCAAAGTCTCGTCGTAATGTCGTATTGGGGCGCATGCATACCGAAGGGTATATTACTGATGATGAATTTATAAGTGCAAAAAACGCACCAATAACAGCATACTTTCATGGCGCTGAAATTGACTTATATGCCCCTTATATTGCAGAAATGGTACGTGCCGAAATGGTCACGAAATTCGGTAAAGACAATGCCTATAACCAAGGTTTTAAAGTCTTTACCAGTGTTAATTCCAAAGTACAAAAAGCAGCTCAAACAGCCCTTATAAATAATCTACATAATTACGATATGCGCCATGGTTATCGTGGTGCAGCTGCAATATTATGGGATAACGAGACTCAGCAGCCATTAGCAACTCAAGAAATACTTAAAAAACTAAACACAGTGAATGAGATATCACCATTAATTGCCGCGGCGGTTACTGAAGTATCACAGTTATCTGCACAAGTATTATTAAAAACCGGTGAGCAAGTTACCCTCTCATGGGATAATTTAAAGTGGGCACGTAAATACATCACACGCTATCGTCAGGGGTTTGCTCCTAAAACCGCAAATGAAATACTCACCCCTGGGGAGCAGATATTTTTACGCAAAAACAAAGACAACAGCTATATATTGAGCCAGCTTCCTGAAGCCGCTAGTGCATTGGTTTCATTAAACCCACAAAATGGTGGAGTCAAAGCGATTGTTGGTGGCTATAGTTTTACTCAGAGCCAATATAATAGAGCCGTTCAGGCAAAACGACAGGTAGGCTCTAACATCAAGCCATTTATATATTCTGCTGCGCTTGAAAAAGGTTATACATTAGCTTCAATTTTAAATGACGCCCCTATAAACCAGTGGGATAAAAGCCAAGGTGTTGCATGGAGACCAAAAAACAGTCCAGCCGTTTACGATGGTCCAATAAGAATTAGACGCGCGTTAGCTCAATCTAAAAATGTAATTTCGGTGCGCTTGTTAAGAGGTGTCGGCTTACAACGTACTGCCGATCACTTGTTAAAATTTGGCTTTGCAGATGAAGATATTAACCGTAGTGAATCGCTTGCATTAGGGAGCGCAGCAATCACCCCGATTGAACTAGCTCGTGGCATGAGTGCATTTGCCAACGGGGGCCACCTTATAGAACCTTATTTTATCGAAGAAATTCAAGACGCTTATGGCAAAGTACTTTTTAAAGCCAACCCCACCATTATTTGTGAAGAACAATATAGTGATATTCCCTCTATTCAATTAACGACTAACCACTCCACAGAAGTAGACAGCGAGCCGCAACCTAACTGTGCGCCTCAAATTATTTCAAAGCAAAACGCCTTCTTGATTTCTCAAGCAATGCATAGCGCTATATGGGGTGGCGGTAGTTGGAGCCATAAAACAGGATGGAGTGGTACTGGTTGGCGTGCCCAAGCATTAAAGCGTCGTGATTTATCAGGGAAAACCGGCACCACCAATGATGCTGTAGACACCTGGTTTAGTGGTTTTAATAAAAATTTATTAACCTCAGTGTGGGTTGGCTTTGATAACCCGGGTAACCCATTAGGCCGTACTAGCCGTAATACCAACCTGGGAAGTGATCAGATTGCAGGTGCAGAGGCTGGAGCTAAAACAGCGCAACCTGCTTGGGTAGAGTTTATGGCTGCGGCTCTTGAAGGCACACCCGAAGCCCCTATTGAGCCCCCGGAAGACTTAGTTTCGGTACGAATCGATTTAGCAACGGGTTTATTAAGTCATAAAAATGATTATACCAGCCGTTTTGAGTACTTTGAAAAAGGCACTGCCCCAACAAAGTATGTAACAAAACATCCAAGTAACATTTTTGAAGAAAAGACTAAAACAGTAGATAACTTATTTTAACAAATAGAAAATAAATAGCCTTTTCAGTTTTTGAAAAGGCTATTTAAGTGCATACAACAAACTAACTACGGCTTACTTAAGCGCTTGCACTAACCAAAATAAATCAGAATGAATACCCGCAGCAGTCACTTGCGTCCCGGCACCAGGGCCTTGAATAACAAGTGCATTATCTTTATAAAATTGGCTGTTAATCACAAAGATATTATCGCCAGGCGTTAAATTTGCTAAAGCATGTCCCTTCGCAACAAAGTTAATACCGACTTGTGCTACGACTTTACCTTCAATCACTTCTAACACCCCTGTATAGCGTAAAACAGCGTTGTTTTGCTCCGCTAAATCAGCTTGCTCAGAGATAAAACTATCGAGTAACTGCTTATTATCAATAAAGTCATCCCAGCTTCCACTGGTTAATGCTTGAGGCATTAAAGGACTCAGTGAAATATCAGCTAGATCAAGCTCTATTCCTAATTCTCGCGCTAAAATAAGTAACTTTCGCTGCATATCACGACCAGACAAATCTTCTCGTGGATCAGGCTCTGTAATTCCCATTTTTTGGGCGTTAAAAAGTAACTCTGAAAAAGCAACTGAGCCATCATAGCGACTACATAACCACGATAAAGTACCTGAAAAAACACCTTCTATTTTTATCACTTCATCGCCACTATTTTGCAAATCAGCTAATGCAAAGTTGATTGGTAAACCAGCACCAACACTGGCGTTATAACGCCAATGCAAATTACGTTCAGCAAGATGATTTCGCAGTGTATTATACCAAGGAGTTGCAGCAGTGCCGGCATACTTATTAGCACTAATAAGGTGGCAGTTTAATTGTGAAAATTGCAGATATAACTGACTAAATGAATGACTGGCAGTAATATCAATCACCACTTTGTGATCATAATCAAGCGCTTTAATTTGCTCAAGTAAATCAGCAGTTTTATAAGGTGCCGCTTCACTCTTATATTGCTTTTGCCACGTATCTAGACAAACCCCTGAAGCATTAAATAGCATCGTTTTTGAACGCAATAATCCGACTAACTTCACATCAAAGTGCTGAGCTAATCGGTTTATTTGATTAGACAACTGGTTAATAAAAACCTCACCCACATTGCCTAACCCAGCAATAATTATCGCCAGCTCTTGTCCTTTATTAATTAATCGCTCATGCAGTTCACTAAGCACATCACTGTCGATTACCTGCTCAGTTAATATTATTGCATACGACCCACCTTGATGAATAAATCGAGGCTCTATACGCTGTTGGTTCAATAACTCTTGTGCTTGTGTGCATAACTGTAGCGCCTCACTTTCACTCGCCACCAGCGCACACCCATTTAAATTAGATTCACTAATATTTGCTCTACCAGCAAAGTAACTCACCACCTGATGAGTATAGTGTGCAGGTACTATGATGTAGGTTTCGCCGTGTTGATTAAAATGATGCAAACTCTGTTGAATAAGCTGACTTACATGCGCAACTTCTTTACTATGCAGCCCTTCAACTCGTAATAAATCAACATTAGTTAAAGTCGTAATAAAACGTTTTTGTTTGGTGTAACCTTCTTTCACAACTTCAGTTGGAGTCGCTTCAATATCAAAACTACTGCGAACAGCCAGTTTTATATCTGTATTTTTTAATGGCGAAAGTGTTTTAGCATGTAATACAGGATTGCCTAAAAGTGCCAATAAATGAGCTTGCCCGCGACATACTTTGCTATATTTAATCGCCTGTTTAACTTTTCGCGGGTCGGTACTAAATACACCTTGTGTATCAGTCCAAATACTTACTGAATTAGCATGGCAATAATAAGCCAATAATGAAGCGCTATAATCGCTACCATTACGTCCAAATGTAACCGTTTCACCTTGTACATTTGCAGCAATAAAGCCGGTCACCACATTAATTTTTTCAGCTAAAATATATTGACCCGTCTGCTGTATATTTTTTTGCGTTAGTAGTTGCCCATCACTAAGAGTAAATAAAGTACGCGCATCTAAAGCGTGCGCAGGTATCGCTAAGGTTTGTAAGTAAGCAGCGAGCAAACGCGCTGACCACAGTTCACCATGAGCTAATAACGCAGCCTCTGATAATTTTTTTTGTGAAATGTGTTGATTGATTATCAGCAACTCATTATCAAGTTGCTGTAATGTTTCGTGCTTAATATCCCCATGTAATAAAGGATCTATTAAGCCCTTTTGCTGATTGTGCAGTAGTAACAAAATGTCATTAAGTGCTTGGCTATCTTTTTGCAGGTAGCTTTGCCATAACTTAACTAAAGTGTCAGTGGTTTTGCCCGCCGCCGACACCACCACACAATCACCGGCCTGACTATTGGCAATAATAATTTTTGCGACATGTTGATAGCGCTCACTGGTACTGAGACTCGACCCACCAAACTTATGAACCGTATTAACCATAATATGGCTTACGCCCCTCTTGATGCTCTGTTTACATTTTTATTTGTTCCTGGCTGTACCTTTGCAAACACGCGAGTAAAATCAGCTATCAGATCGTTAATATCTTCGATACCCACCGAGATTCGGATTAACGTATCGCCCACTCCGGCTTCAATACGTGCATCAGCATCCATACCTGCGTGAGTCATTGTTGCAGGATGACAAATTAAGCTCTCAACACCGCCTAATGACTCCGCTAAGCTAAATACTTCAAGGTTTGTTAAAAATGCAGCAGCATCGTCAATATTTCCTTTAATATTAAAACTTACCATGCCACCAAACCCCTCTTGTTGTTCTTTAGCTAATTGGTGTTGTGGGTGCGACTCAAGTCCTGGGTAATAAACTTGGTCAACGTAATCCGAAGTTTCTAAATACTTTGCAATCGCAAGTGCATTCTCTTGATGCTGTTTTAAACGTACATTTAAAGTACGTAAGCCACGTAATGTTAAATAACTATCAAATGGCGCACCCGTAATACCAATATTATTTGCCCACCACGCCAACTCTGCTCCTAACTCTGCTGTTGCCGCCACGACAGCCCCACCGACCACATCCGAATGGCCGTTAATGTATTTAGTTGTTGAGTGAACAACAATATCAACGCCCATTTTTATAGGGTTTTGCAACGCAGGAGATAAAAAGGTGTTATCGGCAGCAACCAAAGCTCCACACTGTCTAGCGATATTCGTTATTGCTCTGATATCCGTTAAGCGCAGTACGGGGTTGCTTGGTGTTTCGATCCAAATTAATTTAGGTTTAATGGTGAGTATTTTATCTAAATTGTCTGACTTAGTTAAATCGAGCACCTCAACCTTAAGCAACCCACGTTTCGCTAAAGAGGTAAATAAACGGTAACTGCCACCATAACAATCATGAGGGATAACCAATGTATCATCGCTATTTAATAGCTGAGTTGCCAAATGTACGGCAGCCATACCTGTTGCAGTAATAATCCCCTTTGCACCGCCTTCAAGTTTAGCGATTGTATCAGCCAAAATATCACGATTTGGATTCCCGCTTCGGCCATAATCGTAATCACGCTTAACATCAAAATCAGCAAATGAATAAGTTGTTGTTAAATATAATGGGGGAACAACCGCACCATGATGCTTATCAGCTTCTACACCATTACGCACTGCAACGGTCGATTTATTCTTTTCG
The DNA here is from genome assembly GCF_018100905.1 of Pseudoalteromonas sp. MMG010. Classification (GTDB taxonomy): domain Bacteria; phylum Pseudomonadota; class Gammaproteobacteria; order Enterobacterales; family Alteromonadaceae; genus Pseudoalteromonas. The sequence continues at coordinate 42,742 of NZ_JAGJEG010000003.1, read as the reverse complement.
CTCATGTTTGATACCTGCTTTATTTGGAAGTTTAGACGTCTAAAAGATTAAGTTATTCAGTTCAAGAAGTCAAAACATTTAAATTTCTAGATGGCTAGCCAACTATTGTTTGACTATCTTTTTTAAAACGATAGAATTTCAAGCATAATTACACGCTTTTTATGCGTTGTGAGCAATAATAATTTTGAGGCATTGATACATCTTATGGCTAAATGGAATGGTGAATACGTACACCCCTATGCAGAACACGGGAAAAAATCAGAACAAGTAAAGAAAATCACCGTTTCGATCCCCCTTAATGTATTAAAAGTATTAACCGACGAACGTACCCGTCGTCAAATAAACAATTTACGTCATGCCACTAACAGCGAATTGTTATGCGAAGCATTTTTACATGCATTTACTGGACAACCTTTGCCTAACGACGATGATTTACGTAAAGATAATCCTGAAAAAGTACCTGAAGAAGTGAAAAAAATAATGCAAGAAATGGGGTTAGAAGTCCCTATTTTAACTGAAGATTAATTGCTTTAAGACATAAAATAACCTCCATTAAGTGAGGTTTTTTTATGTCTTATAAAATAACGCCCTTAACTCATATAATTGTCAGGTAGAGGGATTTGAGCGACCCCTGAGTTAATCGCAGCTTGCGCCACGGCCTTTGCTATACGTGGTAATAACCTTGGATCCATTGGTTTGGGAATAATATACTGCGCACCAAACTCAAGTGACTCTACATCTGCCGCTTTTAATACTTCAGCAGGCACCGATTCTTTTGCAATACTACGAATTGCTTCAACCGCGGCTATTTTCATTTCATCATTTATTGCACTAGCACGCACATCAAGCGCGCCTCTAAAAATAAACGGGAAACATAATACATTATTAACCTGATTTGGATAATCAGAACGCCCCGTAGCCATAATTAAATCATTGCGAGCACCGTGAGCTAGCTCAGGTGATATTTCAGGGTCAGGGTTAGAGCATGCAAATACAACGGGCTTGTCTGCCATTAATTTTAAATCATCTGCACTAAGTAGATTAGGGCCTGACACACCAACAAACACATCCGCATTGGCAATGACATCTTGCAAAGTACGTTTATCGGTATTATTGGCAAATAATTTTTTATATTCGTTTAAATCATCACGGCGGGTATGAATCACCCCTTTACGATCAAGCATGTATATATGCTCTCGTAATGCACCACATTTTATCAGTAGCTCCATGCACGCAACCGCGGCAGCTCCCGCACCTAAGCACACAATTATTGCATCACTAATATTTTTACCTTGTACTTCAAGCGCATTTAACATGCCTGCGGCAGTAACAATCGCTGTTCCGTGTTGATCATCATGAAATACCGGAATGCTACAGCGCTCTATTAACGCTTTTTCTATTTCAAAACATTCAGGGGCTTTTATATCTTCCAGGTTAATGCCGCCAAACGTGTCGGCTATATTTGCAACCGTATTAATAAAGTCTTCAGTGCTTCGGTGCTTTACTTCAATGTCGATTGAATCAAGGCCGGCAAAACGCTTAAATAATAATGCTTTTCCTTCCATCACCGGTTTTGATGCAAGCGGCCCTAAATTACCAAGCCCTAAAATAGCGGTACCATTTGAAATAACGGCGACCATATTCCCTTTGCCTGTATATTTATACGCATTTGCAGGATCAGTTGCTATTTCACGAACGGGTTCAGCCACACCGGGGCTATACGCTAAAGCAAGGTCTTGAACAGTTTCAGCAGGCTTGGTTAGCTCTATACTAATTTTACCTGGGACGGGGTGGGCGTGGTAATGTAATGCTTGTTCACGAAAGTCAGACATAATGCACTATTCCTGAAATAATAAGTTAAGTGAGTGGCCAATGTTGACGCTACAATACGCGCATTATTTTTAGATTCCAAGCGATATCAGGTCTATCCTGTTATCGCCATTATCGATAAATTTCATCTCTATTTTAAACAATTTAAACGAATTTAATTAAAGTAAGGTTAAATAAAAACACACTATAAATAGCACTTTTTAGAATCATTTAACCTTTTGAGTAAACGCTATATATAAGCAGTTTTAATTCATTAAAAATAACGAAAAAACAAAAAACTGAACATGTTAGGTGCAAATCACTTCATATTATTAGCAGTTAAAGCATTGTCTAACGTTTAAATATTTTAAAATAGAATCAATACGAGACCCTAGGTCAGTAAAGGTTTATGCATATACAAAAGAGTAACCAGAAATAGTTATGCACACAGCCAAAGAAAGGAAATTCGATAAGATAAGGAGGGATACGGTACGAATGAGGATTTTAAACGTAAATAACCGTTACTAAAATGAAAAATATTCAGCCACAAAAAAAGCACCCTAAGGTGCTTTTTTTAACTAAACAGCAATAATTACTTTTTGCTGCTAAGTGCACCGAAGCGCTTGTTGAAGCGATCAACACGGCCGCCAGTGTCTAAAATCTTTTGCTTACCAGTGTAAAACGGGTGACACGCAGAACATACGTCTAAGTGAATATCTTTACACAAAGTAGAACGAGTTTCGAATTTATTGCCGCATGAACAAGTTGCAGAAATTACTTCGTACTTAGGGTGAATACCTTCTTTCATAGGAACCTCTAGTTAAGGCCGCATCGCTCTCCAAACCCGAAGTTTGGTACCATACGTCGTTAAAACAAATTTATAAGCCGCGGATTCTATCCAACAACTAACACACACACAAGCTTTTATTCAGCTTTTTGTCAAAAAACAACCAAGGCTAAAGCAAACACCATTTGTTAGTAGGTTTTTAATGTTATATTTAGTACATTAAAGCATTCAGTTTATCGCGTTGAGTTATTATGTATTTTGTTGAAGTTGCTATAAAAGTTCCATTACCACGCGCCTTCGATTATAAAGTAGATGAGCAATTAGCAGGACTGACTGCAAAACTCACCCCTGGCATGCGTATTTTGGTTCCTTTCGGTACTCAGCGCAAAGTAGGCGTTGTACTGGCGGTAAAAAACGACACCCAAATTAATGCCGATAAAATTAAAACAATTATCGATGTTATCGATACTGCACCAGTGCTATCTCAATCACATATTGAGTTACTACGCTTTACTGCGCGTTATTATTGCTACCCCTTAGGTGAGACAATTCACATTGCACTCCCTAATGCACTGCGCCAAGGTGAGTCTCCCGATAAAACAAGCATTAATATGATTAGCCTGAGCGAAAAAGGCGCAAAAATCCCCTCGTTAAAATCTAAATTACAATTAGGTTTGTTAAAACAACTTGCTGAATCAGGTAAATCATCGCTGACCGAATTAAAAGCACTCGGATTTAGTAAAGCCACAATAGATAGTTTATTAAAAAAAGAATACATCAATCAAACTATCGAACACGACAACCAATGGCAAACTAACCCGCTGATAGTCGGTGAAAAGCCCACATTAAATAAAGAGCAAGCCGTTGCCTGCACCACAATAAATCAAAGCATTGGTTTTAAATCTTTTTTACTTGAAGGGGTCACCGGTAGTGGTAAAACAGAAGTGTACCTACAGTGCCTTGAAGAAATAATAAAAAAAGGTAAACAGGCATTAGTATTAGTGCCTGAGATAGGCCTAACACCACAAACCGTTAACCGCTTTCGCCGCCGTTTTCCCAATACCCCAATCATGCTATGGCATTCGGCACTCACTGATAATGAGCGCTTACAAACCTGGCGATTTTGCGAAAAAGGCAGCTGTGCCATAGTGATTGGCACCCGCTCTAGTATTTTTTTACCCTTTTTATCGTTAGGCATGATTGTTGTTGATGAAGAGCACGACTCCTCATTTAAGCAACAAGATACATTACGCTATCATGCGCGAGACTTAGCTGCATACCGTGCTTTTCAGCATCAAATTCCATTAATATTAGGCACCGCAACCCCAGCTTTAGAAACCTTACACAAAGCAATAAATAACAAGTATCAATTACTCAGCCTCACTGAGCGGGCACAAACAGCAACCGATAATCAATTTGTATTACTCGATATGAAAGGCCAGCCCGATCAAGCCGGTATTGCTCACGCCAGCTTAGCCACGATGCGAAAGCATTTAGCGCTAGGTAAACAGGTCATGGTGTTTTTAAACCGCCGTGGTTTTGCTCCAACCTTAATTTGTCACGAATGTGGCTGGCTGAGCGAATGTAGTCGCTGTAGCACCAGTGCAACGTTTCACAAAGGGATAGGACAAATGATTTGCCACCATTGTGGCGACCAACATCGAGTGCCACACCAATGCCCCGACTGTGGTAGTACACAAATATTTCCTAACGGAAAAGGCACTGAACAAATTGAAGAGTTTTTAACAAACGAATTTACCGACGTACCTGTTACACGAATTGATCGTGATTCAACACGGCGCAAAGGGAGCCTTGAAAAGGCACTCGATGAAATAAACCAAGGCGGTGCACGTATTTTGGTTGGTACGCAAATGCTAGCCAAAGGTCACCACTTTGCCGATGTTAGCTTAGTGCTTATCCTCGATGTTGATAGTGGGCTTTACTCGTGTGACTTTAGAGCAACGGAACACTTAGCACAACTGGTTACCCAAGTGGCAGGAAGAGCGGGACGCAGCGGAGAACCCGGACAAGTGCTATTACAAACGCATTTCCCCGAGCATCCTTTACTGCAAGATTTAGTGAATAATGGCTATCAAGATTTTGCTCGTTATGCGTTAACCGAAAGAGAAGATGCGGACCTTCCCCCCATTACCAATATGGCCATTGTACGAGCACAAGGACAAAATATAAGGCAAGTTGTCGATTTTTTGACAGATTTGGTTCCTGTTGCTGGGGTAACTGGTATACAATTGCTCGGGCCGATACCTGCGCCACTTGAAAAAGTAGCCGGAATGTATCGCTTTCAATTACATATACAAGCGCAAGATCGTAAAATATTACATCAATATCTGGCGCAAATGGTTGATTATTTAAGTACCAGTAAACTTGCTTTAAAAGTGCGCTGGAGCTTAGATGTTGACCCTATAGACATGATTTAGGTTAAGGCCAAAAGCACTATGGCACAGCACGATTTTATAAATAAAGATCCAAATAAAAGAAACACAAAGAAGAAACAAGCTACAAAAAAGCCTTTTCCTTATATTGCGCTTATCTTAAGTATCCTATTAATAGGCGGGTTTGCTTATGGTTTATGGTATATAAAGCATAACGCCGATCCTAAACTTGTTGAATTACAAGCAAACCCAAATACTAAAAAATCGGCTCCAGAGCCAATAGCTAAACCACGGCCACCAGAGTTTATTCAAGAAATAAAAGATCACGAAGTACAAGTTAAAATAAAAGAAATCGAACAAAAAGGCCCTTATGTTATGCAATGTGGTTCGTTTAGAACCGAAAAACAAGCTGAAACGTTAAAAGCTAAAATTGCCTTTGCAGGATTGATTTCAGAAATTAGAAAAACCAATGGCAAAAATGGCGTTTGGTACAAAGTACGATTAGGGCCATATAAAAGTAAACGCCAAGCAGAAAGTGACAAAAATAAACTCAAACGAGTTAACGTTGTTAGTTGCGGTATTTGGGGTTGGACTTGAATTTAGGGTATTCACCCATATAACCTCTTCATCAATCGTTTTTTAAGTGCTGCATAAGCAGTACGATGATGAGGAATAACATGACCACTATCGTAAGTGTACGTCGCGACAATAAAGTAGTAATTGGTGGCGACGGCCAAGTTTCGCTTGGTAATACCGTAATGAAGGGCAACGCCCGTAAAGTTCGACGCCTTTATAATGGCAAAGTGATTGCTGGTTTTGCCGGTGGTACCGCTGATGCTTTTACTCTTTTCGAACGTTTTGAAAGCAAATTAGAAATGCACCAAGGCAATCTCACCAAGGCCGCCGTTGAAATGGCCAAAGATTGGCGCAGTGACCGCGCACTACGTAAACTCGAAGCCCTGTTAGCTGTAGCAGACGAAAGCGCTTCACTAATCATTACCGGTAATGGCGATGTAGTTCAGCCAGAAAATGATTTAATTGCTATTGGTAGTGGTGGTAACTTTGCTCAATCAGCCGCCACTGCACTACTTGAAAATACCGATTTAAGTGCCCACGAAATTGTAGAAAAAAGCCTAACAATTGCAGGCAATATCTGCGTATTCACCAATAACTTCCAAACTATCGAAGAATTGTAATAGGAATAACTATGTCTGCAATGACCCCAAGAGAGATTGTTCACGAGTTAGATCAACATATCATTGGTCAAGCTAATGCTAAAAAAGCGGTTGCGATTGCCCTTAGAAACCGCTGGCGCCGTATGCAATTAGATGAAGATTTACGTAGCGAAGTGACGCCTAAAAATATTTTAATGATTGGCCCAACTGGTGTAGGTAAAACAGAAATTGCTCGCCGCCTTGCTAAATTAGCAAATGCACCTTTTATAAAAGTTGAAGCCACTAAATTCACCGAAGTTGGTTATGTTGGTAAAGAAGTTGAAACGATTATTCGTGACTTAGTCGATGTTGCGATTAAAATGACACGTGAACAACAAACTAAAAAGTTTAAGCATCGTGCCGAGGAAGCTGCCGAAGAACGTATTTTAGATGTTTTACTACCACCAGCCAAAGACCAATACGGTGAAACACAACGTGATGACAATTCATCAACACGCCAAACGTTTCGTAAAAAACTACGCGAAGGCCAGTTAGACGATAAAGAAATTGAAATCGATTTAGCGCAAGCTCAGCCAAATGTTGAAATCATGGCTCCTCCTGGTATGGAAGATATGACCAACCAGTTACAAAGCATGTTTCAAAATATGGGCGGCGAAAAACGCAGTAAGCGTAAGCTAAAAATTAAAGAAGCATTTAAACTTTTAGTTGAAGAAGAAGCCGCTAAATTAGTGAATCCCGAAGAGCTAAAAGAGCAAGCTATTTTCTCAGTTGAGCAAAATGGTATTGTATTTATCGATGAAATAGACAAAATTTGTAAGCGCGGTGACTCATCAGGTCCCGATGTAAGCCGAGAAGGCGTACAACGTGATTTACTGCCATTAATCGAAGGCTCTACGGTAAGCACTAAGCACGGAATGGTAAAAACCGATCACATGCTATTTATTGCCTCGGGTGCATTTCAGATGTCAAAACCATCAGATATGATCCCAGAGCTGCAAGGGCGTTTACCTATTCGAGTTGAGCTTGAAGCATTATCGGCTGATGACTTTAAACGTATCTTAACCGAACCACATGCTTCGCTAACAGAGCAACAACGCGAACTATTAAAAACCGAGCAAGTAGCTATAGAATTTGCAGATGATGCCATTGAACGTATTGCAAAAGCGGCATGGCAAGTAAACGAGAAAACCGAAAATATCGGGGCGCGTCGTTTACACACGGTTATGGAAAAGCTGATGGAAGAAATTTCGTACGATGCATCAGAGCAAGCCGGAACGACACTAACGATTGATGCTGCCTATGTAGAAAAACATTTAGGTGCATTAGTAGAAGATGAAGACTTAAGTCGCTTTATTCTTTAATCAAGTTTATACCGCTATACTTAAAGCCTCCGCCTTGGAGGCTTTTTATTAATATTGAGCAAAACATGAAACTTGTTACAAAAGTACATTACCATAGCGTGAGTAAAACCTTAGACGTTTACTTTGATGATGACACAAAAGCGATTTTTAGCTGTGAGTTTTTACGTGTGCACTCCCCTTCTGCCGAAGTGCAAGGCCATGGCGCAGAGCCAATGAAACTGGTATTAAACAAAAGTAATGTCGCAATTAAAAACATTGTGCCTGTCGGGCACTATGCACTTCGTTTAGATTTTGACGATGGTCATAATAGTGGACTATTTAGCTGGGCATATTTTACCTACCTACAAGGCTCACAAGATACATTATGGCAAACATACCAACAACGCTGTACTGAGCAGCAAGCACAACAAGACAGCGTACCGATTAAATTTATTCCTTAATTACAATCAAGTAATAAAAGAAGACTAAGAGGCCCTTCGCTTTAGAGTAGTGACTTAGTGATCTAGTAATTTAGTGATTGTGCTTGTTTTTTGGCTTCTCATTTACCCTCATTTACTTCTCAGTGTGAGCATTGGTTGGTTTTTGTTATTGGTTATATCAGCAAGTAAATCACTGGTTTTATGTACCTATCCTGCGCTTTCTTGTTCTTACTAACAACATTGTTCCATAATACTAACCACTTCATTCGTACGCTGCTTTATGCCTTGGATATTACAGCTATAAAAACGATATTGAACTACTTTAAACTGACATTTTTCCACAAATTGTTATGTAACGAACACGTCTCATGCCATTGCTTTTTCAACAACCATTGCACTAAAGGTTCTGGATTATTAGGAAAGTTTATCGGTTTATTTTGTGGTGCATTATTCCACTCATCTAACGCTTGCGGATTAAGATAGTTCATAACATGCGCAGCTTTCATCGCTAATAAGGTTTTTGCATTTGCACCTTGTTCAAATTGGCCCCCTAATGGCTTTAATAGTAGTTTCTTTCCTAATTTTAATGCTTCACTTGCAAGCTCAAATCCAGCATTACCAATGACGCCACTTGCATTTGCTAAATCGTTTAAAAAACCATTACGTGAAGGAGGCCTTATATGAATATGCCCATGTGATCTGTTTCTTGCTCCAGGGTAATAGCAATAAAACTCTTTTTCGGGAAAGTCTTTTAAATAGGCGATGATATTAGCTAGATTCTCAAAAGGTAAATACACTAATATTTTATTATATACAGGTACGGGATTAACATGCTCATGGTGCGCAATGAAAGGCGGTATAATTGTTTTATCAAAAGGTTGCCAATGAACACCTAAATATTTATCGGCAGGTGCATATTGTTTTATTAATGATTTTCTAAAAAATCCAGATCCAAACAATGGGACATTATTAGATAAAAAAGCCGCTTGATGACTAATACCAATGACAGGTATATTTTGTTGCTTAGCCGCCCATGCACTAAGTGGCTCAAAGTCATTTATAACTAAATCGTACTGTGTTAAATCGAGTGATTTTATATCTTTAAGTAACTGACAAACACGCGCGTTTCTTAAGGTTTTGTAGCCTTTTATCTGACCATTCTCAGTGCAAAAAGATAATCCCCTAAAGCACCGATAATCACCAAACTCTTGCATATCAAAATAGTCTTTCTGATTTCTTCCGGAGAAGAGATAATCAACCCCCACTCCCATTTCGTTAAAGCAATTAGCCATAACACGCGCACGTGTTATATGACCATTACCTGTGCCTTGAATACCGTACAATATTTTCATAACGTAGGTAACAATAATAAAGCACACAACCCACATGTACTGCCAATGATTGATCCAATAATAATATCTGCGGGAAAATGAACTCCCAATATTACTCTTGAGCATGCAACTGATGCAGCCCAACTAAACCACAAAACGCTATATGCAGGTACATAAGCAGCTAAAATAATAGCAACCAAAAATGCAGCAGCACTGTGCCCAGACGGTAAACTAAACTTATCACTGGGGACAATTAAGGCTGTCGTTACTAAATAATCGCACGGCCTTATTCTGGCAAAGCGCTTTTTAGCAAAAAAATAGATAGGTCGCTCCATTAAGAAACCCAACAATAGTGTACTTGGTAATAACTGTAAGTGTTCATTGTGATTGAACCACCAAAACAATAAACCACCCGCTAGGTATAGCCCACCATTTCCACTTTTAGATAGACACAGCGCAGTGACTTTTAACCACCAAGGCAATTTACCATTAAACAAAGTTAAAAATAGTTGCTGGTCTAATTGGGCTACTCTTTTTAAAGCGCGGCTATGAGTCATGTTTATCCTTTGCTATGCAATCAATGTGAACACTTATTAAGCATAGAGGGTTAAAATAACAATTCAGTGACGATTTTAAGACACAATTGTTGCGGTGCAATATTTAACCTAGATGATCTTAATTAAGTCGTTGTTATTGATATTAAGGAGGGTATACTGAAATTATAACTTAATGTATTTTTGAGGATAAACCAATGGATTATAGCACTTCAGACTTATGCGATACTTTTCCTGATGCGATTGATGTGCTGGAACCTATGTTCATCAACTTTGGCGGATTAAGCAGCTTTGGTGGTTGTATTAAAACCGTTAAATGTTTTGAAAATAATGAACTGATACGCGATATATTATCTCAAGATGGTGATGAGAAAATACTACTCATCGATGGTGGTGGGTCTACTCGCCGCGCTTTAATAGATATAGAACTTGCTGAGCTAGCACTTGAAAATAACTGGCAGGGGATTATTGTTTACGGTGCGGTTCGCCATGTCGATGAACTAGAAGAAATAGATGTTGGTATTCAAGCAATTGCTTCTATTCCTGTTGCCGCCGATAGCGAAGGCGCTGGCGAAGAAGAAGTGGGTGTTAATTTTGCGGGCGTCTCATTTTTTGATGGTGATTTTATTTACGCCGACAGCACCGGCATCATTTTATCGACTGAAGAATTAGTTATTGAATTAGTTCCAGAATAAATATCGTCTTACAGTTAAAAATAGGGCGCTATCGCCCTATTTTTAATAGTCTCAATTTTAAGTTACTCAATTAAATAGAGATGTTTTTTTGCTCTAAGCGCCACTGCTTTAACCAATTCATTAAACCAACACTACTTAACGGATGACCAAAGTAATAACCTTGAGTCGCATAGGCATTTAAGCTTTTAACGAATTTAAGTTGTTCAGCGGTTTCTACCCCTTCAAAAATGACTTTTGTGTGTTGCTGATTATGCATATCAACCATACCACTCACTAAGCTACGAATATTATTTTGATTACTAAAGTCAGCTGTTAACGCCGGCGATATTTTTACATATTCGACGGCTAAACCAGGAAGCTTTGCAAGTAGCACAGGGTTATCACCTAAGCCATCAACACACAGTTTTAAGCCCATACTATTAAGGCGTGCAACCATTGCTTGTCCCTGATCATCAAGATTAGTAAATATATGCAATGGGCACTCGATGACTAACTCCCCATTAAAAAGCTGATGTTCACTGAGCAACGCATCGATATACTCAACAAACTCCTCATTTAGCATTTCAGGTCCAAACACATTAATACTTAAAGGGACTGAAATATTCTCACGTTTAAGTGCACAGGCAAGCTCAGCTGCCCGTTTCATTACAAACTTTGCTAAGGGGTAACCTAAACCGGCAATTTTAATATCATCAATAAATCGATGCGCCGATAAAATACCTTGTTTAGGATGCTGCCAGCGCAACAACAATTCTAAAAATGCGATATGGCCATCATTATTACAAATGACTGGTTGAAAATATAATTCTAGCTCACTAGAGAAATCAATATTCGCTAATTCTGCAATCCTAGCCTGTTGCTCTAGTTGTGCAATCATCATTTGCGGTTGATAAACAACAACTTGCTGTCTTTCTTGACTATCAAGCGCTAAAAAAGCAGCGCTGATTAAACCATCATCAAATTCATTAAAGTGGGCACAATCAACATAACTTGCTCTTACTTTTATTTCGACGGTGCAATTGGCCACATTAAACGGCTTTAAAGTCGCATTTATAATTTTTTGAATAAGCTGTTCATGTATATGATTTTGCTTTGCTAAAGAACAAATAAAAGCAAAATTTAACCCGCCTAAATGAGCTAACTTATGCTCAGAAGATAACTGAATGACCTGATCGTGCTCTATCGCGTTTTTTATTCTATTCGCCGATTGTGCTAAGAGTAAATCACCAAAATCTCTTCCAATATGTTGATTTACTTGCTCAAAGCCTTCTAAACGAAGAACGACCACCCCCCCTTTAAATTGGTTTTTTAGTACGCTAAAAATATGGTTAAACATTGCTTTTCTAGTGGGTAAACTAGCCAATGGAGAGCTACTAATATAGTTACTTGAGCTCTCTGTAATTCCGTGTTCATTTACCTGTTTACTGTGCGTAGGCTGATCGACTGGCATAATCGTAACAATTGCCAATAAAATAATTGCCAACACCACCCAATACAACCGCACATCAAGCAATAAATAAGCAAAAAACAAAGCAATAAACAACACAATAGCCAACGTGCTTAATATGATTACTAGCGTATTTTTACGCTCAAATGATTTCCATAAATGAAAACAAAAGCTAAATGCTAAAAGGATATTCAGCCAAGGTATATCGGTGCTAATAATAGCAAGCCCGATCAACCCCGCGGCCAAAAAGTTGAAGCGTAATAATGAATTTTTAACACAAAAAAGTGAGCAAATCATTGCCATTAATAAGGCCCCACTAAAAAATATGGGGATATTATTATTACCAAGAACAGCTAGGTTACTAGCACTTATAGCAAATGAAAAAGAGGGTAAAAGCATTGTTATTTTAATATATTTAATACGAGCTAATTAAGTGTACTGAATATCCTTCAATTTAACAGTTTAATTACCCAAAACAGGAGATAATTTTCACAACCCATTATTTATCGCCATAAACATAAGCTTAAATTGAATGTTGATAGCTAAACCCAAGCGCTTCAATAGCACTGCCTATTATTTTTCGCTCACCCGGTTCATTATGTTTAAACACAGGCATATCACTACCATGTTGTTGACACTTTTGCTGATAGTATTGCTGTTTAGTTGGGTGTTCTGGATTAACAATATTATAAATGCTTTGTCCATGGGGCCAATGCTCTATCACCTTAAAAATAGCATTAATGACATCTTGTTGATGCACCATGTTAACGACCTGATGACTTGACGTATCGAGTGTTTTGCCTGCAATAAACCGCCCCGGCTCTCTTTTAGGCCCAACCAAACCAGCTAAACGTAAAACTTTGCCATTATGCTCAAGCACTAACTCTTCACTATTGTATAATTTCGTTTGCCTAGGCGTAGAACACGTAATTTCGCTGCTTTCGGTATATATCGCATTTTGCTGATCGTAAACTCCTGTTGAAGAACACAAAATAAAGCCCTTAGCATTTAACTGTTCACTAAGTTTTAATGCCTTTTGTAATGTTTGACTATAATTACTTTCACTTGAGCGGCTACGTGGGGTCATAGCGCACACCCAATATGCATTATATAAATCTACATTATGGGTAAGCTTCTCACCTTGCAAAACAAACTGACGCTCAAAACCGTTTGTTGATGCGTGTACACGATGAGTTCCTTGTACTTGCCAGTGTTTATCCAGTGCTTGTTTACATAACTCATGTCCTAGCCACCCGGCTCCTAACACAACTAATTTATTATCTACTTTTGTCATTATTTGTAATCCTATGACGTTATTTAATTTAGTTATTTTGACCTAACAATATAGTGATTTTAAGTTATTTATGCTTAGATATATTTACAATAAAAGATAATAAAGTGCGTGCTTATGCTAAATAACCTATCTCTAAGAAAAAAAATATTATTGCTAATCGGCTCAACCACCAGTGTATTACTGATCGTAGCATCCATTTTTTTCATCAATTATATTGCCAAACTTTCACGTGAAAATATTGAAAATGAAGCTAAAAGCTACCTGCAAAGCGAGCAACTTTCAATGCAAGGTTATTTTGCCCAGTATGGCAAAGTGGTCAATACCTTTGTTAATGACCCCCACCTAGTACATTTTTTTTCGAATTGGAATAAACGCGACCAACCTATTGAGAGTGCCCCTGGTTACGAGTATATCAATCAAAATTTTTTACGAATAAGTAATACAGACGATAACATTCTCTCGGCTTTTTTTGCGTCAGCAATTACTGGCGAATACTTTAAAGAAAATGAACGCACAACACATTATAACGGCCAACCCTACTTTGCTTATAAACGAGGATGGTGGCAAGAAGCAATGCAAATTAATCAGCTTTATGTTGGCCCTATTTCTGTTGATTTAACCACAGGAAATGCCTCAGCGGTCGTGCAGCAACCAGTTTATAACCAGCAAAATAAATTAATTGGGGTTAGTGGTGTCGATTTACAATTAAATAAAATAAATGACATGGTCGAAGCTATCCGCTTTAAAGGCCAAGGGTATGGCTTTTTGCTCGATAACAATCAAAAAGTAGTTCACTTATCGAAAGCCACTGGGCACACCTTATCTATCACCGATGAAGGTGATAATACTAAAGACGGGTTAGATAAATTAGAACAGCAATTTAGTGATACTACAGGCTTTAAAGCTTTAAACTCAGCAATGAAAAAAAGCTTAAATGGCAGCCAAATGATTAGCCTAAAAGGTGAATCATACTATGTGGTTTATCAGCGTTTACAGCTACAGCAGCCTAAAATCGACTGGTACTTAGGGTTACTTGTACCAACGACCTTGATAGATGAACCCGTTAACGATGCGGTTGTGAGTATATCAATTATTGTATTGATAATATTAACAGCCATGCTAGCAATGATATTGTGGGCCTCTCATTTAATCACAAAGCCTATTTCTAGCCTGACCGAGATAATGAGTGATATAGCATCAGGAGACGGTGACTTAACTAAAACAATTAATATTAATAGCACCGATGAAGTTGGCCAGCTTGCTAAGCATATGAATGCATTTATTTCTCATTTACATACTATGATGCAACAAACTGCAGCCCAAGCTCAGCATCTTCATCAGGCAGCTAATGCATTAGAAACCGTATCGGAACAAACCAACGCCGAAATTCAACAAGAGAAAAAACAAGTAGATAGTGTTAGCTCTGCGGTGACAGAAATGGCAACAACCGTGTTAGAAATTTCACGTAGCGCCCAACAAACTAACAATGCAGCAGAAGACGTTCAACTTATTACTGCCGAGGGCGTAAAGCGCTCAACTCAGTCGCAAACAATGATGAACGAACTGGCACAACATATTGGTGAGGCCGCTGATGTGGTGTCGGGTCTTGCTGAGGAAAGCCATAATATTGGTGCATTAGTCGATGTTATTAACGCCATTGCCGATCAAACTAATTTACTTGCGCTTAACGCTGCAATAGAAGCTGCGAGAGCCGGTGAACATGGCCGCGGTTTTGCTGTCGTAGCAGATGAAGTGCGCACTTTAGCAAGTCGTACGCAAGAATCAACCGACGATATACGTAATATGATTTTACGATTACAAAATATAGCGCAGCAAGCATCAAGTATGATGCTGCAAGGGCAACAGCAAACGCAAAACTCAGTAAAATATACAAAAGAGGTATTAGGGTCACTGCAAAGCATTGGAGATGCAGTGAGTTCAGTGCAAGGACAAAGCCATCAAATAGCCACAGCGACTGAACAACAAACCCTCGCTGCTGAAGATGTGAACAACTCACTTAGTGTGATTAATAATTTAGTCAATAACACTGCCGAGCATGCCGAAGTACTTGCAACAGAAGCGTCGGAGCTGAGCCAACTTGCCACTGGACTGAATAAGATAGTAAGCCAATTTAAGCTATAACTTAGCTATATATGGGGCTTGTTTTTCATGAAATAAGCTCCATATATAATAAGCTAGCGTAAGCACACCAGCGCAACTTAATTTACGATAACAAGTACCTCAACAATTAAAGTAAATTTTATTGCTTTAAATCAGTATCTTTATAGTTCAAATGGTTTGTTGTTTGCCAGAGTCTGGTATAGTAGCGCACGTAATAAACAGCGCGTTTTATACGTATTCACACTTAATTGCTAATTAATATGCTCTAAATGTTATACAAAAGTACATATTAATTATCAATTGTTAAAAATAGGTTAGCTGATGGCAGCTAACAAAAAATATATTGTAACGGTTTTATCATGATATCTAATTTATTTACCAAGATTTTTGGTAGTCGCAATGACCGCACTATTAAAAACCTAAGAAAGACGGTCGCGTTAATTAACGCTTTAGAAACGCAATTAGAAGCGCTTTCTGATGAAGATTTAAAAGCTAAGACAGCTGAGTTTAGAGAACGTTACGATAACGGGCAAAGTCTTGATGATATTTTACCAGAAGCCTTTGCGGTGGTAAGAGAGGCATCAAAACGCGTTAATGGCATGCGCCACTTCGACGTACAGCTACTAGGTGGCATGGTGTTACACCAAGGCCGTATTGCTGAAATGCGTACCGGTGAAGGTAAAACACTAACGGCAACCCTTCCAGCATATTTAAATGGTTTAACAGGCAAAGGTGTGCATGTTATTACCGTAAACGACTACCTGGCAAAGCGTGATGCTGAAACCAACCGTCCATTATTTGAGTTTTTAGGTTTAACCGTTGGCTGTAATGTACCAGGCATGATGGGCCCACAGAAAAAACAAGCCTATAGCGCTGATATCACGTACGGTACAAATAACGAATTTGGTTTTGATTACCTTCGTGACAACATGGCATTTAGTATTGATGAACGCGTACAGCGTCCACTTTTTTATGCCGTAGTCGATGAAGTAGATTCAATTTTAATTGATGAAGCACGTACCCCACTCATTATTTCTGGCCCAGCAGAAGATAGCTCTGCACTTTACACCGAAATAAATACCATAGTGCCACTGCTTGAACTGCAAGAAAAAGAAGATGAAGAAGGCGTTGAAGGCGATGGTGATTACACTATCGACGAAAAATCAAAGCAAGTTCATTTAACTGAGCGTGGCCAAATCAAAGTCGAAGAACTACTCTCAGAGCGTAACTTAATTGAAGAAGGCGATTCGCTTTACTCTGCCGGTAGTATCACTTTACTAAGCCATGTATATGCCGCTTTGCGTGCGCACAAGCTATATCAAAAAGATATCGACTACGTTGTTAAAGAAAACGAAGTTGTGATTATTGATGAGCATACAGGGCGCTCTATGGAAGGTCGTCGTTGGTCAGAAGGTTTACACCAAGCTGTTGAAGCAAAAGAAGGTGTAAAAATTCAAAACGAAAACCAAACATTGGCGTCAATTACATTCCAAAACTACTTCCGTTTATACGAAACGCTTGCCGGTATGACCGGGACAGCCGATACAGAAGCTTTTGAGTTTCAGTCAATTTACGGCTTAGATACCGTTGTAATGCCAACAAATAAACCAATGGTTCGCGATGATCGCGCCGATTTAGTTTATTTAACGCAAGAGGAAAAATACGAAGCTATTTTAATTGATATTAAAGACTGTCAAGAACGCGGACAACCTGTTCTCGTCGGCACGATTTCAATTGAAAGCTCTGAGTACTTATCACAGTTTTTACGCAAAGAAAAAATTAAACATAACGTACTCAACGCGAAGTTCCATGCTCAAGAAGCTGATATTGTTTCTGATGCTGGTTTACCTGGTACAGTTACTATTGCAACTAACATGGCCGGACGTGGTACCGATATTGTACTGGGTGGTAACTGGCATAGCGATGTAGAAAAACTACAAAACCCAACACCTGAACAAATAGCCGACATTAAAGCGGCTTGGCAAATTAGCCATGATAAGGTTATTGCTGCCGGTGGCTTGCATATCATTGGTACAGAGCGCCATGAATCTCGCCGTATCGATAATCAATTACGTGGTCGTTCGGGTCGTCAAGGTGATGCCGGTTCGAGCCGTTTTTACTTATCAATGGACGATTCACTGATGCGAATTTTCGCTGGTGAGCGCATGACAAACATGATGCGTAAACTAGGCATGCAACGTGGTGAAGCAATTGAACATCCATGGGTAAACCGTGCTATTGAAAACGCTCAGCGTAAAGTAGAAGCACGTAACTTCGATGTGCGTAAGCAATTATTAGAATACGATGATGTAGCAAATGATCAACGTCGTGTTGTTTACTCTCAGCGTAATGAATTACTTGAAGAAGGTGACATTTCAGAGACAATCACTGCTATTCGTGGTGATGTATTAAGTGGTACTATCGATCAATACATCGCACCGCAATCACTGGCTGAAATGTGGGATATTCCAGGTCTTGAAGAACGTTTAAAACAAGATTTCTTAATTGATTTACCTATTACTCAGTGGTTAGCCGACGACAATAAGCTGTATGAAGAAAAACTTCGTGAGCGTATTGAAGAAGCTGTTGAACACGCATACAAACAAAAAGAAGAAATGGTCGGTGAGTCGGTACTACGTCAATTCGAAAAAGCGATTATGCTACAAAGCCTTGACCAACACTGGAAAGACCATCTTGCGGCAATGGATCATTTACGCCAAGGTATTCATTTACGTGGTTATGCTCAAAAGAACCCGAAACAAGAGTACAAGCGTGAATCGTTCGAACTATTTACTGAGATGCTTGAAAACCTAAAAGTGGATGTTGTAAGCATATTAAGTAAAGTGCAAGTTCGCGCAGAAGAAGATGTTGAAAAGGTAGAAGAACAACATCGTAAAAGTGAAAATGCACCACGCGAGTATCAGCATGAAGAAGCTGAGCAAGTCGGTGGCGAAGCACCGCCAAGCAGTACGGTTATGGCACGCACTTCACCTAAAGTAGGGCGAAACGATCCATGTCCTTGTGGCTCAGGACAAAAGTTTAAGCAATGTTGTGGTAAATTAAAGTAACCTAACATAGCCAAAAAAAGCGGCGCTAGCGTCGCTTTTTTTATGACCAAATTTAATTAATAAAGAAATGCCGTACACATTAAAGGTTTAATATGTCTAAAAAAGTTGTTCGCGTAGCCGTAGGTGTTATTAAAAAAGATAACCAAATCTTTATCTGTAAACGTAACGAAAACCAACATCAAGGTGGATTATGGGAGTTTCCTGGTGGAAAGGTCGAGTCTGACGAAACATTATTTGAGGCACTTTATCGCGAATTAAAAGAAGAAATAGGTTTAAGCATTAATAGCTCCTCAGAACTAATGGTCATTGAACATGACTATGGCGATAAATACGTAAAACTGGAAGTACATCTTGTAAATGACTTCAAGGGTATAGCCCATGGAGCTGAAGGACAAGAACATGCATGGGTAGCTATCCAGGAATTGAAAAACTATACCTTCCCAGCAGCAAATAAAGCAATTATAAAGGCGATTGAGACGCTATCTGTTGATGGTGTAAATAATTAAAGCCTGATAACGTAGCGGTATGCACTGAAAAAGTATCGCATTGCACACCGACATGGCTTAATGCCGTAGCAAAGCAACGATTTAATTGCTCAGTGCCAATCACCACCACTTTGCTACCTGGTACTAGCTGCCATTCTGTCGCATAACGTGCAGCGCGTACATCACTGCCAATTAATACTCCCGATAAATACGCTTTCGCCTGCACCGAATCAAGTTCTTTAGATAACTGTCGGGTTCTCACACTAAAAATACCATGTGCTAAATTTCCGCTATTACTGCCTAAAGTTAGATTGCAGCCTTGCTCATAGGCTTGCCAATCAAACTCCCCGCCTTGACAATCATTCGCAATTAAAACACTTTGATGGCACAGTAAATCATAAAACTCACCTGTCATTGCCGTTTTAAAACACACTATTAAGCCATCTTCTAACAACACCCACTTGGTATGCGTTCCAGGTAAACAAAGTAAAACTTTTCCTTGGCTGTAAGCTGGATTTTGTTTTAAAAACCCTAGTATTTGTAACTCCTCCCCGCGCATAACATCTAGCATCGTATTATGCAGCACGCATTGTGCACCGGGTAATGCCGTAATCGCATACTGTTTACTATTTTGCTTTAAGGCACTACTGAGTAATTTTTCAGGATTGACTGGGCATTTCATATATGGCGTTTCAATCCAGCCAATACTTGAGGTAATTTGCCCCGCCATTAATACTGCAGGCGTACCATACTCATGAGCCCAAGGCGCGATAGCTTGTTCCATAATCTGTGAAAAGGTTTTTTTTCCTTTAATAACACCAGGCCCATCACGTTGCGCAATTAATTCAAAGCGTTTATCACTGTATGTGTTACAAAGATAAGCGCGTAAATGACTCGTCCCCCAATCAATAGCAATAAAAGTATTTTTTAATGACATGACTATAGCCTCCCGCCATCTATTTTTATTCCTTGGCCGGTAAGCATGCTGCTCTCATCAGAGGCTAAAAATAGAGCTAAGTTAGCGACATCTTCAGGCGTCACTAATTTTTTTAATGCCATTGCTTCCATCCACTTTACCTGCTCTTGCGCAGTAAACCAGCTGGCTAACTGGCGCTCTGTGGCCACCCAGCCCGGTAAAATAGCATTAACCCTAATGCCAAATTCACCATAATCACGCGCCAATGCTTTTGTCATTCCGATTAAGCCTGCTTTGGCGGTAACATACCCTGCCATTTGAGGTTGCCCCATAATGGCATTAATAGAGCTAAAGTTAATAATGCTGCCACTATGTTGTTGCTTCATAAAAGACATTGCCACTTGCGAAGCAAAGAAGGCCGGATTTAAGTTAATTTGTAAGCATTGATCCCAATCTTGCACAGTCACATCTTCACTTGGTTGACGCCGATCGTTGGCGACATTATTTACCAAAACATTAACAGTACCTAATACAGCACATGCATCAACGAGGGACTGCTGTAGCGCACTTGCATCTGTTACATCAACTTGCCGATACCATATATTGTGATCCATCAATTCATTTTTTAATGACTGCGCTGCACTATCGTCAATATCAATAAACGCGACCTTGGCACCTTGGGCAACAAATGCCTTAACCATAGCACGACCAATTCCAGAGGCTCCACCGGTAATAAATACAACTTTATTTGCAAGGCTGTGATAATGCACTGAAAGAGTCATAAGTAGCTCCTGTCGAATAATAATGCGTAAACAACGTACTTTAGCGATATGGTTCGGTTTTATTAGCTAGCCGCAAAAATAGCACACCACCTACTTCATGAATTAATATCATACCCCCATGTTTATTAATATGATATATGTTATATAATTAAGCAAAGCCTTATTCGGAAATTTGTCATGAAAAGCCAACCTCGCCAAAATTTAACTCAGCAGCTTGCCCACGATTTAGGGTTTGAAATTGTCCGTGGTGTATACCCTATCAACGAGGGCTTACCTTCTGAAGCCGATCTATGTATAAAATATGATGTGAGCCGCAGTGCCACTCGCGAAGCTGTAAAAATGCTCTCGGCAAAGGGACTGATTTCATCAAGGCCTAAACAAGGTATTCGTGTATTACCTGAAAGTAACTGGAATATGTTCGACACCGATGTTTTACGTTGGATATTAAGTAGCAAACCCTCTTTATCACTACTTAAAGAATTTACACAAGTACGTGTAGCACTTGAGCCACAAGCTGCTGCCCTTGCTGCTGTGAGTGCAAGTGCTGAGCAACTTGAAAATATCGATAACGCATTAGCAAGAATGGCCGATGCCGATATCGGATTAGATGATCCTTTAGAGGCAGATATTGCTTTTCATACCAGTATTTTAGTCGCTAGTAATAATCGTTTTTTTGTTCAGCTAACTGAATTTATTAGTACCGCTTTACGTGTCAGTATTCGCTATACAAATCATATTAAAGGGGTCCCTGGTGCCGATGTTGCTAAACATGCTGACATTTTAAATACGATAAAATCACGTAATCCAGAGAAAGCGAAACAAGCGGTAGACACTATCTTAGCCGAAGCGCTTGAATTGATTGAGTCTAAGCTAGATTAAACTAAGCATAAAAAAGGAGCCAACTAATCGGCTCCTTTTTAAAAGGTTTAAAGTCCAGACTAGCTCAACCCTAATGACATTTATTTAATGAGAAAATAAGTGATGTTTGTGGAAATGAAATAGGCATTTGCAAACCAAACTCCATCAGTGCCTCACCAGTATATGTTTGCCCATTTACCGCAGCAATTGCCGAGGGGCGATATTCATCAAATATCACTGGCCACACTAAATTAAGTGTGTATTGCGTATCGGCTTCAAGTCCCACAAATCGTAATTTATTAGGGGCTGTGCGAGGGGTTTCGCGGACACTGTTATAAGCAAATAATGCCGCGGTTTTATCTTGATTAATTAAACCAAAATTAATTGATAAACCATCACTATCTAAACGATATAAATCGGCACTATGAATAAAATCACGATACTTTTGATGCAATGCAATTGCAGACTTTAGCGTATTGTACTCATGATCGGTTAACTCTCTTGGGTCCATTTCAATTCCCATGTGACCAAACAAAGAAACCGCAGCACGCATTTCAATACTAATATTACGCCCCGTAATGTGACATTCGCGTGGTCCTACGTGTGCCCCCATAACCGATGAGGGAAAAAAGAATGAACAACCTCGTTGGATTTCAAGCCGATCAAGTGCATCATTAGAGTCTGAGGTCCATACCCTATCTGTATGTGCAAGCACGCCATAATCAACACGTGCCCCCCCCGATGAACAACTTTCTATTTCAAGCCCTGGGTGCGCTGATTTAATACGATCAATAAGTCGGTACAATGCTAATGTTTGTTGATGAATAGCCGGTTTACCGGCAAAATTACCGGCATGATTAATATCTCGATTCATATCCCATTTTATGTATTTTATTAGCGGATATTCACACAAAATATCGTTAATCGCTTGATAAAGATACTCTACGACCTCGGTACGCGTTAAATCCAGTACTAACTGGTTTCGAAAACTCAATTGCTCATTATTCTGTGTACTCAACACCCAATCGGGGTGAGCACGATATAAATCGCTATCGGGGTTAACCATTTCGGGTTCAAACCAAAGCCCAAACTCCATACCTAAATGGTTAACATGCGCAATGATAGGTGCTAATCCCTGTGGATAAATTTCTTTATCGACAACCCAATCACCTAAACCAGCATTATCACCACGACGCCCTTTAAACCAACCATCATCAAGAACAAAACGTTCAACACCTAATGGGGCTACTTTATCGGCTAGCTGTTTAAGTGTTTCGATGTCATGGTCAAAGTAAATGCCTTCCCAGGTATTATAATGAACAGGGCGTGCCTTGCGTTGCTGCTCATCAGACAACAAATTAGCTTTGACAAAGCCATGGAAGTTACGTGATAAAGCACTAAACCCCTGTTCGGAAAACGATGTATATAGGGTAGGACTTTGATAAGTTTGACCTTTTACTAGAGTTAATTCGCCGGGTAATAATAACTCGCCCATTTGCACATAACGACGTCCTTCTGGCAGTAGTTCGGCACGCAGTTTGGTATTACCACTCCAACCTAAGTGAAAACCAAAACACTCTCCAAATTGCTCACCCGCACCATCGTTATGCATCAATAAACCAGGGAAGACATCATGGGAGGTTTTGCCTTTGCGATTTTCACGTACAAAAGCACCTAAAAATAAATCAACTGGTTGGCGTTGAAATTCATTGGACCAACGCCCTTCAAAGCTCACTACGTTATTCATATTATCCGGTAATGGAAAGCTAGGTGCAGCACAGTAATTAACCTGCAACGCAGCATCACCAAGATTCGTTAATCGCGTAGAAGCACTTAACACATTATGATTGTAATCAAGGGTTATATGATGAGTAACCTCAACACCACGTAACGCATCAAGGCTGATAAATACCAGCCCATTCCCATTCGTTTCATCCACGCGTTGCAAAGTAGGCCCTAACGACCATGCAATTGATTCATTTGTCAGCTCAATGCCCGGTGCACCTGTAAAGCCTTCTCCTAACAACGGAGATAATGAAATGGGTGCTTCGAGCACCGCGGCGCATTTAACCTCTTGTCGTGTTGCAAGCTGCGAAAGCATAATATCGCTCGTGTATTTAGATAGGCGTTTTCCAAAATATAGTAACGCGGGTGTTTTACCTTGGCAGTCAAATATAGCGGTGCAATGTTGACTATCTAATCGATAAAACGGGTTAAACTTAGCCATAGAGTCCTATCCTCTTTTTTATTCGTGTGTGTAAATGTGTGTTAAAAATTATCAGTGTTAAATAAACTAAAATTAGTCGTATGTAACGTACAAATAATTAAGTGTCGTGTTATATAAAATCAGCCAAGTATTCCTTGGCCAATTTTACCTCGCTAATATTTAAAAATTTTTATGCTAGGTTGTTGGTTCTTGAGATCTAAAAGCCCATTGCGCAGTTTGCTTAAACACTAATTTATTCACTAATAATGCAAACGACACACAGACAATTAAAGTAATTGGCATTAAGTGAATATAATGAACATCGCTGTGCAATGGGGATGTTTTAAATGTGAGTGCCCCATACATAACAACACCTAAAATAACGGCCGAAATCCCTGCGCGAGCATCTACATTTTTAAACAGTAAACCCACTACAAAAATAGAAAATATTGGCATACTTAATAAGCCATTCAACTGCTGCAATAAGTTGATAATACTGTCTGCTTGTTGATAAATAGGCACTAATATCAGTGTTAAACTGGTTAATAATAAAGTGACATAACCACTGAGCTTCACAACGCTTGGGGTTTTATTAAAATATGCTTGGTGAATATCACATACGTATAATGCAGTGGCAGAATTTAGTAAGCTGTTATAAGTAGACAACACTGCCGCAGCCATTGCTGCAGCAAAAACACCCGTTAACCATGCTGGCATAATATCCCCGACAATACGGCCATACGCCGCATCACCAATATCGCCGTATAGCTTGAATGAAATAATACCTGGTAAAACAACTATTGCAGGAACAATTAAAAACCGGATCCCGGCCGCAGCAAATACACCTTTTTGCGCTTCTTTAACCGTTGGTGCAGCCATTGCTCGCTGTGTAATTGTTTGATTAGTCCCCCAATAATACATTTGAATAAATATCATCCCAGTTAACAACGTAGGCCAAGGAATGGGTGAATCAGGGCCACCAATCAAGGTTAACCGCTCAGCGGGAATGCCACTAAAATCATAATCTATTGCACTGAGAGCCAAAAACACCACTAAAACTGCCATTCCCAGTACTAATAACCCATTAAAAGTATCAGAAACTGCAACGGCTCTTAACCCACCAAAAAAAGCATACACAGCGCCCACTAAAGCAAAGGGTGTGGCTATATACATTAATGGTATATCCACTTTAAACATGCTCTGCATGAATAAAGCACCTGAGTAAATTACTGCTGGCATATAAATCAGTGCATTACCTAAAAAGAATAAGCCACCAATAACGGCCCGAATATGTTTATTGTTATAGCGTTTTTCAAGTAACTCCGTTGTGGTAGTACAATTGTATTTGTAATAAACAGGAATAAATACTTTGGCCAATATAATAAGCCCTAAAATGGCAGCAAACTCCCACCACACCAATAATGCCATTTGGTTACCATTCATTCCCACCAGCTGATCAGTACTCAAATTAGTCAATGTGATTGAGCCGGCAACAAACATCCAAGTTAATCCGCCTCCTGCTAAAAAGTATTCTTTGGTTTGATTACCACCTTCGCCACGATTTTGACCCCGGCACTTCCAATAAGTAAGCCCCCCGATCAAGGTGGTAACAAAAACAAATACCACCAGCTGTAAAATGTTGTCTGACATGTGTGTGTCCTCTGCGCATTATGCGCAACCTTTTGTGTGTGTGTTTTACAATGTGTGTAATTAAAGTGTATTAAGATTATTACTCACCATTAATTTAACCTGCTTCAAGGTGTTTAAATGAGGTTGTTTATTATGTAATTTAACCAGTGCATTAAGCTGAAAAAGCGATAACAACATCGCATTTATTACACTCATATAACCGAGCTTGTGCAGCTCAATAATGGTATTGTCGTCGAGCGTTTTAAGTTTATCTTCATCAATTGTGCTTAACCCTTGAATGGTTTGTGCTGCAATGCCTTCAAATTCAAGAACAATATCAATGCCTTTAATTAGCCCTAATTGCGTCATTTTTTCGATAAATTGATAACTCAAGTAATCATTATTTAAATCGCTTTCGAGTAACTTTTTTTGTGCCGATAAATACAAACTCGGATTGCCGTTATCATCAAATAATGCCTGCCCATCACTCTCATTCAGCGCTTTGCTTGTGTCATCTATGGCGATAAAATAATCTCGGCTATTTGCTGCGCGCGTTAATAACTGCAATGGATAAACTTGCATACACACAGGGGTATACAAAGCCTGCCACTGTAAGTTATTTACAAACAAATTTTGCTTTACACTAAAGCTTGCCAATGCCGATAAAGTGTAATGGCCATTATGTGAATTTCGAGCAAAAAACACGCTCTGTTCACAGGCGACTTTGGCCACTTCGGTTACGCGTATATTCATTAAATGTTGAGTGTTTGCGTACTCAATACCGGCATAATCACTTACTTTAAGTGCTTTATGCTTATTACTTGATAATTCACTCATTGCCATTTTTATGCCCTTAAACAGATTGAGTTGCCAACCATTGCTCTATAAAAGCACGGTGAGGGGGTAAGGTTTGTAACATTTGCTCAGTAAGCTGGCTGTTACGTTCAATGATTTGCTGAGCTTGAGCGTGTTGCTGATATAAATAAGCATGTTGAGAAAAATCAGGCTGAAATCCCATGCCATATAACACATATTGATAACTTGCAGCGGGGAATAGCTCTAATGGTCCTTGAAAATCTTGTATTTGTGGACCTCGAGTACTCCATAATAATAAATCCTCTTGTAAGCTTTGAGGAATGCTATTTGGCTGGGTATGCGCCAGCCAATAAGGCTCCTTTCGTTTCGTAAGCATATAATGTAATTTTAAAAAATCGATAATACGCTGCCAACGATAATCCATTTGGTTATTAAAGCGCTTAGCAATGATAGGCATCACTTGAGTATTTGTTGGCATTTGCTCGGCAACAAAACGCGCTGAAATTTCAACTAACATAATAGCAGTGGCCTCTAAAGGCTCAACAAACCCTGCTGCCATACCAATTGCGACACAGTTTTTATGCCAAAATTTTTCACGGTACCCGGATTCAAAAGTAATTTTGCGTGCAGTTAATCCCTTAGCCGCATCGCCCAAGTAGCGTCTTAGATTGATTTCAGCCTCTTCATCTGAAATAAACTTACTCGAATATACATGCCCAACCCCCCGACGATGAGTTAAGCCAATATCCCATATCCAACCCGTATTTTGTGCTGTCGCAATCGTATGACTAGCTAAAAGAGGCTGATTTTCATCATAAGGTACTTGCATGGCTAAGGCGCTATCGTTAAATAGAACATGATCCATTTTTTTAAAGGGTATTTTTAGCGCCTGACCTAATAAAAGTGCAGAAAAACCGGTGCAGTCTATATATAAATCGGCTTCAATTAGCGTGTCTGTATCTTGTAGGATAAGTGAATTAATAGCACCGCTGTTATCAAGCTGAACCTCTTTAACCGTGCCAACAACATGCTCGACCAATAAAGCTTCTTTACAATGTTGTTTTAATAAATTGGCAAATGCTCCAGCATCTAAATGATAGGCGTAATTACAACTCCCTTGATACTCACCCTGAGCGATATTTCGAGGAGCTAAACTTGCTTCACACACTTCATGTTGGAAATTACTTTGTTGTGCAAAGTTTTCTACATTATTTACATAGGGGGCCAGATCTATACGACCATAACCTAATGGGACAGTAAAAGGGTGATAATAAAAGTCACCAGAGCCATACGTCCAATCAACAAACTTCCCCCCTTGTTTAAAACTGGCATTGCAGGCTTTAAACACATCGATTTCGCGCAGGCCAATTTGCTGTAAAGTGTTTTTCATTGTCGGCCAAGTACCCTCACCCACCCCAACCGTTGGAATGTCTGACGATTCAACTAAAATAACCTTTAGCCCACCTTGCTGACTTTTATGTTCAGCGGCAATAATTGCTGCGCTCAACCAACCAGCGGTGCCTCCCCCAACAACGGCAACTGTTTTAATTGCTTTTTGCATAATTTACTCTTTCGTTGTTTACTTAAAACAAATACGTGCTCATTGCTGAGCACGTATTAAGGCTATTGATTAATAAGTACCACGAATACCAAAAGCAAAGCGTGAGCCATTATCTTCAACTGAGTAAATTTGATTAGCAAAGCGTCCTGTTTGTACTAGCTCCTCACCTGTAATATTGATACCTTCAGCAAAAATAGTGAAATTTTCGTTAATATCATAACTCCCACTAATATCCCATTGGCCATAAGTTTCTACATTAACAGGCTCGCCATTAAAGCCATTATCAACTAAGCGTAAAAAGCCTTCACGGTTATTAAAAGCAATGCGGGCTTGCCAATTATCTTGCTCATAAAACACCACTAAATTTTGCGAATCACCTAACCCTTCAAGCGCAAACGTTTCACTTGAATCTGCCGAAATACTCACATCACTATCAACAACAGTGGCATTTGCAATAATACCGAAACCATTGTCGAATAAATGAGTAATACCAATTTCATACCCCGTTACTTTTGCTGATTCACCATTTTGTGGACGACTTACAGTGTATATCTCAGAGCTACCATTAAGCTCAGCATCGGTTTCACCATTACATGAAGTACAGGCATAATCAGGGCCAGTACGATCAGTCATGTTATAGGTTTCTTCTCCCGTTAACGTCACAATAAAGTCATCAACTTCTTTACTAAACACTGCAAAACTAAATAAGTTTGCATCGTTGTAATACCACTCATAAGAGATATCCCAATTTTCTGATTGGAACGGTTTAAGTGCAGGATTTCCCCCGCTTGCGGTTAAGTTTTGGCGACGCGGTTCGTTAAATGTAGTTGCCGGTGATAACTGCGACATCGTTGGCCGTGTAATGCTATCGTAAGCTGCAAAACGTAAAACCATATTTTCTTGTAATTCAAGTTTTGCATTAAATGATGGGAGCAAATTAGAGTAGCGAGTACCTTGTGTAATATCGGTAGCAGGGCCAAACACATTTGCAAATAACGTGGCATCAGAGGTAGGTACTACATCAGCAATAAAGCTTTGTACTGCCGAAACATCTATATCTGTTTGTGAATAACGAGCACCAAAGTTAATAGTGACCGGCATATCTTCAATATCAAACCCTAATGTAAAGTCCATATATAAACTAGAGATGTCTTCGTTTATAGTATAGCGGTTATTTTGTAAGGTTGCTTCAATAGGGTAACCTTGCTCAGCTAAGTATTGCTCCATTTTTTCGCCATCAAAACTGTAAAATGTATCAATTAAGCCAGGGAAGTAATTACTTGCAGTGTACGCTTCAAAGTCTATAAAATCAGTTGGCGCTGCGCTGCCATATCCACAAAACTGACACTGACTACCAAAAATTTGAAAGCTCGATTTCTCGCGTTCCTGTCGATAAGCCCCAAAATTAATCGCCTCTAAAGGTCCTCTATCGGGTACGTATACAAAATCGGCTTTCAATTCAGTAATTTCATCTTGATCAGTAAATTGATTACCTTGCTCGTTGTAATGTAAACGCGCAAGGCTAGCATCTGGTAGCTCACCATTTTCAAAACCGTCGTGAATGACCGTAGGTATACTGCCTGTTGCATCAAAACTATAACTATTAATGATACCCACGACGTTAAAGCGATCTTGCCCTGCACGATCATTTTCAGCGGTTGAATGAGAAGCATCAAAAGTGGCTTTTAATGAGTCATTCACTTGCCAATCTACATTCACACCAAATGCTTTATTTGTAACATCACGAGAGTTACGTGTATGTGACACAAAATCGGTAGCAGGATCACCGCTAGGTGCACCTAATCCTGTTTCTTGAGTGAATGATAGTAACGTACCCGTTTCTGGGTCAATTGTTGCACTGCCCACTCGGTCTGGTTCGAACCACGATGCTAAATCGCGCACTGTCGAATCCACTTCAAATTTAGAAATAAAGCCATCGAGTGTTACAGTAACATCATCAGATGGGGCATATTGCAGTACTAAACTTGCGTTTGTGCGCTCTCTGTCTTGTTCATCGACCACCTGATCCCAGTTACGTGGAATATAAGCATCTTCAAATAATACTCCATCGGTAGGGTTAGAAATAGTTTGTCCGCCCCGCCAGCCTGCCGTAAGAATTTGGTTGTTTTGTAGTTTACGTTGCTGGTTGGTAATAGCAAAAAGCACACCTAACTTGTCATCATTAAATGTGTTACTAAATAAAAAAGAAGCCGAAGGAGATACTTCTTCTGATAAATCTTCGTACATCCCCTTCACAGAGCCAATAATATGCATACCACCAAAATCGAAAGGACGTGCAGTCGTTACATTGATAGTACCGCCAATACCGCCTTCTTGTAGCTTAGCACTGTTACTTTTATAAATATCTGCGCCCGTAATTTGATCGGCAGCTAATACATCAAAGTTAAATTCGCGCCCAGCACTATCGGTTGCTATTTGTCGGCCATTAACTAATACAGTATTAAACTGTGGTCCAAAACCACGAATCGTCACTGCTTGACCTTCTCCACCGCTGCGGTCAATCGCCACACCGGTAATACGCTGTAATGATTCGGCTACATTCAAATCTGGAAACTTACCCAAATCTTCAGCTTTGATACCATCAGTAACGACATTAGAGGCTTTTTTATCTAACATTGAAGAGCGTAAGCTACTACGAATACCTGTAACTGCAATGATTTCTACACCTTTAGATACTGAAGTTGTGTCGACTTCAGCATCTTGTGCAAATGCGTGACCACTTGCCAAGATACCTGCAATAGCAATACTAAGCGTGGTTTTCTTATTTAACGATAATGTGTTGTTAATTATCATCTTTAAAAACTCCTGAGTGTGTGTTTGTTGTCTTTTGTGTGTGTGTACTTATTTATTCATGTATTATTTATCATATAAATACTTTAATTCCTTAAAAAGTGCAACTATTTAGTCAATAACCGCACTAATAAAATTACTATTTTTTATCTTTTTGCTTGCTAAATATTAACAAATAACAAATTGTTAATTAACTAAATGCATAAACAATGGTGTGGCAATATTCTTCGTTGGGTTTTAAGCTCGCAGTAGGAAAATCATCTCGGTTAGGTGCATCCGGCCAGTTTTGAGCTTCTAAACAAATACCTTGTCGTACCAAGAACGGTGCCTCTAAATAATTCCCTGTGTATACTTGCAAACCGGGTTGTGTACTTGAAACTGTTAATGTAACCCCGCTGTTTAAAGAGCTTAAAGTGGCCAGTTCTGTGCATTTGTTGTCATTTTCAAATATATAGCAATGGTCAATACCATTACACAGAGTAAGCTGCTGATGAGAATTTGAAAGTGCATCAGCGATGCGTGTTAAATTAGTAAAATCAAATGCGCTACCAACGACACTTTCAGCTTTCTCCTTGGGGATAGCATTTTCATCAACAGCTAAATAATTGTTACTATTTACTTGTAGTACATGATCAAGCATAGAACCACTATTATCTAAGTTAAAATAACAGTGATTTGTAAGGTTAATAACGGTTTCGGCGTCGCTAGTGGCAGAAAATCGGATACTTAGCTTTCCTCTATCTACACTGATATGTTGATAAATATCTACATTACCAGGAAAGCCTTGATCACCATCAGGTGAACGATAAAATAAAGTAAGCTGTTCACTCGAATGATCGATCACTTGCCAAAGTACTTTGTTAAAGCCAACTAAACCACCGTGTAAGCAGTTTGTGCCATTATTTTTGGCTAGCTGATATTGCTTTCCCGCTAAGGTAAACCGGCCTTTGGCAATACGATTGGCAAACCGCCCAACAGTGGCTCCTAAATAACACGGGTTATCTAGGTAATAGTCGTTATCAGCAACCGACAATGTCATTTCTTGAGTGCGCCATAAAATGCTTTTTATGGTGGCACCAAAGGGCAGTATGCAAACCTCTAAACCTGCTCCATCGGTTAAATGAACCTCCTGCATTTTATTTTCTCTTAACAATCCTGTCATGGTCACACCTTAATCATACAAAACAAATAATTAATATATATTATAAATACGATTTAATTAACCCATACAATTTATTATGTGTCAATGCGAGGCTGTTTTGTAAAGCGCATGTAATAACACGAATAAGCTATGTGCTACGTTTTCTGTATTTTTGTTATTATTACTGAATCGATTGGCATAAATATTTTCTTTCAAACCACACAGGGAGTGCGGTATTGTTAATGTGTCCGAACGCATCAGTTTCATATAAGCGCGGCACCCAAGTATTAATAAACATAATAATTCCAATAGGTAATCCATGACGGACTTTATACGCACTTACGATAATGCATTAAGTAATGAATTTTGCGATAGTTTTATCACTATGTTTTCACAAAGCCCCCACCTAAAACAAGGTATCACCTCTGGTGGTGTTGATTTAAATAAAAAAGATAGCCATGACTTACATTTAAATAATTACCCTGAATATGCAAAACAACTAAAGCATATTCAACAGGTGGCTGCTGCGCATATACTTAAATATATTGAAGAGAATATTTTTATGTTAATTGGTGCATTTGGCCTTAAGGTTTATCATCCTAAAACAGGCAAGCCTACCGATTTAACAGCGCAAAATTATACCGAAATAGGTAAGCCTCAGTTGCCAGTTTTAGTGCAACAAATTTTCCGCTTAGGCAATATACAAGCACAAAAATACGATATAAATAAAGGGGGTTATCCATACTGGCACAGTGAGGTTTACCCGCAACCACAGCACAATGAAGCATTACACAGAGTCTTATTATTTATGTTTTATTTAAATGATGTTGAAGAAGGTGGCGAAACTGAATTTTATTACCAAAAAAGGAAAATAGCGCCAAAAAAAGGGACAATGGTCATTGCTCCAGGTTACTTTACTCACACCCATAGAGGTAACAAACCCATTTCTAATGATAAATATATTTTAACATCTTGGGTGTTATTTAATCATGCTGAAAAAATTTATGGGGCACCCCGTAAATAAAAAGCAGAGAAACTAATTTAAAACGGTTTATGCTTCATTGGTTGATAATATGAGTTATTTGTCTCAAATAGCTGTTGTTTTACACCACTTATGCCATGTTATAAAAAACAATCTTTGTAACATGGCCTATGAAAACATTAAAATTAATAAAAATACGCTTTTTATACTGCACTTACCTTATCGCTTTATTATTCACAGCTTTTAGCAATGCCGCTAACCCCATCGATATATTATCAATGAAAGAACGAGCTCAATTTATTGATAATATGACCGACTTACGCATAAAAACGCTTATGCCTAAGCTAATGAATGAACACAATATAGATATGTGGATTTTAATTAGTCGAGAATATAACGAAGACCCAATTGTAAAAACCATGCTCCCAGCAACATGGTTATCCGCTAGGCGCACGACTATTTTAATGTTTGCACGCAATAAAAATAACAAAGTAGATGCGTGGGCTATTGCCCCTTATAAAATAGGAAACAGCTTTAAAAAAGGCTGGGATAAAACCACTGAGCCAAATCAATGGCAAGCGTTAAACGCATTAATTACTAAATACCAACCTGATAATATAGCCCTTAACACGTCAACCCACTGGGCACATGCTGATGGGCTCACTGTTGGTGATCAGCAACGCTTTTTAGCGAACCTACCACAGCCATATCATAATAAGATCATATCAAGCGAACCATTAGCGATTGCTTGGTTAGAGCAACGGATTGCGCCAGAAGTCGAAATGTATAAAAATATTGTTGCTATTGCTCATGAAATTATTGCAGAAGGGTTTTCTACTAAAGCAATCACCGTCGGTGAAACCACCAGTGATGACTTAGTATGGTGGTTTAGAGAGCGTATTCGACAACTAAAATTGCAAACATGGTTTCATCCAAGTGTCGCCATACAACGAGCCGACAATAAACAATTTGATCATGAACAAAGCTTTACCAATGGTTACAACGATAAAGTGATTCGAGCCGGTGATTTATTACATGTTGATTTTGGTATCACTTATTTACGATTAAACACTGACACCCAGCAACACGCCTATATTTTAAAACCGGAAGAAACACAGGCACCCGCGTATTTAGTAAACGCTTTTAACAGTGCGAATAAGCTACAAGATATATTTACCGCTGAGTTTAAAGCCGGAAAAACAGGAAATCAGGTACTTGCTGCGGCTCGACGCAAAGCCATTGCTCAAGGGTTAAAGCCAACTATTTACACTCACCCTTTGGGCTATCATGGCCATGCTGCTGGTACCACATTGGGGATGTGGGATTCTCAACAAGGTGTTGCAGGCGATGGTGACTACCCATTGCATTTAAATACCGCGTACTCTATTGAGTTAAATAATGCCGTATTTATTAAGCCATGGAATAAAGAAATAAGAATTATGCTCGAAGAAGATGCGTTTTTTGATAACACGGGTGTATGGTATTTAAATTCTCGTCAAACAAAGCTCATACTTATAAAGTAATATGGCTGTTAGGAGCAGTAGAAAGGTTGAAGGGTGTTTTAACACCCTTCTAGTATTAAGTGCTTACTCTGTATCTGGTAAGTTACGACCATAGAAAATTTCTTGAATTTCACGATTCAATTTAGAGCGAATCTCATCTTCTTCAGTATCTGTTAAATCTTTAGTAGATAAACCAAACAAGTACGTATTAAGATCAGTTTCTTTGAGCATCATTTTGGTATGAAATAAGTTTTCTTGGTAAACATTTACATCCATCATTTGATACAGCTCTTTAGTATCTTCAGTCATGTAATTTTGAATTGAGTTTATCGCATGATCAATATAATGCTTAACGCCATTTACATCACGAGTAAAACCACGAACTCGGTAATCAATGGTAACCACATCAGACTCTAAACTATGAATTAAAAAGTTAAGTGCTTTAAGCGGTGAAATAATACCACAGGTCGATACTTCAATATCTGCTCTAAAGGTACAAATACCATCATCAGGATGAGCTTCTGGGTAGGTATGAACACATATATGGCTTTTATCTAAGTGTGCCACAACTGACTCTGGCAACGGGCCTGGCGCTTCATCGATAACATAAGTTTGCGGTGCTTCTACCGGCTCTTCTGACACTAAGATAGTTACACTTGCACCTTGAGGTTCATAATCTTGGCGCGCAACGCTTAAAATATTAGCACCAATAATATCGACCACTTCACCTAAAATATCCGTTAGACGATCTGCACTATACTGCTCATCGATATACTCAATGTATTCTTTACGTTGCTGTTCCGTTTTAGCGTAACAAATATCGTAAATACTAAAGCTTAAACTTTTTGTTAAATTATTAAAGCCATGAAGTTTAATTTTGTCGAAGGGTTTGTTCATACTAAACTAACCTATAATTGAGTGAAATCTGCAGCTGCAGAATTAAAGTTCGCGGATTTTATACGAATTTTCTTCATGGAAAAAGTGTTATTTTTACTGTTCACAAACAACTTCATGGCTATGCGTAATTTCTACTGTTTTATCAAGCATTAAAGCTACTGAGCAATACTTCTCTGCCGATAAAGAAACCGCTCTTGCTAAGTGCTTTTCAGATACATTTTTACCCGTTACAACAAAGTGTAAATTAATTTTTGTAAAAACGCGTGGCGCTGATTCAGCTCGTTCGCTACTAAGCTTAACTTGCACATCGCTAAATTCTTGCTTAGATTTTTTTAAAATACTCACCACATCGACCGATGAACAACAGCCCACCGACATTAATACCATTTCCATTGGGCTTGGCGCTGCACTGTTTGCACCCGCATCAAACACAACATTATGATTAGAACCAGAGCGACCAATAAACGTATCGCCTTCAACCCACTGTACATTTGCTTGCATTGTTATATCTCAATCGTATTACTAATTATTTAAGTCGTTATTAATGTGATTATTAACTAATAACGTATAGAAGGGGAATTTAATGCGCTAACGCACTATCAAACAAGTTTTTTACTAACCCTGCAAATTCATCTATGAAAGCATGCTGCTCAACAGTCACCGGCTGCGATATAATACTACTAAGCACTTCTTGTAAATCATATACTATACCATCTACCTCACGCACTATCAGAGCACGCTCTTCGGTATTCAGCTCTGTGTGCTGCTGACAAAGGCGCATTACATTTTCAGCAATTACATCTTCAATTAATTCCATGACAGTTGGCGCGTTAGCCTTTATCTCTCCCGGCTTTTCAAATAAGGCTAAGTGTTGAGTTAGGTACATAATTAAATCGTCGTAACCCTGCCTATCTAACACCATTATTTTTCTCTCTACTGGATTATTTGATTCAATTTAAGCAGAAAGCCATCCTAATTACTAGGATAACAAAAAGGTTATACTAAAAAAGCGGCAAAAGCCGCTTTATTAACGATATAAAACCACACTACATGCTTATTTATAAAGCTTAATCAATCGATAAACCAGGGCTTAGCGTGGCAGGCATCGCGACCTTTTCAAGTTCAACCGACGCAACTGGGTAAGCACAATAGTCAGCAGCATAATAAGCACTTGCTCTATGGTTACCCGAAGCACCAATACCACCAAATGGAGCAGCACTTGATGCACCGGTAATTGGGCGGTTCCAATTTACGATACCAGCACGTATACGACGTAAGAAATGAGTGTAATCATCTTCGTTATCGCTTAATAAGCCTGCTGATAAGCCAAAGCTAGTGTCATTCGCTTTAGCAATCGCATCATCAAAGTTTTCAAAACGAAATACTTTAAGTAATGGCCCAAAATGCTCTTCATCAGGGAAGTCGGTAATGTTAGTACACTCAATAATCCCAGGTGTCACAAAGCCGGTATTTTCAGTGTGAACTAATTCAACTAATACTTCTCCCCCTAAAGCAGCTAATTGCTGCTGCGCTTTCGCCATTCCTGCCGCAGCGGCATTAGAGATCATAGACCCCATAAATGGCTGCTCTTCATCATCATAGTTACCTACTTTGATCGCTTTGGTCGCCTTAATTAAACCAGCTAAAATCGCATCACCTTGTTCACCACTAGGTAAAAACAATTTACGAGCACATGTACAACGTTGACCACTAGAGATAAAAGCTGATTGAATGATGTCATGAATGGCCGCTTTTTTATCTTCTACATCGGTAATAATGAGTGGGTTATTCCCCCCCATTTCTAAAGCTAATATTTTGCCCGGTTGGCCAGCAAATTGCTCATGTAAAATATGACCAGTACGAGAAGAGCCGGTAAAAAACAAGCCATCAATACCGGTATGAGACGCCAGCGCTTTACCTGTTTCTACCTCACCTTGCACTAAGTTTATTACCCCTGCTGGTAACCCAGCTTGCTGCCATAATTTAAGTGTTAGTTCGGCAACTCCAGGTGTTAATTCTGAAGGTTTAAATACAACCGTATTCCCAGCTAACAATGCTGGAACAATATGCCCATTAGGTAAGTGACCTGGAAAGTTATAAGGTCCAAATACAGCAACAACCCCATGAGGTTTGTGTCGTATCATTGCACGCCCTAATGGCATTGCATTTTCTACATCACCCGTACGCTCTAAAAATGCTTTTTCAGAAATAGCGATTTTACCTACCATGGCGCCAGCTTCAGTACGAGTTTCCCAAAGTGGCTTACCTGTTTCTTTTGCAATCGCTACTGCAAGTTCTTCACTGTGTTCTTTTAAAGTCAGGGCAAACGTTTTAACAATCGCTAAACGCTCTGAAAATGTTTTGTCAGCCCAAGTATAAAATGCTTCACGTGCAGCGTTTACTGCGCTGTCAACCTGGCTAGCTGTCGCTGAATTGGCTTGATAAATAATTTCGTTATTCGCTGGATTTACAGAGTTAAACGATGCGCCTTGACCTTGCGACCATTGGCCATTAATAAATTGTGCAGGATGAGTCATTATACTTTGCTCCTAATTAAATAATTGTAGCACTGAGTGTATCGCCAGCTTGTAATAACAAAGCATCAGCGAGTTGCTGTGACAACACTAAGGTTTTAGCTTTCTCGTCGAAAGCTAAGGCAGAGACTGTTGCTCTAAAGTCAGTTAATTTATCGTTTGCAAGTAACACCATGGTGTTGCCGCTGTTTTCGCCAATCTCAACGATGAATTTTTTTGAGTTACGAATCGTGGCAATATTATCAACCTTCGCCTCAACAGTCGGCCCGGCATCAAAAATATCAACATAGCCGTTAAAGGTGAAACCTTCACTTTTTAATAACTCAATCGCTGGACGTGTATTGCTGTGCACCTCACCAATAACAGCCTGGGCACTTTTGCTTAATAAATTTACGTAGATCGGATATTTAGGCATAAGCTCGGCAATAAATTCTTTTTGCCCGATACCTGTTAAATAATCTGCCGTAGGAAAATCCATAGAAAAAAAGTGTTCTTCTAACCACTGCCAAAATGGGCTATCACCATTTTCATCAGATACACCACGCATTTCAGCAATAACGGTTTCTGCAAAGCGCTGTTTATGCTGATTGATAAACATAAAGCGGGCTTTAGATAACAACTTCCCATTACAGTTTTTACGATAATCATCTTTTAAAAATAAAGTACATAACTCAGTAGCCCCTGTGTAATCATTACACAGCGTTAATATATCAACTGCTTTATATACATTTAATGCTCGAGATGAATGAATAACTTTACTTAAATGATAATGGTAAAAAGCGTCACTTAAACCAACGGCAGCTTCAATGGCAGATGTACCTACCACTTCGCCAGTTTCAGTATCTTCCAAAACAAACAAGTAGCCTTCATCATTTGGCTGGCTAGTTTGCTTAGAAAAAGACTCAATTGAAAGATCGATTTTTTTTTGTAGTAGCGCTTCATTATTTGGTAAAGAAGTAAAGCCGTGTCCTGATTCATGGGCGATATTAACTAAAGCCGAATAATCATTTTGCTGTATAGGACGTAAAACCATCATGAGTCAGCTTGCTCCTTTGTAGTGAACGATAATTAAGGTGTATAGGGCAAGTTATACTCACCCTATAAAATAGTTTGTTGTTAAGCGTTTACAACACTTGCAACCGCTTTTTCAAAACGGGCCATACCTTCGCGTATATCATCTTCTGTGATCACTAATGAAGGAGTAAAGCGCACAACATCAGCACCTGCAACTAAAGTCATTAAACCTTGCTCTGTTGCCGCAACCAGAAATTCTTTAGCGCGCCCTGCAAACTTTTCGTTTACGACGGCACCAATTAATAGACCTTGACCACGAATTTCACTAAACACATCATATTTAGCATTTACCGCTGTGAGTAACTCATTAAATAATGCTGCTTTTTCAACTACCCCAGAAAGCACCTCAGGCGTATTCACGGTATCAAATGCTGCTTCTGCAACTGCACATGCAAGAGGATTACCACCGTAAGTTGAGCCATGTGTACCTACTTTTAAATGCTTTGCAATATCGGTTGTTGTTAACATTGCACCAATAGGAAAACCACCGCCGAGTGCTTTAGCAGTAGTTAATATATCAGGTACCACGTCTAAACCTTCATAAGCATACAAATGACCTGTACGGCCAACACCCGTTTGTACTTCATCAAAGATTAATAACGCATTATGTTTGGTACAAAGATCACGAACCCCTTTCGCAAATTCGTTAGAAGGCGATACGATACCACCTTCACCTTGTAATGGTTCCATCATCACGGCACAGGTATTATCACTAATTAGCGCTTCAAAAGCAGCTAGGTCGTTATAATCACAATGTACAACATCGGCTGGCTTAGGACCAAAACCATCTGAATAAGCAGCTTGGCCACCTACAGTTACAGTGAAGAAAGTACGACCATGGAAGCCTTTATTAAAAGCAATGATTTGCGATTTTTGAGCGCCGTATGTATCTAACGCAAAGCGACGTGCTAGTTTTAACGCCGCTTCATTTGCTTCAGCACCTGAATTAGCAAAATACGCTTTTTCTGCAAACGTAGCATCTACCATTTTCTTTGCTAGGCGTAATGCTGGTTCATTGGTCATCACATTTGATAAATGCCAAATTTTTTCGCCCTGCTCTTTTAATGCTGCAACTAAAGCGGGATGACAATGACCTAAACAGTTAACAGCAATACCACCGGCAAAATCTATAAATTCTCGACCTTGCTGATCCCATACTCGAGAACCTTCGCCTCTTACAGGGATTACACTCGATGGAGCGTAGTTTGGTACCATTACTTGATCAAATAATTCGCGATTAACTGTCATTTTATTTCCTCTTAATTGTAAGCAACCGAACAATATAGATTCGTTGCATTGATAACCCATAAGCTAAAAAGACAAAGTAGACTCTTTATAATTGCTTGACGGTTCAATTTTCAGACGTCCATTATTTCAGAAAAAAAAGCCGCTGTCTTGGGTAAAGAATTCGTGTAGCCCTTTAAAATAAAGGGGTTGAGATATTATTTCAAAGATAGTGAATAACTATTTGCATAAAAAAAAGCCAAATCTAACTTTACTTCGTATACATCCATAAAGCACGCAGCGCTTAAGTTTAATAAGTTATATGTAAGTTATTTATTGAGAGTGAATGATTAGTCGTAAATAATTAACAAAAAATTTAACTAATTTTTTTAAACGCAGCTGAAAAGCTCAAATTATCGACTTAATAATTAAAATTTATACTGCCCGGATTACTCACAAGCGTATTAAAATAACTTATAAGTTAGTTAGCAGCGATAATTTCGCAAGCGATTATCAATCTATCTTAATCGCTAAATTGCTAAAGTTAACCGATTCTAAAAGCCTTAGCTCATCGTTTTTAAAGTTATAGTATGAGAACCACGTAATAGCCTCGTCAGATTCAATTAACTGATGTTCTTTTAGGCTAATAAATTGAGAATAACATTGAGCTTTTTGTATAACTTCAGTCAAAGGCAATAGCGTCTCACCTTTTGCAACACCCTCTGTTAATTGTGATAATACACTATTGAAAGGTAAGAACTTTAACTGCATCTTTTCGATAACTTTTGCAGTGAGCTTTGTGGATCTTTCATTCAACAAGGTAGTTAAAAATAAAGGGTCCGGTTTAAGTTCTAATAACGCTGTATGTAAATTCTTTTTTCTTTCATTACGCGCTAACTGAACTTGCCTTTGCCAAACGGCTTCAAATGTTTTTAAATATAAACGCACCAAAGCAATTTTACCCACATCTAACAACATCCCCAGTGTAAAAGCATGGTTTTCATTAACGCCTTTAAACTGGGCAATTTTTTGCGCTGCAATGGCACAAGCCATCGAGTTATCGCGTAAGCGGCGTTTAAGTAATGAAAAAGGTTCTGTGCTATGAGGCATCCAATGGCGTACAGCAAAGGTTGGCACCACCAACTGTAAGTTATCTAACCCAATGTATCGAAGTGCTAATTTAGGTGAATCAACCTTCACAGACGTCTGGGCACTTAATTGTTTACGGTAGTAAGGCGTATTAACTAAAGTAACTAAATCCCTTCCCAACCAAGTTAGGTTATTAACCAAAGGCTCTAAACGCCCTACTGAAGCAGATTTAACAGCTAGAAGATCGAATAAAGCAGCCACCGTTTCTTCGATTCCAATTGTATCTTTTATTACTTTATCTATATCATTTAATTGCTTTGCAATCGCTGATTCAATTACACCATGTAATTGCTGACTCGCTTGTGCACGAAACTTATGGTGGGCAGTACTCGATTGCTGACGCTTATTAAGAGCGGCAATTTCAACCTCTAATAAGGTTCGCTGCTTCATAGGCTGGCCATAATCAATATCTAAAGTATGGATAAAACCCATTTGTTTGTGTGCAAAGCTATGGCCTAGCAGTAGATCATGCGCTCGCTGTTCAAACGTGCGTACTTTTTGTTTTTGCACCAAATCCGACATTTTTACCCTATGAGATAATTACTCTACAACTAACAACAGTCTAAAAGCGGCTAACAAAGTTATCAAGCAATTCTAAACCAAACTCAGTTAATATTGCTTCAGGATGAAATTGCACCCCTTCTAGTGCCAAATCTTGATGTAGTATACCCATAATTTCACTCTCGACACCCAGTTTATTTTCAGTCCAAGCAGTAACCTGTACCTCTTTGGGTAAAGTAAGTTTTTCAACAATTAAGGAATGATAACGGCAAACAGTCAAAGGGTTAGGTAAGTTGTTAAAGACGCCCTCACCATTATGAGAAATAGCAGAGGTTTTACCATGCATAACGTTAGCTGCATGTATAATATTGGCACCTAAGGCTTGTGCAATTGTTTGATGCCCTAAACAAATACCTAAAATAGGGTAACTTCCTTTTAGTTTATCAACTACATCAAGTGAAATACCCGCCTCATTAGGGCTGCATGGCCCTGGAGAAATAACAATGTGATCAGGTTTAAGCTGTTTTATATCTGCAATCGAAATTTCATCATTGCGTTTTACTAATACATCTTGATCTAACCGCTGAAAATACTGAACTAAGTTATAAGTAAAAGAATCGTAATTGTCGATCATTAACAGCATGAATAAACACTCAAATAATAAGGGCAAAAGAAAGCTATCGAGTAGGCTTATAGTATACAGATAAAATATTCGATAAAACAGAAAGGTTTAGTAGCCTCAACCTTTTATAAACGTCAAACTTACAAAATTGAAGACTCAATATTTTCACCAGAATTTGCGACTAGAAAACTGAATTTAAAATCGTGATTGCTTTTTTCCACCTCATTTTCTTCTCTGTGTGAGCAATGTTTTTGGTTTTAAGTCACTAAGACAAATTTGCACAAAGAGGCGCTACGCTTTGGAGACGCTGCGCTTTAGAGTAGTGATTTAGTGACTGATTGACTAAGCCATTATTTTTAATGTCTTTTCACTTCTCATTTACTCTCATTTTCTTCTCTTTGTGAGCAATGGCTTTTGTCTTTGGTTTTAGTAATTAAGACATTTATTCACAAAGAGGCGCTGCGCTTTAGAGAAGTGATTTAGTGATTGAGTGACTAAGCCATTATTTTTATGTCTTTTCACTTCTCATTCACTCTCATTTGCTTCTCTTTGTGAGCATTGGTTTTGTCTTTGGTTTTTAGTGATTAAGACAAATTTT
>NZ_JAGJEG010000028.1 GCF_018100905.1 Pseudoalteromonas sp. MMG010 | reverse complement strand
CTACTTAGTTTGCTAAACTACAAAATTTAGGATGGGTGTCTAGTTAATTCATGTATCTAGTTAATTCATTAAAACTAACGCCCATATTAACGGACAAAAATTAGTTTGCTAAAATGGTGATAACAGTGAACAAAAGCAGACTGTTTTTTGTCCCTATTAAATTGTTTATTAGACATTTTCGGCACACAAAGTTGATTGTTCACCAAATTTATTAGCTATTTTAATAAAAGTAACACCATAATTTTTATTACCATCATTGAGACTAAACCTTAGTTGCTCGATAAAATCCCACATGATATTCCTCCACTTGGGAGAGCTATAATTTAGTACATTTTGAATGATTAATGTTACTACCAAAATACTATTATGTAATAAAGTTATTTGATCAGGGAACTCTTCATTTGTAGGTATCCCTGTTATAGAGTGGAAATCTTGTGCCCCATCGTTAGACATAGGATGCGTGTGCATTGTTGCCATATCAAAACCATATTTATATAAGAAGTCCATTTCCATGCTTTTGGCTACATCTTCAGCTTTAGGACGTTTCCATGTGGGTTTGTTTTTTAATAATTCTTTTACTCTAGCCTTCATTTTAGCGTTTAGTGGTGGACTAGAGTTTTGAAACCTAATGTCACTTTTAACCAAATTCTGCTTTATAGCTTGTTGATAGATAGACCAATCAGCAAATTCTTGAAATTGATTGTTCTGAGCTATGTGTTCTATATGAAAAAGTCTATCGAGTACATTTCTGTACATAGCCCACCCATCTTGATAGTTTTTGATATCCCATTGAGCAAATATTCCCTTTAAGCTCATTGATGCTTTTGCTATTGAGTTTCTCAAAATAATATCTTTAATTTCACATTCTTCTTTTGCAAATGACAGCAGGATAATTCTACAAAAACCATTTATAGATTCGTGCATAAATTTATATTCGTCATATTTTCGATATTGCAATGAACCCCCCTGAGTGCCCAACAACTTTATCAGAGGACACTTTCCTTTTTTAGCGAGAAAACGACCTTGTTTTATGAGTTAGTATTAATAGCAAAAAGCATAAGTTATTGCTAGCTATATATATTCTGCTTTATGTAACTTATATAAATATGTAAAAAGAGGAAAGTGTCCTCTTATTCTTACTAAGTTAAAAGCGACTCATCTGATCGACCGCTTCTCGCTCTTTGCACGAATTCAGCTCAGTGCCAATTACTACTACTCAAAAAGATAAAAAATGGTAAACCAAATTT
This sequence comes from Pseudoalteromonas sp. MMG010, assembly GCF_018100905.1. Taxonomy (GTDB): domain Bacteria; phylum Pseudomonadota; class Gammaproteobacteria; order Enterobacterales; family Alteromonadaceae; genus Pseudoalteromonas. Next base: position 1,704 of record NZ_JAGJEG010000028.1, on the reverse strand, counting down.
AATTCTAGAACTCTACTCATTTTTACTTTGAATATTTTCGATTGTTGATAAAGCGAGGCTTTTACCCTTTATGTCAAAACACTCACTAAATCCACCTAGAGGCATAAATTTTTTCATCTTATTTGATGGTAGTGAATATTTAGACATAAGTTTATGGATTCCTTTTTCCAACTCCCTAGCTTCTCTACCGGAACTAAGTTTATGATATGCAAGCTCATTTACTATCGAATCATCACACAGCCCATATTGACTGATTCTGTTCTTAGTGTTTTTTGCGACGCCAATTTTCAGCCATGCGTAACCTCCTTTGATTATTTCAAAAATATATACACCAGACTCCTGTGTCCAAGCTGATTCTTCGCACGTACTACATAAGAAAAGATTATCTCTTACATGACCAACTTTTATTTCTTGTTGATGTCCACATTGGATAAATTCATACAAACGATAATGGGAGGTTTTACCATTAGAAATAACCTTCAAACCAACTTCAAGTGCCTCTGTATCGACTTTATCTGTTTGGCAGGCTTGACATCTCAGGTTACTGCTCCTTACTTTATCTACCCTTATTTCCTGTTGATGACCACAACCGTTAAAGCTATATATTCTATAATGGGTATCCTTTCCTTGTCCTATTAAAGTTAAACTATTGCTAGAGGCCTCTGCTTTTAATTTGGATTGATGGCATTCATTGCATTTAAATACATTCTCCCTGACGCGAGATATTCGAATTTCTTGCTGGTGCCCACAGTCTATGAATTTATATATCTTACTACCTGCTTTTGGACAGTTATCAATATACTCAAGGCCTACAATTTTAGCTTCGTTTTTCAGTTTATTTATTTCACAAGTATTACAATTAAATACACCTGATTTAACTTTATCGTTTCGAATTGATTGTTTGTGCCCACAAGACTTAAACTCGTAAATATTATGGTATCTTCTAACTTTATCTTTATTAAGGAAAGAGAGGCCCGCTAATTTAGCCTGATCCATGAGCTCATTTTGAGCACATGTTGAACAATTGAAGTTATTAGATTTAACATCCCCAGGTTTTATTTTTAAAATTGATGAACACTTCAAACATCTATAAATGTAAGGTCTGCTTTTTTGGATAATCTCAACAAGCTCTAGATTAGCTAGCTTAGCTTCTTCACATAGCTTCAAGCTGAAGCACTTATCGCAGGTAATATTTTTATTTATTATATTGTTTGAAGCTATTACTTGCTCATGCCCACAACTTTTAAAACGGTAAAGGTTTGAATTCAATTTTATCTTAATACCTATAAATTCTAGGTTATTCTCTTCTGCAAGCTTCATTAGCGATATTTCTGAGCATTGGAGACACTTAAATTTACCTGTCCTCACATTTTCAATTTTAATGCCTTGTACATGCCCACATACTTTAAATTTATAATCCCTATAACTAGCCCTTTGATTACTACCAAAAATGTCTAGACCAGCGGTATCTGCTTCATTTTGTAATACTTTATCCATATCTGTCACTTATTTCTCCATAAATCTTACGTAACTTTTATATATAATGTATAACATTTACCCTTTATCTTGCCAAATTGGGGAAGTTTTAACTATTTACGGCAGGCCTAATTTATAAAGCTGATAATTAAGAAAGAAACGCCGTATCGCACCTAACGTTACTCCGACTTTTTAATTAATATATAACAATAAACTAGACTATAACAA
>NZ_JAGJEG010000027.1 GCF_018100905.1 Pseudoalteromonas sp. MMG010 | reverse complement strand
CCTCGCTCTTAGAGTGTGCCGGTTCAAGTCCGGCCTCGGGCACCAATTTATTATCGTTAATAAATTGCACAGTACTATCCTATTTCTAATATTCCATTAAAAATAAGCTATAGCGTTTACAACACAAATAATCTTATGTCTGCTTCTTTTTAGATAATAAAAAAGCAGCCTAAGCTGCTTGTTTATTTTAGCTAAAGTTATAGTTAATGATTACTGCTATAACTTATATCGGTTAATGTGATTTTTGATGTTGTAATACCAAAATCTTTATAACACGCTTCCCATGAGTCAGAATCTCCGCGAGTACCACAATCTATCCTTGTAACAGGATCTTGGGATTGTAAATAGTTACCAAATTTAAAATAGGTAATGTCATCATCTTCTACGGTGAGTGTAGCAGAACGACCTAATGCAGAAACGGTTACAGTCCCGTAATCATTTATCATTTTAACATTTATTGACTCGCCACTTCGAATTGTACCCAGAGCAAATTTATCTTCATCGCCATCTGTTCCTCGTAAACGCACATACACATCAAAGATCCCATTGTTTGCTACACTATCATCAAATCCAGATTCGCTTGAATCAGCAACGTATAATTTCATTAAGGTTGAAATTGATGATCCATGGTGTTGCGCAATAATTGTTTTACTGCCATTAGAAAGTTCAACTTTGTAATTTGCAGAAAACTCTTCGTAGGTATCATACATGGCCTTGCGCTTGTTGGTTTTAATTTTATACTCGTGCCTCCAACCGCCACCACCAGATGTGGTGTACTGTGTTTCTAGAGGGACAAACACTAAGGTTGATTCATTGATTAGTGGGGTAGGGTTATCACCTTCTAAATCGAACAGGCTACCATCAGTAATAATGTCAGGTATTGCGTTGCCAGTATTTACTGGAGAGCTAGTTTCATCAATTCGGTTAAAATTCCATTGCTGATTGACGTTACTGCTATTTGAATCCCATAAATAAATATATTGTTTGCGACTGGCGCTGCGATTGCCGTCGATAGAGAAACTAGGTGCATTACGCTTTTCTAAACGGTATTTTTCGGTGCCGCTGGTTACTTTAACTTTAGCCCAATGTTGATCGTAATTACTTGAGTTACATGTTTGTAAAGTTACAGCTTGACGACGAGTCGCACCGTCACCACCATCCCAGCAAAGGTTTGTGTTTTGTTTTTTAAACGAATAGTACCCATTGTCTTGCTGAATTTGTATCCACTGTTGATTTACATTACTTTCATTAGTATTCCACAAATAAATTTGCTGATTGCTAATAGCTCCACCATTACCATCAATAGAAAAGCTGGTATTTTGTTTTTCTATTGTGAAGGTGGCAGCTTGGGTAAAAGCTGAAAGCAAAGAAATAGCACTGAGTGTTAATGGGGTGATGATTGTTTTATATGCCATGTGTGTAAAGTCTCATTCTTATTTATAATTAACTATTAAGATCCTTCTTGTTGAATACCGTTGTGATGCAGTATTTTTAATTCCATTAAAATGTGTGTAAACGTTAGTTAACGTGAATATATATTGCTATATTGTCAATTTATTGTTAACCAGTTGCATTGTATATGATAAATGAGATTTTTAATAGATAATAAATCTAATTCAATATGGGCTAATAGATAAGGGGATTTAGCAGGTTAAGCATGAAGTTTTCGTACAGAACAAAAACTTCATGCCGAAGAATAACGAATTAATAACTATTTTATTGGCCAAACTCCTGGTGGCATAGTTTCATGCAGCTTTTTATTAGCTGAAGGATCAAAGGTCGGTATCTGACCTGCTTTGTGTTGCCTGTTATAATCTCTCGATAACCAAATAACAACACCGGAGAGCATAAATAAAGCCACTACGTTAACAATAGCCATTAATCCCATAGAGATATCGGCCAGTGTCCAAATTAAGCCTAATTCTGCAATTGAACCAAACATCACCATAGCTAAAACACACAGTCTAAATAATAGCAGTGTATACTGCGAATTATGCTGTAAAAATATTAGGTTTGTTTCGGCATAAGAATAGTTTGCAACAATAGAAGTGAAAGCAAAGAAAAAGATAGCAATTGCAACAAAATACATTCCCCAGTCACCAACATGTTGTTGTAATGCTGCTTGAGTGAGTTCGATACCTAATAAGCCCGATTCAGGAACTAATTGTTCCGAAAGTAAGATTAAAGCAGCGGTAGCTGTACAAATAACAATAGTATCAATAAAAACCCCTAGCATTTGCACATAACCTTGAGATGCAGGGTGAGCAGGGTAAGGTGTCGCGGTAGCTGCTGCATTCGCAGCACTACCCATGCCTGCCTCGTTAGAAAACAATCCGCGTTTAATGCCTTGGATCATCGCCTGTGTTACACCGTATCCAATTGCGCCAGCTCCTGCTTGCTCAATGCCAAATGCGCTTTTTATGATCAGAACAAAAACATCTGGCAATAGGTTAACATTCATAGCACACACATAAAGCGCAACCAATAAGTACATAATTGCCATAAAAGGCACAACCATTTCGGCAAATCGTGAAATTGTTTTCAAACCACCAAAAATAATGATGCCAGAGCCAACAACAAGCAAAATACCAATAATGTAATTAGGTATATCAAATGCAACAGTAAAAGCAGCGGCAATAGAATTAGATTGCACAGCATTAAACACTAAGCCAAACGCTAAAATAAGGCATAACGAAAATAATACACCCATCCAACGTTTACCAAGACCATATTGCATATAATAAGCAGGGCCACCTCGAAAATTACCTTGTTCATCTTTTATTTTATATGCTTGAGCTAAAGTACTTTCGGCAAAGCTGGTCGCCATACCTATTAGAGCGATCACCCACATCCAAAAAATGGCTCCAGGACCCCCCAAATATAAAGCAACAGCAACCCCTGCCATATTACCGGTTCCTACTCGCGCAGCTAAAGATGTACAAAAAGCCTGGAAAGAAGAAATATCATCTTCGCCACATTTACGAGAGCCAAACATGACTTTAAACATGTGACCAAATTGGAAGAACTGAATAAAACGCAAACGAATAGTGAAAAAAACACCGGCTGCTATTAATAAATAAACAAGAATATGTCCCCATAAAAGGTTACTTATACTATTTATTACATCTGTCATAACTTACATACCTAAATATACATCTTAAAAGTGGGCGAAACTTACCACATCATACATAAAGAGTTTAGTATTTTGAGGCTACAGGTAAGTTATCAACAA
>NZ_JAGJEG010000026.1 GCF_018100905.1 Pseudoalteromonas sp. MMG010 | reverse complement strand
ATGACTTAGTGACTAGAACGTATTTTCATGTCTCATTTTCTTCTCTTTGTGAGTAATGGCTTTGTTTTTAGTTATTAAAGCAAGTTATAAGACATAATTACTCAAAGAGGCGCTGCGCTAAATATCAGCTATTCAAATACTTTATTTAAAAGTATCGCTTTTTGGGTTTTGATAACGAAATCACCTATTTTCGGAAAAAACTTTCTTGCAGTAGCAATATTAATTAAGTGCTGGTATACTCCCGCGTCTGCCACGTTGCGTTCTATTGCCTTCATTAGCTTAGCCACTTTTGAATGGCGCACAAAGTCTAAAACTCGAAGGGGTTGTAGCAAACTTTAGAGCGGTAATTAATAATAATTACCTGTGGTTTTAATTGAAAAACATTGGATTTTAAATAAATGAAAACGTTTGTTGCTAAACCAGAAACAGTAAAACGTGACTGGTACGTAGTTGACGCTGAAGGTAAAACTTTAGGTCGTATCGCTACTGAAATCGCTCATCGCCTACGCGGTAAGCATAAAGCTGAATATACTCCTCACGTAGATACTGGTGATTACATCATCGTTATCAACGCGGAGAAAGTTACTGTAACTGGTAACAAATTCAAAGACAAAGTGTACTATGCTCACTCTGGTTTCCCAGGTGGTCTTAAGTCTACTACTTTTGATAAACTTCAAGCTGCAAAGCCTGAAATGATCATCGAGAAAGCTGTTAAAGGCATGTTGCCACGTGGTCCTTTAGGCCGCGCTATGTACCGTAAACTTAAAGTTTACACTGGTACTGAGCACAATCATGCTGCACAACAGCCTCAGGTTCTAGACATTTAAGGAGCACTATCATGGCAAATCAATACTACGGTACAGGTCGTCGTAAAAGTTCAAGTGCTCGCGTATTCTTACGCCCAGGCACTGGTAACATCGTAATCAACAAGCGCTCTTTAGAAGAGTACTTTGGTCGCGAAACAGCACGCATGGTTGTTCGTCAAGCTCTTGAGCTTGTTGATATGACTGAAAAGTTTGATCTACACATCACCGTTGCTGGTGGTGGTACTACAGGTCAAGCTGGTGCTATCCGTCACGGTATCACTCGTGCACTTATGGAGTTTGACGAGTCATTACGTCCACAACTTCGTAAAGCAGGTTTCGTTACTCGTGATGCACGTAAAGTTGAACGTAAGAAAGTGGGTCTTAAGAAAGCGCGTAAGCGTCCACAGTTCTCAAAACGTTAATCTATACGTTATCAAGAATTCAAAAACCCAGCTTATGCTGGGTTTTTTGTTTTAAAGTCCCGTCTTGTATTTCTTAGTTTCTGATCTTAAAAACAAAATATTTGTTTGTTATTTGCTCTTACTGAGCTCTTCCTCGCAATAACTTTAAAAAAAGTTAAATAATTATGGTAATTAGTGTAAATCCATCAGTTAATTAGTGTAATTTTTTGCTACAATTGGCTGGCAAGTAATATGAACAAGCTTTAGTACTTTCAATTAAACATATTTGTTTATTGGATTGCGATTGATCTTGGTCAGTTTTTTGTTTTACGGAAATGATAAAATAACCCAGTGCTTTAAACTCGAGCTAACTTAATCAAATCTTTGATTAAGTCAGGATTATTCGAGCGTGAAGCTTTGAATAACCTTGTTTTAATCAAGGGTTTTATTTATGATCGTTTCTTCTTAAAATTTCGAATAATTAACCTGCTGTAACTGATGTTCTCAATATAGCAAGTGTTGAGAATCATAGTGGAGATAAGTGGATGAGCAATGCGCCTGTAGACAATGGCCGACGTCGCTTTTTAACCATAGCTACCTCTGTTGTTGGTGGTGTTGGTGCGGCTGGGGCTGCTGTTCCTTTTATTGCGTCTTGGAATCCAAGTGAGCGAGCTAAATCTGCGGGTGCGCCTGTAGAAGTAGATATCAGCAAACTTGAACCAGGACAATTAATACGTGTCGAGTGGCGTGGTAAACCTGTATGGGTTGTATCACGAACCCCTAAAATGCTTGAGCAGATGAAAGAACATGAAGGTCAACTTCGTGATCCGCAATCGCAAGAGCCACAACAATTAGAATCGTCAACGAATGATTACCGTTCATTACGCCCAGAGATATTTGTCGCTGTTGGTATTTGTACGCATTTAGGTTGTTCACCTGGCTTTTTCCAAGGTAATTTTGGTGAAAAAGTTGAAGGCACTGATGATGGTTTTTACTGTCCATGTCATGGTTCTAAATTTGATATGGCTGGCCGTGTATTTCAATCGGTACCAGCACCATTAAACTTAGAAATACCACCGTATACTTTTCTTGATGAAACCACTATTTTAGTGGGCGAAGAAAAAGGGGTAGCCTAATGATTGGTAAGCTTATTGGTTGGATCGACGACCGTATTCCAATGACACGTGTATGGAACATGCATATTGCACAGTACCCAGCACCGAAAAACTTTAACTTCTGGTACTTTTTTGGCTCTTTAGCCATGCTTGTACTGGTTAACCAAATCTTAACGGGTATTTGGTTAACGATGAACTTTGTTCCTTCTGCTGAAGGTGCGTTTGCATCAGTAGAATACATCATGCGTGATGTAGAATATGGTTGGCTATTACGTTATTTACACTCAACGGGTGCATCTGCGTTTTTCATCGTTGTATACATGCATATGTTCCGTGGCATGATCTACGGTTCTTATCAAAAACCACGTGAGTTACTGTGGTTATTTGGTATGTTTATTTTCTTAGCATTAATGGCTGAAGCTTTCATGGGGTACTTATTACCATGGGGTCAAATGTCGTTCTGGGGTGCACAAGTAATTATTTCTTTATTCGGTGCTATACCGGTTATAGGTGATGATTTAACACTTTGGATACGTGGTGACTATGTTATTTCTGGTGCAACGCTTAACCGCTTCTTTGCATTACATGTAATTGCATTGCCGTTAGTGATTGTTATTTTAGTATTTTTGCACATTGTTGCGCTTCATGAAGTGGGCTCTAACAATCCTGAAGGTATTGAAATTAAGCGTAAAAAAGGCTCTGTTGCTGAAGAAGATAAGCCTAAATTTAAGTTCCACGAGTATTACACCAACAAAAAAGATATTGTTGATGCAATCCCGTTCCACCCTTATTACACAGTAAAAGATATTGTGGGTGTGGTTGGTTTCTTAATCTTATTTTGCTGGGTTGTGTTCTTTATGCCTGCGATGAATGGTTTCTTCTTAGAAGCGCCAAACTTTGAAGCAGCTAACCCATTGAAAACACCTGAGCATATTTTCCCAGTTTGGTACTTTACGCCATTCTATGCAATATTACGTGCAATCCCAGATAAACTAATTGGTGTTGCAGCCATGGGTGCATCTATTGTGGTACTTGCATTACTTCCTTGGATAGACCGTGGTCGCGTTAAATCTGTACGTTACCGCTGTGGTTTCCATAAATGGAATATTGCTGGTTTTGTTATTACATTTGTTCTTTTAGGTTGGGTAGGTGCTACACCTCAAACAGACCTTAAAACAATTATATCGCAAGTATGTACAGTGACTTACTTTATGTTCTTCGTACTGTTGTTTATTTACAGTAAGAATGAAAAAACTAAGCCAATGCCAGAGAGGTTAACGAAATGATGAAAAAGCTACTTATTGGTTTATTTGCTTTATCTGTAAATTTGTTACCTAATACTGTATTTGCGGCAGGTCCATCTGTGGACCTAATGAAGGCTAATAACGATATTACGGATCAACCTTCACTACAACGTGGTGCTAAGTTGTTTATGAACTACTGCCTTGGTTGTCACCAAATGCAGTATCAGCGTTATGAACGTACATTCCGTGATATCGGCATTCCAACTGAGGTTGGTTTAGAACAGTTAATATTTGACGGTTCTAAAGTGGGTAGCCATATTACAAATGCAATTGAAAAAGACGATGCAGCAAAATGGTTTGGTGCAGCGCCACCAGATTTAACACTTGTTGCAAGAGTGCGTGGATCTGATTGGATTTACACTTACTTAAAATCGTTTTATAAAGATGAATCTCGTCCGTTTGGCGTAAACAATATTGTTTTCCCATCAGTAGGTATGCCACATGTTCTGCAAGAACTACAAGGTGTTCCTACAGCTATCACTGAAGAAGTTACTGAACATGGTCACACTGTGACTAAAATTGTTGGTACGCAAACAGATGGTAGCGGTGAGTTAAGTGATGATGAATACGATGACGCAGTACGTGATTTAACCAACTTCCTTGAGTATGTGGGTGAACCTTCACGTCTCGAGTCAGAAGCGTTAGGTATTAAGGTAATTGGATTTTTAATTATTCTATTTATCTTGGCATTTATGCTTAAGAAAGAATACTGGAGAGATGTTCATTAATAGTGAGCATTTTACAAGGTAATTTTGCAATAGGGGCTTAAGCCCCTATTGCTGTTTTAGTTATTTAATGGAGGTAGGCATGGCCGTAGCTGCCAATAAGCGCCCTGTAATGACCCTTTTTTCTGGTGCTAACTGTATGTATAGCCACCAAGTACGTATTGTACTTGCAGAGAAAGGTGTAAGTGTAGATATTCATTTGGCTGAAAAAGATAATTTGCCAGAAGCACTTCACGAAATTAATCCTTACGGTACAGTGCCAACACTGATTGACCGTGAGCTTGGTTTATATCAGGCAAACATCATCATGGAATACCTTGATGAACGTTTTCCTCATCCTCCACTAATGCCTGTTTATCCGGTAATGCGTGGTCGTAGCCGTTTAATGATGCATCGTATTGATACCGATTGGTACAGCCTTGCTGAAAAAATTATTAACAATGCACCTGATGCAGCTCAAGCACGTAAAGAGCTGACAGAAGCACTACTAGCTATTGCCCCAATTTTTGGTGAAGCGCCTTACTTTATGAGTGAAGAGTTTAGCTTAGTAGATTGTTATTTAGCACCTCTATTATGGCGTTTACCAGAGTTTGGTATTGAGCTTGTAGGTGCTGGTTCTAAAGAGCTAAAAGAATACATGATCCGCTTATTCGAACGTGAATCATTCCAAGCTTCTTTAACTGAAACTGAGCGTGAGATCCGTTTGTAATGACACCTAATCGCCCTTATTTATTACGTGCTTTTTTTGACTGGATTGTTGATAACGAATGCACTCCACACTTAGTGGTTGATGCGAACTTTCCTGCAGTGCAAATACCAACACAATTTGTACAAGATGGACAAATTGTGCTTAATATTAGCCCGTCTGCGGTCACTCAGTTTTCGTTAGACAATACTCAGTTAAGCTTTAACGCTCGCTTTGGTGGTCAACCAATGCAAGTATATGTACCTGTTGGTGCAGTACTGGCGATATATGCACGTGAAAACGGTGAAGGAACTGTTTTTACCGCAGAAGAGTTTTTAGATGATGAAGACGACTTTGCGCCAGAGTTTAAAAGTGTGGAAACGTCAACAGAATATGTTGAAACTACCCCACCAGAAAAGCCTGAAAAGAAGAAAGGATCGCATTTACGTGTTATTAAATAATATGTAAATATAGAAAAAGACCGCTAATTTAGCGGTTTTTTTATGCCTAAAATAAATTGCTGTTTGTACTGTAAGCTTATGCACTAACTACTAACTACTAAATACACTCAAAAAGAGAAAGGAATGTGAGTAAATGAGAAGCCAAAAAACGATTTAGTTACTAAATTACTACTCTAAAGCGCAGCGTCTCTTTGTGCATAAATGTCTTAATCCTAGCCTTAATCACTTAAAACCAAAGACAAAAGCCAATGCTCACAAAGAGCAGCAAATGAGGGTAAATGAGAAGCCAAGAAATGATTTAGTTACTGAATTACTACTCTAAAGCGCAGCGTCTCATCAGCGCAGCGCCTCTTTGTGCATACATGTCTTAATCACTAGCTTTAATCACTTAAAATCAAAGACAAAAGCCAATGCTCACAAAGAGCAGCAAATGAGAAGTGAACAATACGTTCTAGTCACTGAATCACTAAATTACTACTCTAAAGCGCAGCGTCTCTAGAGCGA
>NZ_JAGJEG010000025.1 GCF_018100905.1 Pseudoalteromonas sp. MMG010 | reverse complement strand
TGGTTAATTTCTGGTTAATTCATCTATGGAGTTAATTTATTTTTCTATCATGAAGCGGCCATCAAGGCACTATTTAGCAACTATGGGTAGCTTGAAGTAAAAGAAGTTAACAAGCATTCAACTAAAATTTTGGCTCATAGTGTGTAAAAAAGGAGTTGAAGTACAAAAACCTACTAATTTAAAAGAAACTCTTAGTTGCTGAATTAAGATGTTTTTTCGATAATGAGTTTTTGTATGTCAGCCTTGGGTGATGTACCAAAAACTCTTTTATATTCCCTGTTAAACTGTGAGGGGCTTTCATAACCGACAATACCGCTGGCTTTTGCTGCATCTAATCCTTCAAAAGCCATTAATCGACGAGCTTCTTGTAATCGTAATTGTTTTTGGAATTGCAGCGGGCTCGTTAATGTTATTTCTTTAAAGTATTTATGAAAGGTAGATACACTTAAATAAACTTCCCTAGCAATGGTTTCGGCATTAAAAGGTTGGTTGAAATTGCTTTTTATCCATGCGATGGCATTGGCTATTTGTTTACTTTTCCCCACGCCTAAAGCTTTAGCCATTAAATGGTAACCACTAGGTCCTGAAAGTATACGATATAACAATTCTCGCTTAATAGGTGCTGCTAAAATTTTAATATCTTGTGGATGATTTAATAAGGCTGTTAATCTCATTATTGGGTCAAGAATTGTTGAGCTTGCTTGTTCTATTTGCAGACCCGAGTGGGGTACCTTTCCTATTGATTGACTGTGCTCATGATCTATATCCATGATTAAACCCGCCAATAATGGCGTATCGATACTTAGCTTTATACAAAGGTAAGGTTGCTCTTTTGATGCTTCGATTACCTGCCCCGTTAATGGTAAATCAAATGAAACCAATAAATATTTCGAACAATCATACTCAAAAATATCTTGTCCCAACATTACCCGTTTTTTGCCTTGCACAACAATACAAATAGCAGGTTCATGAAGGATGTGTAACTCTTGAGTAATACAGTCGCTCCTAATAATACTCAAGTCAGATATTTGTGTAGTAAAAATACCATTCTCTGCAGCATGAGGAGTGATGTTTTTAATAGTCTCATTTATAAAACAAAGCATTAATTCACCTTAAACCCACTTAAAGCACCTTATATATCATAATATACTAAACAAATAGACTTGAGTATTAATCAGATAAACCGTTTATATCAATATCTAATTTATATCTGTCGTTTTTGAATAATCAGACCATTTTTCTAAATCTTTTTGACGGTTTTGGTTTGCTTTACTCAGGTATTCTATTGCGTCAGAGCCCACAGCTAATCGCATTGGTTGTTCTGTTTTTTGTGATAATTCAACCAGAAGTTGGCCTAGTTTTTTAGGGTCACCAAGTTGTTGTTGGTTTTGTGATTGATAAGCATCGTTTAATGCTTTTGAGTATTGCGCGTAGTCGTCAATAGATACAGTGCCGTATTGCACCGAAGACCTATCAAGAAAATCAGTTCGGAAAAAGCCTGGTTGGACAATAGTAACATCAATACCAAATTGCCTTACCTCCATTGCTAAGCTTTCTGAAAAGCCTTCAACGGCAAATTTTGCAGCACAATAAACAGAAGCATTTTCAAATCCTAAGCTACCGCCAATTGACGAAATGTTAAAAATCAATCCTGATTGTTGTTTGCGCATGTATGGCAGAACGGCACGAGACATAGACATTAAGCCAAACACGTTTGTTGCAAATTGCGCTTTTATTTTATCTTGTTCAATTTCTTCAAATAAACCTAGCTGCCCAAAACCCGCGTTATTTACTAATATATCAATACTGCCAAAGTAATTAATCGCTTGCTGTGTGGCGAGTTGAATTTCCTCTTCATTACAAATATCTAATTCAAGCAGTAAAATATTATCAGTTTCAGTAAAAACGGATTTTAACTTTTGTAAACTTCTACCTGTTGCGACCACATTTTCACCAGCAATCAATACAGATTTAGCTATTTGATAACCTAACCCCCTTGTTGCACCCGTAATAAACCAGGTTCTTCTCTTTAATTCATTCATGACTTTCTCCTTATTAGTTAAGGGGTTATGGTGAAGGAAAAAACGTTATAAGTGGTAGACTGATAATACGTGATGATTGCCTAATCCTATTTCTAAATCAATAAGGTCAATTCTTGACTTCAACATCATAATGTTGATTGGCTACTTCACGCTTATAACCTCCTTATAAAACTAACTAATGTCGATTACCTTACTCGGGTTACACCATACTTATTTATAATCGATACAAAGTCACTGCTACCCGTACAATATGATGTTCACAAAAAAGATACTGGATTAACGTATAAGTCTCATTTAACTTCCAGCCCAATGTGAAAAAAGGATTCAAAAGCTAGATGAAAAAGAACACAAATGTTCTTTCTCATTTAAGCTTGGAATAGGGTCTAAAAAAAGCATGGCTTTGAAAAGTGAATTTCCAGTAGGCTTTTGGAATATTTCTCATTAGAAGCTGGAATAAAGCTAATTTCTCAATTAACGTTGGAACGAAGAAACTTTAAATACCAGACCTCATTTATCCGGTAAATTAAATGCGAAAAATAACCTAATTAAACTAGCTTATAAAACTTACTAATGTCGATTACCTTACTCGGTTAACACCGTTCTTATTTATAATCGATACAAAGTCACTGCTACCCGTACTCTATGATGTTCAAAAAAAAGATACTGGATTAACGTATAAGCCTTACTTAAATTCCAACACCTATGAGAAAAAAACAAATTAGGTAAAAATCATCTCCTCTGTAGCCCTTGCCACACATAGCTCTCTATTCCAGCTCTGTGAGAAACCATTCCAAATCCGAATGAGAAAGAACAAAATGTTCTTTCTCATTTAGCCTTGGAATGAGACATTCCATATGGCGAGGTTTTGATAGGTGAATTTCTCATAGAAATTTGGAAAGTTTCTCATTCACGGCTGGAATCGGTCAAATTTCTCATTCACAGCTGGAATGAGGAAAATTAAAATTATAACAGCTGTTATTTCAGTAAATTTGATACGAAAAAAAACCGCCTGTAAGAGCCAGCTTTGAAATTCATTTATTAATAATAGATTATTTTACGTAAAAATAAACTGCTTTGATACCATTTCTAATATAGTAATGGTGAAGGATGTGAACTGAAAGATACTGATGTGACTGTAAGGTCAGATATGAGCGACTACAACTGACATGCTTGTTTAAATATATCGGATCCCTACTAGCATACTCTAAATGACTTACTTCAAATATACGGACTTAGTGCATTTAGATATGATCTATTTCGGTTTAGTTTGATAAGTAATCACAATTTTAGATAAATCTAATTTGGGTTTTCCAAAGTATGTGAATCTAGACTCCAGCTTTCGCAAGCAGCAGTCATTTAAACTTTCCTTTTTGTATACTACGAAATCAGTTAAATAGGCATTCATGTAAAGTAAGCAAACTGGTTCTACTTTGCAGCAATCCTTAACTCGCTTTTCGCAATCACGTGACCTTTCAAAATTTGCTGTTCTATTCAATACTAAGTGGCTACTAACAAAGTGTCGGATAGAGTCTGCATCAATCAACTTTTTATCTTTTGTAAGTTTAAGAGAACCATCATCTATTAACCGAAGTAGTGTTTTGTTATCCAACTTTAGCATTTTAATTACACTTTCATGTGGCATGTCATTAAATGACTGCCATTTATTCTTCAGTACTTTTTTAATCCCATTTTCGGATATCAATAAATAGTTAACGTAACGCAATGAGCTATTCACTTTGAATTGAGATTCAATTTTTCCAGAAATAGCATAATCGACCAACTCAGCAACGGTTAAATCAAATAAATTATAAATATCTTTAGGTATGTCGTCGATTTTATAGAATTGTTCTTGTGTTTCAATTTGAGTGCTTAGTGCAAATGATTTAGATAATATGCTTCCAATAACTTCAATATCAAAAAATGATTTTTCAGCCTGAGAACAAAGATACACAGCAGGAAGGGTATCGCTCCTAACTACGTGTATTAGCGACTCCTTTTTTATACCTAAAAAATTAGATAACATCAAACCATCTACTTGATAGCTTAACTGATTCTCATCAGCTCCATTCTCGAAGCGGCGTTTAGAAGTGAATAATTTAGTGTCAATTTTGGCATTGTGATATTTTAATAAGATCTGCTTAGCTTTAGTTGATGATGTAGAGCTTTTTTTGATATTAAAAGAGCTTATCTGCGTTTGAAGCTCATCTATACCAAATCGGGTAACTATTTGCCCTATCCCTTTCAAGTGACTCCGATGCTTTAACAGCAAACCTTCCCATACAACACACAGCTCTTCACAACATAATAGCTTGTATGCGTCCTCTAATAATATCCGCAAAAACTCGATATTAACTTTATCTACCTTTAGTTTTGCAGTAATAAAATCTAGCGGTCGAAAAACTAACTCAGAGAATTTCAATAGAGTGCTTTCAAATGAAGGTCTTTCTACATCTTCTAAACTTAAAATATGCCTTTCAAATAGATATAAGGCTTCGTTTGAATGTGGCTCTCTATCTTCTAAAGATAGTAAGTTCAAAGCATTAATTAATGGCCTTTGATGCTTGATACAAATGGTTGTCGAGACATTTTGCCAACTAACATCATGTAAGCTATTTTCTTTAAAACATTTAGGGCACACTTTTAAATGTTTAGAAAAAGAGGTTGAACCGCGAGACGCTGAGATTTCAATATTCTGTAGTAAATTATACTTTATGACATCTTGTTTTATTTGCTCTATGCTACACAGCAAATCAACGTGCTCATTTTTATAAAACTGCCAAGCGAAAGGTACATGCATTTCGTTGGACTTAAGCAATTTAGTGACACTTACAAAGCCATAAAAATGAGCTATCAAAGCACAAGCTCCGTATGGCGTAATCGTTATTTTACACTTCATAATGAACCCCCAACTCTTTTTTAAGTATTGTGAACTTTTGGCGGTATGGGTTCACTTGGGTACGACCTTTGATTAGCTTGGGACTAAATGTTTGAATCAAGTCATTCAATAGCATCTCGTCACGCTGACGCTTAGCTGCATATAAAATTGCTTTACTTAAGGTTTGAGTAAGCTGTCGCAAATCGCCATTAGTCGTTGCAAATAGCGGTAAATTTATTTGAGGATCCGTAAAATCGATGTGCGTGAACTTTAAATCTTTATTCAGGGTAATTAAGTAGCTTACGTAGGTTTTGTAGTTATCTTGAGTAGATACAGATAATAGCGACTTTTTGATTGTGAGTGAGTTTCGAGAAGCGAACTGCTCGTTAATTGATAATAGGTTTTGTACCTTTGATGTACCTGCAAAAACTAAATACACATTAAATTCATCAACGAGCTCTTTTAAATAATCAGCAATTTGACGAACAGACTTTATACCTACTTTTTCGACCACTTGCTGAAACTCATCAAATATCAAGACTCGATAACGCTTGGTTTGCATTTGTTTTGCGATACGAGTGCGTAATTGAACCTCAGTACCTTCGATAATGCCGGGCTCATTAAATCCTTTCAGAATAGCTCTATATAAGTCTAATGGGCTCATATTTGATGGGGAGCGTATATAGCACGCCTGCTCTGAATCTTTAGGGGATACAGTGTTAGCATACTGCTCATTAAAACGAGTTTTAAACTTTTTAACTAACGTCGTTTTCCCCGAGCCCGAATCACCAACGATAAGCGTACAACACCCGTTATTAAGTTCAATGACATTACTTGCTTCAGATAAAAGTAGTTCTAACTCTTCCCTTAGCGCCATACAATCAAAAGTAAGCTCTGTCAGCATTTTTGCTTTAATCTTGAGCGAATTGCTTTCGCTTGTGGTAAAAGTAACACTCATATTCTACCACCCACTTTAAATTTAGATATTACTGAGTTTTTAGATACATCAACTTCGGTAGTACCTGTCGCACTCATAATTTTATCGCGGGCGTTAGAACTATTCATGTTGATGGATTTAGAGTTATCAACCTTAGTACGCTTTGGGGTTTTTCGACCTGTTTCTTGTTCTTTCTTTTCAGCTTTCTTTGCTTTCGCTTTTTTGAAAACCTGTAGTCCTTCTTTAGTTTTTTTACTCGATTGATATGTATAGCGCTCTCGCGGTGAAGCGTCCGATTCACTAAATTGATTACTACGAGCCACATCTATTTCTGCTCGCTGTGTTCCAGTTTCATCATGATGGTTTGCTGCGCGAATAGGCACAACAAAAATCGCCTCATTTGCTTTAACAACAATACTGCTTGTATCAATATTACTGTAAAAACAATCAACTGTTTTTACTCCTGACATGCTAAGTTCCTTAAGTTCAGAGCTAACATATTTTTCGTTTTTCAACCTAACAGAGCCATTCTTATAAAGCGTATGATTTATACTGACACTACCTCGAAATTTTTCAGGCATAAATTGTGGACTGGGTTCACATATTAGCAACGGATTGTCGCTTACTTTGTTATGCCAAACGTCGATTGGGCTACGGTGATTTAATCCTCCATGACCAGACTTGTGGTATGTTTCTGTAATAAATTTTTGAAGTTCTTCGTCAAACTCCTGCAATGTCATCACAGCATGTAACTCAGCTGTTTCACCTTGCTCTAAGTGCGCATTATTAACACGCGTTTTTGAGCCTAAGTAACCGGGCAGTTCAGCTAAAAATTCACGACGCAATGTTCTAAAGAAACTCTCTATAAACGGTTTTTTCCACGGAGTACCAGATTCAGTAACAACTGGCATCACCCCTAGGTCTAGTGCCATCCTTTTGTACTCATTACCGAGAGCTGCGGTAGTTGCATCAGTGACAAGTTTTATAGGCACTCCATGACAAGGCCAGTAAATATTTTCTTTCGGGGCTACAATATTTTTTAAACATTCAATTGCTAAGTCAGCTGATTCTGACACTTTCTTACCAACGCTTATAGAATAGCCGACAATGCAGCGAGTACATGTGTCAATCGCAACCATGACAACGAGCGTCCCAAGATAAGCACCTGACTCATTGTTAATGCCAAGATTGATATAGATAGCATCCATCTCGATGCGCTCTAGCGGGTTTTCTCCAATAAATTCTCGACCAAGCTTATAGCGCAATAACTTTTTACTCTGCTTACTGAGTGTTTTATTAATAATAAGTTCGGCTTCTAAAGTGTTTAATCGTCTATATATACTCGCTTTTGAGGGGACTTTCGGGTATTCATGAGGTTTTACTTTTTTGAGCTGGGTAACTTTACTACGTATCAAGTCAGCAATTTTATTAACTGACTTTGCAGTTTTATCACTACGTATGAGGTAATAGTCAGTAAAAAAATCATTAATTAAATCCTCAGTCTCTTGAGTAAATCGTGATTCGCATTTGTGTGAAGCTGCCCCTAAGTTTATTAGTGAACGTGGGTCCTTGTTTGAATCTATGTATTTTTTTACCTTTGCTTGGCAAGTGCTTCGACAAAAATAGCTTGAGCCATATCTTTGCCAGTCAAACAACATTATGCTTTCATCAATGTTATCAATCTTCGTTAAATTCTTTGAATGTCTAGCAATGTGATCTTCAACAAAATTGTGCCACATTTCTTGCTCTTTAACTTGCGCATCGCTTAAAAATGAATCAACTGTTGATTGATATGTCTTATTCTCATAAAACCCTGCTTCGTTATTGATAAGTTTCCTCATTAACTCCGAACGTGTAAGCACTTTCGTTTTAGCACACGGTATTTTTGTTTGGGTATCATCTAATGGAGAAAAATATATTGAGTTATCCAATGAGTTATGTTGCAAAGCATCGATAACATATAAGCTCTCATCAATTCTAAACTTCATGCCTTCTTTTAAATTTACACAGGTCATTACTCACCCCCATAAATATTGCTTGATAACAGTGTTTCACCTGTTAAATAGGATGAAACCTCTATTTTTACATAATCATGAAGTACACAATAAGAAATCATGTTCGTATTTATTTTTAAGCACTTGCAAATATCTACAGCTTTATTCAGAGAGACGGGTACTGATAGTATATTTAAAAGATAATTTAAGGCTTCTTCATCAGGTATTCCAAGCGCTATAGCATTTCTCTTAAGCATCATCATATTTGATATCGCTATTCGCGAGGGTAGATCCTTTTCCGTCATAACTTGGAATTCAAACCCATGCTGCTTAAAAGCGTGTTTAATTAGTTTATGCTTACGAACTGTCTTTTCATTAAGAGCAGCGGACACCTTCACTTCAATTATTTTAACTCTATTATTACAATCAATTACAGAGAAGTCAGGTGTGTAACTGTGGTCAACCCCTTCCACAGAGTATCGTATAGAAAATGGCTGGCTTTTAACTGAAATAATTGTGGGTTCGAACTCAAACATCACAGCAAAGTGCGCCTCATTGAAAGATTCAAAGAAATGGGGGGATGAATCTTTCAATGTAGGAAATAACCCTGATAGGTTAAAACGACTAAAGCGTTCTAAATTACGCCTCATGTCATCTTTGCGATAAGCTTTATCTATCGTTTTGTATTCATCATCTTGCTTCACACTGAACCTCCTCATCAATAAATTTAACTCTAGTTAAGTTTATGATGGCGTCAAATATGAAGATTACAACAAAAAACAGATCTTTTTAGCCATTAGAACAAAAAAACACATAGTAACAAACAAATAAAGATAGATTACAACTTAAACCATTGAATTTTATATGTATAAAAATACACATAA
>NZ_JAGJEG010000024.1 GCF_018100905.1 Pseudoalteromonas sp. MMG010 | reverse complement strand
GCCATTTTATAAAAATATAAAATGGTGGGTCATGATGGACTTGAACCATCGACCAATGGATTAAAAGTCCACTGCTCTACCAACTGAGCTAATGACCCGCTCTATTTTTCCCGCAGTTAGATTGGGTTAACCATTCGTTTGCTGCGGGCGCTTATAATACTTATTTAAAAATTGAGTGCAACCGAAATTGTCTCTTTTTTTAAGTTTTTATGTCTACATGCACAATTTTGCAGCGTTTATTGTAAAACTAAGTGTAAATATAGATTTAATGTTATTTTTTCACTTAAATTTTAACGTTTAATTTCGCTCAACATCTGTTTGTTCAATTAATTAGACAAACGCTCTGTCGCCAATTTTGCAGCTGTTGTGCTTGGATATTGAGAAATTAAATCGTTGAAATTAGCCGTAGCTTCGCTTATTAAACCTTGTTCTTGTAATAGTATCCCTAACTTTAACATAGCATCAGCACGCTTATTCGAATTAGGAAACTCATTAACAACAATTTTAAAGTGTTCACTGGCTTTGACACTTTCGCCTTTTATCGTCAATAACTGCCCTAACCAATAATGTGCGTTTGAGGTATAAACTGACTCAGGGTATGTCGTTAAAAATGTTTGAAACTCAGGAATAGCCTGATCATAGCGTTTGTCTTTCATTATTAATGCAACAGCACGCTCGTAAGCTTCATTCTCAGATAGATCGCTACTATATGATTGTGTACTTGCTGATTGTGAATAATCACTTGTAGGCTCTGTGGTAGCGACTGGTTGGCTGTATGCTTGGGTCACTCTGTTTTCTATTTCTTGATACAGTTCACGTTGACGCTGGAGGACTTTTTCAAGCTTATAACTTTGCTCTTCAGTAACCCCTCTGATCTGACTAACCTCGTCTTGCAAGAAACTTAATTGCTGCTGTAGCTCTAATTGCAGCATATTTCGAGACTGCATCATACTTTCTAAAGATGCTAAACGTTTTTCAATACTTGATTGTGAACTCGCAGCTTCTGAAACAGGAGCGGGAGCAGCCAATACTTGGGTGCTCCCGCTCAATATCATAGCTGCCAAAATAATTTTCGGCTTCATAATATCTCTTATCTTAGTAAACTAGAACCGCACGACGGTTTTTAGCGAAAGCGTCTTCAGTACGAGATTTAACCATTGGCTTTTCTTCACCATAGCTAACTACTGAAGTTTGGCTTGCAGAAACACCTAAGCTTTGTAGGTATTTTTCAACAGCTTGACCACGGTTTTCACCTAGTGCAATGTTATACTCTGGCGTACCACGCTCATCGGCATGACCTTCAATAAGTACTTTTACTGACGGGTTTTTAACTAAAAACTCGGCATGTGCGCGAAGAAGATCAGCATACTTACTTTCAACGGTTGCTTTATCAAAGTCAAAATAAATAACTTGCTCTTGACGTAGCGCTTCGTATTTTTGACGAAGCTCTTCTTCAGCCTGTTGAGCTGGAGTAAGTGTAGCTACCTCAACAGTGTCAGTGTTGTTTGCCATTGTTTCAGCTGCTTGATTAGCTTGATTAGCGGCGCTTTCATCAATATTTTCTGATGAGCTACATGCTGCTAAAGTCATAACTGGTAAAGCAATTAGCATACCTTTAAGTGTTTTATTAAGTTGCATTTAGTAGATTCCTATTTTGAGTAAACCAGCAAAATTACTGTAAATATGGCGACCAAGCTGGCGCCTTTACTTGCCCTTCTAGCACAGGTAAACGTGCTTTAAAACGGCCATCCATAGATACCAGCGCAAGTACCTGTTTATTATTATGGAGTGTGCTATATATTATCATCGAGCCATTTGGCGCTATACTCGGTGATTCATCAAGACGAGTTCTGGTTAATACCTGAAACGCCCCTGTAGCCAACTCTTTCTTAGCAAGATGGTAATTCCCGTGTGTTCGGTTCACCATTACTAATTCTTTACCATCAGGCGTTATCGATCCTGCAAGATTCATATCACCATCAAATGATAATCTTTGCGACCTACCTGTGTTTAAATTTAACTTATAAATCTGAGCATTACCACCCCTTTCAGATGTAAACACAATATCTTGCCCATTTGGGAACCAAGATGGCTCAGTATCTATACTACGGTGGCGTGTTAAGCGTTTTTCTTGCCCTGTAATTAAATCTAATACGTAGATTTCAGTTGCACCGCCTTTATCTTTTGAAAGCACTAACAGCAATTTTTTCCCATCTGGTGAAAATTGTGGAGCCCCATTTATACCCGGGTAACTTGCAATCAGATCACGGCGACCTGTGTATAAATCTTGAATATAAATTTGGCTTTGTCTGTTCTCAAAAGTAACATACGCTAATTTTGTTCCATCAGGCGACCATGAAGGCGACATTAACGGCTCTTTTGAGCGTAATAAAACTTGTTCATTAAAGCCATCGTAATCAGCAACCACTAACTGATAGGGTTTCTCATCATTATCACGCACAATTACATAGGCAATCTTAGTTAAAAACGCGCCTTTTTCACCTGTTAGCTTTTCATAAATCACGTCACTAATTCGATGCGAATAACGACGAAAACCATCAAGTGTAATGACACTATTTCTTGCTTCAAGAATATGGTCATCACTTTTAATTAATTGACCGTTTGACATCATTTGCGTTTGTCCGCCAGTAATTTGTCCACGAATAACATCAATTAATTCATAACTAATCAGGTAACGGCCATCTGTTTGCTGCTCGATACTGCCAACTAATATGGCTTCGACACCTTTATTTACCCATGCAGAATAATCAACTTCATTATCAACACTTGGCTGTTGCGGCATTTGTGCCACATCAATCGGCTTAAACTTACCACTGCGCATTAAATCAGCCGCTATCACTGTATTTAACTCACTTGGGATTGGGCCAATACCATTGTATTTAAAAGGGACTATCGCGATAGGTCGCGCCCCATCTACACCTTCAGTAATTACAATTTCGAGTGCCGCATGAGCGAGCGAATTAAAGCCTAATAATATAACTAAACAAGCTACTTTTATTGTATTAAACATTTTATCCCTTTAAAACTGTGGTTTTATAGTTAAGTTTATATTTTTAAGTTCGTTGAAAACATCTCTGTCTTTAGAAACAGGTAATGTATCGGCCATTCTAACAGCACGTAGCGCGGCTTCACAGACTAATTTATCACCACCTAAAGACTTAACTTGTGTCACTAAGCCATTAAAACCTAAACGAATATTTACTCGACACTGTTTATTTTTCATTTTTTCATCTATCAGCAAGTTTTGTTGAATACGTGCCATTATTAATGCTTTGTATTTATCAACTTCGCTAACGACTTGTTGTTGACGAATTTTATTTCGTGCCGCTTGCTCTTTTGCTAACTGATCTTGAAGCATTTGTTCTTGCAATGCTTGCTGGCGTTTTTTCTCAGCTGCAGCTTCACGTTGTTTACGCTCAGCTTCGGCTTTCTTACGAGCCTGCTCTGCTTTTTTCAATGCATCTTCTTCAGCTTTACGCTTAGCTGCTGCATTTTTAGCCGCCGTTTCTGCAGCTAATTTTTGCTTTTCAGCTTGCTTCGCTTTTTCACGCTCTTTTTGCTCTATTGCGCGTGCTTTTTTAGCTTGTGCTTGCGCTTGTGCGGTTTCTTTTTCTTTCGCCTTGCGTTCACGTTCTAACTTTTTAATACGACGACTTTCAGCTTCACGCTGATTTCGTGCTGTATTAGCGCGTTTTTCTAATTCACGAATGCGTTTTTCTTCGGCCCGTTTTTTTGCTGCTTCTTTGTTTCTTAATTCAGCTATTTTTTTATTAACTTGTTGCTGATCAACCGTCACAGCCGACACCGCGTGTTCATTTTCGTCAATAACCGGGGTATTTACATTAAGCGTTACTTCCATCACTTTTGGTGTTGAAGGTTGTAAATTAGCGGTGATGTACAAAAAGCCAGCTAAGCCTAGGTGTAAAATAATTGATTTTAATACAGAGATACTCATGAGGTTATGATTTCCCCTCAAACGATTCTGTCATTAAGCCAACAGAAGGAACACCCGCACTTTTTAAAAAGTCCATGAGTAATAAAACTTCTTGATAAGAAACTTTACCTGAGCCTTTTATCATTACTGGTACATCCGGGTTTTTCATTAACTGTAGTTTTATAACAGCCGCAACATCAAGCGCTTCCATTGGCTCTTCGGGATCAGTGCCGACGCTCACGTAATACTTACCCTGTGCATCAATTGAAGCAATAATAGGAGGTGCATCTTTGGTATCAACCATATCTGACTCAGTCATTTTTGGTAAGTCAACTTTAACACCATGAGTAATTAAGGGCGCTGTAGCCATAAAAATAATAAGCAGCACTAACATTACATCAATGTACGGAACTACATTTATTTCAGCTACTGGGCGACGTTTTTTACGCTGAAACATTCGCATTTGCCTCTATTTGAGTCGCAGCCTGGCGGTGTAATATATTTGCAAATTCTTCCATAAAGTTAATGTAGTGTGATTCTAATTTTTCTACTTTATTTGCAAAACGGTTATATGCAATAACAGCAGGAATAGCAGCAAAAAGGCCCATTGCAGTAGCAATAAGTGCCTCAGCAATCCCCGGTGCAACCATTTGTAAGGTGGCTTGTTTTACTTCACCTAAAGCGATAAATGCATTCATAATACCCCAAACGGTGCCAAACAATCCGATATATGGACTAATAGAGCCAACAGTTGCTAAAAACGACAAGCTCGACTCTATTTTTTCAATTTCGCGTGATAGCGCAACACGCATTGAGCGGTGCGTCCCTTCCATAACAATACCAGCACTTTGGAAGGTATTTTTTTTATGGCGAGCAAACTCTTTAAAGCCTGCGGTAAAAAGCGCTTCTATTCCTTGGTTTTTACCACTGCGAGCCGATATTTCTTGATAAAGCTTACTTAAATCAACCCCAGACCAAAATTTTTGCTCAAACTTCTTTGCATCGTTTAGCGCTGTCGAAATAGCTTTTTTACGCTGAAAGATAATAGCCCACGACATTATAGACATGCCAACCAATGCCAACATCACTAGCTGCACTAATAAACTTGCCTCTAGAATTAAATCTAAAAAATTAAGCCCTGAACTCACATTAAACTCCTAAGTGTACACTTTAGTGTAATAAATTGATTTCTGTATGACCTGTGATAAGGCCAAAAGTTGCAGCTAGTGTATCGAGTACAAAACTTGCTGACAACGGTATTACTATCAATAACCCGTAAAAAGGGATAAAAACTTTTTAATTGTATTAATTACAAACAATGTTAACAGTTCCCTTTAAGCGGGTTGCTTAAATATGAAGTAAAACAGGTTAAAATGCCCGCTTTATTCACTTATCGTGCATAAACAATCACAACGCACTCATTTAAATTATTTATAATAAATTATCTAATGCAATAAATTTACATATTAGTTTATAGAAATCATTATTTTCATAAACTTACAGCAGTATGGTATAAATAACATACAGCATATAATCACTCTATAAATTCATCGCATTAGTTTTTTTTATCTGAAAATTTAAATTTTCTAGTTTGAACTACCCACTCACAATCGGTATTATGATTACATCTTAGTTAAGGCGTTAAATAATGTGTTTACATTAAGCCTTACTACTGTAATAGGATGATTTATCGTATTACTGTGTTACTGATTAATTTTAAATTGGTAACACCATAGTTCCCTGGAAACTTCCTTCAACTTGTTGTTTACCCGCATTATATGCGGGTTTTTTTTTGCCTTTAAAAAACCATGGCTAGCATAGAGATTACTGTATTAACGTGAAGTGAATTTTTTGTAGGTTGCTTTACAAAAGCATACGTTGAATGCACAAACGTGCAATAAAGTAAGCCCAGCATATAATGGGCTCACTAATAGAAGGTAAAATAGTTACTTTTTATTTGGTGTTAAATCAAAGTGTAAATACGCACTGTCTGATACAATACGTCCACGTGGCGTGCGTTGAATAAAGCCTTGTTGGATTAAAAATGGTTCAATAACATCTTCTATTGTTTCTTTTTCTTCACCAATCGCTGCTGCAACGTTATCAAGACCCACCGGTCCGCCCATAAACTTCTCTATAATCGCCAACAGATATTTACGGTCCATATAATCAAAACCACTTTTATCGACATCAATCATATCGAGTGCTTGCTGGGCAACATCCGCATTCACGGTCCCGTCTGATTTAACTTGGGTATAATCACGCACTCGGCGTAACAATCTATTGGCTATGCGCGGCGTACCTCGTGATCGTTTTGCGATTTCGCGAGCCCCATCGTCACACATCTCAAGTGCTAAATAATCGGCAGAACGATTTACAATATGTGATAAATCAGCAACCGAATAAAACTCTAATCGCTGTACAATACCAAATCTATCGCGCAGTGGTGAAGTAAGCGAACCAGCTCGTGTAGTAGCGCCAATTAATGTAAATGGCGGTAAGTCTAGTTTAATGGAGCGCGCAGCAGGCCCCTCGCCTATCATAATATCAAGCTGATAATCTTCCATTGCAGGGTATAAAATTTCTTCAACTTGTGGGCTTAATCTATGTATTTCATCAATAAATAAAACATCACCTTGCTCAAGGTTAGTCAGTAATGCGGCTAAATCACCGGCTTTTTCAAGTACTGGGCCCGAGGTGGTTTTAATATTTACCTCTAACTCGTTGGCAACAATATTCGCTAAAGTTGTTTTACCTAAACCCGGTGGACCAAATATAAGTAAATGATCAAGTGCTTCTGAACGACTGCGGGCCGCTTCAATAAAAATTTCCATTTGTTGTTTAACATGTGGCTGACCGCGGTAGTCGGCTAGTAACTTTGGCCGAATTGCGCGATCGATCGTATCTTCATTGGTTTGCTCTGTCGCATCTATTAAACGATCCGCTTCAATCATGGTTTTCTCACAACATTGACTTTAATGATTCTTTAATCAGCACTTCTGTGCTCATATCAGGTTTACTAACTGATTTTACTGCTTTTTGTGCCTGAGGCAATTTATAACCTAATGCAAGTAAAGCCGAAACCGCATCATCGGCTGCATTATTCGCAATGATCGCGTCACTAACCGGCTCTATCACTGCGCTGTCACTATATGGCGTAAATAAATCATTACCCCAATTTTTTAGCCTATCTTTCATTTCGAGTACTAAACGCTCTGCTGTTTTTTTGCCGACCCCAGGTAACTTAACTAAAGTGGTTGCATCTTCGTTACTCACACAGTTTACAAACTGCTGTGCAGACATGCCCGATAATATTGCCAAACCTAATTTAGGTCCCACTCCATTTGCTTTTAATAGTTCTCTAAATAAAGCACGCTCTGTTTTATTGTTAAAACCAAAGAGTAATTGCGCATCTTCACGCACAACAAAGTGTGTATAAATAATGGCGTTTTCGCCAACATTAGGTAAGTCGTAAAAACACGTCATTGGCATTTGCACTTCATAACCGACTCCACCGGCTTCTAATAAAATTTCGGGAGCTTGTTTTTCAACTAAAATACCATTTAAACGACCAATCATATTTATTTCCTTAAACGTCCTCTAACGGTTTTACTGGCATTTCCCGCTAGCTTTATTAAATTTTGTTCAGAGTGTGCATGACAAATAGCAATTGCTAAGGCATCGGCAGCATCAGCCTGAGGTGTACCCGGTAACTTTAATATGTTTTTAACCATATGTTGTACTTGAGTTTTATCGGCACCACCATTGCCTACAACCGCTTGTTTTATTTGCCGTGCTGAATATTCAAATACAGGGAGATCTTTCATCGCGGCTCCCACAATAGCCGCACCACGTGCTTGGCCTAGCTTTAAAGCTGAGTCGGGGTTATGAGCCATAAATACTTTTTCGATAGCAAACGTAGTAGGCGAAAACTGCTCGACAAGTTGGCTTATTCCTTGGTAAATCATTTTAAGACGTACCGCAAACTCATGATCAGCAAGTTTAATACAGCCACTGCCTAAATAGGTAAATTTTGCGCCTTGGTGAGCGATAACGCCATAACCCGTGAATCGAGAGCCTGGATCAATGCCTAAAATAATGGCCAAGGGGTATTCTCTTTATTGTTATTTACTATGTTGAGGTAATAATGCCAGAGCACTGTATAAATTACCAGTACCCAATAAATAAAACGCCCACAATTAAGTGGGCGATTTTTATTTAAATGTACCACACACTCTTTACGCTAACGCACGGACCAAACCTTGCGTATTTTGTTTTAGTGTTCGTGCAATCATAAAATAACCCAATGTAGCGACAAAAACACCGCCTACTACCGGGCCAATAAACCAAATTTCTGGATGCAACTTACCCGCCAAATCAAACGTTTGTTGCTGTACTATTAATAAAGTGACATCGCTAAATAACGCCGCTACAAATCCTGCAAAACCGCCTAAAATTAAAAACTCATATAAAATAGCGTTTTTAATTAATGACCCTTTTGCACCTAGCGTTCTTAAAATAACGATTTCTTGCATTCGCTCGCCTAAACTCGCCTGCACTTGAGAAATTAATACCAACGCGCCACACATCACAACAATCGCCAAAACAAAACCAATGGCTAACGACACTTGCTCAATCGTAGATTGTATTTGCTTAACAAAATTATCAACATCAATCGCAGTAACCGTTGGGTATGTACGTAGGAGCTGGCTAAAATCTTTTTTCTGCTGTGCTTCTATTCGCACCGATGAAATATAGGTCGCCGGATAGTTTTTAAGTACATCGGGACTTAAAATAATATAAAAATTAGGCTTAAGGCTGGTCCAATTAACCTTACGCACACTGGTTATTTTGGCATCGAATGACTGCGCACCAATTAAAAAGGTTAAGGTGTCACCTAACTCAACGTCTAAACGCTCAAGCATCGACTCTTCAAGCGACGCTTCGGCTACGGCATCGTTTGCAAACCAATCACCTTGCGTTAATTCATTTTGCGACGGCAGTTCGCTGCGCCAAGTTAAATTGAGTTCTCGGCCAAGACCTTGGCGGGCATCTTCATCTTTTTCTTCGTTATCTTCTAACGAAACCGAACGTGCCACTAATTCGCCATTAATCGCATTAACACGGCCACGTATAGTGGGATAAAAGTCAGAAACTTGAATGTTTTTCTCTGCTAAATAAGCATTAATTGGCGAAAGTTCATTTTCAGTTATGTTAACTAAAAATGCATTGGGTGCGTCACTGGGTAACTGTGATTGCCAATCAGCAATCATGTCGTTTTTAAGCACGATTAAAAACAATAACAACTTTATAGCCAAAGAAAAACTAACTAACTGCACCGCGTTTACATTTGCGCGTTTTTGAATAGAAGCAATTGCTAATGACCAACTATTTCCCGGCTTTAATCCTAGCTTTCTACTTCCACCAAATAATAATTTAGATACAACAAACAACACCACAATTAATGCCAGGGTCGATGCAAATAACATCACCGACAGCTTCAGGTTGTTGCTAAATAACCACATAAGTAAAAATACGGTAGCAGCACTAAGCGCTAAATGAATACGGCTAACAGCTAAAGTATCACCCAGATTACGTCTAAGTACTCTAAGTGGCGGAATATCGAATAAATCCAATAATGGTTTTATCGAAAACATAACCGCACAAATTAATCCGGTGCTAATCGACACAAACCACGGCTTTATGCCTCCCATAGGCAGCGCTGTTGCCATACTTTTTGCTAAATAATAAGTGGCAATTTCTTGCAATACATAGCCAATCGCAAGGCCTACCGATATCGCTAACAAACACACTAACAATAAATGGGCCAGGTAAATTTTACGTATAAGCGCCCGACTCCCGCCCAATGTTTTCATCATGGCAACAGGGTCGTATTGTCGCTCGCAGTAACGTTTTGCCGATACAGCAATAGCCACTGCGGCTAAAATAATTCCCAACAAGCCCGCTAAAAGTAAAAAGCTTTCGGCACGGTTTAAACTATTAGAAATAGGAGACTGTCTGTCTTTTACTCCATACCATTTTTGGTTTTCTTTCATTTGTGGTTTTAGCCACTCATAAAAACGCTCAATATCTTGAGGCTCGCCTGCAAATAATTGGCGGTAAAACACGCGGCTTCCCGGCTGGATCACTTCGGTTTTAGGCACGTCGGCAATATTAATTAATACCCTACGGCTACTCGAAAATATATTAAAAGGGGCATCGGGTTCTTCTACTACGACCTTTTCTACCTCAAATAGCGCAGCACCAAGCTCAACCGAGTCGCCAACATTAATATTTAAACTATAAAAAACCGACTCGCTTAACCATACCTTCCCAATTCCCGGACCATGAGACAAGGTTTCTAAAGTACCGTCTAAACTCGACTTAACTTTAAGATTACCTTTTAAAGGATAAGCATTAGAGGCTGCTTTAACAGAGCTAAACTGCATTTCGTCATTGGCAAATAACATGGTGTCAAAGTACAGCATATTTGCTGTTTGCAAATTTTGCTGCTGGGCGTACTCAATAAACGCAGGATCTATTTTATGATTACTTGATAACACCCTATCGGCTGCAATAAACGTACTGCTTTTTTGCTCAATGCTTTGTGAAATACGCTCAGTCACCATCGAAAGCGTAAGTACGGTTAATACAGCAAGTGCAATGGCAGCACTAATAACAGTTAGCTCCCCTCGTCTAAACTCGCGAGCAAATAGTTTTAACGCTAACTTAGCCCACATCTTCGCTCTCCCCTCTTGCATTTTTTACCAGTTTACCGGCTTCAATTTGCAAAATATGTTGGCATTTTTGCGCCAGCGCTTCATCGTGAGTCACTAACACTAATGTGGTGCCATGTTGCTTATTTAAATCAAATAATAACGACTCAACCATTTTCCCGTTTTTACTATCAAGGTTGGCCGAGGGTTCATCAGCAAATAAAATACTCGGCGTACCAACAAATGCACGCGCAATAGCCACACGTTGTTGCTCTCCACCCGATAGTTGTGAAGGGTAATGATCAATTCGGTGGCTTAACCCCACTTTATCAAGTAGTTCAAGTGCTTGTTTTTTGGCATCATCTTTACCTGCTAATTCGGCCGGAAGCATCACATTTTCAAGTGCCGTTAAACTTTGTACCAACATAAATGATTGAAAAACAAACCCAACAGATTTAGCTCTTAAAGCAGCGCGCGCTTCTTCATCAAGGGCATGAAGAGGTTGGCCGTCTAAAATAATTTCACCATGACTTGCTACATCAAGTCCCGCTAGTAAACTTAATAAGGTAGATTTACCTGAACCCGACGTACCTACAACGGCAACCGACTCACCTTGCTTGACATTAAAGCTTATGTCGCTGAGGATAGGTAACTCACCTTCTAAGGTGCTTACCACTTTAGACAAACTATTTACTTGAATTATATTTACCTGAGAAAGCACTGACATATGACTCATTCAATCCTACGTTTTATTTTCGTTATATTTTTAGTTATCAAGCCGTTACATGCTTTAGCCGACAACACTATTTTATTACTTGGAGACAGTTTAAGTGCTGGCTA
Organism: Pseudoalteromonas sp. MMG010; assembly: GCF_018100905.1. Taxonomy (GTDB): domain Bacteria; phylum Pseudomonadota; class Gammaproteobacteria; order Enterobacterales; family Alteromonadaceae; genus Pseudoalteromonas. Next base: position 1,216 of record NZ_JAGJEG010000024.1, on the reverse strand, counting down.
TGGCCTTAAACAAGAACAAGCCTGGGTTAAATTGTTACAAGATAAATACGATGCGCAACAAAGCGATATTTATATTGTAAATGCCAGCATTAGTGGCGAAACCAGTGGTGGTGGATTAAGTCGAATAGACGAACTATTAGATCTATACCAACCAACTCATGTACTTATTGAGCTTGGTGCTAATGATGGGTTACGCGGTTTTCCAGTAAAAAAAATGAAGCAAAACCTCACCAGCATTATTAAAAAAAGCCAAGCTGCTAATGCTAAGACCGCTTTAATGGAAATTTACATTCCCCCTAATTACGGTCCTAGGTATACAAAAATGTTCACCGACAGTTTTACACAAGTAAGTGAAGAAACAAACACCTACCTCATGGACTTTTTTGTACTTAAAGTTGCAGGGCAAAATGAATTAATGCAAAACGATAACTTACATCCCAATAAAGCAGCTCAACCCATATTACGAGACGAAATGTACGAATCGATCAATCAGTGGTTAAATGACTAACTTAATAAACTTTTTAAATAGTTACTTGTTTAGCTGATTACCTGATTAGTTGATTAGTTACTTGGCTCTTGTCATTGCTATAAAATAATTAAGTAAAGTGTATTTAATTGCGTAACTGTAATAAAAACCTACATTTGCGCAATAAATACGCACTTAAACAAACGCTTATTGATTTTTTAAAAAATACACGTACTATTGCACACAACGTCGGTATGTAGCGCAGCTTGGTAGCGCACTGTCATGGGGTGGCAGGGGTCGAGAGTTCGAATCTCTCCATACCGACCATTACTTCCCCTTAAATCTCCTGCACTTACATTAAACTTAAAGCTAACTTCTAAAAAAGCATTTGTACTAGATTTGTATTATTAATTTTCAAAATTACTTTTGGTTTAAATTCTAGGTATGAAAATTACTAATGCTTTCCAAGGACAACTAATCTAATTTATCTCAAATTATCAACACAACTTGCTTACGTCGCAGGCTTAAGAGCCCATGAATTATTAACTCTTTCTAAAGCAAGTGAAAGACCACCTAATAACCGCCCAGCCCTAGATTCGAAATGGCAGGGCCGGAGTGGTGAGCTAAACACTGTAGCAGGTAAAGGCGGCTTGATACGACATGTGTTAATACCAAACTACCTTGTTGAGCAATTAGAAGCTAAAAAGCTCAAGCAACCTATCACAGTCACCGGTAGAGAAATTAACTATT
>NZ_JAGJEG010000023.1 GCF_018100905.1 Pseudoalteromonas sp. MMG010 | reverse complement strand
TTGACCTACTGATTACAAGTCAGTTGCTCTACCAGCTGAGCTAAGTCGGCACACTAAACTGTGTGCTAAGGCACGTTTCAATTTTAAAGATTGATAACTTTGTATAAATGGTGCCTCGACGCGGAATCGAACCACGGACACGAGGATTTTCAATCCTCTGCTCTACCGACTGAGCTATCGAGGCACATAAACTGTGCTAGTTAACTGCTAAATAATAACATTTAACTTAAATAAATGGTGCCGACTAACCGAGTCGAACGGTTGACCTACTGATTACAAGTCAGTTGCTCTACCAGCTGAGCTAAGTCGGCACACTAAAACACGGTGTGCTATGGCACTTATAATAATATCAAATCTTATTGATTTAAAACACTATTACTTTAAATAATGGTGCCCAGACGCGGAATCGAACCACGGACACGAGGATTTTCAATCCTCTGCTCTACCGACTGAGCTATCTGGGCGTGCGGCGTATTAAACGGGTTTTGCCCTATTAAGTCAACTTTTTTTTTATCCTTTATAACTGTTTGCATGGTTTTTATGCAAACCAAAGGATTTCCCTCTAAATATGCTGTTTATTCAAACAAATTAATTATCAATTAACACGATAAATTATTTTTGTGTACTAAAAATCGGCATAAAATTTTCGTTATATGGGACAAAACAAGTTACAATGCGCTCAATTAATTATTAAAAGAATAAATACCTCAGGGAATCATCCATGCAAAGTAAGTTTTCCTCACCGATAAAAGGCTTGATGCCTCTTTTTATATTATTTAATGTTGCTGTTACAACAATGGCACTGCTGGCTTACTCATTTTATGATGTTCGCCAAACGGCAACCGCGCCCGAAAAGAGCCTTGTCGATATGCCATCAATCAGTAAGCAATTACATCAACCTTTGGTCGATGCTTTGACCACTCTTGGGCGCGTTAAAGCAGAAAAATTAATAAAACTTTCTGAATCATTAAACGCCGATTTTGCATATTCATTATATGAATACAATACGAATAATAACTTTACCTTAATTTATAGCACTAACGCAGAACCAACACCTGCGTTAAAAAGAAGTGATTATTTACCTACCAAACAAAGAATACATCACCTTCTAACATTAAATGAACAGCCTGTGGGTGAGTTAATAATCGAGCGGCGAATCACCAGTGCAACGACGACCTCTGAAGAAACTCAAATAATTAGCTACGCATTAGCAATTAGTTGTGTATTTACTTTATTTATTCTTGCTCTACTTTTTAATGTCTACCTTAATAAACGATTACGAAACAGTACTGATAAATTAGCAGGCGAACTTAACGCGATTACTAAACACGCTGATTACAAATCAATGGTAAATGAAGAGCTAGATATTGGTTTAGGCGTAGTTGCTAAAAATATAAATTTATTACTACAACAAGTAGATTCAGCGATTACTAATAACGAAGCTGCACAAAAAGACTTACAGCGCTTACAAGGGAATTTAGAAGTTGAAGTACATAATAGAACGTTAGCACTTGAACAGGCCACCCTAAAAGCTGAACAAGCAAGCCAAACTAAAACCACCTTTTTGGCAACAATGAGCCATGAAATAAGAACCCCCATGAATGGTGTTATTGGCACCATTGATTTATTAAGGCAGACAGAGTTAGATGGTGCGCAATATCGGTTGAGTACCATTATTCGTGAGTCGGCTTTCTCATTACTGAGCATTTTAGATGATATTCTTGATTTTTCTAAAATTGAAGCTGGCAAACTCAATATCGACCCCATTCCATTTTCAGTCACTGATACTATCGAAGAAGTTGCCAGAGTTTTGTCCTCTGTTGCAAAAAAACGAGAGTTAGACTTAGAGCTTTCAATTGCACCCGATATTCCTATTAATCTCATTGGTGATACTATTCGTGTACGCCAAGTGCTATATAACCTATGTAGTAACGCTATAAAATTTACAAGTACCGATAAAAATCGTATTGGCCAAGTAAAAATATCAGTTGAAGTTGCACATAACACCGCAGATCATTTTACGTTGCGCTTTAGTGTTATCGATAATGGCAAAGGCATGACACAAGCACAGTTAAGTGAAATTTTTAACCCCTTTATTCAAGCCGAAAATTCGATTACCCGAGAATACGGCGGCACAGGGCTAGGGCTTTCAATTTGTAAAAGTTTAACGGAACTAATGCTTGGCACTATTTCGGTTACCAGCCATATTGGTATTGGTAGTGAATTTACAGTTGAGCTCCCTTTTAGTATATCTGGCGGCATTAAATATGCTCATAAAAACACTTTAAAAGATCATAAAGTGTTTGTTGTAACTAAACATACAGAACGTATGAAACTCATGTTCCGATATTTATCATTTATGGGAGCTAAAACAGTTTTACTAGAAAGCCAACAAGAAATTGAAAGCGTACAAGAGACTCCTAATGCTATTTGGGTTATTGATGGCATTGATAATATGGAAAATGTGAATTCGTTACTACGTAAGCTACTTTATACTCTAGAAGATAATTCACAACAGGCTGTCGTGTTAAGCAAGTTAGATGACGCAGCGATTAATCATAAAAATATTTTTTACATCAATGCCGCCCCTTTATGTAAATCAAACTTTATGATGTCGATATTAGTTGCTGCTGGGTTACATCAACCAAAACAAATAAAGCAAACAAAATCGTTAAATAACTACTTAAATATTGAACAAGCTCGCGAACAAAAAAAATTAGTACTACTTGTTGAAGATAATATTCTTAATCAAGAAGTACTTACTGAACAATTGCATATTCTCGGCTATGGTGTAGAAATCGCTAATAATGGCGAAGAAGGCTTAAACCTTTGGCGTACAGGTAACCATTCGTTAATTTTAACTGATTTACATATGCCTAAAATGTCAGGCTACGATATGGTAGAAAAAATCCGTGACGAAGCAGAGCTATTAGAAGACATTAACGCACAACCATACATTATCGCGGTGACAGCGAATGCATTAAAAGGGGAAAAAGAACGTTGTTTAGCCGTTGGTATCAATGACTTTATAACTAAACCTATTGAGTTAAATGCATTAGAAAATACTTTACAGGTATGGGCTGATAAATATAATCAAGATCCACTGGTTATTATCCATCAAAATAAAGCCATGCCTATTGATTTAGACGCAGTACAAAAATATGTTAAAAGTGATGAAGCGAAAAAAATTCGTTTTTTCAAAATGTATATTGAACAAAGTCAAAGTTTAGTTAAATCAATAAACTCCGCCGTTATGATGAACGAACAAGCAGAAATAATTGAAGCCTGCCATCAACTAAAATCAATTTCTAAAACCGTTGGGGCTAATACTGTTGCTGAGTTATCTGGCAATTATGAAGATCAATGTAAAGCGGAGGAATTAAATTCAGATCAGCTCATTACACTACGTGATGAATTAGAGATTGAGTTTTCAAAGGCGATACAATTTCTCAAAGAGCAAATTAAAAACTCACCTGAAAATACGATGTAATTACATAATACCAGATAATAAAAAAGGGCTAATTAGCCCTTTTTTATTATCTGGTCGTTTACTTTTCGAGAGGTTTATAACCATCAATTTGCACTTCTTTATTTTCAAATAAAAAACCGACCATTTGCTCTTCTAAAAAAGTACGATGTTCTGGGTCCATCATATTTAAATGCTTTTCATTTATAAGCATTGTTTGTTTATGCTGCCACTGAGCCCATGCTTCTTTAGAAATATTATTAAATATTTTTTCACCCACTTCTCCTGGGTATAATTGAAAACCAAGACCTTCAGCTTCTTTTTGTAACTTTTGACAAAATACAGTACGTGCCATAATCATTTCTCTTAAACTTTTAATTAAATTGAGTTTACCCTATTCGTGCCATTTCTTTAACCAGCTTTTTAGTTGGCGCAGCTAAACCGACCTCTATTGATTGATCTAAAGGGTACCATACTAGCTGAAGCTCGTTAACAACATCGGCTATAGCATTTAAATTTAAAACATGAGGGTTTATTGTTAACTCAAAATGTGAAAACACATGAACAAAGCTCTCAAGCTGATTTAATTCACCTGTTAAATCTTGTTGCCCTAAAAATTGCTTTAGGTGTGAAAGTTCTGAAAACTCAAAGAAACCAAATAACCCCCCCCATATGCCAGTACTTGGCCTTTTTTGCATCAGTACTTGGTTTTCGAATCGAACAATAAGTTGGTGGCATGATTTTTTAGGCACCGCTTTTTTAGGCTTAGAATGAGGAAACTGCTTCACTACATTATTTTTAAACGCAGCACATCCTGTATTTAAGGGGCATAATGTACAATCAAAACGACTACGCGAACACACGCTCGCCCCTAAATCCATCATTGCTTGATTAAATTGCACGACATTTTCTTTAGGTGTAAGTTGCTCAGATAAACGCCATAATTGGTTTTCTACTTTTTTAACGCCATACCAGCCTTCAACCATAAAATAACGCGCTAGCACTCTCTTTACATTACCATCTAAAATAGGATGATGCTGACCAAGAGATAAAGAAAGTACAGCACCCGCAGTTGAGCGACCAATGCCTGGTAATGCTATTACTTCCTCTAGGGTCGTAGGAAATTGACCTGCATATTTATCACGAACAATTTTTGCAGTTTTATGTAGGTTGCGAGCACGCGCGTAATAACCTAAACCCGTCCAGTGGTGCAGCACATAGTCTTCATCCGCATTGGCAAGAGCAATGATATCGGGAAAGCTTTGCATAAACTTTTCAAAGAATGGGATCACAGTAACAACTTGAGTCTGCTGTAACATAACCTCTGAAACCCATACTTTATAGGGCGTTTTTTGCTGTTGCCAAGGTAAGGTTTTACGGCCATGTAAGTGATACCAACTTACTACTTGGCTTGCAAACTTAGTTGACTGTTCAATACTTAAATCCACAAAAATTAACTTATACTTTAAATGATGGCGGCCCAGTCTATTAGAGATAATGAAAAGATCAAGCTATATACTTGTTATCCCCGCCTTGGTCAGGGATAATACGCAACCATTTTTAAACATGTTGTTTTATCAGGCCCCATTATGAGCGAATCAAGTAACAATAACCTAGAGCTTGCAAAGCAAGAAGGTAAGTATATCCGAACAATCCGTAGCTTTGTTAAGCGCGAAGGCCGATTAACTAAAGGCCAAGCGGCAGCAATTGAGAAGTGCTGGCCAACTATGGGCCTTGAACACAAAAACGGCATGCTTGATTTAGCCAGCGTATTTGGTAATAACAACGACGTGGTTTTAGAGATTGGCTTTGGTATGGGCAAATCATTAGTTGAAATGGCTAAAAATGCACCACACTTAAACTTTATTGGTATAGAAGTTCATCGCCCAGGTGTTGGCGCATGCCTTATGGATGCTGATGAAGCGGGTGTAACCAATTTACGTATATTTGAACATGATGCAATTGAAGTATTAGCTGATTGTATTGCTGATGAGAGTTTAACCACACTGCAATTATTTTTCCCAGATCCTTGGCATAAAAAGCGCCATCACAAACGCCGTATAGTGCAAACTGAGTTTGCCGAAAAGCTACGCTCAAAATTAAAAATGGGGGGTGTTTTTCATATGGCAACAGATTGGGAAAACTATGCTGAGCATATGCTCGAAGTTATGCAAGCCGCTCCTGGTTATACTAATCAATCTCAGACAAACGATTATGTTCCACGTCCAGATTTACGCCCATTAACAAAGTTTGAGCAACGAGGACACCGACTTGGTCATGGCGTTTGGGATTTAATGTTCGAACGTATCCAATAAATTATTAATGTTAAGACAAGGCCATTTATGAGCATATTAACCAATCCAAGCTTACTATTACTACGAAATAACCAAATGTTAATTGGTAAATCTATCTTGGTGGTGAACTTTGTACAAGATGGCTTTTTAACTGAGCTTAAAAACCTTAACCCACAAAGTAAAATAACGGCTTTTAGTTATAATCACGCTAATGGTGAATATGCTAAAAACATTAAAGGTATTGAGGTCTGTGTTAGTCATACTATTGCATCTGGTGATTATGATTTAGTCATTTTATATTACCCAAAATCTAAGCCCGAGGTTTTAATGGCACTGGATAACATACGTGCTGTTATTAACAAAGATGCCGAACTTTTAGTTGTGGGAGAAAATAAAAGCGGCGTAAAATCAATAGAAAAACAACTAGCCGATAAAGTGGGCTACAGTAATAAAATAGATTCTGCAAAGCACTGTATTTTGTACTCTTTTAGTGAAATAACAGAAAATAACTCTTTTGATTTAAAACGCTATCATAAGGAATTTACTGTTTCGATAGCTGATATTGAATTTACAGCGGTCAGTATCCCTGGTGTTTTTAACCACGGTGCATTAGATGCAGGCACTAAAATGTTACTTGAAAATACGGCTATGATCAGAGCACACAGCCGGGTATTAGACTTTGGCTGTGGTGCTGGATTAATCGCTACATTTTTAGGTATAAAAAATCCTGATTTAGAATTTTTATGCAGTGATGTCAGCGCATTAGCTGCCTATGCAACCACGCAAACATTAGCCCTAAATAATATAAAGGGGAACACTGTGCTAAGTGATGGTTTAAATGATATAACAGGTAGATTTGATTTAATTATTAGTAACCCTCCCTTTCATACTGGTATAGCTACCGATTACAGTGTCGCAGAAACGTTTTTAGCAAATGCTAAACAGCATTTAAACAAATCAGGTAGATTGACAATTGTTGCAAATAGCTTTTTAAAATACCCCCCCATATTGGCTGCTCAATTTGAGGGCTACCACACCGTATTTAAAAATAATAAGTTTGCAGTGTATAGCAGCTAAACCTAGAACCGTTATTTTTTAAGTACATATCAGTGTTGAGTTGATTAGTTTAAATATTTTTCAGCTCTTTTATATCTATTTGCTAAACTTATCTATACATAAAAAGGTTATTTGGCAATTTATATCAATATGATGAAAAAATCACAGCAGTGTAGTATTAAAAAAACATTGATACATACCATTATGTTAGTCACTGCTAGCTGCCTTTCTTTATCGATCGGTATTTCTACTTACCTTAGTGTAAAAGAGCAAAAAAAACTCATTATAAACAAACTAACAATTCTATGTGAAATTGTCGCCTTTGATGCTGCCCCTTCGCTTATAGATAGTAACCGGACTAACGAAGAGCTACGTTTGAAGTTTTTCAGCCACATTCCCTTAATAAAAAACATTCACGTTTATAAAATTGATGCTTTCAGTAATAAACCGAGTTTTTTTATGAGCTACAACGCCAAAAAAACACCTCCGGTCCCCCTGCGGATTGACAGTATTGATAAGCTAATGACTCCTAAAGTAACCAATAACATCGTCGAAATAATTCGTCCTATTATCTATGCGGATAAAACGATTGGCCATATTTATATGAGAGGCAGTCTAGAGAGCTTAAATGAGTATATAAAGAAAAAATTAATTCTATTATGCATATTAGTCAGTATTGTACTGACAACAGTGTACTTATTTACTTTAAATATACAGCGTCGGGTCGCTGAGCCTTTAACAAAGTTAAGCCTTATGCTAAAAGGTGTCGCAAAAAGTCATAATTATGATACGCAATTTGAATCATGCAATATTAAAGAAATAAACCAATTGTCTCAAAGTCTCAATATCATGCTAACTAGAATAAATAGCCATATGCAACGTCATGAAAAAGATAAGTTAGAGATAAAAACATTAAATCTTGAACTTGAAGGAAAAGTAAATAAAAGAACGGTCGCACTAAGAGAAGCCAATCAAGAATTATTATTAACACTTGAAAAAATGCATCAATATCAAAATCAAATTGTTGAAAACGAAAAAATGGCTTCGTTAGGGCAAATGGTGGCAGGTGTAGCGCATGAAGTAAATACCCCTATAGGCCTTGGAATAACAGGGTCAACCCTATTACGAGATAACCTTATAGAAATCGAGAGTCACTTCAAAAATCAAACACTCACTTCAGGTCAATTGAAAAAATTTATTACTAGCGGCTCAGAAAGCCTAGATTTGATTTATCGAAATTTAAATAAAGCGGCTGACTTAATCAACAACTTCAAAAAACTGGCCGTGATTGAGGATGACAATGTAAACACTGAAATTAAAATTCACACATTGATCAATGATGTCTTTTTATCGATAAAATCTGAAATAGCCCCCTTCTCACCTGTACTACATATTTTATGTAGTACAGAGCTTGTTATAGAAAGTAAAGTCGACTCTTTACAACAAATACTACAGCAGCTTATTTTAAACTCTGTAACTCACGGCTTTGAAAATCAAGTAAATAATGAAATCACTATCGAGGTTGAACGCACTCATGGGCAAATCACACTCACTTACAGCGATAACGGGGTTGGGGTAAATAAAGAATTTAAACATAAACTTTTTGACCCCTTTGTTACCTCAAAACGAGGTCAAGGTGCTAGTGGTCTAGGTCTACACTTAGTGTATAATTTAGTGACTCAATCGCTCGGAGGCAGAATACATTACGATACTGAAAATAAAATAGGTAGCCGCTTTATTATTACCTTATTTTAACACCAAGAATGGCCCTCACTTTATTTATCATGGGTACTTGTATTTAGTGATTTTGACCTTATAAATAAGAGTAATGTTATAACTACTGCTATTAATTATTTAATATAAGTTATTAATGAACTTTTTAGTTATTTAGATATCACATACATTGAAAAAAGGTTAAATAGAATTAATGTTGATTATTGCTTATTTTAAGGCACTGTTAAGTTGTTTTGTTACAAAATAGCTACAGATAAATAACTTTATAGGTACTGTTTTATGCTATCTATTTATGAATAGGCTAAATATTTCAGTATAACCATGCTGTTTACAACGTTATTTTCTACAATTTTTTTATCCATGTTGATTTTACTTGTTAACATTTGGATATAATCCTATAATCTCCGTAATCGGTTTTATATGATAATACTGATTTTTTTTATAAATAAAATATTCCAAAAAGGTTAATTAATAATGCAAACGCCAGTCATTCTGATCGTAGAGGATGAAGATGTAACTCGACTAAACCTCGTAAGTTTATTTGAAGCTGAAGGTTATAAAGTTATAGAAGCCATTGATGGCGATGATATGCATGACAAGCTTACAAATAATGACGACGTCAATCTTGTAGTTATGGACATCAATCTACCAGGTAAAAACGGCTTAATATTAGCACGTGAATTACGTCAAAAGCGTAAAGTAGGCCTGATCTTTTTAACTGGTCGCGATAACGATGTTGATCGTATTTTAGGCCTAGAGATTGGTGCAGATGATTACATCACTAAACCATTCAATCCACGTGAGCTTACTATCCGTGCACGTAACTTAATAACGCGCACAGCACTTGGTGGTGAAGAAACAGCTTTAGAAACAAATGGCGTGCTAACCTTTAATGGTTGGGAGCTTGATGAAAATAGTCGTTGTTTAACATCTCCTAATGGAGACGCAAAGCGTTTACCTAAAGGTGAGTATCGTGCTCTTCGTTTAATGCTTGACTCTCCGGGGCGTATATTTAGCCGTGAGCAATTAATTAAACATATGACAGGTCGTGAGCTTCGTGCTAACGATAGAACTGTTGATGTAACGATTCGTCGTATTCGTAAGCACTTTGAGAGCGACAACAGTACATCAGAACTTATCAGCACCATCCATGGTGAAGGCTACCGCTTTATTGGTAAGTTAGACAACTAAGTTAGAATTTACTCTAACCGCTGTAAAAACAAATGAAGGGCCTCGAGCCCTTTATTTATTTTACGCTCTAATACTTCAATCCATACAGCTAATTGCTCATTGTCGACATCAAGCACGCCGTTTTCCATCTCCTTTGCATGTAGCTGAACATCATTTAACCCCACAGACCCTGCAGCTCCTTTTAGTTTATGCGCAACCGACTTATACTCTTCTTTATCTTCACAGTTTAAAGCGGTATGTAATTCGATAACATATTTTGGATTTAACTTTTGAAACAGCTCTGTACTTCGTTTAAAAACATCGAGTCCCATAGAGTTAACAAAATCTTCGATCGTCTCAATATCAAGTAAGCTAACATCTATGCCTGTTAAATCTTTGCCTTGTGTTGTTATGCGTAAGTCTTGATCTTGTTCAATTTGTTTGATCGCAAATAAATCAGCCAACATTTTGTCTAATTTGGTCGTGTTAATCGGCTTAGCTAATGCCCCTTGTATTGAAATACCTTCTAAGTCTTCCTCAGCGCTGCGCACATTCGCAGTTAATGCAACAATGGGTAACTTGTCAAAATAGCTATCGGCACGTATTTGTCGAGCCACCTCATCGCCGTTAATATCTGGTAATTGCATATCAAGTAGTACTAAATCTAAATCGTCTTCGGTTTCAACAAAAGATAATGCATCTTCCCCTGTTTCAGCCCAAATAACATCATGCCCACGTTGCTCTAAAAGGTTGGTTGCAATCTCTGCATTTAATGGGACATCTTCAACTAGCAGTATATTTAAACTTCGACCTGCATAACTTTGCTCAGTTGGCGCTATACATAATTCAAGAGGAATTTCGACAGTAAAGCAACTTCCTTCACCTTCACGACTTTCAACCTTGATACTGCCTTTCATCGCGGCAATTAATGCTTTTGTTACGGCTAAACCTATCCCCGAACCAATCGCATTAGAGCCTGATAAATCAGGCGCTTTATAATACATATCAAAAATACGTGGTAACTGCTCTTGCGGGATCCCTTGCCCGGTGTCTGATATTTTCATTACCAACCAAGGGCCTTCAGCTCGGTTTTCTCTAGTACAATCGAGCTTAACCTCACCGTGTTGAGTAAATTTAACGGCATTATTAATCAAATTCCATACCACTTGGCGTAAACGGGTGGGATCTAACAGAGCATAAACATCCAGAATTCCGTTACGATTAATCGTAAACTCTAACTCTTTTTGTTCGGCAATAAGGCCTGCAAAATTCACGACATCATTAATAAAGTCTGAAACATTGATAGGGTCAGTTGCAATATCAAGCTGCTCACGATCTATCTTATCTAAATCTATAATATCATTAAAAATATTACCGAGTGTTTCGGCGCTCGAGAATACCGTATTACACCAACTACGCTGTTGCTTATTCATTTCTGTATCTAATAGCATGCGTGTAAGGCCCACGATACCATTAAGTGGTGTACGTAACTCATGGCTTAACGTTGCAATAAATTTACCTTTATCTTTATAGGCCGTCTCCAGTGCCTGAGCCGCTTCTTTACGGCTTGTAATATCACGGCCAAACGCTAACAAGCCAATATAATCGCCTTGATCGTTAATAAATGGGATTTTTCTTAGCTCAAACCATTGTGACTGGTCATTTGCATTATGTTCAACATCAATAGTAATCGCTTTATGAGACTGTTCCACTTCAATATCAGAGCGCAGTACTGCTGAAAAGAAATGACTCGGAAACACCTGTTCAGCGGTCTTTCCTATTAATTCAGCACTAGATTTTCCTGTCACTTGTTCAAACATTTTATTACACCCAGCAAAAATTCCATTGTTGTCTCGGTAATAAAATAAATCCGGGGATGAGTCGACAATAGAACGTAGTAACATCCCTTGTTGTGCTAACTCTTGCTGTGTTTTTTTGCGTTCAACAATTTCTCTGCGCAGCTCTTCAATCGCACGATGCTTAGCATGAAAAGCCATTTTTCTTTCATCTATTTCAATATTCAGTCGATTAATATTATCTTTTAACGTTTGGTTTAAGAGTTTTTCTTGTTTTGTCGCACTATCTAAATAAGTATACGAAGCATCTAATTGACGGATTGAATTAAGTAATACACTTATAATTAAAGGTGACACCACCCCAGCAAAAAAAACGACTGCTAGCACATCCAGTAATTTAATATCACCAACGGCCACATAGTAGAACATACTGGAAAGAATTAACGACATAATTAAAAAAAGCACATAACACAACGCGGCCGTTTTAAATTCCCCAAAACGTGTAATAGAGCTCGATAACACTCGAGCCCATGAGCTCAATGAAGAGTCATTCATAAATATATATATCTCATAGCAATGCGAGTAAAATTGAAATAACAGTCATAATAGTGGCTATTTTAGCATTATCTATTAACTAATTTCATATTGTTCGATGAAATCAGAAAACTTTCATCATTAAATAGTGATCTAGCTTAAACTGCCCGTTTCTCGATAAATGTATTTCGTGTAATATACGGCGTTTTATTATTGTTAAACGAGTATTCAATCATGCAAACTAACATGCCAGATATCGCTGATACAGCACCCGCTTTACAAACAGGTAAATTAGACTGGGTTGGGATGGCTGAAATTGAATTGCCATTCATTTTTGAATCGTTGAATTTAACACCCACGACCGTTAACGCCAAAGCGCGTGCATTTGTCAATTTGCAAAAAGAAGATGCAAAAGGCATTCATATGTCGCGCTTATTTCTTGCACTTGATACGCTCTCTACACAGCAGCATGTAAATCCAACGACAATAGCGCAAGTACTTAACGATTTTATTGTTAGCCATGAGCAATTAAGCGATCAAGCAAAAATAGAGTTTAAATTTGAGCTACCGCTGCGAAGAGAGTCCCTGATAAGTAAAAAAGTAGGCTGGAAAAGTTATCCAGTTACATTAACCTCTTCAATTAACAATAATATTATCAGCTACGAGTTAACCGTTGATATCACATACTCATCAACATGCCCATGCTCAGCGGCCCTAGCTCGTCAATTAATACAAAATGCATTCAGCGAGCAATTTACCCAAGATACCTTGAAGCAACAAGACGTCCTCGAGTGGCTAGGTAGTACACAAGGCATTGTCGCAACTCCTCATTCACAACGCTCTATCGCAAATGTAAAAGTAAAACTTGATAACAATATCACTGAATTTGATGTGATCGGGTTAATCGACATGCTTGAAAATGAACTGAAAACCCCTGTTCAAGCTGCTGTAAAGCGTGAAGACGAGCAGGAATTTGCCCGTTTAAACGGACAGAATTTAATGTTCTGCGAAGATGCCGCACGTAAAATAAAAAGCGTACTTGAGCTTGAGAGCTACGCAGATTACTGGTTACAAATAAATCATTATGAATCATTACATGCTCATGATGCTGTTGCGATTGCAGTTAAAGGCGTAAATAATGGGTATAAAGCGTAATTAAAATAAACCGGCAACATCCATTCGGCACACTCCTTGCTTAGTAAATAGCAGTGTCAAAATACTGTTTGGAGTTGCCTTATGGAATTAGCTTTATTATCAATTTTAGTGTTAGTCGTTGGAGCTTCTATTGTTGCGTCAAAATTTAATGACGACGGTGGAAACCCTTATCCTTTTGTTCGTAAACAAAGCGTGTTTACTCAAGTAGAAAGTGTTTTTTTAGGCTTATTAGAGCGTGCTGTGGGTGATCAATATAAAATTGTCAGCCGAGTAAAATTGGTTGATATCATCGATTGTAAGCAAGGTTTACCTACAAAAACAAAACGCGCAGCGCTTACTAAAGCCAAAAACAAACAGCTTGATTTTGTCTTAATAGACAAAGAAAAAATGACCATTGTTGCCGCAGTAGATTTAGTCAATAATACTAATAAAAGCGGTCATAAAGCACAACGTGATTGGTTTGTTAATGGCGCATTAGAAGCCGCAGGTATCCCCCATATTAGAATGAAAGTTAAATCGGGCTATCAACCTAGCGAAGTTAGAGATGCAATAATGTTTAAATTAGGAAAACCTGCCCCGGCACCAATTCGCCCAACACGTCACAGATCGGCAAAGCCTGCTGTACTTTCACCCTCACAAGCAAAAGCGCAAACAACATTGGTTGCTGAGATTTAATCTCTAGGTGCTATAAGGTTATTTCAAAAGTGAGTTATTTAAAATAGCTCGCTTTTTTGTTTTTTAAGACTAATTTCACGTATAATAGAACCATTCAAATTTAGGAACTGAACACTATGAATGTTGGTATTATTGGCGCGATGGAGCCAGAAGTTAAAATTTTGCGTGCTGCCATGCAAAATACACAAACCTTAACTAAGGCTGGCTTTACTTTTTACACTGGCGAGCTTGCAGGTAACACAGTAACGCTTGTGCAATCAGGTATTGGTAAAGTCGCATCGGCCATTGCAACCACTTTACTTATTGATAATTTCAATCCAGATTGCGTCATAAACACAGGGTCGGCAGGTGGATTTGATCCTTCATTAAATGTAGGTGATGTTGTTATTTCATCACAAGTACGTCACCACGATGTTGATGTAACTGCATTTGGTTACGAAATTGGCCAAGTTCCGCAAATGCCAGCTGGCTTTGAAGCTCACCCTAAATTAATCGAAGCGGCAAAACAAACGATTGCTCAAATAAGCGAAGTTAAAACATTAGTTGGTTTGATTTGTACTGGCGACAGCTTTATGTGTGATCCTATACGTATAGACAAAGCACGTGCTGACTTCCCTGAGATGCTTGCCGTAGAAATGGAAGGGGCTGCTATTGCTCAAGCCTGTTTTTCATTAAACACGCCATTTGTTGTTATTCGCTCTATGTCGGATATTGCCGGCAAAGAGTCGCCACAGTCTTTTGAAGAGTATCTTGAAACAGCTTCAATTAACTCATCAAAAATGGTTGTCGCATTGCTTGAAAAAATAGCTGGGCTTACTCTTTAAATGCTCAGCAATATTGTTCAAACTCATTTGGACTTTATTGTATTTATGTTCGCGCTCCTTTGCGAGCGCTTTATCCCTTTATCTCGCTTGTACCATCCTGGTACCTTTATGCATGGTATTTATTCAGCTATTGGTAAGCGTATTTATAAAAAATCTGAACCTAAGAGTTACCTTTACTTAGCTGCAACTCTAGGTGCAATGCTCCCTAGTATCCTTATTGTCATAATATGTGCTCTTGTGCTGGAATTTGCATTTTACCCCGAGCTGCTTCATGGCTGTATTCTTTACTTTTGTTTAGAAAAACAAACAACAATAAACAAAATAAAAAGAATCACATTACTGTGTAAAAAAAATCAAAAATCAGCCGCTCGCGAACTCCTTAAACCATTACTAGCAAGGGAAGTTAAAAACTTATCTGCACCGGGGATTTACAAAGCACTCATTGAAACATTAATTTTACGCAGTGCCCGTTTTTATTTCAGTGTTATTACTATTTATCTGATACTAGGGCCTTTTGCCGCTTTGTTCTATCGCTTACTAACTATTGCACAGCAAGCTTGGCGAGATGACATAGCCCCTAACAGCCACTTTTTAAAACCCGTACAGCTTATTTTATTTGTATTTGAACTTATCCCCACTCGTTTACTTGCGCTCACCATAGCAAGCAGTAAAGCCACTAAAAACAGCATCCATTATATTAAGCATTACGGACGCCATTTTTATCAAACCAATACAGGCTGGCTTTTAAGTTGCTGTAGTGCCGTATTAGGAGCGCAACTTGGTGGCCCAGCTATATATTTTAATCAGCGCTATAATAAAATGCGAGTAGGTACTCAGCGCCTTCCTCAAGCACAAGATATTCTCATCGTGATCAACACGCTAAACCAAGCATTTATATTGTGGTTATTAGTGATTACGGCCATTAAGATAAGCTTTGCCATCATTTAAAGTACCTTCCACCGCTTTCTTTTAGCAGTAAACCTACGAGCGCCTAGTTGGCTACAGCTAACCTACCAACGACTTTTTAATACACTTTATTATGTACTTTATTTCAGGCACAAAAAAACCGACGCTAAGTCGGCTTGTG
>NZ_JAGJEG010000022.1 GCF_018100905.1 Pseudoalteromonas sp. MMG010 | reverse complement strand
TAATACACACCGCCCGCTAATACACATGGCAACGCAACAATTAGTTATACTATTAGTGATAGCAATGAAGGTGTTGCGACTGCTTCAGTAAGTATCACGATAAACAGTGTAAATGATGCACCTACAGTCACCAACGACACTGCAACTATGGACGAAGATGGCGCAACAATTACCATTGATGTGCTTGCCAACGACAGCGATATCGATGGTGATACCCTAAACATTACTGCAGCCAGTGCCGATGAGGGAGCTGTTAGTGTTTCTAGTAACACATTGCGATACACACCATCAGAAAACAAACACGGTGTGGTTAACTTAAGTTATACCGTAAGCGACGGTAACGAAGGTGTAGCAACGGCTACAGTTGCTGTTACCATTAACAGTGTTAACGATACCCCTATTGCCATTAATGACACAGCGATGATGGATGAAGATGATGCGGCGATCACCATTGATGTATTAGCGAACGACACCGATGTTGATGGTGATACCTTACTCATTACTTCAGCCAGCGCAGAGACCGGTGCTATTGCTGTTATAAGTAATGCGTTTAAATACACGGCTCCTAAAAACTATAACGGTACGGTAAACTTAAACTACACAGTGAGTGATGGTAATGAAGGCGTAGCTACAGCCACAGTCACAGTGACCATTAATAGTGTTAACGATGCACCGACAGCTGCTGATCAAAGCTTTAATGTAAGCGAAACAATTGTTGCTGGCGAAATCATTGGCAGTATTGTTGCCAGCGATATTGAAAATAATAACCTAACTTTTGCAGTATTAGATGATAGTACCGACTTACTACAATTAGACAGTAGCACCGGTGTGATCACGGCAAGTAGAAATGGCGGTTTTGACTACGAAACTCAAACGACCCACAGTTTTACTATTAGTGTTACCGATGATGGAACACCCAATGAGGTCAGCACAATAACTATAACGATCAATGTCGTTGATGGTGATGATCCTCTACTACCATTAGAAGACGCTAACTTTGGTCGTACCATAACAGGGCAACAAGATCTCTCTAGTGCATTTATGCAAAGCGAGTTTAATGACAGCATAGAACTAAACAATAACCTTTATTTTGTAGGTCATACTAATAATACCGATCAAGATATTATTATTGCTTCGTATACTAATAGTGGTGAGTTCAATATTAACTTTAATGAAACCGGGGTTAAAGTTTTAGATTTTGGCGGTGATGAAAGTGCTACCGCTATTATCTCGGGTGATGATGATTTATTTATTGCATTTACGCTAAATGATGGCACCAGCACCGAAGCCTGTTTATTAAAAATGGACCTCAGTGGAACACTTAGTGATGACTCAGGTGAACTTGACTCAGGTTACTTATGTACTCAATACCTCACAAGCACAAAAATCAATGACCTTGCCTTTACCGATAACAAAGTACAAGCCGTGGGGCAATACGATAATGGCACCGATTTAGATAGCTTATGGATAAAATACGATAAATCGACATTAGCTTTTGAATCTGGCCCAATCGTGACCGATATAAGTGGAATTCAACAAGATGATGCATCATTTGCAATTAAAAGCTTTGGCCTTTCTGAATTAATGATTGTTGGTAGTACGACTACAGCACAAGGCGATAAAAGCGCCGTGATCCGCTATCTTCTGCCTGACGGCACTAATAGCCCTAGCTTTAACAGTGATAGCCCTATGATTATAGACTTATCTTCTATTAATCAAGACGATGAACTACTGGCAATTGGTGGAGCTGATGCTGATGACTTTACAGCCCTGTTAGGTGGTTACACGACGCTAGATAGTGGTGAACAAGAAGCCGTGCTTATTGCTATTGATAAAAACGGTGATAAAACAACCGCTTTTGGCACTGAAGGTATCGCTATATTCGATATTGATGGTAATGCAGGCGCAGGTAATGGCGGCACTAACATTACGGGTGTTGAATATGAGCCAATAAATAATCAAGTCGTTTTAGTGGGTACCACAGGAATTGATCACGACGAGCAAGTTTATAGTGCTCGCATAAACCCGACAACGGGTGAGCTAGATAGCAATTATGCCAACTCAGGCATTAATATTGTAAGCAATATTAATGGGAAGCAATCTGCTAATGCGGTATCGGTTGATGAAAATGACACACTGTGGATTTCGGGTGCGCTTGAAGACGCAAACACACTGCCTTTTATCACTGCAATAGATAAACAGGCCGAATTAGTTACCGATTTTTCCACCTTAGGTTATTTAACCTTAACCGAATTGCACGACCCTTCAGACGATGCTGCAAATACAGTGTTGCAATTGACTCATGCAGAACATGCCGGTAAATACTTAGTGGCAGCAACAGCAGAATTTGACAATGAAATAAAACTGGTTTTAGCTCGCTATACCGAAACAGGCGAAATTGATACTAACTTTAGTAGCCACGGCCAACGTACGTTAGATATCAGTTTAAGCCATAGCGACATTGCAATGGTAGAAGACAGTAACGGTGACATACTGATTGCTGGTTCTCGAGTTACACTTGCCAATGACGAAGGTTTTATCGTAAAGCTTGACCAAAATGGTGACCTAGTGAGCGAATTTGCCAGCGACGGAATTTACGGCACCTCAGATACAACCTCCGAGCAAGTAAGTTTAGTTGATATAGCAATCGACAGTAATAATAATACCGCTGCGGTAGGTACTGTTAATATAGGTGGTACAGCACGCTCATTTATCGTATTACTTGATGATACAGGCGTACGGGACCACGACTTTAGCAATAATGGAGCGGTAACGGGCACTCAAAATCTTTATTATCAACGGGTGCATTTTAACAATAACAATGAAATTATTGTGGCAGGTAAAGCTGTCACCGGCATTAATGCCTCGCACTTTGCTATAAAATACACCGAAAATGGCGGCCAGGCGTTTTATTCTTCGGCATCACAAGCTAGTTTAAGCGTAACAAATAATATTACCGCCATACTAACTGACACCTCAGGCAATATTTATTTAATTGGTAATAATGGCGAAGATCCAACTCAAGCTGTTGTTATCAAATTACTTGAAACCGGTGAAGTAGATACCAGTTTTGCTGTTACGGGTACAGGGCATTATAACTTAACAGCGTCTGAAAATACGCTGATAAGCGCCGCAGTACTAGACAGTGCCGGTAGAATTATTTTAGCCGGTCAAGCCAATAATCAGGGGGTACTTGCCCGCATTGCAACCGATGGCACACTTGATAGCGGCTTTGGCTCTTCGAGTTCGGGATATTTTGAATCAGAGCTATGCGATGGCGTACATGCGTTTTCATCGATACATTTATTAGATGACACGCAAATCGTTGCCACAAATACCTGTACAGGCAGTATATCGAGTGATATTAGTCTTTCTAAGTTTAACTTTTACCCCGATGGAGTTGAGCCTTAATAATGAACGTTGAATTTTTTGGAGTGAGAGGCTCAATGCCTTCACCCGGCAAGCACACCCTCGTTTTTGGCGGGCATACGTCGTGTGTTCGTATTAAGCAAAGTAACGGACAGCAACTTATTTTGGACGCAGGTACAGGGATTGCTAACTTAGGTAACGAGCTGTTAAACAGTACTCAGCCTATTGCATTGTTACTTACCCATAACCATTGGGATCATATTCAAGGGTTTCCATTTTTTAAGCCAATTTATCAGGCTGATCGTGATATTACTGTGGTGGTCGGTGATGTACACGATAATGAAAGTCGAGCTGCAGTCTTAGATCAAATGAGTGGTTCTCAATTTCCTGTGGATCAGCATGATTTACCCGCCAATATAATGTTAAATACAACATTAGCGAAACAGAAAGAATTTACGTTAAACGACTTTGTTATTCGTACTGCGCCACTTAATCACCCCGGAGGTGGCACGGCTTATTGTGTGTACGCAGACAACTGTAAAGTCGCCTATGTTACCGATAACGAACTAAGCCCACCAGGTACGGTTTCAACCACAATAGATGAATGGATTGAGTTTGTATCTGGCGCTGATTTACTCATTCATGATGCACAGCTTATTGACGAAGACCTTCCGTTAAAACATGGCTGGGGCCATAGCACTGTAAACCAAGTTGTTAACTTAGCGATAACAGCAAATATTAAAAAGCTGGCTTTTATTAGCCATGACCCTATGCGCTGTGATGCCGAATTAATAGCGATTGAAAATACATTAAATGCTGAATTTGGCGATGCCCTTACTATTGAGTGCGCCCGTGAAGGGCAAACTATTTTATTAGATAAGGAAGCTTAGCTATAAAAAGTATGCGGATGGTTGCAAAAAAACAAATCATTGTGGGTCTATTTATTACCTGCATTGCAGCTTCCCTTGCGCTTTTTTCTACTGGGAGCATCGCTAATTTAATAAATAGAATTGACGGCATACTGTATGACTCAAGATTGCAAATGACCCTTCCAACCGCTGCTCGTGTGTTCGATGAATCTGTAGTGATTATTGATATTGATGAAAAAAGCATGCAAGAACAAGGGAGATTCCCTTGGAGTCGCAGTAAAATAGCACAACTTATCGATGAACTAACCCATGCCGGGGTAATAGTCATCGCTTTTGATATATTTTTTGCTGAATCTGAAATAAGCCCTGTTGAAACAATTCTGGCTCACGCTGCGGATTTATCACCAGAAGATGCATCGACTTTAGTAAAGTTAGGTGCTGAGATCGACGCCGATAAACAGTTTGCTACGGCTTTAGCTAATAATGATACGGTTTTAGGTTTTTTGTTAAGTGACGATAAACAATCATTTAAAGGGCAAGTGACGCGCAGTAGTTTATTATGGCCCGATAATGAAAAAGTGAACTCACAAGTTGGGCATTTTTCAGGGGTTATAGCTAATATTCCTCAATTACAACAAGCTGCCGCAGGCAGTGGCTTTATTAATGCCCATAGCGATAAAGATGGGTTTATTCGTAAAGCCGCTTTGGTAAATCGTGTTAACGATAAATTATACCCATCACTCGCCCTTGAAGCAGCCCGTTTGTACACCCTGTCGGATAACATAGAAACGCGCTCAAAAGTGCTCGATGGTATCACCCTTTTTGAAGGGATTAAATTTCAAAATAAGTGGATTCAAACCGACGAATATGGACAAATTTTAATTCCATACAAAGGGAAAGCTAAAAGCTTTAATTATTTTTCAGCAACCGATGTACTAACAAAGAAGGTGGGCGCAAAACAATTAGCTGGCAGCGTCGCTTTTATTGGCACCTCAGCCATTGGTTTAGCTGACTTAAGAGCCACTCCTGTTGGGTTACAATATCCAGGGGTAGAAGTTCACGCTAATATATTTGAAGGCTTAATGCACCCCGAAATACTGCCATCAACGCCTAGCTGGGTATTAGCTGCCAACTTATTAATCATTTTATTAATTGGTTTTACTTTGAGCTTACTAAGCTATAAAAAAAGTGCCCGCTTTATTAGCTTTGTCGCTTTAATCACAGCGCTTATTTTTATCGCGGCCAATTTTTACCTTTGGGCATTTCAAAAAATAAGTTTACCGCTGTTTATTCCCCTGCTGCTGATTAGTGTTTTAGCAGGTTATAATATTTTTATTAGCTCGATAGCAGAGTTAGAACACAGTAGAAAAATCAAATCTATGTTTGACCAATATGTACCGCCTGAACATATTAATAAGTTAATTAACCAAGAAAATTCGTTAACTCCACACAGTGAACGTAAAAATATGACCGTGCTTTTTTCTGATATTAGAGGCTTTACTTCATTGTCTGAAAGTATGCCTCCACATCAATTAAGCGAATATTTAAATCAGTATTTAACCGCGATTACAAAAATAATATTTTCTCATAATGGTACAATCGATAAATACGTTGGCGATATGGTCATGGCATTTTGGAATGCCCCTTTAGCAGATGAAAAACATGCACAACACGCAGTTGAAACCGCCATTGCTATGGTTAAAGCATTACCTGAAATAAATAAACTATTTAGTGAGAAAGACCTACCAGCAATTAAAATAGGCGTAGGGATCAGTACCGGACTCATGAATGTCGGCGACATGGGCTCTATATACAGAAAAGCCTACACGGTTTTAGGTGATACCGTTAATTTAGGCTCTCGGGTTGAAAGCTTGACCAAATTTTATGGTGTGTCTATTCTTGTTACAGATGAAACAATGCGTGCCTGTGCGCACATAACGTTTCGGTTTATAGATAAAGTACAAGTTATAGGAAAAAAAACCGCGATAAAGCTCTTTGAGCCAATCGACTATAATACAGCTTTAACTGCTTCTCAAATAACAGAGATTACAAAGTCATCTGATGCCATGAACCATTATTATAATAAAAACTGGCAACAAGCCCTTAAATTATTTAAAGAACTTGAAGCAACATCAACTTTAAGTTCAAATGTGTACACCATTTTTATTGAGCGAATTAAAGCAACTGATTTAGTGACGCTAGACAAGGATTGGAATGGTGCCTTTATCCATACAAAAAAGTAACCTAAGCATGCCACAGCATATTAAAGATAGAATTAACTTACATCATTTTATAGATGTGAGCATTAGACTGACTACAGAAAAAAATGCCAGCAAACTACTCGAAGAAATACTTCAAGTGATGATGTCTATTGCCAATTCGGATGCGGGTAGCATTTATTCTATTACGGATAATAAACAGCTAAAATTTGAAACCGTTATTAATAAGTCTTTAGACTTACATTTAAATGGTGATTCAGATAACCCGATTGATTTTCCAAATATTGACCTATATGTTGATGGCAAGCCAAACGAAAGCGCCATTGTTGCGCATGCAGTCAACTCTGGCAAAGTCATTAATATTCCTGATGCTTATGCTGTATTGCCCTTTGATATGAGCGCAGCGCGCAGAATAGATGCATTAACCGGCTATCGTACACAGTCGATGTTGACCCTACCATTAAAAGATCATACCGATGATATTATTGGTGTCATACAGCTAATTAATGTGAAAGATCATAATAATGAGATAATTCCATTTAGCGAAGATTTAGTAACGGTTGCGCGTTCATTTGCTTCGTTAGGCGCCATCTCCTTGAGTAACTCTGCGTTGATTAAAAATATGGAAGCGTTGTTTACAACGTTTGCTCAAGCGATTGCACTTGCCATTGATGAAAAATCACCTCATACAGGAGGACACTGTAAACGAGTGCCCGCCTTAACGTTGATGCTAGCCGATGCCGTTCATAATATTAAAAAAGGCCCTATGGCTGATTTTAATATGACGACAGGTCAACGTCATGAATTAGATATTGCTGGTTGGTTACATGATTGCGGAAAAATCGCAACACCCGACCACATTATGGAAAAGTCGACTAAATTAGAAACCATTTTTGACCGTATTGAGTTTATAGATGCCAAGTTTGAAATCATCACTCGCGATCTAAAAATTAGTTTTCAAGAAAAAATCATCGCGTCTTTAAAAAATAATAACCCCATAGAAGTAAAACAATTAGAAAGGTTATTAGATACACAGCTAAAACAACTTAACTTAGAGCGCGCTTTATTACAAAGAGTGAATGTCGGTGGAGAATTTTTAGGTGAAGAAGAACAATTACAAATTCAAAAAATTGCCAATAAGTACGAACTTAAATTAAATAATGAAGTGATCCCGCTGCTCAGTGCCGATGAAGTTGAAAACTTAATGATACGACGAGGGACGCTCACAGAAGCCGAACGCGACATCATGAAACGCCATATGGATATCACTCAAGATATTCTTGATGTACTTCCATTCCCTAAACATTTAAGTAATGTTAAAGAGTATGCCATGGGGCATCACGAAAAACTTGATGGTACAGGCTACCCTAAAGGCTTAACAAAAGAGCAAATGTCGGTACCGGCAAGGTTAATGGCGATTGCTGATATTTTTGAAGCGTTATCGGCCGTAGATAGACCTTATAAAAAGGCAAAGCCTGTTAGTGAATGTTTATTTATATTGGGGACTATGGTGGCCAATAACCATTTAGATGGTGATTTATTTGCCATATTTATCGAGTCGGAAATATATAAAGATTACATTAACGAGTTTGCATACCCCGAGCAATTAGATGATGTCGATTTAAGCACGCTCCCAGGCTACACGCCTATCACTTAAGCCGATGTATGTGCTCGCTGATACAATAAAAAAATGCCACCTTACGGTGGCATTTACACACGGGGTTATTTCTACTTATAGAAATTCGGTTATATCGCTTTCGCTTTAAATAGAGGGTATTTTAATTTACTTATATTCATTTAGTTAAATGAAATACACGCACTATTAATTTCTTGTTATTTTTATGCAATAAAGCGCCTAAACACGTTAACATTTAGCTGTATAACTGGCAATAGTAGAATTAGAATATTATTTAACCACACCAGTGTTCATACTTTAATCACTATTTTATCAGGCATAAAAAAACCCAGCATAAGCTGGGTTTTTGTATTCTGAAAGAGAACTAAAATTACTTGATTTTAGCTTCTTTGAAAATCACGTGTTTACGAGCCTTAGGATCGAATTTTTTGATTTCCATCTTTTCAGGCATGTTACGCTTGTTTTTGTCAGTAGTGTAGAAAAAACCAGTACCGGCAGTTGAAACTAAACGGATTTTATCGCGCATGATTCAGTTCCTTAAACTTTTTCGCCGCGAGCACGGATTTCTGTAAGAACCGCGTCGATGCCTTTTTTATCGATAATACGCATACCTTTAGTAGTAGTGCGTAGTGTTACAAAACGTTTTTCACTTTCAACCCAAAAACGGTGTGTTTGTAGGTTAGGTAGGAAACGACGTCTAGTCGCGTTTCTCGCGTGTGAACGGTGATTACCAACCGCTGGACGCTTACCTGTAACTTGACATACTTTAGACATGTCTATATATCTCCAATAACTTCGCTCGAGCTTAATTTTCCCTTAGGCCATGTATTTGTGCCCAGAGATAAATCGAAGGGCGCTCTTTATACAGCTTTTACAGGCAAAGATCAAATATTGATCTAATCCAATCAGCTCATGTGTAAATTTGATAGCGGCTAATTATAGAGATCGAATGGCCTTAGGGAAAGTAAAAACTGCATTTATATTAAACTAATTTAGAAAAACCTTAAAAACAGCTCATTTTTAACACATTTTTGTGTGTGAAATAGTTAAATTAAGCCTCTTTGTGCAAACGACACACAATTTTCGCCTCCGACAACGATATGATCGAGCACATTGATATCGATTAACTGCAACGCTTTTTGTAGTTTTTGTGTAATAAGCTTATCTGCTTCACTTGGTTCTGCAATTCCGCTGGGGTGGTTGTGGGCAAAAATAACGCCAGCAGCATTATTTTTTAGTGCTGCTTTAACGACTTCTCGTGGATAAACACTGGCGGAGTTAATGGTGCCATAAAATAAAATTTCATCTTTTACTAATCGGTTTTGACTATCGAGATACAAAATCATAAATACTTCTTGTTGCAAACCTCGCATTTGAATCGTTAAGTAATCATAAACAGCCGTTGGTGAATTAAATATGGCTTCTCGCTCGCAGCTTTCTTGTAAGTAACGCTGACTTAGCTCGAGCACCGCTTGTAACTGCACATACTTGGCAATACCCAACCCTTTTTGACTGCAAAACTCTTTCATACTGGCATTAAATAAATTGTGTAATGATTTGTTTTTATTTAATAAATGCTGGGCCAATTCAACAACATTCATGCCTGGTAAGCCCGTTCGTAAAAATAATGCTAATAACTCTGCATCGGTTAATGCTTTGGCACCGTATTTAATTAATTTTTCACGAGGACGCTGCTCATTAGGTAAGTTAGTTAAGCGCATAATTCATCCTTGAAGTAATAAAGCCTGCTTTAACTGTAATATAAAACTAAAAATAGTCATGTAATGAGTATTAAAAACTTAGCTGTCGTGGCAAAGATTTGTTATTTTAACGCCATTAAATATAAGTTTAACGGGCAACCATGAGTCACTTAGTAAATAAAAAAATTGTATTAGGCATTAGCGGTGGTATCGCTGCGTATAAGTGTGCAGAGTTAGTAAGGCGATTAAAAGATCATGGTTGTGAAGTAAAAGTTGTGATGACTGAGTCGGCCAAACATTTTATTACTCCATTGACCATGCAAGCCGTGAGCGGTGAAATAGTGTCTGACTCGCTATTAGACCCCAGTGCAGAAGCTGCAATGGGACACATTGAGTTTGCTAAATGGGCCGATCTAATTTTAGTCGCGCCAGCTACAAGTAATATTATTGCCAAAATGGCAGCGGGTATTGCCGATGACTTACTCACGACCTTGCTATTAGCGACGCCTGCAAAAGTGGCCATTGCACCGGCTATGAATCAACAAATGTATGCCCATGCAGCCACACAAGCCAACCTAACAACTCTAAAAGCGCGAAACATAGCAATATGGGGTCCAGGTAAAGGCGAGCAAGCATGTGGTGATGTAGGCGCTGGTAGAATGCTTGAGCCTCATGAGCTGGTATCTTTGTGTACAACCGATGTAGAACCTTTGCTTCTTGCAGGTAAAACGATCACTATTACCGCAGGGCCGACTCGCGAAGCGCTCGACCCTGTGCGTTTTATTTCTAATCATAGTTCGGGAAAAATGGGGTATGCCTTAGCGCAAGAAGCCATAAGCTTAGGTGCCAAAGTCAACTTAATTTCAGGCCCTGTAACGTTAAAAGCTCCCTCTGGCGTAAACTTAGTTAATATTGAAAGCGCTGAGCAATTATTACAACAAGCCCTTACACATGCCACTCAATCAGATGCTTTTATAGGCTGTGCTGCGGTAGCTGATTATCGCGCTGCAAATATCGCAGAGCAAAAAATGAAAAAGCAAGGTGACGAACTAACCCTCACTCTGGTTAAAAATCCCGATGTGATTGCCGCGGTTGCAAATTTATCAGAAAAACGCCCTTATACAGTGGGTTTTGCTGCCGAAACACAAAATGTAGCCCAGTATGCAAAGGGCAAGCTCGTCAATAAAAACTTAGATATGATATGTGCAAACGACGTATCAAACTCCGATGTTGGTTTTAATAGTGATAACAATGCGCTAACTCTTTATTGGCATAACCAAGAGCGTGAGCTGGCACTAAATAGCAAGGCTGCATTAGCACTCGATGTAATGAAAGAACTCGCTAAACGCTTATAAAAAGGCTAGCAACAAACTGAATAAAACATTAACATAAGCCTGTCATTTGCACATTAAATGATAAATTCGACTTATAAATTTAGTTTTAAACAGTGCAAAAAAAATTGTAACAAATTGAACTATAAAGATAAATAAAAAGGAATGTTCATGCCTGCGACAAAAAGAAGTAATCGCAAAGAGCAAATACTACAAGCCCTTGCTCAAATGCTTGAAAGCAGTTTAGGCCAGCGTATTACCACAGCTAAATTAGCAGCAGAAGTAGGTGTATCAGAAGCCGCGTTATATCGTCACTTCCCTAGTAAAGCACGTATGTTTGAAGGATTAATTGAGTTTATTGAAGATACTTTATTATCGCGTATTAATTTAATTCTCGAAAATGAAAAAGAAAGCCAAACGCGTATTTATAATATTTTATTATTACTACTGGCATTTGCCGAAAAAAACCCGGGCATTACCCGTATACTTACCGGTGATGCACTGCAAGGCGAGCAAGAGCGTTTACGTGAACGAGTACAAGGTTTATTTGAGAAAATTGAGACTCAATTTAAACAAGTACTACGTGAGCGAAAATTACGTGAAGGCAAAACTTTTCAAAGCGATGAGTTAACACTGGCTAATTTTTTACTTGCCTATGTTGAAGGTAAAATGAATCAATTTGTACGCAGCGACTTTAAAGCAAAGCCCAGCACCCAATTTGAAAAACAATGGCCAGAGTTACAAAAAATTTGGCTGTAAATGACAACGGTTAGCCGTATAAGCTATCACTATGTGGTAGCTTTATCTTTCTTGTTTATCCCCTTCTTTCTTCCTAACTCAATGTTTTAAATAGTTTAACGCCGTCACCACGATTACGTTTGCGTTTTTATCTCCCTTTTTCGACCTTTCATCTGATCTAGTCGATATATCGAGCAAACTCGTTACAATGAAATATCATTTAATAACGAGAATAAATAATGAAACTACCCCTTTCTTTACTCAGCTTAGCTTTATTAGGGTGTGTAACAAGTAGCCCACTGCAAGCTAAAGAGGCCTTAGAGTTTAAAGATGTATTTAACTTTAAATCTGCAAACAATACACAATTATCAGAAGATGGAAAAATACTAAGCTTAAGCTCAACTCCCTATAGAGGTAATGCGATTGGCCAAGTTTACTCATTGGTTACAAATACTCTACTTAGCGAAGTAGAACGTGGTACTAAGCCGTATATAAATAAACAAGCTAATTGGGTGGCTTTCACACAGGTTCCCTCGTTACTCGATGCTGAAACAACAAAGAAAAAAAATACACTTAAAAATAACTTGGTACTCGTTAATACACAAACCGGTAAGCAAAAAACCTTTAACGATGTAAAAGACTATGAGTTATCGGATGATGGCCAATGGCTTGCATATCGACAAGATATAGCAGAAAAACCCGATGAGGCAACACAAGAAACCAATAAAGAAAAAACTGAAAGTGCGATAACGGCTGATAAAAAAGATAAGGCTTTTGCACTTGTGATTGTTAATTTAACTAATGATCGAACCCATACCATTGAACAGGCCTTTAGCTATGCAATAAGCCATGT
This sequence comes from Pseudoalteromonas sp. MMG010, assembly GCF_018100905.1. Lineage (GTDB taxonomy): Bacteria > Pseudomonadota > Gammaproteobacteria > Enterobacterales > Alteromonadaceae > Pseudoalteromonas. Next base: position 5,554 of record NZ_JAGJEG010000022.1, on the reverse strand, counting down.
TAATGATCAATTACTGGTGAGCCAAAGCTACAACGACGGAAATAAAAATCAAATTACGTTGGTAACACTCAGCGATTTTTCACATAGTGTGCTTATTGACGAACCCGGTGTGATTGCTAGCAAAATAACTTGGCATCCAAGTGAAGATACCGTTGCTTTTACAATGGGTAATTATGTCAATGATGATGCTCGCCGTCGTAATTATCAATTACAATTATGGAAAAATGAGCAGCTCTCTAGCATACACTCACCTGATAAAAGCTGGCGAATTGGAAAAACAGCTACGTTGGACTTTTCTGATGATGGTGAACGTTTATACTTTAAAAACCACCCTAAATTAGCCAGTAAAATAGTCACTAAAAAATACACCGACGAAAATTCATTGTATGACTTTGATACTATACGCGATCAAAAAGGGTTAAAGGTATGGCACAACCAAGATCCAGAAATAAAACCGCGTGAAATAAAGCAATGGAATAGCGTTAATAAAAACCGTCATTACAGCGCGGTTTATCATATTAATTCAGAAAAAGTAGTGCAGTTAAGCACACCTCAAGTGCCTACCGTTAATCTAAATACCCAGCGCACAACGATACTGGGATCGTCAAACACGCCATACCTTGAAAAGATAATGTACGGTGGATTTTTTGCAGATTATTACAGTGTTAATATCAATACAGGCGAAAAAACCACGATTATAAATAACAGCCCTTTTCGACCTAGTTTATCGCCAAATGGCGAGTATGCCGCTTATTTTAAAAACAGCCAAGTTCAGTTAAAAAACTTAAAAAATAACAACGTCAGTGAGCTTACACGCGCAATTAAGGCTACTTTTGCTGATGATAAGCATGACTATCCTTCAACACAACCTGGTTATGGCTTTGCGGGTTGGATTGACGACAGCTCTAGTGTACTCGTTTATAGTAAATACGACATTTATGCATTTGATGTTACAACACAACAAGCCACTCGCTTAACTAATGGCCTACCAGAAAATACACAATACCGCGTTATTAAGCTTGATAAAGCAAAAGTTGGTTTTGCTAAAGACGAAGAACTTTTACTTTCGGCTGTAAATTTAAAAACTAAGCAAACCGAAATTGCAAAACTCAATTTAGCAAACAATGCAGTAACGAAAGTGCTTGGCGGGAATAAACGATTTGATGTTGTAAAAAAAGCAAAGCACGCAGATAAATATTTGTTCACAGAGCAAACCTATCAACAGTTTCCTGATTTTTATCAAACAGACTTTAGTTTTAAGCAACCGCAAAAGGTAACAACTTTAAATCCACAAATGAGTCACTTTGCATGGGGTGAAAAACCCGAGCTGATTAGTTATAAAGGATTTGATGGTGAAGACTTACAAGGTGTTTTAATAAAACCAGCGGGTTATAAAAAAGGCGATAAAGTCCCTGTTGTTGTGTATTTTTATCGTTATATGAGCCAACGCATGTATGATTTTCCTAAAATGGAACTGAATCATCGTCCTAACTTCCCTATGTTTACCTCAAACGGTTATGCCATATTTTTACCTGATATCCGTTTTGAATTAGGTCACCCTGGGCGTTCATCGACTCAAACTATGATTAACGCAACGCAAAAACTAATTGATTTAGGCATAGCCGATCCTGAAAAAATAGGATTACAAGGGCATTCTTGGGCTGGGTATCAAAGTGCATTTATGATCACACAAACAGATATGTTTAAAGCCGTTGTCTCAGGTGCACCTGTTTCTAATATGACCAGCGCGTACAGTGGTATCAGATTAAAGTCGGGCTTGGCGCGTCAGTTTCAGTACGAAACAGGACAAAGCCGAATTGGTAAAAATTTATTTGAAGCTCCCGAGCTATATATCGAGAACTCACCTGTATTTTTTGCCGACAAAGTGAATACGCCCATTTTGATTATGTTTGGTGATAAAGACGATGCAGTACCATGGCACGAAGGAGTGCAGTATTATTTAGCATTACGCCGTGCGGGTAAAGACGCTACATTTTTACAATATGAGGGAGAACCACATCACCTTAAAAAATTCCCTAATCAAGTCGATTTTTCTATAAGGATGATGCAATACTTCGATCATTACTTAAAAGGAAAACCAGCAGCACCATGGATAAAGCAAGGCGAACCATACATTAAGGAGTAAGAAGAAAAGGAACTGCCAAACTTTAAAAAGTGGTGATATGTAAAATATTAGTTGTGCGGTAATTTAACTAGCAACTAATATTTTATTTTAACGCTTGCAATAGCTTTTTATAAATTCGAGTGTGCGCTCTTTTCAACATAGATGGGTTAACTTGGCTAAGCCATACTTTTGCTTGTGCGGGGTTGTTTTCTAGCCAAAAAAGCTCTGCTAAACGCAGTTTAGTACGAGAGATATTAAAGTTAGCGGGTTGCTTAAAGCTTAACGCCTTCAAATTATACTCAATGGCTAGCTGATACTCTTTTAAAAGTTGGTATGTGTAAGCTAAATTATTACATGCGACGATAATTTTACTTGTTTCCCCTGTTGCTAAAATAATATCTAGCGCTAATTTTCTGCTTTTCGCGGCATTAACTAAATCCCCCATAGCATGGTAAACATTCCCCTTATTAACCTGTAATTCAAAATGGAAAATAGGATCTTTACTTTTACCAAATCGCCGCTCAGCAGACACTAACATCTGTAAAGCCGTATCGATACTGCCAAAATCATTCTGAAGATTTGCAAGCTCAACAAGGCGAATAGGGTTTTTAAACGAATTAAAAATGCCCTGCAATTCGTTAAATGCTTTTACTGCATATTCCTTCGCTAGTTTTTTATTACCGGTGTGAAGCAAAGCCTTCGCGTAATAATAATAAACCTGGCTTTTAAACTCTCTCGGTAAGTTAGTTTGCTCACTATACGGTTTAACTGCTGTTATAAGCTCATGAAATTGAGAGTAATCGAAATAGTAATCAAATTCGTAAGACTTCACTTTATACCACTGTAATGAATTTACAGACTCGCCCGTTAAACGATTTTTAATATACGTTAAACAATCTACTTTTGGCTGTAAGGCACAAAATCGTTCGTGATCACTAAAATTCTCAGCGGAGAAAGTTTTAGTCGATACCACGCAAACAAGAAAAACGCATATACTACGTATACTCATGCTATTTTTCATTTCAAACTCTCATAACAAAGATATGCAAATACAGATTAAGTCATAACCTTAGTGTTTAATTGCATTCATTTACAGTAAATTTAGTAAAAAAATGAAAATAGTTTACAAACAGAGCTAAACAAAGCTAAATAAATTTAAAATGTCATTGCTGTAAAAGTTGAATACAACTATAAGCTATACCTTTTGTGCTATTCAGCTTATAGTTAACTATAAATTGTTAACTTAGCCTCATTAACTAAAAAATAAATAATTTAAGTAAAGGACTAGAATATGAAAGCTGTAATTCCAGTTGCTGGTTTAGGTACTCGCATGCTACCCATGACCAAAGCAATTCCAAAAGAAATGTTACCAGTAGTCGATAAACCGCTAATTCAATATATTGTTAATGAATGCGTTTCTGCTGGCGTAAAAGAGATTGTATTAGTAACCCATAATTCTAAAAATGCAATTGAAAACCACTTTGACACAAGCTACGAATTAGAAGCGACTTTAGAAAAACGAGTTAAGCGTACCCTACTTGAGGAAGTTCGCTCTATCTGCCCTGACGACGTTACAATTATGAGCGTACGCCAAGGTGAAGCAAAAGGCTTAGGCCATGCTATTTTGTGTGCTAAACCTATCGTGGGTGACGATGACTTTGTCGTATTACTTCCTGATGTTATTTTAGATGCTTACACAGCTGATCAAAGCACTGAAAACTTAGCGGCTATGATAAAGCGCTTTACGCAAACAAATGCTAGCCAAATCATGCTAGAGCCAGTTGCTGACGAAGATGTAAGTAAATATGGTATTGCAGATATTAATGGTGTTCAGCTAAGCCCTGGCGAAAGTGCTGAAATTAAAACGATGGTAGAAAAGCCAGCCAAAGATGAAGCGCCTTCAAACCTAGCTGTGGTAGGTCGGTACGTATTAAGTAAAAAGATTTGGCCATTACTTGCAAAAACTCATGTAGGCGCCGGTGGCGAAATTCAGCTAACGGATGCTATTGATAATTTAATGAATATTGATACTGTTGAAGCATTCCACATGAGTGGTAGTGCACATGATTGTGGCGATAAGCTTGGCTATTTAAAAGCGATTGTTCAATACGGTATGCGTGATGGCAAACTCGGTGAAGAATTTACTCAGTTTATAAAAACATTATAGTAACCAATTAAGTAATACCTTAAATTATAAAAAGCTCGATTTTAGATATCGAGCTTTTTTTATGGGTTAGCTTTTTGTGAGCACTGGCTTTTGTCTTTGGTCTTTGGTTTTTAGTGATTAAGACGTTTATTCACAAAGAACCGCTTCGCTGATAAGTACGCTGCGCTTTAGAGTAGTAATTTAGTGACTAGAACATGTTTATTGGCTTCTCATTTACCCTCATTTGCTTCTCTTTGTGAGCATGGGCTTTTGTCTTTTGTTCTTAGTGATTAAGTGATTATTTGCACAAAGAGGCGCTTCGCTTTGGAGACGCTGCGCTTTAGAGTAGTGATTGAGTGACTAAGCCATTACTTTTAATGTCTTTTCACTTCTCATTTACTCTCATTTTCTTCTCTTTGTGAGCACTGGCTTTTGTCTTTGGTTTTAAGTGATTAAGACATTTATTCACAAAGAGGCGCTGCGCTTTGGAGACGCTCCGCTTTAGAGTAGTGATTGAGTGACTAAGCCATTACTTTTAATGTCTTTTCACTTCTCATTTACTCTCATTTTCTTCTCTTTGTGAGCATTGGTTTTGTCTTTGGTTTTAAGTCACTAAGACATGTATTCACAAAGAGGCGCTTCGCTTTGGAGACGCTCCGCTTTAGAGAAGTGATTTAGGGACTAGAACGTGTTTATTGGCTTCTCATCCACCCTCATTTTCTTCTCTTTGTGAGCATTGGTTTTGTTTTTGGCTTTAAGTAACTAAGACATTTATTCACAAAGAGGCGCTTCGCTTTGGAGACGCTGCGCTTTAGAGAAGTGATTTAGTGATTGAGTGACTAAGCCATTATTTTTATGTCTTTTCACTTCTCATTTACCCTCATTTTCTTCTCTTTGTGAGCATTGTCTTTTGTCTTTGGTTTTTAGTGATTAAGACATTTATTCACAAAGAGGCGCTTCGCTCATGAGACGCTGCGCTTTAGAGAAGTGATTTAGTGATTGAGTGACTAAGCCATTACTTTTAATGTCTTTTCACTTCTCATTTACCCTCATTTGCTTCTCTTTGTGAGCATGGGCTTTTGTCTTTGGTTTTTAGTGATTAAGACAAATTTGCACAAAGAGGCGCTTCGCTTTGGAGACGCTGCGCTTTAGAGTAGTGATTTAGGGACTAGAACGTGTTTATTGGCTTCTCATTTACCCTCATTTTCTTCTCTTTGTGAGCATTGATTTTGTTTTAGTTATTAAGGGGTTACGATTAGGTACAAGGTGAGGTTTTATATATG
>NZ_JAGJEG010000021.1 GCF_018100905.1 Pseudoalteromonas sp. MMG010 | reverse complement strand
ACGCTATCACTGTATTTCACGCTGTGTACGCCGTGCATTTTTATGTGGGGAAGACCATTTTATAGGAAAATCTTACCAACATCGACGAGGTTGGGTAGAAGATAAGCTACTTGAATTAGCGAAGGTATTTTGTATTGATGTATGTGCTTATGCCGTAATGAGTAATCATACTCACTTAGTACTGTATGTTTGGACTTCCCAGCTTTCACTAGACAATTTAAACTCTAAATAATACGCTGTTTAAAGCGATAAGATGAAGGCTGTAAATTAAACTGCCCTATAAATAATACGGCTTATCACTGTATGGGCGTGGTTGTTTTTAGCTATATTTAGGAATAATGGCATGTCAAAAAGTCCAATAAATTTATTAAATAAGTTTTCAAAATTTACCGAACATTGGTCGCCAAAAGTGGTGGCTGAAATGAATGATTATCAGTTTAAACTCGCTAAAATTAAAAATGATTTTACGTGGCATTCGCATAAAGAAACCGATGAAGTGTTTATTGTTATAGAGGGGGCGATGCGTATCGACTTTCGTGATGGTTGGGTTGACCTTTGTGCCGGTGAAATGTATGTGGTGCCAAAGGGGGTTGAGCATAAACCTTATGCAAAAGATGAGTGCAAAATAATGTTTATTGAGCCCCGTGGTGTGGTTAATACGGGGGATGCCGGTGGCGATTTAACGGCAAAAGATGATGTGTGGATATAACAACTGCGCCTTTAAAAGGTGATTTACTTTTTAAAATACCTTTATGTCATTTAATTTTACTTATGTAATTTGACCTTATGTAATTTAACTTAATCTAATAAATAAAACGCATTGATAAGCTAAGTGCTTTGTTAATTAAAGGCTTATTAAATAATGGGCGCATTGCTGGTGGCTTTTCGGTATTAGGGTTTCGGGATTAAACATTAAGCACTGAGCACTAAGCATTAGGGATTAGGTGAGAAAACTGTCTGTTTTGTATTTGTTCATACAGGTTAGCTGCATACTGCTGTGCATCTAAAAAGCGTTGCGTAGTTAGGTGTTTTCTTAAATCATTTAAAGCGGCGGCTGCGGGGGCGTACTCTTGGCTACTTGCTAGGCTTAACCATGCGGCACCATGAAATACACTTTTAGGTACGCCTTGGCCTTTTATAAAAAATAAACCTAAATAAAACTGGGCTTTGTGGTTACCTGCCATGGCGGCTAGGCGCATCCATTTTGCTGCAAGAGGCGCTTGTCCTTCTTTTAAATAATAGAGTGCTTTTAAACATGTACTGTGACTATCAGATGATGCGCTCGGGGCAACGGCATCGGTGTCTTGTGTGACAAATGATAATATATTTTCAAATTGGCTGTCTAAGTCATTGCCTGTAGAATTTTTTAAAGTCATGTATATGTTGGTTTTAGTATGTGTTTCTTTATTTTAGACTAATTATCACGAGCTTGGAAATTGATTGTACCTACAATTTTAAAGCGCCACTTTAATTGTGTTTAAAGTGGCGCTTTTGTTATGCGTTGGCAGTTAAAATGGCGCGTAAAGGGGCTGGGTAGCCTTCAATGGTTTTACTGGTGTCATTAGGGTCTAAAAAGTCGATTAATGATTCATTTTCCATCCAATCGGTTTTTCGTTGTTCGTCTAACGTTGTTATTGCGCAGTCTTTTATTTGCACATTTTTAAAGCCAACACGTTCCATCCATAATTTTAATGCTGCGGTACTTGGGATATACCATACATTACGCATTTTGGCATAGCGGTCGGTGGGGACTAACACGGTGTTTTCGTCGCCTTCAATCACTAATGTTTCGAGTACAAGTTCGCCACCAGGACGAAGTTGTGCTTTTAGCTGAGCTAAAAAGTCGATAGGTGAACGTCGGTGATACAGTACGCCCATAGAAAACACCGTATCGAATGCTTTAAGCTCGGGAAGGGCTTCTACACCAAGTGGTAGTAAATGAACGTTTTCATCGGGATTAAAGTGTTTTATTGCCTGAAATTGGCATAAAAATAAATCTGATGGGTCTATCCCTACAACAAATTCAGCACCTTCACCGCGCATTCGCCATAAATGATAACCAGAACCACAGCCAATATCGAGTACCGTTCGTCCTTTTAAAGGCTCTATATGTGGCAGTAGTCGGTCCCATTTCCAGTCACTACGCCATTCGGTGTCGATGTTGATACCGTGTACATTAAACGGGCCTTTTCGCCAAGGCATCATGCGTTTTAATAAATGTGTTGTTTGTTTTTGTTCACCTTCGCTCATTTCGCCCGGTGCGCCTATGGCTACTTTAGTAACAATATCAACATGGGTTGTGTTTACTTCGGGTAAGTTTTTCAGCACTTTTTGCCATTTTGGTAAATCACCGTGGCTTGCTTCGTTTTGCCAGTGTTTTAATTGCCCTGGCAGGGTTTCTAACCAGTGACTTAATGGGCTTTGTGCAATTGCTGCATAAAATTGATTAAACCATTGCGACATAAATAACTCTCTTTATTTTATTGCTATCATTGAGCAAAAATTAAAACACTGGTACCACACTTGTGTTTGGCTAAAGCCAATATCTGATAAGCGTTTAAAGTGGGTATCAAGCGGATCTGGGCGCATTACATTTTCTATTGCGGTGCGCTTTTGGCTTATTTCGAGCTCTGAGTAGCCGTTGTGACGTTTAAAGTCATGGTGTAAATCGATGAGTAAATTATCGCATTGCTCGTTTTGCGCTTTTATTTTTTCGCTCAGCAGTAAAACGCCACCGGGTTTTAAGTTGGCGTATATTTTTTCGAGCAGTGCTTGGCGTTGTCCATGCGGGATAAACTGCAATGTAAAGTTCATTGCGACAACCGATGCATTTTCTATTGCTAATTCGTTGATATCGCCCAGCATTACCTCTACAGGAACGTCTGACTTAAAGCCATGTAAGTGTAATTTACAGCGCTCGATCATTGCTTGCGAGTTATCTACGGCAATAATTTGGCAATTGTCGGTACGAATATTACGGCGCATGCTTAGCGTTACAGCGCCTAACGAACAACCTAAATCGTATAGGTTTGAGTTACTTTGCGCATATTGTCCTGCTAATTTACCCATGGTGCTTACGATTGTGGCGTAACCAGGTACAGAGCGCTGTATCATATCAGGAAAAACTTCGACTACATTTTGATCAAAGCTAAAGTCTTTTACTTGTTGCTCAGAGGCATAAATACTGTCTTTTATACTCACTTAAACAGTCTCTTAAAAAATAATAGTGCTATTTTAGCATTTTATACTGGATAGTCAGTGATAAATTCAGTAGCTTGGCTATTATTATGAATAATAAGTACAAATAGAGATAAATTAATGAGTAAAAGTAAAGTTATAAGTACCGACGATATACTTGCCACATTGTGTCATTCGGTGACCGGTGTACTTTCATCAGCCAGTGGCAATGACATTAGCTACTCTGCAATGGTGCAAAAAATAACCCGCACTTGTATGCGTCCAGATATTGGTTGTTTTGTATTATTTGATGGTGGTTTTACCGGATTAGTGGTCACAAACTTTACTGCACAAGCTGCAATGGAGATATATGGCGATTACATGCGTAATATGGGCATGCCAGAAGACGAAATAGCGCTTAGCCATTTATCGGATGATGTGTCGAATGTTATGGGCGAGTTGATGAACCAAATTGTGGGCGACTTTACTTCTAAAGTGCGTGAGCAGTTACATACTTCTATTACGCAAAACCAGCCTAAAATGATGGCCATTAATAAACAGGTACAAATTTCGGTTGATACCACAATGGACCGTCCACAAGCACGTCGTGTTACCTTTACGACTCGTAATCAAAATATCTTTTATCTAGAGCTTGCTATGGATAAAACAGAGTTTATTAAACTACACGATTTTGACATTGTAGAGGCAATAGACCCTGACGATATTATTGAAAATGAAGCAAAGCAAAAAGCAGATAAAGCAAAAGCTAAAACGGTACAACAAGATGCCGATGACGACTTTATGGCTGAGTTAGGCCTTTAATTTAGGCTGGTGCATAGTCGGGTTGTAACAATATAAATCCAACTTAGACTTTATTTTATGTGTATGTAACTCATAAATTTACTTTAAAAAACACGATGTTATATCGTGTTTTTTATATTATATTTGCCTAACATTTAAGTGCATAAATTACGTTGTTTATGCCTTAAACTTATACCCAACGCTGTATACTGAGCAGATGGGGTTTAAACCGGTTTTAATATGGGTAATTTTTTTACGTATGTTTTTAATATGTGTGTCGATGTTGCGATCGGATATGTCTAATGTGTTGTTGTAAACGTTATTAATAATTTCTTCCCGCGAAAAAACTCGCCCTATGTTACTTACAAATAGCCATAAAATTTTAAATTCAATGGCTGTTAAATTTAGGCTTTTATTGTGTAAGTAGGCTTCAAAGTCATGTTTGTATAGTTCAAACCCATGCACATTAATGATGTTTTTAGGGGTTGTGTCTGTTCTGCGTAACACGGCCTTGATCCGGGCTATCACTTCTTTTGGGCTAAAGGGTTTGCATATGTAATCGTCAGCGCCGATCTCTAGGCCAAGTAAGCGGTCGTTTTCTTGTCCTTTTGCACTGAGTATTATAATAGGCACTTCTGAAATAGCTTTTAGTTGTTTACAAATTTGTATGCCATCGACATCGGGTAGCATTAAATCAAGTAAGATTAAGTCGACCGTGTTATTTTTTACAAAATTTACGACCCCTAAGCCGCTGCGATAGTGCTCAGTATTAAAATTATTCTGCTGTGCATAGGCGATTAAAACCTCTGCTATATTTTCTTCGTCTTCGACAATGAGTATATTTTTTGCTGCCATATTTACTGTAATCGCTTAAATATAAGGGTAACTTTAAGCCCACCTAATGCACTGTGCGCGAGCTTAATGTGGGCGTTGTGTGCTTTTGCGATTTGTAGGCACAACGAAAGGCCTAACCCCGAACCGCCATGCTCTCTGCTACGAGATTTTTCTACACGATAAAAGCGCTCAAATAGTTGCTTTAATTCATCTTCGGTTACGCCGGGTGCTGAGTCTTGTAATATTAGCTCGATGGTGTGTTTTGTTTTATTAACGGCTATTGAAATTTGTCCACCGGCTTGAGTATAACGACAGCTGTTTTCTAATAAATTGGTAAATAATTGTTTAAGACGTGATTTGTCACCTTGAATGAAGGCAGTGTCGGTACTTTTTAACTGATGGGTATTTACAGTTAGTTGTTTTTCGTTAAAGCGTGCACCGTAGCTGTGTAATGCTTGTTCTAGGGTGGAAATTAAATCAATCTGCTCAGTATGGTAGGTTAAATTAAGTGTATCGGCTTGAGCGAGTTGTGCTAAATCATCAACAATATGTTTTAAATTATCTACTTGGTTAAGCAATACGCTAATACGCTTAGGATCAGCGGTAAATACTCCGTCTTGTATCGCGATTAAATGCGAATGAAGTACGGTTAGTGGGGTTTTTAATTCGTGTGAGGTGTTTGACACCCATTGCTGTCGCTCTTGTTGGTTGTGCTCTAGTGTTTCGGCCAGTTTATTTAAGTTGTTAGAGAGAGTGCCTATTTCATCTTTGGTGACGGGCGTTATTCTATTTTTAAAATTAGCGTGTATTAATTCATTTGTTCCGTTTAAAAGCTGTTTTATTGGCTTGGTTAAATGGCGTGACAAAATAATAGCCATTATAAACGCGAGTAAAATAACAAATAAGCTAATCATAAAATAGTTATGAAATTGTGTGGTTAAAAATGCTTTTGCCGGACTACTTTGTATATTTTTTGACGGAACAAGGCCTAGCCACCCTATAATTTCGTTTTGTAATAAGATGGGTTCTACGTGACTATTTTCGCTCACGAGGGTTCTTCCTACGATGACTTGTTTATTGGCATCGTACAAACTTATTCGTTGTCCTGTTTTAAGTGAGCCAGCAGGTAAACTTATCCATAAAAAAGAAGGGGTAGGGGGTTGGTTATTATTTCGTTGTTTATTTGTTGTGCTGTGCGCTTTTTTAGGTTCTACAATAGAGCGCCATAACTCAATGTTATGGGTTACAGGCTGCCAACTGCCAAGTTCACTATAGAGCTTAATAAGCTGTTGTTTTACTCGAGCAACATGCTTTGTTTCTTCTTGCTTAATAAAGTGCTCAAAACCCTGCGTAAAGCTTAAATAAAACAGGGTAAACATAACGCCTACAAGGGCAATATTTGTGATAAAAAAAGCGAAGAAAAATTTATGTATTAATTTCACAAACTGGCAAATATTTAAAATCATAACATCGATGTTTTACAGTATTGCATATTGAATGTGTACCGACAATTTATCTTATTTGGCCAGTTTGCTAGCGTATAAACTATTTTTTAATCAGTGATGTATGGGCTAAAAAGTCGCTACAGCAATTTCACCCGCATTTAATAATTTATAATGTGGTTTAATAATACGCGTGTGTATTGCGCCTAAGCTTTTAGGAAACGATATTGCCAGCGAGTTTACGTTTTTAATGGCGTGCTTAGCTTGTAAAACAATTTGTAAGTTATGAGCTTCATCATTGTTATTTAAATTAATGAGGTCAACTTTTTCAAACTCGAGGTGCTGCTCATTTAGCACTAAGTTTATGTTTTTCTTAAATGTATTTGTTAAAAATAGGTGCTGCTGTTGGTTATTTAGGTTGCTTGGCATAATCTTGTCTATATCTCCCATCAGCCATGCTTGCTCACTTTGCAGTGCAGAGATTATATGTGCACTATTGGTTAATATTTTAACCTCTACTTGTCCGTCTCTTATAATAACGTCGGCGGTGCTGCTTTTTAATACATGAGCGCTTAATTCAAAGCTAAAAAGCGTGAGTGAAAAAACTAAAAATAGCCAGTTAAATGGTTTAATAAAATACATGTTTACCTTCTTTTAGCGTTATATGTTTTTGCGGCGATTGATTAAGGCTGAGTAATTGTGACTTTACAAATCAGTGTATTATCCGTTTCTAAGTCGTCACCCCAAATAAATTTTGCATTGCTATCCCAGTTAATATCATCGTAACCGTCTTTTGGGCCAACAGAGGCAAAACTATGCTCTTTTGCATTTGCCCAGTGGGTGTTATCAAACTGACTTTGTAGCCAGTTACTCGGGGCTTTTTTTGACATAAACGTACACGTTTCTTTTCCTGCTATCGGATTTTCGGCGCTTTCACATAATTTATTAAGAGGGGCTTTATGAAGTACTTCACACTTAAAACGTTGATTACTAACAGCCACAACTTGTTTGGTATCGGTGTCGGTAAGTTGCATAATAAAACCGCCATCGCCCATTTGCTGATTATGAGCCCCTATGTATTCAAGCCCGGTGTCATTTTGCTTAAAATCTTTAATAATTAAATTAAGCTCAATCGGGTAGTCTGTTGAAAATAAAATACTTTCGGCATTAAACGAACGCTCAGTGGTAATAGGCACTGAATCTTCAACCAGTAATTGCTCGCCAATATAGGCGCTAAACCAGTTGTCTGCCCATGCTTCTAATTTAAAGTGATGATTACCGGTAATCGCTGAGTTTGTATTTTGCTTTGTAAGCGTGGGTGTATGATGATTCTTTTTAGGTTGTGGACCTCTACAAAATGTACCTGTTTGAATTTTTCCGCCGCTAGTAATCGTTTTTTGTTTAAATAAATAGCAATCTTTTTTCTGAGGTGCCACAGAGTACGTTGTAAAATAGTGCTCGCCTTTATAGGTGTAACTCATGGTACGGCTGCCATCGTCAGATATCGTATGGGTTAAATTTTCTACGCCTTCTTTTGGCGGTTTAAGGTCGGCTCTTATACCTTGTGTATCGCCACTGAGAGGCGCGACTCTAGGTAGTTTGTTGGTATTAACTTCACCTACTAAACATTGAATAATATACGGCGGTGTGGTTGATGTTTGGTAGCGATAACCAAAGGTATCGTCGGCTTGTCCGTTACATACATCCAGATCAGATTTGTTGATTGTGCTGCCATCGGGGTTTTTATTACCGTATAACGGGTAGCCATCGTAGGCCCAACCAATAATGGCATCACTTGATTGGTTTTTCATGGTGTCGATCATACAGGTCGGTGATACATGGTAGTGATAATCATCGCCTCGCCCAGCATGTCCGCCACAAATATCTAATTGGCCAAGTGCTAGTGTGTCGTGTTTTTCATCATATTGATTAACATCAAGCTCGCCTTGTGAAGAGTAGTCGTAGATTGGCACGCCATTTACAGCCACTGCCACAGCAGCATCGATTGTAGTTAGTTTTTTAGCTTTTTTAGGGGAGAGCTTTATCGGGGCAGCGTAGCCTGTCGCGGGAACCGGTATTTGTTCGTTAGTCCCTGTAATACCTGTCATTATTGGGTGTTCAGGGTAGGTTGAAGATGCGATGTAGGCATAGTCATTATCACAAGTGACCGCTACCGTTTTATTAAACCCGGCATCGGTGATTGATTTTTTTATTAAATCGCAACGCGGTGATTTTACATTCGCAGTTAGATACGCATTATCAGCCTGATAGGCTTGTTTGTTGTCGTTTGGTGCTGGTTTTTTTGGGCCATGTTGCTTAGGTTGTTTTGAGCGCGCGTAATGAACAGTTAAGTTGGCTGAGTCTAGGGTAATATCTTTTATTGCTGCTAATAAAGTGGGTTGATCTACTTTTTTAGTTGCTGATAAATCAACGGTTTTAGATAACGCATAAATAGAGAATGTATATACTTTTTCACCGGGTCCTTTAGAGCAGGGCGGTGCATATTGGGTTAAATCATTAACACTATTTGTGCCTATTTCACCCACTGTTTCACCTGCGTTTACGTGTGTTGTATTGGCTTTAATATTATACAAGGTCCAATACCAGTGAGGCCCCTCGGGTGCTTTATGATGCATAATAATCGCATACGCTGCGGTATTATCTGGGGCACCACGCCAACTTAAAGCCGGGTTAATACTATCGCCATCACATGTGTAGGTAATGGGCAATACACCTCCATCAACCATGTTTGGACTCGTTAATTTAAATTCATGTTTATTATCACTTAGGCAGGCACATAGTGAAAACACACACACAATACTTAACACAAAAGTATATAAACTTTTCATTAATTTAAACTCCAATAACGCTTATGAGCAGACACAAGATAATTAAGCTGATCATAGTGCTTAAATGTGGAGCAATTATGTAGTTTTGTTTTAAATTAACTCGCTTTATTTTTATAAGGGTTGATATTCATCGCTTCTGCAACGCACAAAATGCGTAAATCGAGCTCTAATTGATGATACTGCGGTTCCATATGACAACAAAGTTTGTAAAAACTTTTGTTATGATCTTTTTCTTTAAAGTGGGCAAGCTCATGCACAACTAATGCTTTTAGCAATGGCTCGGGCGCATGCAGTAAGTCACTGTTTATGGCTAAATCATGCTTTCGTGTTTTTCCTTGCATGCGGTAAGTGTGGGTCCCTAGCGCATTCGCTACCATATCACCTTGTTTTTTAAATCCTGCGCGACCAAAGGGAGGCGCATTTTTTAAATAGTGCTTTTTTAATTCACTGGCATAGCTGTACAGTAATTTATCGGTTGTGATTGTGTGTGCGTGCGGATACTTTTTAAGTAAATAATGGCTTAACTTATTTGTATTAATAAGGTTTAAAACTTGGTCAACAATATTTGCCGGATAGCCGGTAAAATACCGTGCATAGTCACTCATGGATATATCTCTTTAAAAAAGTGTGGGTTGTTGGGCTTCTTTTTCGCCGTTAAAAGGGGTTAATACCGGGTGGGTATAACCTAAATCTTTACAAAATTGGCGCGCTAGTAATGGCGCTTGGCGGTTATCGGCTGTATGAAAAAATACATAAGGCGTTTTCCCCTCATCTAACCATTGGTTTATTTTGCTAAGCCATGGTTTATAAAAGGTTTTATAGTCGCTTTGTAAGTCGGCGATAACAAAACGCACCATAGGTTGTGTACTGGTTGCAATGGCGTGTACGGGTAAATGCGGCTTTTTACTTTGTGCGTCTATTAATACATCGGTACTTGGCTTTACTGCAAACAGAGCGCGGGTATCCATGGTTATTCTATTTATATTATTTTTTATCAATAGCTGGTTTAGCGCGATTTCTGCTTCGCCTTTTTTAAAAAATTCAGCGTGGCGTACTTCTACGCCATAATTTAATTCTTTAGGAAGTAAATTAATAAATTGGCTGAGCTTAGGTAAATCGTTAGGGCTAAAGGAGCTAGGCAATTGCAGCATCACTTGCCCTGTTTTTTCTAAAATGGGGCTAAATAGGCTAAACCATTGTGTTAGCTCGGTTTGTATATTGGTGAGCTTTGATTCGTGGCTGATTGCGCGATGAAACTTAAAAGTAAACTTAAAATCATCGGGCACACTGTTTGCCCAGCGCAATAACGTACTGGCACTGGGGCTTGCATAAAAACTGGTGTTCCCCTCGACAGCGTTAAAATATTGCGCGTATTCGCTGAGCATATCAGTGTTTTTACACTGACTTGAAAAGAGATTTCCTTTCCAAGCATGACTAGACCATTGTGGGCATCCGAGATACAACATGTGTGCGTAACCAACGTTATTGATAAGAGCTTGCTTGTAGCGCGATAACTTAAAGCATCGTAATTTATGGTTAGTGTAACAAATAATAAAAAAAGCTGCTTTAAATTAGCGCCCCAAAGCTAAACAGGCTCTAGCATCTTAATGTTACTTGGGTATAATGCAGAGCTTAATTTGATTATTTAAAATTATTAGCGGCTTTATTATAACTTACCGCTATCAGTCTTTTATCTGACAGGAAAACTATGCGCTCTATATACTGCGGACAGCTAAATAAAACTCATGTAGATCAACAAGTAGAACTATGTGGCTGGATCAACAAACGACGTGACCTTGGTGGACTTATCTTTGTCGATTTACGCGATAGAGAAGGGTTAGTACAAGTGGTGTTTGACCCTGAAGTAGAAGGGTTAATGGAAACCGCTAACACACTTCGTCAAGAGTTTTGTGTTCAGTTAAAAGGGGTTGTTCGTGCTCGCCCTGATAGCCAAATTAATAAAGATATGGCGACCGGTGAAGTTGAAATTTTAGGTACAGAGCTGACTGTTATCAACCGCTCTGAGCCATTACCACTTGATTTTAATCAGGTGAACTCTGAAGAACGACGTTTAAAATATCGTTACCTAGATTTACGTCGCTTAGAAATGAGTGACCGTATTAAGTTACGTGCAAAAGCAAGCAGCTTTGTTCGTCGCTTTTTAGATGAAAATGCATTTTTAGATATTGAAACTCCCGTTTTAACTAAAGCAACGCCAGAAGGCGCACGCGATTACTTAGTACCGAGCCGTGTACATAAAGGCAGCTTTTACGCCTTGCCGCAGTCGCCGCAGTTGTTTAAGCAATTATTAATGATGTCGGGTTTTGACCGTTATTATCAAATTGTAAAATGTTTCCGTGATGAAGATTTACGTGCTGATCGCCAACCTGAATTTACTCAAATTGATATTGAAACATCATTTATGAGTTCTGATCAGGTGCGTGGTATGACAGAAAAAATGATCCGCGAAATGTGGCAGTCTCTACTTAATGTTGATTTAGGTGAGTTTCCAATTATGCCTTATGCAGAGGCAATGAGCTTATATGGCTCTGATAAACCAGATTTACGTAACCCAATGAAATTGGTTGATGTTGCTGATTTAGTTAAAGACGTAGAGTTTAAAGTATTCTCAGGCCCTGCAAATGATGAAAAAGGCCGTGTTGCGGTATTAACCGTTCCGGGTGGCGCTAAGCTTTCGCGTAAACAACTTGACGATTACACTAAGTTTATTGGCATTTATGGCGCTAAAGGTTTGGCATGGATGAAAGTTAACGACCGTGATGCGGGCGTTGAAGGTGTACAGTCACCCATTGCTAAATTTTTAAACGAAGAGGTAATCACACAATTACTTGAGCGTACTAACGCACAAACAGGTGATATCATCTTATTTGGTGCTGATAAGCGTAATACTGTTAACGAAGCGATGGGCGCGTTACGTCTTAAAATTGGTGTTGATTTAGAAATTACTAATTTAAATAGCTGGGCACCACTTTGGGTTGTTGACTTCCCAATGTTTGAAGAAGACGACGAAGGCACACTTCATGCAGTGCATCACCCATTTACAGCACCTAAAGATGTAAGCGCAAGTGAGCTTGAAGCGAATCCTGCTGCAGCTATTTCAGATGCTTACGATATGGTCTTAAACGGCTACGAAGTCGGTGGTGGTTCGGTGCGTATTCACAACGCTGATATGCAAGAAGCGGCATTTAGAATCTTAGGCATTGAAGCGCAAGAGCAACAAGATAAATTTGGTTTCTTACTTGATGCACTAAAATACGGTACTCCACCGCATGCTGGTTTAGCGTTCGGTCTTGACCGTTTAGCAATGCTATTATGTGGTACTGATAATATTCGTGACGTTATTGCTTTCCCTAAAACAACACAAGCGTCTTGTTTATTAACAAACGCACCAAGTAAAGCGAACAGCGACTCGTTAACTGAGCTTGCAATTAGCGTTGTTGAAAAAGCTGAAAAAGTGGGCGAATAAGTAAAATATAAATAACCGAATGTGTTATATAAGCCCTTTGTTTGACAAAACAAAGGGCTTTTTTTTCACACATTTATAATAAAAACAGTGTTTAAATAAGGAAGTAAATTATGTCTATTAGTGCCAGTTTATTAGGTATCATTTTGTTAATTTTAGTCCCTTGCTTTGCTGGAGTGAGTTACTATTTAGGCAAACGCAAAACCACTACGCCAATAGTCGTTGCATTAATGGGAGGTTTTTTAGCGCTGATCCCTTTACTGGGGATTATTTTTATTATGGTATTAATTTTTAAACAAGATTTGCCGCAGCAAGAGAGCTAACTATATTGAGGGTAACGCAGTGTAGTTAATAAAAAAGCCGTTTAAAAACGGCTTTTTTATTAATGTAGAATATGTTTAACTGGGTAGATTAAACTGATTTTAACTTTAACAGTATTAGCAGCTAGGCCCATTTTTATTGCGGGCACTGGCAAGGGTTCGTGCTATTGCAAGTAGTGCTGGGTTAATATCATCAGCGCCATCTTTAACCAGTTTTGTAACATCACCCGACGAATACAAGCTATCACGCGGCGACTTAATACCTAATTCACGTACAAAATCTTTAGTTTTACCGGTGCTACCTGTTTCAATAAACTTAAAAATAATGCGCTCGTTATTGTTTTTAGGTTCTGCTTGTAAAACGGCTATTTCTTCTTTGTATGTTTCAATTCGACTTTGTAAAATGTCGATGCGTTGTTCAATGGTATTGTATGATTTCATTTAAGCTCTTATAGGTAGCGTTGTTTATATCGGTTATTATCGCACAAATAACGATTTAAGTGCTGAACAAAATATTTTATTAATGCAGCTAAGAATTAATATAAACAGGGGGCGGGAGATTAAATAACGACCAACAGCTAAGGGGTATAAGCTGTTGGCAGTAAAATTATTAACAATAGAGAAGTTAGCGAAGTATTACGCGAGAGTGTAACGATTTGCCCAGGTTGCAATAATCTGAGCGACGTAATTAGCATCGTCTTTATTGGTTAATAAGTGATCCGCGTTATCAAGGCTGATGAAACTTTTTGGATGTTTGGCTGAAGCGTAAATTTTTTCGGCTTCGGAAATTTTTACCGTCGTATCAACCGGTGAATGCATAACTAAAAGTGCACGTTTTAATTTACTTATATGGCTGCGATCGTATTTTGCTATGTCGTCTATAAACTGCTTTTTAATGGTAAATTCGCGTCCAGCTAAATTGACCTTGGCTTGGCCCGTGGTGTTTATTTCATCAATATGAGCGGAAAAATTATGTGCTACATGTTGTGCATCTGATGGCGCACCAATGGTTGTTATCGCCGATACTTCTGGAATATGTTCAGCCGCGGCAAGGACCGCAGCACCACCTAAACTATGGCCTATTAATAATTGAGGGGCAGCAAAGTGTGTGCGTAAGTGATCAGCACCCGCAATTAAGTCTTGAATATTGGATGAAAAGTTACTGTTAGCAAAGTCGCCGTCACTATTACCTAAGCCTGTAAAATCAAAACGCAGTACCGCAATACCTTCTTGTGTTAATGCTTTGCTGATTCGAGTGGCTGCGGCTATATCTTTTCCACAGGTAAAGCAGTGGGCAAACAGTGCATAAAATTTTATGTCGCCAGATGGGCTCTCAAGTTGACCGGCCAGTGTTAAATCGCCACTGGTAAAGGTTATTTTTTGTCGCATAGCAAATCCTTGGTTAGTATATATTGTTTGTAGACCTGTTAGGGAGTTGAAATATCACAGTAATCATTTTAAAAATATTGATTTTGATCAAGTAAGTTGTATAGCAATAAAGCTTACGGACATATGTCCTTATTTTTTTTAAGGCTTTTGTCTATCCTCACACGTATAAAAATGAAGGCTTTGCGACTATAATTACGTAATAACTATACACTAAAGCAGTTCACTTCTAACCACCTTTTCACTGGAATGTAAAAATGCAATTACCTACTGTTGATTATAAAGCGAGCGATGCAGCAGCACAATTTGTTGAGTCGTTAAGAAATACAGGTTTTGGTGTATTAAAAAATCACCCAATTCCTCAATCGTTAGTTGAATCTATTTATGAAAATTGGCAAGCATTTTTTAATTCTGAGCAAAAGCACGATTTCTTATTTTCTAAAGAAACACAAGATGGTTATTTTCCTCCTTCAGTCTCTGAGGTTGCAAAAGGCTTTACTGTTAAAGATATTAAAGAATACTTTCATGTTTACCCTAACGGACGTGTGCCTGAGCAGTTAAAAGCCGATGTAAATGAGTACTATCGTTTAGCCAACGCATTTGCTGCCGAGCTATTAAGCTGGGTACAAGCCGAAGCGCCAGAGGATGTACGTGCTAAGTTTTCTATTGATTTAAAAGATATGATTGCTGACTCTGAGCAAACATTATTACGTATTTTGCATTACCCACCGATGACTGGTGATGAAGAGCCGGGTGCGATTCGTGCTGCTGCGCATGGCGATATTAACTTACTTACCGTGTTACCTGCATCGAATGAACCGGGTCTGCAAGTACAAAAAACGGATGGTGGTTGGTTAGACGTCCCATGTGACTTTGGTAGTTTAATTATTAATATCGGTGATATGTTACAAGAAGCGTCTGGTGGTTATTTCCCATCGACAATTCATCGTGTTATTAACCCTACTGGTAAAGCATCGACTAAATCACGAATTTCTCTCCCTTTATTTTTACACCCACGCCCTGATGTTGTGCTTTCTGAGCGTTATACGGCAGATAGCTACTTGCAAGAACGATTACGTGAGTTAGGTGTAAAATAATCAAATCGGTTATTGGATTATAAAAAGCGGCAATGTGTGCCGCTTTTTTCATTTTTACTCGGTATTTTTAATTAGATTTCGTGTTTTAGCAATAATGTCATGCATTCTATGTCACTAAGGGTATAATGCGCGCAACTGGCCGATGTGGCCTTATTTAAAAGAGAGTTTATATGAGTTTTGATGGTTTAGGTTTATCACAGTCTTTAGTTAATGCGGTTTTAGAAAAGGGCTATGAAACGCCAACGCCTATTCAGGCTCAAGCTATTCCGGCAATTATTGAGCGTCGTGACGTCATGGCGGCTGCGCAAACCGGTACAGGTAAAACGGCGGGTTTTACTTTACCTCTTATTGAGCGCTTATCATCGGGTAGCAAAGCTAAAAGTAATCACGTGCGTGCACTTATTTTAGCGCCTACTCGCGAGCTTGCTTTACAAGTAAGTGAAAACGTTGAAGAGTACGCTAAACATTCAAATGTTAGCTCGTTTGTTGTATATGGTGGCGTTAAAATTAACCCTCAAATGCAGCGTCTTCGCAAAGGGGTTGATATATTAGTAGCAACACCTGGACGTTTGATTGATTTACATAATCAAAACGCCGTTAAATTTAACGATGTAGAAGTGTTGGTACTTGATGAAGCTGACCGCATGTTAGATATGGGCTTTATTCACGACATTAAGCGTTTAATTGCTAAAATGCCAGCAAAACGCCAAAACCTAATGTTTTCGGCGACATTTTCGGATGATATTCGTGCATTAGCTAAAGGCTTAATAAACGATCCGGTTGAAATTTCTGTGGCTGCAAAAAACACCACAGCTAAAAGTGTAACGCAAAGTGTATACGCGGTTGATAAGTCGCGTAAAACCGCATTGTTAAGCCATTTAATACGCAGCAACGACTGGCAACAAGTGTTAGTATTTAGTCGTACTAAGCATGGTGCTAACCGCTTAGTGAAGCAACTTGAGCGTGATGATATTGTTGGTGCCGCTATTCATGGTAATAAATCACAAGGTGCACGTGTTAAAGCATTAGAAGGCTTTAAAAGTGGTGAGGTACGTGTATTAGTTGCAACAGATATTGTCGCTCGTGGTTTAGATATTGTTGAATTACCGCATGTTGTTAACTACGATCTTCCAAATGTATATGAAGATTATGTACATCGTATTGGTCGTACTGGCCGTGCTGGGGCTTCGGGGCATGCTATTTCATTTGTAACCGTTGATGATGCAGCTGATCTTTACGGAATTGAGCGTTTTATTGGTGAGTTGATCCCACGTGCTGAAGAGGCGAGTTTTGAGCCAAGTAGTCCAGTTCCTGAGCGAGCATTGGATGCGCGCCCAATTAAGCCGAAAAAACCTAAAAAAGCAAAGCAGCCGTTTAATAAGCCAAAATCAGATAAGCCTAATAGCAAAAAACCTAATAACGGTGGAAATGGCACAGGTCCGCGTCGTGGAGGCTCTAAAAAGCCAGCTACAACGCAAGATAACCCGCAAAACCCATGGGCTAAACGTCAATCAGTGGGCGGGAAAGGCCAAGGTCGTCGTCCTGCAAATAATAAAAGCACTGATGGTAACGCATAAGTAAGCTATAAAGATTTAAATAAAAGGGGCTGCAAATTTTGCAGCCCCTTTTTTAGTTTTGCAGTGTTAATAAATAACGAGTTGTTAATCCGATTAATACGCTTACGGTCACACTCAATAGCGTCCCTAGCATGACATACTCGGTGAGCTTTTTATCTTTACTTGCTGTTAAATCGCCAAATCTAAACACCGATTTAGCCGCTAATAAAAAACCTACGCCACTAAATTGTTCAATTAAAATAAAACTCAGCATTAAAATTCGTTCTAACATCCCGATACTTTGACCGGCTAAAGGTAAACTATCTTGAGCGGTGTGCTGATGAGTTAGACGCTCTAACATCATTTTAATAAAAACGGCGCAAGGGTTTAAAATAATTAAGTAAGCACATAATACAATGAGTATTTTTGTATCCGTGATAACGCTTAATAAATCGTTTAATAAAGTCGGCGGTTCAACCACAAATAGTGTGACAAGAAATAACACAATAATATGTGCTATTTGATCGAGCGAAAAGGCGATAACTCCTTTGTTTGAATATGACTTGGCCAGATCAATGAAATAGTGGCTTAGCACAATAGTGATACTTGCAATAAAAACGGTGCTTAATTGCTGCCAACCATAGCTATATTCCCACCACATAATAATAAGCGCACTACTAACACCATGAATTAACACATGCCAATATAGCGCTTTTGATCTAAAGTGTTTGCTGTTTCTACTGTTTACCCAGCGCATAGGTTGCCAATAAAAGTCAGCAAGTATATGGGTGATTAATAAGGCCACAAATAATAAGGTGTATGTCATACATCACCAGGGTGTGTGAGTTGTTTAATATATTGTTGAGAGTACGCGATAAATTTTTCAATAAGTTGGTAGTGAGCTAAATTGAGTAGTTTGGTTACATTTTCTCGGCTGGTTTTTAAGAGTTTTGCTAACTCGCTATGGTTATTATTTTTTTGTGTTAAATATACAAATAGCGCATTGGCTTGTTTTTGGGTTATTTTAGTTAACAGTACATCTATAAATGCCATATTTAATGCAAAGCTTTCATTGTGGTGATTATCTATGGCAAGTTTAAAGCGCTGATTTGATATCTCATCAAGGCCTTGACCTGAGAGTGTAAATGCAGAGCCGGTTGCTGTTTTTATATCGTTACGTGGGTTCTCTACATTGCCTATTGCTATGCTTTGGCGTACTTCGTAACCAGAGGCTTTTAAATGTAAATACAGCAATATTGCAATAGTGGTTGTGTTTTCGACATGGTTTATTTGTAGTTGAAAAGCGTCACCGCGGTATATATTCCATAAACTTGTTTTTGTTACCACGGCTCTTAAGCTTTGTTCTAATTGATAGAGCATGGCATCGTATTGCTGTTTTGGAATCGTTTGCGATTTAATAATATCGCCACTGATCACACCAATCATAAATATCCCTAAAAAGAGTAACTGATTTTGGTTACTTTGATTAATGTAACTAAAATTGGTTACATATTAATAAGTAACTAATTTAGGTTACTTCTAATACAATTGCAAGGTACACTTAAAATTCTTAAGTAATAAGGATTCATCATGGCAGCTCAAAACGATTCAACAACTAATAAGCCTCGTGTTGGTATTTTTGTTGATGTACAAAATATTTACTATACCTGTCGCGAAAGTTATAAACAGAATTTTGATTACAATGCATTTTGGCAACAAATGAAAAATCAATACGATATAGAGTGTGCTTATGCGTATGCCATTTACCGTGGCGACGAAAAGCAAAACCAATTTCAAAATATTTTGCGTGCCATTGGTTTTGAGGTAAAGCTTAAACCTTTTATTCAGCGTCGCGATGGCAGTGCAAAAGGGGATTGGGATGTTGGTATTACTATTGATATGTTAGAGAGTGCAAAACAACTCGATAAAGTTATTTTACTCTCTGGCGATGGCGATTTTGCTTTGTTGCTGGGTCATTTAAAAAACAATTATAATCTTCCATGTGATGTATACGGTGCCGATAGATTAACCGCTGAAGTACTTAAGCAAAGTGCTGCGCAATTTCATTTAATAGACGACAAACTTTTAATGTAATACAACAACATGAATGATTTTAATAATGCAATAAATTCAATACTTTTATTGCATTGATGAATTGGGTTTATGGCGTGGTTGTGGTAATTTTAAATGATAACGTTTACCAAGGAATTGTATGCTTCACTACAGTAAAATGCCACTTGATAGAGGCGCTAATTTTCGTAAAGATCCTGCGTGGGTTAACTCACAAAAGTCGGACAACAGTGCATGGTTAATAGTGAATAATGATCAAACGTTATTTACCAAAGATAAACCTGAAGTTGTTTATTTGTCATATCAGCAGGTGATGCATTTAGATTTAACTCAGGCAATTTTTTTAGGCCAAAACGAAAATAAAAACGGTGTATTTGCATTGGATGTATCAGATTTACCTGCTGCTGAATTGACGCCATTAATTGGTGATGCACAATTTTTTGATATTCGTCAGTATGGGCCTCAGGTAGCACTTGAAGATGCCTCAACTGCAGCTCTTGCGCGAGGGTTATGTTATTGGCATAGCACACATCGTTTTTGTGGTCGTTGTGGCAGTAAAAATCATTTAATAGAAGCGGGGCATTCGCGTTTGTGCGAAAACCAAAGCTGTAAACATCCTACATTTCCTCGCACAGATCCTGCGGTTATCATGGTGGTCACTAAAATGTTTGACGATGGCATTGAGCGTTGTTTACTGGGTCGTCAAGCTACATGGCGTAAAGGTATGTATTCGTCATTGGCGGGCTTTGTCGATCCCGGCGAAACATTAGAGCAAGCTGTTGAGCGTGAGGTTAAAGAAGAAGCCGGCATAGAAGTAAATGAAGTGAGTTATGTGGCTTCACAACCCTGGCCGTTTCCGTCTTCTATTATGTTGGGCTTTTTTGCTAAAGCTGTTTCAAGTGATACACACGTTGATAAAGACGAATTAGAAGATGCCAAGTGGTTTAGCAAAGCAGAGCTAACCGAATTTGGTAATTGGCATGAAGAAGGCGATCATTTAAAACTACCTCGTACTGATTCTATTTCACGTTTTTTAATTGAACACTGGCGTACTAATCCATAAGGAAACATGATGTCGAAGAAAAATCATCAAAACACACAATTAGTTTCATCAGGGCGTAAAAAAGCGTATACCCATGGTGTCGTTAACCCGGTTGTACAGCGTGCATCGACTATTGTGTTTGACACGGTGGCCGATTTAAAACAAGCAGCAAAAACACGCGGTGATAAAACACTTTTTTATGGTCGTCGAGGAACAACCACTCATTTTGCGTTGCAAGAGGCGATAACTGAGCTTGAAAATGGGGCCGGTTGTGCTTTATATCCGTGCGGTGCGGCAGCGATAAGCCAAGCGTTGTTAGCATTTTTGAAAACCGGTGATCATATATTAATGGTTGATAACGTGTACGAACCAACACGGGATTTTTGTGACAAAATTTTAGCGGGATTAGGTATAACCACTACTTATTATCCACCCACAATAGGTTCGCAAATCAAACAATATATAAAGCCAAACACAAAAGTGTTGTTTTTAGAGTCACCGGGCTCTATCACGATGGAAATTCAAGATGTGCCAGCAATGGTCAAGGTGGCAAACAAGCATAATATTATGACTATGCTCGATAACACGTATGGTAACGGCCTGCATTACCGCCCATTAGAGCATGGTGTAGATATTAGTATTCAGGCGGCAACAAAGTATATTGTTGGCCATTCAGATGTGATGATGGGAGTGGCGGTTGCAAATGAAAAATATTGGCCACAACTACGTGAGCAATCTTATTTATTAGGCCAATGTACCAGTGCTGATGATGCCTATTTAGCTCTTCGAGGTTTACGTACAATGGCTGTACGTTTAAATCAACATGAAAAAGCAGCAATAGAAGTGGCAAAATGGCTTGAAAAACACGAGTTAGTTGATCATATTCGTCATCCTGCGTTTGAAAGCTGTCCTGGGCATGCGTTTTTTAAGCGTGATTTTGATGGCAGTAATGGTTTGTTTTCATTTGTAATGAAAACCGGTAGCCAAAAAGCAATTGATGCTTTTTTAGATAGTTTAACGCATTTTAAAATGGGGTTTTCATGGGGCGGATTTGAAAGTTTAGTCACCGCTAATTTAACTATGAAAGGGCTGCGCTCAAATACCGGATGGGAGCATGGCCCGGTGATCCGTTTGCATATTGGGCTTGAAGATATTGATGATTTAATTGCTGATTTAGCACAAGCACTTAACATTTATCAGAAAAACTTATAAAAATAAAATGACATTATTTGTAACAAAGCTCACTCTAAGGTGAGCTTTTTTTTACTGGTAATTCAGTGTGTTTACACTTAATGTGAATGAACTTTAAGTTTAAAGGAAAGCGATAATGACGGGTTCTATTAATAGCGCACGAATAGCGCAACTGGCTTTATTTGAGTTAACAAGAATGTTTTTAACTAAACGAGGCTTAATCGCATTAGTGGCTTTTGTTGTCGTGTGGTTATTAATTTTACGTTATCCCATAGGGGAGGCGGTGAGTTTATTGAGTGAGCCTGGTTTTACCTCACTAGCGCAAGATATATTTGGCTCTTTAGGATTAAGTAAACTATTAGATTGGCCTGAAGCTGAGTTTGCTATGTATTGGCTGGCGGCGTTAATTGGCTTTCCCACTTTTTGTCTTTTTATGTGTAGTGACCAAACTGTTGAAGATAGAGAGCGTGGAACACTGCGGTTTATTTCATTAAGGGCAACACGTTTAGAAATATTAATCGGCCGCTTTATTGGCCAGTTGAGTGTGCTCTTATGTTTAGTCGCTATTACCTTAGTGGCTACGTTCACAATTATGGTTTATCGCGAACCAAGCTTATTTATGGGGGGGATTAACAGAGCTGTAGGCGTATTTATACAAATGATTTTTGTGTTAAGCCCGTTTGTTGCGCTAATGAGTTTAATTAATGTGATTGCTCGCTCATCACGGTTAAGCTTTGTTATTGCCGTTTTATTTTTTGCATTAGGGAATATCGTTGTTAACTTACTTGCATGGCAAATAAGTGCATTAACTGCACTTAATTATGTATTTCCAGGTATGCAAATAGAGCTTATTGCCGGGCAAAATGCTTCTTTGATGATGGCTTATGGTTTACCCGTGATTCAAACTGGTTTGTTTTTAGTGCTTGCGCATACTTTATTTGTGAGGAGAGCATTATGAGTACACTTATTACTGCAAAAAACTTAAGTAAATCGTATGGTGAAAAGCGGGCACTGAATAATCTTAATTTTGAAATTAAACAGGGTGCACCAGTGGCTTTAGTTGGCCCAAATGGCGCAGGAAAAACGACATTATTTAGTTTGTTATGTGGCTATATTACTCCCTCATCTGGGTCGTTGGATATATTAGGGCATAAGCCAGGGAGCGCACAGTTATTTAATAAACTGAGTGCGCTGCCACAAGATGCACAATTAGATCCACGCTTTAATATTGATACACAATTGTCGTTTTATTGTAAGTTACAAGGCTTTAGTACCAAGCAAAGTAAAATTGAAACGTTACGGGTATTAGATTTAGTCGGCTTGAAAGAAGTGGCTAAGCATCGAGCTGGCGATTTATCTCACGGTATGAAAAAACGTGTGACCATTGCACAAGCACTGATTGGTGAGCCTAAAATAGTAATGCTTGATGAAGCAACCGCTGGGCTTGATCCGATCCATGCACGAGAAGTGCGTACTTTAGTGTCAGAGCTGTGTGAACACACTACATTTATTTTGAGCTCGCACGATTTAACTGAACTTGAACGCTTATGTTCGCATGTGCTGCATTTAAATAATGGTATTTTAAGTGAGCATCAAACTAAAGCGGACCAACATAGCGAAAATAAACAGTATTACACGTTATTACTGACTGAGAATTATCATAATGTAGAGCAACAGCTTATGACGCTGGGCGGTGTTAAACATGTTTATATGAGCCAACATAAAGAATATGTTATTGAGTATCAACAAAGTGACGAATTACTCGATATTGCACTGCTTAAGTTTTGTCATGTTAATAATTGGCAGTACAGGCATTTGGTTAATGGTCACACGCTCGAAAATCAAATATTTAAACAGGAGAATGCATAATGGGTTTATTAAGTGGATTAATGGGTAATGCAAGCGAAGTTGCTGACGCTGATTTAGAAAAAGTACTTACCAATACTTTAGCAGATGGCGAATTCGTTGAAAAAGCATTTAAAGTAGTCAGAGATATGTTTATTTTTACTAATAAGCGATTAATTTTGATTGATAAGCAAGGTTTAACAGGATCTAAAATGGAAATGTTAAGCATTGGCTATTCAAAAATTACGAAGTTTAGTAAAGAAAGTGCAGGGCACTTTGATTTAGATGCAGAGTTAAAAATTTGGGTTGGTTCAGATCCCACCCCAATTAGTAAAGAGTTTAAAGCGGGCGATAATATAAACGAAGTATATAAAATAATTAGTCAACATGCCCTGTAAATACTAAGTTGTATTTATTACGCAGTTGCAACCTAGCTGTTGCAACTGTATTAATTTTTTAATTGATTACACGTTTTTACATTTAGTTTAACAATTACAATGGGTTAGTTAAGTTATTATTCAGTTTTCCAGCGTTAGCATGAGCACACTTTAGTATTCTAGCTAGAGCGTAAGTAATAAGGGAAACTTATCATGAAAAAATTAGCAGTTATTATCTCAAGCATTTTATTATCTAGCACTGCAGCTGCTGCAGATAGCTACAATTCTATAAGCAACTTAAGCTACAAAGATAGCGATAACAATGACACCGTTGCTGTAGATTCAATTTATTACCTCGCACCGAAAAAAACACTCGGACCATTAGATCAGTTTGAATATATTAATAAACAAACCAATGTTTACGGCAGCTATGCTGATGATGATGCATCAGATATAACAGCTGTAGGTGGTGAATACTTTTTTAATCAATTTGTTATTGGTGCTGAATATGAGAACTTAGACTTTGGTTCACATGCAGAGCAATATAAACTAACAGGTGGTTATTTCTTCAACCCTAACCTTTTAGCTAAAGTGACATTAGTAGAAAATAAAGACGGTGACGACTATGCATTATTTGATTTAGCTTATAATCATATGCTAAATAGTACCGACTATATTGGTGTTACATTAACTGCTGATGACGATTTTGATTACCGCAGTGTTGCAGCAAAATATTTTATTGATTTGCAACAGGGCAATTATTTAACCGTAGAAGGTACATTTGATAGTTTAGATAATAGCGAAGATCAATGGGATGTCGAAACGAACTATTATTTTTCAAAGGCGACATCTGTATTTGCTAACTACAATAAGCAAGATACTTATAGCTTTGGTGCGCAGCATTTCATAAATAAAAATATTGGTTTAAAAGTTGGCTATGAAAATAATGCCGATGACTCGGATAACGATGCTTATTTTGCAAATATGCGTTTCCAGTTTTAATTCTTTATAATTATTATAAAAGCCCGCTTTTTATAGCGGGTTTTTTTATACCCGTTTTCGCACCATGTATGGATGTTCAAATAACGATTGTTTAACTGAATTGCTTGCTGGTGGTTATCTGCATAACGCGGCTGGTATTTTTTAAATAGTAAGAATAGGTGCGTGCTATATAACACAGCCTTATTTTATGAATAAGGCTGATATTTTTATTTTAAATTAGCGAGCAAAAGGATCTGCTAATATTTTATCAACATACCAAGTACCTTTCTTTCTCAGTAATTTTACGCTACGTATATCATCTACTTTATTTCCATTAAAGTAGCCTTCAAAAATAAGGTTTATTTTAGCCTCATCGCCATATTGTTCACGTAAGCTCATATTACTCATATCGACTTCGATAACAACTTCGTCGTATTGTAAATTTACTAAATTACGAGAAAACTGTTTGGCAGTACCATATGATTTCATAATGCGAGATAAGTTAGGCGTAGCCATCGAACTGGCTTTGTTTAAATCTTGTTGATTGTATAAGGCATCAAAATAAGCGGTCGCTTTATCGCCAGGGGTTCCAGTATCTTTATTTGATGTATCGCCACATGCACTGAGCATGAGGCAGCTGAGTAGCGAGAGTAAAGCAGTTATTTTTTTCATTATGAGTATAATATTTAGATCGAATTAAGAATAAAATTACTTGGCATATGCGTTTAAGTAAAGGCTTATATTTAAAATAGATAGCACTTTAAACTTTAACCAATAAAAAAGGATGGTAAACCCATCCTTTTTTATTCCGAAGTCATCACTAGATCATTACTGAACCAGCTCTTGTTCGCTAAACTCTTCAGCAAATAAAGGACTCGATAAGTAACGCTCTGTTGCACTTGGTAAAATAACAACAACATTTTTATCAGCATTTTCTGGTCTTTCAGCAATACGCTTTGCTGCGACGACTGCTGCTCCAGATGAAATACCCACTAAAATACCTTCGTTTTTCATTAACTGGTGCGACATTGCAATAGCGTCTTCATTTGAAACTAACTCAGCACCATCAACTACGTCTAAATCTAAATTGCCAGGAATAAAACCAGCACCAATGCCTTGGATTTTATGCGGACCAGGTTTAATTTCTTCACCAGCAAGCGTTTGGCTGATCACCGGTGAGTTAGTCGGTTCTACGGCAATTGATGTAACATTGAGCCCTTTTTCATTTTTTAAGTAACGGCTAACCCCAGTAATGGTGCCACCAGTGCCAACCCCTGCAACAAAGAAATCGACGTTGCCATCAAGTGCATTAAAGATTTCAGGACCCGTCGTTTCAAAATGAATTTTAGGGTTTGCTGGGTTTTCAAATTGTTGTAATAAAATATATTTTTCTGGGTTAGTCGCTTGGATTTCTTTTGCTTTTTCAATCGCGCCATTCATGCCTTTAGCGCCATCAGTGAGCACTAAGTTAGCACCCAATGCTTTTAATAGTTTACGGCGCTCTAAGCTCATTGTGTTAGGCATCGTAAGTGTTAACTTGTAACCACGAGATGCAGCAACAAAGGCTAAAGCAATCCCGGTATTACCCGATGTTGGTTCGATAAGCTCTTTGTCTTTGGTTAGTTGGCCTGATTTTTCTGCTTCCCAAATCATGGATGCCCCAATACGGCATTTGATACTAAAGCTTGGGTTACGTGATTCAACTTTGGCGTAAACATTACCGCCTGTAACACGATTTAATTTAACCAGAGGGGTGTTACCGATACTAAGTGAGTTATCTTCAAAAAAAGTAGACATAATGTTCCTTTGGATACAATCTGATTAATCAATAAATAGCTTTAATTTTTTATATATTAAAACTTTATGTACACACTTTACTAAGAGTACAAAAAAACAGAAGTAAAGTTTGGCTATAACATATATCTATTGAGCTTATACAATTTTTCATCGATAGAGATATGCATAAAAAATAATATTTTGCAGTGATATTAATAGTGATTGTTTTAAAATTGTGCGAACAGACCCAACAAGTACGAGTTTTCCGATACATCAGTAATAAAACGTGGTAAAAAACGCATATAAATAACTTTTAGCGAACAGCAATGAAACTCATTTTAAAATTAATCGCGGGTATTTTAGCCGGTATTATCGTAGGACTTTACTTGCCAACAAGTTTAGTGGATGTTTTATATACAGCTAAAGAAATGATAGGCCAGCTGATCACCTTTACCATTCCTTTAATTATTTTGTTTTTTATTGCTTCGGGAATTGCTGGTCTACCTAAAGGCTCGGCCCACTTATTAGGTAAAACAGTAGGTTTTTCTTATGGTTCAACCATTCTTGCTGGGACATTAGCTTTTTTATTAGTGAATTTAGTTTTAGGGTTTTTAACGGGTAATACGGTATTCGAAGCTCAGATAAGTAATGAAGTATCGAGTTACATTAATTTAGAGATCCCACCTTTAATGAGTGTGATGACCGCTTTGGTTACTGCGTTTGTATTTGGCATATGTATGAGT
Source organism: Pseudoalteromonas sp. MMG010 (assembly GCF_018100905.1). GTDB lineage: Bacteria > Pseudomonadota > Gammaproteobacteria > Enterobacterales > Alteromonadaceae > Pseudoalteromonas. The sequence goes on along the minus strand of NZ_JAGJEG010000021.1, from coordinate 4,368 downwards.
CAGCTTCAGTTGAGTTCATTAAAGAAAGTCTCTGATGAAGGGCGAGATGCAATAGACGCATTGCTGTCAAAGGTAATCATTCCCGCATTACCATTTTACATTGCGGGTGTATTTGCAGAAATGACTGTTGCAGGCACCGTTGTTGATACCTTACAAACGTTTGGTTTGGTATTAGTCGCAGCTTTGATAATGCATTGGTTATGGCTGAGTGTGCTTTATATCGGTACGGGGATTTTATTAAAAAGAAACCCAATTGAATTAATCAAAAACATGTTACCGGCCTATTTTACAGCATTGGGAACCATGTCTAGCGCAGCAACAATTCCTGTTTCGTTGCGTTCAAGCAAAGCAAATAAAGTAAAAGACGATGTTGCTAATTTTACTGTACCACTGTGTGCAACCATTCATTTGTCAGGTTCGACAATTACTATTGTGACGTGTGCGATGGCGGTGATGTTTTTATCACCTGATATGCAGGTACCATCTTTATTTAATATGTTGCCATTTATTATGATGTTAGGTGTTGTAATGATTGCAGCGCCAGGGGCTCCTGGTGGCGCTGTTATGTCGGCACTGGGTTTATTAACAAGTATGCTCGGTTTTAATGAAGGAGCGGTTGCTTTAATGATTGCACTTTATTTAGCACAAGATAGTTTTGGTACTGCCTGTAATGTAACCGGAGATGGCATTATTTCACTTTGGGTTGACCGTTTTAGTAAAAAAGCATCATGAGTACTATTTTCATAAAGCGCTAATTATTAATTTATCGTTTTAGACGAACTGTGGTAATGTGAAAAATTAAATGTTTATTCTTACATCGTGTGTAGTTAGAGAGGTTCCCCTTTGATTAATGTTCTTTTAGTTGATGATCATGAATTAGTACGTACGGGGATCAAACGGATTCTTGATGATGTGCGTGGCTTTAAAGTAATAGGTGAGGCTAAAACTGGTGAAGAAGCGGTACAGTTTTGTCGTAAAAATTCGCCTAATATCGTATTAATGGATATGAATATGCCCGGTATGGGCGGTTTAGAGGCAACAAAGAAAATTTGTCGATATTGTCCTGATGTAAAAATCATCGTGCTGACTGTCAATTGCGAAGACCCTTTCCCAAGTAAAGTAATGCAAATTGGTGCTCATGGCTTTTTAACAAAAGGGGCAGGCTCAGATGAAATGGTGAATGCAATACGTTCAGTTCACGCGGGTCAGCGCTATATAGCGCCAGAAATAGCTCAGCAAATTGCACTTGCACAAGTCACAGGTCGTACAGATGAAAACCCTTTTCAGAGTCTTTCGGAGCGTGAACTACAAATAATGTTGATGCTCACTAAGGGAGAGAAAGCTCAAAACATTGCGGAGCGACTTAATTTGAGCTCTAAAACTGTGAACAGCTACCGTTACAGAATGTTTGAGAAGTTAAAAATCAGTGGTGATGTAGAACTGACACATTTAGCCATTCGCCATAAGATGATAGATATCGACGTTTCTCACTAATACATTATGTCAGAATTTGATCATGTAAGGTTTTTAAAAACACTATCGAGTGAGCCCGGTGTATACCGTATGCTCGATAGTGAGAGCCAAGTCATTTATGTTGGTAAAGCAAAAAATTTAAAAAAACGAGTAAGCAGCTACTTCAGAACAAATGTAACCGACAGTAAAACACGCGTTTTAGTAAGCAATATTTGTGATATAGACATTACCCTTACAAACACCGAAACCGAAGCTCTGTTGCTTGAAAACAACCTCATAAAAAAATACCAACCTCGCTATAATATTTTACTCCGTGATGATAAATCATACCCTTATATTTTACTTACAAGCCATAAACACCCACGTTTAGCGTTTCATCGTGGAAGCCGTAAAGTAAAAGGCGAATATTTTGGTCCTTTTCCAAGTGCTGGCGCTGTCTCAGAAAGCTTGCGTTTAATGCAAAAAATCTTTCCAGTTCGCCAATGTGAAGACGCCTATTATCGTGCTCGTTCGCGTCCTTGTTTACAATATCAATTAAAACGGTGTTCAGCGCCTTGTGTCGATAAAGTAACCGTTGAGCAATATACTGAAGAAGTTAATTACGTTCGTAAGTTTTTAACAGGTAAATCCCATGAAGTAATTGCCGATTTAATTACTAAAATGGAGCAAGCGAGTGGCGATTTAAATTTTGAATTGGCCGCAAAAGTACGTGACCAAATTATGTTGTTACGAAAAATGCAGGAACAACAATCTATTTCGGGAAATTTTGCAGAAATGGATGTGGTTGGTTTTGCACATTTAAATGGATTAAATGGCATTCATTTATTAATGATACGTGATCATAAAGTACTTGGCAGCAAAACGTATTTCCCTAAAGTACCAAAAGATTCACAACAAGAAGAAATACTTACATCGTTTTTAGGTCAATACTATTTAGCTCCAGGTGCGACGGGGCGAATTGCAAAAGAGATTATTTTACCATTTGAAATTACCGAAAGTGACGCGCTAGGCGAAGCGTTAACACAAATTAGTGAACGCAAAGTCTCACTAAAAGTCGTGACGCGAGGTGAGCGAGCTCAATACCTACAGCTTGCTAATAAAAATGCACTAAATAGCATTACGGTAAAACAAAGCACGCAAGATTCAATTAATAAACGTTATGCTCAATTAAAAGCGACCCTTAAGTTAGATGATATTAACCGTATGGAATGTTTCGACATTAGCCATACAATGGGTGAAAACACTGTTGCAAGTTGTGTCGTATTTGATTCTCAAGGGCCAAATAATAAAGAGTATCGACGATATAATGTCACGGGTATTACGGGTGGCGATGATTATGCGGCTATGGAATTTGCGCTTAACAAGCGATATAACAAAGTTGTTGATGAAGAGAAGATTCCAGATGTTATATTTATAGATGGCGGTAAAGGCCAACTTGGTCGTGCGGAGCAATATTTTTCAAATTGGCCTCATAATAAGTTGCCTTTATTAGTGGGCGTAGCAAAAGGGACAAGTAGAAAGCCCGGCTTAGAGACGTTATTAATTGATGGTGGACGTAAAACCATCCCTATGGACTCGGATGCCCCAGCGCTGCATTTAATTCAACATATACGTGATGAATCACATCGGTTCGCTATTGCAGGACATAGAAATAAGCGTCAAAAACAACGAACACAGTCTATGTTAGAAGAAATTAATGGAGTAGGGGCGAAACGTCGTCAAACATTATTAAAATATTTAGGAGGCATGCAAGGCGTAAAAGCTGCTAATATAGAGCAATTAAAGAAAGTTCCTGGGATCAGCCCTGACATGGCTGAGAAGATATTTAACCATTTGCATGACAAAGGCTAGTCCTTCATGCGAATATAGAAAAAAAGACCCATTCAAGTAGTTATGTGGAATATTCCAAACACACTCACAACCTTTAGACTTTTTCTTATCCCCATTTTTTTGGTGATATTTTATTTACCATATAGTTGGGCATTTTTTGCTGCGGCTTTTATCTTTTGGCTTGCATCTATAACAGACATTCTCGATGGCTATTTAGCACGTAAGTTAGAACAATCCACTCCTTTTGGTGCATTTTTAGATCCCGTTGCAGATAAGGTGATGGTATGTGCAGCGTTAGTCGCACTTTCAGATCATTATCAGTCGATGTATATGACAATTCCTGCACTTGTTATTATTAGCCGAGAAATTGTTATTTCTGCATTGCGCGAATGGATGGCTGAACAAGGCAAGCGAGGCAATGTGGCTGTATCTAATATGGGTAAATTAAAGACAGCTGCACAAATGTTAGCCATTATCGGTTTAATTTGGCAGTATGATAGTTGGATGACGTACCTGAGTTTTGCGCTTTTATACGTAGCGACGCTATTAACCCTTACTTCGATGCTACAATATTTACATGCAGCATGGGGTGAATTGACTAAAAAATGATTACAAACGTCTAATAACGCACCGTTTTAGATAAAAAATAATCAAACAGTTCAAAACAAGCATTTTTTGTGTTGACGCGTTTAATAATCTCTGTAGAATGCGTCCGTGTTGAGAGGGCATAGTCCTCAAGAAAAACAAAACAAGCGTGAGTAAGTTATTTGCATTTGATTGCTAGGTAACTGATAAACAAATGTTAAGCGGCACTAGCTCAGTTGGTAGAGCGCGACCTTGCCAAGGTCGAGGTCACGAGTTCGAGCCTCGTGTGCCGCTCCAGTTTTTCTTGAAAGATATAACCCAGATACTGGGGCGGAATGGCAGAGTGGCCATGCACCGGATTGCAAATCCGTCTACCTCGGTTCGACTCCGGGTTCCGCCTCCATTCAACACTCCACACGCTTTAATTAGCAAACTCGATGCCCGAGTGGTGGAATTGGTAGACACAAGGGATTTAAAATC
>NZ_JAGJEG010000020.1 GCF_018100905.1 Pseudoalteromonas sp. MMG010 | reverse complement strand
CATTAAAAGTAATGGCTTAGTCACTAAATCACTACTCTAAAGCGCAGCGCCTCTTTGTGCAAATTTGTCTTAATCACTAAAAACCAAAACCATTGCTCACAAAGAGAAGAAAATGAGAAGCTAAAAATACGTTCTAACATGGTAGTCATTACGGCAAGATTTAGGTTGTAAGTTTAAGTAAACTTAGCGTGTTGGCTCGGGTTTTTACGTTTTAAATTGAGTGTAGATGATCGTTATTAGGTGGTTAGTAGTATAATTGGTCATAGTCCATAAAGGTGGCTATGTTATTATATAAAGCAGCATTTACAGTTTACTACAAGGAACTACTATGAATTGGCGTTATATATTTATGATCCCTGCGCTATACCTCTCTTCTGGATTAGCCCAAGAGTCTATTGATAGAGAGAATGAACAAGACAGCGGGATTGATTTAGTCAAGCAATGTGTTCTGAATGAAGTAATTGCCGGCGATGAAAAGCAAACTATAGCTGAGCTGAAAGAAAAATGTACGGCACTGGAAGAATCGAAACAACTTTCCTTTTTAGATAAGCGTATGGCCCGTGAAAAGGTGAGTGGTAAAAACCGCAACGTAATAACGCCACATCGTCGTAATTATATATTGCCTGTGTCATATGTATCCCACCCTAATGCACGCCCGTTTGATGGCTTTGATGAACTTAGTGATGATGATAGTGGTGAACCGTTAGATAATTTAGAAGCAAAATATCAATTATCAATTAAAGTCCCTTTATATGATGGGTTTGATGATGAAGATCAGGGAGTGTTTTTTGGCTTTACTTTACAGTCTTACTGGCAAGTATATAACAAAGATATTTCATCTCCTTTTAGGGAGACCAACTATGAACCTGAAATATTTTGGGTGAACTTTTTAGACTCTGAAAATGTTTTGTGGGGCGATGAAATGGCCATCGTATTGGGCTTCTCTCATCAGTCTAATGGACGCAGTCAACCAAACTCTCGTTCATGGAACCGCATTTATGCTGACTTTATTTGGGAGAATAGGGGCTTCGTATTTAGTTTTAAACCGTGGTATCGCATTCCTGAAGATGAAAAAACAGAATCACTTTCTGCTGATGGCGATGATAACCCAGATATTTATAAATATATGGGCTACTTTGAGTTTTCGGGAGCTTATAGAATGGCTCAGCATGAGTTTAGTTTTATGGCTCGTAATAACTTAAATTCTGAAAATAGAGGGGCTATTCAACTCGATTGGTCATTCCCTTTATGGGGCCGTGTCAGAGGCTATGCCCAGTACTTTAATGGATATGGTGAAAGTTTAATCGATTACAATGCTGATATTGAAAGAATTGGTTTAGGGATTGTTTTAACTGATTTATTGTGATGGTAACCCAAGCTAAGCTCTTTTTTAGCTTGGGTGTATTTTACTAGGCTTGTTTTATAACAAATAACCCTTCAAACTCTGCAACGATATGCTCACCATCATAGATAATCACTGGTACTAAATACGTCGCTTTACCGATGTGAGTAAGTTCTTCTAATTTGCCCTTACAGGTATTTAAATCTACACGAGCTCTTGGCTCATTTAATAATGGCTGTAAGTAATTAATATTTGCATTTGCTAATACTATATTACCTGCTAAGCCAGCCTCTTTTAGTGCAAGGTATGCTGCTCCCCAGCCTGTTAAACTAGCTAAGCTATAGATAGACCCTGCGAACATAGTGTTGTGCGGGTTTAGGTTGGCATTTAAATCTGCTGTTGTTGTAAACTGCCAATCAGTATAGCTCTCTATTTTAATACCCATAGCATCACTTATTGGAATCGATTCACGCCATATATTTTGTAGTGTTTGCGTCCAAGCGGGGTGGCGAAACCAACCGGGCTCTGAAGGCTTTTGCTTGATCATTTTCCAATGTTGGATATCGTTGTAGGCTAAATGTGCTTTTTCTTTTATTTCATAGCCATGGCGCTTATAAAATGTAAGTGCTCGCTCTCTGGCAAATAATACAAGTTCGTTAGCATTTTGAGTCCATGCAAGTTTTTCTAATTCGTGTAGTAAACGGCTGCCGATATGTTGGTTTCGAGCATTTTCAGCAACAGCCATATAACGTACTTGTGCTTGTTGGTGATTATTAAAATGTAGGCGTGCGACACCAAGCACTTCGTGATCATTGTTTTTTATAAAGCGATGCTCTGAATCTTGTTCTAAATCATCTTGCTCAGAGCCGCGAGGTTCGTTCCACGGAGCACGTAGTACTTGCCAGCGTAAGGAATAATAGGCTTGCCAGTCTTCGCTACTTTGAGGGGTGCTCACTTGAAACATAATTACTCCAGATTAAATAAGTTAAAACGTTAATTTTTTGCTCTATAAAGGGGTTAAGCATACGGTATTGTGCTTTAAGCTTAAATACGACTTTGGTGAAGCAGCTGTTAGCTAGTAAGTAAAAATGTTACTGGCCCATCATTACATAAACTTACTTGCATATCGGCACCAAATTGCCCGCAGGCGATTGTAATATTGAGCTTACTTGCTTGGTTTACAAAATAGTTATAAATAGCTTTGGCTTGCTCTGGTGCGGCTGCACTGGAAAAGCTAGGGCGCAATCCTTTTTCGGTATTGGCAGCAAGAGTAAATTGAGAAACAATTAGTAGCTCGCCACCAATATCGTTAAGGCTAAGGTTCATTTTGTCGTTTTCATCACTAAACACACGATAGCTAGTTACTTTTTTAAGTAGTTTATCTGCACTTTTTTCATCGTCAATTCTCTCAACGCCTAATAATAAAAGTAATCCTTGCTGGATCTCGCCTACTACCTGATTGTTGATACTGACAGAAGCACCTGTAACACGTTGAATTAACCCTTGCATACTTTAACCTTCTTTATTTTGAGTATCTAAATTTATATCGGGGGTATCAGGGAGGTTATTTTCGCTGATGCACACTGTAAATTCAGCACCTAATAATACAACGATCCAAGAGAGATAAATCCATACAAATAAAATAGGGATAGTCGCTACAGCTCCATAAATAACTTCATATGAAGGGAAGTGACTAATGTAAAGAGCGAACCCTTTTTTGGTAAGCTCGAATAATAAGGCTCCAAAAAAAGCGCCTGGAATAGCAGCCCTAAAAGAGACTTGAGTATTAGGCACTAGAGTGTAAAGCATAATAAAGCCGACCATAGATATGGTATAAGGAAGTAATTTTAATAAAAAACCGCTAAAGCCGGGGATCCCTTGGTCGGCAAACGAAACAAGTGACACAATATATGATGTGACGCCTATACTGGCACCAAGCAGCACCGGTCCTAAGCTTAATACCATCCAATATATTGCAAATGAGATCATCATTGGGCGTTTTTTCTTAATACGCCAAATTCTATTTAATGTAGCGTCGACATTTCGAATGAGCAGTAATGCAATGGCTGCTAAAAACCCAATCCCTACCGCGGTCATTTGATTGGCATTACCTGCAAAAGAGCTAATATGTTCTTTAATTACATCAGATGAAGTGGGAACAAAGTTGGTAAATAAAAAACTTTCTATAGCTAGACGGGTCGATTCAAAGCCCGGAAATGCAGAAAATATAGCGACGCCGACAGCAATTAATGGTACTAACGATAATAACGTTACATAGGCTAAATAACCTGCATTTACAGTAATCTGGTCATCTATACATCGATTTATATATTGCATCCACCAACCAGGCTGCTGACGAAGGAGTGACTTTATTTGCTGTTTATAATGCTGGAGCTTATCATTCATACAATTAACTTGTGCTAAAATAGTTTTGATTATCATATCAATCAGTAACATAATTTACAGCACTAACGTAACTAATTAGGGATTCTAATGAAAAAACATACTTTGCTTAACGCATCAATTCTTGCGTTTACGCTAGTTTTGTCGGGATGTCAGACGGCATATTACTCAGCTATGGAAAAAGTAGGCGTGCATAAGCGCGATATTTTAATCGATCGCGTAGAAGAAACAAAAGAAGCACAACAAGAATCACAAGAAGAATTTCAATCGGCATTAGAGCGTTTAACGACGCTTATTAATTTTGATGGTGGTGAGTTGCAAGATGCATACGAACAATTAAATAATGATTATGAATCGAGCTTAAAAGCAGCCGATGATGTCACAAGTAACATAAATAAAGTTGAAGATGTTGCACAGGCTTTATTTTCTGAATGGTCTGATGAATTAGAACAATACAGTAACACAACACTGAAACGTGAAAGCGGGAAAAAACTAACCGAAACGCAGCGTCAGTTTAATAAATTACTTAGCTCAATGCGTAGTGCAGAAAGTAAAATGGAGCCGGTTCTTTCGTCATTAAAAGATAATGTTTTATATTTAAAACATAACTTAAATGCACAAGCAGTTACTGCTATTAAAGGTGAATTTACTAGCTTAAAACGCGATATACAGTTATTAATGAATGATATGAATAAATCGATAGAAGATTCTAATCAGTTTATTGAGCAAATGAACAAAGCATAAAAATATACTTTTTGACTGTAAAAAAATAGCGGCTTAAGCCGCTATTTTTATGCTAAGTAATATTACCTAGCTCTCACGCAATGAGACGGGAGTACTATAATAATCAATATTATAGTTCAAATGTGTTGGTGAAAAACTTATATAATTCGGTACCTTGGTTTACGCTTGCAGAAGCAAAGTGGAGTATGGCTATTGCATCGGTATCGAGAGTGAGCGTTTGTAAGGGTTGCGCTTGTAAGTAATTTTCCATTCTTAATATATTCGCTATGGGTTCACCCGCTTTAATATGCCCACCTAGTGGAGCAATATATTCAACCATACCACCAATAGGGGCATAATACGCTAAGTAATCGTCTAAGTGGCATGCGTAGCGTGTAATATCTGTAGGTCGATAATTAGCATCAGTAAATACTGCTTTATAAGTGAGGTAACTTAAAATACTGTTGGCATCGTTTTTAGCTTCTGTTAAGTCTATTCTTTCTTGGCTACCTAGCTCTACCGTAAAGGCTTCAACTTGCACGTCAAATTTTCGCCCTTGGGTTGCGAGCTTTTCTGATAAGTGCCACCACGGACAAAAGCTTGCTTCATCCATTGCACCATCAAAATCATTGGGGATCAGTAACACATGCTCAATATTAAAGTAGTGTGCACTATTGCGTGCAAACGTAGGGCAATATAAGTGCTTGCTTGAAATGGGTCCTGTATGTAAGTCCAGTACAATATCTGCCTGATGTGCTAACTTTTGTAAGTTAAGCGCTATACGTTTACCTGTATTGAGCAAATAAGCAGGGCCATTCAGCTTATTGTTTATTTCACTAATAAGTGATTGTTTAAAAGCACGCTTTAATGCATCGTCGTTAAACCGGCTGTGAGTATTGGCAAACTCGGTTACTAAATCACTGTTATAGTGATACATGCGATTCCAGTTAGTCCCCGTTATTGGGTCGAATCGACCTAAAGTAAACTCCCCTGATTTTTGATTGCAACCAATAGGGTTAGCATAGGGAACTAAGGTGATATCGCCTTTTAATTTTAACTGTTTTAATTGTTCTAACAGCTGGTAAATAACCGCGTTACCTTGCACTTCAGCGCCATGCATATTTGCTTGTATATACACACTCGGGCCTGTGCCATCGCCCTTTAAGCGATATACAGGAATAGTGAGAGGTAGTCCGTTGGCGACTTCACCAACGATGATATTTTCTTGGCTGATAGCCGTTACAACCGTCATTTTAATTACCTTAAATAGTGGCTTGCATCTTCGACTTGGCGTATGCAGCTAATATTACCGTTTTGTATTACGTATTCACTGGCTAATTCATGACATAAAAAATATGGCATACTTTCGCTAAAGCCATAGGCCCCACACTGGCTGAATACTAGCCAGTCTTGCTCGTTTAAATCTTCTGGGAGTGAATGCTCACCTAAGCAATCAAGGGCGGTACATAATGGGCCATATAAGCTCATTGATTGCAGCGGTGCTTGAGATTCTCTTAATAGATTAACTGGAAAATCTTGGCTCGTTACTGCAGGGCGAAGTAAGTGGTTAATACCACCGCTTAAAATAACCTGCTGTTGATTGTAGTTAAGTTTTCGTTCCACAACAGGGTTAGCATAGTGTCCGCATTCACCAACAGCGTAACGTCCTAATTCCATCCAAAGCTCATCAACGCCAGCATCTTGTTTTATTTTTGCCAATGCTTGAATCAGTTCATCCCACTGTAAAGTATTATCATCACGGGTATAAGGGATGCCTAAGCCACCGCCTAAATCGAGAATTTTTAAGGTGATATTTAACGTATTTGCCAGTGCTGTTAGCGGGTTAATCATTTGCGACCAAAGCTCACTCAGCTTTTGCGTACTTAACATATTGCCCCATTGGAAAATATGCAAGCCATCAAAGTGAAGAGCAGGGTAGTCGGCTGTATTTAGTGCTTGCCATTCATCGCAACCTAGCCCAAACGGAGTAAGGCTATCGCCACCAAGCGGGTTTTTTTCTCCCTCAGGCCAGCGTAATTGTACTCGTAAAAGTACTTGTAGTTGTATGCCTTGTTGTTGTGCGTGCTGATTTAACCAGTTAACTTGATTAAGACTTTCGGCAACAAAAATACGCACACCACGGGCAATAAAGTGTTTGATTTGCTTAGGGCTTTTTGCAGGCCCTGTATTGAGCACGCGCTCAGAACTAATACCTTGTGCAAGTACTTGCTCAAGCTCGCCTTTGCTTGCTACATCAAAGTTAAAACCAGCATTGTCTAAGCTTTGTATAATTTTAGATAATGGGTTTGCTTTTACCGCATACCAAAGCTTTACGTCGGTTTGCGCCATTAAACGCGCTAAATGTGTATTTAGCTTATCTAAGTCGTAAACAAAAAAAGGCGTATCAAGTTGCTGCGTAAGTGTACTTACCGCTGTTTTGATAGGCGTGCTCAAAAAATCCATTATCGTAAAACCTCTTCTAATAGCAATGAGGCATCACTTTGCTCGTCACGATACTTTACAATAAGCGCACACGACATGCTTAACCCTTGCTCTCGTGCCCATTCATTTGAAGCTGGGCGCGAACCTGGTATCACAATCGCATACTCAGGGATAGGCTCGCCTTTATCAAGCTGTCGCTCATTCACGCAATCGTATACAGGGATAGTCGCTGATAAACGAACACCTGGCGCTAGTACGGCGCCTTTTTTCACTACTACGCCTTCAACTATCACACAGCCTGCGCCGATAAAAGCATCGTCTTCCACAACAACAGGGCTTGCACCGATAGGCTCAAGGACACCGCCTAATTGCACTGCAGCACTTAGATGTACGTTTTTACCTACTTGTGCACATGATCCAACTAAAGCATGGCTATCTACCATAGTACCTTCGTCGATGTAAGCACCAATATTTACATATGCAGGTGGCATAATAATGGTGCCTTTTGCTACATATGCACCACGACGAACACTTGAGCCGCCTGGTACCATGCGTACACCATCGTTTGCGGTAAACTCTTGTGGGGCAAGGTTATGTTTATCTACGAACCCGCCTGCAAACTCTGTATTTGTGCCATTTTTAAAAGCTTCTAATATTCCTTGTTTTACTTCAACGTTCGCTTCCCATTGACCGTGTTCGTTTTGTGATGCAGCGCGTACAGCGCCTGATTCTAAATCGTTTAGTAGTTCTAACCAGCTCATTTTTAAAAACCTGTATTTAATGTTTAATGCCAAGATAATATGGTGTTGTTTGCATTATTAATGCAATCGGTTTGAGTTAACTCAAGGTGTGTTAAAGGTGGACGCAAATAAGGGCTGTTTAAGCGGCCCTGTAAATGCATTAATACTTTAACGGGGATTGGGTTTGCCACAGCAAATAAGCTATTAATTGCGCGTGTCCACTGGGCAAATAAATTAGGGTGCTGACCACTTAAGCTTCGCAAAACAAACTCATGTGTTTGCGTAGGCCATGCATTAGAAGCGACAGATACTAAACCTTTAGCACCGGCTTGAGCAAAATAAGGCATCAGCGCATCATCCCCGCTAAATAATGCTAAGTCAGGTGCTGCTTGGCGGTAAGCTTCAAATTGTGCAATATCGCCACTGGCTTCTTTTAAGGCCCATAACTTATCATTTGATGCTAAATTTTTAATGGTTTGTACGGGGATGCTTACGCCACTGCGCCCAGGGACATTATAAAGCATACATGGATGCGCACTTTTACTTAGTAAGCTTTGATACCAATGAGTTTGTCCTACCTCGCCGGGTTTAGCATAAAGAGGTGAGCCTAATAAGTAGCTATGAATAGGGAGTTTATTGCAAAACGAAATCCATTCTTGTTGTTGTGCTAAATTACTACCGCCTACCGCAACCATTAAAGGGACGTTGGGAGTTAATTGACACACGTGCTCAACAATATTTTTTTGTTCTTGCAGGGTCAGGGCTAAACCCTCACCGGTGCTACCTAACAGTAGTATCCCATTCTTTGCCGCTGCTTGTTCATTTACAAGTGCGGTCAACGAAGTGTAATCAACATCACCTTGTTGATTAAAGGGTGTAACCAGTGCAGTCCACAACGGGTAATCGTTTAAATTGAAGTTGTTGATCATCTCTCACGAACTTTTATGTTATTCGAAGAGTTAAAGAGGAGATATATTTGATAGCGCCGCATTAACATGATTCGAATTTATTATTCGAAGAGCGAATGGGCTTAGAACAATAGGGCAGAGGCCTTATTATTTAAGACCAGAAGCTCTCCACCAAACTAAGCAGTTAATTAAAATTAACTGTTGGTGACAGTCGCTAGGATTCAACCTAGTCGCCCGAAATAAAGAACTCGCAAAAGTCGTTATTTCTCGGCGTTAATTCCCCTCGCGTATGTTTATGGGAGTTTGCGCTCCAAACATACGTTACCTGAATAACGCACCTCTTCTAGCCCTGTGTATTAGCGATAATGCTCGATAATACAAAATAGGGTAATTACAGAGATTAAACCATTTTAGCCATCTAGGTGTCAAGCAGCTAAAACTTTAACAACTCATCGATAATGGCAACTATTACGTATTACAGTGTTTTCTCGTACACTAAGCAAATAATCATTAAGGTAGTTGATAAAAATGGAAAATTTCCAAGATATTTATTTACGCGCAATAGAACGAAAGGGTTCTGAGGCTATGTTAAAGCAGTTATTAGTAAAACCTGCTACAAATAAACAATTAAAAGCACTCACTGATGATGATTGGTTAGAGGAATTTACTCGCAAAGTATTTCAAAGTGGTTTTTACTGGTCTGTCATAAATAATAAATGGCCAGGTTTTAGAGAGGTGTTTTGGCAGTTTAACATAGAGAAACTACTGATGATGCCACCGGAGATGTTAGAACAAAAGGCAACCGATGAGCGCATTATCCGAAATTTTAAAAAAGTACAAACAATCCCCGAAAACACCATGATGATTCATGACGTTGCCCAGCAGCATGGTAGCTTTAGCAAATTTATTTCTGAGTGGCCTAGCGATAATATTATTGGCTTATGGGCATATTTAAAAAAACATGGCGCACGCTTAGGAGGCAATACTGGCGCGTATGCATTACGTGCTTTAGGAAAAGATACCTTTTTGCTTTCGCGCGATGTAGAAAATTACTTAAGGGCGCATAAAATTATTGAGGGTGGTTTACAAACTAAAAAGTCACTGACTGCAGCACAGGCATTTTTTAACTCATTACAGCAGCAAAGTGGTTTGAGTATGCAAGAGCTTAGTTTAATCGTCGCTTATAGTGTCGGCGATAACCGGGTTGGCATTAGTCAGTCATTATAATAGGAATACATATGAAATTACTGCCAAGGTACACAGACATCGCAGATGATTTTGCTATTGAAAATACGCCTTCGTCGGTGAGTAATCCACAATTATTGTTATGGAATGAACCATTAGCACAGCAGTTTGATATAAACATGGCTGAAAATGACAAAGTGCAAATATTTAGTGGTAATCAAGCATTAGCAACGCCAGCGGTCGCGTTAGGGTATTCAGGGCATCAATTTGGTCACTTTTCACCACGTTTAGGTGATGGGCGTGCTCATTTATTAGGTGCGTTAAGCGATGATGATAATCAATTATGGGATATTCAATTAAAAGGTTCAGGCATTACCCATTTTAGCCGGGGAGGTGATGGGCGATGTGCAATGGGGCCTGCTGTGCGCGAATATATTATGAGCGAAGCTATGCACGCTTTAGGTATTAAAACCACACGTTGTTTGGCCGTTGTTAGCAGTGGTGAGCAAGTATATCGACAGTCACCACAACCAGGTGCCATTGTAACACGCTTCGCAAGTAGTCATATCCGAGTTGGCTCATTTCAATATTTGGCAGCACAAGGTGATTTAAAAGGCCTTAAAAACCTCGCTGATTTAGCAATAGAACGTCACTATAGTGAGATTACAGAAACGGGTGCGCAGCGCTATTTGATGTTTTTACAAAAGGTAATTAATAGCCAGATAGAGCTAGTGGTTAGTTGGATGCGAGTTGGTTTTATTCACGGTGTAATGAATACCGACAATACGTTAATTAGCGGCGAAACAATTGATTATGGTCCGTGTGCCATGATGAATCAATTTGATTTTGACACCTGTTATAGCGCGATAGATAAACAAGGGCGATATGCTTTTGGGAATCAACCTAATATAGCTAGCTGGAATTGCACCCGCCTAGCAGAGAGCCTAATGGGGTTAATCGATGAAGATGATGAGCGAGCAATAGAGCTGTTAAGCCCAATTATTAATAACTTTTCAACGCAATTTAATAAAGCATTTACGTCAATGTGGGAGAAAAAGCTGGGGCTGGTGGGGCAACATGAAGGTGATCATGAGTTAATTAGTGAACTGCTCAAGTTATTAAACGAACACAAACTTGACTACACCAATACATTTAACTCACTAACCGAGTCGCTATTAGCAAACGCAAAGGTACCGAAAGTATTACATGCTTGGATGTTGCAATGGCAGGCTCGCACTAATAATGATAGTTACACTATTATGCGTGCCGCTAATCCGTGTGTGATCCCACGAAATAACCTCATTGAAGATATTTTGTTAGAGTTTACTCAAGCTGGTTGTAGTGAAATTTATAAAAAATTTAAATTAGTAATGGATAAGCCTTATCTTTTTAATGAAAATAGTGCAGAATTTAATCATAAAATAAACGATGCTCTAAATTACAATACATTTTGTGGTACTTAAGTATTTATTTTATGTAAACTTTTTCAATAGATATGCTGGTTTTTACTTTTTCATTACTCATTGATTGAGCATAAGTTGAACCGATGATACTATCGCGCCCTTATTCTAAGGTATTGATTTTATCTGCATTCGATAGCTCGCTTATTGATTTACCTATAACGGGTAACTATAAGTAGTAATAGGTTGGTACCGTGTATTGATTTAAAAATTAAAATTTAAATCTGTTAAGTATTGATTAACACAAGCTTAGGTATTGTGTAAAAAACTGGTTCAGCATGAGCCTTACTTATAAATTTATTAATTGTTAAAACGGGAAGAAACAATGAAATTAAAATTAATTACACTTGCAATTGCATTTGCAGCAACAAGTACTTCTACAATGGCTGCAGAAAAAGAAGGTTTTTACATTGGTGCGTTTGGTGATTACTACGACGCGTCATGGAAGAACATGAGCGCTCAAGCAGATCAAGATGTAAATGAATCTGTAAGTTTAGGTGCCGAAGCTGGTTATCGTTTCAACGACTATTGGACTGCTCGTTTAGAGTATGCTGATATGGATTTCAATGCTTTTAATTCAAACACTGGTAGCCGTCAGGGTATCGATGGTAAGCGCTACGGTATTGATGGTTTATACCACTTCGATGGTGGCCCTTTCTACGGTTTATTTGGTTTAAAAGAAATGGATGTTGTAGAAAACAACACCTTTGCTAATTTAGGTGCTGGTTACCAACATTATTTCGATGATAACTTATTTGTTAGCGCAGAAGCTGCGGTATATCAAGGTCTTGATAAAGGCTATACCGATGTAGGTGCTAAATTAGGTATTAACTACTTCTTTGGTGAAACAACTACAGAAGAAAAAGTAATGCCAGCGCCAACGGTTGTTGAAGTACCTGTTGCTCCAGCAGATAGCGATAACGATAACATTCCAGATGCAGATGATAAGTGTCCAAACACTCCAATGACTGATGCTGTAGATGGTAGCGGTTGTACATTATACCAAGATCAAGAAGTAACAGTTAGCTTGTTAGTTCAGTTCCCAAATAACGATTCATCTGTATCAACTCAGTACTTTGATGATATTGAAAAAGTAAGTGAGTTCTTAAGCAAATTCCCTGAAGCAAGTGTATTACTTGAAGGTCACACTTCAGCTGTAGGTAAAGCATCTTACAACAAATGGTTATCTAAAAAGCGTGCTGACGCAGTTGCTAAACAGCTTGTTAAAGATGGTATTGCAGAAGATCGCATTACAACAGTAGGTTTAGGCGAAGAACGTCTTAAAAACCCAGCAAATACAGCGGCAGCAAATAAAGAAAACCGTCGTGTAGAAGCGCATGTAACATCAATCAAAAAAGTTAAAGTACAACGTTAATTTTAACTTTTTATTAAAAAGCCTAGCTTATTGCTAGGCTTTTTTGTGTCTGCAATAAAGTTAACAGTAATGATTATCAATTAACAAATATTCATGAGAATAAATTTTATTGAAACTACTATTCATGTAAATTATAGTCGATATAATTAATGACTTTACTGGATGGATTTTCATCTATCTATAAAAGCTTTATAATCTTGACTAGAATACTATAAGTATTGGGTAATTAACTTATGCGCAATGATGCGCTACCGAGTACTTTCACGTCACCAAGAGGGCAATATTGTGCTACAAGAATATCGTAAACACGTAGAAGAACGTGCCGCGTTAGGTATCGTACCCGCGCCATTAGATGCTCAGCAAACGGCTGATCTTATTGAACTAATTAAAACTCCACCAGAAGGTGAAGAAGAGTTCATCCTTGACTTACTAATCAATCGTGTACCACCAGGTGTTGATGATGCTGCTTATATTAAAGCAGGCTTTTTAGCTGCAGTCGCTAAAGGTGAAGCAACATCACCTCTTATCTCAACTGCAAAAGCAGCTGAATTACTAGGTACAATGTTGGGCGGTTATAATATCGCACCAATGATTGATCTTCTTGATAGCGATGAGTTAGCCCCTATCGTAGTTAAAGGGTTATCAAACACATTATTAATGTTTGATGCTTTCTACGATGTAGAAGAGAAAGCGAAAGCGGGTAACGCATTTGCTAAGCAAATCATTGAATCGTGGGCAGCCGCTGAGTGGTTTACAAATAAGCCAGCAGTAGCAGAAAAAATCTCAGTAACGGTATTTAAAGTAACTGGCGAAACGAATACTGATGACTTATCACCTGCACCAGATGCATGGTCTCGTCCAGATATTCCACTTCACGCTTTAGCAATGCTAAAAAATGCACGTGACGGAATTACTCCTGAAAAAGACGGTGAAGTAGGCCCAATTACTCAGCTTGAAGAATTAAAAACTAAAGGCTTACCGCTTGCTTATGTGGGTGATGTTGTTGGTACCGGCTCTTCACGTAAATCTGCAACTAACTCTGTGCTTTGGTTCATGGGTGATGATATCCCATTTGTACCAAACAAGCGCGTTGGTGGTGTATGTTTAGGTAACAAAATTGCACCTATCTTCTTCAACACAATGGAAGATTCTGGCGCATTACCGATTGAGCTAAATGTTGATGAATTTAACATGGGCGACCAAATCGACATCTACCCATACGAAGGCGTTGTTAAGCGCCATGGTACAGACGAAGTGATTTCTACCTTTGAGCTTAAATCAGACGTAATTTTAGATGAAGTACGCGCTGGTGGCCGTATTCCTCTAATCATTGGTCGTGGTTTAACAGACAAAGCACGCACCTCTTTAAATTTAGGTGCAACCGACGTATTTAAAGTACCTGCGGTAACAGAAGTTTCAGATAAAGGCTTTACCCTAGCGCAAAAAATGGTTGGTAAAGCATGTAATGTTGAAGGTATTCGTCCAGGCCAATACTGTGAACCTAAAATGACAACTGTTGGTTCGCAAGATACGACAGGCCCTATGACTCGTGATGAGCTTAAAGACTTAGCATGTTTAGGTTTCTCTGCAGATTTAACAATGCAGTCATTCTGTCATACATCAGCTTACCCTAAACCAATTGATGTAAACACTCACCATACGCTTCCTGATTTCATCATGAACCGTGGCGGTGTATCACTTCGTCCAGGTGATGGTGTAATTCACTCGTGGCTAAACCGTATGTTATTACCAGATACCGTAGGTACTGGTGGTGATTCACATACTCGTTTCCCATTAGGTATTTCATTCCCTGCAGGTTCGGGTGCAGTTGCATTCGCAGCAGCAACGGGTGTAATGCCGCTTGATATGCCAGAGTCTATTTTGGTTCGTTTTAAAGGTGAAATGCAGCCAGGTATCACATTACGTGATTTAGTACACTCAATCCCTTACTACGGTATTAAGCAAGGCTTATTAACGGTAGAGAAAAAAGGTAAAATCAACGAATTCTCTGGTCGTGTACTAGAAATTGAAGGTGTTGAGCATTTAACTGTTGAGCAAGCGTTTGAATTATCAGATGCATCAGCAGAGCGTTCAGCTGCAGGTTGTACTGTTAAGCTTTCTAAAGAGTCTATCAGCGAATACCTTGAGTCTAACATTGTTATGCTTAAGTGGATGATCTCTGAAGGTTACGGCGATGTACGTACAATCGAGCGTCGTATTACTGCAATGCAAGAATGGCTAGCTAATCCTGAACTTATGGAAGCTGACGCAGATGCAGAATATAAGCACGTTGTAGAAATCGATCTAGCAGAGATTAAAGAGCCAATCCTTTGTGCTCCAAATGACCCAGATGACGCGCGCTTATTATCAGATGTGACTGGCGAGAAAATCGATGAAGTATTTATCGGTTCTTGTATGACTAATATTGGTCACTTCCGTGCAGCGGGTAAACTACTAGACGGTTATACTGGCCGTATTCCTACACAGCTTTGGGTTGCTCCACCAACTAAGATGGATAAAGACCAACTGACTGATGAAGGTTACTACGGTATCTTTGGTCGTATTGGTGCACGTATTGAAACCCCAGGGTGTTCATTATGTATGGGTAACCAAGCACGTGTTGCAGATAAAGCGACCGTTGTGTCTACTTCAACTCGTAACTTCCCTAACCGTTTAGGTAATGGTGCGAACGTATTCTTAGCTTCGGCAGAGCTTGCAGCAATTGCGGCTATTTTAGGTAAATTACCTACGCCAGCTGAGTACCAAGAATATGCTGCGAAAATCAATGCAACGGCTGCAGATACATACCGTTACTTGAACTTCCACCGTATGCCTCAGTACACTAAAAAAGCAGACAACGTAATTATTCAGCAAACTGTATAATTTTAGTACTGTTTTTAAAAAACCCGCTTCGGCGGGTTTTTTTATAATTGAATAAAAAATCTATAAATATAGATGAAACAAATAAAATTATAAAATTACTGTTACTAAAGCCATTTTTTAAGGCAATAATTCCTAACAAAATGCATTAAAATTCTACTTAATCGTTTTATTAATATAAGCAGAGTTTTATGACAGCATTAAATAACCAAAACCTATTACAACTTCGCTTTGTAAACCAGGCTCATATTGACGAAGTAAAACCATCATTTTCTAATTTACCGGCAAATCCATATGCCGATGGTGCGTTTCGCAAACGCCGTTATTCAGTGATTAAAATGAAAAGTGGCGAGCTGGTATTGCAAGCGACTAAAGCATTTGTGCAAGACGACTCAATTAATACCTTTCAAGGAAATGTAGAGCGTACGTACGAAAACCTTGAAAATAGCTTACTTCAAAGCGAAGGAATGAAGAGTATTGTGAATGAGTTTCGCACCATAACCGGTATTAGTGAAGAGCGTGATATTGAAATTCATCAATTCAGAATGCTAGCAATTGATAGTGATACACCGCCAGCCCCAGAAGGTATTCATCAAGATGGTTTTGACCATGTGTGTATTTGTGGCGTTTCTCACGAAAACTTGGAAGGTGGCGAGTTGCTGGTGTATGAAAACAAGCAAGCAGAACCGTGTTTTAAAATGGAAATTAAAGACGGCATGTTTGCCCTAATCAACGATCGCCAAGTGTGGCATAACGCCACACCAATGAATAAAATTAATGAAAACCAGCCAGGTTATCTCGACTGTTTTGTATTAACTGCTTAAGGAATAGCCATGAATATAAATTCACTACGTGAGCAATTTCCAGCATTAATGCAGCACATTGATGGGCAGTCACCTATTTTTTTAGATGGGCCGGGCGGTTCACAAGTACCGCAATCAGTGCTTAATGCAATGACAGCTTATTTAGGTCATTACAATTCAAATTTAGGTGGTGCATTTTTCTCAAGCGATAAAACCGTAGAGTTAATGGCGAGTGCCCGTCAAGCGGCAGCCGATTTACTTAATGCACCAAGCGCACAAAATATTGTATTTGGTCCAAACATGACCACCTTAACCTTTAGCTTCAGCCGCGCTATTTCACGCCAGTGGCAAGCTGGAGATGAAATTATCGTTACCAATGCAGATCACTTTTCAAACGTATCATCGTGGCAACAAGCGGCAGAAGATAAAGGGGTTAAAGTGAATACCGCTTTAATCAACGAAGCTGATTGCAGTTTAGATATGGCGCAGTTTGAAAGTTTATTAAATGAAAACACTAAGCTCGTTGCCGTTACGTATGCATCAAATACCACAGGTTCGATTAATGACATTAAGCGTATTATAAAGCTGGCACATAATGTTGGGGCTCTCGTGTATGTAGACGCTGTGCATTATGCACCGCATGAGCTAATAGATGTACAAGCACTTAATTGCGACTTTTTAGCGTGTTCAGCGTATAAATTTTTCGGACCTCACCTAGGGATTGTTTATGCTAAACAAGCGCACTTAGAAGGGTTTACACCTTATAAGGTTGAGCCGGCTAAAGATGTTGCACCAGGTCGTTGGGAAACCGGTACTCAAAGCTTTGAAGCCCTCGCTGGTTTTATTAGCGCGGTTGATTACATTGCAGCCATCAGCGAGCTTGATAGCAGTCATACTCGCCGCGAACAATTAACGGTTGCATTTGCTAAAACTAAAAAGCACGAAATGGCACTTAGTGAGCATTTTTTAACACGGTTAGCCGCATACCCAAAAATTAAATTGTTGGGTATTGATGATGTCACTCGCTTAGCACAGCGTACGCCTACGTTTGCGCTTACATTTGACGGTATCGCACCGCGTAAAGTATCTGAGTTTTTAGGTCAACAGCATGTGTGTGTTTGGGATGGTAACTTTTATGCACAAGGCTTATGTGAACAGTTAGGTGTACTTGATAAAGGCGGGGTGGTGCGTATCGGTTGTATGCATTACAACACGATTGATGAATTAGACAAATTGTTCGATTTATTCGACGCATTACTTAATACAAAGTAAATTAACGTCGTTGCTTAAATGATGAGATACCCCTCATCATTTAAGCATCTTGTTTTATTTACTCTTCTATTGCACTGACTAGAAAATATGGATTTAAGTATTCATCTTTCGTGTTATAAATCAGCGGGCTACCATCGAGCTTTGTCACTTTAGCACCAGCTATTTCGGCAATAGCATGGCCAGCCCCAGTATCCCACTCGCACGTTGGTCCTAAGCGTGGGTAAATATCGGCGCTGCCTTCGGCCACTAAGCATAGTTTAAGCGAGCTGCCCTTTGAGACCATTTCAACATCATCAAAACGTTTCACAAATTCAGCTAAATCAGGCGATGGGTGTGAGCGACTTCCTACAACACGAATAAGCCCTTTATTTGGCTTCGTTGTCACTTTCAGCTCAATACGTTCATCGCCGGTATCTTTAAATGCACCAATGGCATCACTTGCTAAATACGATACGCCAAGGGCGGGAGCATCGACTACCGCTAACACGGGCTTCCCATTTTCGATTAAGGCAATATTAACGGTAAACTCGCCGTTCTTTTTAATAAACTCTTTGGTGCCATCGATAGGATCAACTAACCAGTAGCTTTTCCATGTTTGGCGAATATCCCAGCTAATATCGGCACTTTCTTCGCTGAGGATGGGGGTATTGGGAGTAAGGTGCTTTAATCCGGCAACAATGACTTTATGAGCGGCTAAATCGGCGTCGGTGACAGGGCTTTCATCAGCTTTGTACTCAACCTTAAAATCCTTTTGGTAAATTCCCATAATGGCATGACCGGCTTTGCGAGCAAGGATGAGAGTTTCTTCTAGTAGCTCAGTTTGGTTCATGGTGTTTAACCTATAATTTGCTTTTGTTTTAGATACGTTAGCAGTTGAGCAACCGATTGGTCTAGGGTGTTTTTACTGGTATCTAATATTATTTCGGGGTTGTTGGGTACTTCGTAATTTGAATCAATCCCGGTAAAGTGTTTAATTTCTCCTGCTCGTGCTTTTTTATACAGCCCTTTTGGATCACGACTTTCGCAAACATCGAGTGGGGTATCAATAAATACTTCTATAAACTCACCTTCACCAACAAGGCTTCTTACCATGTCTCGCTCTGCTCTGAATGGTGATATAAAAGCAGTAAGCACTAACAAACCAGCATCAACCATTAATTTGGCTGTTTCACCTACGCGACGTATATTTTCAATTCGGTCTTCGTCGCTAAAGCCTAGGTCTTTACATAACCCATGACGGACGTTATCGCCATCGAGTAAATAAGTATGTGTCGCTTGCTCAGTTAAAGCCGCTTCGAGTGCATTTGCAACGGTGCTTTTTCCTGAGCCAGAAAAACCGGTAAACCATAAAATAGCCGGTTTATGTTTTTTTTGTTCGCTACGCTGTGCCTTTGTGGTTGCGTAGTTATGCCAAACTATATTTTCGTCCATTGTTTAATCTCTTCTCTATTTCGCTGTCATTTAAAGGGAAATACCAGTGGGATCAAGGTTAATACCGTGATTGAATAAATAATAGAAAGGGGCAAGCCCATCACTATGTAATCTTTTAAACGATAATTACCAGCGCTATATACCATTAAATTAGTTTGATAACCAAAAGGTGATATAAAGCTGGCTGATGCTCCAAAAGCAACCGCCATAATAAATGGCAGAGGGTCTACGTTAAAACCAATAGCAAGCGCATAAGCAACCGGGAACGACAATGCCGCGGCGGCGTTATTCGTAATCAGTTCAGTAAATGCCACGGTTAATAAAAATATCGCAATAAAAGCACCATAAGGACCAAAGTCACCGAGCACAACAAATAAAGCGTCAGATATTTGTCCAGCTAAACCGGTGCCAATCATCAGTTTCGCTAAGCCAATAGCACTGCCTACAACAGCAAGTAACTCTATTGGAAAGCGACGTTTAACTTCGGTTAGCTTGATTGTACCGCTAAATAGTAAGCCAATTAATAACACTAACAGCCCTTTTACTAAAGGGACTATGCCTGCAATGCTTAAACCAAGTACAGCAGCAAAGCTAAGTAATACGATATTTGATTGTTTTGGCGCAAGGTGAGTTTGTAAATCTAACCCCGAAATATATACAAATTCACGCTTTAAATTCGGTAGATTATAAAAACGCTTACCTGGGGCGAGTATAAGGGAATCGCCAGCTTGGAGCTTAACTTGTCCAAGTCCCCCTTGTAAGCGATCGTGTCCGCGACGAATGGCAATAACGGCGGCATGAAATTGCTCTCTAAAGCGTATCTCTTTAACTGTTTTTCCAATGTATTTAGATGATTGGCTCATTACCACTTCAACTAAATGCTCAATGTCTTTTTGGTGTTTGTCGTGAACAACTTTTAAACCATCAAAGCGAGCGAGTAATGGAACCGATTTTATATCACCTACAAACAGTAATACGTCGTCTTGCTGAATGACGGTTTGTGGTGTTACTGCTGAAATACGCTCTGTACCACGGATAATTTCAGCTAAAAATAAATCTTTAAGTTCACGTAGTGCATTTTCTTCAACGGTACGCCCTATCAGCTTTGACTGTGCTTGTACTTTTCCTTCAAGATAAAAAGGCACGACTTCTTGGCTGCTTTTTCCGTTATCAGGTAAATATTTTAACATGACTAAAATAGTAATAAGGCCCACACTAAGCGCCCCTAACCCCACTAAAGTAAAGTCAAAAAAGCCCAGAGGGGCCATGCCAGCATCAACCGCAAAGCCATTAACAATTAAGTTAGTCGATGTGCCAATTAAGGTAATGGTACCACCTAAAATAGCGCTGTACGATAAAGGCAATAATAACTTTGAAGGTGAGTGATTGGGGTTTTCTTTAATGGCACTGATCAGAGATGCTACAACGGCTGTATTATTAGTAAACGAAGATAAAAAAGCTGTGGAAAGGCCAAGCTTAGTCACTGATTTTACTAAGCTACCCTTTGCTAACGACTGTGATAACGTTTGAATTAAAGTGGTTTTTTCTATTGCGATCGACACTAAAATCAAAAGCACTAAGGTAATGAGTGATGGGTTAGTATAGTTAACTAACATGTTTTCTAAATCAATCAGCCCGGCTAAATAGCTAGTACCAATGGCACTGACAAATAACCAAGCCGGGTTGATACGGGTACCAAAAAGGCACCCGACAAGAGTAAGCATAATGCCTGTTAAAATCAGCTGTTCGATCATGCTTGCAAACCCTTAACAGACATTGTCACTATTATAGCTTTGAAATATCAAGCGCTTGCCAATGTGGAAAGTGCTTACGAACAAGGCTATTAAACTCAACTTCAAACTCACTAAAGTTGCTTTGTTGTGCTTGAGATTGCAGTACCTGCTCTATCATGCCCGCAGCAACGGTTAAGTTAGATAAACGGTCGATAAGGATAAACGAACCCGTTTCGTGATTATTGTGGTACTCATCGGCTAAAATCGTTTCGGTTAACTCAAGCGTTACAATCGCTATTTCGTTAAGCTCAAGTGCATCGGCGCTGCCATGCTCAAGGGTATTAACATCAATAGTGTGATTGATATTTTTAACGATAGCAGAAGTGTTTTTGCTGCCTAGCTTAATGTTATAGCTTTTGCCTAACACTAATGGTGCCTCGTGCATCCATACAATTTTTGCTTGTATTTGATTAGTAACCAATGCCGTTGAACTTGCAGGCACAATAACATCACCACGACTAATATCTATTTCACTATCAAGGGTAACCGTAATTGCTTGGCCGGCTTCAGCACTTTGTAAATTGCCATCAAAGGTCACAATTTCTTTGATATGAGAGGCTTTACCCGAGGGCAGTACTTTTATGGCATCACCCACTTGCAGTGTGCCAGAAGTTAGTGTGCCTTGAAAACCACGAAAGTTTAAGTTAGGACGAACCACATATTGCACAGGTAATCGCGCTTCAAAACCGGTATCAGTTTGTGCAGCAGGCGAATCTTCTAATAACTCAAGTAGCGGTTTATCAGTGTAATAAGGCGTATGTGCAGAGCGTGTTACCACGTTATCACCCTTAAGTGCCGACATCGGTACAAATTTAATATTTGATACGTTTAATTGTTCAGCAAATTTAAGGTAATCGGCTTTAATTTTTTCGTAAACGGTTTCATCAAAATCGACGATATCCATTTTATTAATGGCAACAACAAACTGTGTAATACCTAGCGAGTCACAAATAAAGCTATGACGTTTAGTTTGGACTTGTACACCATAGCGCGCATCTACCAAAATAATAGCGACATCACTGGTTGACGCACCGGTCACCATGTTACGGGTATACTGCTCATGCCCTGGTGTGTCAGCAATAATAAACTTACGCTTTGCTGTTGAAAAATAACGGTAAGCTACATCAATGGTGATCCCTTGCTCGCGCTCTGCTTGTAAACCATCTACAAGTAATGCTAAATCGAGCTCTTCGCCTGCGTTACCCACTTTTTCGTTGTCTTTGTGTAACGCAGCAAGTTGATCTTCATATATTTGGTGACTGTCATGCAGTAAACGCCCAATCAGTGTTGATTTACCATCATCTACACTGCCACAAGTTAACATGCGTAATAAGCTTTTATCTTGCTGACGTGCTAGGTATGCATCTATCCCAATTTCTTTTACTTCGTTAATTGTATCGTTATTTTGGTTAGACATTAGAAGTACCCCTCACGTTTTTTCTTCTCCATTGAGCCTGCTGAATCGTGGTCAATAACTCGACCTTCACGCTCAGATGAGGTGGATAGCAGCATTTCTTCGATAATTTCGGTTAAGGTACCTGCATTTGATTCAACTGCACCCGTTAGTGGGTAACAACCTAAGGTACGAAAACGTACAGATTTCATTTGTGGTACTTCGCCTTCATTAAGTGGCATACGTTCATCGTCTACCATAATTAAAGTACCATCACGCTCAACAACAGGGCGCTCTTTAGCAAAGTAAAGCGGTACCATCGCGATGTTTTCTTGGTAAATGTATTGCCATATATCAAGTTCAGTCCAGTTTGATAATGGGAATACACGAATACTCT
The DNA here is from genome assembly GCF_018100905.1 of Pseudoalteromonas sp. MMG010. GTDB lineage: Bacteria > Pseudomonadota > Gammaproteobacteria > Enterobacterales > Alteromonadaceae > Pseudoalteromonas. The sequence continues at coordinate 18,826 of NZ_JAGJEG010000020.1, read as the reverse complement.
CGCCAGGGTTTACTTGGCTGTTATAAGTATTCCACAGCTCTGGGCGTTGGTTTTTAGGATCCCATCTGTGATGTTTATCTCGAAATGAATAAACACGCTCTTTGGCACGTGATTTTTCTTCGTCACGACGTGCACCACCAAAGGCAGCATCAAAACCATATTTATCTAAAGCTTGCTTTAGACCTTGTGTTTTCATAATGTCGGTATGTTTACCTGAACCATGAGTGAAAGGGCCTACACCCATTTCTATGCCTTCAGGGTTTTTGTGTACCAGTAAATCAAAGCCATATTCTTTGGCGATGTTGTCACGAAATTCAATCATTTCACGAAATTTCCAGTCGGTATCAACATGCAATAACGGAAATGGAATTTTGCCTGGGTAAAACGCTTTACGCGCTAAGTGCAAAAGTACCGATGAATCTTTACCAATTGAGTAAAGCATGACCGGATTTTCAAACTCAGCGGCGACTTCGCGCATGATTTTGATACTCTCAGCTTCAAGTTGCTGAAGGTGGGTTAAAGCCATTGTTAATCGTCCTACTAAAATGATTAAAAGTTAAAATATATTTGTGTTACACATCGGTTAGTGGTTGAGCAAAGCTGCTTGTTTGTGCTGTTTGCCCAAACCAGGCTAATTGCGAGTGCAGGGCGGCGACTTCTCCGATAATAAGTAATGCGGGTGATACCACATTATTACGCTCTATTAGTTCGGCAAGTTCGCCAAGGTGACCGGTGATCACTCGTTGGTTTTTACGAGTACCATTTTCAATAATGGCAACCGGTGTATTCGTTTCTCGGCCATGTTTTAAAAGCTCGGCTTGTATCTGTGGCGACTTAATCACCCCCATATAAATAGCAAGGGTTTGATTAGGTTTAGCAAGCGATTGCCAATCAAGCTCATTGCCATCTTTTTTACAATGCCCTGTTACAAACTGTATGGCTTGTGCGTGATCTCGATGTGTCAGCGGAATCCCAGCATAAGCACTACATCCAGCAGCGGCAGTTATCCCGGGTACAATTTGGTAATTGATATTATTTGCTGCAAGCACTTGTACTTCTTCGCCACCACGACCATAAATAAAGGGATCTCCGCCTTTAATACGACATACCTTTTTGCCTTGCTTGGCAAAATCAACAAGCATTTGGTTTGTGTCTTGTTGGGCGACACTATGATTACCCAAACGTTTACCAACACAGACTAAATCGGCATCACGGCGAACTAAATCCATAATTTCATCAGATACTAAGTAGTCATACACAACCACATCGGCTTGCTGCATTAATTGTAATGCTTTTAAAGTCAGCAACTCCGGATCACCCGGACCTGCACCGACAACATACACTTCGCCTTCAGGTTCGGCTTTGGCATCAAGCATTTTTTCTAATTGTTCTTGTGCTGCTTGGGTGTTGCCAGTTTGTACTTTGCTGACAACCGATGAGTCGAATACGCCTTCCCAAAACTGACGGCGATCGGCAAAGTGCTTAAAGCGTTGTTTTACTTTGTGGCGAAAGTCACCAACCAGGGTTGCTAAAGGACCAATATGTTGGGGTATTAGGGTTTCAAGTTTTTCGCGTAACCGCCTTGCAAGTACTGGAGCTGTGCCGGCGCTAGAAATAGCGATAGTAATAGGATCGCGATCAACAATTGAGGGAAATATAAAAGTACATTTAGGTTGGTCATCAACCACATTCACAAATATATTACGTGCGTTGGCAAGTTCAAATACCGTGTTATTTACTTCATCTAAATCTGTTGCGGCAATTACGAGCATCATGGTATTTAAATGTTGCTCGTTAAAATAATCGTGGATGAGGGTCACCTCACCTTCTTTAGCAAGGGTTAATAATTCATCACAAAACTCAGGCGCAACTAAAGTGACATTAGCACGCGCCTTTAAAAATGCTCGGCATTTTCTTAAAGCAACATCTCCACCGCCAACAACCAATACAGGCTTATTGTCGAGTTTGGTAAATATTGGTAAATATTGCACGTTGTTAATACCCCTAAACAGATTCTGTAAGTAAGAAAACATTTTACTAGACAGGCAGAGTATAGTGACTGCCGATAAGTAAAAAATAATTAAAACCAAGTTTATATAACCAAACGTTATATATGGTGGTGTATTTTGTCCTAAGCCTTGGTTTAGTTGACCTAGATACAAACTTTAAAGCAATACATCGCTTATAGTGTTTGGTTATGAGCTATAGCGAGATAGCGTAAATTTGTTACTATATCTGATATAGAGAGAATTCAAATAGGCAATTTCAAGGACCTTATATGTCAAATTTTGCACAATTAGCAGTCGCGTTAATGGATTTAACTAGCTTAAATAACGATGATACAAGTCATTCAATTGAATCTTTAGTTGCGAGTATTGAGCCGCAATTAGGGACTCCAGCGGCAATCTGTGTGTTTAGCCAATTTGTAGCCCATGCGAAAATTGCATTAGCAGCGAGAGGTTTGAGCCAAGTTAATGTTGCTACGGTTACAAACTTTCCCACAGGGGATGATTCGTTAAGTCACGTTATTAACGAAACACTGATTGCGATCGAAAGAGGGGCTGATGAAATAGATTTAGTCATTCCTTATAAGGCACTTTTAAATGGCGATGAACAAAGCGTTTTAGAGTACGTACGTGAAAGTAAAAAGGTATGTGCAGAGAAAGCTACATTAAAGGTCATTATTGAAAGCGGCATATTACAAACCGAAGCCTTGATTACTCGAGCAACTGAGCTTGCTATTGAAGGTGGGGCAGACTTTGTAAAAACAAGTACCGGTAAAGTGGCCATTAACGCGACACTTCAAAGCGCGAGTTATATCTTAAAAACAATTAATAAAACTAATAAAAGTGTCGGATTTAAAGCTGCTGGCGGCGTTAAAACAGTCGCTGATGCGAGTGAATACTTAGCTTTAGGCAATAAAATTATGGGTGAAGACTATTTACAGGCAGAGACATTTCGATTTGGTGCGTCGAGTTTACTTGATGATGTGTACAAGCAGTTGTGCGTTTAAATAATGTACAGGTATAACCTGCAAATAATAAAAAATCATTGCGTTGTGCTTAATTGATAAACTGAATTAGCATAATACAGGTTAACAATTTTCAATGTGGGTATCTTTTACACTTGTGTTAATGATTTGCGTAAGTATAATAGGCATCCACTTTGCAGGGGCGTAGTTCCAATTGGTAGAACAGCGGTCTCCAAAACCGACGGTTGGGAGTTCGAATCTCTCCGCCCCTGCCATTTTATTCACAAGTTGAATAAAGTCTGGGATTAAAAATCGGTTTAAATAAGTCTGTTTTTAAGTTTAGATTTTAATGGATTAACCCTGTTTTATCAGGGTTGTTGTGTCTGTAGTTAAGGTAATAAAATATTATGAGCACGAGTGTAGAAACGCCATCGAGTGCGATGGAATCGGTAAAGTGGTTAGTAGTTGTAGTACTACTTGCAGGCGCAGTTGTTGGTAATCACATGTTTGCAGATCAATCTGTATTACTTCGTGCTATCGGCGTTGTAGTTGCAATTGCCGCAGGTTTAGGTATTGCATCACAAACTGCTAAAGGTCGTGATTTCCTTACTTTTGCAAAAGAAGCCCGTATTGAAGTGCGTAAAGTGATTTGGCCTACGCGTCAAGAAACGACCCACACAACATTAATAGTAATGGTTGCAACAGTGATTATGGCACTTATCCTTTGGGGATTAGATGGCATATTATTCCGCGCTGTAGGCTTTTTAACTGGATTGGAGATCTGATCCCATGTCGGATGAGAACAAAGAAATTAAATTACGTTGGTATGTAGTACAAGCGTTTTCAGGTTACGAAAAACGTGTAGCACAAACGCTTTCAGAGCATATCAAAATTGAAGGACTTGAAGAGTTCTTTGGTGAAGTATTAGTCCCTACTGAAGAAGTTGTTGAGATGCGTGCTGGTCAAAAGCGTAAATCTGAGCGTAAATTCTTCCCAGGTTATGTGCTAGTACAAATGGATATGAATGATGCAAGCTGGCATTTAGTAAATAGCACTGAACGTGTTATGGGCTTTATCGGTGGTACATCAGATCGTCCTGCTCCAATCAGCACAAAAGAAGCAGACCGTATTCTTAATCGTTTACAAGAAAACGCTGAAGCACCTAAGCCGGCAACATTATTTGAGCCAGGTGAAGTTGTGCGTGTTATTGATGGTCCATTTGCTGACTTTAGTGGTGTGGTTGAAGAAGTTGACTATGAAAAGAGCCGCGTAAAAGTATCGGTACTTATTTTTGGTCGCTCTACACCAGTTGAACTTGAATTTGGTCAAGTTGAACAAGATAAGTAATTGAAAAAATAAGTTTTGCTAAAATTTTTTAAAGTTTTGGCATGAAGCTTGAAAAAGGCCGCTGATTAACTTATAATCAGCGGCCTTTTTATGTTTAAGGATATTCTTTAAATATAAAAAGTACGAAACCAATTTTTAAACTGGGAAGCCGTTAGAGTACGCGTCCTCGCGCGCACAAGGCTAAGACCCACCAAATGAGGTATTTATAATGGCTAAAAAAGTTGAAGCTGTAATCAAGCTACAAGTTGCCGCTGGTATGGCTAATCCTAGTCCTCCAGTAGGTCCTGCACTAGGTCAACACGGTGTAAACATCATGGAATTCTGTAAAGCGTTTAACGCACGTACAGAGTCTATCGAAAAAGGCGCTCCAGTTCCTGTAGTGATCTCTGTTTACGGTGACCGTTCATTTACGTTCGATATGAAAACGCCACCTGCTGCTTACTTACTTAAGAAAGCTGCTGGTATCAAGTCAGGCTCAGGCCGTCCTAACACTGAAAAAGTAGGCACAGTAACTCGTGCTCAACTTGAAGAGATTGTTGAGACAAAACGAACTGACCTTACAGCTGCCGATATGGACGCAGCGGTTCGCACTATCGCAGGTTCTGCGCGTGCGATGGGCTTGAACGTAGAGGACTAAGAAATGGCTAAATTAACTAAGCGTATGCGTACTATCCGCGAAAAAGTGGAAGTAACTAAAGATTACGAAATCAATGAAGCAGTTGCTCTTTTAAAAGAGTTAGCGACAGCTAAATTCGTAGAAAGTGTTGACGTTGCTGTTAACCTTGGTATCGATGCTCGTAAATCTGATCAAAACGTTCGTGGTGCAACTGTACTACCAAACGGTACTGGTCGTGACGTTCGTGTTGCTGTATTCACACAGGGCGCTAATGCAGAAGCTGCAAAAGAAGCCGGTGCTGAGTTAGTAGGTATGGAAGATCTTGCTGAACAAGTTAAGAAAGGCGAGATGAACTTTGACGTTGTTGTTGCATCACCAGACGCTATGCGTGTTGTTGGTCAACTAGGTCAAATCTTAGGTCCACGTGGTCTAATGCCAAACCCTAAAACTGGTACTGTAACACCTAATGTTGCAGATGCAGTTAAAAACGCGAAAGCAGGTCAAGTACGTTACCGTAATGACAAAAATGGTATCATCCATACTACTATTGGTAAGGTTGATTTCACTGCTGAGCAACTTCAACAAAACCTTGAAGCTCTAATTGTTGCGCTTAAGAAGGCTAAACCTTCTCAAGCTAAAGGTGTTTACTTAAAGAAAGTAACTATCTCTACAACAATGGGCGCAGGTGTTGCTGTTGACCAAAACACTTTAAGCACAGTTGTAGCTTAATTTAGTGTTTACATGGCGTGAAATTTATACTATAATTTCGCGCTATTTTGTTGATTATTAATCAGCAAATAAAGAATTCGGGTTGAAGTCCATAATTTCGCACTCCTTTTTAAGGGAAATGCGATAAATTGGGCTTCCGTCCAAGACCGTAGGCGGCTTCGGCCTTAATGTTTACCTACGTAGACGGTGTGAATCCCCAGATAGATTTTCCTAATCTTCTGGCTCTCGCCGTAAAAAGCATCTCCATCGATTTTTGATGGGGTAGAGTAGAACAGGGAAACCGAATTGTCGGTGACCCCATTAAACCAGGAGTAACACCCATGGCTTTAAATCTTCAAGGCAAAAAAGCAATTGTTGCTGAAGTCAACGAAGCAGCCAATGGTGCTCTTTCTGCAGTTGTTGCAGATTCTCGTGGTGTAACAGTAGGCGCAATCACTGCCCTTCGTAAAGAAGCTCGTGAAGCGGGTGTTTGGATGAAAGTTGTCCGTAACACTTTAGCAAAACGTGCTGTTGAAGGTACTGATTTTGAATGTCTATCTGATTCGTTAGTTGGTCCAAGCTTAATCGCTTTCTCATCAGAGCACCCAGGTGCTGCTGCGCGTATCTTTTCAGATTTCGCGAAAAAGAATGAGAAATTCGAAGTTAAAACGGCCGCTTTTGAAGGAAATATTGTAGATGCAGCAATGCTAGCTACATTACCTACATACGATGAAGCTGTTGCACGCTTAATGAGCGCTATGAAAGAAGCGTCTGCTGGCAAGTTGTGTAAAACAATTGAAGCAGTACGTGTACAGAAAGAAGAGCAAGCTGCTTAATTTTAAGCTGTTTAACCTCCCTTTCGGTGTAAATTTATTTGGACCTAGAGTCCGTTAATTATTAGGAAATTTGTAATGTCTGTAACTAAAGACCAAATCCTTGACGCAATTGCTGAAATGTCAGTAATGGACGTTGTTGCTCTTGTTGAAGCAATGGAAGAAAAATTCGGCGTAACTGCTGCAGCTGCTATGGTAGCAGGTCCTGCTGCTGAAGCTGCTGAAGAGAAAACAGAATTTGACGTAATCCTTACTGGCGCTGGCGCTAACAAGGTTGCTGCAATCAAAGCTGTTCGTAGCGCTACAGGCCTTGGCCTTAAAGAAGCTAAAGCTCTAGTTGAAGCTGCTCCTACACCTATCAAAGAAGGTGTATCTAAAGAAGAAGCTGAAGCACTTGCAAAAGACCTTACTGAAGCTGGTGCTGAAGTTGAGGTTAAGTAATTTAGCTTTTGCTAAGTTCGCTGCCTGAGAAATCAGGCAAGGGCTGGTGATTATTTAATCACCGGCCTTTTTGCGCTATAGCGTTTTGTATTCCTTTAGCGCAAATAAAATCTGATTTTTTCTTTACTTTCAACGCTTTATAGTTTGCTAGTGTTGTTTAGGCGGAAAAGGTTAGAACAACAATTGAATGTTGTAAAAATGGCTTAGATGCCAGTTAAGTCTGTTCTTACAAGAACAGGTCGGGTCAAAGATCAGCAAGCTGAGGAACCCCATGGCTTACTCTTATTCTGAAAAGAAACGTATCCGTAAGGATTTTGGTAAACGTCCACAAGTTTTGGATATACCTTTCTTACTGTCGACGCAGTTAGATTCGTTTAAAAAATTCTTAGTCCCTGACGCTGATGGCGATCACGGTTTGGAAGCAGCCTTCCGTTCTGTGTTCCCTATAAAAAGCTACTCGGGAAATTCTGAGCTTCAATACGTAAGTTATCGTATTGGTGAGCCAGTATTTGATGTAAAAGAATGTCAAATTCGCGGTGTGACTTATTCTGCTCCACTTCGCGTGAAACTGCGTCTTGTTGTTATGGACAAAGAAGCTCCAGGCACAGTTAAAGACATTAAAGAGCAAGAAGTTTACATGGGCGAAATTCCGCTCATGACAGATACCGGTACCTTTGTTATCAATGGTACAGAGCGTGTTATCGTTTCTCAGCTACACCGTAGCCCTGGTGTATTCTTTGATAACGACCGCGGTAAAACCCACTCTTCTGGTAAGGTGCTTTATAATGCACGTGTTATTCCTTACCGTGGTTCGTGGTTAGACTTCGAGTTTGATGCAAAAGATAATCTATATGTACGTATTGACCGTCGTCGTAAATTACCGGCGTCTATCATTTTACGCGCATTAGAATTCTCGAGCGAAGAAATTTTAGAAATGTTCTTCGAAAACACTACGTTTGAAGTAACTGACGGTAAAGTTCTTATGGAACTTGTGCCTTCACGTTTACGTGGTGAAACAGCCGCTTTCGATATTAAAGATAACGAAGGCGAAGTACTTGTTGAAAGCGGGCGTCGTATTACGGCTCGTCACATCAAGAGCATCGAGAAAAAAGGCATTAGTCAATTAGAAGTACCACATGAGTACATCATTGGCCGTGTATTAGCGAAGAACTATGTTGATGAATCAACTGGTGAAGTTATTGCAAGCGCAAATGAAGAGCTATCACTTGAATTGATGGCTGAATTGGTTAAAGCAGGTCACACTCAATTTGATACGTTATATATCAATGAAGTGGACAGCGGCGCTTACATGTCAAATACATTAAATATTGACTCGTCTAGCAACCGTTTAGAAGCATTAGTAGAAATTTATCGCATGATGCGCCCAGGCGAGCCACCGACGAAAGACGCAGCTGAAGCCTTATTTGAAAACTTGTTCTTCTCAGAAGAACGTTACGACTTATCAACTGTAGGTCGTATGAAGTTCAATAGCCGTGTTGGTTACGATACCGATACAGGCCCAGGCACATTAAGCAAAGAAGATATCGTAGCGGTTATGAAGGTATTAATTGCCATTCGTAACGGTCAAGGCGATGTTGATGATATTGACCACTTAGGCAACCGTCGTATACGTAGTGTTGGCGAAATGGCTGAGAACCAATTCCGTGTTGGTCTAGTACGTGTTGAGCGTGCTGTACGTGAGCGTTTAAGCTTAGGTGACCTTGACGCGATCATGCCACAAGATCTTATTAACGCTAAGCCTATTTCGGCAGCCGTTAAAGAATTCTTTGGCTCGTCTCAGTTATCACAGTTCATGGACCAAAATAACCCGCTTTCAGAAGTAACGCATAAGCGTCGTATTTCTGCATTAGGTCCGGGTGGTTTAACACGTGAGCGTGCAGGCTTTGAAGTACGTGATGTTCACGTAACTCACTATGGTCGTGTTTGTCCAATCGAAACGCCAGAGGGTCCAAACATCGGTCTAATTAACTCATTGTCTACGTACGCACGTACAAATGACTATGGTTTCTTAGAAACACCATACCGTAAGGTAGTAGATGGTGTTGTAACCGATGATGTTGATTACTTATCAGCGATTGAAGAAGGTCAGTTCGTTATCGCGCAGGCGAATGCAAACTTATCTGAAAGCAATGAATTTGTTGATGAACTTATTCCATGTCGTCACAAAGGTGAATCAACCTTTATGGGTCGTATGGACCAACAGTATATGGATGTATCACCACAACAGGTGATCTCTGTAGCAGCAGCACTTATCCCGTTCCTTGAACACGATGATGCTAACCGCGCACTGATGGGTTCAAACATGCAACGTCAAGCAGTACCAACATTGAAAGCGGATAAGCCGTTAGTAGGTACCGGTATTGAGTTAACACTAGCGAAAGACTCTGGTGTAACGATTGTTGCAAAACGTGGTGGTGAAGTAATGTATGCCGACGCAAGTCGCATCGTTGTTAATGTACATGAAGAAGAACGCGTTCCAGGTGAAGCGGGCATCGACATATACAACTTAACCAAATACACACGCTCTAACCAAAATACATGTATTAACCAAAAACCAACTTGTATGGTTGGTGAACCGGTTACTCGTGGTGATGTGTTAGCAGATGGTCCTTCGACTGACTTAGGTGATTTAGCCCTTGGTCAAAACCTTCGTGTGGCATTCATGCCATGGAACGGTTATAACTTCGAGGATTCAATCTTACTATCTGAGCGCGTAGTTGAAGAAGATCGTTTAACGACTATCCATATTCAAGAACTACAGTGTGTTGCCCGTGATACTAAATTAGGTCCTGAAGAGATCACTGCAGATATCCCTAATGTGGGTGAGTCTGCGCTAGGCAAGCTTGATGAATCAGGCGTTGTTTATATTGGTGCTGAAGTTAAAGGCGGCGATATCCTAGTAGGTAAAGTGACTCCTAAAGGCGAGACGCAATTAACACCAGAAGAAAAGCTACTGCGTGCTATCTTCGGCGAAAAAGCGTCTGATGTTAAAGACAGCTCTTTACGTGTACCAAACTCTGTAACTGGTACTGTAATCGACGTACAAGTTTTCACCCGTGATGGTGTTGAAAAAGATAAGCGTGCGTTAGAAGTTGAAGACATGCAGCTTCGCGAAGCGAAGAAAGACTTCAATGAAGAGTTCCGTATTTTAGAAGCTGGCGTTTTAGAGCGTGCTCGTAAGCTATTAATAGCAGCGGGCTTTGATGAAGATAAATTGTCATCACTAAATGCTGAAAAACTACTGACGCAAAGTTTAGCTGAAGAATCTCAGCAAGCAGAGCTTGAGCAGTTAGCTGCACAATACGATGAGCTTAAAGCTGAATACGATAAGAAGTTTGAAAATAAACGTCGTAAAATTACTCAAGGGGATGACCTAGCACCAGGTGTACTTAAAATTGTTAAAGTATACTTAGCTGTTAAACGTCGTATCCAACCGGGTGATAAAATGGCGGGTCGTCACGGTAACAAAGGTGTTATCTCGACTATCGTACCAGTAGAAGATATGCCATACGATGACAAAGGTCGTACGGTTGATATCGTATTGAATCCACTAGGTGTACCATCGCGAATGAATATCGGTCAGATCCTTGAAACACATATGGGTCTAGCTGCACGCGGTATTGGTGAGCGCTTAGAAGAAATGATGAAAGAGCAACGTGAGCTTCATGAGCTACGTGAATTCATCAAGCAAGCTTACGAAATCGGCGATTGTCGTCAAAAAGTAGATATTGCTAGCTTCTCTGATGACGAAATACGTCGTTTAGCCGTGAACTTAAAAGGTGGTTTACCAATCGCTACTCCTGCATTTGATGGCGCGAAAGAAAGCGAAATCAAAGACATGCTTGAGCTAGGTGGATACCCAAGAAGTGGTCAGGTTACACTTTATGATGGTCGTACTGGTGATGAATTTGAACGTCAAGTAACCGTTGGTTACATGTACATGCTAAAACTGAATCACTTAGTTGATGATAAAATGCATGCGCGTTCAACGGGTTCATACAGCCTTGTTACTCAGCAGCCGCTGGGTGGTAAAGCACAGTTCGGTGGTCAGCGTTTCGGTGAGATGGAAGTATGGGCACTAGAAGCATACGGTGCCGCTTACACGTTACAAGAAATGTTAACAGTGAAATCGGATGACGTGAACGGTCGTACTAAGATGTATAAAAACATCGTTGATGGTAACCATAAAATGGAACCTGGTATGCCAGAATCGTTCAACGTATTGCTCAAAGAAATCCGCTCATTGGGTATCAATATCGAGCTAGAAGAAAATTAAGCCAATTAGATGCTGCAGTAAATACTGCAGCATCATTTAGGCTGAATAGAATGTAGGGGCGATGTTATCCGCCCTCGAGATTAACTCCGACAGGAGAGCTAAGGTGAAAGACTTACTTAAGTTTCTGAAGCAACAAAATAAGACCGAAGAATTCGATGCAATTCGCATTGGTCTTGCTTCACCAGACATGGTTCGTTCATGGTCATACGGTGAAGTAAAGAAACCTGAGACAATTAACTACCGTACTTTCAAGCCTGAGCGCGACGGCTTATTCTGTGCCCGTATTTTCGGCCCAGTGAAAGATTATGAGTGTTTATGTGGTAAATATAAACGCCTTAAACACCGTGGTGTTATCTGTGAGAAGTGTGGTGTTGAAGTAACACTCACTAAAGTGCGTCGTGACAGAATGGGTCACATTGAACTGGCAAGCCCAGTTGCGCATATATGGTTTTTAAAATCATTACCGTCACGTATCGGCTTAATGCTAGATATGACGCTTCGTGATATTGAACGTGTTCTTTACTTCGAATCATTCGTAGTAACTGAACCTGGTATGACAACGCTTGAGCGTGGTCAATTACTAGGCGAAGAAGAATACCTAGATTCACTTGAAGAGCACGGTGATGAGTTTGAAGCGAAGATGGGTGCAGAGGCAGTTTTAGACTTGCTTCGTGAACTTGATCTTGGCCAATTAATTGCTGAGATGCGTGAAGAGTTACCAACAATTAACTCTGAAACAAAACGTAAAAAGATTACTAAACGTCTTAAGTTAATGGAAGCATTCCACCAATCAGGTAATAACCCTGAGTGGATGATCATGACAGTACTACCGGTATTGCCACCAGACTTACGACCGTTAGTACCACTTGATGGTGGTCGTTTTGCGACATCTGATCTAAATGACCTTTATCGTCGTGTTATTAACCGTAATAACCGTCTTAAGCGTTTATTAGACTTAGCAGCACCAGATATTATCGTACGCAACGAAAAACGTATGTTACAAGAAGCGGTTGATGCGCTACTTGATAACGGTCGTCGTGGTCGTGCAATTACAGGTTCTAACAAGCGTCCGCTTAAATCTCTTGCTGATATGATCAAGGGTAAGCAAGGTCGTTTCCGTCAGAACTTACTTGGTAAGCGTGTTGATTACTCAGGTCGTTCTGTAATTACAGTAGGTCCTACTCTTAAACTTCATCAATGTGGTCTTCCTAAGAAGATGGCACTTGAGTTATTTAAACCATTTATCTATGGCAAATTAGAGCGTCGCGGCATGGCTACGACAATCAAAGCAGCTAAGAAAATGGTTGAGCGTGAAGTAGCAGAAGTATGGGATGTACTAGATGAAGTAATTCGTGAACATCCAGTATTATTAAACCGTGCACCAACACTTCACCGTTTGGGTATCCAAGCGTTTGAACCTGTTTTGATTGAAGGTAAAGCAATTCACCTTCATCCATTAGTATGTGCGGCATACAACGCCGATTTCGATGGTGACCAAATGGCGGTACACGTACCGTTAACTATCGAAGCGCAGTTAGAAGCGCGTGCACTAATGATGTCTACAAACAACATTCTATCTCCAGCGAATGGTGAGCCAATCATCGTTCCTTCACAGGATGTTGTATTAGGTCTTTACTACATGACTCGCGATCGCATTAATGCGAAAGGCGAAGGCATTGTATTTAAAGATCCTAAAGAAGCAGAAAAAGCATACCGTAGTGGTAATGCAGAACTTCACGCTCGCGTAAAAGTTCGTATTAGCCAATCAGTTAAAAACGAAGACGGTGTAGTAGAAGATACTATTACTATCATCGATACAACTGTAGGTCGTGCAATTCTGTCGCTAATTTTACCAAAAGGCATGCCGTTTGAGTCAATCAACCAAGCATTAGGTAAAAAGCAGATTTCTGGCTTATTAAATGAGTGTTACCGTCGTCTAGGTCTAAAAGATACCGTTGTATTTGCTGACCAAGTTATGTACACCGGTTTCCACTATGCAATGAAGTCAGGTGTTTCGATTGGTATTGATGACTTAGTTATCCCACCAGTTAAAGCACAAATCATTGATGCAGCAGAAGCTGAAGTTACTGAAATCAACCAACAATTCCAATCAGGTCTTGTAACGGCTGGTGAAAAGTACAACAAAGTTATCGATATCTGGTCACGTGTAAATGAAAACTTATCACGTGAAATGATGGCCAACTTGTCAAAAGACACGGTTATCAACGCCAAAGGTGAAGAAGAAGAGCAACCATCATTTAACTCAGTGTTTATGATGGCAGACTCTGGTGCTCGTGGTAGTGCCGCTCAGATCCGTCAGCTAGCAGGTATGCGTGGTCTAATGGCACGTCCAGATGGTTCAATCATCGAGACGCCAATCACCGCTAACTTCCGTGAAGGCTTAAGTGTACTTCAGTACTTCATCTCAACGCATGGTGCGCGTAAAGGTCTTGCCGATACAGCACTTAAAACAGCAAACTCGGGTTACTTAACGCGTCGTCTAGTAGACGTTGCACAAGATTTGGTAATTAACGAAGACGACTGTGGCACAGAAGATGGCTTAACAATGAAACCGCTTATTGAAGGTGGTGATGTTGTAGAAGCACTTCGTGAACGTGTTCTTGGTCGTGTAGTTGCTGAACCTGTTGTTATTCCTAATACTGATACAGTATTAGTAGAACGTAACGTGATGTTAGATGAAAAACTGTGTGACCTTTTAGAAGAGCATTCAGTAGACGAAGTTCGCGTACGTTCAGTTATCACATGTGATAACGATTTTGGTGTATGTGCTAAGTGTTATGGTCGTGACCTTGCACGTGGTCATATCATCAACGCAGGTGAATCAGTGGGTGTTATCGCGGCACAGTCAATCGGTGAGCCAGGTACACAGCTTACGATGCGTACATTCCACATCGGTGGTGCGGCATCAAGAGCATCTGCAGAAAACAATGTACAAGTTAAAACTGACGGTACTTTAAAGTTACACAACGCTAAGTATGTACTTAATACCGACGGTAAAATTGTTATTACCTCACGTTCAACTGAAATCACTATCATTGATAGCTTCGGTCGTGAAAAAGAGCGTTATAAAGTACCTTACGGTGCGGTATTAACAGTGCAAGATAATGCTGAAGTTCAAGGTAACGACATCGTTGCTACTTGGGACCCGCATAGTCACCCAATCGTTCTTGAGCATAAGTCTAAGATCACATTTAGTGACATCGACGACTCAAATACAGAAGCACAGACTGATGAACTAACCGGTTTAACCCGTGTAGTTGTTAAAGACCTTGCTAAAGTAAATACGAAAGAACCAAAGCTTATTATCGAAAGTGAAGAGCGTGGCTTGCAAGAAACTCGTCTACCTTCATTCACAACGATTGAAGTAACTGATGGTGTTACAGCAAACCCTGGTGACGTTCTAGCACGTATTCCGCAAGAAGGTTCGAAAACTCGTGATATCACGGGTGGTCTACCACGCGTAGCCGACTTATTTGAAGCACGTAAGCCTAAAGATCCAGCTATCTTAGCTGAAATCACAGGTACTATTAGCTTCGGTAAAGAGACTAAAGGTAAGAAACGTTTAGTTATTACTCCAGCTGAAGGCGATCATTACGAAGAAATGATTCCTAAGTGGCGTCAACTTAACGTGTTTGAAGGTGAGCAAGTGTCTAAAGGTGAGGTTATCGCCGATGGTCCAGAATCACCACATGACATCTTACGCCTACGTGGTGTGACTCATGTTGCTAATTACATCGTTAACGAAGTGCAAGAGGTTTACCGTTTGCAAGGCGTTAAGATCAATGATAAGCACATTGAAACAATTATTCGTCAGATGCTACGTAAATGTATCATCATGGACGGCGGTGATTCTGAGTTCTTAGCCGGTGAGCAAATTGAAGTAGCTCGCGTTAATATCGCAAACCGCGACCTTGAAAAACAAGGTAAGATCCCAGCTAAGTTTGAAATCCAGTTAATGGGTATCACTAAAGCATCACTAGCAACAGAGTCGTTCATCTCGGCAGCTTCGTTCCAGGAAACAACTCGTGTTCTGACTGAAGCCGCAGTGAGTGGTAAGAGTGATGAGCTACGTGGTCTGAAAGAAAACGTAATTGTGGGTCGATTGATCCCAGCCGGTACCGGTTTTGCGTATCATCAAGACCGTATGGCTCGCCGTAAGCAAGGTAATGTTGTTGAAGAGCAAACTGTAAGTGCAGAAGAGGCAACTCAAGCATTAACAGACGCTTTAAACGCAGATTTATCTGGAAATCAATAAACCTTTATTAATCAATAGATTAATAAAATACAAGGGAGATATCTTCTCCCTTGTGTTCGGTTTATGTTGACAGGTTAAACTTTGCTCATTAAAATTCCGCCACCCATTTACTTGCACGTATGTTACGAGCTTGTAAAAAGGGCGGATTTTTTATTTTTTCAGTAGTAATTTTAATTTCAGGAGCTATTTAAATGGCAACTATTAACCAGCTAGTGCGTAAGCCACGTCGTAGCAAGGTTACTAAAAGTAACTCAGCTGCGCTTAAAGCGTGTCCGCAAAAGCGTGGTGTATGTACTCGCGTATATACAACTACACCTAAGAAACCAAACTCAGCGTTACGTAAAGTAGCTCGTGTACGTTTAACTAACGGTTTCGAAGTAACTTCATACATCGGTGGTGAAGGTCATAACCTTCAAGAACACAGTGTAATCCTAATCCGTGGTGGTCGTGTTAAAGATTTACCAGGTGTGCGTTTTCACACTGTACGTGGTGCACTTGACTGTGCAGGCGTTAATGACCGTCGTAAAGCTCGTTCTAAATACGGTGCAAAACGCCCTAAAGGGTAGTTGTATTCCGTTAGTAAGGCCAAGCACTAAATATTTTTAATTATTGTTTTGGGTGATTGTTCTAAAAGAACAAACCTGAATAAACCGGAGATACAAAATGCCTAGAAGACGCGTAATAGGTCAACGTAAAATTCTTCCAGATCCTAAGTTCGGATCGGAACTTCTTGCTAAATTCGTTAACATCGTAATGTTAGACGGCAAGAAATCTACTGCTGAAAAAATCGTTTATGGTGCGCTAGACGTGGCTGCTGAGAAATCAGGCAAGTCGCACCTTGAAATCTTTGAGTCTGCACTTGATAACATTCGCCCACAGGTAGAGGTTAAATCTCGCCGTGTTGGTGGTTCTACGTATCAAGTACCAGTTGAAGTACGTCCAGTACGTCGCAACGCATTAGGTATGCGTTGGTTAGTAGACGCTGCACGTAAGCGTGGCGAAAAATCTATGGGCTTACGTTTAGCTCAAGAAATCGTTGACGCTGCTGATAATAAAGGCACTGCGGTTAAGAAACGTGAAGACGTTCACCGTATGGCTGAAGCGAATAAAGCATTCGCTCATTACCGTTGGTAATCTGTCCTTAACCTTTAAGAGGATCATATGGCACGTACAACTCCACTTGAGCGCTACCGCAATATCGGTATAGTTGCTCACGTAGATGCAGGTAAAACCACCACAACAGAACGTGTTCTGTTTTACACGGGTCTTTCTCATAAGATCGGTGAGGTGCATGATGGTGCTGCAACTATGGATTGGATGGAGCAGGAACAAGAGCGTGGTATCACGATCACTTCTGCTGCAACAACGTGTTTCTGGAAAGGGATGGACGCTCAATTTGACGCTCATCGTATCAATATTATTGATACTCCAGGACACGTAGATTTCACTATTGAAGTAGAACGTTCTTTACGTGTACTCGATGGTGCGGTCGTTGTTCTTTGTGCTTCATCAGGTGTGCAGCCGCAAACTGAGACAGTTTGGCGCCAAGCGAACAAATACGAAGTTCCGAGAATGATCTTCGTAAATAAAATGGATCGCACGGGCGCTGACTTCTTAACGGTTGTTAGCCAGGTGAAATCTCGTCTAGGAGCAACGCCTGTTCCTATTCAGCTACCTATTGGTGCTGAAGACGACTTTAAAGGTGTGATTGACCTTATAAAAATGAAAGCGATTAACTGGACCGAAGCGGATCAGGGAATGACTTTCACTTATGAGGCAATTCCTACAGAACTTCAGGATTTGGCAGAAGAATGGCACTCTCATTTAGTTGAAAGTGCAGCTGAAGCCACTGAAGAACTAATGGATAAATACTTAGAAGGTGAAGAGCTAACTGAAGCAGAAATTAAAGCTGCTTTACGCCAACGAACATTAGCGAACGAAATTGTTCCAATGACGTGTGGTAGTGCATTTAAAAACAAAGGCGTTCAAGCTGTGCTTGATGGCGTTGTTGAGTACATGCCGGCACCAACACAAGTGAAACAAATCCAAGGTATATTAGAAAATGATACCGAGGAAGAACGTCCAGCTGATGATAACGCACCGTTTGCTGCACTTGCTTTTAAAATTGCAACAGACCCGTTCGTTGGCACCTTGACCTTTTTCCGCGTTTACTCTGGTACTGTTAAACAGGGTGATGCGGTATATAATCCAGTAAAAAGTAAGCGTGAGCGCCTTGGCCGTATCGTACAGATGCATTCAAACTCACGTGAAGAGATCAAAGAAGTCTACGCAGGCGATATCGCGGCGGCTATTGGTCTTAAAGACGTAACAACAGGTGAAACACTGTGTGATCCGAATTCTATTATTACGCTTGAGCGTATGGAATTCCCTGAACCAGTTATCTCTGTTGCGGTTGAG
Organism: Pseudoalteromonas sp. MMG010; assembly: GCF_018100905.1. Classification (GTDB taxonomy): domain Bacteria; phylum Pseudomonadota; class Gammaproteobacteria; order Enterobacterales; family Alteromonadaceae; genus Pseudoalteromonas. The sequence goes on along the minus strand of NZ_JAGJEG010000020.1, from coordinate 919 downwards.
CCTCGCACAATCGCTGACCAAGATAAGATGGGTATCGCGCTAGGTAAACTAGCTGCCGAAGATCCTTCTTTTCGTGTACAAACTGACGAAGAATCAGGCCAGACTATTATTTCTGGCATGGGTGAACTTCACCTAGATATCATTGTCGACCGTATGAAACGTGAATTCAGTGTTGAATGTAACGTTGGTAAGCCGCAGGTAGCATACCGAGAAGCTATTCGTTCTTCTGTTGAAGTTGAAGGAAAGTTTGTACGTCAATCAGGTGGTCGTGGTCAATATGGTCACGTCTGGCTTAAACTTGAACCGATGGATATTTCGGATGATGAAGCACCAATATACGAGTTCGTTAACGAAACCGTAGGTGGTTCAGTACCGAAAGAATACATCCCTGCGGTAGACAAAGGTATCCAAGAGCAAATGGCTCAAGGTGTACTGGCAGGCTACCCATTACTTGGCGTTAAAGCGACGTTATATGATGGTTCATTCCATGATGTTGACTCGAATGAAATGGCATTTAAGATAGCAGGTTCACTGGCAATGAAAAACGGGGCGCTACAAGCGAACCCTGCACTTTTAGAACCAGTAATGAAGGTTGAAGTACTCACTCCTGAAGCAAACATGGGTGATGTAGTGGGTGACTTAAACCGTCGCCGCGGCATGATCGAAGGTATGGAAGACGCAATAGGTGGACTTAAGCAAGTTAATGCGCAAGTTCCTCTGTCGGAAATGTTTGGTTATGCAACTGCTTTACGATCTGCGACACAAGGTCGTGCTTCTTACTCTATGGAGTTTTTGAAGTACGCTGAAGCCTCTAAGCAGGTTGCAGATACAATAATTTCAGCTCGCGCTGTAATATGATTTAGCTTGTCTGGCTCAATAGTGAGCCAGGCTTTAATTTCTTAATTAGGAATTTTTTAAG
>NZ_JAGJEG010000002.1 GCF_018100905.1 Pseudoalteromonas sp. MMG010 | reverse complement strand
CTATAATCGGCGGATTTACGCAGTATTACTTATACTTAAAATCAATATCAGAGCGGGTCATTAGCTCAGTTGGTAGAGCAGTGGACTTTTAATCCATTGGTCGATGGTTCAAGTCCATCATGACCCACCATTCTTGGTATCTCCCCCTTATTATATTTTATTCAATTCTTAATTTTTATTTATATCCAGCTACTTTCAACCGCTATTATTTAACGCCATATTCTCGTATAATTCGCCATAATTAATGCACATCAATAAAATGGTCGAGAACAATGAGTTTAGCTCAAACTATTATGCCTGAAGGTTATATTTTCCCTCCTAAACCAGCCCCTTTAACGGCTGTTGAAAAAGATGAATATAAAGCGCGTATAAAACAATTGCTACAACAAAAAAATGCAGTACTTGTTGCCCATTATTACACTGATCCTGAGATTCAAGCCTTAGCTGAAGAAACGGGAGGGTGTGTTGCCGACTCGCTTGAAATGGCGCGCTTTGGAGCACGTCATGATGCCGATATGATTATTGTTGCGGGCGTTCGCTTTATGGGTGAAACAGCAAAAATTTTAACACCAAACAAAACCGTCGTAATGCCAACACTAGAAGCAACGTGTTCATTAGACATTGGTTGCCCGATTGACGATTTTTCTGCTTTTTGTGATCTACACCCCGATCGTAAAGTTGTCGTTTATGCAAATACTTCAACAGCGGTAAAAGCACGTGCAGATTGGATTGTAACCTCTTCATGTGCGCTTGAAATTGTTGAGCATTTAGACGAGCAAGACGAAAAAATCATATGGGGTCCGGATAAGCATTTAGGTAGTTATATTCAAAAAAATACCGGTGCAGATATGATCATGTGGAATGGTGCATGTATTGTACATGATGAGTTTAAAACCAAAGCGCTTAAAGATATGAAGGCTTTGCACCCTGATGCTGGTGTATTAGTACACCCTGAGTCACCAGAGGAAATAGTCGCGCTTGCAGATGCTGTCGGTTCAACCAGCCAATTAATAAAAGCGGCGCAGACAATGACTAATAAAAAGTTTATTGTGGCTACCGATCGCGGTATTTTTTATAAAATGCAGCAGTTGTGTCCAGATAAAGAGTTTTTTGCAGCGCCAACAGCCGGTGAAGGGGCGAGCTGTAAAAGTTGCGCTAATTGTCCTTGGATGGCTATGAATGGCTTACAAGCGATAGAAGAAGCCTTAATAACGCCACAGGGCAAAGAAGTGTTTGTTGATATGGATTTACGCGAAGGTGCACTTAAATCGCTTAATCGCATGTTAGATTTTACTGAAAATATGGTTAAATAACCGTTAAGTATTACTTTACTGTTTGATTTTTATAATCTTTGTATGAATTCTCAGCAGTTAATACACCTGGGCTAAAAAGGGCTTGCACCTAGTTAGCCTATTTCATACTATTAGCGCCGTTAATTGTATAATTAATTTGTGGAGGGATGGCTGAGTGGCTGAAGGCGCACGCCTGGAAAGTGTGTTTAGGTTAATCCCTAACGAGGGTTCGAATCCCTCTCCCTCCACCATCATTTGATATTAGGACGTCTCAAGACGTCCTTTTTTGTGCCTGTAATAAAATACCAATCAATCATTAAACATCTTATCGCTTAATAAAACGAATTTTTGAGCCAAGCGCCGGTTTTAACTTTAGTAAAACCTTTAGCAATCATTACTCTTATTAGTCTTTAATAGCGCACATAACGATGTTATGTTTTAAACATAATGTTTACTGTTAAGGGATCGCAATGGCTTTATCACAAATGCAAATTATTCAATCACTTGGTGAAGCTATGAGCTGGTTAGAAAGGGAGTTGAGCTGGGGTGTACCTGCAACCGAACTGAGGCATTTAACAGGTACAATAGGTGAGCTTTACACCGCATTAATAACAAACGGGCGTATGGCTACTGAGGTCAATCAGGCGGGGTATGATGTAGTATCGGGTACTGGTGAAAGAATATCAGTTAAAACAACAGGTAGAATGCATACAAGCGGCCATATAAGCTTTAATACCAATACACTTGAATTAGTTGACCGTATTATTATTTTAAGAGTCAATACGGATGAAATGCAGTTTGAAACTTTATTAGATGCGCCTGTTAGTTAATTAACCCACCTACTAAGCCGCGTATATTACTCAATGTAAAAGAAGCAACATGGAATGAATACAGATTAGTAGAGCTTGAAAACGGCACCATTGAAGTATTTTTAAATGATGAGCTTGTAACACCCAGTAAGCCTTACTTACGTGATATTGCCAAAGAGCTAGGAATATCAATTTTAAATGGCAACGGAAATCCATTAAATACACGGCAGTTGGGGGCATTCGTTATCAATGAGATTATTACTTAGCCTAAGCTGGTTGGCTAAAAAGAGCGCTAGAAAGTAAACCTTAATACATTTATTAAAGTAAAGATTAAAAAGTGCGATCAAATGCTAAACGCTAGCTCTACTTTTCTTTATTAATATGCAATGCATTTAATTATTTGGCTTAAGGGTAGTAAACGTTGCGCTGTTATTTTTTTTACGTTGGTATTTAAGTGAATACATTCTTTCATCTGCAAGTGTTAAACACTCTGAATATGTGTTGCATTCGGTACTACTTGCTAAGCCATAACTCACCCCCGAAAGTGGCCATTTTTCTTTTACTTGTTGGTGTATATAGTGAAGTGATTTAAGCATTGAAGCACTTAGTTCGGTTAGCTCATCGGCGGTGGAGGCGCTATAGAGGCATACAAACTCATCACCTCCGGTTCTAAATACGTTATCTTGTTGCGTATTGATTTGTGAAATTAAAGAGCTGACAAATACTAATAATTGATCACCCGTTGCATGACCTAATTGATCGTTAATCGCTTTAATTCCATCGCAATCTATAAAAACAATAAAGTAATACTTGGGAACTAACCTTAGCTTTTCCTGAAGTAATAATCGATTGCCTACTTTTGTTAAAGGGTCAATACGAGATTGTTCTAACACTTTTATGTAATTATTTTGTTTTAATTTGAGCCATTCTGAAAGCGACAATAAAATACAAACACAATCTATAGCCAAGGCAATTAATACCCAAAGTTCAATAGAATCTAATTCGATTAAATCTAAGTGCGATAAAATAAATATAACTAATGAAAAACTGTAGACGAGGTTGCCAGTAAAAAAATACTTTGCTCTAAAATCATTATAGTTGAGCATAATATAACCCAGTAATAAGCTAAGAATGACCCAAATGCCAGCAAGTAAGTGAGCTAAATAAAATGCCACATAAAATGGTAATACCACATTAATAACACCACAAATAAATGCGCTATAAGCAAAGTATGTTAAAAAATGGCTGATACGTGTTTTAGTATCTTGATTGAAGTTAAATAAATAAAATGCAAATAGACTGGCAAAGCCAATCGCAAATGGGAAAGTGTAAATACCACCATAATGACTATTAAAGCTATTTTGTGGGGAAAATGATGCAACAACGCCTGCCGCGAATGCCCAACCAATACCATGCAAACCAACATATCCTGCACAAAATAAAGCTACTTTTTGTTGGGTTTTAAAATATAAAATCAGTGCCATACAGCCCAGTGTTAACATCACAGAAATTGTGATTAAGGTGATAGCGTTAATTTTAAACTGTTCAGTGGTGAATTGGTTTTGTGCAGCGATTTTAATGCTTACAGGCTTCGCAAAATGTTTTGCTTTAATATATATCCATAAAGTCCCGGAGCTTGGCTGGTTAAATTGTAATTGAAACGCCTGGCCATGCATTAAAATAGCAGTTTGAGTGGTGTCAGTTTGTGAGAATTGAGCAATTTTTCTTATCCCTTGTTTATCTTGCCAGTAGGCTTTTGCTTCATCAACATAATTTGCTGTTGGTAATACAAACCAGGTACCAGCAGAGGGGGTACTTATTTCAATTTTTGCTATCGCGGCTCCACGCATCTCAGATAAGGTCACTAAATCGGATGAGTCTTTTGTATACGATGAAATTAATTGCTCTGGGTTAAAAGCAGGTTGTAAATTGACTTGATACCAAAGAGGTTTATTCAAAGTGGTTGATTTATCAAGGCTTAATTCATAAGCATGACTTACATTACTTAATATGATTATAAAGAAATAACACAAAAATAAAATATAGCGTTGCATAACAAACCTAAAATCAATGAATTGGGATAATTATAGTGGTTATTTTAAATAACGCGCTGAAAGTGTATAAATTTCTAATAGTGAACTAATTAATATCAGTTTAGCTTGTCGCACATAAAATATATTAATCTGGATCATGTAATCATTTTATAACCAAACTAATTGTTAACGCTGATGATGATAATGCACCGCGCTTAAAATTTATAAGCTTTATAAATTGCTGTTTTAATCGTTTATAATTTCATGTTTTAAAAAAGACTTTAGGTATTTTGCCATTGTCTGCGGATTTTCTTCTTGCGGGATATGACCTAAACCTTTCATTTTTTTTATATGATGACATTCGCTGTGAATTGCAAACTCATTGCAGAATTCAAAAGGGATGATGTTGTCTTTATCGCCCCATAGAATATAGGTCGGAGTAATCAGTTTTTCTTTGCTAAAGGTGCTTGCGTGAAATTGATATTGTTTTAATAATAATACTAAGGCTTCTCTATTTCCTTTACGGCGTGTCATGTGGTCATAGTTATTTATCATCGCTGAAGTTACTTTATTTTTTTGGGCAAGCCCTTTTTGTAAACTTAACTTGATTATAAATTTAGGTAAAATATTTCTTAATATAACAGTGGGTATTGGTATTGCAGCTATTTGCCACGCTAATAGCCTTTTACTATATGGAGCAGGGCGACAGGTCGCATTTATTAAGATGAGTTTATTAACGTGTAGGGGATTGTGCTTAGCGATCCGCCAAGCTATTTCACCACCAAACGAGTTACCAACTAAGCTATAGCGTTTTAAGCCTAACTTTTTAATAAATAACTCAACAAACTGTTGGTAATGCAGCGTCCTGTAATCTTGGCTATTAGGCCATGGCCCAGTTAGTCCAAAGCCTGGTAAATCAAGACTAATAATTCGATAATCGTTTGCTAAATATTGATTTAAATTTTCCCAGGTATAACTACTCGCACTTAACCCATGCAGCATAATGAGTACGTCTGAATCATCATTACCTTGATCGTGGTAATGCACTTTTAACCCATTTATATCTATAAACTTTGAATCTGAAGTTTGCCATTTTTGTATGAGTTGTTTGCTGTCTATCTCGGGAGCGTAGCTATATAAAAAAAGCACAAATACAATAATGAAAACGATTAGGTAAATCACAAAGGAGGAGTCCAAGAGCTTATAAATGCAAGCGTGTCATTTGCATCAGCGGGCTTGGCATAGTAATACCCTTGTCCATAGGTGCTATCCATTGCTTTAAATACTTCAATATGAGTGGCGTACTCAATCCCTTCAACGGTTGTTTCAAAGTTGAGCGCGTGCGCCAAGGATATAATTGATTTTATGATAGCAATGGCTTGGGTATTGTCAGGTTCATCGAGTTTCATAACAAATGAACGATCTATTTTTAATTTATCTAGTGGGATTTCTTGCAAATACGATAACGAAGAATACCCAGTGCCAAAGTCATCGAGGGCTATTCGTACCCCTAATGCTCTAAGTTGAGATAAAGTGTCGGTGATCTTTTCGTAATTATCGATCATTACAGATTCGGTTAACTCAAGCTCTAAACGTTTTGCTGCAAGTTTATGTCGTAAAAGGGTGTTTTTAACACATTCAATAATATTACTTTGACTAAACTGGAGTGAAGAAATATTAACCGAAACGGTTAAATGTTCGGGCCAGTTAGCTGCATCTTTACAAGATTGATCAAGAATAAACTCTCCTAACTGCGCGATTAACCCACTTTCTTCGGCTAAGGGGATAAAGTCTTGTGGTGAAATAGTACCCTTTGTTGGATGTTCCCAACGAACAAGCGCTTCAAAACCTTCAAGCTTTTCAGTTTTAAAATTAATTTGGGGCTGATAATGCATTGTAAATTCGTTATTAAATAATGCATTTTTCATATCGTTTAACAGTGCAAGTTTCGTTCTATTGCTTTCTTGCATATGTTGTTCAAAAAAGCGTATGTAGCCTTTCCCTGATTCTTTTGCATAATAAAGCGCCATATCAGCAAATTTAAATAAATCTTTCGCAGTGCTAGCATGATCAGGTGCAATGGCAACCCCCATAGAGGCAAGCATTTCAATACGGTGCTCTTCTATATATATAGGCTCTTTTAGTAAAGTTAAAATAAGCTCACACATATGCTTAATTTCACTTTCACTAAAGTTATCTATCAATAATATGGCAAACTCGTCACCGCCAAGCCTTGCTAGGAGTAACGATTTATTATTAAGTGATTGTAGGCGTCTGGCTAATGTTTGTAACAGCTTATCACCTGATACATGGCCTAATGAGTCATTCACCATTTTGAAGTTATCTAAATCTAATAACAGTAATCCGCATGCTTTAGTTCCATCTAAAAAAACAGCGTTTAAACGTTCATTAAATTGATGTCGATTGGCAAGTCCTGTTAGGGTGTCAAAGTTAGCCAGTTGCTCCATATTTTGTTCGCGTAATTTAGCCTGAGTAATATCAGATACAACGCCACGCCATCCTAGAAATTGATTTTCACTGTTTAAAAGTGGCTTTGCACTTAATGCCCACCATTTAGTTTCATGACCTAACTGCACCGGTATTTGTAAATGTTTAAATGGCTCTAGCGCATTTAGTTTTTTATTGAGTTGTTGAAAATGGTTTTTACTTTCTTTGCTAATACATAATGTAGACAGTAAAACTGAAAAATCTTGTCCTTCTAGTTGCTCTTTTGTGGTTTTTAATACATCGGCAATATGTAATGAAGTATGTTGCAACTGACCATTTTTATTGGTTTCCCATAACCAATCTCTTGAGCTTTTTTCAAAATCGTTCAACAGCATACCAACAACTTGGTGTTGGCTATCTACCTCAGCTTCTGATTCTAAACTTTTGAGAAACATTCGCGATGAGACTAATACGGTTGAGGCTAAGGTGGTAACAAATATTAACCCTAAAATAATGAGGTATTCGCCACCTCCCCAAAAGTAATTGGGCAAACCAAGTGTGATACCTCCGGTAAAAATGAACACCCAAAGTAAACCGGCAATTGGTAAAAATGAAAACATCCAACTACCTATGCTGGTAAAGGCAATTAAAATAGACATAAGCAATAAGCGACCTTGCTCATTTGTTTCACCAAACAAATGAGTTGCCATTGCAACATGCAATATTGCTGCACACGATAGATTTAAAATCAGTAAAGCAGGGGCATATTTATGAGGGGGCTTTTGATTATATCGATTATTATGACGCCACCACGTAAATATATTATAAAAACCAATTCCCCATAGGCACACGGCCCAAAGAATAAAAGTGTGGTGACTGATATCTTGCCAAAAAACGCCTATGATAAAAGATGAAGTTAGGATGTTCCCACTACTACTAAAAGGAAGTTGTTGAACGATGGCGTTATATTGTCGAGTTTTGAATGTTTTTTGTTGTTCTTTATTTGAAGAAGGGCCATTAATACAGGTGATGATTATAGCAAAAAGCGAGGAAATTTTTAAAATGACACTTCGAAAAAGTGAAATTGTATAGGAATGATCCTGGTTACTCATAATTATTTATACATCCATGAAATGACTATCCACTGCTTTAAGTGGCAATATTAGCATAAAAGGATGAAAGATATATAAGCAAACTGATATTTTAATGTTATGAGCAAACAACATTAAAAAAGCCGTTGCAGGCAACGGCTTTTTATTATTCTTATTACATTACACGCATACCCGGCTCTGAGCCATCGTCTGGGTTTAAAATGTAAATTTCTTTACCGCCAGGGCCTGCAGCAAGCACCATGCCTTCAGACATACCAAAGCGCATTTTGCGTGGTTTTAAATTAGCAACCATCACAGTTAATTTACCTTCAATATCTTCAGGCGCATAAGCTGATTTAATACCGGCAAACACTTGACGCGTTTCGCCACCTAAATCTAAGGTCAGTTTTAATAGCTTGTCTGCACCTTTTACATGCTCTGCTTTTGCTATTTTAGCAACGCGTAAATCCACTTTTGCAAAATCATCAAATTCAATTTCATCTGCAATAGGTTCTTTCGCAAGAGGGCTATTTGGGTCTATTGTTGTTTGCGGTGCTAGGCTTTCGGTTGATTGTTCTACCATTTTATTTACTTTATCCATTTCTACACGTTGCATTAACGGTTTAAATTTATTAATTGGGTGACTAACTAATGCTGTTTGTACGCCTGTCCAGCTAAGCTCATCATTTAAGAAAGCTTCAACGTTTGCAGCCATACCTGGTAGCACCGGTTTTAAATAGGTAATTAACACGCGGAATAAGTTAAGTCCTAACGAGCAAACTTCGTGCGCTTGTTGTTGTTTGGTTTCGTCTTTAATTAAAACCCATGGCGCAGCTGCATCGATAAATTGGTTTGCTTTATCGGCTAACGCCATTATTTCGCGTATCGCACGACTGTACTCTCGGTTTTCGTAGTGAGTAATAATACTAGGCGCTGCCTGTTGAAACTCTTCAAGTAGTTGTGGTTGCATCACGGTGTCGCTTAATTTTCCATCAAACTTTTTGGTGATAAAACCGGCACAACGACTGGCGATATTTACAACTTTACCAACAAGATCTGAATTTACACGTTGCGCGAAATCTTCAAGGTTTAAGTCTAAATCGATAATGCCGCTATTTAATTTAGCAGCGTAGTAATAGCGTAAGTATTCAGGGTCTAAATTATCTAAATAAGTACGGGCTTTTATAAATGTCCCTTTTGATTTAGACATTTTTTCGCCATTGACGGTAACAAAACCATGGGCAAATACATTCGTAGGTTTTCTAAAGTTTGCTCCTTCGAGCATGGCTGGCCAAAATAAGCTATGGAAATAAATAATGTCTTTACCGATAAAGTGATAAAGCTCTGCCTCAGAACCTTCGGCCCAAAATGCATCAAAATCAATGCCAGTGTTATCACATAGATTTTTAAAACTCGCCATATAACCAATCGGCGCGTCTAACCAAACATAAAAGTATTTGCCCGGAGCATTAGGTATTTCAAAGCCAAAATAAGGTGCATCACGGCTAATATCCCATTGCTGCAATCCATCGGTAAACCACTCATCTAATTTATTAGCCAGCTCTTGTTGAATGGTGCCCGAGTGAAGCCATTTTTTTAGCATGTCTTCAAACGCAGGAAGGTCAAAAAAGTAATGTTCAGAATCTTTTAATACCGGTTCAGCGCCTGACATAACAGAACGCGGGTTAATTAATTCTGTAGGGCTGTATGTTGCACCACATGCATCACAGCTATCGCCATTTTGGTTTTCTGATTTACACGTTGGGCAAGTACCTGTAACAAAACGATCGGGTAAAAATATGCCTTTTTCTGGATCGAATAATTGCGAAATAGTGTGTTTTTTAATGTGCCCGGCATCATTTAAGCGGTTATAAATAAGTTCACTAAACTCTTTGTTTTCTTGGCTGTGAGTGCTGTGGTAGTTATCAAATTTAATATTGAAATCAGCAAAGTCGCGTTGGCGTTCTATGCTCACATTTTTAACCATCTCTTCTGGCGTGATCCCTTGTTTTTGCGCATTAAGCATGATGGGTGTGCCATGAGCATCATCAGCACACACATAATAGGCTTCGTGACCCTGAGACTTTTGAAAACGAGCCCAAATATCAGTTTGAATATATTCCAATAAATGACCTAAATGAGTTGGGCCATTTGCATAAGGTAATGCGCTGGTGATGAGGATCTTTCGCTGTGCCATAATTATTCCGAATTGAGGATAATCACCATTAAAAAAGTAAGTAATAATGATGGTTATCAAAATTTTATCTATAGCAAATACAACCAAACGGGCAAGTTACTACGGATATTTATTAATTGACTGGTTTTAATGCTGTGAATGTTACATAATTCTTAGGCATTTTTCATCAAAGAAACGCTATTTTATTACTATGTTTGGACTGTCTAAACTTTTCTCTGCTAAATCGGTGGAAAAACAACCTGTTATTTCTGCGCTATCGGAATATAGAAGTGCTGCTTTTGCTATAGGCATTGAGCAACACTTTATTGACGCTATCGTGCAAAACGACGATAAATCATTAACAATTTCTCTAAATTTGCCTTTTGCAGCGCAAAGTGAAATGCAACAAGTGAGTGAGTTTTTAATTGAAAAACTCAATGTGCCAGTCAGTATAATTGCGGCTGTTAAGATCACTGAACCTGCAAAATACAAAACCATTAAACATATTATTTTAATTGCTTCGGGCAAAGGTGGGGTGGGTAAGTCTACCACAGCAGTTAATATTGCTGGTGCGTTAAAAAATGAAGGTGCAAAGGTGGGTATTTTAGATGCCGATATCTATGGACCTTCGATACCTATGTTACTTGGCCTTGTAGGCAGCAAACCCACTACAAAAGATAATAAGCTATTACAACCTTTTATGAGTGATGGCTTAAAAGCGCAATCGATTGGATTTTTAGTCCCCAGTGACGACGCCACGGTTTGGCGTGGCCCAATGGCATCGGGGGCATTAACGCAATTGTTAAACGAAACACAGTGGGGTGAGCTTGATTACCTTATTGTTGATATGCCACCGGGTACGGGAGATATTCAATTAACAATGAGTCAAAAAGTGCCCGCTAGCGGGACTGTCATTGTAACCACACCACAAGATTTAGCGCTAGCTGATGCGCAAAAAGGCATTGCTATGTTTAATAAAGTCAATGTGCCTGTTTTAGGGTTAATTGAAAACATGAGCCATTTTTTATGTACTCATTGTGGTGAACCTAATCACGTATTTGGCAAAGATGGCGCAGAAAAACTAGCGCATAAACACGGTGTTCCCGTGTTATCACACATTCCACTTGCTATTGATATTCGTGAATATTCGGAGCAGGGCAAGCTCATTGCAAACGATATTAATGCCCAAGTAAGCCAAACATACAGTGCCGCGGCAAGGTTAATTGCCAGCACTATTTACTACCAACAACATCATAATGCCGTTGAAATTGTGATCACAGAAGATTAGTAATAATGAGACTTTCAGATACCCATATTAAAGAATACTTAAACGATAACCGCATTGTCATTGAGCCGACACCCAGCGAAGATATGATTTCGGGTGTGACTGCGGATTTACGCTTAGGCAATAAATTTAGAACGTTTAACGCACAAAATGCGGCTTTTGTTGATTTAAGTGGTCCTAAAGATCAATTAAACAAAGCCATGGAATCAATAATGAGCGATGAAATTGTTCTTGATGACGGTGAAGCTTTTTATTTACACCCCGGTGAACTTGCTTTGGCTATTACTTACGAAAAAGTAACACTACCAGCCGATATTGTAGGCTGGCTAGATGGTCGCTCTTCGTTAGCACGTTTGGGTTTAATGGTGCATGTGACTGCTCACCGAATTGATCCCGGTTGGAGTGGCAACATTGTATTAGAGTTTTATAACTCGGGTAAATTACCGTTAGCACTAAGGCCGATGATGAAAATTGGCGCAATGAGCTTTGAAATGCTGTCGAGTGTTTGTGAAAAACCATATAACAAACGCGAAGATGCAAAATATAAAGATCAAAGTAGTGCAGTTGCAAGCAGAATAAGTGACGACAAATAACTTATTTTTATTATTTATGTAGCGCAAGGCCTAATAATTCAAAATATTGGTTAAGTGCTACATTTGCTTTATGTAAATGTGAATGAGCTGGATAAATTAGATTACTTGTATTTAATCCACTGACTAAAAAGCTATTTTTAATTTCGGGGTGTTGATCAATACACGCTTCAAAACAACGGGCTGCTAATTCTTCGGGCATGCTCATATAATTTAATTTTTGTGCCTTGTCGTAGTGTATACATTTTACAACATAATCATTGGCATCATTACCCGATTCAGTTAAAAACACCTGTTTAAAATAATGGTTTAATGCACTATTTAATGGGTGTGATAAGTTTGGGTTATGCGATAACCATAACTTAGAAGCAAAATCGTAGGTCTTTGTATTATCGAATAAATGATGACAAATATGATGATCAAAAGCATGAAACCACTCATGGGCAAGTGCGCCTCCACCTGCATTTTTAGCTAACGCTAAAGTGTGGCTTGTCGCGTTATAATGCGCCTGCACACCTTTTTGTCCACCGTGGCCAAAAGCAAAATTTAGTTTCCCACGCAATCCAATTGCATGTGGTGGTAGATGTAAAATTTGCGCTAAATCTGCCAAGGCATCATAAATTAAATTCGCACTAATAAAGCGTTCTTCTTTTGTTACCCATTTACCAACAACCATGGTTTTAAAACCAAATGTCTGTTTTATATCGGTAAAGTCAACTTGATCATCAAATCTGTAATCAGGCCCCTGACGAGTAAATCCTCGCTTTAGTCTGTTTGCATACTGAACCATTAATCTAAATACCGTGCTTTGACATGCTCAGGCATGTGTTTAGTTTGTTGATGATTTAATGCTTGCAGCAATTTATATAATGGCGCTGGGTCTTGATTAGATATTAAAAACAAGCTGTGCGCGACTGCCTCTAAGGTCGATAAACTGTCTATACGAGGGGCTTTTCTTATTCGGTATTGATTTTTAGGAATGGTATTAAAGCTTATACACGTAAACCGTTGGAGCTGAGTGGTTAACTGAAAAATCTTATACGCTTTTTTCCATGTTCCATCAATTACAATTAAATGTGTAATTGTAGGAAGTTTCTCTAATGTAACTGAATTATCTATATTTTTTGAATTTTCATTTGGGTACAATAGTACGGTATTGGCCGTTGGAAGATTATTTAAAACGGCATTAAAGTCGTTGCTATTTTCGCCAATGACTATTTCACAATGAGAGAGACTTAAATTTAATAATTTGGCTGTGTTTTTTGTCACTTTAGTTTCGCTAGGGTGTTGTAAAACAATAACGTGAACTGGGTTTTTTATTGCTGTAATAGCGTGACAAATACAGGTGTTTATTGCAAATTCACAATGCTGACAAAGTGCCCGAGCCATGATTAATATACTTTTATGTTTCTTAACTTAATGAACAAATTATACATTTATAGTGCGTTTAAAGTTGGTTTTTTTTTCTTAGCAATATAAAGTAGTAAAAACAGCACAGATTGTTGCAAAAGGATAAATGATGACAGAAATTACAATTGAACATTCCGCTTTAGAAAGTATGGAAGGGTTATTAGGCGAGCAATTTGGCGATACGCTTGATTTTTGCTGTGCTGAATTTGAGCGCTTAAGTTCTGAAGTGCTTGTTGCGCTTGGGAATGATAAAGAAGCAGCAACCCGCCATGCTCATAGTTTAAAGTCTAATGCGGCTCAGTTTGGTGCTCAAAGCTTAGCTGAAGTTGCTCGTGATATTGAACAAAGTTTAGTGGTAGATAACTTAGCACAAGCGCAAAACGCGGCTAGCTCGCTCGATGAACAAGTAAAAGGCTCCAAAGAACAGCTTTTACAATGGTTGGCTCAACGTTAATAAAGTAAATTGCAAAGTGAATTAATTTCAGTTTTAACATGTTAATTAGGCTGGCATTTTACACAACGACTAGGTTAATCTAAACGCTGGATTAGTTGAGGTGAAAATGTCACAAATAAATAAGAGTCACAAATTAGAAGGTGTATGTTATGACATTCGTGGGCCTGTATTAGCGCAAGCTAAAAAAATGGAAGACGAAGGTCAAAAAGTACTTAAATTAAATATCGGTAATCCCGCAGCGTTTGGTTTTGATATGCCCGAGGATATGCACCGCGATATTATTCGAAATTTATATTCAGCCCAAGGCTACTGTGACTCAAAAGGCCTCTATTCAGCCCGTGTGGCTATCTATCAGCATTACCAGCAACGAGGTTTAAATAACCTCGATGTAGATAATATTTACATTGGTAATGGTGTAAGTGAACTTATTCAAATGATTACCCAAGCATTATTAAATAATAATGACGAGGTACTTATTCCTGCTCCTGATTACCCATTATGGACTGCCTCTGTTAAGTTAGCGGGTGGTAATCCGGTGCATTATTTATGCGATGAAGAACAAGACTGGTTTCCTGATATTGCTGATATAAAAAGCAAAATAACATCTAAAACCAAAGCCTTAGTGTTAATTAATCCCAATAACCCAACCGGTGCTGTGTACAGCGATGATTTATTGCAGCAGTTGATTGAGGTGGCAAGAGAACATCAACTATTGCTGCTCAGTGATGAGATTTACGAAAAGATTTTATACGATGGGACTAAACACACTTCAATCGGTGCGCTGTGTGATGATGTGCCGATTATCACCTTTAATGGATTAGCAAAAACTTATCGTGCTGCTGGTTTAAGAATGGGGTGGATGGTGTTAAGTGGCCGCACGTCTGTGATGGATGATTTACGCCGTGGACTAGATATTCTCGCGTCAATGCGTTTGTGTGCCAATGTACCCGCTCAATATGCGATTCAGCAGGCGCTTGGTGGTGTACAGTCAATTGACAGCTTAATCGATCCCGGTGGGCGCTTGTATGTTCAACGTGATATTGCGTGGCGAGGGCTTAATGCGATTGAAGGGATTAGTTGTAAAAAGCCTAAAGGCGCGCTCTATGCTTTTGCTAAAATAGATACCCATCATTTTAATATTAAAAGTGATGAGCAGGTGATGTATGATTTGCTCAAAGCCGAAAAAATACTATTAGTGCATGGTCGTGCATTTAATTGGCCTGAGCCTGATCATTTTAGGCTCGTATTTTTACCAAATAAAGATGATTTATCAGACGCTATGATGAAAATGCAACGGTTTTTTAAAGATTATAAGCAAACTTAATGTCGTGCATAAATAAAAAACGAGCACAAAAGGCTCGTTTTTTATTTGTATTAATTTTTAATAAGCTTGATCTACTCGTACGGTATTATCTGATAAGTACACTAAACGAACACTATCGCCGTGTTTAAATTGCATATTGTTGTCCTTTTCTTGAATCACCATATATTGTTCATCGTGACCAACATTAATAAATAGTTCAACTAATTGTGTCTGCATATATTGCCTGTCTGTCGGTGAATTATGAGCAATATTGCCGCCAACGATTGCACCTAAAATAGTGGCGACTTTTCTACCTGAGCCACTGCCAAATTGATGACCAATTGCGCCTCCCAATAATGCACCACCAAAAGTTTGCCAATTATTTTTCTTATCTTCTAAAAGTGTACGTTGAGAAATATTTCGAACACTGAGCACTTCTCCAAACAAGACCTTTTGCACCGGGACTGCTTTATTCCTGTTGTAATTTGCATACGTTAATTGGCTAAACATTAACAACAAGGTTACTAAAGTTAGGTTTAATTTTTTCATATTAACCCCCTTAAACTATCACTATTGAAGTAAGAAAATGATGCGCTACCAACCAAATGTAGATTTCTCTTTGGTTTTACGAATTTGGGTTTCGTCACGCCATTCAACAGTCCCAGTTTGTAAATCAAGTAAGCTTATGGTGAATTTATAATATACATCTGACTTATCGGCATTACTTTTAACGATACTTGATAAGTTTCCGTACAACATATATTGGGCGCCAAGTTGTTGTCCAAATTGTACCGCGGTGGCAGGGTTAACTAATGGGTCGTTATTTTGATAATTAAGTTGTTCACGCACGGCCTCAACACGCGTCATGTCAACAAATCTAAACTGGCCACTGCGTAACAATTGTGTAGAAATAGAGTCGGTAATGGATTCGGTGTCTATGTGTTCACTGGTTTTGTTTTTAATACGCTCAACAAACACCAAAGGGCGTGTATTCACCGTTGCGGTTTTAATAAACGCAGAGCTTAGAAGAGAGTCGGTCATTTGACTGGCAACCGTTTGTAAATCAGTGGAGCCGAAGTTAATGTCTGTCGTTTCTACTGCTTGTGCATCGCCATAGCTCACAACGGCTTTATTAGCGCAGCCAGCTAAAATTAAAGTACTGCAACTAAGCAGTGATAATGCAACAAGTGAATGGCGTTTATGTGTCATATTCATCATAAGGCTCCTTTAATTTGTAAATGTTTGTGGCTTAGTCGATACTTTTCGTACCGATAAAGAAAAAGTGGTTGCCTGTGGATTTGGCGCTAATCCGGGTATTTGAGTATTCGAAAAGCCAAAAAGAGTGATTGCTTGCCATGGAGAATGCTCGCCTTTAATTATAAAGCCATCACTATCGTACCAGTTAAACTGATATTGTAATTTTTGCGATTTTTTGTACTGACTACTTAATGTAACAACGACATCGGTTAGTTGATTGGTTTGGCGTGTTTTAACATCTGTAATAACTATTTTTTTAGCTAAATCGGGGTTGTTTACTTTTAGCTGCTGATTAAATTGAGTATTTTGATTGGTTACACTGATTGCTGAAGTATCAGGTTGTGAACTGCATGCACTGAGTAATAACATGCCCACAATAGGGATTAAATATTTCATAACTGCTCCTAAAGCTTAACTACGTGGTAGTTAAAATAGTGATTAATAGAGGTTAAGTAAATTAACGTTAACCCTTGCTTACTAACGCTGAAATTTATTTTGCTCTGGTTGATTATATTAAGGCTATGTATTCCTGGTGTTAATGGGTATCGGGCTACACTAATTTTATTCGGTAATGTGTTCCAACTTCGGGTATCTGCCTGTTCAGATGCTAAATTATAAATATTGGCTATGATATTGCCTACATTTCCAGCACTGCGTGCTATTTCTTCTCTTAATTTTTCTTTGCTATAAAGCCTTAATAATTGACGAGATAGTTTACTAGGCATTTCATCTTTAAGTGTTTTTGCAGCCAGTGATTCAATATTAACTAAAGGGCTAAATTGCAGAGGTTGTTGATCTATCATTAAATTATTTAACGTAGTGCTATATGGCATATCGTTATACGCTGGCAGCGCTAAACTATAAAAACGAGCATCGCCAGAGGAGGTATTAATTGGAAGGCGTATTTTAAATTCAACCTGAGAGGGGACAAGCCCTTGTTCTAGAATAATAATCACTTCACCCTGCTCTGGGGGGAGTTCACTAATTTGTTTAGCGCTTTGTTGATCGACAGGAAAATCAATATCAAAATTTTGTCGTTTTGCCAATCTCTGTAAATCCTGCTGTATAAACTGATTGTTTGGCATAATTTCGAGTGCTTTTTTATAATCAATATAAGCATCATCGTATTGTTTATTTGCTTGATATAACAGTGCAGATAAGTAATAAGTAAATGCATTTTGAAACCCATTTTTAATATTACCAATTAACTCATCCATTGCTGGATAATGCGATTGCGCTAACGTTTGAGTTTCATTTATTTGTGTTTGATTGTCTTGCAGGGCTTTTTTTTGTACTTGATTGGCACGGCGGATTTCGACTAAAGCCGCTTCTAAGTTATTGTCGTAAATATAGTTTAATGCTTTATAACTATGTAACATACTCATCTCATAACGGGGAGGAGTATAGGCAATGCTTGAATCATTCGTTAGTAATGCATTACTTTGTTCAACGGCGGTGCTTAATTGTAGTTTAGCGCTTTGGTTATCTAATTGGACTTGTTGGTAAATACGTTCGTAGAGGGCTTTTGCTTGCTGTGAGTCGTTATTTAAATCAGCTAAACGAGCTTGTTCGAGTAAATTTAATAAGTAATTAGCGTGACCATGGGCGCGCTTTGAGATAAGTTGCTGAGCTTTATTAAGGTTATTGTTTTTAATCGCACTGCGGATGGGCGCAACTTCACTTGCGTAATCGTTAAATAAATTATTAAAACTGATTGTGCTGCAACCAGCTAGCATGAGGCAAACACAAAAAACAAGACTGCGTAGCACATTTAACCCCTATAAAATTATTACAATGAGATTAACATAGGTCATGTAATTATCACTGTGAAACATTGTAAAAAAGCGTAGAGTAGGTGCTCTGAACTTAAAATGAATTTTTATTTTTGTCTATTTTAAATTACTTTATTTTGCTGACTATTATTAATTAAGGAATACTTTTGAAAGCAACTATTTATACCCTTATTGCTTTAATTGCATTTGCTGCAAATTCACTGTTGTGCAGAATGGCCTTAGCACAGGGTTATATTGATGCTTGGAACTTTACTATTGTACGTTTATTAAGTGGTGCACTGTGTTTGTCATTCATTATGGCTATCTATAGTTATAAGTTAAAACAAAAACCGCACTATGATAAAAAAATATTAACAGATACAGGAAGTTGGCGAAGTAGCTTGAGTCTTTTAGTGTATGCATTGTGTTTCTCGGTTGCGTATATTGAGTTAGATACAGGCACTGGCGCACTCATTTTGTTCTCAGCGGTGCAGCTAACTATGATGGGCTGGGGAATTTATAACAAAGAGCAACTTAGTTCGGTGCAGTGGGGAGCATTTTTACTCGCTCTTGCAGGGTTTATTTATTTAATGCTGCCTTCTGCGGCGATACCCTCTATTTTACCTGCAAGTTTAATGGCGCTCAGTGGGGTTGCATGGGGTATTTATAGTATTAGAGGTAAGCGCTGTGTGTCGCCGTTAAGGGCTACCGGGTTTAATTTTATTCGTAGTGTTGTGCTGTTGCCAATTTTAGCTATCGTTGGTTTTAGTTATTTAAATGATTTGAGTATGATTGGTATTTTATTAGCATGTGCCTCAGGGGCGTTAGCCTCAGGGATTGGTTATAGCGTATGGTATGTGGCAATACCACTGTTAAAAAGTACCCATGCTGCGGTGGTTCAATTATGTGTGCCAGTGCTTGCCGCTTTAGCGGGGGTTGTATTTTTATCTGAGCCATTAACCACTCAATTTATTATTGCAAGCAGCGTTATTTTAGCATCAGTATGGGTGTTTATAAGCTATAAAAAAGTAACCCCTTAAAGTGCCTATTATTAATGTCAGCCCTAAGGTGGGCTGACATTGGTTACATAGCGAGAATATATTTGCGTTAAATTAGCTATAATTTCGTGTTTCCCTAACACATGACTTTGCTCTATACAGCGAAGCAGATCTGTTTGCGTTAAGCTTTTTAACATCAATTGAGATTGCTTTATATGACTTATATGCCAAAGCTCTGGAGCTACCCCCCCTAAGTCGAGTTTATAAGGGCGATAAAAACCATATTTAGTTAGATTTTTATCTAACCAATCGCTCAAAGGAGCAAATGGGCCGCCGTGTTGATATTCATCAGGTGTTAGTTGTAACTGGTAATCGTTACTCACTGCTGAGCTATCAAATACATCTAAATCGGTCCCTAAATGATGCCTACTGGCTCCAGGTAATGCAGAGTAGCGCATTATTGCGTTACACTTTTCAAAATCCGATAAGCGGGTTATATCAATAACGCGTTGGTTTATATCAAGTACAGGGCGCAGGCCACTAAACTTATTATCCCAAATAATTTGTTGGCGATTAAAATCACGAAAGCTAGAGGCTATGGTTAATCTAAAACCGGCTTGTTTAGCGGCTGTTTGCAGTGATAAAAAATCATCGATAATAGCGTAATGTAGCCGATGTTGTTGAACATCGACTAAATGTGTATCCGTTTGCCCGGTGATACACTGCAAATTGGCTGATAATAAATCACTCATTATGTTAAAAGTTGCTCTAGTATTTTCTCGTATATGTCACTCAACGCGATTAAATCATCGGTGCTAACACATTCGTCAATTTTATGAATCGTTTCGTTACGTGGTCCAAGCTCTATAACCTTAGCACCTGTTTGTGCAATAAAACGGCCATCAGAGGTCCCACCGGTTGTTTCTAAGTTGCTGGTAAGGCCTGTCACTGTTTTTATTGCAGCAATAGTTGCATCTACTAATGGGCCATGTTCTGTAATAAACGGTAAACCATTAACTATCCAACTTAGCTCATAGTTTAAATCGTGGTGTTGTAAAATAGAATTAACACGTTGTTGTAACTGCTCATGGGTTACTTCGGTGCTAAAACGAAAATTAAACTGTATTGCTAATTCTCCAGGGATCACATTACCAGCCCCGGTGCCGCCATTTATGTTTGATATTTGAAAACTCGTTGCCGGAAAAAACTCGTTCCCTTCATCCCACACTGTATTACTAAGCTCGGTCAAAGCCGGTGAGGCTAAATGAATGGGGTTTTGTGCCAAGTGAGGATAAGCAACGTGACCCTGAATACCTTTAACCGTTAAAAAGCCTGTCAGTGAGCCTCTACGGCCATTTTTAACAACATCACCTAAGGTATCGCGTGAAGACGGTTCGCCAACTAAACACATGTCAATTTTTTCACCGCGTGCTTCAAGGGTGTCTACTACTTTTGTGGTGCCATTTATAAATGGCCCTTCTTCATCTGAGGTGATTAAAAAAGAAATAGACCCTTTGTGATCAGGGTGTTTACCAACAAAACGCTCTGTAGCAACTAACATTGCAGCAAGCGAGCCTTTCATATCTGCAGCGCCTCGGCCATGTAATAAACCGTCTTTCACTAATCCTGAAAAAGGGGGGTGTTGCCAATTTTTTTCAGGGCCAGTAGGGACTACATCAGTATGTCCTGCAAAACAAAAATGCGGAGAAGTATCACCTTTTCGAGCCCAGGTATTTAGCGTATCGGTAAAAAACATCGATTCGATATTAAACCCAATTGAACTTAGGCGTTCGTTCATTAATTCTTGGCATCCAGCATCTTCAGGTGTGACTGATTGTCGCTGAATAAGCTGTTGTGCGAGTGTGATTACATCATGCATCATTTGCTAAAAACCTCATTATATTGTGCGGGTTTAAAACCTAAATGATACTGCTCATTAGTCACTAATACAGGGCGTTTTATCATAGCGGGTTGTTCACATAGTAAAGTAATGGCGCTCTCTTTAGTTAAGCTTTGCTTTTGTTCATCACTGAGTGCGCGATAAGTGGTGCCGCGTTTATTAACCAACAGCTGCCAATCTAGATGTGTCGAAAATTCAGTGATCATCGCCTCATCAACTCCATCTTTACGATAATCATGAAAGGTGAAAGGGATATTGTTTTCGGTTAAATACTTTTTTGCTTTTTTAATTGTGTCGCAATTACTAATACCATATAAGGTTGTCATAATTTATATCTTCTTAATGATTGATAATATAGGGTCTATACCCGCATTAACATGGGTGTGAGAAAAATGAAAACGACCTAAATTGTGCCCGTTTAATAAAACGACACTCGCGAGTATCGGTGATTCAAGTTCTAACAAGTCGAAATATGCGAGCTGTTGGGAATGGGTGATATTTTTGCCATTTAATTGAGTTATTCGAGTATGCGAAAGTGGCTTTTTAGCAATAATATGTAAATTTAATAATAACTTTATTCCGTTATCTGCTTGTAACACAAATTCTGTACCGGCATTTTTAACTTGTAATAATTTTCCGTTAAAAGGAGCTAAAATTTTATGGCTAGAAAGCTCAACTAATACACTTGGACCTAAGGTACTGTAACGAAAAAAAGCAACAGGATGTGTATCGATAGACAACACTTTACCCGTAAAGGGGCTCGCTATGTTTAAACTATTTAAAGGCAGTGTGTTTTGCGCTTTATATGTAACTTGCAAAGCATTCATTTGATTACCTAATAAAAGGAAAGTGGGGGTGCTTTGAAAATAGCAAAGCGATATAAAAATAATAACGTGTGATCAAACTACCCTTTGTGCTTTTTTATTATTGGTTGAAGTGACATTGTTATTTTAAATAACCAGCCATAAAAACATTCTGACAATTATATTATAGAAAAATAACAAGTAATAAAAGGGAAAAGCCTATTTGAAGTTGTCCACATTTCCTGTGGGTAACTCTGCGTATTTTTCGGTATAACTAGCCTAACTATTTAATATAAAATAAAAAAATAGTTAGGCTATAAAAAACACTAAATAAGCTAGTTATTTTAAATCAGCCACTTGTTTTGCCTGAATGGCCGTAAGTGCAATGGTATAAACAATATCGTCAACTAAAGCGCCTCGGCTTAAATCATTGACGGGTTTACGCATCCCTTGCAACATCGGTCCAATACTAATGAGTTCGGCACTTCGTTGTACTGCTTTGTAAGTTGTATTACCGGTGTTTAAATCGGGGAAAATAAAGACGGTGGCTTTACCTGCAACAGGGCTGTTAGGCGCTTTTTTAATTGCTACATTTTCCATGATAGCTGCATCATATTGCAACGGGCCATCAATAATTAAATCAGGACGTTTTTGTTTTGCAATCTGTGTTGCTTCACGTACTTTTTCAACATCGGCGCCAGTCCCTGAGGTACCTGTGCTATAGCTTATCATTGCAACTCTCGGTTCAATGCCAAATGCCGCAGCTGAATCGGCCGATTGAATCGCAATATCAGCTAATTGTTCTGCGTTAGGGTCTGGGTTTATCGCACAATCACCATACACTAAGACTTGATCTGGCAATAACATAAAGAATATTGACGAAACAAGCGATGAACCAGGCGCTGTTTTTATCAGTTGCAGCGGTGGGCGAATTGTATTGGCGGTGGTATTAACGGCACCCGAAACGAGACCATCGACTTGGTTTTGCTCTAACATCATGGTTCCAAGTACAACGTTATCTTGTAATTGTTCTTGTGCAACAACTTCAGTTAAACCTTTGCCTTTTCGTATTTCAACCATGGGCTCAACATAATCATTAATTATATCTTTTGGTTGGACAATACTCACATGCTCGTTAAGTTCAATACCTTGTTGCTCAGCGATACGCATTATTTCTTCACGTTCGCCTAATAAGATTGTTTTGGCAATTCCTCTTTGTCCACAAATAGCCGCCGCTTTTATAGTACGAGGCTCATTGCCCTCAGGTAATACGATTGTTTTACCTGCTTTTCTTGCTTTATCGGTTAATAAATATCTAAACGCTGGTGGTGATAATTTGCGCGTTTTCCCAACGCTTTGGGCAAGGGTATCTAACCAATCAGAGTCAATATGATCTGCATTGTGATCTTTGACTTTTTCTATGCGCTGTTCATCATCACTAGGCACTTCCATATTGAAGTTATGTAATAGTAAAGATGTACGCCAAGTATCAGACGTTGTGGCTAATATTGGTAAGCCGGTTTTCATTGCTTGTTCGCACAGTGCCATAATTCTTGGTTCTGGTTCAAAGCCACCAGTGAGTAAAATAGCGCCAATTTTTGTACCATTCATGGCAGATAAACACGCAGCAACTAAAATATCTGAGCGATCACCTGGGGTGACTAACAATGCACCCGGCGTGAAGTGATTTAAGATATTTGATACGGTACGGGCACAAAAAGTAATGCGGCGGAGTCGGCGGTGCATCATGTCGCCTTCATTAATAATGGTGGCTTTTAAATACGCACTTAAATCTTTTACTCGTGGTGCAACTAAATCAAAATCCCAAGGTATGCTGCCTAACAGCATAAAAGGGTTTTTTCTAAAAATGGGTAGTGACGCTAGTCGATTTAACGCGTTATCGAGTGCATCAGCATTATACGAATCAACTAAATCAGCTCGCGCTCTTCCTTCTTCATCAAGCGGAGCATTCACTTTATTAAAAATACAGCCTAATACGCGAGGATGTTCAACTCCGCCATAGTAACCGGCGGCTATTTCTAAACGATCTTCTAGTTGATTGTTATTATCATTACCTGGAGTGAGTACAAATACAATGTCGGCTCCAAGTGTTTGTGCTATTTCGCGATTAACTCGACCAGCATATGGTTGACGTCGCGTTGGGACCATACCTTCGATAATAGCGACTTCATCGGGATTAATTTTACTTTCGAAACGCTCTACAATTTCTTCTAATAAATCGTCACCTTTACCATCGCCAATCATTTGTTCTGCATAATCAAGTGCAAATGGCGTTGGGGGAGTAATTGGTGAGCCTTGCATAACAATTTGGGTCGATTTTTCTGGCCCAATTTCGCCGGAGCGCGGTTGTGCGATAGGTTTAAAAAAGTTTACTTTAACCGTTTTTTGTTCTAGTGCGCGCACTATGCCAACCGATACAGATGTCAGGCCGACACCAGTAGAAATTGGGATTAACATGATTCTACGTGCCATTTATAGCTCCTTAGCAATACGTGCTGCGTCGTTGGCGATAACCCATTCTTCATTCGTTGGCATAACAACCGCTTTACTGTGAGCCGAGGTTGAACTGATAATACCTTGTGAGCCAAAGCGGGCGGCTAAATTAGCCTCTTTATCGCAATTAACGCCTAAATACAGTAATTGAGAGATAACTTTTTCACGAATAATATCTGAATTTTCGCCAATACCACCAGTAAAAATAATGGCATCTAAACGTTGTAAAGGCACCATAAAAGCGGCGATTTGTTTAGCTAAACGATAGCAGAACATATCTAAAGCAAGGGTTGCTTTTTTATCACCAGCGATGGCCGCTTCTTCAATTGTTCGACAATCATTAGATAACTCACTGATCCCCAACAAGCCACTTTTTTGATTTAATAAATCGTCAATTTGTTGTGCGCTGTAATCGAGTTGGGTGGTTAAAAAATTAAATAAGCCAGGGTCTATATCGCCACTGCGCGTGCCCATCATTAAACCTTCAAGTGGGGTTAGCCCCATACTTGTATCAACACTTTGGCCATTTTTAATGGCACAAACTGAACAGCCGTTACCTAAGTGGGCACTAATAAAGTTGCTTTTATTAATATCAAGATTTAATAATGCTGCTGTTTGTCCAGCAACATAAAAATGGCTTGTACCATGAAAACCGTAACGCCTTACTCCGTAGTCAGTGTAAAGTTTATAAGGAAGTGCATATAAATACGCAACTTCATTCATACTTTGATGAAACGCTGTATCAAAAACCGCAATTTGTGGTAACCCAGCAAACGCGGCTTGCGCTGATGTAATACCTAACAAATTAGCATGGCCATGCAAAGGGGCTAAAGACGAAGCTTGTTTTATTGCTGATATTACATCGTCGTTTATTAATGCTGATTCGGTAAAGTGTTCGCCACCATGCACAACACGATGTCCAACGGCAATTAAATGTTCATCTAAATGATGCTCTTTAATTAAAGAAACTAACGTATTAATAGCTTCTGCATGAGCTTCGTTTTCAGCTAACTCAATAAGTGTTTTTTTATTATTAAATTTGTACTTAATTGAAGGTGTTTTTGCCCCTAAACGCTCAGCTAAACCCGAAATGATTTCATCACCATTTAAGGCATTGATTATGGCAAATTTTAAACTAGAACTACCACAATTTAACACCAAAACATGTTGTGGTTGAGAAGCGGATATCGGCATAGGTATTTTTCCAACTAAGTAAGCGACTGTTAATCATGATTATATATAATTTACTTGCGTTAATACGAAGTATATAAAGTAACGTTTAGTTTACCTTATGTGCGCCTGTATGTTTAGTTTTTTGGTATGATTTAGTCACTAAATTGGTTTTATTTAACACTAAAATGATTGATAAAATATGTGTTACACTCAATCTAAGATTAAATATGTTTGAGGAGTCATAATGAAAAAAAATGTGATGTCACAAATAAGAATAGGGCGGCAATACGCTAAAAAATGGCCAATGCGTAAAGAGCTGGCTCCATTATTTAATGAATTTAGGGTAATTAAAGCCACCGAATTGGCAATAACAGTGATGCCCATTTTAGCTATGATGACGTTATTTTTTCAATTGCAGTATTTAGGCCCTGATTTTTTACCACAAGCTATTGCCAGTGCATTGTTTTTCATTTCGTTACCAGTACAAGGGGTATTATGGCTTGGTAAACGTGCGCAAACCCCGCTAGAACCTGCAATGTATTCTTGGTACAAACAACTTCATGAAAAAATGGTTGCTAATGGTTATCAGACACAGTTAAGTGAAGTTAAGCCAAACTATATGCAACTTGCCGATTTACTCAATGATATGTTTGAAAAAATGGATAAAGCATTTACTAAAGAACAGTTTTAGTCATGCTTTACTTCACTTATTGCTGTGTTTACTAAGGTAACGCTAACTGTTTTTCACTTTAAATTGAGAAATATAAAAAGATAACGTAACACTTTTACTTGCTGTTTGCTCTAACGCATGCCATTGCTCAGGTCTGAATTTCCATGCAAAAGGGGTCATCATAATTAAGTTTTTAAGTTCATTAAACTCTAACTGAACTTGTTGGCTAATTAGTGTGGTTTTTAAATGCTCAAATCCACTCGGTGGCTGAATCTCAGTATGTTCATTAACGTGTTTATAAATTAATTCTTTTAACTCTTTTAAATGCCACGGCCCCGGACTTGCTATAATTAGTTGTGCATTAGGTTTGGCTAATCTGGCTAGTTCATGTTCAAATAATGGCGCAAAAACACTAATTAAAATATCTGCAAATTGTGATTTAAAAGGTGCTTCGCTGATTGAAGCAACACTAAAATGACAATTAGGGTATCGTTTTGCTGCAAACTTAATGGCCGATTTAGAAATATCAACGCCATACACTTGAGCTTGCGTATGTTGTGCTAATGCGTGTGTATAAAAACCTTCACCACAACCAAGATCCAGCAAAGTGTCTGCGTTAATATCGCTTACAATTTCAATGAGCGCCTGTTGCAAAAAACGATAGTAACCCTGTTCTAAAAAAGCTCTGCGAGCTTGTACCATCTCTAGCGAATCACCAGGGTGTTTTGAGTTTTTATTTTGCACAGGCAGTAAATTAACATACCCTTCTTTTGCAAAATCAAAACTGTGCCTGTTTTCGCAGCTAAGTGTATTATCTATTTTTTGTAACGCAAATGTGCAAAGAGGGCACAAGTAATCAAGACTCATGAGTCTAGGTAATCCTTATCGTAAAAGGTTTTTACCCAATATGGGCGGTAAGTAATTAACAATGTGATAGCCATCGCATTAAGCATTGCTTCGGGGAACCAAATAATTGCGCTTATATATACATAATTGTCAGCGAGTTGATTCCAATCATATTGTCCAATACTAAAATAAAATACAGCGGTTAAGGTAATTTTTATACAGGCTATGATCCCTGCTGAAAAAAATGCACAAACAAATATATAAACAAAAAAATGCCGTGCTAAAAATTGATAACTCAGTAAAAATAAAGTGTAGCTTAGCAAAGTAGGTACAATTACTGTTAATACTAAATGCAGCGCTAATTGTGAAACAGACAGTAGATTAAATGCTAATAGGATTAAAGAGCTTAACATAGCGCTTAATAAACATAAGCGCCAACCTAAAATAAGTGTTGCAGCGGTTAACCCTAAAATATGCAGATCTAAACCGGGTAAAATACCGGCTTTAATTTGCCATAAAACAATAAAAACCAGTGAGCACGCAAGTACGCCTACTTGCCTATATGGCGTTATAAATAACGCCATATAGGTTTGTTTATTCATGCTAAAGGCGTAGCTAAAAGCCACGATCAACCAAAGTAATAATTGGCTCGTCAGTGGTATCATTATTAACTAAACGTCGACCATATTGGTGCGTGGTCTGATGGTTTTTCAATGGCACGTAACTCATAGTCAATACCGGCATCAACACAACGTTTTGCTAACTCAGGTGTCGCTAATACAACATCTATACGTAAGCCGCGGTTATCAACAAAACCTTTTGAGCGGTAATCAAACCATGAGTATTTTTCACCGGTGGTCGGGTGTAACTCTCTAAAAGTATCTTTAAATCCCCAATTTAAAAGCTTTGATAGCCATTCTCGTTCGATGGGTTGAAATGAACACTTTCCAGTTTTTAACCAGCGTTTAGCATTAACTTCACCAATACCAATATCTAAATCGGTCGGCGAAATATTAATATCACCCATAACAATCACGTCTTGATCTGGCGTGTGATTTTCATTTAAGTGGGTCATTAGATCTTTATAAAATTGCTCTTTGTATGGAAATTTAATTTCGTGACTAATGTTATCACCTTGAGGGAAGTAACCATTCATAACGGTTAAATCTTTACCATTAGGTTGTTCTACGGTGACACTAATCATTCTCTTTTGTGATTCGTCGGTGTCGGTAGCAAAACCTTTAAATACAGATTTAGGTTTTTGCTTACACAACATGGCTACGCCGTAATGCGCTTTTTGGCCATGAAAATAAACGTGGTAACCCATTTTTTCTACATCGTCTAAAGGGAATGCTTCATTATGAACTTTGATTTCTTGTAAACCAATAATATCTGGTTGATGTTTATCAATAATAGCCTGAAGTTGATGAAGTCGAGCGCGCAGACCATTAATATTGAAAGAAATCACTTTCATTTGAGTACCTTAATTAAGCAAAATAATGATAATTGTATCAGCAATTTTAAAAATAAAACACGTTAGCTTAGCGCCGTATTACGGTATCTATGTGTGAGTGAGTAATGCATTAATGTCGTTGTATTTTTAATTACGGGTTATAACAAAAGTGATAGATATTGAAAATATTACACATTAGGTTGAAAAGCTTGCTGAGGTGGTAAGTCTTAATAAATTAATATGTTAAGTAACTGGTTGTTTTAAATGTATTTATTTTGTTGGCATTGCATTTGTATATATTAGATTAAATTCATTCACGTTAAGGATATTTATTATGAAAACATTAACACTTGCATCTGCTATTTTAGCCTCTTTAAGTTTAGCTGCGTGCGCTTCACATCCTAAACCAGAACAAATAGATAGTACTTTTGGTAGCCTTGATAACGATCACGATGGTTTTATTTCAAAAGTGGAAGCGGATGATGACAACATTTGGCAGCATTTCTCAAAAATTGATACTAACTATGATGAACAGATTAGTAGAACAGAATTTAACCAGTATATGCAAGCATTTACAGGTCAAGTTGCAGAAGATAGCGAAGTAAGTGAATCTGCTTTTAAAGCTGAAATTACCCGCTTTGACAAAATTGAAAGCAGCTTCTCATCACTCGATAACGATAGCGACGGATATGTGTCGGTTGAAGAAGCCGATGACGATGATATTGCAAATCACTTTGGTTATATGGATAAAAACCAAGATAAACGAATTAGTAAAAAAGAATTTGTACGTTACATAAAGAAAAACGGCAGTGCCGTTGCGGAAGACGAAGCATTAAGTAGTGTTAACTCGTAATTTTATTTAATGTTATCAAGCCAGTGTTTAAACACTGGCTTTTTTATGCGCCAAACTAATAATATATTTTCACACTGGGCTTGTGTTCTGTCATAATATGCGGCTGAGTAAGTGAAGTGGGTAGTTTATGGCTAGTCGGCGAATTAGTGATGAGCAATTGATTGAGATTATCGAAGCAGCCATATTTGTTGCTGATAAACCGGTCTCTAAGCGGTTACTTAAAGATACAGTGCTGAGTGAATTGGCGGTATCTATGAGTCAAATTAATCGTGCAATTGAACAAATTGAAAATCATTTTCAAACCC
Organism: Pseudoalteromonas sp. MMG010; assembly: GCF_018100905.1. Taxonomy (GTDB): domain Bacteria; phylum Pseudomonadota; class Gammaproteobacteria; order Enterobacterales; family Alteromonadaceae; genus Pseudoalteromonas. Next base: position 422,040 of record NZ_JAGJEG010000002.1, on the reverse strand, counting down.
GAGGGATTCGTCTTGTTGAGGTCGCAAGTGGTTATCGCTTCCAAGCATGTAGTAGCTTAAGTCCTTGGCTAAATACTTTATTTAAAGAACGTGCCCCTAAATACTCCCGTGCTTTGTTAGAAACACTTTCGCTAATAGCTTATCGTCAACCGATAACCCGCGGCGAAATAGAGCAAGTACGTGGCGTAACAACTGGCTCAGCAATCATTAAAACACTACTTGAAAGAGAGTGGATTAAATCTGTAGGGCATAAAGAGGTACCGGGCAAACCGGCTTTATATGCAACTACCAAACAATTTTTAGATTATTTTTCGTTAACTGGTTTAGATAAGTTACCCGCGCTGGAGCAATTACAGCAAAGTAAAATAAATCAGTTATTGAGCGATCCTTCTGTGAGAGAACCATCCGAATGAGTTTACAAGGTGAAAAGTTACAAAAAGTCCTAGCCCGTGCTGGCGTAGGTTCACGACGTGAAATGGAAAAATACATCGACGCGAACCGCGTAAGTGTCAATGGTAAAGTGGCTAAGTTAGGTGATCGCGTCGAAGAAACCGATCAAATAAGAGTTGATGGCCATACGGTTAAAATTGAAGAAAAAGCCGACCGTATTTGTCGCGTAATCATGTATAACAAACCTGAAGGTGAGTTAAGTACACGTAAAGACCCTGAAGGTAGAAGAACCGTTTTCGATCGCCTCCCACGTATTGATGGTGAGCGCTGGATTGCTGTTGGGCGTTTAGATATTAATACCGCAGGCTTGATGTTATTTACCAATGATGGCGAATTAGCAAATAGATTAATGCACCCAAGTTACGAAGTAGAGCGTGAATATTCTGCCCGTGTATTTGGTGAAGTAACAAACGAAACAGTTAAAAACTTAACACGTGGTGTTGAGTTAGAAGATGGTCCAGCGAAATTCTTAACCGTTAAACCTATGGGCGGTGAAGGTATTAACCGATGGTTTAATGTCACGTTAAACGAAGGGCGAAACCGTGAGGTACGTCGTTTGTGGCAATCACAAGAGGTTGAAGTATCACGATTAATACGTATTCGTTATGGAAAGTTAGAGTTAGATAAACGTTTACCACAAGGTGGCTGGAGTGAGCTTGACTTAGAAACAGTTAATTATCTACGTAAAACGGTAAAGTTAGGCCGTGAAACTCAAACTAAGTTATCGGTTATGCCTGAAAAGCGAAAAGATAAACGTGCTAAAATTAACCAAATACGTAAAGCGGTTAAAAAGCACAATCAACGTGCTAAGCAAACAAAACGTAAGTAATATTAAATAAGCCGCTAAATTAGCGGCTTTTTATTATTGGGTTATTTTTTTACTTGTGCATCAAGCGACTGGCCATTGATAGTGCTAGAGTCGTCACACATCAAATATAAGTATGTTGGCATTAAATCCTCTGGTGTCGCTAATTTATCTTTATCTTCACCTGGGTACGCGCTGGCGCGCATTGAGGTGCGAGTAGCCCCTGGATTAATACAGTTTACTCTAATATTGGTTTTTCCCACTTCGCATGCCCATGTTTGCATCATGCCTTCTACAGCAAATTTAGAAATAGCATAAGGGCCCCAAAATTCTCTGCCTTTTCTACCTACACCCGATGAAGTAAACACAATTGATGCGTTGTTAGATTTACGCAAAACGGGGAAAAGCGCTTTAGTGATCATGGCCTGAGCAGTGACATTGACCTTCATAATATTTTCAAAGGTTGAAGAACAAAAGTGCTCAAGCGGGCCTAAAGACCCTAAAATACCCGCATTATTTAATAAGCCATCTAAGCGACCAAATTGGTATTCAATTGTGGCAGCTAAATCACGATAGTTTTGCTTCGTGGCTCCTTTTAAATCCATTGGAACAATGGCAGGTTGTGGGTAGCCTGCATTAACGATTTCATCGTAAACACATTCAAGCTTTTGCGTTGTTTTTCCTAATAGAATAACCGTTGCACCATATTTAGCATACGTGATTGCTGCTACGCGACCAATCCCATCACCGGCGCCGGTTATTAAAATAATTTTATCTTGTAATGCGTTATCGCTCGCTTGAAAAGTGTTCATAAAAATACCCATTGAATTTTTGTTTGAGTTTACCATAGCAAAACATCAAGTAATGGTAATTATTATAAATTTAAGTGGCGAAACTAGAAACTTTACGTTAAGTTTATCTGGTCTAATGACCCGTTAATAAGTTGATTACACTTCATTAACCAAACATACTGAAACAACACACGATAAAAAAAGATTTTCGCGGAGCAATTAATATGAAAAAAATGCTACTTTCACTGTCAGTTACAGCCCTGTTAGCAGGGTGTGGTTCTGGAGAAACACTGCAAGATGTAAAAAATGACAGCGGTGAAGTTATTCCCTTTGCTACGGTTGAGTTCGATCCTGCTAACAGCGTGATATCAGTACCGAACGATTTATTATTTAGTGGAACCCAAGATGGTACGCTTAATATTCCTGGTGAACTTGACGATGAAAATGTCTCTATTTCACGTGAATTATATGCCGATCCATCATTAGCACTCGGTGCGCTTGATGGCTGGTCAACACAAGTTCCATATAAAGTTGATATTTCATTTCCTGATGATGTTAGTTTAGATGCGACTTCGGCAGCATCTGCTGGAAGTGTACGTATTTTTGAAGTGATTATGGGAGCCAGTCTGACTGATGCAGAATGCGCTGTTGTATCCGCGGGTACTGCTTGTAAGTTAGTGGGAGAGCTAACGTTTGGAGTTGATTTTATAACTCAAGCATCGGGAGATGCAATTGCAGTTATACCTTTAAAACCTTTCAATGCGGGTAGTTCATACATCAATGTATTTACATCAGGATTAAAAGATTCTTTAGGGCGCTCGATAGAGCCTTCTGCAACTTATGCATTAGTTAAAGAAGAAGCGCCTCTAGTTACAGAAGAGCAATTAACATTACAAGGCGTTGTAAATAGTTATGAGAATGTCGTTGTATCTTCAGGAAGTATTACGAAAGACGATATAATTTTTACATCTGCGATGACCATGCAGTCAGCAGGTGGCGTGCTTAGTAACGTTAAGAGTTTATTAGTAGGTAGTTTATCACAGCCAAGCTTGCCTAAACCTGTTTTAACTATTCCAGAACAAAGTGTGATTACAGTTAAAGATGTGTTCGCTTTACAAAATATAGATGTTTCTGACGCTTTTTCTGGCGTTCAGTATGAAAAAGGCACTATAAACTTACCGATGTATTTAGGTACTCCTACGGGTACAACCACCGATGATCTAGCTGATACTTATTGGCAAGGGCTATGTGATAATGCCGTGGCTGTGATTGGTTACAAAGCGGCAGTCGGTGATAGCTTTCCAGCAGAGCCTATTAGTGTTTCTGATGCGACTTGCTTTGCGCTAAGCGGTGGTCAATTACGTGATTTAGGTATTGATAGCACCCGTCATCTGACTAAATATAATTCAGTGCCTAAATTGCAAAGCATTGAAACAGCAGATGTACAGATCACTAAACCAATATTGCCGGTGATTAATGCGATTAGACTTAGTTTAGGCTATGAAGCACTTTCGATGCCGGAATCAGGTTGGCCGGTTGTGATTATGCAACATGGTATTACAACACAAAAAGAGAGTATGTTAGCGTTAACCGCACAACTATCTATTCAAGGCTTTGCTACCGTTGCTATTGATCATCCTCGCCATGGTGAGCGTGGTTTAGATATAGATAATGATGGGACAGATGATTTTAATGCGACAACAGGCTCAGTATTAAGTTACATGAACCTAAGTTCGTTATTAGTCGCACGCGATAGTTTACGTCAATCATCAGCCGATTTATTGGCACTTCGCTTTGGCATTAATTTTTCAGGTGACGATGAGCTTAATACTCAAGATGTAACTTATATAGGTCATTCATTGGGTTCTATTGTAGCACCGGCTTTTATTGCGCAGGCAAATACACCATTAGCAGAAGCTGTAGATCCATTATTTAATGTAAATACAGTGGCATTAGCCAGTGGTGGTGGTGGTATTGCAAGCTTCTTGCTTGAATCACCTGCCTTTGGACCATTTATTCAAGCATCGGTATTATATTCGGCTGGCACTGATGAATCGACAGAGTTTCTTGCTTATTTACAAAATGAAGCCGTAGCAAACTGTGTTCAATACTTTGAGGATCAAGAAGTGTATTTAACCTGTGGTTATGGTGAATATTTGGCTTCAGTGACTGATACACAAAAACTTTTAAATATCCAAGCGCTATTTACTGAGTTTGCCTTTGCAGCACAAACAGTACTTGATAGCGGTGATCCAACCAACTACGCATCAACGGTTGCAGAGCTTGGTACACCAGTATATTTAAATGTTGTGGTAGGTGATGGTGGTGAAAACAAATCAGATCAAGTGATCCCTCCAAGTGTAACCAGTAACCCGATTGCAGGTACTCTTCCATTAGCCCAATTATTAGGGCTGACAACGGTAAGTTCATCGCAAGCATTAAGTGATACAGCGTCAAGTTACTTAGTTAAATTTACAAAAGGACATCATGGTTCGGTATTAACACCAGAGCAAGATGATGCCAAAGCGGCCACTGAGCAAGGTAGTATAGATGCAAATGCAGAAATGCAAATGCAAATAGCGACTTATTTAGCAACACGTGGACATATGTTGTTAGTCACCAATGAAGATGTAGTGACAGACTAAATATATTTTAAAATTAAGTTTTATACTAAAAAGCCACATTACGTGGCTTTTTTTATTGTAAAGCATGATAAAGTTTATTTTTTTTAATGGAGATCAATGTTGGAATTTTTATATGAATATGGATTGTTTTTTGCTAAAACAATCACATTTGTTGTTGCTATCGCTATTGTATTAATGCTTTTAGTTGGGGCTGCTGTTAAACCTAAAGCCAAGAAAGGTGAAATAGAAATAGAAGATATTTCAGAACATTTAAGAACAATTAAAAATGATTTTTTATTGAATACGCTTAATAAAAAGCAATTAAAAGAACATAACAAAAAAGTGAAAACTGATATTAAGCAAGCCGATAATGCGGAATCAAAACCACGTTTATATGTGGTTGATTTTGTAGGTAGTATGGATGCACATGAGGTTGAATCATTACGTGAAGAAATTACCGCTATCATTAGTATTGCTGATCCTAAACAAGACACTGTATTGGTAAGGTTAGAAAGTGGAGGTGGTGTCGTTCATGGTTATGGGTTAGCAGCGTCACAATTACAACGATTAAAAAATGCCGGAATATACTTTAGTGTCTCGATAGACAAAGTCGCAGCAAGCGGTGGATATATGATGGCGTGTGTGGCTAATCATATTATTGCTGCTCCATTTGCTATTGTTGGTTCTATTGGCGTTATTGCGCAAATACCTAACTTTAATAAGATATTAAAGAAAAATGATATAGACTTTGAGCAAGTAACGGCTGGAGAGTTTAAGCGTACATTGACCATGTTTGGTGAAAATACCGATGTAGCCCGTGAAAAATTTAAGCAAGAAATAGCTCAAACTCATGATTTATTTAAAACGTTTGTATCTCAACAACGCCCAAGTTTAGATATTAGCTCTGTAGCGACCGGTGAGCATTGGTTTGCAACTCAAGCAATAGAGAAAGGGTTAGTGGATGAAATTAAAACCAGTGATGATGCGCTTTTGTCACAGCAAAACGAACGCCAAATATATAAGGTGAAGTATAAAGTTAAAAAGGGTATCAGCGATAAACTAGCATTGGGTATTAGTCACTCAGTAAATAAAATTACCATGACACTCATATCAAAATTTAAAAGTGTAAATCCTTAACAAAATAAAAAAAACCTTGCTCATGCAAGGTTTTTTATTAGTAAAATCAATTAGCCTTTAAGGTTTTCTAAATCTTTAGCAGCATTAGGGTCATTAAATATTGTTTCGTCTAATTGACCTTCGGTTTTAGCAACAACACAGGTAACCATACAGTCACCGGTTACATTGACCGCGGTACGCGTCATATCTAACAAGCGATCTACACCGATAATAATAGCGATGCCCTCAACAGGTAGGCCGACTTGATTAAGAACCATTGCCAGCATTATTAATCCAACACCTGGCACCCCAGCGGTCCCTACAGAAGCCAGTGTCGCAGTAAGAATAACCATAAGGTAATCTGAAAGCGCTAGGTCAACACTAAATACTTGTGCAATAAATACAGTGGCAACACCTTGCATAATCGCTGTGCCATCCATATTTATGGTGGCCCCTAATGGTACGGTAAATGATGCCACCGAGTTGTGTACCCCCAGTTTTTTATTTGCGGTTTCAAGGGTTACTGGCATTGTTGCACTTGAGCTTGAAGTACTAAAAGCAAATAAGCAGGTGTTTTTCATTTTTTTCAAAAAAGTAACCGGGCTTAATCCGGTTAATAGTTTTAAAATAATACTGTAATTGATTAAACCATGGATAAGTAATGCCATCACGACAATACCAAAATAAAGTGCCAAGCTTTTTATTAGTTTTAAATCGATCGTAGTAAAAAGTTTAGCCATTAAGAAAAATACACCATACGGGGCAATATTCATTAATAAGGTGACTAATTTTAAAATAACAGTGTTTAAGTCTTCAAATAAAGCCGCTACACGTTTTCCTGGTTCGCCACTGAGTGCCATCGCAACACCAAATAACAATGCGAATACGATAACCTGTAACATATTTCCTTTTGACATTGCATCGATTGGATTAGTCGGAAACATGCCAATTATTACTTGTGCTAGTGTAGGGGCTTGAGTGGCACTGAATGTCGTTTCTGAAGGAAGGTTTATACCTTCTCCGGGATTAAATATTAACGCTAAAAATATAGCAACAGTGATTGCAAGGGCAGTTGTTAGTAAATATAAACTAATAGATTTACCACCTAAGCGTCCTAATTTTTTAGGATCACTTAAACTACATGTACCACATACCAATGAAACAAAAACTAATGGCACTACTAACATTTTTAAACTGGCAATAAAAATTTGCCCACCAACATTAAAGATTCCATTTACGAATATATCGTTGATTGATAGCGAAAAAATACCCAGTGGGATTAAAAAGTCGTCTTTTCCAGCTAATAATGCCTGGAAAATTAAACCGACAAGAATACCCAAACTCATGCCTATCATTATCCGAGAGGTTAAACTTAATGAACGAAATTTTGACATATTTATGATCTATTTTTATAAATTTGACCATAGACTACCAGCCTGTATATTTTTATACAGAAAAAATCGTATTTTTTATAAAAAAAATTATGAAAAAAAGTAATAAAAAACTGTGATTTTTAGCAGGTTTATAGGTTAATATAAGGTAAATAAATGTCATTTAAATTAAAAATGCTAGGGAGAGGTCAATGCCTTTATTACGATTGTTAAGCATAATAATGCTTAGCTTTTTACTCACTGCTTGTGGTAGTGGTGATGAAACGTTAAGTCGAGACTCGGTAGATGACAGTGCAGATGCTGAATATGAATTAACTTTATCAGCTTATAATAATGCAGATGTTGCAAGTAATTCTGTTTCTGCAGATAGTCCACTCGAAGTGTGGGCACTACTTGAGTTAGATGGGGCTGCTGTCTCTGGCGAATTTGTTACATTTACACTCGATGGTGATGTAGGTGAGTTAGACCCATCTTCTGGGAGCTCATTAACACAAAGTGATGGGGTTGCTGTTATACAATTGAACGCAGGGTCAGTTGAAGGTGCGGGTATTGTGACCGCGTCATATACGATAGATGATGTAACTTATACTGGAAATTTTGCATTTCAATCCAGTGGTGACGAAGAAGATGATACCGATGACTCCGGCTATGAATTAACGCTTGAAGGTTATAATTCTGATGGCGTTGAAAGTAATTCAGTTACTGCATCAAGCCCAATTGATTTACGAGCCACTTTAGCGTTAGATGGTGATACATTAGCGGGTCGACGCATTACATTTACGCTTGATGACGATATTGGTCTTTTATCTCCTACTTCAGGAACTTCACTGACACAAGCTGATGGTATAGCGAGCTTACAGTTAACAGCTGGTACAGTTGAAGGTGCAGGTGTTGTTACTGCTTCTTATACACTAAACGATGTGACTTATAGTGATACTTTTGAATTTCAATCAAGTGGTGACGAAGAAGATGATATCAGTGTATCGGGTACTACGTTATTAGAGGTGAGTATACTTGATGCCGCTGGGAATAAGTTTACCAGTGATAACCCAGTGACCAGTGACAATCAAGGAATTGTTACTGCGACATTAACAAGTGACGGTGTGCCTTTAAGTGATCAGTTAATTTCTTTTTCTACCAATTTCACCGGAGAAATTACTCCTGTGTTAGGGACTGCCTCGACTAATGACAGTGGAGAAGCGAGCGTTACTCTCAATAGTGGTGATTTAAAAGGTGCGGGACAAGTTGTTGCATCATATACATCGAGCACTGATACCATAAGCAGTACGATGGTATTTTATTCATCTGGAGATGGGGCCTCTGACGATGAATCAGAATTTACAGTCACAGTATTACTTTTAACAGGTTGTAATGCTGATTGGGATGATAATCGCTCTGCAGTGAGATTAGACCCTACAGATGCATCGACAGGATGTAGTGTTGTGCATAATATTTCTTCTACTGATTTAGGGGAAATATATGTAGAAGTTGTCGACCAACAAAGTGGAGATGGTAGTGCTTATTCTTTAGTTAATGTTGAAACTAATTTAGGAAGCATTTTACCTTCTTCAGGTGCTGCATTAACTGACGCTCAGGGTGTCGCATTACTAAAACTACAACCCGGTGATACCGGGGGAGCGGGGACGATCAATGCCACGGCACAAAATGAATCAGATTCTATCAACTTTGCCGTAGGGACAGCCGATTTAACGTTAGAAGTTGATAATGGTTTAGAACAAGATGATGCTGGTAATGATATCCCTCTAAACGCAGGGGGTAGCACAGTTATTGTTGTTACTTTACTTGATGAAGAAGGCGAGCTTTTTACCACAGCAACCGATGTTGAATTTTCATCTACTTGTTATATTAATGAGCAAGCCGAAATTGATGACAGTGTTAAGTCTTCTGGCGGTATAGCAAGTGCCACATACCAAGCAAAAGGCTGTAGTGGTGATGATACCGTGACTATCAGTGTTGAAACTGGCGGTGAGAACTTTACAGCATCGACCGTTATATCTATCGAAGAATCACCCATTCAATCAATTCAGTTTGTTCAAGTGAGCGAGTCCTTTATTGCATTACCGCCAGGTGAAGGTGGCTTACCTACTCAGTCTGAAGTGGAGTTTCAATTATTTGACCAAGATGGATTACCGGCGACACAGCAACGAATTGATTTTAAACTAACCGACTCAATTGGTGCGGCATCATTAACTCAATTATCAGCTGATACTGATGATGATGGCTTTGTTTCTACATCAGTTACTTCTGGGGTTGTGCCGGGTCCCATTGTGGTTAAAGCCTGTTATGTATCGACAGATGATCTGGCGTCGCTTGATGAAGGAGACGATTTAACGTGTTGGACAGACGATTATGACTTATGTATGGAAGAGCCAGATAATGAAATCTGTCCAGATGGTACATTACATTTAATCCCGTTATCGGAGCAAATCAGTTCAGTTTCGTCTCAAATCACCTTAAATTCGGGGGTTACTGATCAAAATAGTTTTGATGCAAGTCCTGTTACATTCAATACAAATTCATTGAATTATAATGGCGTAACTACTGATATAACGGTTTATTTTGGCGACCAATTTAATCACTTTAATGCCGATGGTGTTGAAGCAACTGTGATTGCAGAAGCTGGTGTAATCGGTTCAGAGAGTGACGATACATTTTGTCAAACAAGTGATGCAACTTGTACTGTAACTTGGCGCTCACAAGGAGATATTCCATTTTATGACTATAAATGGGGTAACCGAATTGGTGAAATCGATGGTGATGCTTCTACCACTGAAGGCATAAACCCTAAAACCGAAACTGTAAACTGTGACCCGTACTTTTCTGCTGCTGCGCCATGTATTGGTGGAATAACTCGCGCCAAAAACGATGCAGATGGTGTTGTAATGGGCGGGCGAGTATCTGTTTTAGCCATTACAAAAGGACAAGAAAACTTTGTTGACGAAGAATCGAGTGATGGGGTAAAGCGCACCAATGGCTTATTTGATATTGGTGAGTATTATGCAAGCTATGATTTATCAGAAGCGTTTAACGATCATAATGAAAACTTAACATTTGATAAAGCAAACTGTAGCGAAGCGATCGGTGATGCTTATAGTGCAGAAGATGATTTATGTTCGCCTTTAAATTCTCGTGGTGGACACAATGAAACATGGCGAGATCTTGATAATAATGGAATATTTGATGAAGCGGATGGTATGTATAATGGTTTATTATGCTCAGAAGCAGCACAAGAAGCCGAGCAGTGTACTCGAGAGCTCATTGAGGTACGTAAACAGCTTGAGTTAGTGATGTCAGGTGATGACCCTTATGTACGTTTTGCCGTGGTAAAAACATCGACTATTTTAGATGCACCTTATGAAGTGTACGTTCCAGCAGATTGTTCAAGTTCAATCGTTGCAACGCTTGAAACATCAGATACAGAAGATTTTTGTGATGTAGGTAGTATTGATTTATCAAATATTGTTGTTGCAAATCCAGACTATGATGCAACAGATCCTGATGAAACAGACCCAGAAACGGTTGAAATTGGGCTTGCTTCTATTTCGATTTATATTTTCTATTCTGATGAGTTTGGTAACCCTTTACCAGCAGGCACAAGTGTTTCAATTTCATCAACGAATGGTGATTTTGATCTCCTCACTCATGAGGCGACAGTACCGAATACAAACTCTGATCAAACCAGTTACTCAGTTGTCTCAATCTCAAGAGAATCAGATGGTAACGACTTAACAAGTGGCGTACTCAGTATTACTTTTGAATTTGACAATGTACTAGGTGAATCGAAAACAATTACTCAAGGCATTGCCATTATAGATGATAAATAATTGGTAAAATTATAAAAAATGCCAACCAATAGGTTGGCATTTTTGTATGTGTTCTATATATTCTCTGCAATATAGGTTAAAAGCAGTTGTTTGATTAAATAAAGCACAGAAATTGTTTATTTATTCATTAATTGGTTAAAAGTTTGTATTAAAAGCTTGTAACAATTAGTTTTTGTAGATATACCTATAAATATTCGCGTCGTATTTACGGCAAATCTCATTTAAATACTTGGTTAGAAATAGGCAACTATGGGCAAATCGCTAGTAATTGTAGAGTCTCCTGCAAAGGCCAAAACAATTAATAAATATTTAGGTAATAATTTTATCGTAAAATCCAGTATTGGACATGTACGAGATTTACCTACGTCGGGTTCTGCAAAAGCAAAAGTTCCAGCAACGAAAACACCTGCTGAAGTACGAAAAATGCCACCTGATGAAAAAGCTGCTTATAAAAAACAGCGAGATTACACAAATTTAGTCGCTCGTATGGGAATAGATCCAGCTAAAAATTGGTCTCCACATTACGAAATTCTGCCAGGTAAAGAAAAAGTAGTACAAGAATTACAAAAGCTGGCTGAAAATGCAGACCAAATATATCTCGCAACGGATTTGGATAGAGAAGGAGAGGCTATAGCGTGGCATCTTCAAGAAATCATTGGCGGCGAACCTGAAAAATATAAACGTGTTGTATTTAATGAAATAACAAAAAATGCCATTCAACAAGCATTCGAAACACCCGGTGAATTAAATACCGACATGGTGTATGCACAACAAACACGTCGCTTTTTAGACCGTGTTGTTGGCTTTATGGTTTCGCCTTTGTTATGGGCTAAAGTTGCACGTGGGTTATCTGCTGGGCGTGTGCAATCAGTTGCGGTACGTTTATTAGTTGAACGCGAACGTGAAATTAAAGCATTTATTCCTGAAGAGTTTTGGGATATTCACGCGGATGTTAAAAATAGTGAGTCACAATTACGTTTAGAAGTCACTAAACACGCAGACAAAGCATTTAAACCTGTTAATGAAGCACAGGCTAGTGCTGCGGTTAAAAGCCTTGAAAATGCAGAATATAAAGTAATTAGTGTTGATGAGAAACCAAGTAAAAGCCGTCCAAGTGCGCCATTTATTACTTCTACCATGCAACAAGCTGCGAGTACGCGTTTAGGTTATGGTGTTAAAAAGACCATGATGCTTGCTCAGCGTTTGTACGAAGGCGGTTACATAACGTATATGCGTACCGATTCAACAAATCTTTCAAAAGATGCGGTTGAAATGTGTCGTGATTATGTTACACAAGAGTTTGGTGCTAATTATTTACCAAAAGATCCTATTAATTACAGCTCTAAAGGCAATGCACAAGAAGCCCATGAAGCAATTCGTCCATCAAGTGTTGACGTCCTATCTGGTCATGTTGAAGGGGTCGATGCTGATGCTAAAAAGCTTTATGAGTTAATATGGCGCCAGTTTGTTGCGTGTCAAATGGTCCCTGCTGAATATGACTTAACGACCTTAACAGTCGCTGCAAATGACTACCATTTAAAAGCAAAAGGGCGTGTACTACGCTTTGATGGTTGGACTAAAGTGCAACCTGCTGTACGTAAAAAGAATGAAGAAGATCAATCACTCCCTGCAATGGCTGTTGGTGAAACGCTAACACTTATTGAACTTGATCCAAAGCAACATTTTACTAAGCCACCAGCACGTTTTAGTGAGGCAAGCTTAGTTAAAGAGCTAGAAAAAAGAGGGATTGGTCGACCATCTACGTATGCCTCTATTATCTCGACGATACAAGATCGTGGTTATGTGAGAGTTGAAAATCGACGCTTTTTTGCTGAAAAAATGGGTGAGATTGTTACAGACAGATTAGTCGAAAACTTCACTGATTTAATGAACTTTGATTTTACTGCAAAAATGGAAGGTCGTTTAGATGACATCGCTGAAGGTGAGCGTGTTTGGACCCAAGTTCTTGATAAGTTCTATGCTGATTTTTCTACGCAATTAACCATTGCTAATGGTGAGCCTGACCAAGGTGGCATGCGCTTAAACCAAATGGTCGAAACAGATATTGATTGCCCAACCTGTGCTCGAAAAATGGGTATTCGAACTGCATCTACTGGGGTGTTTTTAGGGTGTACGGGTTACAGTTTACCGCCTAAAGAACGCTGTACAACCACGATGAATTTAGTGTCGGGTGATGAAGCTATTTCTGCAGATGTTGAAGATGTTGAAACTGAAACGTTAATGCAAATGAAGCGCTGTCCTATTTGTGAAACAGCGATGGATTCTTACTTAATCGACGAAACTCGTAAATTACATGTGTGTGGTAATAACCCTGCTTGTGATGGACATATCGTTGAACAAGGTACTTTTAAGATTAAAGGCTACGATGGACCCATTATCGAATGTGATAAATGTGGTTCAGACATGGAATTAAAATCAGGTCGTTTTGGTAAGTATTTTGGTTGTAATAATGAAGAGTGTAAAAATACACGTAAGTTATTAAAAAATGGCGAAGCTGCTCCACCAAAAGAAGATCCGGTCCATTTACCTGAGTTGGAATGTGAAAAATCCGATGCGTATTTTGTATTACGTGATGGAGCCGCTGGGATTTTCTTAGCTGCCAATACATTTCCTAAATCGCGTGAAACACGTGCTCCTAAAATAGAAGAGTTAAAACGTTTTAGAGAACGTATTTCACCGAAGTTTTATTACTTAGCCGATGCACCAGTAAAAGATCCTGATGGCAATTTGGCAATTGTTCGTTACAGCCGCAAGAATAAAGTGCAATATGTAATGAGTGAAGTTGAAGGTAAAGCGACAGGGTGGACTGCTCATTTTGAAAATGGAAAATGGGTAGAAGAAGCCAAGAAAAAAGCGGCACCTAAAAAGAAAGCCGCGGCAAAAAAAGCGACCACTAAAAAAGCAGTGACGAAAAAGAAAAAAACAGATGACTAGATATTTATAAAAGTTATTTGTATAAAAGCCGGACTAACAGCATGTTAGCCCGGCTTTTTTATTTACACCGATAATTAAATCTCTATTGGCTTTGTAAGCTTATGTGTCACTCAGCTCAATAATCTTTTCTGCTACTGTAAACAATGAATTATGCGTATCCATGGCTTGTTTTTGTAATTGTTTATGGGCTTGCTGTTCGGTTAGTTTTAATTGTTCGATTAAAATATATTTAGCTTGATGAATAATTTTTTGTTCAGATAACACTTTTTTTGTTTCAAGCAGTGCATTATTTATTTGTTTAATGTGTTGTTTTTGTTCAAGTATTAAATCGAACATATTTTTGTTGCTTGAAAGTTTTTGCGCCGCGATATTCTCATTATTATTAATGATACCCTCATCAATAATCGTATTTTGTGTTGAGGTTTGAGGCTCAGAAATCGAATTAAGAATTTGTTTATTACTATTGAGCATTCTTTCGGCGCATGCAATTTGCATCGCTGCGGTATCGATAAGATGGTCTGCAATGTTTTGCTCAATTTTATGCATTATATCTATACGTGTTGTACAGACTTCGTACCACACTTCACTTAATTGTGATAACGGTTGCGAGGTATCATCATCGAGTTTTTGTAATAAGCTTCGTAACTGATTGACTTGATTATTTACTTGGTGGCTGCACAGTGCTTTATTACATTTTAATAAATGATCATCTGCGTATTCATTAAAAAACTCAAAACTTTGCGTTTGTTCCGTTTGTAAATGCAGCAGTTGTTCTTTTTGTTGTTGAGTAAATTGGCTGGTCGCAAATGCTTGTGCCCCACAGGCTCTTTCTTGCCCTGCATACTCTTTACCTTGCATGTAATTAAAAAACACAACTAATAAACGGGTTATCTTTGGATCACTGGCTCCGTCTGCAGCTTCTAATATTATACTTAATAGGCTGGCAATCAGCTGAGTAAATGAGCGTGTTGCTTTAACGGCTGTTATTTCCTGGCGTGTTATTTTATGACGTAAATTAGGTAAAATATCGAGTGATTGAAGGCTATACGCAAGTAGGTTAAATAACCGGGTGTGGCCTGTGTCGTTTTCTTGATTTAAATAAGTAGATTTTAATGAATGGTAAAATGAATCTTGAGCTTGATCCGTTAGCGGTTTTTGTTCAGCTAACTTAATTTTAAAGCGTTCTGTGTTCGATGATAAATATATATTACTCATCGCACGTTCTCTTTGTAATTGATGAACAAAATCACCCAATTTTATTAAAGATGCACAGCTATTTTGTAACTTTTTTAAAGCATGGATTTCTTGATACTTTGCAGCTAATAAAAATTGCTTAGTGAGAGGGTTGCTTGTTGTCATAGTAATCTTATCTTTTTTACTTTGTCTTCAATTTGCAACCCTTGTTCCAATCATTTGAAAATAAAACTATTATATACATTACAATAACTTAGATGTTTGGTGTGATTTTTAATATTAGTTTTTTATCGCTGATTATACCAATTTGGTGCAGTTGTTATATGGTTTGCACGTAGTTAGCGCATAAAAAATGCGTATATTCTCAACAGGGCAGAATATACGCAAAAAAGCTCGAAAGGGAGTTTCGTAACTTAAATCTTTACACCAATGCACCTTGCAATAACTCAGGATTGATCGCCATTTGGTGATTAATGACTTGTCCTATCATTATTATAGTGGGTCCTTTTAGAGAGGCTCTTTCTGGGTTTTCGCTAATTTCAGCTAAATTAGAACGGATTATACGTTGCTGGGTTGTCGTGGCATTTTCAATTAAGGCAATAGGGGTGCTTTTTGGCCATCCTACCGACATAAGTCCACAGGTTAACGCGTCTAATCTTGATAACCCCATATACACAACCAGTGTTGGGTTAGTGTTACCTTGTTGGTATGAATAGCTATCCCACTTAGGCTGTTTGTTAGGATCAGCAAATTGAGCGGTTAAAAATGTTACACTCGGTGCGACATCCCGAGAAGTCAAAGGGATGCCTGTATAGGCTGAGGTTGCACACGCGGTGGTAACACCAGGTATAATAGCAAATGATATATTATGCGTTGTTAATGCGTCTGCTTCTTCATTTATACGTGCGAATATACTCGGATCACCTCCTTTCAACCGCACTACATTTAAGCCCAATTGTGCGTAATGAACTAATAAATCACAGATTTCATTTTGCTTCATTGAATGCTTACCAGCACGTTTACCAACAAATACCCGTTTACATTTCCTTGGCAACGTTTTAATGAGTTCATCACTTACCAGCCAGTCATATAATACGATATCGGCTGCTTGCATTAAACGGTTGGCTTTAACGGTAATTAATTCGGGATCACCAGGACCGGCTCCAATTAAATATACTTTCCCAGGCTTTCCCTTATATGTATTGTCGTGTGTTGTTTGATTAGGTTTATTGATCAATCGATTAAACCATAAACTTTCTATGCCGGAAAAATAAGATAGTACGCTCATAATCTTTGCCCTTTTATTAAACGCTTAAGCGACCGATGTTACTAAGTTAGGTTGAGAATGAATAAACACACACCCTTGCTCTATCTTGGTCGAATATGAAGGTACCGACATGGCTGTATCTTGTAGGCATTCGCCTGTATCTAAGCAAAAATGTTGTTTATAAAGTGGCGAAGCCACCACTAACTTTTCACCTTGAGAGCCGACTATTCCACGAGATAATACATTTGCCTTGCCAATCGGATCATAGTTTCCAATTGCATAAACTTCATTAGGTGTATCTGGTATAAAGAAAACGGCGATTTGTTGTTCGTTAACTAAAGCACATACACCACTATTTTTTACAAGGTCATTTAACGACCCAATATTATGCCAAGACATTTGACTTCTCCTGATTAATTTCAACAACGGGGATACGGTTTTCATCACCATGTTTATGTGCTTTTTTCTCTGACTCGGTGGCAGGACGAATTTGATTTCTTTCTTGCACAAATAAAATATTTGTATCTTCTTCAGGGCTATTAACAAATTGTCTAAAGCGTTTTACTGCTTCGGGGCTTTCTATCGTTTTTTTCCACTCACATTCGTAAGTGTCTACAATAAGGTTCATTTGAGCGTCGAGTTCGGCACAAATTCCTAAGGAGTCATCAATAACTACGCTTTTGAGATAATCTAAGCCACCTTCTAAGTTCTCCATCCACACCGATGTACGTTGCAGTTTGTCGGCGGTTTTAGCATAAAACATTAATACTCTATCTATGTAGGTTATAAGCGTTTGTGTATCGATATCTGTTGCAAATAAATCGGCATGGCGAGGGCGCATACCGCCGTTACCACACACATATAAATTCCAACCATTTTCGGTTGCAAT
Source organism: Pseudoalteromonas sp. MMG010 (assembly GCF_018100905.1). Classification (GTDB taxonomy): domain Bacteria; phylum Pseudomonadota; class Gammaproteobacteria; order Enterobacterales; family Alteromonadaceae; genus Pseudoalteromonas. Next base: position 404,713 of record NZ_JAGJEG010000002.1, on the reverse strand, counting down.
AATACCAATGTCTTTACTTTGTGCTTCGGCGCACTCTCGCGTACATCCCGATACCGCAAGCTTAAATTTATGCGGGGTTCTTAGGCCTTTGTAGCGATTTTCGATTGCAATAGCTTGGCCGACACTATCTTGTACACCATAGCGGCACCAGGTGCTGCCTACACACGATTTTACGGTTCTGAGTGACTTGCCATAAGCGTGGCCCGTTTCAAAGCCGGCATCAATGAGCCGCTTCCAAATAACCGGTAATTGCTCTAAACGAGCACCAAATAAATCAATACGTTGTCCACCGGTAATTTTACAATACAGGTTAAAATCTTTTGCAATTTGGCCAATCACAATTAACCCTTCAGGTGTTATTTCGCCTGCAGGTACTCGGGGAACAACGGAATAAGACCCATCTTTTTGCATGTTTGCTAAAAAGGTGTCGTTAGTATCTTGAAGGCCTACATGAGGTGTATCTAAAACAAATTCGTTCCAGGTTGAAGCTAAAATAGAGGCAATAGCAGGTTTACATAACTCACAGCCTTTTCCTTGGCCGTGTTTACTCAATAATTCGTCAAATGTTTTAATTGAATCTACTTTTACTAAGTGCATTAACTCTTGACGTGAAAAGGCAAAGTGTTCACACACATGGTTGTTAACTTCTACACCCCGGCTTTCTAATTCACTATCTACTACCGATTTTAGTAATGCAGCACAACCACCACAACCCGATGCGGCTTTGGTGCATGTTTTAACATCACCTAAATCACAGGCACCTGCATCAATAGCGCTAACAATATCGCCTTTACTCACGTTATGACATGAACAAATTGTGGCGGTGTCTGGCAATGCATTACCAGCAAGGGCAGGGGCTTCACCTGTGCTGGGTAATATTAAGCACTCCGGGTTTTCTGGCAAGTCCATATCATTAAGCATATATTGCAATAAAGTGTCGTAGTCGCTGGTGTCACCAACTAAAACGGCACCGAGTAATTTACTGCCACTTTCGTTTAAAACTATTTTTTTATAGCAATCACGAATAGGATCTTGATATATGAGTTCTTTGCATTGTTCGCTGCGCGCATGAGCATCACCAATAGAGCCGACTTCTACACCCAGTAATTTTAATTTGGTGCTCATATCTGCACCACTAAAAGATAAATCACCACCGATTAGATGACTAGCCGCCACACGTGCCATATTATAGCCAGGGGCAACTAAACCGAATAATTTTTTATCCCATAAAGCACATTCACCAATTGCGTAAATAGACTCATCTGACGTTTGGCATTGATCGTTTATCACAATACCACCGCGTTCACCTAAGGTTAAATCGGCCACTTTCCCTAATTGATCATAAGGGCGAATACCGGCTGAAAACAGAACAATGTCGGTCTCAAGAAACGTGTCGTCCGAAAAATTTAACCGATAGCGTAACGTTTCGCCGGCCACTATTTCAGTTGTTGCTTTTGCGGTATGTACACTAACGCCTAATTTTTCAATTTTATTTCGTAATAAGGTACCGCCTTGCTCATCAAGTTGTACTGCCATTAATTGTGGCGCAAACTCAACAACATGGGTATGTAAGCCTATTTGTTTAAGTGCATTCGCTGCTTCAAGACCGAGTAAACCACCACCAATAACTACGCCGACTGTGCTTGATTGGGCGCTACTGTGTATTTGTTCTAAATCTTCAATTGTTCTGTATACCAAACAGTGTGCTTGATCATTACCAGGGATTGGTGGGACAAAAGGATAAGAGCCGGTTGCCAGTACTAATTTGTCATAACCATATTCATTACCCTCTTTTGTAATGACTAATTTTTCTTGGCGGTTAATATTTTCAACCCATTGCTTAGTATGGACATTAATATTAAGCGAATTGTAATTTTCCAAGGTGGTTAATGCTAAGTCGTCGACTGTTTTACCATCAAAAAAGCTTGATAAATAAACTCGATCATACGCTAGGTTTGCCTCACCACATAGCACAGTGATTTCGGCTTGAGGATCACTTTGGCGCATTTGTTCAACAAAATGGTGCCCAACCATGCCGTTACCGATAACGAGAATTTTTTGAGATGCTTTCATTTGGCATTCCTTAAATGACGGTTTAATTTTAGCCAACAAAAAAGCCCACACTATTAAATACAAAATTTGTATAAATAGTGTGGGCTTCTTTGCCTAAAGTGACTTTACAAATAATTGCAAAGGAACTTTTATGTAAACTCAATTAAATGAGCATTAATAATCAATATAAAGCAAAATAGCGGCCAAAGTTATAATGCATTGATTTTAAATGTCTTTTAAATTTAAAGACGATATCAATCATAAATTTTGTCTACCTTTGGTGCATCTTTAGCACTATTTGAGTGCGTTTTATACAAGTGCTAAAGTTGTAATTTGCTCATATACATTTACGTTTAGTTTTCAAGCTTCCCCGTAGCTGACTCAATATGTGCTCTAACAAACCATTGAAATTGTTCTAATTCAGCAAGTTGCGCAATAATCATATCTTCGGATACTGGATCGGTTTGTGCTAATGTTTCCAGTGCTTTTCTGTGATCTGCATTGATACCGTTATATACCTTATTTAACGCGATTAAATGCTCTTTTACATTGCCCTTACCAATTGGGTAGTCATTCCATGAACGACGATCGACAATTGACTGAACAGTCCCCACTGGTTCACCCCCTAATGTTGCTATTCGCTCGGCAATGGTGTCGGTCATTTCACGGATCACCGCCACTTGAGGATCTAACATTTCATGGACACTAATAAAATTAGGCCCAACTACATTCCAATGAATGTGTTTTAGTGTAAGTTGTAAGTCAATTAACGAGACCATTCTATTTTCAAGCTGTGCGATGGTTTTTTCAGCAGAAGGTTTATCCATACCTGGCGCGGTGAAATCAGCTACTTTATTCGTTTTCATCTACTTATCTCCTAATTTAAACAAAAGCTTATTTAATTTTAATTGATTGTTTTATATTTAAAGCAACCGTCATGCCGATTAAAAATTAGATTTAATATCAAGGGGTTATGATTTAATGTTGGTAGAGGAATTACTATAAAGCAGGGTCTTTCTGAATTTATTTCAAGTTTTTGTAATATATACAGATAAGAATTTAAATATGACATTTTAATTAAATTACGACTTAGCATCGTATTTATTGCATGATTTAATTTATTATGTGCACAAAGCTAATAACAATAGAGAACGTTATGATCACAAGAAGAGAGTTTATTTTAGCCGCGGGAAGCCTTGCATTTGCTGGGTTATCGCGCAGTGCGTTTGGCAAAAAGCCACTTCCTGAGTTATCTAACAGTTTATTTGCATATGGTGCGTTACTCCCAGATGAAAATAAACTGTTAGATTTACCTGCTGGGTTTAATTATCAGATTATCTCGCAATTAGATGAACCAATGTCAGATGGTTTTACCGTCCCAGATAAAGCAGATGGAATGGGGTGTATAGGCCTAGATAACGACACCGTGGCATTAATTCGTAATCACGAACTTAAACCAACTGATTTAACAAAGAGCCATGGAGCCTTACAAAATCATAAAACATCATTAGCTTATGACTCAAATGAGCAAGGTGTTGCCTTACCTGGGGGCACCAGTCATATTATTTATAATGTTAAAACGAGAAAAAAAGAGCAAGAATTTTTATCGTTAGTCGGCACAATACGTAATTGTTCAGGGGGAATAACCCCATGGGGTACTTGGCTAACATGTGAAGAAACAACACTCACCACTGCAGATGGCTTTAATGAAGATCATGGTTATATATTTGAAGTACCGGCCAGTGCAAAAGGATTAGTAAAGCCAGTACCGTTAAAAGATATGGGCCGTTTTAATCACGAAGCCGCAGCGGTTGACCCAAAAACAGGCATTGTTTATTTAACCGAAGACAAAGGCGACAGCTTGTTTTATCGCTTTATTCCTAAAGAATATGCAAAGCTCTCAAAAGGTGGGCAGCTACAAGCTATGGTTATCAAAAGCAGCGCTAAATTCGATACACGTAATTGGGCTGGTAATAACATGCCTTTACATCAAAGTATGGATGTTGAATGGATCGATTTACAAAATCCACACAGCCCTAACGATGATTTAAGGTTGCAAGGTTATGAAAAAGGCGCAGCACTTTTTGCTCGTGGAGAAGGTATTCATTGGGGTGACAACGAATTATATTTTTGTTGTACCAATGGGGGCAATAAACAACTAGGCCAAGTAATGAAATACCAGCCCTCAGAATTTGAAGGGCAAGCTAACGAGCAAGAATCGCCAGGTAAAATTCAATTATTTTTAGAAAGTACAGATAAGTCTCTTTATAACTTTGGCGATAATTTATGTGTTGCGCCAAACGGACACTTAATTGTATGTGAAGACCAATACACCGATGTGGTCGATAATCACTTACGTGGTGTAACCCCTAAAGGCGAAGTATATAATTTCGCTCGTTTAAGTGCACAAACAGAACTTGCCGGAGCATGTTTTTCTCCCGATGGTAGTACATTGTTCGTTAATGTATATAAGCCAAGTAAAACCATTGCCATAACAGGCCCATGGGAGCGCTTTAAAAAATAATCACTAATCCTCTTATAAACGCTGTTGCATTTGATACTAAAATATTTAAAACGTGTTCAGGTGTAACAGCCTCCGTTTTTCAATGAATAATACACAGTAGAATTATATTACTGGCCTTCAATGTTAAATGGAGTCACACAAGTTTAAAATACTTCATTTAGCGTTGTATAAACACTTAGCAAAAGAGTGGATGAGATACAAACAACTCGTTATTAAGCGAGTCGTTTAGTGATAGATTGAGACTAAGCGATTAGTTATAAAACTTGCCACAAAGTGAAAGCCCATACCGATAAAGAGGTTACTAAGTCAAACCTAAGACTGACGACTTAATTAAAAAAAAGTGAGTAAATAATAAAGATGAATAACGTCTTGTATACGCAAGATTAAAAAAATAAAAGCGAATGATGTATATAAATGTTGGTACGACTGAGTGGATTCGAACCACCGACCCCTACCATGTCAAGGTAGTGCTCTAACCAACTGAGCTACAGTCGTACAATAATGAATGCTTAAATGTAATTTATTCGTAGGTGGAGGAATAAATTTGGTACGACTGAGTGGATTCGAACCACCGACCCCTACCATGTCAAGGTAGTGCTCTAACCAACTGAGCTACAGTCGTATTACCGATTTAAGATTTAGTAATTAAATTACTAACCGGCGCTAATATATAGCGTGGCGGGTGTTGAATCAAGCCTGTTTTACATTTTTAAGTTTGTTTGATGTTTTTTTATCCGCATTTGCTTGTTTAAGATACGATTTATTTTTATTTTGAGTGAGTTTGAGTTTTTTCACATACGTTATTTAATACATTGGGGGAGTAATATTTACCCATACTATAATGAGCGTTTATTTTATTAAGGAAATGTTTTTGATTAAGAGGGATGTGATTTGTATTAGATATGTTGATTTAGTCAGTGTTAATTTAAAGCTTATTTAATAGCGTAAATATCACTTTTATCTAGGGTGGTTTTATATAAAAGGCCGATACGACCTTTTATATAAAATGAGTAGAGTTTAGTGGCTTTTTTTCATTCGGCTCATCTGAGTATGGCAACCTTGCATTGTTAACAATGTTTTTGCTAGGGCTGCTTCGCAGTCTGCTGGTTGAGTTTTATCCATTGCAGATTTAATTTCTTCCAACGTTTTATCTTCAACTTCTTCAAGTTCATCGATATAGGTGTTGGCGTTATCTGAGCTAAATTTTGTAATTAATGATGTATAAGCTTTACGTGCTTGCACTGCAAATGATGAACCATTTTCACGCTCACCTTGCTCATTGATTGCATAAGGTTGCAAACGTTCAATGCTTATTTTTCGTGCGTCGATCATGTCTTGAAATAGAGATACAACAGCAGGCTCTTGTACTTTAGCCTGTGCTTTTTCATAAAACTCAATACCACTGTTCATTACTTGGATTATATCAGTAATATTTTTTGGCTCTTGTGTTTGATAAGTATTCATAGGGACCTCTCTAATAGTAAATTAGGCATTAACGCTAGGATGCTTTAAATATATAAAAGCGGGTTGTGCTTAATATAAAAAATCATCCACAGTGTTAATTTATTTATGCTAAATTTTAAATTCACTAATACAAAAGCAATCTATATTCCATTTTTCTATTATATTTTAGTTCATTGATTATAAAGAGTTTTATTCTGTTTAAAGAAAAGTAAGCTAAGATGCTTATGGTATACTTTAAGAAATATTTACACACTTTTGTAATTGTGTTACTTCAATTCTAATGCGACTTCTGCGACTTTTTGTCGCAACCATACATGGCTGGCATCTCGGTGTAATAATGGGCTCCAAATCATATCTAATTCAAAGGGTGGAATAGGGAATGGGGGTTCTAATATTGCTAAACCTGGATCATCTGAATATATATTAGCGGCTTTTGATGGCAAAGTGGCTATGAGGTTTTGCTCTTTTGCTAAGTGAATAGCGACATGATAATTACGCGTAAATGTTGCGATATTACGTTGTTTAGCAAAGTCGGCTAATGCTTCATCTACCCACCCTAATTTTTGTACATCTTTTGGGTTCATACCAACCCCTACACCAAAGCCTGTTTTACTCACCCAGATATGCCTCGCGTTTAAATAGCTATCTAAGGTAAAGTTTTTAATTATTGGGTTATCGGCTTTTACTAAACAGCAAAAACTATCTTTCCAAATACGCTTATGATGAAACGATTGTGGTAAATTTTCGAAGCGATTGATAGCCATGTCTACTTTACCATTTTCAACATCATGAAAAGTAACATCACTGGGTGTTAATATATCTAATGTTGTATCGGGGGCTTCTTCATGTAATTTACTTAACAACTTAGGTGCTAAGGTACTTGCTGCGTAATCGCTAGCCATTATTCTAAATACGCGTTTACTTTGACTCGCTTCAAACTCTCGATTAGGCGCTAATGTTTCTTCAAGGGTCATCAATATCCCACGAATAACAGGCTGAAGCTCTATGGCTCTTTCGGTCGGTACCATACCTTCACTGGTGCGAACTAAAATTGGATCGTTAAATAAGTTACGTAGGCGTTTTAAACCATTGCTCATAGCTGGCTGCGTAATACTTAATTGGTTAGCGGCGCGTGTGACATTACATTCTCGTAATAACGTATCTAAATACACTAATAAATTTAAATCTATTTTACTAATATTCATATGTTCTCCATCTTATGCCACGGATTATGTTTGAACGTCGATAATAAAAAATACATTTCGTGGGATCATAAGTACTTTAGTGATTGCGTTAACACTTATGTTTAACTTGTGACGCAAAATTATTCTATATTCAGCTAGCCTATGGTACTGCACTTCATAATAATCACAAATTATAATATATGTTTACTTTAGCAAGGCGCTCTGACAGGCTGAGATTCAATTTCAAATTGAAAAAGCGCTTTATCTATAGTGTTATAAATGAGGGGTTTATTGTTCAAGCGGTTGTCGTTTAATCGATTATTTGGCCCGTACATCATAATGAATGCTATTTATTAAGTAATGACTTAAAAATAGCGCGGTCCGATGAAAAAGCATTGCTGAGGATTTGTTTTACTACAATTAATTTTTAAATAAAAAGTGACTGATTAACAATAAAAATTATTGATACAGCTTTATTTTATTTTCAAGTTTGTTAATGCGCTTTGTAATATTTTTAACTTGGGTTTTGTAGTGTTTGGCAATATTGCTTAGGTTCTTATTAATATCTTTAGCGAGCTGCTTTTTGTCTTGCTCACTTAGCGTATGATTTAAGCGTTGATGTTGCTTAAATTCTTGTTGATCTTTTTCTCGATTTAATAAGATTAATTTATTTTTATTACTCTTTAATTCTTTCTCTAAATCTTTAATGATTCTTTTTCTTTCTAATGAATTTAATGCTTTGGTAACGTTTTTTGTTGGGCCAGTAATATCATCTTGCGTATTAGTAATGGTATAGCTTTTGGCGTTTTTTTGACAAGGAAACTGTGAAAAGGTGGTACTTTCTACGGTGACACATTTATAATATGTGGTGTTTGCTTGGCTTGTGGTACTAAATAAAATGGTAAAGGTAATAATAAAAAAATAGTGCATAGTGCTATCCATAGCAAAATAAAATCATAGTAAAACTATAACCTAGCTTAACGCTTAATCAAGCTAGGTTTATCGTTATTATTGAGAAAAAGTTTTTAGCCTTTTAATACTTTGTACTAAAAATGGAACATCTAGCCCTTGCTCGATAGCAAAGCCTTGCGCAGCAGAAATATTTCTATAATTTCCATCAGAATCAATTAATGTAATGCGATCTTTTTTATAGGCAATAACAACGCCTTGAGAATAATTTACACCTGTATCATCTTTTTTATTATATAAATTAGCGCCGAGCATTGTTTGTTTAACAACTGTTGGGCAGTTTAAATACTGTGCTATGCTGGTGGCAATTAAATCACTTGGTTGTATTAAACCGGGCATTTCGGTGATTGTTTTATCGTTACTGTACAGAGTTGATGTGCTAAGTAATTCATTAGATTCATTGAGTAAACTAAACGCAAAAACCTGATCTGCATCAGCTCTCACTTTACTGTCACTGTTCGCTTTTACAATTCGGATTGCACTGTTTGTAAAGGCATGTTCATTTATATATTCAAACTCACTGATCCCTTCTAATGATAAGCTGCGGCGTTGTGAATGCCAAGCCGGTAACGTTTTCATCATAAGAATACTATTTTTATAAAATGCAGGTAATCCATACACTAAGCTAAACATTAAATCACTGCGATTTGTTGTTTGTAAAAATTGATCAGTTTTATGTAAGTTAGTATTACTGTTGGCAAAAGCTTTAAGTTGTACCTTGTTATCGAAAACTAAAATATCGACTTTTTGTTGTTTAATATCAGGACAACTCGCAATCAAAGAAGGGGGGGTGTAATTAATATTTTGACTGTTGATAATTACTTTATGCGCTTGTTTATAATTATCTATGTCTAGTAAGTCATTTTTTGCAAGTAAGCTTTTAGCGGTTGTTGGGTATGATAACGGCAGTACATTATCTTGTTTGGTAATATCAAACTTTAAATTTGCATCAGCCCAAATATGAATGCTGTGGCTTAACGCAAAGCAAAGTACTAAAAACGAACTGGCATATCGAGCAAACTTAAGTTGCTTTAATTGTGCTAAATGATGCCATGTGTAATTACTAACAATAAGTTGAAATACAAATATTAATAATACAATTGCGCTAGCTAATAGTGTGGTTATCGCAGGAGAGCTTGTTAAACGATGCCATAATAAAGACACTATTTCAGGCAGTGCACTCGCATTTATATGATAGCCTAAATTAAAATAGACGTAGGCATCGAGAGTTAAAATAGATGCGCCTACAGTAGCTAAAATAGCCGCCATTCCACGAATGTGCTTAGGGTAGGGGAAAACTAAGCTCATGGGGAAAATCGTCAGCACAAATGCTAAAAAGGTAATAAAGCTAGTATGGCTTAACCATGTAACTAGCATATATATAATACCTATAAAACTGGTTGGTTTTGCATCGGCAAATAAAAAGCTCAGACTAATAAAGAGCGCTAAACCTATATTGGCAAAAGTAAACCAATGTCCCCAACTTAGTAATTGACTTGCTTTAGATGAAAACTGATTGTGCTGCGATAAATTCATATAGTTTATTTAACCGATTGAGCGAGGGCTTTTGCAAAGTTCTCGGTCACGGCTTGTCTTTTCCCTTCTGGCACATGCTCTTTTAAGATATGCGTGATAGAATTTCCTAAACACATTAAACTTAAATCAACTGGCGATTTGTGTTTTGTTAACACATCAATAAGCTGGTCGACGATTTGTTCTACTTCATCATTAGTATATTTTGATAAGATTGGCATTAGTTGGTTCAATAAAAAATTATATTTTCATATTTTAACACTAGAGGCGTGAAAAACAAAGATGGCAACAGACGTTAAAAAGTTAGTCGTTCATTATGTAGACAAAAAAGACGATAATACTGAAATCCACCTTCGCAATGACGAAATGGCAATAAACGAAAAAGTAGAAGTGTTTATTGAGCAAATTCATCATGCTTATAATGGTAAGCCAGGAAAAGGGTTTTGTGCCTTCAGTGGTGAAAAAAATAGTGTAGTTGCTTCTGCGATGCAAAGTTACCGTAATAATGAACTTGGTTTTTGGCACATGACGGAGCAAGCAACAACGGTACTAAAAGAAGAACTAAATAAATATGCTTTTAATGAAACAGGTTATTTAATTTTTTGTCATTATCAATATGTGGCTACTGATTATGTTTTGATCGCAATGATCAATATCAAAGAGCATTACTCAATTACCTCAGAACTTGATTTAGCTTCTTCACGTCATTTAGATATCTCTCGAATGCAGCTGGCCGCGCGTATAGATTTAACCGCATGGGATACACAAGCTGAAGAAAACAAATATATCTCTTTTATAAAAGGTCGTGCGGGGCGTAAAGTTGCCGATTTCTTTTTAGATTTTTTAGGTTGTGAAGAAGGTATAGATGCAAAGCAGCAGAGCCAAGTGATGCTTAGCGCTGTTGAGGATTACTTATCTGAGAAACAGTTTGATAAAACCGAAAAAGATGATTTAAGAAAGCAGGTTTTTGATTACTGTAATGACTGTGTGAGCACGGGAGAAGAGGCCAATGTGAGTGACATTTCTGCTACTTTAACAAAAGGCGAAGACAGTCCCTTTGATAATTTTTGTAAAGAGCAAAGTTATGATCTTGAAGACACTTTCCCCGTTGATAAAAAAACCGTAACTAGCATGGTTAAGTTCTCTGGCTTAGGAGGAGGTGTAAGTGTGAGTTTTGAACGTAAGCACTTAGGTGAGCGTGTTACTTATAATGAAGCAACAGATACATTGGTAATTAAAGGAATACCACCAAATTTAAAAGATCAGTTGCAACGTTTTATGGAACAAGAGCAATAAAAATAACACTTAAATATAACTAATTAAAAAGGCCGCATTAAATATTAATGCGGCCTTTTTTAACTAATATAGAGTGGTGTTTATTAATCAACACTCATTGTTTTAGTCATATCGGCACTTGCACGACCAGCAGGCTTGATAGAGCCCGCGCGTAATCCACTATCAGGGATTAGTTCACGTTTATCATGCGCCATTGCCGTAACAACCTGTTCGCTAGCCGTTACAGGAACAGCCGTTGGTTGTGCCATCGGTGCACTTGCAGAACCTTGCTTAATAACTGTTTTAGCAGAGCCCGCCGTTTTTTCAGTCGTTACTGGTGCTTCAGCGGTTACTGGTTCTTCAGCGGTTACTGGTTCTTCAGCGGTTACTGGTGCTTCAGCGGTTACTGGTGCTTCAGCGGTTACTGGTGCTTCAGCGGTTACTGGTTCTTCAGCGGTTACTGGTGCTTCAGTGGTTACTGGTGCTTCAGTGGTTACTGGTGCTTCAGTAGTTACTGGTGCTTCAGTAGTTACTGGTGCTTCAGCGGTTACTGGTGCTTCAGTGGTTACTGGTGCTTCAGTGGTTACTGGTGCTTCAGCGGTTACTGGTGCTTCAGTAGTGACTGGTTCTTCAGCGGTTACTGGTGCTTCAGTAGTGACTGGTGCTTCAGTAGTTACTTGTGCTTCAGTAGTTGCTGGCGCTTCAGTGGTCACTGGCGCTTCAGTGGTCACTGGTGCTTCAGCGGTCACTGGTGCTTCAGCGGTTACTGGTGCTTCAGCGGTAACTGGTACTTCAGTGGTCACTGGTGCTTCAGTAGTGACTGGTGCTTCAGTGGTTACTGGTGCTTCAGTGACTGTATTTTCTTGTTCTTTTTTCGCTTTAAGCTCAGCTTCATACTCCGCAGCGGCTTGATCTGCTACTGGTACAAATGCAGGTGATTCATCAGATTTTGTTTCTGCTGCATCATTTTCAGGGCGCTTGCGACGTTGACCTGATGCACGAAGATGGCGAGGAGAACGACGTGAACGTGTTCTTGTCTGCGAATCATCTTCGCTATCGCTTGTATCAGCTTCAACATTTTTAGGCTGTACTGCTTTTTCTACTGATGGCTCAGATTTAGCTTGAACTGGTTTATTTTGTTCTTTAGATACAGCTTGAACTGGCGTGTCGACGTCTGTTTTAGCAGTACTTTGCTCTAACGTATTATCAACAACTGCTTTTTGTTCTGCGTTTTCATCTTGAACACGTACTTTCTTACGGATATTTCTACGTTGACGACGCACCTTAGGCTTGCTTTCTTTCGGCTCAGGTGACGTTTTAGCTTGAGTAGAACTATCGTCTTTTGTTTCTTGTACTGGTTTATCATCACGTTGTTCGTGACGTTTACGAGCGTTTGGATTACGACGACGCTTATTGCGATTTTCGTTTTTATCCTGTGTCTCATTTGTTGCAACCGTTTCGTTTTTTGCTGTTTCGTCAGCCGGCTTTTCGTTACGAGGCTTTGAACGATTATTGTTGCGACGGCGATTATTATTACGACGACGGTTATCGTTGTGGCCACCACGTTGATTATTACGTGATTGTGGTTTCTTTTCTTCTGTTTTAGTCTCTGGACTTGGTTGCGAGCTAAATAACGCTTTTACCCAGTTACTAATTACAGTAAAGATACTTTCTTGTGAGCTAACATCAGCTTTTGTTTCTTTAGCTGCAGTCGCTTGTGGAGCTGGAGTAGAAGGCATTACTACACCTTTTAAAACAGGCTCTTCACGAACAGGGGCTGCAACCGTTTTAGAGGTTGTAAATACTTCTTGCTCAGGCTCTACTACTTGTTCGTAGCTAACCGCTTCAATTGTTTCATCTTTACGTAATCGCAATACTTCGTAGTGTGGCGTTTCCATATGTTGATTTGGGATAATCACCACATCACATTTATGATCTTTTTCAATACGATGAACGCTACGACGTTGTTCATTTAATAAATACGCAGCGACTGCAACGGGCACTTGTGCATTAACTTGTGCTGTATTGTCTTTAATTGCTTCTTCTTCGATTAAACGCAAGATAGAGAGTGCAATCGATTCGTTTGAACGGACTGTACCTTGGCCGCTACAACGAGGACAAACGCCTTGGCTTGCTTCACCAAGTGATGGACGCAGACGTTGACGCGACATTTCAAGTAGGCCAAAACGTGAAATTTTACCTATTTGTACACGTGCACGATCTGGGCGAGCCGCATCTTTTAAGCGATTTTCAACTTCACGTTGATGGCGAGGTGGTGTCATATCAATAAAATCGATAACGATTAAACCACCTAAATCACGTAAACGTAATTGGCGAGCAATTTCATCAGCTGCTTCTAAATTAGTATTTAGGGCAGTCTCTTCTATATCGCCACCTTTAGTTGCTTTAGACGAGTTGATATCTATAGAGGTTAACGCTTCTGTTGGGTCAATTACAATTGAACCACCAGAAGGAAGGCGAACTTCTCTTTGAAATGCCGATTCAATTTGGCTTTCTATTTGATAGTGAGTGAAAAGTGGTGTATCGCCTTGATATAACTTAACACGGCTCATAAAGTCGGGGCGAAAACGTTCAATGTGCGCTTTAGCTTCTTCAAAAACACGTGGTTTATCAATTAATATCTCGCCAATGTCACGACGTAAATAATCGCGAATTGCGCGGAAAATTACATTGCTTTCTTGGTGGATTAAAAAGGGGGCTTTAGCACTGTCAGCAGCTTGTTGGATTGCTTCCCAGTGAACTAATAATGCTTTTAAATCGTAGTTAAGTTCTTCAAACGACTTACCAACACCTGCAGTACGTACAATTAAGCCCATACCTTTAGGTAATTCTAAACGGCTCAATGAATCTTTTAGTTCAGTTCGCTCATCACCTTCGATACGGCGTGAAATACCACCGGCACGAGGGTTGTTTGGCATTAATACTAAGTAACTACCCGCTACACTGATAAAGGTGGTTAAAGCAGCGCCTTTTTGGCCTCGCTCTTCTTTATCAACTTGAACGATAACTTCTTGACCTTCTTTGATCACGTCGCGAATATTTGGACGACCGTGAAAAGTATAGCCTTGTGGGAAATAAGTACGAGCAATTTCTTTTAAAGGTAAGAAACCATGACGATCTGCACCGTAGTCTACAAATGCCGCCTCTAATGATGGTTCTATACGGGTAATTTTGCCTTTATAAATATTGGCTTTTTTCTGTTCGTGACCAGGGCTTTCTATATCTAAATCATATAGGCGTTGGCCATCAACCAGTGCTACGCGCATTTCTTCTTGCTGCGTTGCATTGATTAGCATGCGTTTCATATTATTACTCTATAAGTTTGTGTCGCTGACATGACGAATTTGTCGCCTGTTCAGGTGTTCCTTTTTTAGCATGTACAACCTCACGGCTGGGTCTTTTTGGAACGACTTAAAATACATTAAACAGTGTTGTAATTAATTGCGGGCCGACAATAACGTTCATTCACATTATTAAATTCATATTGGGTATAAAACTGTTGGCTTTTTATGTAAGCGGCATTTTGCAGTTTTATCCAGAAGTCGGCCTGTTGTATAAATCGTTTTTAATACGCTAGTTAATATCAAACTGTGCTCAGGGAGTTGTAAATAGTATATGACTATTTTTTACTCGTAGAGGTATAAAAGACAGTATGTGTTTTACTGGTTGTATCAATGCGATTTTAATTTAAATAAACTAATTTATTTGTTTTTAAGCTATTTCTGAACGACGTATTTTACGTCGTCACTATCTGACAAATTAATTCTTCATTGCTTTTTTATCACATTAAAGGTGATTCATGTTCAAACTTAAGCAGCAATATATTACACGCATTGCTGTTAATTGAGCGCACGTGATTTTTAAGTATGTATAAAAGCTTTGGAAAACTTAACGTGGATCTGTATGATCACTTACTCAAAATGTGCATCACGAATGTTTTAATGTATAAAAAGCACCGTTGTTATGTGCAAATAACTTATATTTGCGCCGCTGATTATCCCATTAATGTTACCGTGTTAGCAACTAAATTATTTTACTTAAATCAGTGATTAGGCAATGTCAGAAAATACCGGCTTACAAGTTACCTTTGTTACTATTGATGAAGACCATTTAGGTCAACGAATCGATAACTTTCTTATTACCCATTTAAAAGGGGTGCCAAAAAGCGCTGTTTATAAAATTTTAAGAAAAGGGGAAGTACGCGTTAATAAAAAGCGGGCTAAACCAGTCTATAAACTTCAGCTAAATGATATTGTACGTATTCCGCCTATTAAAGTTGCTGAACGCGAAGAATTTGTTCCAAGTAAACTCGATAAAGTGACCCAATTAGAAGATGCCATTTTATTTGAAGATAAATATTTAATTGTGATAAACAAACCTTCAGGTATGGCTGTACATGGTGGTAGTGGTTTAAGTTATGGTTTAATTGAGGCACTAAGGGCATTACGTCCTCAAGAAAAAAGCCTTGAGCTTGTTCATCGCCTTGATAGAGATACTTCGGGCTGTTTGTTAATATCGAAAAGGCGCTCTGTTTTAACAGCGTTACATGAGCAGCTTCGTGAAAAAACAATGGAAAAAAATTATTGGGCTTTAGTTGAAGGGCAGTGGGAGTCAAAAACTAAAAATGTGACCGAGGGCTTGCGTAAAAATACTCTTAAATCGGGTGAGCGAGTTGTACGTGTTGATAACGAAGAGGGTAAACCTTCGCATACACGCTTTAGGGTACTTGAACGTTTTAGTGATTGTTCTTTAGTGCAAGCATCACCTGTAACAGGGCGTACACATCAAATTCGTGTGCATACCCAATGTAAAGGGCATCCTATTGCTTGCGATGATAAATATGGCGATCAAGGTTTTGATGCATTAATGCGCAAGCGTGGACTAAATCGATTATTTTTACATGCACACGACTTAAGCTTTTATCACCCAAAAAATGAGACAACTATGCGCGTAGAGGCACCTTTAGATAAAGCATTAAAAAAATGTGTATTAGCGTTACGAGACAATAAATAAAACTAATTTAAAATAAAAAAGAGTCTGAAATTTCAGACCCTTTTTTATTATGTCACTTTTATATTTTAAATTGATTAACTAACTTGGTTAACTCACTGCCCAAATTATTAACGCTTGCGGCATTTTCTTTCGTTTCTTCTATTGATTTAGACACGCCTTGCGCTGAAATAACAATGCTGCTAATGCTTTCGTTAATACTTTCTGTTGCTTCATTTTGTTGCTGCATAGAGGTGTTTGTATGCATAACGAGGCCATCAATATCTGTAATAGCAGCACTAATTTTATCTAAATACTCTCCCGCTTCAACCGCTTGTGTTACTGTCACCTCACTGGTTTTTTGGTTTTTCTCCATACTCATCACAGCTTTTTCAGATCCTGTTTGCAGTTTTTCAATCATCTTTTGTATTTCTTCAGTACTAACTTGAGTTCTACCTGCCAGCGTACGCACTTCGTCTGCAACAACAGCAAAGCCTCTTCCTTGCTCTCCTGCACGGGCTGCTTCTATGGCTGCATTGAGTGCGAGTAAATTTGTTTGATCAGCAATGCCCCTGATAACCGTGAGTACTTCACCAATCTCGTTAGATGATTCATTTAAATCTTTTACGACCACAGTGCTGGTTTGAATTTCTTGTGCTAAATTACGAATCGAACTCACTGTACTTTCAACGACTTTTTTTGCTTGTTGGCCTTGTGAATTAGCTGATGACGTAGAAGATGTCACATTTTCAATATTGGCGACTATTTCAGAAGAGGTTGAAGACATTTGATTGATTGCAGCGGCAGTTGAATCTGTTTCAGTACTTTGGTTTTGGATTGAGGTTGTGACTGAGTTCAGTAATGAGTCCATTGAAGTGACGGATTGATTTAGTTCTTGCGATGAATTTGAGATTTGTTTTACTAAACCTTGAATTTTTTCTATAAAAACATTAAACCCTGTTGCTAATTGACCTATTTCATTTTTTGCTGAATCATCAACTCGTTGCGTTAAATCGCCTTCACCTTGCGCAATATCATTAAGCCTGTCTGACAGTTCATTGATTGGGATTATTATTAATCTAACAAAAATGAATACCATAACAGTGCCGACAATAATTGCTGAAAACAGAAATACAAATTGTATCGTCACCGCTCCAGCAACATACTCAGCAGCACTTTCATCAGCACTTTCCATAAAATCATCAGATGTTTTTGCTATCTTTTCTAAAATTTCATCTGCTTTATCTACATCTATTTCAAGCAGCTCAGTTAATTCGTCAGCTTTGTACTCTTGTTGTAACTGTGTACGGTAGGAGTCAAAAAGTTGATCGTCATCGTAAGCAAGCTTTTTCCAGTCAGAAAACAGTGAAAGTAATTGCTTGGCATATATTGTATCTTGTTCGGTTTCGGCTAAATCTACAATAATATTAAAAAATGGGGTGGTGTTGTTTGCTAGGGCATTAAATTCATTCGAAATAGATGCTAGGTATTTTGGATTTTCTTCTGCTAAGTACTCTCCTGAGGTATCTTGCATTTCTATTATTAAGCGCTGCAGTTTAAGTGCAGCCTCCACGACTGGGTAATCTTTCTCAAAAAGCTCTCCCAATAAGTCGTTCACTTGTTTTGCGCTACCCCCCGTGGCGATAATTCTGTCGCCAGCATCTTCAGATGTTTGCATTTCGGATTCATTTTCGTTCGCAAACTTTTCTAAAATAGTGATTAGCTCAGCTCCTTGGGCATCAAATTGAACTAACAAGTCTTTCGCTTTTATTTCAGTTAATAACTCTAAACGGTGGGCCGCTATCATGTCTTTGGAATGGATGATGAAAGAAGTATGTTTTTCAAATGCCTGGTCGATTAATGCTTTATATTTTTCATCATCAACAATTGAGCGCAGTGATTTGTTTATTTCGGTAAAAAGTGTTTCTAACTCGATAAGCTCAGTGGCAAGGGTGTCTATTTCATCTAATTCTTCACTGGCTAATATTTCGTTTGCTACTTTGGCTGACTCCCAAAGAGTGGCAATTAAATCATCAGTTTCTTCTATTGTAGGACCGGCTTCATCAGTTATTGCATTAATTTGCTCTTCGAGCGTTTTTAAAGATATTAAACTGCTAAAAGCGGTAAGTGCAACAAAAGCGGTCATTAAGGTTAATGCGATAATTAACCGAGCTTTAATTGATAGATTCATTGTATCTCTTTTCTATAATGGGAACTTAAGTAGATTAAAGATATAGTTAAGAACACACATTAATACAATTATTTAGATTATATTTATTATTGTGCGTCTTAACGATGGGTTATGATGAATTGTTAGCGTTGAATTACTTGTTGTAAGTTAAAACATCAATGCCAAATTCATTGAGTAAATTACATAACTTAATTAAAGGTAAACCTATTAATGCATTAGGATCATCACCTTGAAGCCTCTCAAATAAACTTATACCTAATCCTTCGCTTTTAAAACTGCCGGCACAATTATAGGGTTGTTCCATATCGCAATAGGCAGATATTTGTTTTTGATTGAGGTGTTTAAAAACAACATTAAAGGGTTCGACAATTGTTTTATATTTTGATGTATCAATATCATAGACACATAATCCAGTTAAAAAGGTGACTGTTTGACCACTAAATAAACTTAATTGTTTGATTGCATTTTCTTTATTGTGAGGTTTTCCTAAAATTTGATTATCAAAAATGGCGACTTGGTCTGATCCTATCACAAGCCCTTTTTTAAAATGTTGTTCTGCGGCTTTAGCTTTTTGCCAACTTAAACGTTTAACTAATTGTTCGGGAAGTTCATTGGGTTGTGCACTTTCGTCTATATTAGGTGAAAAAGTATCAAACTCTAGATGAAGTTTTTTTAATAAAGACTGCCGAAAGGGCGAGCTTGACGCTAAAATAAGCGGATGAGACATCGATTTATCCTATAAAATATACATTTCAGTTAGGATAAATCAGATCTGAGACGAAAACACGCGAAAAACTAGGTAAAAACGGTTTTTTATTTTGACTAACCAACTAACTATCTATATGATGCAGCCCCTATGCAAAAGGTAAAAATTCCTATCACCCTTCATCCTGGGAAAGCAGCGCAACACCGTTTATCATACGATGGTATTGTACCGCTTGAGAAACTTGCTCGTTTACGAGGTGTTGTACAGGAAGAAGAAGGTGAAATAGCGGTAAAAATTCAGTGTAAATATGATGAGCAAGGTTTAGTTGTGATTAAAGGCAATTTGTCGACACACGTAACTGTAACTTGTCAACGTTGCAATGATGATTTAGGGTTGGATTTGGATCAAGACTTTATGTATTCGCCAATTGGTTTGGATGCTGAGTCAGATGATCTTCCAGAAGTCTACGATGAAGTAGCGCTTGATGAAAATGGTGAAATTAATGTGTTTGAGTTAATCGAAGACGAGTTGATTTTAGCAGTGCCTATAGTGCCTACACACAACGAAGCTTCGTGTAATTACTCAGCAAAGCCTGCCAGCTTTGGTGTGTTAAAAGCAGAAGATGATAAACCAAATCCATTTGATATTTTGAAACAACTTAAGAAAGATTCTTAGGAGAAGACTAATGGCTGTACAAAAAAGCAAAAAGTCTCGTGCAAGACGCGGCATGCGCCGTTCACACGATGCGATCAACGGTCCAACTTTAACAGTTGACCAAACTTCAGGTGAGACTCATCGTCGTCACCATGTAACTGCTGACGGTTACTACAAAGGCGTTCAAGTAATTTCTAACTAAGAGATTGCTTTTATGCTGACTAATCTAACCATTGCGTTAGATATGATGGGGGGCGATTACGGCCCCCGTTCATCTATCCCCGCTGCAATAAATGCAGTAAATTCCCATGCCAACTTGACGTTGATTTTGTGTGGTAATGAACAAGTTTTAACCCAAAGACTTGCCAATTTCGATTCTGTTTCTCATCCTCGATTAATTATTCGCCATTGTAGTGAAGTTGTAACTAATGCTTGTGAACCTGCCAGTGCTGTTAGAGCTAAAAAAGACTCTTCAATGCGTGTTGCGCTTGATTTAGTTAAATCTGGGGAAGCACAAGCTTGTGTGAGTTCAGGTAATACTGGCGCGTTATTCTTTATGGCGCATTACGTATTGAAAATGCTACCAGGTGTAAAACGTCCTGCATTAATTTCTGCTGTTCCTACTGAGAAAAAAAATCCTGTTTATTTACTTGATCTCGGTGCCAATGTTCACTGTGATGCTCAAACCCTTTATCAATTTGGTATTATGGGCTCTGTTGTGGCTGGCCAAGCTCTTGGTTGTGATAACCCTAAAGTCAGTTTATTAAACATCGGTGCAGAAGATATTAAAGGTCACGATGAGATAAAACGTGCCGCTCAATTAATGCAACAATGCCCACATTTAAACTACAGTGGTTATAGTGAAGGTAGTGATATTTTTACAGGGAAAGCGGATGTAATTGTTTGCGATGGCTTTGTCGGCAATGTGGCTTTAAAAACCTGTGAAGGGATTGCTAAACTTATTATGAAAAAGTTTAGTTCAGCATTGGAAAAGCATTTAATTTATAAATCATTAGCATTTATGTTGGCTCCAATAATAAAAAAACTCTATAAAAGGGTGAACCCCGACCAGTATAATGGTGCTTCTCTGGTAGGATTGCGCGGTATTGTGGTGAAAAGTCATGGTAATGCCTCTGCAAAAGCGTTTAATGAGGCAATTAATGAGGCTGTACGCGAAGTTGAACGCCAACTACCTGATAAAATAGCTGCTATGTTTGAAAAACAGCAAATCACAGATAATGATATTGCTAATGATTAAAGATTAGTAATATACAAAATAAAAATTGTTAAATAAAAAGAGCAAACTATGTCACAAAAAATTGCACTTCTTTTCCCAGGCCAAGGCTCTCAAAGTGTTGGTATGCTAAGTGAATTATTAGCTTCATCTGCTGTTGTTAAAGCGACATTTAAAGAAGCATCTGATGCTTTAGGTTATGATTTAGCTGATTTAGTTTTAAATGGCCCTGAACAAGACTTAAATGAAACCCACCGTACTCAACCTGCTTTATTAACTGCAAGTGTTGCTATATATCGCCAATGGCGCGCTATTAATCCAGATACTGACGTTGTTATGGCCGGACATAGCTTAGGTGAATATTCGGCTTTAGTATGTAGTGATGTTGTAAGCTTAAGCGAGGCTGTAAAGCTGGTAGAAAAACGCGGACTATATATGCAAGAAGCGGTACCTACGGGTGTAGGTTCTATGGCTGCGATTATTGGTCTTGATGATGATAAAATAAAAGAAGCATGTGAGAGTTCGGCGCAAGGAGAGGTTGTCTCTCCAGTTAACTATAACTCACCTGGTCAAGTTGTTATTGCAGGTCACAAAGCGGCCGTTGATAGAGCCTCTCAGGCATGTAAAGACGCGGGTGCTAAACGTGCTCTGCCACTAACTGTAAGCGTACCTTCTCATTGTGAACTAATGAAGCCTGCAGCGCAAAAATTAGCAAACGATTTAGCATCTTTAACTTTAAAATCACCAACGTGTGATGTGTTTAATAATGTAGATGTAAAAGCACAACACTCTTGTGATGCAATAAAAGATGCCTTAGTACGTCAGCTATACAGCCCGGTACGTTGGACAGAAACAGTTCAAACACTTGTTGCGCAAGGTATTACGCAAAGCTATGAATTTGGTCCTGGTAAAGTATTAACGGGCTTAGCGAAAAGAATTGATAAAACATTGGTATGTGGCTCAGTAAACGATACTGCAGCTATAGAAGCAGCAAAATAAGAGTATTTAATATGACGAATCTATTTTCTTTAGAAGGTAAAGTTGTGCTGATCACAGGCGCTAGCCGTGGTATTGGCAAAGCAATTGCAAATACGTTAGTTGCTCAAGGCGCTACAGTAGTTGGTACAGCAACAAGTGAAAACGGTGCACAAAAAATTAGTGAATATTTAGCTGATAACGGTAAAGGTTATGCATTGAATGTCACTGATCCTGCCTCTATTGAAGCGACACTTGCCGCAATTAAAGCTGATTTTGGTGATGTTGATGTATTAGTTAATAATGCAGGCATAACACGTGATAATTTATTAATGCGTATGAAAGAAGGTGAATGGGATGATATTATTGATACTAATTTAAGTTCAATTTTCCGTTTATCAAAAGCAGTGTTACGTCCAATGATGAAAAAGAAAAATGGTCGTATAATTAATATTGGTTCAGTTGTCGGTACTATGGGGAACGCGGGCCAAGCGAACTATGCAGCAGCGAAAGCAGGGGTCATTGGTTTTTCTAAATCGCTAGCTCGCGAAGTCGCCTCTCGTGGCATTACTGTTAATGTGGTTGCACCTGGTTTTATTCAAACAGATATGACTGATGAGCTAACGGAAGATCAAAAATCTGCAACTCTTGCCAATGTACCTGCTGGGCGTTTAGGGCAACCTGATGAAATTGCTGCAGCAGTGTGTTATTTGGCGTCTGATGCGGCTGCTTATGTATCTGGTGAAACTTTGCATGTAAATGGTGCGATGTACATGGTTTAATGCTTTTTATAAGCTTTAAATATTGAAATATGTTTAATTAGTTTATTTAAATAGATTGAAATTTTTGTGAACTTGCTTTAAACATACTTGAAATCGCTATTAAAATAAGCGATAAATGATTAAATAGACATTCAGAGGTTTGACCAGACAATTATTTACAGTCAAATCATTGAATCAGAGAATTATGCCGCGTAAACTACGCGACAATCTGAAAATAACGCATTGGCGTTTTTATTAAAGGAAAAAAGAATGAGCGATATTCAAGAACGCGTAAAAAAAATTATCATCGAACAACTAGGTGTTAAAGAAGAAGAAGTTAAAAACGAAGCTTCTTTTGTTGATGACTTAGGTGCAGATTCTCTAGATACTGTTGAATTAGTAATGGCTCTTGAAGAAGAGTTCGATACAGAGATCCCTGATGAAGAAGCAGAAAAGATCACTACAGTTCAAACTGCAATCGATTACGTTACAGCTCACGCTGAGTAATTAATAGCATACACAGGGCAGCATTCGCTGCCCTTTGTTTATCTATCCAAACCACCTCAAAGTTCATGATACAAATCACACTAATACTCATCAATGCTTATACCTATTTAAGCGGTAGCTTTGTTGTATTTGTGACTCGCACTTTGAGGTTGCTTGGATATCTCGTAATTCCCACAATGGAGGCAAACCGTGGCTAAACGTCGTGTTGTTGTAACAGGCTTAGGAATGTTGACGCCGCTAGGTAATGATGTGCAATCAACCTGGCAAGGTTTATTAGATGGTAAAAGTGGCATTCAAACAATTAGCCACTTTGATACAACTAAATTTGGAACCAAATTTGCAGGTTTGATCAATGATTTTGATGCATCTGCTTATATGCCAGCAAAAGATGCTAAAAAAATGGATTTATTCATTCAATATGGCATTGCTGCTGGTGTTCAGGCATTACAAGATTCTGGTTTAGAAGTCACCGAGCAAAATGCAGCACGTATTGGTGTTGCTGTGGGCTCGGGTATCGGTGGGTTATCTTTAATTGAAGAAAACCACATTAAATTACTTAATAGTGGACCGCGAAGACTTTCTCCGTTTTATGTGCCTTCAACTATCATTAATATGATTTCGGGTCACTTGTCGATTATGCATGGCCTTCGTGGACCGAATATATCAATTGTGACGGCATGTACTACTGGTTTGCATAATATTGGCCATGCTGCACGTATGATTGCATATGGCGATGCGGATGCGATGGTTGCAGGTGGCGCAGAAAAAGCGTGTACACCCATTGGGATGGGTGGATTTAATGCTGCACGTGCTTTATCTACACGTAATGATGATCCGCAAGCTGCATCTCGTCCTTGGGATAAAGATAGAGACGGCTTTGTGCTTTCAGATGGTGCGGGTGTGGTGGTTGTTGAAGAATATGAGCATGCCAAAGCACGTGGTGCAAAAATTTATGCTGAACTGGTTGGTTTTGGTATGAGTGGTGATGCTTATCATATGACCTCACCGCCTGAAGATGGTGCTGGCGCTGCGTTAGCAATGGAAAATGCATTAAATGACGCACAAGTTAATGCTGAGCAAGTTGGTTATATCAATGCTCATGGTACATCGACTAATGCAGGTGACAAAGCTGAAACCTCAGCAGTGAAAAGTATTTTTGGCGATGCGGCTAAAAATGTAATGGTAAGTTCGTCTAAATCGATGATGGGCCACTTATTAGGTGCTGCCGGTTCTGTTGAATCTATCATTTCTATTTTATCTTTAACCGAACAAAAAGTGTCACCTACTATTAATTTAGATAACCCTGATGAAGGCTGTGATTTAGATTATGTTCCCCATACTGCCCGAGATGCAAAACTAGAGTTCTCTTTATGTAACTCATTTGGTTTTGGTGGTACTAATGGCTCGTTACTATTTAAAAAGGTATAATACTTTTTAACAACGATTCAATGATAAGAGCCCAGTTGTTTAGCTGGGTTTTTTTTTATGCATAAAAATACTCAAACAATATTAACAAATGACAATAGCGGCGTTAATGTAAGAGACCGTGGTTTTAATTATGGGGACGGCTTTTTTACTACGGCTAAAGTCGTTAATGGCGTTGTGCAATTATGGGCACTTCATAAAAGTAGATTAATAGAATGTGCTTCTCGGTTAGATTTTCCTGAGATTGACTTTGCACACTTAGAAGCCCGTATTGGAAAATACATAGCCACTCAGACTTTATGTGTGCTAAAAATCGTTATTACACGTGGTTTAGGTGGTCGTGGCTATGCTAGCCCAAAAAGCTGCCATTTAACTATCGTATTAACGATTACTCAATTCCCAGAACACTACCATTCGCTACAAAAAACAGGCATTAGCTTAGGTGTTAGTAATATAAAATTAGCATCGCAACCTTTACTGGCTGGTTTAAAAACGTTAAATCGTTTAGAGCAAGTATTAATTAAAAATGATATGAAAAATGTGCCTTACGATGATGTGCTGGTATGTGATCAGCAGAACCAAATAATTGAAGTTTCTGCTGCTAATATCTTTATTATAAAAGATTCCATAATTTATAGCCCTTTGCTTAATGAGTGCGGGATTAATGGGGTTTATCTGCGCTCATTATGTGATAAGTTATTGATTCAATTTAAAACCCTTTCTTTAAATGATGTACTTCAAGCCGATGGGGTGTTTATTTGTAATAGTTTAATGGAAGTAGTGGCTGTGAATTGTATTTTAGATTGTCAGTTTAATGTGAGTAATAGCGTATTGATATTTAAACAACTTTTAGCCAAGGAGAGCCAGTGTTAAAGATCATACTTTCTACGTGTATCGCTATTTTAGTTGTATTATGTGTTGTGTACCAGCAGTGGCAAACGGCACTATTTGCACCGCTTAATGTAGATAAAGCCACGCAGTTTGAAGTAAAAAAAGGAATCGGTTTTAATCAGTTATGCATGCAATGGCAAAAAAATGGCTGGCTTGAACATTGCTTACCTTATCAACTGATGGCCAAGTTAAATCCAAGGTTGACTGACTTAAAAGCAGGCCTTTATGAATTGACTAATGAGTCGATTATACAAAATATAAAAAAAATAAATCAAGGTCAGCAAATTAGCTTTAGTTTTACAATTATCGAAGGGCAAACACTCAACGAAGTGATCGCCAATATTACTAAACACGATAAACTGACCGATGATTTAGATAGAAATAACTTATCGACTCAGATTGCAAATAACGAAGAGAATTTGGAAGGCTGGCTCTTTCCTGAAACGTATCATTATCACAAAGGTGATACGGCCAGTAGCGTATTAAAACGGGCCAGAAGCAAAATGGACAATGTATTATCGCAAGCATGGCAGCAACGCCAAAGTGATTTACCTTTAAATAATGCTTACGAGGCACTCATTTTAGCGTCGATTATTGAAAAAGAAACGGGTGTGGCAAGTGAAAGATCAACGATTGCATCCGTTTTTATAAACCGCCTAAATAAAAATATGCGACTACAAACAGATCCGACTGTGATTTATGGGTTAGGTGAGCGTTATGATGGGGATATTAAACGTAAAGATTTACGAGAGTATACGCCATATAATACCTATCGTATTAATGGGCTACCACCGACACCTATTGCGATGCCATCTGAAGCCGCTATATTTGCAGCGGTTAATCCAACTACATCATCGTTTTATTATTTTGTTGCAAAAGGTAATGGCGATGGAAGTCACCAATTTTCAGTCTCATTAGAGCAACATAATGCGGCAGTAAGAAACTATTTATTAAATAATAAGAATTAAATTTTTATGAAAGCAAAGTTTATTGTTATAGAAGGGCTTGAAGGAGCAGGTAAATCAACTGCTATTTCATTATGTCAGGAATTTTTGAATCAAAATGATATTAATTTTATTAATGTTCGTGAACCTGGGGGTACACCGTTAGCTGAGTCGTTGCGTACTTTAGTTAAAGCTGAACATAGCGAGCAGGTGGCGCCTGAAACTGAGTTGTTAATTATGTATGCGGCGCGCTCGCAATTACTACATAATGTAATTAATCCGGCACTAGCAAACAATCAATGGGTGTTAGCCGATCGTCATGATCTCTCTTCACAAGCTTATCAAGGGGGTGGGCGTGGTATCTGTGCTGATACTCTTAATTCATTATCTGACATGGTTTTAAAAGGTTTAAAACCCGATTTAACGATTTATCTTGATATAGACCCTGTTGTTGGCCTTGAAAGAGCAAAAGGGCGCGGTGAACTCGATCGTATAGAGCAAGAAGCCGTCAGCTTTTTCACCCGTACGCGTGAGCGCTACCTTATGTTAGCGAATGCCGATGAAAATATAAAAACAGTGAATGCAAATCAACCTATATCTTTGGTACACAATGATATTACTCGTGTGTTAACTGAGTTTTTTCAAGGGTTAAAATAATATGTCTTTACCTTGGCTGCACAATGTTGAATTACGTTTAGCTAAAAGCTTTGTATCACAACGTTTTCATCATGCTCAGCTTTTTAGTGGTTCAGTGGGGGTTGGGAAGTTTTATTTAGCTGAACAACTTGCAGATGCTTTGTTATGTCAAAATATAACTTCCCAAGTAAGTGGGGGAACTGGCAAGTTAGTCGCTTGTGGTCATTGTAAAAGTTGTGGTTTAACCAAAGCGGGTACTCATCCTGATAAACGATTAATTCAGGCAAATGGTCACAGCATTGGTGTTGATGATATTCGAAAGATTAGTGAGTTTATGAATCACTCATCAGCACAAAATGGGAATAAAGTTGCGGTGATAGAAAATGCCGACAAAATGACAACGGCTTCAGCTAATGCGTTATTAAAAACATTAGAAGAGCCTAGTAATAGGCGTTATTTAATACTAACGACAAGCCAGCCTTCACT
Source organism: Pseudoalteromonas sp. MMG010 (assembly GCF_018100905.1). Classification (GTDB taxonomy): domain Bacteria; phylum Pseudomonadota; class Gammaproteobacteria; order Enterobacterales; family Alteromonadaceae; genus Pseudoalteromonas. The sequence goes on along the minus strand of NZ_JAGJEG010000002.1, from coordinate 377,292 downwards.
ATTACCTGCAACGGTATTGAGTCGGTGTGTTAAAACACCTATAGCGGTGACCGATACACATTTATCGCAAAGTTGGTTAACATCTTTAAATATTCCTATTTCACCTGCGCTAAGTTTGTTTTACACTCAACCTTTGTTAATTTCGCAATGGCAGCAATTAGAACAACTAGAAAACATTGAAAAGTTGTATGAATTAGCTATAAATTTTACACAACTAGAAGACTTTGATAACTTAATTGTGCTTATTAATAAGCAGCCTGAATTAATAAAGATTTTTATATTATTTTTAACACAAGAAGTAAAAAATAAGCTTGCAACAGTAAATGATTACGATACTTATCAACACCTACAACAAACACTTACTGAGTTTTCAAAAAATAGTAATCAAGTACTTGGGTTAAATTTACCTTTAGCGATTACTAAATTAGCCTACTGCTTACGTAAAATAGAATAAATTAGGAGAGAGTGTGCAAGAGTTATTAGTAGATATTGAAGATACAGACGAATTATATCGCTGTTATATGCCTTTTGTAAAAAAGGGTGGGTTATTTGTCCGTACTAATATGCATTATGATATCGGACATTCTTTAGCTTTAAGAGTAACACTCCCTGATGCACTAGAGGATGATGTTGTTACAGGTAAAGTTACTTGGATAACCCCACAAGGCGCGCAAAGTTCCAATCCTCCAGGAATTGGTGTTAGTTTTATTGATGATAAAACGAATCTTAATATCAAAATCGAAAAGTTATTAGGGACTATGTTAAACTCTGCTAACCCGACTTATACCATGTGAAGAAAGAAAATATTGTGATTGTAGATTCTCATTGCCATTTAGATCGTTTAGATTTTGAAAAGCTCGACTTAAATTTAGATCAAGTATTAGATAATGCCCGTGCAAAACAGGTTGAACATTTTTTATGTGTGAGTGTCACACTCGAGCAATTTCCTGCCATGCTTGAAAAAATTAATGCTTACAAAGATGTTTCTGCATCATGTGGTGTTCATCCATTGGATCAGAAAGATGCCCTTAATAAGCAACAGCTCATTGAATTAGCATCGCATGATAAAGTGGTCGCGATTGGTGAAACTGGTTTAGATTATTATTACAGTAAAGATACCCATAGCGTGCAACAAGCTAGCTTTGTTGGCCATATTGAAGTGGCAAATGAGTTACAAAAACCATTAATAATTCATACCCGTGATGCACGTCAAGACACAATAAATTTAATGCGTGAACATAATGCAGAGAATTGTGGTGGTGTTTTGCATTGCTTTACAGAAGATTGGGATATGGCAAAAAAAGCGATTGATATGGGGTTTTACATTTCAATTTCTGGGATTGTTACTTTTAAAAATGCAGTTGAACTGAAAGAGGTTGTAAAGCAACTCCCGCTAGATCGTTTGCTCATCGAAACAGATTCTCCCTATCTTGCACCTGTACCGTATCGTGGAAAAACGAATCAACCCGCTTATGTTGAAGATGTTGCTTATTATATTAGTGAGTTAAAAGGCATTAGTTTTAATGAATTAGCACATGCGACAACAGAAAACTTTTACTCTTTATTTAAACTGGCAAAGCAAGTTTAAATATGAATCACAAGACGATGCACTTACCTGATATTCTGATGGGACCTATGGTGCGTCGTGTTGAAACTGACTATGTTTGTATTCAACTTATCACTACTAAAGCGTTGGTTTGTAAGATTGAATTAACGCAGTTTGAAAGTTATAGTCAGCAAGAAAGTATTGCATTAGGTACTCACTTATTTCTTCATTTTTTAATTATAAAGCCAGTCAATGGCAGCTTTCCTGTAGATACTTTACTAGAATATTCGTTATATATTAATTATGAATTAATCGATCCAACGCCTTGGTGTTTAAAAGGCTGTGACTCTTTAGGGTTTGTGATAGGAAAACAGCTAACCTCAATTTTACATGGCTCATGTAGAAATGCTCATCATCCTGCAAAAGATAGCTTGGTTACAGCAAGTCATTGGCATGCACAACAGCGCAGTGATAATGAGGTTGGGGCGCAATTGCTTTTACTCAGCGGCGATCAAATTTATGCTGATGATGTGGCTGGGCCTATGTTATTGGCAATTCATAAGATTATTAATGTTTTAGGAATATACAAAGAACAACCTTTGGATCTCAATTTACCCAACGATATTGAACTGCAACTCTATAATCGCCAAAATTTATTACCAAAAACCCCTTGGCAAAATCGTTCTAAATTAGGTGTTGGCTATTGGTTAAAAAAAGATGAACCACATTTTTCGAGTGTTAAAGCGTTTAACCATTTAATTCATTTTGAAGAATTTATTGCATTATATGTTTTAAATTTTAGTGCGAGTGTGTGGCAATTAATTAATACAGAGCAGTTAAATTATAAAGGTTCAGATCCTAAGTATCGTGTTATTTTTGATTTAGAAAAACAGGCATTAACAGAGTTTATTACTGGCTTAAAGTCAGTAGAGCAATTATTTGCGAATGTATCTAGCTTGATGATTTTTGATGATCATGATGTGACTGATGATTGGAATTTAACGGCGGGTTGGGAACAAGCAATAAACCAAAATCACAGTAGTAAACGAATTATAAATAATGGCTTAACAAGTTATTGGCTGTTTCAGGGAATGGGGAATGACGCACTTATTAAAACGGAGTCTTTGCTTTCACCGTTTAAAGGCTGCCTTATAGACAATACTTGGTGTTTTAAAGACTTCGATACACTATTGAATCAATTTAATTATTGGCATTATGAGCTTTCTACAATTCCCAAAGTGGTTGTACTTGATACCAGAACACACCGTTGGCGCAATGAAAGTAATTTTAATGAACCCTCGGGCCTACTTGATTGGGAAAGATTAGTTGAATTGCAAGAAAGCTTATTAAGCCATAATAAAGTCATTATTGTTTCTGCGGCCCCCGTATTTGGAGTTAAATCGATAGAAGCAATACAAGCCTTATTTAATATGTGCGGACAACCATTAATGGTTGATGTAGAAAACTGGATGGCACATGAAGGCTCTGCAAAAAAGCTATTAGATACCTTTAGACGCAATGATACACCAAGCGAAACACTTATTTTATCTGGGGACGTTCACTACTCTTTTTGTTTCTCCGTGCAAAAACGTTTTAAAGATCACCCCAATAGAATTTGGCAATTAACTGCCAGTGGTATTAAAAATGAATTTCCGCGTAAATTAATTAATATTCTCGATAAATTAGATTCAATTTTATATGGCCCTAAAAGTCCGCTAAACTTTTTTACCAAACGCTGGCATATGGAAGTGGATAAACACCAAACAGTGGGGGAAGGGCAAAAGTATTTAGTTAGCGATTCTGCTATTAGTTTAATCGATTTACAGCAAGGGGATTTAGCACGTTATAGGCTGCTTCATGGGGCTGGACATATTACAGAGTTTGATTTGCAAGACCAATAAAAATGCCCAAAGCAGGTTTGGGCACAAAATGGCTAGGGGCCGAATAGGGAAAACTTTCAATTTCAATGGGAGAAGTAGAAAGTAATTTTAAGTTTAGCCAATAAGATTGAAATTGCATAAATAAATTATGCAATGAAAAGTTATTAACCACTCAGCCTTAATTAAATTATGCGTTATAGCTTTGAATCCCAAGTAATTAGCTTTGTATTTTGTACTAAATCTCTGGGTAGGGAATTTTTTATCTTGTTTTTCTGCCACTTCCCTAAGCCAATAGGGCATCCGCATAAATTTAATATTACTTCTCCTGATGCGTTTATTGATTGCTCTAAGCGAATGTCTTTACCGTTAAAATAGTCGTTAGCTTGTATGCTATTGAGCTCGTATACATTTTTTGTACATTGACTACCTAATACCGTTGCAAATTCGTGAGTTAATCGAACACCATTTTTATGAATAATCCCAACTTGTATACCAAGGCGGGCATACTTTATTTTATTTTCTATACTCGAAAAACCAGCAGGGAATAGCCATAACTCTTTGTCTCTACGCATCAATTTTCCAGGCAGCGCAATTAAGCCAAACTGCTTTTTAAGATCAGCTAAAAAACTATTCGTTGCTTTGTTATCAAATAAAGTAAACGGGAAAGCGCCTTTTTTAGTTGTTATATTTGGGTTTGAACAACTGGCTATTTTTTTAAACTTAGCGATGAAAAAGCCTTCACTGTCAAAGGTTTGTGGCCAAACATGCAAGTAACCTTGTTCTGTGCAAGCCTTGTGGGCGTTATCAAACACAGAGGCTAATGATTCAGTTTCGATATATTGACCAAATTCATTGAGTAGGTAATCACACACATCTTGATTTTCTAGGGGAGTTAACGTACATGTTGAATATACCAGTGTTCCACCTGGCTTAAGTGCATAAAACGCACTTTTAATTAACTCTTTTTGTACTTTAGCAATATCTCTATTTGACTCGATGGACCAGTTTTTTAATGCATCACTGTCTTTTCTGACAGTCCCTTCACCGGAGCAAGGTGCATCAAGTAAAATTTGATCAAAACATTCAAACATGTAGTTACCAAATATAACACCATCAAAGTGCGATAATGCACAGTTACCGACTCCCATTCGTTTTAAAGTAGCACTGAGTACTTTGAGTCTAGATGATGATAATTCGTTTGCTACCAGCACACCTTGGTTATTCATTAATGCAGCGAGTTGAGAGGTTTTTGATCCCGGCGCTGAAGCCATATCTAAAACATAGTTATGTTCATTTTTTTCAATGTTTTCTTTAAGTGCCAAAGGAGGAAGCATTGAACTTGCTTCTTGAACATATATTGCACCGCTAAGGTGTAGATCAGTATTGCCTAAGGCTAAATTTTGTTCTTCTTCTTGCGGGCGTTCAAGCCAAAAACCTTCAGTACACCAGGGTATTGGTGTTAGTTGCCAGTTTTTTTTATCAGCATATGCTTTAAATTGAGTTAGTGATATTTTTAACGTGTTAACACGAATAGATTTTCTAAGTGGGCGACGACAAGCCGCAATAAAATCATCTAAATTGAGGTGCGCAGGTAAATAAGTTTTAACATCATTAATAAAATGTTCGGGAATATAAGTATTAGCATTCACGCGTTAGGTCGCTCGAAGATAAAATTAGGACAGCAATTTTAGCATTATTATTAAAGCTTGGCTGTGATAAACACCACTTTGTGATTTAAAAATTTAATGTAGAAGCATTGAACGGTTATCACTTTTACATTGGAATAAAAAAATACAAGGTTTAATAGAGTAAAATAGTAACCAAAGTAGTGAGTGTACCGATTTTCGTTAGTAATCTTGCACTTAAACAAAATAAGCCAGATATTTGTTTATATAATATAGGTTAAAAGTATTAATTTCAGTCCTTTTAGATGGAATTGTTTTTTGTAATGCAAACTTAATAATCAAAATGTAACCTAAAATACATTATATTTTTATTGATAACGTGTTAGTTTATGTAAACGGATGTTATTTTTAATTATTATTTTTATCAAAATCAATTAAAAATAATACTAAATAACTAATCTTTTTAAAGGGTTTTCTAAGGTTATTTATTTTGAAATTAAATTGTAAAACTAAGCAAGTACCTTTTTTATATACTACATTGGTAATTGTAAATTAATCGATGCTATCAAGGAGAAATAAATGGCAAGTCATAAAAATAAGTTTACACCAATTGCTGCTACAGTTGCATTATCATTAGGATTAGTAGGGTGTGGTTCAGATAATGATAATAATGTAACTGTTGATAAAGCGGTTACTTATAGCTCATCTGAGACTATTAGCTTTAGTACTGAAGTAAGTGGTAAAGCAATCAAGGGTGCATTAAATAATGCGGTTGTTAGTGTTTCTATGTTAGATGAATCTGGTGAAAGTACACCCGTTGCATTTCGTTTAGAGCCTTCAACAGACGGTGAAAGTTTTACAGGAGAAGGTTTATCACAAGAAAGTGCCGATAGTGAACTTGCTTCTGCCATTCTTGCTTCTAATCCAGAAACTGTTTTAACTGATGATAGTGGCGCTTATAGTATTTATTTAGAAGATAGCTTTACAGGGGCGGTATATATTACAGTAACTGCTTCTGCAGATGGCGATGATAGTTTAGTTCGTTGTGATTCATACACAGGTTGTGGCACATATGATCAAGCTTATACCCCAGAGTTACCAAATGATGGTGATTTAAATATTGAATTTGGTGAGTGGTTTAAAGCTGATATTGAACTTTCTGTTGTAAAATATATTGCTCCAGCTGATGCTGATTCTGGCTCTGCTTTAGGTGATTTAGGTGTTACAAGTGCTAATACCGCGAATGTTAGCTTTTTAACATCAATCATCTCTAATCTAATGTTAGGTTCATCTGTTGATAGCTCGGCTGTATCAACATCAACACTTCAAGCTGTAATCCAAATACTTGGCCGTGATGCGGCATTAACACTAGCGCCTGTATTGGCTGATTTATCTCTTTCGGGCGGTACAGATATCAGTTCGCCTGATGGTACTGAAGAGTTAAATGCTAGTAACTTACTTATGGCGCAATTCTCATCTGCTGTACAAAGCATGACTGGTGAATCAATTAATGATCTTATTAGTACATTCTCTTCAGCTGTAACTTCAGGTTCATCTGTTGACAGTGATGATGCTTCAATTGCTGCTGATGATGATGATGTTGCTTCAATTACAGCGTCATTACAGCAAGCTGTTACAAATACAGTAAATATCTTTGTAGCTATTTTATCAGGTGATCAAGCGCAAATAACAGCTGCATTAACAGCGGCTTATTTAGCTAATAACCCTGATGCATCTGAGGCAGATATTGCAGCTTATATTTCTGAAACTCAAGCAGCCGTTGAAGCATCTATAACTGCAGCGATTGAATCTGGCTCAGCAACAAGAGAAAGCTTATTAGCTGCTGCTGAAGAAGCACAATCTGCTCTAGAAACTTTAGGATGTACTTCTGATTGCGAAATTGACGATGCATTTTATGCTGATTTAGCAACTACAGTAACAACGGGAATAACAGCTTCTGAAGTAACACTTGATAGCATTGAAGAAATGGTTATTACAGCTCAAACTGATTTAGAGACGGCTCAATCATATAATGCTGAAGGTGTTATTGTTGATGATGCGTCGGCATTAGCATTTACTGTAGCAGTTGATTCTTTAGTTGCTTACAGTGAAGCTGCTGATTTATTAGTTAAAACAACTCGCCTATTCACGACAGCTCAAGGTTATGTGTCGGTAGCTGATTTACTTGTAACACAAAACAGCGATTATCAATCTATTGCTGATTCTGCTTCTGATTTACTAAGCGGTGCGGAATCTGAAAATAGTAAAGTGCTTACATTTAACGATGATTTAGCTGACTTAGTTGCAGAGGCTGATGCAGTAAAAGAAGAATATGATGTTGTGGTTGCTTCAGCAAGAGAAACTGCAAATTCTTTATATGCTGCAGCTATGCTTAGTGAAGAGACTGCAACTGCTGCTGAAGTAGCTTCAGAAAATGCTATCTTAGCGGCTGATGTTAGTTTATCAAACGCAGAAGAAGCAGCTGCTGGGTTAGTTTTAGCTGAAGCGGCGGTTGTTGCATCTTCAGAGTTTGAACTTGCTATTATGGAATTTGAAACTGCGCTTGAACAAGCAATCTCGGCGGCAACTGAGTATGCTGGTGTTGCTGAAACGGATGAAGATGTTGATGCTGCAGCTGAATTATTAGCTTCGTTAGAAGCTTATGATACTGACGCGCAAAGCGCACTTGCTACTGATCAATTTGCACAAGCACAAGCTTTAAAACTTGCTGCAGAAAATGCTGTTGCTAAATTTACCGTGTTAGAATCTGTTGTTTCAACAACTGATTCAGTTGCTACTATGACAGTTTTAACTCACACAGGCACTGAGTCTGTAGTAGATGCTGCAGACTTAATCATTGATGTAATCGATGAAATTTCTGATATGGGTGATAATGCTTCAGGTATTTCAGCACGTAATGAAAACTGGACTTATGACTACAGCGTTGATGAATTACGTCTTTCATTAACTAACGAAACGTCAGGTGAAATGATTACTGCTAATGCTTCATACGAAGGCGAAAAATTAGTAATTGCTTGGGGTGCGACATTAGTAGCTGAGTCAGGCGCAACTATTGAGTTTACAACTCAAGACGATACTGAAGCTGCGTTAACTGAGTGTGTTGCATACGACACAACAGCGATCGTTGGTTCATGTTTAGTAGTTTCGTTTGATAGTGATGTTACTGCAGATACTGTCGATGATGCTGAAATCGTAATGACTCAGTCTTACAATAATGTTGTTATTACTGATGGTGATTCTGGCTTTAGCGGTACTTTAAGTCATTCTACCGATGAAACAGCAATGGTTGACTCAGTAACACTTGACGGAATGTCAGGTGATGTTGATTTCTCTGTAATGGGGACTTACAACTACGCTGATTCAGAAGCTGAAATGGATATGATTGATATCATGGTTGATTCTGTAGCGGGTGTAAGTGCTATGGGTTACCACCTATCTGTAATGCGCACTGAAGGTGCGGATTTTGAAGGTTCTATCTCTGCAGATTATGCTGATAGTTCAATGGTATTTGGTACAGTTACTGAAATTGTAAATGGTATTTCTGTAACATACATTGACGAAACAACGATTGATTATACAGATGTTACATTAGTCGATATGACTAAGTAATCGCTATAATATTAAAGGGAAAAGCCAAGCTTTTCCCTTTTTTTATGGAAAACTATTAAATATGAAAAAAAAAATTCTGCTTCTAGGATTTTCAACCAGCTTATTATCTCCATTTTTATCTGCAAATAATCAATTTGAAGTTTTTACAAATTTTGATTCTGAAATTTATACCGAAGCTCAACCAATCAAAGCATTTATTGATGATTTCGATGCCCCTTTAACATCCGGTGATAGTGCGTTCACTTATAATTTATTTGAAATCGGTGCGGGTTACGGTGGCTTTAAAATAGGTTTACAAAGTCGATTTGATTATGTACTTAATTTTGATCCCGATACAGCTTTGTATACGCATACAGAAAAAAATGACTTACCTTTTGAAGAGCGTTTTTATACTTATTATTTAGATGCAAAACAGGTTACTTCAAATGGGGTGTTTGTTTCTTATGATTTTAAGTTATTAGAAGATAATGCACTAACAATTACACCTAAGCTATCGGTGTTTGCAAGTACCCATTATCAAGATGGTACAGTTGACGGCCATATCTACAGCGATGAAGTAGAAGGCGACATTGATGTTGATTATTATTTTTCAAAAGATATTTTATTTAAAAAATACACACCGTCAAATAACCCCGAAAGTATAGGTTATAGTTTTGATATTTTTGCAAACTGGCAGGTTAATAATGATTTACAAATTGGTGTTAGCGTAAAAGATTTATTTTATAAGGCAAAATACGATAACAGTGGTTATGTTACAGGACAAGCAGTTGAAGTGCCTTATGGGGTTAATAGTGATGGTAATGTAATTAGTCAACCAACGGTTTCTTTATCTACATCCGACAACAATAATACACAATCCCATGACTTTGAAATGAAAATGAGGGTGCAGGCTTTTGCCGATTATCGTATTAACGATTGGTTTTCGACAGCCCTTACTGTTAAACAATACGATCAGGATACGTTCTCACAATTAAAGGGGCGTATACATTTTTGGGACCATTGGAAAGTACAAGCAGGGTATGAATCTAAAAGTGAAGCAATGCTTTTTGGTATTGAAAATGATTATTTTGGTTTAAATCTACAAACTGATAATTTTGATTTAGATAAAGCTTATTACGCCAATATTAATTGGTACATTAACATAAAGTTTTAAGGATTTAAGATGTTAAATAAACTATTACCTTTAGGGCTTGCATGTTTTCTTTTTGGTTGCGGCGGTTCTTCAGATAGTGCCAGTTCAAATGAAATCAGTACATCAATTACTTCATCACCCGCGACAGTTGGTTTTTACTTGCCTAACTGGCAATCTCCTAAAGGAACGCTTGTAACCAAGAATTTTCAGGGAGATGTACTGAGCACAATCGAAGTTGAAGATATAAATGCATATAGTTATAGCAGTGACGCACTTACATACCTTGTTTTTGAGTTTATTCCATTAGATTCAACAGTTACTTGTCCTAGCTTTACTGGATGTGGTCGGGTTGCGAGAGGTGATGACAATGATGTAAATGATAATGCGCTCATTGATTATCAGGAAAATACAGATAGTGTTTTAACTTATCAGACCCAAGCATTTATGGCGCCTGGAGCAAATGAAGTATTTTTCTCACCGATGAGTACTTTATTAGTACAAAAAACATTATCTGCAGAGCTAGCAAGCCTTTCTGCTACAAGCTTTAATCATGTATCTCATAGCGCCCTTAATGATACACAAGAGAAAGAAATTATTGCAAATGCATATACTTATGCTGCTATCGTCGCACCATCACTTGATAGTAACTTTAGTTTATCAGATGCCTTCACTGATTTTGTAGTAAATGGTAAACCTGACGAATCATGGGATTTATTTAATCAACTTGCGAAGCAATACTTATCAAGTAATTTATTTAACGAACAAGGTAATGTACTGATACAAAGTGTTGTCGGGGATGCACTACAAACACTATCTAGTATCTCTACATTTTCTGATTGGGAACAACGCACTAACGATACACCTGAATTAGAGTCCCGGGATCTTCTGGTTAATACGCGTAATGTTTTAGCTATAGCGAGATTACAAGAAGGTACTTTTAATGAAGAGTTAGATATTAAACTGTCTGAGTTAGAAAATGCATTTGATGATGAGGCGAAAAATACATTAACGGTACTATCGAAAGTAGTGAATATCGTTCTTAGTGAATACTCTCCTTTGAGCGATAATCCCCCTTCATCAGGGGTGTATATTTTAGAAGACCTTACTATAGAATATAGTAGTTCGCCTTATTCTTGGTCAATAATAGGCTCTTTTGATGGTCTTCCTTTAAATATTGATTTATCAATACCTAGTTTTCGTATTAGTGGAGTTTTAGGAAATCGTATTGAAGGCGTCATGAATGCATCAATAATAGATAACGATACGATATTAAATGTTGATGTTTCCGATTTCGTCATTGAGCTTGATGGTATCAATGATGCTGTTGATGAAACTGATACAGGCATTGCTGAACTTAACACTGATATTGTGATTATAAAACCCGATAGTGAATTCACCGCTAATTTATTTGTAAGCTTTGATCGTTCAATTACATCTTCAAATAGCGAATCCACAACCTTATCAAGTTTAGAATTGATTGGTTTATATTCAAGCAGTGTACAAACGACAGGTTTTCATATAACAGCAATCGAAACAACTCCGTTTATTGGTGAAGACAACGATGATTTAGTATTTTCAATCGAGCTAGATATGCCAATTGGTGGTGCTAGTGACTTTGTATTCGGTTATGTTGGAAATGTAACGCAGTTATCAGATATTTCTTCGGGTGATGTATACATAAGTATAAACCAAAACGCATTAGACATCTCAGTTCGAGAAGTAAATGATAATATTAGTTTAGTTATTAAAGGCCAATATGGTCGTTGGTTAGATGTAAAACAATCTGGCAGTGATTATAGTGGGGGTCTCTATTTTGGTGATACTAAAATAGGGGATGTCACCTCAGTTAGAGGTTTACCTGGAGTCCAGTTTGATAATGGCGACTTTGAGTCATTATTTTAATTGTTTAGCCTATTTAGTTTAAACTAAATAGGCTTTAAATTCGGGTGATTGTTTAAGCCATATTTTTTAAATTATGGCTTTTTTATTGCCAGATACTCCCAGTGATTTTAACTTTTTATGTACCGTGTACATTAATAAAACGGCAGCAAATGTTAAACCGACAATGATCCCTACCCAAAAACCATGTGGCCCCATTGGGGAGGTGATTAAATCCGTTCTCGCTAAAATAAAACCTAAAGCAAATCCAATTAACCAATAAGAGATAAAGGTAATATATGAAATGGGGGCTGTATGTTTTAAGCCTCTTAAAATACCATTAGCAGAAACTTGTAGCGCATCAGGAAGTTGATAAAGACACGCAAGGATCATAATAGAAGAGGCAAGCGCAATGACTTGTGGACTATCGCTATATAATTCACTAATTCTTGTACGGCCTAAAAAAGTAAATGTGGCTAAGATGATGGCAATCGCAATAGCTAATATATAGCTTGTGCTAACGAATGTTTTTAATTGCTTAATGTTATTTTGCCCATATAGGTTTCCGATTCGAATACTTATAGCAATAGATAAACTCAAAGGCATCATAAATAGCAGTGTAGTGACACTGCCCGCTATTTGATGACCTGCAATCGCCACCGCTCCTAAGTGAGCTATAAATAAAGGGATGCAGGCAAATAATGTTACTTCAAAAAAAGTGGCTAATGAAATCGGAATGCCAAGTTTAGTCATTGTTTTAATGGTACTAAAATCGGGCTTTGCAAATGGCGACAGTAATTTTTTTGCATCAACTTTTTTACTATAATGACAAAAAATCACTTGAGCAATCGCCATAACTGTTAACACCAGCGTTGTTGCGATCCCACATCCTGCTCCACCATAAGATGACACACCAAGCTTTCCATGAATAAAGATATAATTAGCTGGAATATTAATGGCTAAGCCAAGTAAACTTATATAAAAGGCAGGCTTAGTCATTCCCATCCCTTCTGTGACGTTACGATAGCAAGTAAAAATAAGAAAGCCAAAAATCCCCCACTTAACAAAACGAATATAATCATTCGCTAAGCTTGCAATAGCGGGGCTGGTATCTAGATTTGAAATAACGACATCAGAAAAACTCGCAATAATAAATCCAATAATGGCTAGGGCGGCTGTTAAATATAAGGCTTGCTGGAAGTAATGACTTATTGCAGATTTATTATTTGCACCATAACACTGTGCAATAATGCCTGTTAATGCAAGTAAGATTCCTTGAATAGCTAATAATAATGGATTCCAGACGCCGGTAGCAACTGAGAGTGCGGCTAAGTCCGTCGGACTAACTTGTCCTGCCATAATTGTATCGACTACTGACATTAATATCAGTGTAACTTGTGCTAAAAATACAGGGTAAGCTAGCGCAAGTAGCTTTTTAGCTTCCCATTTACAAAATGTCATAATAGCTAATTGTTAATCCTAAAGAATACTATTGTAATTGATAAAGTTATTAATAAAAAACAAACTGCTAGTGATTTTTATATTTGTTCGGTTAAAATTAGCTTTTGATTATTTAAAAGTAAAATTATGTTTACCGGTATCATTCAAACTCAGGCTAAAATTGCTCAAATAACCAAAGACGATGGAATCGTAAAACTCGTTATTAACGTTAAACCACAATATGCAACTAAGTTAGAAATTGGGGCGAGCATCGCTATAAATGGTTGTTGTTTGACCGTGACCGAATTTAAATCAATATTAGATGGTGTTGAGATCCACTTTGATATAATAGATGAAACGCTAGCGCTTACCAATTTAAATGATTTAGTTGTTGGGCATAGGGTTAATTTTGAACGCTCTATGACATTTGGTAAAGAATTAGGTGGGCATATAGTCTCTGGGCATATTCATTGTAAGGCTACCATCGCTTCGAGAATAAACGAGGGGAATAATTGTAAAATTAAATTAAACGTGCCAGCAAACTGGAAAAAATATGTACTTTATAAAGGTTTTATTGCAATTAATGGTGCGAGTCTAACTGTCGGTCATATAGATGATGAAGGTTTTTGGTTACATCTGATCCCAGAAACATTATCAATTACAAATTTAGGTATTGCACAGCAAGGTGACAAGTTAAATATAGAAGTTGACCAGCAAACTTATACCATAGTTAATACTGTTGAAAATTATATGCAGCAAAAAGGCTAAAAGATTTGTTCATCGTCACTATCAATATGTAATTCTAGTTTTTTATTAATATGATCAATATGCATATTTAAATGAATAGGGTTGCAACATGCAGTACAGTCTTCAATATAATCTTGATCGCCCATACTTGCATCTAAGTCTAAGTGTATATGATGTCCGCAATGAGGACATGTTATACGTTGTGATTTAAAGTCTTTCATTTTCATCTCCAATGACGTAGCTAAATAATTTAACGATTGGATACCTTTTAAATATAGCGGTCTTTTTATTTTTTAACAGATTTAATTAAATTTATATCGTGTTGTCGCTTTTGCTATCCATTTAGTAAACGCAGGTTTTATATTACGGAATACATTATGAATAAAAGTTTAATAACTAATACACTCGCGACAATCTTTGTCGTTTTTGGCTACTTAACAGCTCAATCAGTCATTTTATCGATTGGTTTATTTGCCTTATCTGGTGCTGTAACAAATTTAATTGCTATTCATATGCTATTTGAAAGAGTGCCATTTATATATGGTTCAGGGGTGATCGCATTAAAGTTTGAAAGTTTTAAAGCGGCCATTCGTAACCTCATTATTACTGAGTTTTTTTCTCAACAAAAAATAGCTAACTTACTTAAAACCGTTAAACCAAATATTGATTTTTCTGAGATAATAGCAGGCGTTGATTTAAACCCTGCATTTGATAATTTATTACAGGTTATCGAACAATCTCAATTTGGCAGCATGCTCGGTATGTTTGGTGGTACTGAGGCCATTGAACCCATGCGTGAAAAATTTATTGAGAAAATGCAGTTATCTTTATCACAAATAAGTGAAACAGAAGAGTTTTCTGATTTAGTTAGCACGACCTTAATGGGTAATAACAGTCATGAGCAATTATACGACACCGTTATAAAATTAGTTGATGATCGACTAGAAGAGCTCACGCCAAAAATGGTCAAAGAAATCATTCAAACTTTGATAAAAGAGCACTTAGGCTGGTTAGTGGTTTGGGGTGGTGTATTTGGTGGCTTATTTGGTTTAATTGCCGCAATAATATAATAATTACATACTTAGTCGCTGACAAAAACCTTCAGGCTGTTCTGATTTCAGCGGCCATTGCGAATCAATATTTTAGGAACGAACGTGAGCAAATCATTAGCAAATTACTATCAACATGCCTATGCATGCGATCACAAGAACTTTAATCAGTGTTTTTATTGTGGCTGCGAAGCGACTAAGCGCGATCATTGTCCACCGCTTCATATGCTACAAAGCATTGTAGATTTAGGCGAAGAAGCTGATTTTGTGTCGATTGCAGCATGTTATGAATGCCATGCATTACTTCATAATGAAAGACTGATGAGCATAGATGAGCGCTTTACTAAACTGAAAAAAAAGCTCTCAAGTAAATATGCCAAAGCATTGCGGGTATACAGTATGTGGGAAGAAAGTGAGCTTAGCGAAATGAGTGATGAGTTTGCGCATAGTATTCAAGCGGGTATGAAGTTAGGTAAAGAAGCTGCCGAGCGCTTAGCTTTTACAGGCTTTAGTTACGCAACCGAGGAAGCACGTGTCACTGTACGCGAAAAAACAAAAGAGTTTGATGTAGAAGGTATGACTTTCACCGACTTCAAGGAAGCTTTAAACTATTGTATAAATACACTTAAAGTACAAAAAAGTGATTTTTATAAAATTTTAGTTGAAGATTATAACGGCGACTTTAATAAAGCACTGAGTCAATATCATCATCGCCATGATAAAGTAACCGCCGCGAAAGACGGTAATACTCTAATTAAAGATTTTTCAAAGCAGTATAAACAAAACTCAGATTTTGTAACACGTACCGTTAAGCACTTTATAAGCAAAGATCCGTCACTGACTACTGAAGGTGCGCTTGAAAAACTTTATAACAATTATATAAAAAAATAATTACAGCCATTTAACTCAATTAATCGCTTTTTTACCTGTTTTTTTAGCTTTATTACTTAGCTTTCGCTAAAGTAACAAAAAAATAGGAGAATCGAACAAAATGCAAAAATTTGCTCCCTCATTGTTAGCAGTAGGTTTAGCTGCTGCACTCGTTGGTTGCCAAGAAAATGGCCCTCAAAATCCAAAAATAACAATTAATAAAAACCCTTACCCAAGTACTTACAAGCCCGTAGCGATAAGTAGTACATTAATTACAAACGCGACGGTACTTACTGGTACGGGTGAGCGTTTAGATGATACAGATGTTTTACTTGTTGATGGTAAAGTAAAGCAAGTAGGCAAAGACTTATCAGCTGATGCAGATACGACCATTGACGCAATGGGAAAATGGGTAACTCCGGGGATTATTGATGTTCACTCTCATTTAGGTGCTTATCCAAGCCCGTCTGTTGAGTCGCATCAAGATGGCAATGAAATGACCAGCCCAAATACCGCAGAGGTTTGGGTAGAGCATTCTGTATGGCCACAAGATCCAGGCTTTAACCGTGCTCGTGAAGGCGGTATTACCTCATTACAAATTTTACCCGGCTCAGCTAACTTATTTGGTGGCCGAGGGGTTACGCTTAAAAACGTACCTGCGCACACTATGCAAGCAATGAAATTTCCTGATGCACCTAATGGCTTAAAAATGGCCTGTGGTGAAAACCCTAAACGTGTTTATGGTCGCCAAGGTACATTACCTTCAACCCGTATGGGTAACATGGCAGGTTACCGCATGGCATGGGCCGAAGCGCAAGAGTATAAGCGTGCATGGGACAAATACGACGCTGATTACGAGGCTGGTTTAAACCCAGAAGCACCTATTCGTGATATTAAGCACGATACCTTGCGAGCAGTGCTTGAAGGTGAAGTCCTGATCCATAATCATTGTTATAAAGCTGAAGAAATGGCCATGATGATTGACCTTTCTAAAGAGTTTAACTACCACGCAGGTACATTTCATCATGGGGTAGAGGCTTACAAAATTGCCGACCTTCTTGCTGATAATGGCTCGTGTGCTGCACTTTGGCCAGATTGGTGGGGCTTTAAAATGGAAGCCTACGACATGGTTCAAGAAAATGTAGCAATTGTTGATGCGGTTAAAAATTCGTGTGCGATTGTGCACTCAGATTCAGATACAACGATTCAGCGCTTAAATCAAGAAGCGGGTAAAGTGATGTACCGTGCAAATGAAAATGGCTTTGATATTTCAGAGCAACACGCTATTAAGTGGATCACATCTAATGCTGCTAAATCATTAGGTATTGATGATAAAACAGGGTCGCTTGAAGCAGGTAAACAAGGTGATGTCGTTATTTGGAATCAAAGCCCGTTTAGTGTTTACGCAAAAGCTGAGCAAGTGTTTGTTGATGGTGCAAAAGTTTATGATAGAAACGATAGCGCATTCCAAGCACAAAGTGATTTTATGTTAGGTCAACAATAAGGAGCCCAGAATGAAAAATTTATCACGTTCGTTTTCGCTATCTCTGGTTGCTGCTGGATTATTAAGCTCAGGTTTTGCCAGCGCACAATCGCTTGCTATTGTTAATGCCACTCTGCATACCTCAACTGAGCAAGGCATTTTAGAAAATGCGAGCATAATAATGGATAACGGGAAAATTACCGCCATTAATCCAACTCAAGTGCAAGCAGACAAAGTTATAGATGCAAAAGGCCAAATTGTTACGCCTGGTTTTATTTCAAGTATTAATCAGCTAGGCCTTGTTGAAGTGAGTGCTGTTGCGGGCTCTCGTGATGCAGGCGAAGAAAAAGCGGGTATTGATTTTGATGTAAGCCTTGCTTATAACGCGCATTCAAGCTTAATACCTTACGCTCGCAAAGGTGGGGTTACACGCGATGTCATAACCCCTCACGGTGGCGATAGTATTTTTGCTGGTCTTGCAAGTGTTGTCGATTTGAGTGGTAGCTTTGACAGCGACATTCAAAAACAAGCGGCTTTAATTGTTGATTTAGGTGAACGCAGAAAAGGCTCTCGTGCTTTTACATTGCAAACACTAATGAATAAGCTTGAAGAGCATCAACGTAAAGCTTCTAAAAAATCTAAAAAAGACGACGATAGCAAGCCAAGTACTGAAGATAAAGTAATGGCTAAAGTATTGAGTGGCCAGATGCCACTTGTCGTAGGTGTATCGCGTGCGGCAGATATTGTCGAGCTTCTTAAAGTTAAAAAACAGTTTGGCATTAAGTTAGTGCTAAATGGTGCCCAAGATGCTGTTGTAGTAAAAGAGAAGCTCGCTCAAGCACAAGTCCCTGTGATCATCAGTGCAATGGACAGCTTACCTTCAAGTTTTGACTCATTACATGCAAGTTTAGATAACGCAGCGGTGCTTGAAAAAGCAGGCGTAAAGGTTATTTTAACTGTAGGCGGAGATGCCAGTCATAATATCTATCAGCTTCGCTTTGATGCAGGTAATGCTGTTTCGTATGGCATGAGCCAGCATGGCGCATTAAAAGCTGTTACGTCTAATGTAGCCGATGTTTTTGGTATTAATGCAGGTCGCCTCGAAGTGGGTAAAGCGGCTGACGTGGTAGTATGGAGTAATGATCCATTTGAGCTAAGTAGTCATGTAAATACAATGATTATTAACGGCGAAGAAGTGTCTACACAATCGCGTCAAGATAAACTACGTGACCGTTACACTACAGAGTCAACTATGCCGCGAGCTTATACAAAATAATTTATAAGTAATCGTAAAATAAAGGCCGCAATTTTATATAAATAGCGGCCTTTTTATATAAAATTAAGACACAAAAAAACCGCTTACTTTTAAAGTAAGCGGTTTTTAAATTTAATCTTAAATTATACTAATTTAGATAAAATTTCATTGAATGTAGCACTTGGGCGCATTGCTTTAAATGCAGCGTCATCATTTGGTTGGAAGTAACCAGATAAGTCTACAGCAGGACCTTGCGCTTCATTAAGCTCGCTTACGATTTGATCTTTTTGTGTCTCTAAATCGCTAGCAATTTGCGTGAACTGTGCTTTAAGCTCACTGTCTTCATCTTGTTTTGCAAGCTCTTGAGCCCAGAATAAAGATAGGAAGAAGTGAGAACCACGGTTATCAATTTCTTTTACTTTACGTGAAGGCGACTTGTTTTCAGCAAGGAAAGTACCTGTTGCTTTATCAAGGGTATCAGCAAGTACTTGTGCTTTTTTGTTACCCGCAGTCACACTTAAATGTTCAAGTGATGCAGCAAGTGCTAAAAATTCACCTAGAGAATCCCAACGTAAGTGGTTTTCTTTTTCGAATTGCTGAACGTGCTTAGGTGCAGAACCACCTGCGCCAGTTTCAAATAAGCCACCACCATTCATAAGTGGAACAATTGAAAGCATTTTAGCACTTGTACCCAACTCTAAAATTGGGAATAAATCTGTTAGGTAATCACGCAGTACGTTACCAGTTACAGAGATAGTGTCTTTACCTTCTTTAATGCGCGCTAAAGAGAAAAGAGTTGCTTCAAGCGGAGCTAAAATTTGAATATCTAAGCCAGCTGTGTCGTGATCCGGTAGGTATTTGTTCACTTTTTTGATTAGTTGTGCATCGTGTGCACGGTTTTCGTCTAACCAAAAAATTGCTGGAACACCCGTTGCACGTGCGCGGTTTACTGCAAGTTTAACCCAATCTTGGATTGGTGCATCTTTAACCTGACACATTCTCCAAATATCGCCTTGCTCAACAGTGTGCTCAAGTAAAGTTGCGCCATTTGCGTCAACAACACGGATAGAGCCGTCAGCTTTTGCTTCAAACGTTTTATCGTGCGAACCGTACTCTTCCGCTTTTTGAGCCATAAGGCCAACGTTTGGAACGCTACCCATAGTTTTTGGATCAAACGCGCCATTTACTTTACAAAAATCAATCGTTGCTTGGTAAATACCTGAGTAACAACGATCTGGAATAACAAAACTGGTGTCTTGTAATTTACCATCGTTATTCCACATTTGACCGCTTGAACGGATTGCAGCAGGCATAGATGCATCAATGATCACGTCACTTGGTACATGTAAGTTTGTAATACCACGGTCAGAATCAACCATAGCAATGGCAGGGCGGTTAGCGTAAACAGCTTGAATATCTGCTTCGATTTCTTCGCGCTTAGCGTCATCTAAAGTTTGAATTTTAGCGTATACGTCGCCTAAACCGTTATTTACATCAACGCCTAGCTCTGCAAAAAGCTCACCGTGTTTAGCAAACACATCTTTGTAGAATACTTTAACAGCGTGACCAAAAATAATTGGGTCAGAAACTTTCATCATTGTCGCTTTCATGTGAAGCGAGAATAAAACGCCTTTTTCTTTAGCCGCATCAATTTCAGCTGCTAAAAATGCTTGTAACTTAGAAGCACTAATGCGTGATGCATCAATCACTTCACCCGCTAAAAGTGGTGTGCTTTGCTTAAGTACAGTGATGTCGCCGTTAGTTGCAACGTGTTCAATACGAACATCTGTTGCAGTGTCTACAGTAACAGATTGCTCAGAACCAAAGAAATCGCCTTCGTTCATACTTGCAACGTAAGACTGAGAATCTTTACTCCATGCACCCATTGAATGTGGATTGTTACGTGCATACTCTTTAACAGAACCTGGCGCGCGACGATCAGAGTTACCTTCACGTAATACTGGGTTTACTGCACTACCTTTAATTTTATCATAAGTAGCTTGAATTGCTTTTTCTTCATCTGTTTGTGGCTCAGCTGGGTAATCAGGTAATGCATAACCTTTACCTTGAAGCTCTTTGATAACAGCGCGTAATTGAGGAACAGATGCACTGATATTTGGCAATTTGATGATGTTAGCTTCAGGTGTTTTAGCAAGCTCACCTAATTCAGCCAGTGCATCACTAATGCGTTGTTCTGGTGTTAAGTAGTCTGGGAAATTTGCAATTACACGCCCTGCTAATGAAATATCACGTGTTTCAACTTCAACACCTGCAGCGTTAGTATAGGCTTGGATAATTGGAAGCAACGAATACGTTGCTAAAGCTGGAGCTTCGTCTGTTTTAGTATAGATAATTTTTGATGTCATCATCATTCCTAGATAGTAGGCCTTAGGCCATATTCAACAATGCAATAAGTTCATAACCGAACTGGCTACGAACAGTTTGTTAGGTGTCGGTACTCATATCATTATAAATAGCTACACCTGACTAACTGAATCCTAATTTTAAATATCAATTTAATTAAATATAAGGAATACATCCTGTTCACCAAATTTAGGTGAAAGATATTTAAGCTTATAATTTAACATACAGAGTGTAACAAGCTTAACTAAAAAGGGCTAGAGGTAGCATTAGGTATAAATACATTCAAATCTTCATTTTATAGAATTAATAGGTATAACTAATTTTTAATCAGCTTGTATTCGCCAATTTTTAAAATGAAAATCACTTTTTGTAAGAAAGAAGAGGAAGCGAGAAACTTTAATAAGCAGCTCGCTTAAAGGGGATATTTTTAACTATTCTATAATATCACCGTTAGGGGCAATATTAGTAGCATGCATGCCTTTAGGCCCTTGTTGTAATTCAAAAGTAACATCTTGACCGGCTTTAAGGGTTTTATATCCATCCATAACTATTGTTGAATAGTGTGCGAATATATCATCCTCAGAACCATCTTCTACAATGAAACCAAAACCTTTAGCATTATTGAACCATTTAACCTTACCGCAAGCCATACTCGTACATCCTTCTATAAGTTGACTAAATTAGTTATTCTAAACTGTATAATTTGCTAGACTGATTTAGGGATAACCAATCTACAATTTAAATGTAGATTATTTAACCAGTGAGTCAAGGGTTTTAGTTACAATTTTAAACATTTAATTTATTTTTTATTCAAGTTTGCTTGAGTTACAAAGACAAGACTATATTTAATTATGAGTGGTATGAAAGATTCAGGTGTAATAGACACTGTTCGTGATAGTGAGAAGCAAAAACTGCAACCACCACGAAAATATAAAGTAGTATTAAATAATGATGATTACACACCGATGGATTTTGTAATCGAAATTTTAATGACTTTTTTCAATATGGATAGCGATAGAGCAACTGATGTAATGCTACAAATACATCAACAAGGTAAAGCCATTTGCGGTGTGTATAGTGCCGATGTTGCTTATACTAAAGTGGAGCAAGTTAATCGGTATTCACGCGATAATGAGCATCCATTGTTGTGTAGTTGTGAGCAGGAGTAATGACCAATTAACGGTTTCGTTTAATTGATGTGGTACATAATTTTATCTCTGTAAGGGGTTGCCAATGCTAAATAAAGATTTAGAACTAACTTTAAATGTCGCATTTCGTGAAGCGCGAACACGCAGACATGAATTTATGACAGTAGAACACCTTTTACTTGCACTGCTAGATAATCCATCTGCTGCAGATGCTTTAAATGCATGCGCAGTAAATATTAGCGGATTAAAAACTGAGTTATTAGAGTTCATTGATGAAACAACACCGGTTATCCCCGATTTAGAAGAAGAACGTGAAACTCAGCCTACATTAGGTTTTCAACGTGTTTTACAACGTGCTGTGTTTCATGTGCAATCTTCAGGAAAGCAAGAAGTAACCGGTGTTAACGTATTAGTTGCTATGTTTTCGGAACAGGAAAGCCAAGCAGTTTACTTACTTAAAAAGAATGATATAAATCGTTTAGATATTGTTAATTTTATATCTCATGGTGTTTCAAAGTCAGATGATGAATTAAGTGATGATACCGATGACATTCATGATGAAGTGCAAGAAGTTCAAAACGAAGAGAAAACCAAACTAGAAAGCTTTACTACTAACTTAAATTTACAGGCCAAAGAAGGGCAAATTGATCCCTTAATTGGTCGCGATAGTGAAGTGGAACGTACAGTACAAGTATTATGTCGCAGAAAGAAAAATAACCCCTTATTAGTGGGAGAAGCAGGCGTTGGTAAAACAGCAATTGCCGAAGGCTTAGCCTATCGAATTGTAAACGAACAGGTGCCTGAAGTGATTGCTGATGCCGTTGTATATTCGTTAGATATGGGAGCTTTACTTGCGGGTACAAAATATCGCGGTGATTTTGAAAAGCGTTTTAAAAGTTTGCTTAAAGAGTTGCAAGCCCAACCCGGTTCTATATTATTTATAGATGAAATTCATACGATTATTGGTGCAGGAGCAGCTTCTGGTGGGGTAATGGATGCGTCGAATCTGTTAAAACCGTTACTTTCTAGTGGCCAATTAAGATGTATGGGCTCGACTACCTACAACGAATATAAAAATATATTTGAAAAAGATCGTGCCTTAGTTCGTCGTTTCCAAAAGATTGATGTTTTAGAGCCGAGCGTCTCTGATACAACTAAAATTTTAAACGGATTAAAAGATCGTTACGAAGAGCATCATGGTATTCGTTATACTCAAAAAGCGCTAAAAGCAGCTGCAGAGCTTAGCGCTAAATATATTAATGAACGCCATTTACCTGATAAAGCAATAGACGTTATTGACGAAGCTGGGGCTAGTCAACGTTTACAGCCTAGCTCTAAACGCAAGAAAACAATTGGTGTATCTGATATTGAATTAATTATTTCGAAGATGGCCAGAATACCACCACAAAATGTTTCTTCTACCGATAAAGAAACCCTTAAAAACTTAGACCGCAATTTAAAAATGCTCGTATTTGGGCAAGACCAATCGATTGATGCATTAACCTCTGCAATTCGTTTATCACGTTCTGGATTGGCAAATGAAAATAAACCGGTAGGTTCTTTCTTATTTGCAGGCCCAACGGGTGTCGGTAAAACAGAAGTCACTAAACAGCTTGGTAAGTGCATGGGGGTTGAGTTTATTCGATTTGATATGTCTGAATATGTTGAACGTCATGCTGTAAGTCGATTAATTGGTGCACCACCAGGTTATGTTGGTTTTGAGCAAGGTGGATTACTCACTGAAGCTGTTATAAAAAATCCTCATGCTGTCGTGTTGCTTGATGAAATAGAAAAAGCGCATCCTGATATTTATAATATTTTATTACAAGTAATGGACCACGGTACATTAACCGATAACAATGGCCGTAAAGCAGATTTTAGAAATGTTGTTGTGGTGATGACAACAAATGCGGGCGTGCAAGAAACAACTCGTAAATCGATTGGTTTTTCTGAGCAAGATCACACTCACGATGCAATGAGTGAAATTAATAAAGTATTTTCACCAGAATTTAGAAACCGCTTAGATAACATCATATGGTTTAACCATCTTGAGAAAGACGTTATTTTACAAGTGGTCGACAAATTTGTTGTTGAGTTACAAGCGCAGTTAGATAAAAAGTCGGTTAATTTAGAGCTTTCAGCGAAAGCAAGAGAGTGGTTAGCAGATAAAGGCTACGATAAAGCGATGGGAGCGAGGCCCATGGCACGTGTGATTCAGGATGAGCTGAAAAAACCACTTGCCAATGAAATATTATTTGGTGATTTAATTGATGGGGGCACAGTAAAAGTGTCAGTTAAAGAGAATAAAATTGATTTTCAGTATGAAAACTCGTTAACGCCCGCATAGCCATTTATTATAAACAACAAAAAGCCCAGCATAAGCTGGGCTTTTTGTTTATTAAATATAATTTATAGAAAACCATGCATTATATTTAATAAAAGTTAAAGCTGATAAAATAGCTAAAACTAAATCTCGTTAACGCACTTACTTAGCGAGCACGGAATACGATGCGACCTTTCGATAAATCGTAAGGTGTCATTTCTACCGTTACTTTATCGCCGGTTAAAATACGAATATAGTTTTTGCGCATTTTTCCAGAAATATGAGCCACAACTACGTGACCATTTTCTAACTCAACTCGGAACATTGTATTTGGTAAAGTATCAAGGACAGTTCCTTGCATTTCGATTACGTCTTCTTTCGCCATGTTTAGCGTAACACCTCTTTAATAGTTAAACGCTGCAGATTTTGCCCAAAATACAACAATAAGTAAAGCTACACGGGCTATTTTTGCAAATTAAATAGTCAACCAAGCGTTGTTGTCGTATTTTTGAGCAGGTAAAAACTGTGTTTTGTACTTCATTTTAGTACATTCATCTATTTGATACCCTAAGTAGAGAAATTGCTTTTGGTGTTTTTTTGCAAACTCAATTTGAGCAATAATCATCACACTACCCAAACTAAAGTGTGCATAATCAGGATCGAAAAATGTATAAATGGCTGATACTGCATTGTTCATACAGTCGGTGACTGCAACCGCAATTAATTTATCATTATCCCATAACTCAATAAATATGATTTCTAACCAGTTACACAGTAAAAAGCTTTTGTATTGCTCTAGGTTAGGTGGAAACATCGCGCCATCGTCGTGACGTTCGCTGATATACTTACTATACAGTGAGTAGTATTGTGGTTTTTCTACGTTTGAATAACGCAAGGTAAATTGTTTTTTAGTTTTATTAACTTTGCGCTTTTGAGATTTAGATGGAATAAATTTATTCGCCAACACACGTATAGATTTACACGCATTACAGCTAGGGCAGTGGGGTCGGTAAATTTGATCACCACTGCGTCTAAATCCCGAAGCTAAAAGTTGCTCATATTTATCGGGATTATAATAGTGTGGTTCTAAAATTAATAATACTTGCTCTTGCCTATCAGGCAAGTAACTACAGGTAAATTCTTGGCTTACACCGACTCGCATTGAAGTTTGATCAGTCATAAATGTTTTTTAACTCTTGTGATTTCCACATATTAGACGACATTGTATAATTTTTTGCCTTTGCAAGTTTATCCAAAAAATCACTCCGAGGAATAACCACTGCACCTAAAGACATTAAATAAGGGTTTTCTAATTGGCAATCAATAAAATGAACATTATGTTTTTGTAAATAATTTACAAGTGCCCACATCGCAAGCTTAGAACAATTTGTTTCACGATGAAACATCGACTCACCACAAAAAACACCGCATTGCATTATACCGTATAAGCCTGCGACTAATTTATTGTCTCTCCATACTTCAAGGCTATGTGCTATTTCACAGCGATGCGCATTGCAATAAGCTTGTTTCATTTGCTCTGTGATCCAAGTTCCTTCATTATCAATACGTTGATTAATACACTCGCTAATAACCTGTTCGAATGCCGTGTTTATAGTGACCTTCACAGGGCTTTTTTTTAATTGCTTACGTAATGATTTACTGACGTGAAAATCAGCTAATTCAATAATTGCACGCTCACTTGGAGACCACCACATAATGGGTTCACAATCACTAAACCATGGGAAAATACCGTTGTGATAAGCCTCTTTTAAACGTTCGACAGATAAATCGCCCCCTACAGCAAGTAATCCATCTGGGGAGTTAAGGGCGTGTTGTGGATCTGGAAATCGGATGTCGTTTACATTTAATTGATATAACTGGTGCGTCATAAATTGACTTTTTCACTTAAAACATAAATTTATCATAATAAAAAAGGGCTGATATTTCAGCCCTTTATTATAGTATTTTTGATTTAGTCTATAAGTTATCTAAAAACCTTTCAGCATCAAGTGCAGCCATACACCCTGTACCTGCTGATGTGATTGCTTGGCGATAAATATGATCTGATACATCACCGGCTGCAAATACACCTTCAACGCTTGTTTGTGTCGCGTTACCATTTAGGCCTGATTGAACCACTAAATAGCCATCTTTCATGTCTAATTGATCTACAAACATGTCAGTATTTGGTTTATGGCCAATGGCTATAAATACACCCGCTAACTCTAATTCTTCCGTTGTTTGCGATTGAGTGTCTTTAATTCTGACACCTGTAACACCCATTTGATCACCAAGGACTTCGTCTAGTGTACGGTTATAATGTAAAACAATATTACCATTCGCTGCTTTTTCAGCTAAACGATCTGCTAATATTTTTTCGCTACTAAAACTATCACGACGATGAATTACATGCACTTCATCGGCAATGTTAGATAAATATAGCGCTTCTTCAACAGCCGTATTACCACCACCGACTACTGCAACCTTTTGGCCTTTATAAAAGAAACCATCACACGTTGCACAGGCAGAAACACCACGGCCTTGAAAGTTAGTTTCTGACTCTAGGCCTAGGTATTTAGCTGAAGCGCCTGTAGCAATGATTAAAGCATCACATGTATATGTACCTTGATCGCCTGTTAATGTGAAAGGGCGTTTTGAAACATCAACTTTATTTATATGGTCAAATACAATCTCAGTTTCAAAGCGTTCTGCATGCTCTTTCATTCTATCCATTAAAGCAGGGCCTGTTAAACCGTGTGCATCACCTGGCCAATTTTCTACTTCAGTGGTTGTTGTTAGTTGGCCACCTTGTTGAATGCCCGTAATTAATACCGGATTTAAATTAGCGCGAGCTGCATAAACCGCGGCGGTATAACCTGCAGGGCCTGAGCCTAATATAAGTAATTTACAATGTTTTGCTTCAGTCATTATTTTATTCCTAAACGTTTAATACTTTCTTAATGGATGCGATTCTAAGTAAAACAAGGCGCAAGTAAACAAAAATAGTGATTATTTTTTCTTTGTGTCATTTTTTAAACACGCACTGTTAATCTACTGATTTTCGTATTTGTTATCTACAAGATAATGTTGGCTGTGAAATTTAATCGCTTATTAAATATTTTATCACTATTTTATCGCTTTCTATTTGTGTTAATTAAAGATAGATAAGCTTTTTTAGCATACATTTTGTTTAATTAAACATCAGAATTAAAACAAAATGTCGTTAATTCATGACCAATTCGCTTTTTTTTGTTATGTTTTACCTAATTTTATTTGTCGCTGTAGTTTAAGTGACCTAAGTTAACAGGCAACTATGTTATTTTGGCAGGAAACACCCGCATTTGGGTTGACTTCAAAAGACGTTACCGTCTTGACCAATGCGAAACAATTTCACACACAATTATTAACTTTGATACGTAATGCACAATCACGAATTTATATCACTGCGTTATATTTACAGGACGACGATGCTGGCCGCGAAATTTTGCAGGCACTTCACCATGCCTCTCTAGAAAATCCAGCACTTGAAATAAAAGTTTTGGTTGATTTTCACCGAGCTCAGCGTGGGTTAATTGGGGCAGATAAATCCGAAGGTAATGCAAGTTTATATTGTGATAGCCTTACGCAACATAACTCTAATGTACAAGTATATGGCGTACCTGTAAAAGCAAAAGAGTTATTTGGGGTATTGCATTTAAAAGGATTTATGATTGATGATACTTTGCTTTACAGTGGCGCAAGTATTAATAATGTTTATCTAAATGTCGGTGAACGTTATAGGTTAGATCGTTACTTTTTAATCAAGCAAGACAAATTATGTGACGCGATGATTGATTTTATCGATAACAAATTACTTGCTTCCATAGCTGTACCTAGAATCGATAAACGTCCATTACCTCGCTTAGCCGAATTTAAAAATGAGCAAAAGCAGCTAATGCGTGATTTAAAATCGGCAAGTTATAAACATGGCGATATTAATCAAAGTGAACAAATTGGTATTAGGGCTTTACTTGGCTTGGGGCGTCGACATAATAGATTAAATCGTGTTATTAAAAATTTATTTGATACAACGCAAAATGAATTAGTTCTGTATACACCTTACTTTAATTTTCCGGCACCACTTATGCGTTCATTACGTCGATTATTAAAAGCAGGGAAACAGGTGACGATTGTTGTTGGCGATAAAACCGCTAACGATTTTTATCTTCCCCCAGATCAACCTTTTAGCAAAATAGGGGCTTTGCCTTATCTGTACGAAACTATTTTATATAAATTTGTGAAAACACAAAAACGTTATATAGATAATGGAAACCTAAATGTGTACTTGTGGAAGCACGACAATAATTCGTTTCATTTAAAAGGGATTTGTGCAGATAGAAAAGTTCACTTACTCAGTGGCCATAACTTAAATCCAAGAGCGTGGGGTTTAGATATTGAAAATGGGATTTTAATAGACGACCCTAAGCAAAGCTTAATGGCAAGTATAGATAATGAACGCAATGAAATTTTACAGCATTGTCGTCGGTTAACAGGGCCTTGTGATATCGAAACAGTTGCAGATTATCCTGCGGCGGTTAAAAAACTGCTGACACAGGTTAAACGGGTAAAAGTTGACGCAATTATAAAACGATTTATTTAATTTTATATATAAAAAAAGCAGCGTTAGCTGCTTTTTTTATTTTTATTTAAAAGTGCAATTAAGCATTTTCAATCGCAGAGCGAGGCTCAACATATTGCATGTTAAATGCTTCAGCAACTTCTTTGTAAGTTACTTGACCTTTAATTACATTTAGGCCATTTAAGAAATGTTCATCTTCAAGTAATGCTTGTTTATAACCTTTATTTGCAAGGCTAATAATAAACGGCAAAGTGGCATTATTTAATGCAAAAGTAGATGTACGTGGAACAGCGCCTGGCATGTTAGCAACACAGTAATGAACAACCTCATCAACAATGAACGTAGGATCAGCATGCGTTGTTGCTTTAGATGTCGCAATACAACCACCTTGGTCAATAGCAACATCAACAATTGCAGCACCTGGCTTCATCGCTTTAATGTGCTCAGCAGTGACTAACTTAGGTGCCGCAGCTCCTGGAATTAATACACCACCAATGACTAAATCAGCTTCTAGTACATGCTTTTCTAATGCATCAGCAGTTGAGTAAATTGCTTTCACTTTATTGCCAAATTGTGCATCTAACGCACGTAAAACATCAATGTTACGATCTAGAACGACCACATCAGCACCCATACCAACAGCCATTTGAGCTGCGCTACGGCCAACCATGCCACCACCAATGACCACTACTTTAGCAGCTTCAACACCCGGTACACCACCTAATAACATACCACGACCGTGGTTAGATTTTTCAAGTGCTTGTGCGCCGGCTTGAATTGACATACGCCCAGCTACTTCACTCATAGGTGCTAATAATGGTAAGCCACCACGAGCATCAGTGACTGTTTCATATGCAATACAAATTGCTTTAGATTTAACTAAGTCTTCAGTTTGTGGTAAATCTGGTGCAAGGTGTAAATAAGTAAATAAGATTTGATCTTCACGTAACATTGCACGCTCAACCGCTTGTGGCTCTTTTACTTTTACAATCATGTCTGCTTTAGCAAATACTTCTGATGCAGTTGATAAAATAACCGCTCCAGCTTGAATGTAATCTTCGTTAGTAAAACCAATGCCCATACCAGCATCTGTCTCAACAAATACTTGGTGGCCGTGGTTTATTAGTTCACGAACACTAGCAGGAACCATACCTACGCGGTATTCATGGTTTTTTATTTCTTTAGGTACACCAATAATCATTTAAATAGCCTTTCATTAATTGAATTGAAACTATTGACTATTATATTCATCATATCCTAGTGTGTCTCACCTTTTTAAAGTTATTTTCTAGTGTTATAATCTGTAATAATAAAAATGACAGAGTAATAAACTGGAATAAAAGTGCATCAATTACTTGACCGAATAGATAGAAAAATAATAATGGAATTACAGTTAGATGGCCGCGTTTCTAATGTTGAATTAGCAAAGCGAGTTGGTTTGAGTGCAACGCCTTGCTTGGAACGTGTTAAAAAGCTTGAAAGGGAAGGGTATATTTTGGGGTATAAGGCTGTTATTAACCCCGAAAAGTTAGGGCTTGGTTTATCGGTTTATGTTGAAGTGACCATCACTAAAACATCGCCCTCTGTATTTGATGAGTTTAATGCGGCCGTTAAACGCCATGATGAAATTATAGAGTGTCATTTAGTGTCTGGGAATTTTGATTTTTTATTAAAAACACGAGTAAATGATATGTCAGAGTATCGAGGCGTATTAGGTGATATTTTATTAAAACTCCCCCATGTTAGTGAAAGTAGAACGTACGTTGTAATGGAAGAAGTAAAGGGAGAATTAGGATTAATTATTCGCCCATATACTCAATGAACTTATAAATAGTCGTTCATAATCAGCTAATCATGACTAAGATACAGTGCATCAAAAAGTAAATCCTGATAAGGTATTTACCTATTAAAAATAATACATTATTAAAAAGTAAAATAATAAAGAGGAATAGGGAATTATGCGCCTAAACGGTGTACAAAGACTATTAGAAACAGGACTTATTGTTAGCTCGTTTGCGGCAGTGTTTATTTTATGCGCATTAATTAGTTTCGATCCAGCCGATCCTGCATGGTCACAAACAGGTGAATTTGTTCATGTAAAAAATATAACCGGCACAGCCGGTGCGTGGATTGCAGATATTTTATTATTATCATTTGGTTGGCTTGCTTATTTAGTGCCAGCCGTTATTCAATTTTTTGGTTACTTACTCTTCAAACAACCTCATAAAATTTTCCAACTAGATTATACAACGTTAGCTTTACGTGTTATTGGCTTTGCTTTGTTTTTAACATCCGCATCTGCCATTTGCAGTATTAACTTTGATGATATTTACACTTTTTCTTCGGGAGGGGTTGTAGGTGATGTTATTGCAAGTGCCATGATGCCTGCTTTTAATTTTACCGGTACATCAATTTTATTATTGTGTTTTTTCTTTGCGGGTTTGACTTTATTTACCGGCGTATCTTGGGTTCAATGTGTTGATTATTTAGGTGATACGGTTGTTAGACTTTATCTTTTTTTAACAACATATTTAAAAGACTGGCTTAATCGAGAACGTGAGGCTAACAATCATGATAATGAGCTAGATGAACAAGCAAAAATCAGTGCTGAGCCTGAAGTTAAATCATCTAAACCTCAAATAAATAAGCCATTTATCGAACAACAACCTGCTGAACCTAATTCTGTTAATACTGGGTTTGTTCCTGCATTTGACGAAATAGATGATATTTTAGATCAAGAAATTACAACATTTAGTGCAATAGATGATGAGCCTATGGACACAGCCGCAGCGCTCAATGCGCTTGACCAAAGCCAAGTCATAGAGCCTGAAATTCAACCGACCACGGTTATTTCGCCAGCGCCCCCATTACCTAAAGCAAAACCAGCTTATCAGCCGCCACCTACCGCGAAAGAAAAGTTTGAACAGCTATTAGAGCAAGAGCCGCCAGCAGGCCCGCTCCCATCATTAGATTTATTAGATAGAGCAGATAAAGCCAAAAACCCAATTTCAGCGGAAGAGTTAGATGCGGTATCGCGATTGGTAGAAACAAAGTTACTTGATTTTAATGTACAAGCGGCTGTTGTTGGTGTTTACCCAGGTCCGGTTGTTACACGTTTTGAACTTGATTTAGCACCTGGAATAAAAGTATCAAAAATTACCGGCTTAGCGAAAGATTTAGCGCGTTCGCTTTCTGCCATAAGCGTACGTGTTGTCGAGGTTATTCCGGGTAAAACATATGTTGGAATAGAGCTACCGAATAAACACCGTGAGATAGTGCGTTTATCAGAAGTGATTGATGCCCCTAAATTTGAACAAAACCCATCACCATTAACGATGGTATTAGGTAAAGATATTGCCGGTGAGCCAGTATGTGCCGACTTAGGAAAAATGCCCCATTTATTAGTAGCGGGTACCACAGGTTCAGGTAAATCAGTGGGTGTTAATGTCATGATTTTAAGTTTGCTCTATAAATCTGGCCCTGAAGATGTCCGCATGATCATGATAGATCCAAAAATGCTTGAGTTATCGGTGTACGAAGGCATTCCACATTTATTGTGTGAAGTAGTCACCGATATGAAAGAAGCGGCCAATGCACTTCGTTGGTGTGTAGGAGAAATGGAACGTCGTTATAAATTAATGTCAGCGTTAGGTGTGCGTAATCTTAAAGGTTACAATCAAAAAGTACTTGATGCTAAAGAGGCGGGTTACCCGATCATGGACCCTCTTTTTAAAGATACAGATGGCATGAAAGATGGCCCTGATGAGCTTGATAAGCTCCCAAGTATTGTGGTTGTTATTGACGAATTTGCCGACATGATGATGATCGTTGGTAAGAAAGTTGAAGAATTAATTGCACGTATAGCACAAAAAGCCCGTGCTGCGGGTATTCACTTAGTGCTAGCAACGCAACGTCCATCAGTGGATGTAATAACCGGTTTAATAAAAGCAAACATACCTACAAGAATGGCGTTCCAGGTATCAAGTAAAATTGATTCGCGTACTATTTTAGATCAACAAGGTGCTGAAAACCTATTAGGCATGGGGGATATGTTGTATTTACCGCCGGGAACAAGTGTGCCGGTACGTGTACATGGCGCTTTTGTTGACGATCATGAAGTGCATGCTGTTGTCAGTGATTGGAAAGCACGTGGTAAACCAAATTATGTTGATGAAATATTAAATGGTGAAGCCACCGAAGATATTTTATTACCTGGTGAGGCAAGCGAAAATGCCGATGAAGAGTCAGATCCTCTTTATGATGAAGCGGTGTCATTTGTAATTGAAACAGGCAAGGTCTCTGTATCATCTGTTCAGCGTAAACTACGTGTTGGCTATAATCGAGCAGCACGTTTGGTTGAACAAATGGAAACTTCTGGCATTGTTAGCGCACCCGGACACAATGGTGCTCGTGATGTATTAGTGCCTAATGGAGCAAATTAATGAAAAAATTTAACCGTATATTATTAACACTTAGCTGCGTTTTTAGTGCATCCGTGTTTGCGGATGACACTCAAGCACTGCAAAATAAGTTAGCAACACTAAAGAGCTTTAAAGCACAGTTTGTACAGCAAGTAACAGATCATCAAGGTCAAGCTGTGATGCAAGGTACAGGGAGTATTGCTTTAAAGCAGCCAAGTATGATCCGCTGGCAACAAGTTTCGCCCGACGACACTTTGTTTGTATCGAATGGACAAAAAACGTATTACTTTGATAGTTTTGCTGAGCAAGTAACCATTATGGATACACGCAGTTTAATCGACTCAACTCCTTTTGTGTTACTTACTTCAAAAGATCCCAAGCAATGGGAAAAATACAATGTAATACAAACGGATAATGGTTTTAGTGTGACGCCAAATAAAGGCATTGAAAGTCAAGTTGAGCAACTCGACATAACCTTTAATGACAGCCAGCAAGGCTTAGCCTCATTAGTTGTTATGGATAATTCAGGTCAGCATTCTGAGTTTACTTTTAGTAACGCACAGGTAAA
Source organism: Pseudoalteromonas sp. MMG010 (assembly GCF_018100905.1). GTDB lineage: Bacteria > Pseudomonadota > Gammaproteobacteria > Enterobacterales > Alteromonadaceae > Pseudoalteromonas. The sequence goes on along the minus strand of NZ_JAGJEG010000002.1, from coordinate 343,315 downwards.
TACAGTATTAGATACAAACACTTTTGAATTTACACCACCCGAGGGTGTTGAAATAGACGATCAGAGTAACGGTGAATAATTTAGGTTTTAATTTTGGGCCGGATGTGCGCCCATTAGCAGCGCGAATGCGCCCGACAACGTTAGATGGTTATATAGGGCAGCAACATTTATTAAGTACAGACAAGCCTCTGCATCAAGCGATTGTAGCAGGGCGTTGTCATAGTTTGATATTGTGGGGCCCTCCGGGTGTGGGTAAAACAACATTGGCTCAAATCATTGCTAATCATGCCGATGCTGCTTTAATACAGCTTTCAGCTGTCACAGCGGGTGTAAAAGATATTCGAGACAGTGTCATACAAGCGCAAGATAACTTAGCCTCCCGTGGACAGCGAACACTGATGTTTGTTGATGAAATACATCGTTTTAATAAATCGCAACAAGATGCATTTTTACCGCACATAGAAGATGGCACGTTTATTTTTGTAGGCGCTACCACAGAAAATCCTTCATTTGCCTTAAATAATGCGATTTTGTCTCGAGCCCGTGTTTATGTATTAAAATCACTTCAAGAGAGTGATTTATATAATGTTATAGACCGTGCTCTAAAGCTTGATGAGCAATTAAATCAAAAAAAAATAATTATTGCTGACAATGCTAAAAAAGCACTTTGCCAAGCCAGCGCAGGTGATGCACGTAAAGTACTGAACTTGTTAGAACAAGCAGTGGATTTAACAACTGATAAAAACGGCACATTAAATATTGATGAACACGTTCTAAGCCAAGTATTACCCACACATTTAGCAAAGTACGATAAAGGGGGAGATGAGTTTTACGATTTAATTTCCGCTTTTCATAAATCAGTGCGAGGGAGCTCGCCAGATGGTGCACTGTATTGGTATGCAAGAATTTTAGCTGGTGGAGGAGACCCTCTTTATGTTGCTAGGCGGTTGCTTGCTATTGCTACTGAAGATATTGGTAATGCCGATCCTCGTGCGATGGAAGTCGCACTCAATGCGTGGGATATTTTTCAACGCGTTGGCCCTAAAGAAGGTGAACGAGCAATTGCACAGGCAACACTTTATATGGCAAGTGCCCCTAAAAGTAATGCGGTGTATATGGCCTTTAACCAAGCCAAAGAGGATGCCAAAAATAAACCAAGTTATCCGGTACCAGAGCACTTACGTAATGCCCCAACAAGTTTAATGAAAGATTTAGGTTATGGGGCGCAATATCGCTATGCGCATAACGAAGAAGGTGCATTTGCAGCAGGTGAGAAGTATTTGCCGAGCGAGATACAACATACGCAATATTACGTGCCGACAGAGCGAGGCCTTGAGCAAAAAATTAAACAAAAGCTCGAATATTTAAAAGCGCGAGATGCACAAAGTCCAGTTAAGCGATACGAAAATGATTAAACTTTATATGATGATTGCCTTTGGTGGAGCATCTGGAGCCTGTTTACGGTTTTTTATTAGCGAAACCATGTTAAAACTACTCGGTAGGGGATTCCCTTTTGGGACGTTGACAGTTAATATTCTGGGTTCATTGTTAATGGGCATATTGTACGGTTTGATAGATAAACAAATTATCACGGTGAGCCCCGCCAAAACTCTTATTGGTATTGGCTTTTTAGGTGCGTTAACCACCTTCTCAACATTCTCAATGGATTCATTGTTGTTATTACAACAAGGCCACTTTATTAAAATGGCCCTTAATATCATCTTAAACGTGGTGGTGTGTATTTTTATGGCTTGGCTGGGCCTTCAGCTGGTAATGCAAAAAGGTTAAAAACTAACATGTTAGATTCTAAATTTTTACGACAAGACATTGAGCAAACTGCGGCACGTTTGGCTGCGCGTGGTTACGAACTTGATGTTGCAACACTTACAGAACTTGAAGAAAAACGCAAAACATTACAAGTAAAAACGCAAGAGCTTCAAAGTCAACGTAACGCCAGCGCAAAAGCCATTGGCCAAGCAAAAGCAAAAGGTGAAGACGCACAGCCACTGCTTGATGCAGTGGCAAATTTAGGTAGCGAATTAGACGCGACTAAAAAAGCGCAAGACGAAGTGTTAACCGCAATTAACGACATCGCACTAGCCATTCCAAACTTGCCAGATGAATCAGTACCAGCAGGTGCAGATGAAGACGACAATGTTGAAATACTTACTTGGGGCACGCCGAAAAAGTATGAGTTTGATGTAAAAGATCACGTAGATGTTGGGCAAGACCTAAACGGCTTAGACTTTGAAATGGGCGTTAAAATCAGTGGCGCACGCTTTACTGTAATGCGCGGCCAAGTAGCACGTATGCATCGTGCATTAACGCAATTTATGCTTGATACCCATATAGATAAAAATGGCTATACAGAAATGTATGTCCCTTATTTAGTTAACAGTGCAAGCTTGTACGGCACCAGCCAATTACCAAAATTTGCAGGTGATTTATTCCATACCTTAGGGCTTGTCGATGATGATGGGGTTCAACAAGCTGGTTTTAGCTTAATTCCTACCGCTGAAGTACCCCTAACAAATAGTGCACGAGATGAGATTTACGATGAAAGTGATTTGCCAATTCGTTTAACCGCACATACACCTTGTTTTAGAAGTGAAGCCGGCAGCTATGGGCGCGATACACGTGGTTTAATTCGTCAACACCAGTTTGATAAAGTCGAGCTTGTACAGCTTGTTAAGCCTGAGGATTCAATGCAAACCCTTGAAGAGCTAACAGGCCACGCGGAACAAATCTTACAAGCACTTGAGTTACCTTATCGTAAAGTTATTTTATGTATGGGTGATATGGGCTTTGGCGCAGCTAAAACGTATGACTTAGAAGTTTGGTTACCGGCACAAGACACATACCGAGAAATTTCATCATGTTCAAATATGGTTGATTTTCAAGCGCGCCGTATGCAAGCACGCTTTCGTCGTGAAGGTGCTAAAAAGCCAGAGCTATTACATACACTAAACGGTTCTGGTTTAGCGGTTGGTCGTACACTTGTTGCTATACTAGAAAACTACCAACAAGCCGATGGCTCGGTTGTAGTACCTGAAATTTTACGCCCTTACATGGGTGGACTTGAAGTGATAGGTAAACAATAATTTACCACGCTTAAGTGATTAAATTAACAAAGCCGCTGTTTATTATAAACCGCGGCTTTTTTTTTATTATTCGGGTTTAAATATCATCAGTTTTGCATCTTTCCCATCGGTTAATACAGCAATATTACCTTCAGTTGTTACATACACATTTCTTAATCTGCCCGATGCCTCTGGAAATACATGAGTCTGGGTAAACGCACCATCAGCTAAATTGACACTATAGAGTTTTTGATCGACCAATGTACTGATAAGTACCTGCTTTTGTAATGATGGAAAGGCAGTATATTTAGCACTGTAATACGCCATGCTTGATGGCGCGATTGAAGGAGTCCAATCCACACTTGGTTTTTGCATACCTTTATATTCGGTAAAGGGGGAAATTCGCGCTTGCGAGTAATCCCTACCATAAGTGATTACCGGCCATCCGTAATTAGTGCCTGGGGTTAAATAATTTAGCTCGTCGCCACCGGCGGGGCCATGCTCGTGGCTAATAATTTGCTGTGTATCATCATCGTACACTAAACCTTGTGGGTTTCGGTGACCGAGCGAATAAATAGCGTGTGCACGTGGGTTTGTATGATTAATAAAAGGGTTATCTTTAGGGGGCGTGCCATCTAGATGTATACGCAATATTTTACCCAGTTGGCTGGTGATCACTTGTGCTTGCTCTCTAAAATCAAAGCCATCTCCGGTTGAGAATAATAGCGTGTTGTCAGGTAAAATAAGAGCTCGCCCTGCATAATGTTGTGGTGTATTTTTATCTGTTGCGACTTTATAAATAACAGTGGGTTTTGAAAAGTGCGTACCATTAAACGACGTTTTAGCAATAACAAGGCGATTAGCCTGTGCATTGCCTTGGGCGTATGTAATAAAAACATTTTTTGAAGTATTAAAGTCGGGGGCGAGTACAATATCGAGCAAACCGCCTTGGCCAGCAACGTATAACCCTTCAAGATTTAAATTTACTCTTATTTGCTGATTGTCTTTTACAATTACGACGTGACCATCTCGCTCAGTAATTAACCATATGTCATTGGGCAGTTTTACCATACTCCAAGGCGAGTGTAAGTGATGAGCGAGTGTGTGAGTGTGGTATTGCACTTTAGGTAATATATTTGCATTAGCGATAGATGAAAAAAAACCGATAAACAAAAATAGCACTAATTGAGAGAGACGTTGTTTACGCTTCAAGCCTTTGCTAATGTAAGACAAAATTTTTACTGTAAATTGAGATAGCTGTGGCATTTTTAACACGTTTGCTTCCATCATTTTTAATTTCTTGGTTACTTGCATTTACTCTTGCTAGCTTGTTTCATAGTCAATACGTTGTCAATCAATTAGTTAATGTTGGCGTAGTGGTTAAGTTTAGTGATCGTATCAATTTAACCTTTGATGATTGGTTTGGCTTATTACCAACCTATGGCGCTATTATTGGTATTGCATTGGCGATTGCTTTTATTGTCACCGTTAAATTAAGTAAAAAATTGCCCAATTATACGATGGCATTATTTATTCTTGCGGGTGTCAGCGCTTTTGCCGTGATATTAGCTTTAATTGAATCGATTATGAATATTCATATTATTGCAGGTGCACGAGGGTGGGGGTTTTATATGCAATTACTGGCGGGCGGTATAGGTGGGGGGGTGTTTGCTAAGTTAATTCCCAGCTATCTGTGTCAAGCTGAGAACTAACTTATATTGATGTTTAAAAGGCTAATTAAAAATTAAGCTAAATAACTTATAACTACTCAAAGCAAAAATAAGTATTAAAACGGGGAGCGTAACGAGGTTTATAACCCAAGAACTGGTATAGCTTCCCATTACCGATTTTTTGTTTACAAGCCACACAAGGTAAGTGCTTATTATAGGCAATAATAAACCATTAGCGGCTTGTGCAAATATAATCACCGCCACAGGGTCTAAATTTAGTGATGCCACTACCGCACCAAATAATAAAATAACAATAGCGACGGCTTTAAAGCGGGCGTGTTTCATATCGCTAGACCAGCCTAACATTCCACATACAGCATACGCCCCTGCAATCGGTGCAGTGATTGCACTTGTTAACCCCGCAGAAAATAAACCAATTGCAAAAAAGTAATGGGCAGCATGACCAAGCAATGGCTCAAGTTGCACCGCCATGTTTGCTGCGCTAATTTTACCTGTATCAGTGCCATAAAATGCAACTGATGCGGTAGATAAAATCGCTAACGTGATTACACCGCCTAAGGTAATTGAGAGGCTAGTATCTAAATTATTTTGCTTTATTGATTTTTTAATATCACGACAACTATCGTGTTGCTTTGCTAGTACACCCGAATGTAGAAATAAATTATAAGGGACTATGGTTGTACCTATTAGTGCAAGTATTGTGGTAATTGAACCATCTGGTATTTTGGGTACAAAGCCATGCAATACATTACTTATTGCTGGACCTGCCATCACAAGGGTAGAGATAAAGACTAAACTCATTAAAATAACCAATAAGATCAGTATATTTTCAATCATTTTATGTTTACCACTAAACAATAATATTGCACTGAGTAATGCTAATAATGGAGTCCACAAATGAGCAGGGACCATAGGCAGTATCTCTATTAAACCTAAACTTGCCCCAGTTAAATTTCCTGCTTCATAGGCTGCACTCCCTACGCCAATAGCGCTAATAACTAAAATAACGGCAAGGGATTTGAACAGCGGGGTTTCGATATGAGCCCTAAGTGCTTGTGCTAAATCTTTTCCTGTTGCCAGGCCAAGTCGCGCCGCCATTGATTGAAGTAATATAGTGGCAATAATTGAAAATACTAATGTCCAAATTAATGCAAAACCAAAATTTGCACCTGCGACACTTGCCGTTGTAATAGTACCGGGGCCAATAAAGGCAGCGGTAACAAGTAATCCTGGTCCTAAACGCATATGTTAACCCTTATTTTTTGTTTTTCTGTGGTATTACAGCGAATAATAGCTAGATTAATATAGTCAGATCAATCTAGGTTTGTGGTATTACTTTACGCTAAGCAACCTTAATAAAACAGTTATTACAATAAAAAATAAAGGGTTATACATATAGTATTTCGTTTTTATAAAAGGGCTTTAATTGATTTTAGTCCTTTTTTTAACGTTGCTTCATCGGTAGCGTAGTTAATACGAATACATTGATGTTTATGCTCCCAGCTATCTTCTATGCCAATAAAAAAGTTATGTCCGGGTATAATATATATATCTTGTGCTTTTAATTGTTGATATACGTCTTCGCTTGTTAAGTGAGTATCTTTTAACCATAGCCACATAAAAAATGCGCCTTCAAGCTTATGTAAATAAACTGATGAATTAGCAAAAATGTCATTAAATAACGAAACGGCTACCTGTGCTTTTTGCTGATAATACGGAAGCACGGTGTTTTTACATAAAGGCAGAAGTTCGTTGTTGTTAATTAAGCGGGTAACAAGCGATGGACCCATGGCATTAGGTGATAACACCATTGCCCCATTTATACGGCCAATGGCTTGGATCATATCGCGATTAGCTAAGACAATACCCGTACGCAAACCTGGTAAACCTAATTTGGAAAGAGACATACATAAAATTATATTTGTATTCCATGTAAGGCTCGCTTGTGTATAAATACAGCCGGGAAAAGGGTCGCCATAGGCATTATCTATAATAAGTGGGATATTATACTTTTGCGCTAATGCATCGAGACGTTGCACTTCTTCGTCTGTAATAACATTCCCCGTTGGGTTAGTAGGACGAGAGACACACAATGCATTTATGCTGTTATCTGTTTCAAGCGTATTTTCAACGGCTTCGAAATCAATAATATATTTAAATTGCTTTGCATTATTGCCGGTATCTAAAATAGCGATGTGTGGTTTGATAGCCACAAACATGTCATCGCTTAACCCTTGATCCGCATAGCCAATATACTCAGGTGCAAGAGGAAATAATATACGCTTTGTGCTTCCGTCAGCCATTTTTCCAGCCAACATATTAAACAACACAAAAAAGTTAGCCTGACTGCCATTTCCTAATGCGATATTTTCGGCCGTTATAGGCCAATTAAACGCATTATTAAGTTGTGTTGCTAATGCGACTCTAAATTCATCATTACCTGTTGGCCCGTCGTAGGAGCCAAATACATGAGACATTTTGTCGGCGCTTATTAATGTGTTTAATTCATTTATAAAAATTTGATTAATTTGTGGAATTTGAGCGGGGTTACCCCCCCCTAACATGACGATATTAGGGTTGTTACTATTTTTTGCATTACCTAAGTCTTCCATTAACTGAGTAATACCATTAGGGCGTGTAAATTTAGTGCCAAAGTGTGAATAAATCATAATTTAAATAGATGCTGAGAATTAATAACGCAGTATAACGTAAATAAAAGGCTTAAATTGCATGATGAGAATTATTCACTTTTTAGGCTTTTATTAATGTTGGGAGTATAATAAATGGATATGAAAATATTAGGTTTATATTATCAGTAGTTTAAAATTAACATCACAAACCAATTACTTAAATGAACTACCTCAAAACGAAGAAGGTGAGTTAGTAGAGGCGATTATAAAAAATACTCAACTTAAAATAGCTACGTTTAATTTATTTAATTATCTTGAGCCACCAAATGCCTACTATGACTTTGAGCGAATTTATACCGCAGAGCAATGGCAAAGAAAACAACGTTGGATTGTTGATTACATCACTGAGACCCAACCCGATGTGATCGCATTTCAAGAGGTGTTTAGTATCGATTCGCTAAAAAAATTACTTTTAGAGAATGGCTACGAGTATTTTTCAACGGTTGATACACCTCAAATCATAGATGATTTTATCTATAAAAGTCCGGTCGTGGCGATAGCTGCTAAATATCCAATAGTTGAAGTAGCAGCCGTTGCCCACAGTCGTGAATATGTGAATGCGCTTGGTCTTAACCATGGTTTTGAATTTAGCCGTAAAGTACTTAGGGCGACAATCAATTTACCACATATTGGTTACACAGATTGTTATGTTGTGCACTTAAAGTCTAAGCGTTCAATGATTGAAATAGATGATGTTAATCATGCCTTGTCACCTGAAAAAAATATTATTGAAATATTAAAAGCGACAGTTGCGGGAGGGTGGGGCGCAACAATTCAACGCGGCAGTGAAGCCACATTATTAATGTTAGCAATGATTGAACAGCGTAAGAAAACTAATCAACCAATGATATTAATGGGGGATTTTAATAATGATTTAACTGATGGCGTGCTAAATCACTTATTAACGAACTCTTTGCGATTTGCGCCTCAAATGGATACCAAGGCTTACCTTGCAAAATATTGTTTAAATGATGCATGGAATTTATTTGAAAATAGTCGATTAAATCAAGCCATCCTCAGTGATTTGATAGCCGATACACAAGCTAATACTTTAAATACCGGCTTGGTACGTAAAGCAACACATTATTATGGTGCTAATAGTAATGTACTTGATTATATTTTATTGTCGTGTGAATTTGACTCACGTTGCCCCGATAACTTTTTTGATGTGAGTGAACATCATACTTACGATAGACATTTACTCAATCCAGAGTATGAAAAGGATGATTTAACAACCGATCATGCCGTAATATGTATCACATTAACTTTGCGTAACTAAAACAGTGTAGTTAAGCATGTAATTACGAGAATGTGATTTGTATTATTTACATTAACAGCCCGATGTAAAAAACAATAAACTTCAAAATCAAGTGTTTAGTGTTGGTGTTGAAATTGCTTAATAGTTCTTTAATCATATTTATAAGTAACAAAGCAAAGGAGCTCCCGTATGACATCTGCACTCATTTATACTTACACTGGCTTTTACATATATTTAATAATGTTAGTCACTCAATGGGCTGTGGCTACTTTTAGTAAAGCTAAGGCACCCAATGCCATACCCGGTAAAATCAGTGATGATTTATCACATGATAGCTTTATTTTCAGAGCTCATCGTACTTTTCATAACACGCTTGAAAATAGTGCATTATTTGTTGCGACTGTGTTGTTTGCTATGGCAATTAATTATCAAAGCATGGCGTTTTCGTTATGTGTTTGGGTGTATGTTATTGCACGTATAATTCATATGGTTTTATATTACGCCATTGCAACAGAGAAAAACCCAAGCCCTCGTACCTATTTTTTCTTAATCAGCTTATTAGCTAATTTAGTGATGTTAGTGTTAATAGGCATTCGGTTATACATGTATTAATTGAGGTGTTAAAACGAAGAATACACGGTCGTATTCTTCGCTTATATTCTTAATGCTTGCTTTTAATCTGTGGCAATAAAACCACCTGTTTGATGTGTCCAAAGGGATGCATAAATTCCCCCTTTAGCGATTAACTCTTCATGAGTTCCTTGCTCTGCAACCCCTCCGTTATCAAGTACAATCAGTCTATCCATTTGTGCAATGGTCGATAACCTATGTGCAATAGCAATAACGGTTTTGCCTGTCATTAAATCATCAAGACTTGCCTGAATCGTGGCTTCTACTTCAGAATCGAGTGCGCTGGTGGCTTCATCAAGTATTAAAATGGGGGCATTTTTTAATAATACACGAGCAATAGCGATACGTTGACGTTGTCCACCTGAAAGGGTGACACCGCGTTCTCCAACTTGCGCATCAAAGCCTTTATTACCTTCACTATCTTCTAAGTCATAAATGAACTCAAGGGCTTTAGCTTGTTGGGCAGCCTTTAGCATGTCAGTCTCGGTTGCATCTGGTCTACCATATAAAATATTGTCTTTTACAGAGCGATGAAGAAGAGAAGTATCTTGAGTTACCATCGCTATATATTTACGTAAACTCTCTTGAGTGACTTGGCGAATATCTTGGTCATCAATTTTTATATGACCTGAGTCTGTATCATAAAAACGAAGCAGTAAATTAACCAGTGTTGACTTACCTGCACCAGAGCGACCAACTAAACCAATTTTTTCGCCAGGTTTAATCGTTAAATTTAATCCATTCATCACTGGGCCACGATTTTTCTCGTTAGCCGCTTTGCCATAATTAAACGCTACATTTTTAAATTCGATCTTGCCATGATTCACTCTCAATGTATTTGCATTAGGGGCATCGTCAACCGTTATTGGGTTTGATAGTGTTTTCATTCCGTCTGTGGCTGTACCAATGTTTTCGAATAAACTGCTTATTTCCCACATGATCCATTGCGCCATACCGTTTAACCTTAATGATAAGCTAACAGCAATAGCGATTGCTCCAGCGCTAATGGCGCTCAATGACCACAAATATAATGATAAAGCGGCAACACTAAATACTAATAAATAGTTTAACGAGTTGATTGCAAAGTTAAGGCTTGTGACTAAGCGCATTTGCTTGTACACCGGTTGCAAAAACACATCCATACTTTGTTTTGCATATTGCTCTTCACGTTGAGTGTACGAAAATAGTTTAATTGTTGCTATGTTAGTGTAGCTATCAACAATGCGTCCGGTCATTTGTGAGCGTGCATTTGCTTGCGAGCTGGCAATTTTTTTAAGTTTAGGTACAAAATAAAGCTGTATCGCAGTATAAATTATTAGCCAAATAAGTAATGGCACCATTAAGCGCCAATCTGCTTCGGCAACTAAAAATACCATCGCACCAAAATACACGACAATGTACATCAAAACATCGAGCAATTTCATGACCGCTTCACGAACAGCTAATGATGTTTGCATTACTTTAGTGGCAATGCGTCCTGCAAATTCATTATGATAAAAACTAATACTTTGACGTAATAAATAGCGATGAGCAGACCAACGTATAGACATTGGATAATTGCCTAGTAACGCTTGATGTAAAATTGCGGCATGAAAAAAAACAACAATAGGTAATACAACTAGCAGCATAATAGCCATTTTTATAAGTTCAGGCTTTTTCTCTAAAAATAAGGTCTCCGGTGTGTAAATACTTAACCAGTCGACTAGCTCGCCCATATAACTAAATAATGATACTTCTAAGATGGCTAATAAAGCGGCGCTAATAGACATAAGAACTAAAGGAAGTTCCATGCCTTTTGTGTAATGTCGGCAAAATGCAAATAAAGTTGCGGGCGGTTGAGAAGGTTTTTCCTGAGGAAATGCGTTGGTCATTCTTTCAAATAATCGATACATTATAAAAACTTAAATGGTATAAAGGGAAATATCATACCATTTAAGTTAGGTTTTTAAATGATTAAAATGGGCGTGACAACGCAAAACCTTCGATCATATATAAGTCATCATATCGTAATCCGCCGTTACCATACGGGCGCTTGTGTGGGCCGGTATTACAATTAGCTAAAAAGTAAATGAGTGGCTGTTCACGCTTCATTCTAAAACTGGCATCTTTATAAACGAGTGTTTGCTGATTAAATTCGCCGCCTTTAACATATACATCGTATTTTTGTCCGCCTTGTTTTATTGGCGCGTTATTCACTACATACCAAATTTCATACCATGTATCGGGTTGTAAAGGTTTGGCCGATTGAGCACTGTTATAATTTCTTATGTTGGCATAGCCCTCATTTGTTTTAACCATTAAAGCACCATCATTTTTAAATCCATTAGATTCTGCTTTATCTGTCACTCTTAGGGTGGGTTCGAATGCGTCATAACCGTGTTTATTAATTTCATGCGGCTGTAAATTACTTAAACCAAAAGCATGGTTGTTTGGAAATGACTCTACATTAATACGCACATAAAACGTATATGTTTCACCAAGCTGGACAGGGGTAGGGAGCTTTTTATAACTGAGCGCTTTTCGATTACCAATAATGCCATCGGCGGCGGGTTTTTTTAATAGGTAATTATTTTCTATACTTTCAGTTTCGATAACCGTTACTTGTGGGTTGGCTATATGTGGCTTTGTTTGATTTTGTGTATCAACTTGATACCAACTCTTTAAATTTGTTTGAAAGTCGTCTATTTTTTCCCAATTATTAGTGACTGGGATCTGAGTACAGGCAACAGTAAAAGTGGCTAATATTAAAATGATCAGTGAACGTGCATACATAGTGGATACCTAAAAGTTATGGTTCGATAGCATGAATGGTTTTTATAGCTTGCGGTAATTCATGTGTAATTAGATTGAGTTTTTTATTTTCGCGTACATTATTTATGTTTACGTGCGTTAAAGGGGACTGACTGGCTAAAAGTACAATATTTTTGTATTGAGTAAATTCGATTAGTTTTATATACGGGAAATTCTGTTTAATTGTGCAAAGTAAATTTTGTAATTTTAACGGCGAATCAAAACTCAAATTAGCACTAATGATGGTGTTTATTTTAGCGCTAAATTTAAGTTGCTGCCAAAACTGCGCTGTTTCAATAAAATCTAAGTGCTGTTGATCACTAAATATATCAATTATTATTATATCGAATTGAGACGTGTTTGTTGCTAAATATGATTGTGCACATTGGTTAACAACTTTTGTTTCATTAGGTAAATTAAAATATTGTTGTGCTAATGCAATTATAGTCGGGTTCAGCTCTACGGTGGTGATAGCATTGAGTGAAATGAGCTTATTGTTGTGTAAATAGCGTAGTGTTCTATCAATATTTGCACATCCTAAACCTAAATTAAGTACTTTTAATTGTTGGGTTTGCTGTAATAAGAATAAAAGCAGCGATTTTATAATCGGTGAATAGGCAATCTCTGGCTGTGTTTTTTTGATTATTCCTTGTATTGACACATCACTAAATTTAAGCCAAAAGTAATCATCATTTTCATAAACGAATATATGGCCAAACTGACTGTTATTTTGATAAATAAGATACTGCGCGTTGCTTTGGTTAATTAAGTGTTGCATTTTCTTCTTCGTTGTAAGTTCAAATAGTGATACCGTTTTCTTGTCGCTTTATCTCAAAGCAGTTGCAGTAGGTATTGGCTTAGGTAAAGTTAAATGACTACTTTACTGGAATATAACAATGAATTTAGCTTTTAAAAATAATTTTAACAAATCATTACGCTATTGCTTTGTCACAACATGTACATTACTTGCTATCCCAAGCTTTGCAAGTAGTACCCTGACACAGCAACAGTCTTTACATGCGATTGCTGCAGATATTTCAGCAAACCGCCTTGAGCAAGATGTGTCTAAACTGGTGAGTTTTGGTACTCGTCATACCTTATCAGAAACTCAATCAGATACTAGAGGGATTGGCGCTGCTAGACGCTGGATTAAAGATGAGTTTGCGAAAATTTCAGCACAATGTGGTGGCTGCTTAGAAATTATAGAAGTTAAGCAAACTATCTCAGGTGAAAAGCGAATTCCTAACCCGGTAGAAGTGGTTAATATTATTGCGATTCAACGAGGAAAATCTGATCCTAATCGAATGGTTATTATGTCGGGTGATATAGACTCTCGGGTCAGTGATGTGATGGATTTTACCAGTGACTCACCTGGTGCAAATGATAATGCAACAGGCGTTGCAGGGGTGATAGAATCAGCACGGGTGTTGAGTAAATATAAGTTTAATGGCTCGATTGTTTATGCTGCGTTATCAGGTGAAGAGCAGGGGCTGTTTGGTGGTAAAATTTTAACGCAATATGCAATTGATCATAATTGGCAAGTTCATGGGGTATTGAATAACGACATGATTGGTAACATAGCAGGTGTAAATGGGGTGATTAATAACACCACAGCGCGCTTGTTCTCAGAAGGTACCCGTGTTGTAGAAACACCAGAACAAGCTCGTGTGCGTCGCTTTACTGGTGGTGAAGTGGATTCGGCAAGTCGAAACTTAGCTAGGTACATCGATAAAGTGGCTGATGACTATATTCCAAATTTAGATACTATGTTGGTATACCGCTTAGATAGATTTGGTCGAGGGGGGCACCACCGACCTTTTAACGATGCTGGGTTTGCCGCTATACGTATTATGGAAACGAATGAAAACTATAATCGACAGCATCAAGACTTACGTACAGAAAATGGGATTGAGTACGGTGATACAATTGCGGGCGTTGATTTTAATTATACAGCAAAACTGACATCTCTAAATGCGGTCAGTTTAGCTGCGATGGCGTGGGCTCCTGCGCCCCCTAAAAACGTTAAAATTAGTGGTGCAGTCTTACCAAGTACCACTTTAAGTTGGCAAGCGCAAAATAATGAGAATATTGCTGGATATAAAATTTATTGGCGTTACACCAGCGAACCACAATGGCAATATAGTCGGTTTGTAGGAAGTGTAAACACGGCAACGTTAGAAAACATTGTAATTGATAATTATTATTTTGGGGTTGCGGCTGTAAATAAACAAGGTATTGAGTCTCCTGTCGTATTCCCTGGAGATGTTGGGTCTTTTGATCATGCTATTACACCTTAATTCAGGGTATACCGGTTCATTAATGTACTAACGTAAATGGTGTAGTCTGAAAATGTGAAATGGGGCATTGTAGTTTTTGTCTTGCAATGCCTGCTTCCATAAATACATTGCCATTTGGATTGAAGCCGCTGTCGGTAAACTTTTTCACTTCTTGTAAAATACAATTTATGCTTATTTCTTTTAAACCATTTTGCTTGGCTATGGATACTAATTGATTTAATAAAGGTTGATAAACTTCGGGGATTCTATAATCAGGTAAAACAGCAACTCTACCAAGTAAGCCATCTGCGCACAGTCTACCCGTTGCAATTGGTTTGTTTAGCTTATCAGAAACTAATACATGATGTGCATGGTTATCTTTATGATCAAACTCTACTGTTTTAGGTATATGTAATTCATAAACAAACACCTTCTCTCGGATTTGTCGTAATATATTTTCGCACGTATGCCAGTTTACTTGTTTTACACAATAATCCATACCATCCACCAAACTAATAAACATATGTTGTTGCTATTAATAATGGCAAATAATAGTTATAAATCAAATCGTTCAGTAATTGGGTACAGCTGAATGAGCGTTAAAGATCATTTTAATAAAAGAAAATAGAGTGCAGACTACTCTGCACTAAACCAAATTCCTTGGTTAATAAGTGTTGTTAGTAATGTGATAAATTCCTCACTAGGAGATAAATTATATAACTCATTAGTTGCTACAATTAACTGATCGGTAAGGGCTCTTACAGCGGCTAAATCTGCTTTGTGTAAAAGGTAGTTTTCACCATTAATACTCAGCGTTATATCATCATTATTTAATTGATAAATAGCACGTGTTCCACCTAAGCGTTCAAGCTCTATATTTTCATGCTCAAGGGTATGCATTAACTGCTCTTCGCTAATTAAGTCTTCAAGCGGTGCAAGGTCCATTTCGTGCTTAGGTTGGCTCAATGTGGTACCTAGCCATTGATTAAAGAGTTCTTCATCTTCTAATAAGGATTTCATTAAGGCTTTAATATTGTTGACTTCAGCCTTAGTCACTTCGCCTTTAGATTTTCTTGGGGCTATATTGGCATCACAGTAACGCGTTTGGCCGCTATCTGTATCTATAATATGATCTGCAAAACTTGAGAGTAAATCTTGCTGATTAGGTGCCCTAAAGCCAATTGAATAGTTAATGGCATTTTCAACCGCATAGCCCTCATGAGGACAGCCCGGGGGAATATACAAAATGTCACCGGGTTGTAATATGCAATCAATTACAGCGTCAAATTGCTCAACCTGAAGTAAAATTTTGCTTTTTGTAAATTGTTTTAAGTTATTATCTTTTAAACCTACTCGCCAATGTCGACTTCCTTGGCCTTGTACGATAAATACATCATATTGATCTAGATGAGGGCCGACTCCACCTTGTGGGGTAGAATAACTTATCATTAAGTCGTCTATACGCCAATTAGGGATAAAACGAAAAGGTTCCAATAGCTGCGCAGCGTCGTTATGCCAATGATCTACAGCTTGCACTAACAAAGTGGAATTCGTAGGCGTTAATAACGAAAAGTCTTCAAACGGGCCTTGATGTGCTTGCCATTGATCGTTATGGTTTGTAATTAAGCGCGACTCTATACTTTCTTCCATCGCTAACCCTGCAAGCTCATTCGCATCAATAGGGTCAACAAAGTCAACAAATCCCTGTTTAATTAATAATGGCTTTTTTTGCCAATATTGAGATAAGAATGTCTCTATTGTTAAATCGTTAATTTTTAATTGATACATATAAATTACCTAGACACTGCAAGCATTGTAATTGCAATGTGTACTTTTGGTTAGTTTAATAACAAGAAGCAGAAGTTAAATACTATTTAAAACTAAAAAAGCGAAAGGCTAGCCTTTCGCTTTCATTATTGAGCTTAAAAATTAAGCTAAGTTATCGATGAACTCAACAGCACGACCAATATAATTGGCAGGTGTTAATTTTTTCATTTCAACTTTTGCGTGATCTGGCAAGTCTAATCCATCGATGAATTGAGCCATAATCTCTTGATTAACACGCTTACCACGGGTTAAATCTTTAAGCTTTTCATAGGGCTTTTCAATGCCATATTTACGCATGACTGTTTGGATCGGCTCTGCAAGTAATTCCCAGTTTTGATCTAACTCATCAAGCAAACGTTGCTCGTTAACTTCAAGCTTACTGACACCCTTTAGGGTTGATTGATAGGCAATAAGCGCATAACCCATACCTACACCTAAGTTACGTAATACGGTAGAATCTGTTAAGTCACGTTGCCAACGAGATACCGGCAATTTTTGCGCAAGATGTGAGAAAATTGCATTGGCTAAGCCTAAGTTACCTTCAGAGTTTTCAAAATCGATTGGGTTAACTTTATGTGGCATCGTTGATGAACCAATTTCACCCGCAATTGTTTTTTGTTTAAAGTGGTTTAATGCTATATAACCCCAAACGTCACGATCAAAATCTAACAATATAGTGTTGAAACGCGCAATGGCATCAAATAACTCTGCAATGTAATCATGCGGCTCTATTTGTGTTGTAAATGGGTTAAATGTTAAACCTAGGCTTGTCACAAAATTATCGGCATGAGTATGCCAATCATAGCTTGGGTAGGCGCTTAGGTGGGCATTATAATTTCCTACGGCACCGTTAATTTTACCTAGCATTTGTACTTGTGCAATTTGATCGCGTTGACGCTTTAAACGCATATACACATTAGCAAACTCTTTACCCATTGTTGATGGCGTCGCTGGCTGACCATGTGTACGCGTCATCATCGGAACGGCTTTATACTCTATCGCTTTTTCTTTGATGGCATTAAGAAGCTGGTCGCAATAAGGTAACAAAACATTGTCACGTGCCTGTGTAAGCATTAAACCATGCGAAAGGTTATTAATATCTTCTGAGGTACAAGCAAAGTGAATAAATTCGTTAATTGCGTGTAACTCTTCGTTATTAGCAACTTTTTCTTTTAATAAATATTCAACGGCTTTTACATCGTGATTAGTTGTACGCTCAATATCTTTAACTCGTTGTGCATCTGCTTCACTAAAGTTATCAACAATCGCGTTTAATAATTCGTTTGCTTGTTCGCTAAATGCAGGGACTTCTTGTATTTCGCTTGCTTCAGCTAAGGCTTGTAACCAACGCACTTCAACGGTAACGCGGTATTTAATTAAGCCAAATTCGCTGAAAATACTGCGTAGTTCAGTGGTTTTGCTGCCGTAGCGACCATCCACTGGAGAGATAGCGGTTAACGCTGAAAGCTCCATAATAACTCCTAATTTTAGTTTGAACGATAATTTATATATGTGTATTTGCTATGGCGAGTATTTTTCTTTTTGCAAAGAAAAATTGACGGCGTTTACCGCCCATTTGACGCCATAATACAGCGGCACGAATTCCACTTAACAATAAAGTACGAATTTTGTTTTGGGTATGCTGCTGTTTTAATAACTCGGGTTTACCATAAACCTGTATTCGATGCCCAAGGGGGCTCAGCACCGACGAGTATATATCTGCTAAACCGGCAACAACGGTGTCATCGGTTATAGAGAAATGATCTAAGCGTCGATGAATATCATCGATGCGTTTTGCTAATTCATTTAATGCATTTTTATTGTTATTTAATACACGCTCTAGCTGCATTAGGCTGCTAACGTATTTAACAATTTCTACGTCCTTTTGCGCACCCGCTGTTAGTTGAGAATGCAACACTTTGTAGCCATCAGATAAACTGTCAGTATCTTTGTATATATCTTCAGGAGAAGGGGGAGACATTTCAATGATACTATTTAATAGCACTTTAAATTGCTGCTCGTTACAACTACCAAATTGAGCGATCTTCTGTACTTGTTTTGCTGCAAGACACATAGCCGCAAGCGCCATTACTTGGTGTTCCATTATTTGATCACCGAATCAATAATACCGCCACCTAAACAGACATCATCGGCATAAAAAACAGCAGATTGTCCGGGTGTGACTGCTTTTTGTGGTTCATCAAACAACACGCGGGCAATATCGTCTTCGCCGACTAACAGCGTACAATTTATATCTTCTTGGCGATAACGCGTTTTAACGGTACAGCGTGTGGTGCCTTTTGGACCCATTCGATCAACCCAGTGTAATTGGTTTGCATTAAACCCATTACTATAAAGGCGAGGGTGATCTTTACCTTGGCCGACAACAAGCACATTGCGCTCTATTAATTTATCAACGACATACCAAGGCTCTCCAGAGCCTTCTTTCATGCCACCAATTAACAATCCTTTACGCTGGCCTAGTGTGTGGTACATAAGACCTTCATGTTGGCCCAACACATTGCCTTCGGTATCTTCTATGTCGCCAGGTTGTGCGGGTAAAAACTTTTGTAAAAAGTCTTTAAATTTTCGCTCACCAATAAAGCAGATACCGGTACTGTCTTTTTTATCGTGGGTAATTAAGTCTTGTTCTTCAGCTATTTTACGTACTTCGGGTTTTGCAATGTCGCCCACTGGGAATAAGGTTTGTGCAATATGTTCATGGCTTAATGTATACAGAAAATAACTTTGATCTTTGTTGTCATCTAAACCGCGACACATAACATATTTATCATCACGTAATTGACGACGCACATAATGCCCCGTTGCAATAAAGTCAGCCCCAAGTGCTTGAGCTGCAAATTCTAAAAAGGCTTTAAATTTAATTTCTTTATTACACATTATATCGGGGTTAGGTGTACGACCAGCTTTGTATTCAGCTAAAAAATACTCAAAAACATTGTCCCAGTATTCAGATGCAAAGTTGACAGTGTGAAGCTCAATACCGAGTTTATCGCAAACCGCTTGTGCATCTTTTAAATCTTCTGCTGCTGCACAATATTCGTCATTATCATCTTCTTCCCAGTTTTTCATAAACAGGCCTTCAACTTGATAACCTTGCTGTTGCAATAAGTAGGCTGAAACTGAAGAATCTACACCGCCGGACATCCCAACAATGACTTTAATATGACTATTTTCGCTCATTAATAATTTCGCTTATACAAATGACTGATAAAACCTTAGATAAGGCCGGGATTATAGCACGTATTTATCGCTCGCTAAAAGATGATATCCGCCTAATACACAGAAATAATATTTTATATTATATAGCGTTATTATTTAATTTTATCTGATTTAAATCATTGCTTAGATGGCTTGGGTATAAACGAAAAAAGATAAATACAACATAAAGGATTAGTTATATGGTTGTATAAATTTATTTTATAGATACAATAAATTAAACATTGTATCGAATTTAAGTGCTGCAAACCAGTGATTGTACAGTTTTATGGGATTGTTGGTGCGTTATTATAAGGATGTATAAATGAAATACGATATTCAAATGAAAAAGGTGAAGAGCTTTATTGATTTACATGCCAAAGCGCTTAATAATGATTCGAGTAATGAAATAATAAAAAATGAAGCATATTTACTTTTCTATCAATCAATTAAAGTATCTAACCCGCCTATATACGAGGATCCGAATCCTATTTCACAATTTTTTTTAAGATTAAAGCATGGTTATCACGGTGATTTAAAAAATATACTTAGCATTGTTGAGTTATTAGAAAATTGGTGGTTGGAGTGGCATTTTTCATTAATTATGCAAGCAAAGCTTAATCAACTTAACCCGCAGAAAATAGATAATAGTGATGCGCTTGATTTAAATGAGCAGAGTCATTTTAATCACCTTTTTGCACATATTCCTATTCCTATTTGTAATGTGTCTTTAAAAACAGGCAAGGTGATCCGAATTAATCAACGCTTCACTGATGTGTTAGGTTACACATTAGAGGATATTCCAGATATAGATACTTGGTTTGTTGTTGCTTACCCCGATAGCCATTATCGTAATTATGTCATTTCGTTATGGAATGAAGCTATAAAAGTTAAATCAATAGAAAATAAAAATAACGATGTTAATAATTATTGTATTCGCTGTAAGTGCGGTGAAGAAAAAATGATGGATGTTTCAGGTATTGTTATTGGTGATGAATATATGGCCGTGTTTAGTGATGCAACAGAACATCTGCAAGCAAAGGAAATTTTAACCACAATGGCTTTTTTAGACTCACTCACTAAAATTGCTAATCGTCGAAGGTTTGACGAACTACTTAATCAAGAGTTTAAAAAAGCGGTAGTTAGCAAAACAGACTTATCACTTATCATGATTGACATCGATAACTTTAAATTATTTAACGATCGTTACGGACATGTGGCAGGCGATAAATGTATTCATGATATCGCACAACAAATCGCTGCTGAGGTTTCTCGTACTGAAGATTTTGTTGCGCGTTATGGAGGGGAGGAGTTTGCAGTATTGTTACCTAATACAGACCTAAAAGGCGCTTTGTTCGTTGCAGAACAAATACAAAAAGCCGTAGAGAATTTAGCAATTGCACACCTTGATAGTTTTACTGGCGTTGTTTCTATTAGCATGGGAATAGCAATGATTAATGAGCAGATTAAAACGCAAACATTATTAGTTGATGCTGCTGATAGCGCTTTATATTATGCAAAAAAACAAGGTAGAAATTGTATTGCTTTGAGTAAACATTAAAGCAGGGTAGCTAGTCGGTAATAAAGTCTAAAGAGATGTGTGGCTTAATTAAACTATCTTCAATGCATTTTAAAACTAACGGGCTACGAAGCGGTAAATGCTGGATTTCATCAAGTGAAAACCAATCGGCACTGATAATATCTTGATCTTGCGGCGACGTGAATTTAGGCTCTGTTGTTAATAAAAAATTGAAGCAAAAACGTAAATAATGTACTCCATTAGGGGCGTGAAAATTATAAATACCTAACAATGACGTTGCCTGTAATATTAAACCAGTTTCTTCAAAAAGCTCACGTTGTGCAGCGTCTATTAATGTCTCATCTTTTTCTAGATGCCCTGCAGGTTGGTTGTAACAAATCCTTTGCGTAAACTTATCTCGTTCTTTAACCAGTAAAAATTTATTTTTATAACTTACAATTGCTGCAACGGTTACGTTAGGTTTATGCATGTTCGTTAACTACTTTGTATTGTCCATTGTCAATATCTTTTAAAGTATATTGCCCGATGCTATAACGAATTAATCGCAAAGTAGGGTGACCAACATGGGCCGTCATTCTTCTAACTTGACGATTTCTACCTTCTGTCAGTGTAATACTTAACCAACTGGTGGGGATTGCTTTTCGTTCTCGAACCGCGGGGGTACGAGGCCATAAAGAAGGTGCTGGCATTCTTTTTATGTGTGCAGGTAGTGTTAAACCATCTTTGAGATTTACGCCATTAGTTAACGAATTAATTGCATTATCATCAGGGATCCCTTCAACTTGCACCCAGTACGTTTTACTGGTTTTTTTATTAGGGGCTGTGAGTTTATTTTGTAATTTTCCGCAATTTGTTAATAATAATAGACCTTCACTATCTCTATCTAACCGACCTGCGGCATAAACGTCTTTAACATCAATATAATCGCTTAGTGTGGCTCGGTTATTCTCATCTGTAAATTGGCACAATACATCAAAGGGTTTATTAAAAAGCACTATTTTTCGTTCATGCTCAGGTATTGCAGGTTTAATATCGCGCTTTTGATTTAGCGGCTTTTTTACTTTACCACGAGAGTAACTGCGACCTGTTGTACGCTTGGTTGTTGCTGGCTTTTTATTATTTTGCATTAGATACACCGGGCTGGTTTTGGTAAGCCAGCAATTTTTGTTGCCTGTTTAGCGGGGCCTTTTGGAAATAACTTATACAAATACATGCTGTTTCCCTTATCTTCGCCTAATGCTTTAGCCATTGCTTTTACCAGCATTCTAATTGCGGGGCTGGTGCCGTATTCAATATAAAAATTTCTAACAAATAATATAACTTCCCAATGTTGCTCTGTTAAAGTGATATTTTCTTGGTCAGCAAGAAGCAATGCTAACTCTTCAGTCCATAAAGTGTGGTCAAGTAAATAGCCTTGTTTATCGGTGGCTACTGGGGTGTTATTTATTTCAAGCATATGTTACCAAGTAATTGATTGGTGGGTTGTTACACATAAATCTACAAATTCAGTATAGCTAATAAGTTGATCAATCGATGTATAATTAACTGCACGGGCTAATGCATCTTCTTCTAGCAAAAGTAAGGTCGGTGATAGTTGACGAAATTGGGTTATATCGTAACAAGCATCGCTAACTAATAGAATATTATCATGTGGCTGTATGATGTTTATTAATTGTTCAATAGAATAATAATTTACTGGTTTAGAAAAAATATGTAACGTCGTCATAAGGTCACCACGTACTGTTGACGTTGGATTAATTGTTGTTGCTGTTGAAAATTTAAACTACTCGCTTGGATAATGAGATCATCTGTGCTTAAGCCATAATCAAAAAGTGATTTTTCGCAAACATAAATGTTTTCTACATCATAAATCTCAAGTGTTTTTATATTTTTAAAAAAATCTTTCATCCCTAGGGACTCAGTCGATTGCTGCGCCTTTAAATTAAGCACGGCAGAACCACTTAATAACCAGCTGATGTTTTGATCAACAGCGGCAAAAATAAGCGCCATATCCAGTGCATCGCGTGTATGCATGTTATGAAATGGGCTCGATTTGCTCATTATTAAAATATTTTTCATTTAAACTGTACCCATTTATCCGCATCACTTGCTAGCATGGCAAATTCGGCTAAACCAGCCACATTAAATACACCCGTATTTTCTATATCTAATCCACGTTTTTGTGCTGCAGTAATACAAAACGTCAGGTTAATACCTAAATTGGCTATATTTTGCCATAGAGAGGGTATATTTAATTCATCGGTTGCTAATTCAAAAGTAGGTGAAGCGTGAAAAACGGCATCTTGATATAAAAAAATAGTGTTAACCGTGTGCCCTTGATTAATACATGCATTTACAAATTTAGCTAAGCGCTGAGTGGTATCATGATCTGAAGGTGCGCTATGCATAGATATTACAAACTGAGCCAAAACAGTGATCCCATAAAAAAGCCCCAATTAAGGGGCTATTTTAACAGAACTATTTAATTAGTCATCACTTGCGCCAAGAAGGTGAAGTAAAGAAGTAAATAAATTATATACATTTAAATATAAAGAAACGGTTGCACGGATATAATTAGTTTCACCGCCGTTAATTATTCTGCTGGTATCAAATAAAATGAGACCCGACATGATTAATACTACAGCAGCATTCATTGCCATGAAGACCAGTGTACTACCTAAAAAGATATTAACGATGCTCGCGATGATAACAACGATTAAGCCAACCGTTAAAAAACCACCCATAAATGAGAAGTCTTTTTTAGTGTTAAGTGCATAAGCAGATAAACCGAAGAATATTAACGCGGTTGAACCTAAAGCTTGCATAATCAGCATAGGACCATTTGGCATTGCTGCATAATAGTTAAGCATTGGTCCAAGGCCTGCGCCCATTAAACCAGTAAAGGCAAATACCCAGTACACGCCTGATGCAGACTCGGCTTTTTTGTTAATTACAAATAACAGACCAAATGAAATTAATGAAAATACTAATCCCATAAAATAAGGTAATTGCATTGCCATTGAAATACCCGCGGTAACAGCGCTAAAAGCTAACGTCATACCAAGTAGTAGATAGGTATTTTTAAGCACCTTATTTGTTTCTGTTGTCGTCATTACTGGCTTTGCAGTAGTAAACGAATTATTAAATGCCATTGTTAAACTCCTAGAGTTAATAAGTTTTTATAATTTACTATTAGTAAGATTATCAATTCTTATATATTTGGGCAAACGTTTGTAGTTCAATAGTAAAAACGCATTTTATTTTAAGCCTAATATAAGGCTACTTTAAGATAACGGCTCGTGTGGGTTGTAATATGATATTTCACTTGAGTTAAAAATAAACGGTTTGTTTTAACATTATACAAATTAGTGTTTTTTTAAGCAGTTAAACAGTTTTTTTAAAAAAAAGCTTCACAAAAGCCCAGGCTTTCCCTATTATGCAGGCCGTGCGGAGAGATGGCAGAGTGGTCGAATGCACCGGTCTTGAAAACCGGCATAGGTTTGTAGCCTATCTAGGGTTCAAATCCCTATCTCTCCACCATCTAATTTTTATTTAATTGTACCTTGTACGATTAAATTTATAGTTAAAAATACACTCTTATTTTTAACTTATGTGTTTTGGAGAGATGGCAGAGTGGTCGAATGCACCGGTCTTGAAAACCGGCATGGGTTTGTAGCCCATCTAGGGTTCAAATCCCTATCTCTCCACCATTATTTAAACCCACTATTTTATAGTGGGTTTTTTTATGTCTTAAATTCACTATTTACGACTATAGTCTCGCTTTATCCTTTTACTTGCTTAGTGCATGCTTAACTTGAACTAAGTTTAACGTTGAAGGATGACTTATGAAGCATCAACTGGCTAAAAGTGTAGGGCTTTCTTTATTATCCCCTATCATTATGGGAACGGTATTAGGGTGCTATTACGCGATTATTTTACCGAGTAACCCAATTAATACTTTTTTTCAATTATTAATTAATGCAATCGCCAATGCACATATTGTTGGCTTGACTATGGCTGCATTTGTTGTCCCCGGATATTTACTTATGTTTAGGTACGCAAAAGTAAATTATTCAGGCGTTCTTACATTAGGGCTTTTAGGTGGTGCCGTGTTTAGCTTTTTATTAAGTGCCAGTAATGGAGAAATATTTTTAATAAATAGTATTATGTCTGGATTAGCTGCAGGTTTGTTTTTGTTCGGATTACGCAATTATAAACAAAAGTAATTGCAGAAATATTGAGCATATGCACTGTAAATCAATGCATTTTCCCTTTTTTTCCCGCCAAAAGGTTCCAATTTTTATTTACAAAGAGTACCTTTACCCACTGTATGTTTTATAAGAAGTAGTTTGGTATGAAAAAAGTTGAATTTTACCAGTCATTAGTAAAGCAAACTGAATCGTTAATTGCTGACGAATCAAATGTAATTGCTAATATGGCTAATATTAGTGCATTGTTATTTAATTCATTAGATGATGTTAATTGGGCTGGTTTTTACTTTTTAGATTCGCCAACAGAATTAGTTCTTGGTCCGTTTCAAGGAAATCCTGCATGTATTCGAATCCCTGTAGGGAAAGGTGTATGTGGAACTGCTGCTGCAACGTTAAGGACTCAATTAATTGAAGATGTGCATGCATTTGAGGGACATATTGCGTGCGATGCTGCATCGAATAGCGAAATAGTGATTCCTATTTTAAAAGAGGGGAATTTAATTGCTGTTTTAGATATTGATAGTCCTACTATTGCACGATTTGATATGGATGATAAAACAGGTTTAGAGGCATTAGTTAAGTGCTTTGAGGCCTGTTTATAATGAAAGATTTGCTAAATGTTCAAGACTACCTGTTTGCGATTGTCGATGTAGGCGATTGGGAAGGGGAAGAAGAACGTGTTGCAGAAACACTCAATGATTTAATTCACATTGCATGGGAACGTCTACCAGATGATTTGGAATGTGAATTAATCGATGAAATTATTAATGGTATTTGGGAACACCTTCGAGGTGATTTAGCGGTAATTGAAGCTGATTTCGAAGAGTTGACCGACTGGGTAACACACTATGTTGATTCGTCTTTAGACGAAAAGGTATAAAAAATAGGTTCTAAAATGGAAACCACAAACAAGCTAAAAGATATAAAAGAAGTATTGGAGTTCTTATACCAAGAATTTCCACAATGTTTTAAACAAAAAGACGGTATTAAACCGCTTAAAGTCGGTATATTTAAAGATATAGCTGAACGAATTGAAGGCTCTGAAAAAGTAAGCAAGACACAAGTACGTCAAGCTCTTAGAAAGTACACTTCAAATTGGCGTTATCTTGAAGCCGTAACCAAGTCTGATTTTCGTATTGACCTTGATGGTAATCAAGGTGAAAAAGTAGAACAAGAACATATTGACCATGCTCAAAAAGCGTTAGAAGAAAGCCGAGCTAAGCTAGCTAAACGTAAAAAGCAACAACGTCCACGTCAAGATTCTGAAGCTAAATCTTTTAAGAAAAAACCAGCACACACTGCAAAATCTGGCGATAAAAGAAACACATCGTCTAACAAAGCAGCAACTCCAGCAAAGCGCTCTGGAAAAGTTGAACCTTTGCCTGCAAGTGAGGTCAAGGTTAATAATAAGGTTAAAGTTAAACTTGGCCAAGCACTTGTTAATGCAGTCATTACTGAAGTAAACAAAGAAGAAATTCATGTTGAATTAGTAACAGGTATGCAAGTAAAAACAAAAGCTGACAGCTTATATATCATATAAGCTGCTACTAAAATTAAGGAGTTGTGTATGAGTAAAAAGTTTACGCTCATTCCGTTAGTTGCTACCCTGTTTTCAGGTTCATTATTAGCGTCTGTCGATGCTGTTAACATTGATGACTTACCGGTTTTAAAGCAAGAAAGTCAACATAGCACAGCCAGTAAACGAGTCGCGAACTTATTTGCTCGTTCTCATTATACTCCTGTTCGTTTTAACGATGAATTATCTGCAAAGGTATTTGATCGTTATCTCGATTCCCTCGATTTTAATAAAAGCATATTTTTGGCAAGTGATATTGCTGCGTTTCAAAAGTACAAAAATGATTTTGATAATGCATTAACAACAGGAAAACTTGGCTTTACCTATGATATTTTCAATCTCAGTTTACAACGTCGTTTTGAACGCTATGATTACTCATTAGCATTACTCGAAACGCCGATGTCGTTTGAAAAACCAGACGAGTACTTCTTTGATAGAGAAGATGCAAGCTGGCCTACGACACAAGCTGAATTAGATGAAATTTGGCGTGAGCGTGTAAAATACGATGCCCTACGTTTAAAAATGACGGGTAAAGATTGGGAAGGCATTAAAAAAGTTTTAGTTAAGCGTTATAAAAATGCTCAAAAACGTTTAGTGCAATCAAATTCTGAAGATGCTTTTCAAATTGTCATGAATTCTTTGGCGCGTAGTATTGAAGCGCATACTTCTTATTTATCACCTCGACGTGCTGAACAGTTTAAGATGGATATGGATCTTGAGCTAGAAGGTATCGGTGCTGTATTGAGCCCCGATGAGGATTATACTGTTATACGTAGCTTAGTCCCTGGGGGCCCTGCGGATAAAACAGATCAGATTAAAGCCGACGATAGAATTATTGGTGTTGCACAAGATGGCAAAGAATTTGTTGATGTGATTGGCTGGCGTTTAGATGATGTGGTTGATTTGATTAAAGGCCCTAAAGGTACCAAGGTTCGACTACAGTATTTAAAAGGTGTTGATGATCATGGTACACCAAAAGTGGTTGAGATTGTTCGTGATAAAATTCGATTAGAAGATCGCGCTGCAAAATCAGAAGTCTTTGAAGCTCAATACTCTAATTTAACCACTAAAATTGGGGTGATTGAAATACCTGGATTTTATAATAATCTTTCTAAAGATGTTAAAGTTGAGTTGGCTAAATTAAAAGAAGAAAATGTAGCCGGTATTATTATTGATTTACGCCAAAATGGCGGTGGGTCGTTATATGAAGCGACTCAATTATCGGGTTTGTTTTTTGATCAAGGCCCTGTAGTACAAATACATACTTCGAATAACCGTGTAGAGCAGCAAAAAGACAGAGACGGGGTTACCTATTATGATGGACCATTAACGGTATTAGTTGATCGTTATAGTGCGTCAGCCTCTGAAATTTTTGCCGCAGCAATGCAAGATTATGGTCGTGCAGTGATTATTGGTGAACAAACCTTTGGTAAAGGGACGGTTCAACAACACAAAGGGTTAGCTCGTGCGTATGACTTATTTGAAAACCCATTTGGTAGTGTGCAATATACGATAGCTAAGTTTTATCGAATTAATGGCGGTAGCACACAACACAAAGGTGTCATTCCTGATATTTCATTTCCATCAGCGATTGATCCCGCACAGTGGGGTGAAAGTAAACAAGACAATGCATTACCTTGGGATAGCATAGCAAGGGCTCAATATAGCAAGCTCGGTAATTTAACACCGATGATAAGTTATCTACAAAAACAGCATGATGAAAGAATTAAAACAGAACCTGAATTCAATTATGTATTAGATGACATTACTCGCTATAACGAAGAAAAAGATAAAAAAACAATATCTTTAGTTGAAAGTACACGCTTAAAAGAAAAAGATGACGGTGAAGCACGTGCACTTAAACGCACAAATCAACGTCTTGTTCGATTAGGTGAAAAAGAAATAGAAAATTTAGATGATGCCCCTGAGGTTCTTGATAAATTAGACCCGTTTTTAGAAGAAACAGCGCTAATTATGCAAGATTACATTAACTTTAGTCGTGTCGCCAAAAAGTAAAATATTTACTTTTTATAAAAAAAGGTGCTTCTAGCACCTTTTTTTTGCTTTATTTTAAATTGTATAAATAAAACTATTTTAGTTGCACGAATAGCCAATTAATTATATTCATTTAATATTACTTAATGGTTATAATAATTTATATAACAATTACATTGAGTTTAAACTCTTGTAAAACAATAAAAATTAACACATAAAGTGTGTAGGAGTTTCTCAATTGGAACCAACTGAACAGATTAAATTAAAAACCCCAAGTTTCTTTGATGCTTTAGTGCCTATAACCGTTTTGATTTGTTTATTAGGGGCTGCTGTTTACTTATTTGGAGACGATTCTTCATCGGGGCCAAACCAAATTGCTTTATTATTCGCAACTTTTGCTGCTGCTTTAGTTGGTTTAAAAAATGGCTATACTTGGAAAAAATTAGAGGAGGCGATGATTGAAGGTATTACATTATCGCTAGGCGCTATTTTAATCCTATTGATGGTTGGCGCCTTAATAGGTACATGGCTTTTGTCTGGTACTGTTCCCACCCTTATTTATTATGGCTTACAAGTTATAAACCCAAGTTGGTTTTATGCCGCTAGTTGCTTAATTTGTGGCATTGTTGCAATGAGTATTGGTAGTTCATGGACTACAGCGGCTACCATTGGTGTTGCTTTACTTGGGGTTGCTACCGGATTAGGGTTAGATCAAACGGTCACTGCAGGAGCTGTTATTTCTGGGGCTTATTTTGGTGATAAATTAAGCCCACTTTCAGAAACAACTAACTTAGCCCCCGCTGTTGTTGGCGCTGATTTGTTTGAACATATACATCATATGCTATGGACCACTGTACCGAGTTTCGTAATTGCTTTAATCATTTTTATTGTTATGGGTTTTAATGCAACAGCGACAACTGAAGCAGGGCGTTTAGATGAAATAACACTAATACTCGAACAAAACTTTAACATTGGTTTTGAAATGCTAATTCCGTTAGTTGTTTTATTAGTATTAGCAATTAGAAAAATGCCCGCATTTCCAGCGATTGCAATTGGTGCAGTAGTGGGGGCAATTTGGGCTATGTTATTTCAAACTGATTTGATCGCTACACAATTAGATAGAACGCAAGGTGAGTTAGTTGGGTATTTTAAACTTATTTGGACTACTTTCTTTGATGGGTTTAGCATTTCGACCAACGATGAAAAAATGGACTCATTACTCAGTGGGGGTGGAATGTCGGGCATGCTTACCACAACATGGTTAATTATGACTGCATTGATGTTTGGCGCTATTATGGAAAAAACAGGGCTATTAGATATTTTTGTTCAAAGTATTTTAAAAATAGCTAAAAGTACGGGGTCATTGGTTGCTTCAACTATCGCTACATGTATCGGGACTAATTTAGTTGCTGCTGATCAATATATTGCAATTGTTGTCCCTGGTCGTATGTTTAAAGAAGAATATAAAAACCGAGGACTAAAGCCGGTTAATTTATCGCGTACACTTGAAGATGGTGGCACAATTACAAGCCCATTAATTCCATGGAATACCTGTGGTGCTTATATGCAAAGTGTATTACTTATAAACCCATTTGATTATGCACTTTATGCTTTCTTTAATTTAATTAACCCCGTGTTAGCTATTATCTATGCCTACTTAGGTATTAAAATTTTACGTATAAAGCCAAAACAATCAGTTTAATTTTATTTATGACTCCCAGTGCGGAGTCTTTTTTTTGGAGTGAACAGTGAGCGCTATTTCTAAACCAACAGCACAATATTTAAAAGATTATAAAGCTCCCAATTTTACTATTAATCATACAGATCTTACTTTTGAACTCGATTCGAATGAGACAATTGTTAGTTCAAAATTAAATGTAGAAAGGGTTTCAAGTGATAATTCGGCATTGGTTTTGGATGGTATCGATTTAACGTTTATTAGCTTAAAAGTGGATTCAAAAGACTACGCTGATTACACATTAACTGATGAGCAGTTAATTATTAATAATCTCCCAACGCATTGTCTGCTTGAAATAGTAAATAAAATATCACCCCAGACGAACACTTCACTTGAAGGTTTATATTTAACTGCTGGCGCATATTGTACTCAGTGTGAAGCGCAGGGTTTTCGAAAAATCACTTATTATATGGACCGCCCTGACGTTCTATCAAGTTTTGATGTGATGATTATTGCACAGAAGAAACTGCCTCACTTATTATCTAATGGTAATATGCTTGACTCAGGCGAGCTCGCTGATGGGCGTCATTATGCTAAATGGCAAGATCCTTTTAAAAAACCAAGTTATCTATTTGCTTTAGTGGCGGGGGATTTTGATGTTGTTAATGACACTTATATCACGCAAAGTGGTCGCAGTGTTGAGCTTGCTTTATTTGTTGATAAAGGCAATCTAGATAAAACTCATCATGCCTTAGCATCATTAAAAAAAGCAATGCAATGGGATGAAGAGCGTTTTAACCTTGAATACGATTTAGATATTTATATGATTGTAGCCGTTGATTTTTTTAATATGGGCGCAATGGAAAATAAAGGCTTAAATGTATTTAACAGTAAATGTGTATTAGCCAATCAAGAAACAGCAACAGATAAAGACTTTCATACCATTGAATCGATAGTTGGTCATGAGTATTTTCATAATTGGACCGGTAACCGCGTAACGTGCCGCGATTGGTTTCAATTATCTCTAAAAGAAGGGTTAACTGTTTTTAGAGATCAAGAATTTAGCAGTGATTTAGGATCACGGGCTTTAAATAGAATTGATGCAGTAAAAGTAATGCGTACACATCAATTTAATGAAGATTCAGGACCGATGTCACACCCAATTCGCCCTGAAAAAGTGATTGAAATGAATAACTTTTACACAGTAACTGTTTATGACAAAGGCGCTGAAGTTATTCGTATGATGCATACTTTACTCGGAGAACAAAACTTCCAAAAAGGAATGGATTTATACTTTGATCGTCATGATGGTCAAGCTGTAACGTGTGATGATTTTGTCAGCGCGATGAGCGATGCTTCTGCAATAGATTTAACGCAATTTAAATTATGGTACAGCCAAGCTGGTACAGCGAAGCTAGTTGTATCACAACAATATGATGAAGCTAATAATTGTTTTAGTTTAACGATTGAGCAAAATAGTCCAGAGAACTTCCCTGAGAATAAACCTTTACATATTCCATTTGCAATTGAGCTACTCGATAATAAAGGTAATCATATTACGCCAGTTCAAGACAATGAGAAAACAGGGGGGGTACTTGATGTGACAAAACAATCACAAACATTCCACTTTGTTGAACTATCACATCGCCCAGTGTGTGTATTGCTTGAAGACTTTTCAGCACCTTGTTTACTCGAACAAAATACCAGTGATGAAGATTTATTGCATATTATGCGTTTTGCACGCAGTGAATTTTCTCGTTGGGATGCACAACAGCAACTTTTTATTAATCAAATTAAACTCGCTGTTGATGATGAAAGCGTCGAATTGAGTACCGCGCTGATTGATGCTCTAGCATTACTTGTTAGTGAACAAAAGGGCGACTTAGCCTTGATTGCGGAATTATTAAAGCTTCCGAGCTTTGATACATTAGCTGCCCATTATGAGGTAATACCTGTTGAAAAATTAGTCGGTGCTATTTCGCGCTTTGAGCTTCAATTAGCAACACAACTGAACAAGGTACTATTATCTTGTTATGAGCAATTGCATGATGATGGCTCTGTTAGTGCTGATGCTGTTGCTGTTAGAGCCCTTAAGCAAGTATGTTTACATTATTTAGCTCAAACAGAATCAGAACAAGCTGCGGCATTATTAAATGATGCGGCAAAGTCTAATAATATGACAAATGTTCTTGCTGCATTAAGTGCGTTAGTGAAAGCCGAACACCCTTTAGCGAAAAAATTACTAGATATATTTGACAGTCAATGGCGTCATGATGTTCTTGTTATGGATAAATGGTTTGCCTTACAAGCTATGCAGCCCAATGATAATGCAGTAGATAATATTATTGCTTTATACGAGCATCCTTGTTTTGACTTTTCAAACCCGAACAGAGTGCGAGCATTAGTGGGTAGTTTTAGTCATTTTAATACCGCTCAATTTCATCGTGCAGATTTTAGCGGCTATAAGTTGTTAGGTGATTTATTGATTAAATTAAATGCGATAAATCCGCAAAATGCATCAAGAATGCTAACTCCCTTTATGTCATGGAAACGTTATGATAAAAAACGAGGGCAGGCTATGAGAATCCAACTTCAAAGATTAGCCGACTTAGCGCAATTGAGCGATGATTTATATGAAAAGGTAACAAAAGCGTTAGCCTAGTGATTGAATATTATTTTTCATTAAACTTTAGTTATAAACACTGTATGGACTATTACAATGGTAAGTATACGTCTGTACAAGTGACAGAAGATGGCGGTAAACATATTCGTTTTAGCGCTAGTCATTTACGGCCTTTTATTTCTAGTTTAGGAGTAAGAGGTCGTTTTAGATTAATATTAACTTCCCAAAACCAGTTTGTACGGCTTGAAAAAGTGGCTTAAAAACCCACTTCCTTCCCTTTAATAGATAAAAATATTGCTTAATTGTTAATTAGAATTTGTTCTATTGTTAATTTGCGTGTATAAATTATCTGGTACGACGTCTTACGTTAACGTAAATATTTAGCTGAAAAATAGATAGATCTTAATTATGTATGATATATTTAACTAAATATTTACAGGTATTTTATATTTTTATACTGACAATTTGACCACACAAATAATGACCCGCCACAAGGGGGATACACAATGTTAAAAAAATCGCTTTTTGTTAAAAACAAAATTGCATTAGGTTTAACGACTGCAATGTTAGGCTTTACAACCGCTACCGTTCAAGCCGTAAGCTTCGAAGCGGGTGGCTTTGATATTACATTTGATTCTACTTTTTCTTATGGACAAAGTATTCGTGTAGAAGATAGAGATTTTTCGTTAATTGGTAAAAGTAATAATCCTGCTTTTAATTGGCAAGGTTACAATGCTGTTACGAATACCGTTTATACAGCGCAAGATGTATGGGCTCAACCAGGATCTTATTCAAATAACGGTGACGCGGGTAACTTAAATTTTGATAGTGGAGATTCTTTTTCACGTTTATTAAAAGGGACTCATGATTTATCGATAAGCAAAGATAACTATGGCTTGTTCACTCGCTTTATGTATTTTTATGACTTTGCTTTGATGGATGGCGATTATGCATATACAAACCCTACGTCAGGTGACACGGTTGACCCTTGTGATGATGTAGACACGAAAGCGCAAAGTTGTGCTGATATTCGTTTACTCGATGCTTATGTTTGGGCAAATTTTGATTTAAATGATGGTCAAAACCCTTTATCGATTAAATTAGGTCAACAAGTAGTTAACTGGGGTGAAAGCACGCTTATTTCACACGGTATTAATGTAAACCCTGTAGATATTGACCGTTTAAAAGCCCCTGGTGCTGAATTAAAAGAAGCATTTATCCCTGTGGGTATGTTATGGGCCTCGTTAGGTATAACTGAAAATATCACTTTAGAAGGTTTTTATCAGTACCAATGGCATGAAACACGTTTACCGGCCTCTGGCAGCTATTTTTCTACTAACGATTTTGCTGCGGATAATGGGTATCAACAAAATGTACAATTAGGATTTACGTCTAACCCAGATATTGATTTAGCGTTTTTAACCGATAGTTTAAATAATCTCGTCACGAGCTATGCGCAGGTTGCTGCCGCAAGTGGCATTGACCCTAGCAGTGCTGAAGGGCAAACATTACTCGCCACCATGTACTTAGCATACCCATCTAAAGTTGCGCTAAAAGGTAAAGGCAGCGAAGGTGAAATTGAGCCAGAAGATGGTGGTCAGTACGGTTTACGTTTAGGGCTATTTTTACCTGAGTTAAACGACACTGAAGTTGCTTTTTATCATGTTAATTACCATAGCCGTAGACCCTTAGTTTCTGGTCGAGTCTCTGATTTTACTACAAGTGCGCTACAAGCTGATTTAGCAATGATTTCATCGACTACAATCACTGAAGATAATATTCATGAATTAGCTGCTTTTTCGTTAGCTAAAAATGAATACCCTGAAGATATTAAGCTATACGGTTTAAGTTTTAATACAACGATTGGTGAAACTGCATTTGCAGGTGAATTTACTTTTCGTAAAGATGAACCTCTGCAAGTTGATGATGTTGAGTTATTATATGCAGCGGTCCCTGAACAGCTCGCTTATGCCGGTTTACGTCCAGAACTTGCCGGTATTTCACAACTTAGTGTAGGTGATAACACTAACTTTGTTGCACCAGGTGAATTAGCGCAAGGTTTCATTGAGCGTGATACATCACAAATACAATTTACTGCCACCCATTTGTTTGGCCCTTCTTTAGGCGCTGATAGTTGGGCTGTTGTTGGTGAAGTGGGTGTCGTTCAAATTCATGATATGCCTGATTATGACGTAATGAGATTAAACGTATCTGGTACAGGTAGAAGTGGCGTTATTACCGGCCCCGGTACAAGCGATTACTCAACACTTCATTTAGGTCTTTCAAATGGACCTGAAGAAAAACAATTTGCTACCGCTTCTTCTTGGGGTTATAGACTCATAGCAAAGGGTGACTATTATAATTTGTATAATGGAATTAATTTTTCACCACGATTTGTATTTTCTCATGATGTAAATGGTAATACCCCCGATCCTATGTTCTTGTTTATTGAAGATCGTAAATCATTGGGTGTAACAGCAAACTTCAATTACCAAAATGCATGGTCACTCGATGTTAGCTACAACTCTTTTTGGGGCGGTGGTGATACAAATACCTTTGCTGATCGTGACTACATTTCATTTAATTTAAAATATTCTATTTAAGGGCATTGTGATTATGTTTAAAAAGCCTACTTTGATTGCTACCGCATTTTGCAGCTTGTTTTCAACTTCTGCTGTGTTAGCTAAAATTTCTGCTGAAGATGCAGCGCGTTTGGGTCAAGACTTAACTCCATTAGGCGCACAATTAGCTGCTAATGAAGACGGGTCTATTCCTGCTTGGAATGGCGGTATTACTCAAGCACCCAAAGGATACGAACAAGGAATGCATCATATTGATCCCTATGCTGCAGAAAAACCTTTATTTACTATAGATAAATCAAACATAGCTCAATACAAAGATAATTTGAGCCCTGGTCAGATAGCGTTATTTGAAGCTTACCCAGATAGTTTTAAGATGCCTGTTTATAAAACACATCGCTCGGCGTCATACCCACAGTTTGTTTACGATGCCACTAAAAAGTACGCGACTTCTGCAGAGTTAGTAGAAGGGGGTAACGGAATAAAAAATACTGCAATTGGTATTCCTTTCCCAATCCCAAAAACTGGCTTAGAAGCAATTTGGAATCACTTGTTACGTTATCGTGGTTTATCTATTGAACGCTTTGGTGGCCAAGCTGCACCAACTGCATCGGGTTCGTATAACTATGTTGGCTTTGATGAGAAATTATTAGTTAAATACTCAGATCCAAGTGCAACTGCTGAGCAGTTACAAGATTCAAATATTTTATTTAAATTTAAGCAAAAAGTAACTAAACCAGCCCGTTTAGCCGGAACAGCATTGCTTGTTCATGAAACAATGGATCAGATTTTAACGCCACGCCAAGCGTGGACTTATAATTCAGGTCAACGTCGTGTTCGCCGTGCACCAAATGTTGCATATGATGCTCCAGGAACTGCGTCAGATAGTTTACGTACGACCGATGATTTCGATATGTTTAATGGCTCACCTAATCGTTACACTTGGACCTTAAAAGGTAAAAAAGAGCTTTATATTCCTTATAACAGCTACAAGTTACATAGTGACGCGTTAGAATATGATGATATTTTAAAACCTGGTCACATCAATCCACAGCATACTCGATATGAAAAGCATCGCGTTTGGGTTGTTGAGGCTAATTTAAAAGACGATACACGCCATATTTACAAAAAACGTGTTTTCTATATCGATGAAGATAGCTGGCAAGTACAAGTTGCCGATATATATGATAACCGTGACCAACTATATCGCGTTGCTATGGCGTATGGTTTAAATTATTACGAAGTACCAACACAGTGGAGTACTTTAGAGGTTTATCATGATTTAAACTCTCGTCGCTATTTAGCTATCGGTTTAGATAACCAAGAAAAGATGTATGATTTTTCAGGTTCATTTAAAGATAATGAATTTACTTCTAGCGCACTTCGTCGCGAAGGTCGTTAACTTTATTAGGCACTAAACAGTATTGTGTTTAGTGCCTAGCATTTCCATATGTTTGTTATTCTCAACAAGCTTTACTCATACAATCTCTCATAGTACAAAGCGAATATATTTATGAAGTTTTTTGTTTGCGCTACACTTTTAATTAGCTCAGTATCACTTGCCAATGAGCTACCTTTACCTGCTATTAGTGCTTCTCAAGCACAAAATACCTTATTAACCGATATTACAAAAACAACAAATCAGTTTGTAGCTGTTGGCAAGCATGGCACGGTTATTACCAGTTCCAACGCACTGGATTGGAAGCAGGCTGAGCATGTACCTACTCAAGCTTTACTAACCGCTGTTGATTTTAGTGATGCCGATAATGGGTGGGCATGTGGCCACGATGCTACAATTATTCATACTGGCGATGGGGGTGACAGTTGGGAACTTCAACAGTTTTTGCCGGCACTTGATAAACCGTGTTTAGACATTCTTTTTACTACTAACTCAATGGGTTTTGCCGTTGGGGCTTATGGTATGTTTTATCAAACTCTCGATGGTGGTAAGCAATGGCAGCCTCGCTTTTTATCATCATTACTTTACCCAGAAGATCAAGCATATTTAGATGATTTAAAAATTAATGACCCTGAAGGCTATGCTATTGAGACAGCTTCTATTTTACCTCATTTTAACCGGATCGAAAAAACGCCTACAGGTCTAATGATTGTCGGTGAGATGGGGGTAATGGCACACAGTAATGATAATGGTCAATCGTGGCAGCGATTAGATGAAATTTACCCAGGCTCTTTTTTTGCTTTAAATGAAAATAATACACAACGAGTTGTTGCTGGGTTACGCGGTAATATTTTTACCCAATCTTCAGCGGGTGGTCAATGGGAGCATATTAAAAATACAAAAACGGCTACGATTAACAGCATCATCAGTTATAACAACTCTTGGTTATTACTTGCAAATAGTGGTGTTATTTATACTTTATCTGAAAACCAATTAACGTATCAGCAAAATGCGGATGCAAAGTCTATTTTATCCGCTGTTGTCGACAAAAATAAATTAATAATGACAACCGAAAACGGTATTAAAGTGAAGGAGTTAACCCCTTAATGCGCGCTTTTTTAAATTCTATAGAACAGGTTGTGTTTAAAAACCGCTTGTTAATGGTTATTTTGTTTGTAGTTATTACCTGTGGGTTGTTTTATAAGGCAACACACATTCAACTAGATGCTTCATTTAATAAAAATATCCCGCTAAATCATGATTATATGAAAGTATACACAAAACATGAAAAACAGTTTGGTGGGGCAAACAGCATCTTAATTTCGGTTTGTGATGCAAATGGTAATATCTTTAATCCTGAATTTTTTCAGCAGTTAAAGGCTGTTCACGATCAGTTATATTTTATACCCGGCGTGAATCGTCCATTAGTTAACTCCATCTTTTCACCGAGTGCACGTTTTGTTGAAGTGGTTGAAGATGGTTTTGCCGGGGGGCCAATTATTCCCGCTAATTTTAAACCAAATGAACAAGGCTTAAGTGTTGTAAAACAAAATATTGAAAAAGCAAAAGTAGTGGGACGGATGATTGCCAGTGATTACTCTTGTGCCATGGTAAGTGCGCAATTGCTTGAAACTGACCCCCAAACTCAAGAAAAATTAGATACTTTAGCTTTTTCAGACAAACTAGAGTCGCAATTAAGAGAGCCTTTGAGTACTGAAAATGTCAGCATTCATATTATAGGCTTTGCTAAAATGGCAGGCGATATTGCTGAGGGAGCAAAAGGGGTTTTAGTGTTTTTTGCTATTGCCATTGCCTTTACTTTTATTATGGTTTGGCTATTTTGTGGCAGTTTAAAACTCACCATTTTACCGGTGATTTGTTCAATTATTGCAGTGGTTTGGCAATTGGGTTTGCTTTCTAGTTTAGGTTTTGGGCTTGATCCTATGTCTATCCTCGTGCCATTTTTAGTTTTTGCCATTGGGGTTAGTCATGGTGTGCAAATGATTAATGCAATTGGTAAAAAAGTGAGCGAAGGGAGCGATACTTATTCGTGTTGTAAAGCGAGTTTTACTGCGTTGTTAATACCTGGGGGTATCGCATTACTATCTGACACGGTTGGTTTTTTAACGTTATTAACTATCGATATTGGAATTATTAGAGAATTAGCGATTACCGCAAGCTTAGGGGTTGCAGTCATTATCTTTACTAATTTAATTTTATTGCCTGTGTGGGCCTCTTATATGCACTTTGAAAATACAGTCCATATACAAGCGGGCAATAAAGAAAAACCGAATACTTTTGATTTATTAAGACATATCTTAGTAAAAGCAACAGATAGAAAAAATGCGTCTGTAATCATTGGCTTTACGTTAGTGTTATTTGCTTTTGGCTATTACCAAGCAGATAAAATGAAAATTGGTGATTTACATGCCGGTGCACC
Organism: Pseudoalteromonas sp. MMG010; assembly: GCF_018100905.1. Taxonomy (GTDB): domain Bacteria; phylum Pseudomonadota; class Gammaproteobacteria; order Enterobacterales; family Alteromonadaceae; genus Pseudoalteromonas. The sequence goes on along the minus strand of NZ_JAGJEG010000002.1, from coordinate 303,813 downwards.
TTCTTTACACCAAGATGCGCGTTATAACCAAGATACATTTTTAATTTCAGATAGGTATACAATATCTTCAGATATTCTAAAAGTCATTGTAGAAGCATACCCTGCGGCCTGTACTGAACATGATGTTATGCAACGTATTTCACGTTTTCAATACAAGATTGAAAATGTAAATGGTGTGCAATCTGCAGTAAGTTTAAGCTCTGTGGCACAATCAGTGAATGCCGGTTATAACGAGGGGAATTTGAAATGGCAAAGTCTTCCACGTAATTCAGCGAGTTTGGTTCAAGCAACATCACGTGTAGAAACAAGTACAGGGTTACTTAACGGCGATTGCTCTGTTATGCCAATCATCATATTTTTGGAAGATCATAAAGCGCAAACGATCAATCATGTTATCGATAAAATTAAACATTTTAGTGAACAAAAAAATACAAGCACACTGGCGTTTAAACTCGCTTCAGGGCCTGTAGGTGTTATGGCCGCTACAAACGAATCGGTGGCTGCTGCACAAATTCCTATGATGCTTTATGTATATGGCGCGGTGATTATTTTATGTTTAATTAGTTTTAGAAGTGTAAAAGCGACTATTGCCGTCGTTTTGCCTCTTTATATAGTCTCGACTTTAGCGCAAGCATTAATGGTTCAATTGGAAATAGGACTAACGGTATCTACCTTGCCTGTTATCGCACTTGGTGTTGGTATTGGGGTTGATTATGGGATCTATATATTGTCATCGATGATGGGGCAGTTAAAACATAATGTACCATTGGCAGTAGCCTATAGAAATGCACTTGTAGAACGTGGTAGTGCGGTGTTGTTTACGGGTATTACACTGGCAATTGGAGTAAGCACATGGATATTTTCCGATCTTAAGTTTCAGGTCGATATGGGAATTTTACTTACCTTTATGTTTTTAGTGAATATGATAGGTGCCGTGGTGTTACTTCCGGCAATTGGTAGTTTCTTGTGGACCGACCAGAAAAATAAAAGTGAATAATTTTGCTGTAAAATAGCGTGTATACTAATTTATATCTATATTTTGTGAATAGTTGAGCAAATAGTTGAAATGCTTAAAATCTTTTCATCAAAAAGGCTGTTCATTAGCTGTAAAAGGGTTAGAATTTATCTGACTCCACACATTTATAAATAGCTGTACACGTATACTGCTTTAAATAAAGCAGTAACAGATTAAGGAATATACAATGACACGAAATGTAGGCCAAGCTTCGGTTATCTTAGATAATGTCTGTAAGCTTATTCAAAAAAAAGTTCATGCTGACAGTGTGTTACTCGTTGAAAGTTTTGCCAAATCCTTGTACAGCAATATGTCTAAACAAGATTTGGCTAATCGCAATGACAGTGACTTATACGGGGCTGCATTAAGCCTTTGGAATTCGCTAGAAAAAAACACGACTGATAGTGCGACTATTCGTGTTTTTAACCCTGAAGTATCAAAAGATGGATGGCAATCTTCACACACGATTGTTGAAATCATCGCAAAAGATATGCCTTTTTTAGTCGATTCGGTACGTATGGCAATGACGCGTCAAAATATTGCGTCGCATTTATTACTCCATTGCCCGTTAAAAATTAAACGCGATACTCATTGTAAAATTACTGCGTTATCAAATTTAAAAGATCAGCAAGAATTATCCTCGACTAAAACCGTATTTTTTATTGAAATTGACCGTTTAACTGATGAAGAGGTTATTGCCTCTTTTAAAACAGAACTTGAATCTGTTTTAGTTGATGTGTCGGTTGCGGTTGAAGATTGGCAACCTACACGTAAAAAGCTGATTGAAGTCACTAAACAGCTGGCTAAAAGAACGAATGTAAAAAATAAAAGTGAACAAGAAGAAACAATCGAGTTTTTAGACTGGTTAGCAAAAGATAATTTCACTTTAATGGGTTATCGCCAATACGAATTATCTCCTGTGCAAGGTGATTATGAATTAAGCGGGTTAATGGATACCAGCTTAGGTTTGATGAAACATACAACGGAAGAACATTCGCGTTTATTATCTGAATTACCCGAAGTAGCTAGATTAGAAGCTCGTAGTGCTAATTTATTAATATTAACTAAAACGAACTCGGTATCACGGGTACATCGTCCTGCTCATATTGATTACGTGGGTATAAAACGTTTCGATGATGAAGGTAATGTTATTGGTGAAGATAGATTTATCGGGTTATTTTCTTCGAGTTTTTATAATAACAGCGCAGCAGATGTTCCGGTTCTAAAAAGTAAAATTAATCGCATAATGGAACAATGTGTATTTGCAAAAGGCACACATGCTTACAAAGCGGTACTTAATATTTTAGAAACGTATCCTCGAGATGAGTTACTTCAAGCGCGCGAAGATGAATTGCTAGATGTAGCAACCGGTGTTTTACAAGTTCAAGAGCGTGATATGTGTCGTCTATTTGTTCGTAAAGATGCATATGGTCGATTCTTTTCTTGTATGGTGTATGTTCCCCGCGAGCGTTATAACACCGCACTGCGTTATGAAACACAAAGTATTTTAGCAAATGCGTTTAATTCTGACGAAAAAGTTGAATTTACTACTTTCTTTTCTGAGTCAACACTGGCGAGAACACATTATACCGTTCGTGTGACCGATAATAATATTGAATATAAAGTGAAAGACATCGAAAATAACTTAATAGAAGCGGCCCGTACCTGGGAAGATAAATTACAATCAGCATTATTAGAAGCGGTAGGTGAAGCTCGCGGCAATGAACTCAATAGAAAGTACGCAACTGCCTTTGCACGCTCTTATAAAGATGAAGTTTTACCAAGTGCTGCTGTAGTCGATATTGAAAAGCTAGAACTGCTTAGTGACGAAAACAAATTAGAGATGTTGTTTTACCGTCCACAAGAAGAAGCCAATACAAACCTTGTTCGTTTGAGCTTGTTTCATAAAGACGAACCTATTCATTTATCTGATGTAATGCCAATGCTCGAAAACTTTGGTTTACGTGTGATTGGTGAAACCCCTTATTCTGTTAAAACCAGTGATGGTCGAATTAACTGGATTATGGACTTCTCTATGCTTATTGATAGCAAAGGGATGGCCGATTTTGATCAAGTTTCTGCACGTTTTCGTGCTGCACTAACAAATGTATGGAATAACCGTTTAGAAAATGACGGATTTAATCGTCTGGTATTAATGGGCGGATTAACAGGCCGTGAAGCTTCTATATTACGTGCTTATGCTAAATATATGCGCCAAATTGGGGTGACTTTTTCACAAAGTTACATAGAAAGCACATTTGCAAATTATCCTAATATTGCAGCGCAGTTAGTTAAACTGTTTTCAACTAAGTTTTGTGTTAAAAATCCAAGTAGTGAAAAAGCATTTGAAAAGCTGACAAATCAAATTTACCTTGCGCTTGAGAATGTAGCAAATCTTGATGATGACCGAATTATACGTTATTACGTTGATATGGTCGCAGCAACATTACGTACTAACTATTATCAAAAAGACAGCACTGGAGAATTTAAATCTTATATTTCGTTTAAAGTGCAGCCTAGTTTAATCCCTGATATGCCATTGCCTCTTCCGGCATTTGAGATATTTGTATACTCACCACGTGTTGAAGGTGTTCATTTACGCGGTGGTAAAGTGGCACGTGGCGGATTACGTTGGTCAGATAGACGCGAAGATTTCCGTACTGAGGTTTTAGGTTTAGTAAAAGCCCAACAAGTTAAAAATACCGTGATAGTTCCAGTGGGCTCTAAAGGCGGTTTTGTTTGTAAACAATTACCAAGTGGACGAGACGCGTTTATAAAAGAAGGCCAAGAATGTTATAAAATATTTATTCGTGGCTTATTAGATATCACGGATAATATTCTTCGTGGTGAAGTTGTCCCTCCTATTGATGTTGTTCGACATGATGAAGATGACCCGTATTTAGTGGTCGCTGCAGATAAAGGGACCGCCACTTTCTCTGATATTGCGAACGGTATTGCAGATGAATACAAATTTTGGCTAGGGGATGCATTTGCATCAGGTGGCTCAGTCGGTTATGACCATAAGAAAATGGGGATCACGGCTAAAGGGGCGTGGGAATCAGTAAAACGTCATTTTCGCGAAATGGAAATAGATTGCCAAACTACCGATTTTACAGCGGTTGCTATCGGTGATATGGCCGGTGATGTATTTGGTAATGGTATGCTACTTTCAAAGCATATTCGTTTGCAGGTTGCTTTTAATCACTTACATATTTTTGTTGATCCAAATCCTGATTCTGCCACGACCTATCCTGAGCGTGAGCGCTTGTTTAATTTACCGCGTTCATCGTGGGAAGATTATAATAAAGATTTAATTTCAGCTGGCGGGGGGATCTTCTCGCGAGCAGCTAAGTCTATCTCTCTTAGTCCAGAAATGAAGAAAATGCTAGGCACTAAAAAAGCCACTATGACGCCAAATGAATTAATTAAAGCATCATTAATGATGGAATTTGATTTGCTTTGGAATGGGGGTATCGGTACTTATATTAAACATTCAAAAGAAACCGATGCCGATGTAGGTGACCGTGCAAATGATGCATTGAGAATTAATGGCTCACAACTGGGTGCTAAAATTTTAGGCGAAGGCGGAAACCTAGGAGCTACACAATTAGGTCGCATTGAATTTGCTGCAAAAGGCGGGCGTGTTAATACCGACTTTATTGACAATGTTGGTGGTGTAGCGTGTTCAGATAACGAAGTTAATATTAAAATATTACTTAATGGTTTAGTTGCTGAGGGTGATTTAACACGTAAGCAACGTGATACATTATTGTATTCAATGACAGATGAAGTTTCTGAGTTAGTTTTAAACGATTGTTACCGCCAAACTCATACATTATCAATTACTCAATCTAAAGGTGTGTCTACCCTTAAAGAAAAAGTAAGGTTTATTCATGCACTTGAAAAAGATGGTAAGCTAAACCGTGCCATTGAGTTTATTCCTTCAGATGAAGAATTAGCCGAACGAGCAGCCGCGGGTAAAGATCTCACTAGACCTGAGTTATCAGTATTGGTTTCGTATGCAAAAATGGTTCTTAAAGAATCATTAGTGACAACCGAAATTACTGAAAACCCTTACTATCGTCAATTATTAGTTAATTCGTTTCCATTACCTCTTCGTGAAAAATTTAACGAAGCTATGGATAACCATCCGCTTCGTAAAGAAATTATTGCCACTAAATTAGCAAATAACATTGTTAATGATATGGGGCTAAATTTCATGGTTCGTATGCATGAAGAGACTGGGGCGTCAGAAGCTGAAATTGCAATTTGTTATTCTATCGCCAGTGCGATTTTTAATATGCCTGAGCTATGGACGAAAATTAGTGATTTAGATAACCAAATTCCAGCCACTGTGCAAACAGAAATGTTGTATCAACTTCGTCGTACCGTAAGGCGTGCAACACGTTGGTTCTTACGTCATCGCAATAAGTCTCTTAGTATTTCACAAGCGATTGAATACTTTGAACCAACCTTTGCAGATTTAAGTGCTAACTTGACCACTTATATGGAACAAACAGAAGCAACGCGTATTGTTACTGAGTCTGAAAAGCTAGTACAAAGTGGCGTACCGTTACCTATAGCTGAACGAATTGTTGCTTTATCAAGCGTATTTTCGGCGATGGATTTAGCTGAAATAGCGAACAGTTCTGGGCGTGGTATTTCAATGGTTGCTAATACCTACTTTAAATTAGGTGCTCATATGGGGCTGCATTGGTTCTTAGAACAAATCACTAAACAACCAGTTGCTAATCATTGGCAAGCACTTGCAAGGGCATCTAATCGAGAAGAGCTTGATTGGCAGCAACGCATTCTTTCTGAAGTTGTTTTAAATAGCTTTGAAGGTGATGAGAAAAACGTAGATGCGCAGATAGACGAATGGATGGAGCTCAATGAACAATTACTTCGTCGTTGGAAACAAATGCTTACAGAGTTTAAAACATCTCAAAGCCATGATTTTGCGAAATTCTCAGTTGCCCTTAGAGAGCTTATGTTATTAAGCCATAATTGTGATACATCAAACTGTTAAAATGAATTATTTTTATTATTAGATATCATTAATTCAATATAAGTTAGTTGTAAAATTGTTATACAATACCCCAGCCTTGACTGGGGTATTTTTTTGTCTGAAATAAATAAGAGGAATATTACATGTTTTACGATTTAGCTCGCCGTTTTATGTTTACTCAAGATGCAGAGTGGGCACATGAATTTGCTCTTAATAATTTACGCCGTTATGCCAATACCCCAATTAGTGCAGCATGGAAGCAAAGTATAGAAAATAAGCCGGTTAATTTTTTAGGATTAGAATTTAAAAACCCGGTTGGGCTGGCTGCAGGATTAGATAAAGACGCACAGTGCATAGATGCATTTGGCCAAATGGGCTTTGGTTTTGTTGAAGTAGGAACCGTGACCCCTAAAGCGCAAATAGGCAATGAGAAACCACGTATATTTAGATTACCTGAATCGAATGCAATTATTAATCGAATGGGCTTTAACAATAAAGGGGTCGATAATTTAGTTAATAATGTAAAAGCCTCTCACTATAAAGGCATTTTAGGTATTAATATTGGTAAAAATAAAGATACGCCTAATGAGAAAGGAAAAGATGACTATATTCACTGTATGCGTAAAGTATTTGAACATGCATCCTATATTACCGTTAATATCTCATCTCCTAACACGCCTGGATTACGAGATTTACAATATGGCGAAGCGCTAGATGACTTACTCCAATCTTTGAAAAATGAACAATTAGACTTAATTGCACATCATAATAAGCACGTACCTATGCTTGTAAAAATAGCTCCCGATTTAGATGATATTCAAATTCAACAAGTCAGTGAGTCACTGCTTTCAAATAAGATTGATGGTGTTATTGCCACTAATACAACATTGTCTCGTGCAGCAGTTCAAGGACAGCAATATGCTCAAGAGGCTGGTGGGTTATCTGGTCAGCCGGTTAGAACTCGCTCAAATGAAGTAGTGGCTGAACTTAAACGATTAACCAAAGGCCAGTTGCCCATAATTGGTGTGGGTGGGATTGATGATGTGGCATCAGCCCACGAAAAGTTTGATGCAGGTGCGCAATTAGTACAAGTTTATACCGGATTTATTTACAAAGGACCTAAATTAGTTAAATCGATCGTTAATAGCTTATAAGGATCAGTTATCTAAGCTTTTGATCATTAAATAAATGTTCTAAGAAAATATTTAATAAATGATTAAAAGCAAGTATACTTTGTATTCAAGTTTTAATTATTTTGCAATAAAAGTGAGTAGGACATGTTACAAGCATCAAAAAAATGGAAGTGGATTGCTTGTCCAGTTAAAAATCGTTTACTTATTGATTTAGGTGATGATATGCAATTGTGTACCCCATACAAACTGCGCCAGCTTACTCACTTTGTTAAATCAAATCCGAACTTTAGCCTTGAAGATGCGGGTTTTTATCAACAAGTATTTCACTACCTCGCAAGTTTTAATATTTGGAATGAGGCACAAATATGCCAAATTGCACTCAATGCAACCGCGGTTAAATTTTATTTACAACCTGTATTAGCGAAAAGTTGGTTTTTTAAACAGTACACAGCCAAAGATCCCAGCGTAGAAGCTATTGTTAAATTAGTATCTAAAGAGCAATCAGGTGATTTTTTAATTATTGACCACGAAAAAGATGCCTCTGTATGTATAAACCTCAGCAAAACATTCTCTTTAGATGAAAATTTAAGTTTAGAGCAGTTTGAAGTGATTAAAGTATTAAATAATCGCGTCCATCCTATTTTGCATCACAACAGTTCCATCCAATCAGCCTAAGCTTTTGCTTCCAGCAAATTTATAGAATCTATTTTACCTCGTATTTTATTTAAATGAGCCTTTGTTTTGGCGTGTTTGTGTAACAACCTATGATATAATCCTGCGCAATTAGCTATTAAGGGTTACTACTTTGCAATTTATCGCACTTACTTCTATCGGAATCGAAAATTTATTAGTTGAAGAACTTACTGAACTTGGCGCAGCAGTGTCTAAGCAAACGGTTGGATCTGTTCGCTTTGAGGCGGATTCATTATTGGCACAAAAAGTCTGTTTATCAAGTCGTTTTGCCACTCGTATTTTGATGCTCATTGAAGAAAAAGAAGGCGTAAATGATAAAGAAAGCCTTTATAACTTTGCACGATTACAACCTTGGCAAGAGTGGTTTGGCCCTTCGCAAACTTTTGCTGTTGATTTTAATGGGACTAATGACGCATTAAAAAATACTCAGTTTTCGGGCTTAGTGATAAAAGATGCCATTGTAGATTATTTTAATGATCTTTATGAACAACGTCCTAATGTTGATAAACAAAATGCCAATGTAAGAGTTGTTGCCAGACTAAGCCGACAAGGCGTCGCAATGTATATTGACTATTCGGGTCCTCGACTTTCAGAGCGTGGTTATCGTCAAGGTCAAGGTAAGGCGCCAATCAAAGAACATTTAGCTGCGGCAATCATTAAACGCAGTGGCTGGCTTGATGATGTAAAGCAACCACTTTTCGATCCCTGTTGTGGTGCCGGTACTATTTTAATTGAAGCTGCTGGTATGGCGCGTAATGAAGCCCCTGGTTTATTTAGAGAAGGTTTTGCATTTGAGCGTTTGCCAAGTTTTCGTGCTGCAAAATATAAAGCATTAAAAGAAGCGTTATTTGATCAAATAACAGATCCTAAATTATGGCTTATTGGGCATGATTATGATGCAAATGTACTTAATAAAGCGATTGAAAATGCAGAACGTGCTGAATTAGATTCTGTCATTAAATTTAAACAAAGTGATGCAACAAAACTCACTGCGGTGGCTAAACTGCCAGGAGTGGTTATTTCTAATTTACCTTATGGTGAACGTATTGGATCGATGGCTGAGTTGGTTGATTTACATCGCAGTTTAGGTGTGGGCTTTAAAAAGCATTTTAATCACTGGAAACTCGCCTTGTTAGGGATGGATGAAAGCTTATTTAAACTTTTAAAATTAGTTAAGCAAAAGCGCTATAAGTTTAAAAATGGGCCATTAGATGTTGAATTAAATTTATATCAATTAAATGATAAGCAAGTCAGTTTAACCACTGAAGATAAACCGGCACTTAACTTTGAAGGTTCTATTTCATTTGCTAACCGACTTAAAAAGAATAAACAAGGTTTAAAAAATTGGTTAAAGCAAAATCAAGTACATGCATATCGTGTTTATGACGCTGATATCCCTGAATATAATGTTGCTGTTGATATATACGATGATTCAGCTGTTATCTTTGAATATGCTGCACCGAAAGAAATAGATGACAAAACAGCACAAAAGCGCTTACAAGATGTAATTACATTAACAGCCCAACAATTAAATATTTCACCCGATAAAATTGCTGTGAAAGTGCGTAAAAAACAAAAAGGCGATGAACAATATACCCCTGCAGCTAAACAAAATAAAACACAAGTGGTTGAAGAGTTTGGTGCTAAGTTTAAAGTTAATTTATTTGATTATTTAGATACAGGTCTGTTTTTAGATCACCGCTTAGCCCGTCGGTATATACAAGAAAATGCGAAAGATAAGCGTTTTTTAAACTTATTTGCTTATACAGGCACGGCATCCGTTCATGCAGCACTAGGTGGCGCAAAAGCGATTACCACGGTTGATTTATCTAAGACATATTTGAAGTGGGGGCAAGATAACTTTGATCTTAATAATATTAGCAATACCCGTTACCGCTTCGAACAAGCCGATTGTTTAAAATGGCTTGAATATGCTACCTCTCAATATGATTTAATCTTTTTAGATCCACCAACGTTTTCAAATTCAAAAAGAATGAAAGATGCATTTGATGTGCAACAAGATCATATTAAATTACTAACGTGGGTGAAAAAGATTTTAAGCCCATCGGGTACTTTAATTTTTTCTAATAACAAACGCGGCTTTGTAATGGATGAAGTAGGATTAATTGGCCTTGGACTTAAAGCGATTAATATTTCTGATAAAACATTATCACCTGACTTTAAAAGAAATAAGCAAATCCATAATAGTTGGTTAATTACACATGGCTAATTTGACTTTATATCACACAGATGGCTGTCATTTATGTGAAAACGCGTTGGCAATTATTAGCGCTATATTAACTGATGATAAGTTGTTATTGGTTGATATTATTAGTGATGAAGATTTAATAAAACAGTATCAAACAACGATACCGGTATTAAAGTCTGACAACGAAAAACAGCTTTTTTGGCCTTTTGATGAAAGTGCTGTCATTGAATTTCTTAGAAAAGAAAAATAAGAGTAAAAATAACTATGGATTTAATTCGAATTTCTAAAGCCCAATTAGCTTACGGTACACATCCTTTATTAGATAATGCAGATGCAGTCATTGAAAGTGGAGAAAGGGTATGTATTGTTGGGCGTAATGGTGCAGGTAAATCTACTTTATTAAAAGTGCTCGACGGGCAAGTAACCTTAGATGATGGTGAAATTAACCAGCTAGGTGGATTAAAAATTTCACGTCTTGAGCAAGATCCCCCAAAAGGTGCAAACGGGACGGTGTTTGATTATGTTGCCCAAGGTATGCCTGACATTGCTAATCTTTTAATCGATTATCATCATGTTAGTAATGAATTGCAAACTGACTGCACTGATAAGTTATTAAATAAATTAGAACGCTTATCAACCCAATTAGAAGCAGCAGATGGTTGGCGTTTTGATAGTCGGATACAATTAGTATTAACGCGTTTAGAGCTTACGCCTGAAGCAAAACTAGAATCTCTATCGGGTGGCTGGCTTAGAAAAGTGGCTTTAGCAAGAGCCTTAGTGAGTGAACCTGACTTATTACTACTTGACGAACCGACTAACCATTTAGATATGACTAGCGTTATGTGGTTAGAGCAGTTTTTAAAAGAATTTAAAGGCGGTATCGTATTTATATCACATGACCGTGCGTTTATACGTGCTGTTGCCACGCGGATTTTAGATTTAGATCGTGGCAAGTTAATTTCATACCCTGGTGACTATGCAACGTATTTAGAACAAAAAGCACATGATATAAAAGTTGAAGAAGCACAAAATGCGTTGTTTGATAAACGTTTAGCTGAAGAAGAAGCTTGGATCCGGCAGGGCGTTAAAGCACGAAGAACGCGCAACGAAGGGCGAGTGCGAGAACTAAAACAACTAAGAAATGAGCGTAAACAACGAATTGATCAAGTCGGTAAAACTGACTTTAATATCGAGAGTGCAGATCGCTCGGGTAAACTTGTTTTTGAGGCAAAACATTTAAATCATGCATTTAAAGATAAAGTTATTGCAGATGACTTTTCTACGTTAGTTATGCGCGGCGATCGAATTGGACTGGTTGGTCCAAATGGTATTGGTAAAACCACGCTATTGAAGTTGTTATTTGGTGATTTAAAAGCGGATTCTGGTGATATTAAACAAGGTGTTAATTTAGAGTTTGCTTATTTTGACCAATATCGAGAGAAACTCGATGAAGAAGCGACGGTTCAAGATAATGTAGCCGAAGGCAAACAAGAAGTCATGATGGGAGGGCGTTCACGCCATGTGTTAGGTTACCTGCAAGACTTCTTATTTCCGCCAGCACGTGCACGCACACCGGTAAAAGCGTTGTCGGGTGGTGAAAAAAATAGATTATTATTAGCTAAGTTATTTTTAAAACCTTCTAATATCCTCGTGTTAGATGAACCAACAAATGACTTAGATATTGAAACATTAGAACTATTAGAAGACATTATTAATCAATATCAAGGGACGGTTTTAATTGTAAGCCATGACCGTGAATTTATTGATAATACTTGTTCTAGTGTTTGGGCTTTTGAAGGCAAGGGTATCGTCACTGATATTGTTGGTGGTTATAGTGATTACGAAGACTTTGTTAATTACAAAGCTGACCAACTAAAGAAAGTGCAGCAACAAGCGACTAAAAGTGAACCTAAAGCGACAGCTGCTCCGGTTAAAAAAGAAAATAAAAATAATAAATTGTCTTATAAGTTGAAGCTTGAGTTAGAGCAACTACCTGGAAAAATGGAACAACTTGAGGTCGATATAGAAAAACAACAATTAATTGTTAGCGATCCCGACTTTTTTAAGAAAGACAGTGAAACAACGACTAAGCAATTGAACCATTTAGCAAAACTTGAGTCTGACCTTGAAGCCGCTTTTGAGCGCTGGGAAGAACTTGAAGAATTAAAGAATCAGTAGTAAGGATTAAAATGAAATATAAATTACTCGCTGCCAGTATTATAGCGACATTAAGTAACTCAGTAACCGCAGCCACTTATGAATTAACTGAACTAGGCACTACTGAAGATGCAAAGCATGCTTATATTACCGATGTGAGCGAAGGTGGACATATTATTGGTGTGGTTACAGGTATTTATAACTTACCCATTGATATTAGTTATCTAGATTTTGCTGATAGTCTTTTTACTACAAGTTATTCTTCTGCTGAAGCAAATTATGAATTAATCGATCAGGAAATTAGTTTTACATTAGATGACATTCAATATAACGATGCGATTTATTCTAATGCTGATGCGCATAGTTTTATGGTAAGTATAATTTCTAGTTTAACGAGTAATTTTGAATACCAAAAATTAGGTTCCCTTTATGGTGTGAATTATGATGATGGTACTGTTACAGAACAAGTATTGTTTGATGAAGAGTCGCCTGATTTTGATGGTTTAACTCGTTCAACGACTAATTTATATAATGCAGTAAGTCGTGATGGTGTAAAAGTAGGTTGGGGTAGTGCACCTTATGAAAAAGTAGAGTTTACACCTGAAGATGAAGATGATGAAGAAGTATGGTTTACCCGTGAATTTATAGAGCGTGGGATCATTATTGCCTCAAACGGCGATAAAGTTGAAATAGTCCCTGAATTTGACGACTACGGCGGTACAAGTCGAGCCAATGATATTGTAAGAACCAGCGATGGTTATATTGTGGTCGGTAATGTTTCAACAGGAATACCTGATGACCGCCTAGAAAATATTGAAGATAACTGTGATGAAGAAGATGAGCCTTTACAAGCATGTATTGAATCTTTAAATATTAGTTCGTCTTCTGGTGTGTTTGATAAGCGCGCAGTAAAATGGGAATTTGATACTTCATTTAATATTACGTCTACTGAAATACTAGGTTTAGGCTTAGCCATTACCGATGATGAAGATTATGCATTTACAAGTACAGCGCTCGCAGTAAATGAAAACGGTATTGCTGTGGGTACATCTCATGTTAGATACAAAGATAGTGATACACGTATTACTATGCCGGTGTTTTATAAAGATGGTGAGGTTGTTGAACTACTTGATCAAGATGATGATTGGGAATCAGGTAAGGCGTTAGCTATTAACGATAATGATGTTATTGTTGGTTATGGCGCACGATTTGACAATTCTACTTATGTAGAAAAGTTTTTTTATTATGATATTGCCACCGGTAACACAGTTTTCCCGAACGATTATTTCTCAAGCTCTAGCTCTTATGCTAATGATATTAATAATCAAGGTTATATTGTCGGTGAAGGTGAAGTGGGTTTAACTGATTCAACACGTAATAAAGAAGCCTTTATTTATCAAATCGGTGAAGATGAAATTACTAATCTTAACGATTTATTACCGTGTTATGAAGATGACGGAGAAACTGAATATAGATACACCGTTGCTGAAGCAAAAGTGATTAATGATAATAACGAAATTTTTGGTGTTGCAACCAAAACAGTCGAAAAAACCGATTCTTTAGGTAATATAGAAACAGATATAAACGGTGATATAGAATACGAAAGTATTGTAGTGCCAGTTAAGTTAACACCTTTAGAAAATGGCAGTGTCGAAAACTGTGTTGCAGTAGAAGCTGAAACATTTGAAAGAAGTTCTGCTAGTTTTCATTGGTTTGGTTTACTGTTATTACCATTGGTTGGTTTAAGGCGAGTATTTAGATTTTAATTAAAAAAAACCCAGTTTTATAGCTGGGTTTTTTATTTTATAAGCCAACAAAATATAAACCATATCCAATTATAAAAGCGGGTATGGCTGTATATATGGTGGCAATAATGGCAGCTTTAGGGGCCATTGCTATTGCTGGGAACAATGCATCACCATCATTAGATATTGCATTTGCAGCTAATGCGCTAAATGGAATATAGCCTTGAATATAAAGAGTTGTAACAATGATTTGCGGTCCACACCCTGGTAATAATCCAATACAAAGTGCAATCAACGGCGCCCAATAAACATTTTCTAAAAACCAATGATGTAAGTCTAGTCCTACAACATTAATTAAAATTTCAAAAAGCATAAACGAGGCGACAACCCATGCGCTGACAAAATGGGTATCTTGAATAACTTTTATAAACTTAGAGGGCGGAGATGGTTTTTTATCTTCGCTAGTTATATCTTGGTAGGTTTGACCCTTGTTTGAAAATGCCCAAACAGTAATGACGATAATACCCATAGCAGCCCCAAAATAGCTGACTATTAAATCAGCATCTTTTGTTATTAAAGAAAAATCAGCATTGACGGCAATGGCTATAGCAATAATGAAGCTGGGTATGAGTGTTACTTTCCACAGAGGTTTACTTAAATTTATTAAAAAAGGCGACGTACACTCTGTTGATTCTTGTGTTATTACTTTTTCGGGTATTAAAAATCTATTTTGATGTAATAAATTTACAAGCCATCCTGTTACAGTCCCAACAGTTAGGCCTATTGCCATAATCAGTAAGCCTTCTTTGGGCTTTGTTGCAAGTAATAAAAATGCCGCATCTCCCATTGTTGCTGCCAAAACGGCAGTCACAGCGCCAAAACTAGCCTGTCTTTTTGTAAATTGTGTAACAACAATAATAGCACCACCACAGCCAGGGAGAGCACCTAAAACAGAAGCAAATAAAACTTCAAGGACAGGAGATTTGGATCTTAAATAGTTTAATTCAAATTGTGGGAATTTATCGATTACGTAATAGTATAAAAGCAATGTTACAGCTACGAACACAGTAACTTGAAAGAAAGCATCACTTAATGCAGTGATTGTGTGTAATTGTAAAGAAGGTAAACATAAACACACTAAGACAACGAGAGGTAAAAATAGACGTTTGTTTTGAGAGACTAAATTAAGTGATACAAATAAAGGTTTTGCCAGCGACAGTGTCATACAGTATTACCAAAAATAAAGAATGATAATACTGTACGATACAATTAAATGATAATCAATATCATTTGCATTTACTTTCTTTGAAACTCAGAGGTTTTATACCATGCTGGCCATTGTACTTGCTCAGAAATATCTAACCCTACTTGATAAAATAGTTGTAAGTCTTGTACTGCTCCAGATAAATTCCATTCATCACGGTAGCGATCACAAGGTTGATGGTAACAACCGCGCAAAATTAAACTCATACGTTTTCTATAGTTAGCTGTAATTTCATCGATAGGTTGAGTTCCTCCACCAGCGTACATAGCTGGTACACCCATATTTGCAAAAGCAAAATGATCTGAACGATAATATCCACCTGATGATGGTTTAGGATCTCCTGATATTGTTCGGTTTTGTAGCAATGCGGCTTTTGTTAATAAATCATCCATTTCTGATTTACCTATACCAACTACACTGATATCTTTTACTCCACCTAATAAATTTAGACTGTCCATATTGATATTAGCCACTGTTTTTTGGGCTGGGATAACAGGGGAGTTAGCGTAAAATTTTGATCCCAGTAAGCCTTGCTCTTCGGCTGTTACAGCAAGAAATGTAATAGAGCGTTTAGGCGCAACAGGTAATTTTGTAAATGCTTGTGCTACTTCGATAAGTCCGGCTGTACCCGATGCGTTATCATGCGCACCGTTATAAATTTGGTCTCCTTTACGAGATGTATCAGTGCCTAGGTGATCCCAGTGCGCCGAATAGATCACATGTTCATCAGGTTGTTCACTACCTTGTAAAGTTGCAATGAAATTATATGAAATTGATTTTTTAATCGTATTTTTAACCGTAACACTTGCTTTAAGGTTTCCTAAATCAACATGATATGCACTTTGTGCGGCTTTATTTTTTTCTTCATCAAAGTTCAACCCTGCGTTTGCAAAGATCTCTGTAGCAACCTGATGTGTTATCCAACCTTCAACAGCGACTCTGTCCATGTTGTTATTATCTTTTTGAAATCCGAATTGCTCGCCACTCCACGAATTTTCAACAACAGACCAAGGGTAAGAGGCCGGAGCGGTTTCGTGAATGATGATTGCACCAGCGGCGCCTTGACGGCTTGCTTCTTCATATTTATAAGTCCAACGGCCATAATAAGTCATTGCGTCACCAGTAAATAAAGCTGGATCTTTAGTGGCAAACCCTGGATCGTTTACAAGCATGACCACTGTTTTACCTTTAACGTCTAACCCTTCGTAATCATTCCAGTTGTATTCTGGTGCATTAACACCATAACCCACAAATATCAGGTCTGACTTATCGATTGATTGAAGTTCACTGATACGTGAGCTTCCCATCACCATATCTTTTTTATATTGATAGTTTTTATCGCCTATAGTTAATACCATATTCGAATCCGCTTCTAAAGATACAAGCGGGACTTCTTGTAAATAACTATCACCATTACCTGGCTTTAAGCCAAGCGCTTTAAATTGTTGTGTTAAATAATCTAAGGTTAATTTTTCGCCAGCAGAAGAAGGCGCACGACCTCCAAATTCATCAGATGCTAACACTTTAATATGTTCAGCAAGTTCGGATGCTTTGATACTGTTATAAGCTGCAGTGATATCGTTTGCTGAATTTGTTGTAGCACACCCGCTTAGCAATGAGGTTATGACGATAGCAATAGAAGAAAATCTTTTCATATTTAATCTTTTGTTGTTTTAAGTACTGTTAGTATATGAAGATCTATTAATTAGAACCAGCTTTTACGGTAAACTTGTATATAAATATTAAAAAATAAAGTTAAAAATGAAGCGATTTACTCCTTTAGAAAATTTTCAGACTGAATGTCTAAAAATAGGTGCATTTTCACACCTGCAACGGTTATTTAGCATTGATAAGCTAACGAATTGGCCTTCAAATCAATGGTTTTCACAATATTTAAATGCGGTAAATGAAAATAACATCCCCATTGAGTTTGTTGATGATGCAGAAATTGATTACAAGCAGCGTTACTATGAACAAGTTATTTATGAAACAGGGCAAGTACCTACTCGAAAAGAGAACTGGCATGACTTATTTGGTGGATTTATATGGTGCTTGTTTCCTAAAACCAAAGCATTAATAAATAGTCGTCATGTTGATGAAATTGAATTAGCTGGTAATTTAAATCGAACAAAACACAGAAACGCATTAACATTATTTGATGAATGTGCCGTTATACTCGCGGTGTCTGAAAGTCATTGGAGTACGCTATTAAAAGAGCATCAATGGCAAAAGGCATTTGTTGAGTTACGAGCAAATTGGGGTGAATCTATTAATGCATTTATGTTTGGCCATGCTAACTACGAAATGCTTACTAAACCCTATATAGGATTAACGGGTAAGGCTTTTTTTGTCCCGGTAAATGATGATTTCTTTACTAAAAAATTAATTCAGCAGTATGCAATTATTGATGACGCCCTATATCAAATGATAAAAAATGAAGGAAGCTTAAGTGATAACAAATCACTATCACCTTTGCCCTTATTAGGCATACCGGGTTGGTATGACGACAATAAAGATCCAACTTTTTATAATAATACCGATTACTTTAGGCCTAAACCAAGGAAACAAAAATGATTACAGTGAGCGGCTTACAAAAAAAGTTTAAGCGCACCAAAGATCACAAAAAAGATCACGCTCACATAATTGACCCTCGTGAAGATAGTCAATATTTCCACAGTGTACGAAATGTATCATTTAGTTGTAAAAAAGGGGAGGTTCTTGGTCTTATTGGGCCCAATGGCGCTGGTAAAACAACGACACTGAGAATGCTTTCAACCGCTTTAACACCGGATGCGGGAAGTATTTATATTAATCAAACTAATATCGTACAAAAACCTGTTTATGGACGAAAGTCTATAGGTTTTTTATCGGGTAGTACTGGCCTATATGGGCGTTTAACGGTGAAAGAAAACATAGCGTATTTTGCTAAACTTCATGGAATGTCGAAACAGAACATAATTAATCGATGTGATGAATTATTTTCTTTGCTTGATATGCATAGTTTTGTTGATAAACGAGCAGATAGCTTATCTACTGGTATGAAACAAAAAGCAAATATTGCACGTGCAGTAGTTCATTCCCCAGATGTTGTGGTGTTAGACGAGCCTACAACCGGGTTAGATATTATGACAACGCAAACGGTTATTTCTTTTATTTTAAGTTTAAAAGAGCAAGGCATTCCGGTTATTTTTTCCACTCATCATTTAGATGAAATTGCGCAGCTGTGCGATAGTGTTACGGTCATTAATAAAGGGATTAGTTGTTTTTCTGATAGTGTCGATGAATTTAAAAAACAAGGGAAGAGTGAACATTTAAACAAAGCTTTTTTAACTATTTTATCGGAGCATAACCATGTTTGAAGTTTATAAAAAAGAGTTAAAAGAGTTATTACGCGATAAAAAAACATTATTATTTGTTGTTGCATTACCTGTAATTGTTTTTCCCATTTTATTTGCTGTTATGGCATTTCTTACTTCTCAAGCTGCATTACAAGCAGAACAAAAAGTGCATACTTACGCGATTATAAATGGTGAATTTGCTCCTGATTTTACAGACACCATTTTTTATCATAAAAGCTTTAAATTATTCGAAAGGGGTAATGCATTTAAGACCATTGAAGAACTTAAATTAGCAATAAAACGCGGTGAGATTGATATGGGGATTTATATCCCTAAAAATACAGAAAAAGCACTGGATAATTATGAAACAACGACTTGGCAAGTTGTATTTAATGATGCTAAATCTATTAATTTTCTATATCAGCGTATTCAAAAATTAGTCCAAGATTACAGTGATAATCTACAAAAAAATAAATTAATTCAATTAGGTCTACAACTAAAACAGCAGCAAGCAATTTTAAACCCTATTATAGTTAAAAAAGTCGATACTTCAGATAAACGTGAGAATTTAGGTGAGAAACTAGGTGGTTTTTTACCGTATTTATTAGTCCCTTTAGTTTTAATGGGAGCAACATACCCGGCAATTGATTTAGGTGCAGGTGAAAAGGAACGAGGTACTTTAGAAACCCTATTATTAACGCCAATTACACGTACACAGCTTGTATTAGGCAAATTTTTAACACTATTAACGACATCGATTGCTTCGACCCTTATCACCGTGAGCAGTATGGGAGCATGGATTGCCTTGGCATTATCATTTACCGATCTAGATATTATCGCCAGCGCATTTAGCCGCTTAGTGTTACTTGATTTAATTTTGATCTTTATTTTATTATTACCGCTTGCCGCTATTTTTTCAGCTATCGCATTAGCCATTTCTATTTACGCACGTAGTTTTAAAGAGGCACAAAATTACATGGCACCATTGAGTATCGTGGTGTTTTTTCCCGTGATGATTTCATTAATGCCTAACATGGAATTAACGTCAAAAACGGCTTTTATCCCAATAACTAATGTATCTTTAGCAATAAAAGAAATTGTTAAAGGAACCGTAGACTTTACATATATTGGGTATATTTTTATCGCAACGGTGATTACGGCCGGATTATTATTATTATTTTGTGTTCGTTGGTTTACTAAAGAACATGTATTATTTAGATAGAGAATAATAAAATAACAGTATTTTTTATCTATAAATAAAGCACTTATCTAAAGTATATGAAAGTAAACGCTATAAATTATTTATTAATCCTCTATACTAAAACCATTGCATAAATATTGAGATTATCTTTTGAATTATAACCTTTTTTTTACTTCTGCTAAAAGCTGGCGACTATTACTAATATGTTGCCTGATCTTTTTTATTATTGCAGTTCCTGCGGTTTATATTTTTGAAAAACAAATCCGAGAAGATATATATCAATCTCACCTTATTCAGTTACAACGCGAGCTTGATACAAAAGTGTTGGCAATAGAAAAACATTTTCAAGATAGTGTGATTGAAACCCGTTTTTTAAATGTAACGCCACCTATTTTAGGGATAACTCGCGCTAATCAAAACAATCAAATTGATCCTTTATTAAATACCCATGTAGAAATATGGCGAGATAGACTCAGTAGTATTTTTTCTGGTTTTATGCAAACTGACAAAAGCATCACTCAAGCACGTTATATTACACTAGCTGATGGTGGCCATGAATTTGTACGAGTAGATCGTTTTTTAAATAAAGTAGTGCGTATTGAAGATGATAAACTTCAAATGAAAGGTCAACGCGATTATGTTCTTAAGGCCAGTATGCTTGATGAAAATCAAGTGTATATCTCACCCATTAATTATAATCGTGAAAACGGCGTCATCCAACAACCTTTCGTTAGTACTTATCGGGTTGCAAAACCTGTTTTTAATGATAAAAGACAAGTGTTTGCAATTTTAGTACTAAATTATGATGCAGAACCTTTATTTAAAAGTCTAACGTTTTCGTCGCCTAAATATGTTCAGCACTATTTATTAAACAGCCATGGTGAATATTTATATCATCCACAGAAAGAATTTCGTTTTGGCTTTGAATTTAATGATTCAAAAAAATGGATTTTAGATTTTAATAAAAACCAAAATATGAGCGTGAATAACACGTTAGCTTTTCATGATTTACCAGACTCTTTTTATCTAAAAAGTAAAATAGAATTTAATAATGACATTGCAATGCTCCCTTTAGAGCTTGCTGTGAGTGTTAATACAGATATTTTGTTAGCCGAAATCTCAAAACGTAGAACAAATTTTGCCTTATTGTTATTGGTATTTTTTACTGTATTTATTTTTGTTACGTTAATGTACCAGCGCTACATTAATAGAAAGCTTTTGATTAGTTCTTTAAAAGAACAAAATAGTAAAGTGATAGAAGATTCGCTTGATGCTATTTTTACTTTGAATGTGCAAGGTAATATTGTTCAATTTAATCAAACCGCGAAGCAAATATTTGGTAACAAATTAAATGATACGTCACTGCAATTTGAATCTATGTTTTCATTAGATGATATCGATACGAGTTGTATAAAAGAAACCTTAGAAAAAGGCTCTAAAATGCCTTTTGAGGCCATTTACATTGATGGTTACGGGAATAAACAGTTCTTTTCGATTACGTTAACGCGAATTTTTGACGTTTATAATAGTTGTTATCAAGTTGCGGCCATTCTACGTAATATTAGTTCGTTAAAACATACCCAATCTCAGCTAGAGAGTTTAAATAGCACGTTAGAGCTCAAAGTCTCTCAGCGAACGATAGAATTAGAGCGTGCTATTGACCAAGCGTTAGCTGCGAGTCAGGCAAAAAGTGATTTTGTAGCAAATATCTCTCATGAAATAAGAACGCCGATGAATGGTGTTCTTGGTATGTTAGAAATGCTCAAAGAAGATTCATTAACTGAGCAACAACACCATTATTTAAAATTAGCTAACAGTAGTGCTAATTCGTTAATGTCATTGATAAATGATATTTTAGATTTTTCTAAAATAGAAGCAGGTAAGTTAGATATTGATAATCACACATTCGATGTTATTACCGTATGTAGTGATATGATTAATTCCCTCGCTTTACAAGGCCAACGTAAAGGGCTTGAAGTATTTCTTAATACGCAAAATGTCGTCGATCGTTTAGTCATCGGTGATAGCCATAGATTAAAACAAATATTAATTAACCTATTAAACAACGCCTTTAAATTTACACACAAAGGTGAGGTTAGCCTAACATTAGATACAAAATATATTACTGAAAGTAAGCTTTTAATGAGTTTTACAATTCAAGACTCAGGAATAGGCATTGACTCTGAGAATATAGATAAGCTATTTGATGTATTTACGCAAGAAGACTCAAGTACAACTCGTCATTTTGGTGGGACAGGGCTAGGTCTTTCTATTTGTAAGAAGCTTGCTCAGTTAATGGGGGGCAATATTACGGTTCAAAGTCGTAAAGGGGAAGGGAGTACATTTATAGCCTCTGTTGAATTACATGTTGCAGCCCAGAAAAAGCTCAATCAAGCGATACAGCTGGCAAATGAAATTGATGTTGCCGCGTTGATTGCAAGAGATAATGTGTTTAACAACGTATGTCAATTATTAGAACAAACATGCAATGTTAAAAACGATAAAATTGTAAGATTAGATTACTACAGCGAACATAGCGCTTTTGATGCTGATTTATTAGTGCTTGATGATGAACACCCACAACTTGACGATCTAATTAAGTATTGTGAGCAACAGAATAAAAAATATGTATTAATATTACGCGACTTAGTGTCAACTAAGCAGTCGAAAAAAATGTACCCAGATTACGTTAACATCTTAAATAAACCACTAACACAAGATGAGTTTAGCTATAAATTGGCCAATATTTTTGGTATGTGTGGTGAATACATTGTTCAGCCCACAAAAATGTCGCAACAAAGTAAAGCGCAAATTAACTTGTCAAACTATCGTGTTTTATTAGTTGATGACAACATGATTAATATAGAAGTAGCAAAAGCGATTTTAAAATCTACAAACATTGCAATTACAACGGCCTCAGATGGGGTAGAAGCACTAGATGAGTTAAATAGTAATCAAGCACAAGCTTTTGATTTAATTTTAATGGATTGCCAAATGCCCAATTTAGATGGCTACGATACAACAACGGCAATTCGAAACGCTAAAGCAGGGAGTGATTATATTCATATTCCAATCATAGCGATGACAGCAAGTGCGATGCAAGGTGACAGAGAACGTTGTTTAGCTGCTGGAATGAATGATTATATTACAAAGCCTATTAAACCAGACACACTTAAGAATAAGCTTGTTACTTGGCTTAATTAACGCAATTTTTAATGAAAAAAAAAACCGCTTATTAAGCGGTTTTTTTATACACTATTAAATTAACTTTTTACAGTATTTACAATCATTTCAATAGCCGTGTCTAAATCAAGCATTAGCTTTTCACCAGTATGGCGATTTTTAAGCTCAACTTTGTTTTCATCAAGATTACGCTCTCCAATCACTAATGTGTATGGCACACCGATTAATTCCATATCGTTAAACATCACACCAGGGCGCTCTTTTCTATCGTCAAATAATACATCTAAACCGGCATCTTTTAGTCCTTGATATAGGTTGTTGGCGATATCAGGAATGCGGTGAGATTTGTGCATATTCATCGGTACAATTGCTAAATCAAATGGGGCAATTGGTTGTGGCCACTTTATACCGTATTGATCGTTATTTTGCTCAATAGCGGCAGCAACGATACGTGAAACCCCAATACCATAACAACCCATCGTCATTATTTGGTTTTTACCCGTTTCGCTTAAAACGCCGGCTTTCATTGCTTGTGAGTACTTTGTACCTAATTGGAAAATATGACCAACTTCAATACCACGCTTAATTTGTAAAACACCATTACCACATGGGCTCGGATCGCCTTCAACAATGTTACGAATATCTGCAACAATATAGTCTGTAACATCACGATCCCAATTAATACCGCTAAAGTGTTCATCGTCTTTATTGGCACCGGCGACAAAATCAGCCATAACATTTGCCGTTCTATCGACAATAATAGAGATAGAAAGACCGACCGGTCCAAGTGAACCCGGTTTAGCGCCAATGTTGGCCACGATATCTTGTTCGGTTGCCATTTCTAAAGGGCTATGAATTAAAGGGTGGTTTTGTGCTTTCAACTCATTTAATTCATGATCACCACGTAGTACTAAAGCAACTAATGGACGATTTCCCTGTTCATCTTCTACACCGTAAACGATTAAGGTTTTAACACTTTTATGTGGTTTTACACCGTAATGCTTTTTAAGTTCCGCTATTGTTTTAGCGTCAGGGGTGGCAAAGGTATTTAACTCTTTACTTGGCTCTGCTCGTACTTGACTAGGTGCAACAGCTTCTGCCTTTTCTATATTGGCGGCATAGTCACTTTGATCGCTAAATGCGATAGCATCTTCACCCGATTCAGCTAATACATGAAACTCATGTGAAACACTGCCACCAATAGAACCGGTATCAGCAATAACAGGTCGATAATCTAAATTTAAGCGTTCGAAGATATTACAGTATGCTTTGTGCATTGCTTTATATGTATTGTCTAAACATGCTTCGCTTAAATGAAATGAATAGGCATCTTTCATGGTAAATTCACGCGCACGCATTACACCAAAACGAGGGCGGCGTTCATCACGTACTTTAGTTTGTACTTGATACAAAGTGATAGGTAGCTGTTTGTAGCTACTTATTTCTTTACGTACAAAATCAGTGATGACTTCTTCATGCGTTGGCCCTAAAGCAAAAGTGCGGTTATGGCGGTCACTAAATCGAATCAGTTCTGGGCCAAATTCACCCCAGCGTCCAGACTCTTCCCATAAATCGGCCGGTTGAATAACAGGCATTAGCATTTCAATTGCACCTGCTTTATCCATTTCTTCACGGACAATTGTTTCTACTTTACGTAGTACGCGTAAACCCGATGGTAACCATGTGTATAAACCTGATGCAACGCGGCGTATCATGCCGGCTCTTAGCATAAGTTGATGCGATACTATTTCAGCATCTGAAGGGGTTTCTTTAAGTGTTGCGAGTATATATTGACTGGTACGCATGAATCTTCCGAAATATATTATTAAAATACGTTATTAACTATCAATTCTATCAGCGCTTTCATTTACACAAAAGCGATAACTTTGGATTTTAGCTTTTTTCTATTTGAGTGACTAAATTTGTATCCCCAACAACTTGCCAACGAATATTAAAGTCGTATAACGTCATCCCATAACTTTGTTGCGCATTTTTTTGTTTTTTATAAGCAGGGCGTGGGTCTTGCTTTAATACATTGGTTATAAATTGTGTAAGTTCGGGGTACTCAATTTGTTGCGCAATAAAATTTAATACACTAGGTTCAAATTCTACGTGCATATCAGTTTGAGGCTCACAATCAGCAAAGCCAGCGCTTGCTTGGGGTAGTGCATCTGAATAAGGTAAATAAGGTTTGATATCTAAAATGGGGGTGCCATCAAGCAAATCTATACCCGATAACAATAAACTGAGTTGACCATTTTTATATTCTATTGCATCAAGTTGTACTGCACTCATGCCGATTGCATTTGGCCTAAACGTCGCACGGGTTGCAAATACACCTTTACGTTCATTGCCACCTAAACGAGGAGGGCGCACCATCGGTGAATAGCCTTTATCTGCCGTACCATGAAAGCGAAATATTAACCAAATGTGGCTGAAATCATCTAAACCACGAACGAACTCTTCACGGTTAAATTCTTTTTCGAAGATTAACTTAGCTTTTGCTTGAGGAACTAAACGGGGTTGTCTAGGAATTGCAAACTTTTGTTTATAGGCAGAGCTAATATGGCCAATAGCTGAAATACAATATTCTGTCATAATCAATGATAAAAAATAATTTTGACTATTCTAACGCTTACGAGCGAGTGAGTATATATTGTTTGCTTATATATAAATTTCGTACTGTATTTAAAGTGATGTAATGCCCCTAGTAGTATATAAGACGACTAGGGGCAGGGATATTAAAACATATATTGAATAGAGACAGAGGCAACATCCATATCCGTTTCTATATCATGCTCTAATTGATAGCGTTCATACTCTAAACGCATTTGAACATCTTGTGTAAATGCATATTCTAAACCAGCGCCCATAAAGGTATCCCCCCCATCTAATGAGGTCGTTACCTCTCCTACAGCGCTAGATTGTGTATAGTCGGCATCCCATTCTAACCAACCACCTTTAGCGTAAATAGAAAAGTTTTCGGTTAAAGGGGCGCTTAAACGTGCGGCTAATGATACCCCATCAATTTCTGCACTATTATCAATATCACTAATTTCATCAAAGTTTTGGTATGCAAGCTCAACACTAAAATATTGATTAAATTGTGTGCCGATGTAACCTTTTAGCATTTGCGAGTCGTCGTCAAAATCCATGTCGTTTTCTGGATTGTTCGATTCAAATGCATATTGGCCATAGCCAATACCTGTGTATATACTTGGGGAGTTTTGCTCATACGTATCTGCAAATACTGAATGACTAAAAGCAAATGTTGATAATGCGAGAGTACTTAAAGCGATTGCTTTTTTCATGTGAAGCTCCTGTGAAAATATAAAAAATGAAAAGAAAAAATCAAAATTCATTTTTTATATTGCATTGAGTATGCCAACACATGGTTGAGTAATTATTGAACTATATGAAAGGGAAATAGGTACATTTAGTACATTAAAACGACAAATCAATAAAGTGTAAAAAATTAATACGTAACTTTTACACTATAAATGCTTAATTTTTACAGAGTTATTTAACGCAAATTACACTTTATGTAATAAGTTTTCTGTTTCTATCGCAATTTCTTTCATTTTTATTGCATAATTTTCTATTTTTTTATCTTCATCGGTTATAGCTTCATATGAGGGCACTGCAATTGGATAGCCTGTTTCATCCATTGCAATAAAACTAATTACACAATGATTTGTTTCTACTAAGTTTTGAGTTTTAGGATCGCCACAGCGAACTTGAATAAAAATTTGCATACTGGTTTTACCGGTATGGGCAATTTTTGCCTCAACTTCTACAATTTGTCCGACTAAAATCGGGCGCCTAAATTTTACACCTGCAACTGACACGGTTACACAATAATGACCACTCCAACCAGCAGCACATGCATACCCAGCCTGATCTATCCACTTCATCACTACACCACCATGTACTTTTCCACCAAAATTTACATCGGTTGGCTCGGCTAAAAAACGAAATATAACTTTTGACGACGGCATATTATTTCTCTTTCTAATTAACATTAACAAATAGCATAGCTTAACAGACGGACTAAATCGCCTGAATTTTATGCATGTATATAAATTAAATCAGGTTTATTTACTTTTTTAAAAAAACGGCTTATTTGAAACACACTATCAGTAAAACAGTTTAAAATAATAAATTAAATACCTTTGAGTTAACTATATATACAAACTATGGCGAAAAATAAATCTGAAATTAAAATTCATAGTTACGGAATTTATAAAAATTGGGATTCACAAACAAAAGAGTTACCACAAATAATCGAATTTACTACAACGGTAAATGCGAGTTTAGATGTTGAATTTGGTTTTATTATTAATGTAAAAAAAGCCAAAGGACTAAGGTTAGAGTATTGTATATATCACCCGAATATTCCTGATGAAGAAGGTGGTGTATTACCTCCTTTTTCAGGGCATGTGTACATTAAAAGTAATAATTGGGATTTTTATTTAGGCGATACGATATGGCTGCCCATAGAAACTAAACTGGGTGCTTGGCGCATGAGTGTTGAAATAAACCAAAAGGTAGTGGCAGAAAAAACCTTTCATGTTGTACAACGTGAACAACAATCTGAAATTGAGTTTTGGCAAAAGCGAGGTTACTCGCAAAAAATTAACGCCAAATAAAACGCAATTAACCATTATTGACGATTAAACTTAAATAGAAAAAGCGTAGTATTTGGTTTAAACTGCCGCAAAATAAATTCCATCTATTCCCTTGGAGGGTAGCGCTATCATTAGTACAGCAAATATCACCATGCAATTCGGTGCTAAACCATTATTTGAAAATATTTCAGCAAAATTTGGCGACGGTAATCGCTACGGTCTTATTGGTGCCAATGGCTGTGGTAAATCAACGTTTATGAAAATATTAAGTGGAGAATTAGAACCCTCTGCAGGTAATGTCAGTACTGATCCTAATGAGCGTGTTGCAAAACTTAATCAAGACCAATTTGCTTATGAAGAATACTCTGTGGTTGATACCGTTATTATGGGCCATAAAGAGCTTTGGAATGTAAAAAAAGAACGTGACCGTATTTATAGCTTACCTGAGATGAGCGAAGAAGACGGGATGAAAGTGGCCGATCTTGAAACCGAATTTGCAGAAATGGATGGGTATTCTGCAGAGTCTAAGGCGGGTGAGTTATTATTAGGTGTTGGTATTGGTACTGAGCAACATTATGGACCTATGTCAGAAATTGCTCCAGGTTTTAAATTGCGGGTACTATTAGCGCAAGTGCTATTTTCTGATCCCGAAATTATGCTACTCGATGAACCGACCAATAACTTAGATATTTACACGATTAAATGGTTAGAAGATGTTTTAAACCAACGTAATTGTACGATGATTATAATTTCGCATGACCGTCATTTTTTAAACTCTGTCTGTACTCATATGGCCGATATTGATTACGGTGAGTTACGTATATACCCAGGCAATTATGATGAGTATATGTTTGCAGCAACGCAAGCTCGCGAACGTTTATTAAGTGAAAATGCGAAAAAGAAAAATCAAATAGCTGAATTACAACAGTTTGTTTCGCGATTCTCAGCAAACGCATCTAAGGCTAAGCAAGCAACATCGCGTGCAAAACAAATCGATAAAATTCAGTTAGACGAAGTAAAAGCATCTTCTCGTCAAACACCATTCATTCGTTTTGAACAAGAAAAGCAATTATTCAGAAATGCGCTAGAAATGAGCAATTTAACTCAAGGCTTTGAAGAAACATTATTTAGCGGTTTAGAAGGTTTAGTTGAAGTAGGCGAGCGTATTGCGATTATTGGTGAAAATGGCGTAGGTAAAACAACGTTATTAAATACTTTAGCAGGACGATTAGCGCCAAAGCAAGGTGAGTTTAAATTCTCAGAGAATGCAAACATTGGCTATTATGCTCAAGATCATGCTGATGATTTTGAAAAAGACATTAATTTATTTCAATGGATGGAACAATGGCAACAAGAAGGCGATGACGAACAAGTTGTCCGTAGTTTCTTAGGGCGCATGCTATTTTCTCAAAATGATATTAAAAAGTCTGTAAAAGTAATATCGGGTGGTGAGCAAGGACGTATGCTGTTTGGAAAGTTAATGATGCATAAGCCTAATATCTTATTAATGGATGAACCGACAAACCATATGGATATGGAATCGATTGAAGCACTTAATTTGGCCCTTGAAGCATACGAAGGCACATTACTGTTTGTTTCTCACGATAGACAGTTTGTATCATCTATAGCAACCCGTATTTGGGAAATTAAAGACGGTAAAGTTATCGACTTTAGAGGAACTTACAGCGAATATCTTGCAAGCCAAAATACTTAAAGGTTTGTAGTTACTTTTAAAAGCCATGCTAAGCATGGCTTTTTTGTTTGTATTGGTTAGAAACATAAATAACGTTAAATAGTCATGTATTATTTTGTACCAAATGAACACGTATTTTTGTTCCTGTAATCTATTAAACGCATTTTTATTAAATAAGTTCGCTTTCACTTACAGTGCATTTATTAGCTTGTAATTCATGCTTTGAATAAATAATTTTTAATTGAAACTGAAACTCGCATATTGATGTTATTTGGGTATAATACCGCGCATAAACCGGACATAAGTCCGCATTAGTGAATAAATAAGTATATTAAACAGGAGTAGTTATGACAGTTGGCATTATTATGGGTTCTAAGTCAGATTGGCCAACCATGCAACATGCAGTGCAAATGTTAGAAAAGTTTGGTATCGATTATGAAACTAAAGTGGTCTCTGCACACCGAACTCCACAACTGTTAGCCGATTATGCAAGCACAGCGAGTGAACGTGGTATTAAAGTAATTATTGCTGGTGCTGGTGGCGCTGCTCATTTACCTGGAATGGCGGCTGCATTCACATCGTTACCTGTTTTAGGTGTTCCCGTAAAGTCTAAAACATTAAATGGTGTCGACTCTTTATTATCTATTTGCCAAATGCCTAAAGGTGTTGCTGTGGGTACACTTGCTATTGGTGATGCTGGCGCTGCCAATGCTGGATTATTAGCGGCACAAATTTTAGGTTGTCAAAATCCTGATATTTTCGAGAAAATAGAAGCTTTTCGTAAAGAACAAACCGATACCATTTTAGCTAACCCTAATCCTGCAGAGTAATAATGAATATTTTAATTTTAGGTGCTGGTCAATTAGCGCGAATGATGAGTTTAGCGGGGGCCCCGCTTAATTTGAATGTGATTGCTTTTGATGTTGGCAGCAACTCTATTGTTCATCCATTAACGGGTGAAATTTATACTCAAACACTTGAGCAGGCAATCGAAAACGCAGATGCAATTACCGCTGAGTTTGAACACATTCCTGACGATGTTTTAACATTATGTAGTCAAAGCAACAAATTCTATCCTGGTAAAGCTGCAATTAAAACTGGGGGCGATCGTGCTTTAGAGAAAGCGTTGCTTGATAAAACACACGTTAAATGTGCTCCTTATCAATTAATCACCGAAAAATCACATTTATTATCTGCTATAAATGAGCTAGGTAAACCATTAGTGATTAAAACGTGCCAAGCCGGTTACGACGGTAAAGGGCAGTGGCGGTTAACTGATGAAAACCAAATAGATACTATTTGGTCACAAATGGATGCCTTTATTCAATCTGGAACTGAGCTGCAACCTCACACTATCATTGCAGAAAAAATGATCCCGTTTGATCGTGAAGTGTCTATCATTGGTGCGCGTGATAAACACGGTAATATAGCTTTGTATCCGTTAACTGAGAACGAACATACCAACGGTGTACTGACCTTATCTATTGCCGGTAAAGAAATGTCAGCCCTAACGCAGCAAGCAAACGATGCCTTTATTAAAATTGCTGAAGAACTTGATTATGTAGGTGTACTTGCGATCGAATTTTTTGACATTAGCGGAACGTTATTAGTCAATGAAATAGCACCTCGGGTTCATAATTCAGGACACTGGACTCAACAGGGGTGTCATTGCAGTCAATTTGAAAATCATATGCGTGCTATTGCAGGTTTACCTTTAGGAAATACTGAGTTAAAACACATCACAGCAATGATTAATGTATTAGGGCAAGCTGCTATTCCTACAGCGATTTTACACGTTAGTGATTTAACAAGTCATTGGTATGGTAAAACGGTTAAGCCTGGGCGAAAAATGGGGCATATCAATGTATCAGCAAATACTTTAAACGAACTTGCTGAAAAGTTAAGCCTGTTAACTGAAGATTTAACACAGGAAAGTTATCCTGGTTTATTTAAAGCTGCTTCTGAACTACTCATAAAATAGTTTAACTGAGTGTATTTATCTTTATGTTTAACACCGCTCAATAATAAATACGCTTTATATAGATTTTCTAAAATGCTGGGTTTTCCCAGCATTTTTTATTTGTGTGGCGTATGTCCTAAAAAGTATGGAATAATAACTTTGTTCCTTTTTTTATTAGTGACTAAAATGAAAAATAATTTAATTAAATCAATAATGATTACAGCAAGTATGCTGTCGATTAATAGTTTTGCTTCTCAAACAGTTCGTATTGCCACGTTTAATGTCAGTATGGATGCGACAAATTATACCCCTAAAGGCCAAATGGTTAAGGCTGATGCCCTTGTTACTGCACTAGAGTCTAATCATCAACAGATAAAAAACATTGCTGAGATCATTCAGCGTGTACGTCCTAATGTGCTGCTTTTAAATGAATTTGATTATGTGGATAAACAAGCGGGTATTGATGTTTTTGTTAACAATTACCTTAAAGTAAGTCAAAAGCAACAACAACCCATTGATTACCCATATATATACTTAGCACCGGTTAACACCGGGGTGCCCTCTGGCTTTGATTTAGATAATAACGGTAAAGTTACCGACAATATGGGGGATGCTTATGGTTTTGGTTTTTTCCCTGGGCACTATGCTATGGTTTTATTATCTCAATACCCGATAGACTTTGACAAAGCCCGCACATTTCAAAAATTTAAAACTAAAGATATGCCTAATGCACAAATTCCTGTTAATCCCAGTACTAATGAAAATTGGTACAGTGCGCAAGAATTAGACGCAATTAGATTAAGCTCAAAATCATTTTGGGATGTACCTATTATTATAGATGATAAGCCTTTGCATATTTTAGCTTCTCATCCTACTCCTCCTGTTTTTGACGGACCAGAGGATAGAAATGGGAT
This sequence comes from Pseudoalteromonas sp. MMG010, assembly GCF_018100905.1. Classification (GTDB taxonomy): domain Bacteria; phylum Pseudomonadota; class Gammaproteobacteria; order Enterobacterales; family Alteromonadaceae; genus Pseudoalteromonas. The sequence continues at coordinate 271,672 of NZ_JAGJEG010000002.1, read as the reverse complement.
GCGTAACCACAATGAAGTACGCTTAGTGGCTGATTATGTGTTAAATAAAAATTATATTTATGATGATAAGGGGATTAAAGGGGGCTTAGATACACAATCACGTTTTGTAATTTTAGGTGATTTAAATGCAGCACCCATCGGTGATAAAGCAAGAGTTGATACAACCGATCAACTGCTTAAAAATAAAATGATCAATGCAAGCTATGTTCCGCAAAGCGAAGGAGCAAAGCAAGAGTACATAAAACCGTATGCGAAAAACTATACAGCAAATTGGCAAGCGCGTGTAGATTATGTTTTGCCTTCTAACTATGGTTTGCAAATACAACAAGGGGGGGTGTTTTGGCCCATGAAATCGAGCCCTCTTTATCGCTTAATTAAAGATAGAAATGCATCGAGCGATCACAGAATGGTATGGCTTGATATTACCGTTAAATAGATAATACATGAAACATCTACTTTAATGAGGGGTTTATCTTATAAATTGGATGTTTATCTAAAATAATTGCAATTAACAAAGTGCTTCTGATTTAATATATTTAATTATAAAAACAGATAAGAAGCACTATGTCTTTTCATATTACCGCAAAAAAATCGTTACTTGCCATTGGTATTTCTACTTCACTTTTCTTAACGGGTTGTGCATCATCTAGCTCTGCAGAACAGCCAAACCAGGTTAGCAATATTTCACCTGAAGTGATTTTAAGTGCAGAGGTTGGCTCAGAAAAAATTTCTTTAAAGCAAGCAATGGCACACCCAGATTGGATTTCAAGAAAAGCAGAGAGTGCTTACTTCTTGGCAGATTCAAGTTCAATAATTTACCGTCAAAAACAAGCAGGAAATGAACTGCGAGATACGTTTATACAAAATATAAATAGCACCGAGGCAAAAAAAATAGCGGTTGCTGATTTGCATACAGTCGGCGCTAAAAACAGCGTTTATTCGAATAACAAACAATTACAAGCATATACTTTTCAGGGCAATGTTTTTGTAAAAAATATTGCTGAAAATAAAATTACTCAAATAACGCGAAGTACCGCTAAAGCTTTTAAACCGCAGTTTTTAAACGACGGTAATCTTGTTTATCGTACGGGAAGTACAATTGTTTATGTTGATCTTAATACAGGGCTAAGCCGAGATTTAGTGAGCTTAAAACTTGCAGATAAACCTAAAGGTATACAAGCACCTTCTACTTACATTGCAAAAGAGCAACATAAATTAATTGACTACATAGCTCTACAGCATAAAAACAAATTAGACCGACAAGCACAACAAAAGCAGTTAAAAGAAAAAAACCAAACGATTAATTCATCGGTTTTTTATTTAGGGGCTAATAAATCGATTGATGAAATGGTTTTATCACCTAGCGGTGATTCATTAATCGTGGTTATTAAAGATAAATCATCGTGGCGCAGTGATACTGACATTATGCCGCATTATGTTACTGACGATGCGACTATAAAGCCTGTAAAAGTGAGACGCCGTATCGCAGATGCTAAATCCTCTGGTTCACAATTTATATATATTGATCTGACGACGAATGAGCAACAGACATTAAAATTAGATACTTTACCTGGTTTTGATGAAGATGTTTTAGCTTCGGTAAAAGAACAAAACTATAAACGTGAAGGTAAAAAATATACATCAAAGAAAGCGCCAAGAGATATTAATTTAGTTATGGATTGGAGTTCGTCACAGCCTTTAATTAAATACAATAGCGATGGAAGCCAAGTGGCACTCATGCTTGAGGCATGGGATAACAAAGATCGTTGGCTAGCAACGGTAGATGTGAAGAATAATAAACTGGTTTCACAACATCGCCTACATGACGATGCGTGGATTGCTTATTCATTCAATGAGTTTGGTTGGTTAAATAATTCAGACACATTATATTATCTATCTGAAGAAACAGGTTATAGTCAGCTTTATAAAAAATCATTAAACGGCAAAGCGGTTGCCTTAACCTCAGGCATGTATGAAGTTTCAAGCTTAACTTTAAGTGACAATAATGAAATCTATTATAAAGCGAATGTTGAACACCCCGGCTTATACGAAATTTACAAAGTTGATTTACAAACTAAAAAATCGGTTCAAATAACCAATCTTGATGGTATGACTGATTATAACTTGAGCCCTGATGGCAAAAAGCTATTACTTACCCATTCTAAAATAAGTCGTCCTGAAGAGTTATACGTTAAAGATTTAGCAGACATTAATGTGCCAGCAAAACAGTTAACCCATACTGTTTCAGAACAATTTTTAGCAACAAAACTGACAATCCCTAAAATAATTGCCGTGCCGTCAAGTCATACAGAACAACCTATCTACGCCAAAGTGTATTACCCAGCCGATTACAAAGAAGGTGAAACCGGTAAAAATCGCAAAGCGGTTATTTTTAATCATGGTGCAGGGTATTTGCAAAACTCACATATGGGGTGGTCAGTTTACTTTAGAGAATTTATGTTTCATTCTTTATTAGCAGATGAAGGCTATATTGTAATGGATATGGATTATCGTGCATCTAAAGGCTATGGGCGCGATTGGCGTACGGCTATTTATCGTCAAATGGGGACTCCTGAAACTCAAGATTTAGTAGATGGTGTTAAGTGGTTAAGTGATAATGCGAATGTTGATACAGATGCTGTAGGCACTTATGGTGGCTCGTATGGTGGTTTTATGACGTTTATGGCGTTATTTACCGCGCCTGATTTATTTCAATCTGGGGCAGCACTACGACCGGTTTCAGATTGGGCCCATTATAATACGGGCTATACGGCTAACATACTTAATACACCCGATGTCGATCCCATTGCTTATGAGCGCAGTTCACCTATATATTTTGCAGAAGGTTTAACTAAGCCTTTATTAATAAATGCACCTATGGTGGATGATAATGTGTTTTTTCAAGACTCTGTACGTTTAGTGCAACGATTAATTGAACTAGAAAAAACCGACTTTGAAACAGCAATATTCCCCGTTGAGCCACATGGTTTTAAACAGCCATCGAGTTGGTTAGATGAATATCGCCGAATTTATAAGTTGTTTAAAGAAACACTATAGAAACTAGAGGGGGGGATTCACTCCCCTAGATTAACGCACTTGTATTATTGAGCGTGATATTAAACGCGTAAATTTGATTAAATTTTCGCGTTTAACTTTTTAATTAATGCTATTAATATCGGTGTAGCGAGAACAACCCCTCCCACAGCACCAATCAGATGAGCATCAATTGCTACCGTTGAGTCAATCATTTTAGCAATGTCTGAACTTGGGCCATTTATTTGCTCATGTGCAATTTTAAGCCAAATTCCAATAAATAATAAAATACCCGATTTTAACCCTAACTGTATATCTTTAATGGCTCCCCATACTATAACACCATGTAAGAGTGCGCTAAGACCGGTATAAATAGAAATATCAGGGCATAACCAATAAACCCCTAAACCACACCATAAAGCCAAGCTGGTAATATTAAAGCAATAACGCTTAGGTGAGGTGTACTCGCCATGCAAAAGCCAAATTAAAATCACACCGGTACTATTTAAAAAATAATGCATCCAATTTGCATGGACAAACTGACTGGTGAAAATACGCCAAAGTTCGCCATTATTTATATTGTTACGGTTAAACTCTAAAATACTATTTAAATCAAATGCAGCAAATACAAAGCTAATCAGTAAAAGCGTTAAAGGAGGACATGAATATCGATATTGCAATGGTAAATTAAACATTTATGTTCTTTTTTGTATTTTATTTTTGCATATTGTGCCCGTTTAATTTTAATATGCAATTACGTCTTTTTCTTTTAGCGATTTATATATGCAATTAAAATTAACTTCACTGATTATTATAAGCTTACTATCATCTTTCCCTGCTTTAGCTAAGTCAAAACCTATTGAAACACGAGAGCCAGAAGCGGGTATTAATTATATCGATAAAAAAGCCGTTTTGGGGCAAAAATATATGGTTGCCTCAGCCAATCCTTATGCATCAAAAGCCGGTCGAGATATTCTACAACAAGGAGGGAGTGCGATTGATGCAGCAATAGCCACTCAATTAGTCCTTACGTTAGTCGAGCCCCAATCATCTGGCATTGGTGGTGGGACTTTTATGCTTTATTACAATAAAGACAACGATAAAATAACAAGTTTTGATGGCAGGGAGACAGCCCCTTCAGGTGCTGATGAGAATTTATTTTTAAATCAACATGGTAAAGCTGTTAAGTGGATTGAAGCGGTTGTTGGCGGGCGTTCTGTCGGGGTACCTGGGATTTTACATGCGTTTGCTAAAGCACATAAGCAATATGGTAAACTTCCTTGGAGTGCTTTATTTAAACCGGCAATCGAACTCTCAGAAAAAGGATTTATAGTTTCTGAGCGCTTACATGGCTTGTTAGCGAGAGAATTAAATCCCGGTGTTTTAAAAATGCCTGTAATACATGAGTACTTTTATCCCGATGGTAAATTAATAGAAGCGGGTACGGTTAAAAAAAATCAACCGCTTGCAGATTTATATAAATCTATTGCAAAACAGGGTGTTGATGCGTTTTACAAAGGAAGTAATGCTGACAAATTAGTTGATGCAGTGCAAAATTCACCTATTGCCCCCGGTACGTTATCTAAATTAGATTTGGTTAATTTTAAAAGCAAAGAGCGTGATGCCGTTTGTATTAGCTATCACAGTTATAAAGTGTGCTCTATGGCGCCACCAAGTAGTGGCGGAGTCGCCGTGTTACAAATATTAGGCTTGCTTGAAAATAAAAACATGTCAGCGATAAAACCTAATTCTGAACAAGCCATACATTATTTCACCCAAGCTTCTCGTATTGCTTTTGCTGATAGAAATGTATACATGGGGGATCCTGACTTTACCGATGTGCCTACTCAAGAGTTACTCGATAAACAATATATTAGTAAACGTGCAAAACTAATAACCGAAGTTGATAAAGTAGCGACTCCAGGTGAACCTCGTAAGTACTTAAGTTACGCACCGGATGATTCTTATGAACTTCCATCTACCTCGCATGTTTCTATTATTGATTCATTTGGTAATGCGGTATCAATGACCAGTTCTATCGAGATGGCCTTTGGTTCTACGGTGATGGTTAATGGCTATATTTTAAATAACCAATTAACTGACTTTTCACTTTCACCACGCAAAAACGGCAAGTTAGTTGCTAACCGAGTTGAGTCAGGTAAGCGACCGCGTAGTTCTATGTCGCCAGTGATGGTATTCAATGGTGATGGTAGCTTACGTTTAGTGGTGGGCTCGCCAGGTGGCAGCCGTATTATCGATTATGTAGCACAAGTTGTTATAGGTGTTCTTGATTGGGATTTATCCGCGCAGGAGGCCATTAATTTACCTAGAGTGACCAATAGAAATGACTATACAAGTCTTGAAAAGGGGACTGAACTTTCTGCTATCGCGAGTAAATTAACTAAACGCGGACACAAAGTTAGATTGATAGACTTAAACTCTGGATTACATGCCGTTGAAGTTAAAGATAATATGCTAGTTGGTGGAGCAGATCCTCGAAGAGAAGGGGTTGCTATCTCTGAATTAACTCAGCCTACCAGTATAAAATTCTAATTTTTATATAAGCATAACGTGAAAGTTATATGTTATGCTTATTTTTAATTTATATTGATTTAATTCATGATGTTTTTGCAAATAATTGCATTAATTTCATTATATTTACCGACAGCATACTAAGCTTGGAAACATGACAACTAAAACAGATCCTAATTATCTTTATATTCCTTATTCAGGTCCGGGTTTAATTGAAACTCCGCTTTTAAATAAAGGCAGTGCGTTTACTAAAAATGAACGTGAAAACTTTAATTTAGCTGGGTTATTACCTCCGCGATATGAAACCATTGAAGAGCAAGTTGAGCGTTGTTACCAACAGTACTCAAGCTTTAGTGATAATTTAAATAAACATATTTATTTGCGTGCAATTCAAGATAATAACGAAACATTATTTTATCGTTTAGTACGAGATCATATTGAAGAAATGATGCCTATTATTTATACCCCAACAGTGGGTGATGCGTGTGAAAAATTCTCTGATATTTATCGCAGCGCGCGTGGTTTATTTATTTCGTATGATGAACGCTATCAAATAGACGATATTTTACGAAATGCGACAAAGGGTAAAGTAAAAGTCATTGTTGTCACTGATGGTGAACGTATTTTAGGGTTAGGCGATCAGGGCATTGGTGGAATGGGTATTCCAATCGGTAAATTATCTTTATATACCGCCTGTGGTGGTATTAGCCCTGCTTATACATTGCCTATTATGCTCGATGTCGGAACAAATAACGAAAAGCTTTTAAACGATCCTATGTATATGGGGGCGCGTCATAAGCGTATAGCACAAGATGAGTATGACGAGTTTTTAGAGTTATTTATTAAAGCGGTTAAACGCAGATGGCCAAGTGTATTACTACAATTTGAAGATTTTGCACAACCTAATGCAATGCCATTACTAAAACGCTACCGTAACGAAATTTGTAGCTTTAACGATGATATACAAGGTACTGCAGCAGTAACTGTAGGTTCTTTATTGGCAGCATGTCGTGTTAAAAATGCAAAATTGAGCGATCAAAAAGTGGTTTTTGTCGGAGCAGGCTCAGCCGGCTGTGGTATAGCAGAACAAATTATTAGCCAAATGGTAAGTGAAGGCATTGATGATGCTCAAGCGCGTAGCCAAGTGTTTATGGTTGATAGATTTGGTTTGTTAACTGAGGGCATGCAAGGATTACGTGATTTTCAACAAGCGCTGACGCAATCCAATACAAATTTAGAACAATGGCAATACAGCGGTGAATACGCCTCTTTATTAGATGTGATGCACTGTGCAAAACCAGATATTCTAATTGGTGTATCAGGTCAACCTGGTTTGTTCACCGAGCAAGTTATTAGAGCAATGCACACCAACTGTGAACAACCGATTATTTTTCCGTTAAGTAATCCTTCAAAGCAAGTTGAAGCCCATCCAGAAGATGTTATTAAATGGACCGATGGGAAAGCGATCGTTGCCACCGGTAGCCCTTTTGGTACTGTTAAATACAATGAGCAAGAGTATTTAATCCCGCAATGTAACAATAGTTATATTTTTCCGGGTATTGGCTTAGGTGTTATCGCAGCTAAAGCTAAACGTATTACCGATGAAATGTTAAGTGTATCGAGTGAAATGTTAGCTCAAAGCTCTCCAAGAGCGAATACTGGTAACGGTAGTTTATTACCGGCTTTAACTGAAATAGAAAGCTTAAGTAAGCAAATCGCATTTGCAGTGGCGAAAAAAGCGATAGAGCAGGGAGTTGCACTGGAAATTTCGGATGAAGGTTTAAGAAAAGCCATCGATAAAAATTATTGGTTACCAGAGTACCGAAATTATAAACGTTGTAGTATTTAACAATACAAACTAACAACACAAACTAAAAAAACAAGCTTCGGCTTGTTTTTTTAGTGCTGTAATATTTTAAAATAATCATTACTACTCATTCAATGCGCTTTACAGAGCATCTCAAAGCCCTGTTAATGTTTATTAAACCGAGCAACTAATAAGTTTCCTTGTTGCTCACTTATTCGGGCAATTGATTTTAGCATATTGTTAATTTCAATTCGGTCGTATTGGTTTGTCACATTTTCATTAATATCATCAACTATCGCATTTAAATAATTAAATAAGCTATTTCTTGCGGCTAAATTCTCATGGGCAATAAATAAAATGTTTTTAAATGCCTCTAATACATTGGTCATCACATAGGCATCTGATTTTGCATAATTACGTAATGGGGTAAAGTTATCGTGCAGTAATTCAGAAAAACTGGTTTCGTGAATATACAAAAGTGGGGATTTATCGCTGTGTTTATATGAGTAATTAATATCACTTATCGACAACCTTTCTATTAATATAATACTGAGCATGTCGATAGCTTTTACCGCCGTACCAGGATCGTTTATTCCCGGACTCATGGCTTTAACCGCTATTTCTGATATTTGTGTTAAGCCATATCGATAATGATCGCTTATGTATTCTTCAATATAAAAAATAAAGCAATCAAGTACTGATTTGAGCAATGCTTCATCTTTGCTGATATCTTTATCACACTTTAAAAATGGATAGCCTTTAACCGTAAAATAGCCTTGGTTTACGACGATATAAATTTTTAAGTCATGCTTTGCTAAAATGGCACACAATTTATCGCTATGTACACCTTTAAAATAGCCTTCAGTTATACTATTTACGGCATGCCAGTGTGTAAAATCGGGAAAATGCTCATTAGGCGTGTCTTGTTGTTTTTGTTGTATTGAGCGGATTTCGCTTTTTGTTTGCTTAAACAATCCGTTTAATACGTTATCTACTTGAATGGCCTTAGAAATAGAGTGGATAAAAAATACAAATAAGCCTAATGAAATAAGGCCAAAGCTTAATGAAAACAAAATACCCAAAGAAGGAATTGCATTACTATCATTACTGAGTTTATTAATGTTTATCAACATAATAATAGAATAAATAATACTCCCTAAATAAAAGCCTAAAACCAGTTGGTGTGACTTTCTGGTGATTAAGCCAGGTACAACACGGGGTGATAAACTTGCACTTGCTGAGTTTAAAACCACCATCACCATTGAAAAGCTAAATACAGTTAACGAAATGATGCTACCAGCAAGCGTACTTAAAATGGTTCGTGCGTTTTCAGCGCTATCGACTAAAAGTACGGCTATTTCAGACTTTAGTGATTTAATGATATCAAGGTATTCAATAGACATTGTAAAAAGGGCAAAGGCTAAAAATAAAACGGATATCATCGATGGATAGAAACCAATACTGTTTATGATTTCTCTGTATCGATCGGCTACTTTTCTAGGTACAAACATTTGAGGCCTTTTTTGCAATAGTTTTAACATTCATATATGTATATTGCTAACAATAACATAAATATAAGGCTTACTGTTTTACTTAGTTATTGCGATTACTATGCTAATATAAGTAAAAATTAATTTAAGGAATTATGTTTTGATTATTTCATTTTATGCTGCATTACTTGCATTTATCTACGTATACTTAAGTATTAATGTTGTTAAAGTTCGTAAAGCAAACCAAATATCATTAGGTACTGATAACAATGAAAACCTACTGCGTGCCACTCGTGCCCATGGTAATTTTATTGAGTACGTTCCTTTTGCTTTAATCCTCATTTTTTTAGTTGAATATCAAGGCACAAGTAGCTACTACATTCATGCATTAGGTGTATTGTTTGTCATTGGTCGAATTTGCCATTTAACAGCCATTCAACAGGGGACTTTTCAGCTAAGAGTGGTCGGTATGCTATCTACATTTGCAACACTTGCGATAAGTGCTGGGATTTTATTAGTTTCAAGTTTTATACAATAATATAAGAGTATCAGTGGTTAATTGCTTCTGATACTTTGTAAATTCTGTTATATCAATTAATTACTAAAGTTATATTAAATGAATCAAGACAATAAAATATTTGTAATCGGACTACCACGTACCGGCACAACAAGTGTTTGCAATGCTTTATTAAACCTCAATATATTTACAGCACATACCGCTTATACTGAAAAATGTTTTGCTCAGGCTCAAGCCCTAGCAGACACACCTATTTTCAACGATTTTATCTATTTAGATACCCTGTATCCACATTCAAAATTTATCTACCTAGAGCGTGATTTATCTAAATGGCTTCCTTCTATAAGGCAGCTATTGTTACGAATGCACACTAACTTAACCCGCTCTGATGGCGGATTCAATATTCATATAAAACGCTGTTTTTTAAATACGTTTGATAACTTAACCCTCTCTAATATTAATAGTGATGATTATTTAACTGATTGTTATAAAAAGCATATATCAAATGTAAAAGCGTACTTTATAAACAGACCCGATGACATTTTATTTATCGATATTGCTAATGATAAAAGTTACCGTGATTTTTGCCAGTTTTTAAACGTAGAGCAAACTCTAAGCAATGATTTTCAGTTGTTAAATGCTGGTGGAAAAGTAACGGCATGGAATTCGATTAAGCATGAATTTAAAATAGACTCCACAGCTAAAGGCAAAATAGATAAGCATATCTATCCAGATACAATTTAAATAGCTTAATTCTTAACGACTAAACAAGATTTTTATGGTGTTTTACGCTAAAATGCGGCAAATTTTTTTAGGGTATAATCATGTTTGAATTAAAATACAACACGCCTTTTGAATGGACTGACGCTGTCATGGCCGACTTTAATACGTTTTTACAAGATCATGCTGCTGCAGAAAAAAAAGCATCGGGTATGGCAATCTCAATGTTGTCGCATTACCCCGATAAACCTAAATTAGTAAAAGCAATGACAGACTTAGCTCTAGAAGAGTTAATTCACTTTAAACAAGTTTTAAAGTTACTAACCGAGCGAGATACGACGTTAGGAGATGATAAAAAAGACCCTTATATTAAAAAAATACGTGCATTGTTTCGCCACGGTAAAGATGGCTTTTTAATGGATCGTTTACTCGTTGGTGGTGTGATTGAGGCACGTGGACATGAACGTTTTTCTTTAGTAGCACAAGCGTTACCTGAGGGCAGAGATAAAGATTTTTATGTGGCGATAGCTAAATCTGAAGAAAAACATAAAAACTTATTTGTTGAACTCGCATACGAATATTTTGATAAAGAAGAGGTTGATATTCGCTTAGAAGAGCTTCTTGTCGCTGAGGCCGAAATTTGTGCAAGCATTCCGTTTACTGCTGCATTGCATTGATTTTAATGACTGTTTGATAATAAAAAAGCCAGCTTAAAGAAGCTGGCTTTTTTATTTTTAATTTGCTAATTACCCCAAGGATTACTTGGATTTGAACGTTGTTTACGTGTACGCGCTCTGTCTTTAGCCTCTTTTTTAGCTTGTATTCGTTTTGCATCACTAAAACTAAGCTCACAGGGTTCACCCGGTTTGTGATCACTTGGGATCACACGGTCACGGGGTGGTAATTCATACTGAACATCATCTGGTTTAGGTAAGTTTTTTAAGCGATACAAATAAAAGTTTTCTACTTTATCTTGAGCCCACTGTGTTTTACGTAAAAATTTTACCGTTGACTTTATATCAGGATTTTTATTAAAACAGTTTATTTGTAAATAAGCATATAATAACTCCCAACCATATTGCTCAACGAGTTGTTCGACTACTTGTTCTAGCTTTACACCTTGAAGAGGGTTGTTGCCATATATTTCTTGGTTGCTCATTACTTGTCTCCTGATAATAAATACCTGAGTATTATAAATTTATTAACAGGAGTTAGATAGTAAAACTCAAAACAATTAGCCATTGATATTACAATTAACAACAATACGACCGCGCACATCACCTTTCATAAGTCGATTTGCGTGTTCAATCGTATCAGCTAACTTTATTTCAGTTGAGATCTCATCTAAATAATCACTGCTAACCAATTGCGCTAAACGACTCCACGCTTCGATTCTGTCTGCTTTAGGGCGCATTACACTATCAATACCAATTAATGTAATACCACGTAAAATAAATGGGGCTACTGAAGCGGGTAATTCCATTCCTTGCGCTAAGCCACACGCACTCACTGCACCAGCATACTTTAATGAAGCACAAACATTGGCAAGGGTATGACTGCCAACACAATCGATTGCACCACCGTAACGTTCTTTTTGTAGTGGTTTGCCAGGGGTTGATAAATCTGTACGCGAAATTACAGTTTTAGTACCTAAATATTTAAGGTAATCTGATTGTTCTAATCGACCAGTAGATGCAACAACATCATAGCCAAGCTGGTTGAGTAAATAAATAGCAAAACTTCCAACACCGCCATTGGCACCTGTCACTAATATTTCGCCACTATCAGGTTTAATACCGTGTTTTTCTAATGCAATAATACTTAACATGGCGGTATAGCCAGCGGTACCAATTTGCATTACTTGCTTAAGCGATAAAGAATCGGGTAGGGGGATCAGCCAGTCGCTCTTTAAATGTGCGCGTTGAGAAAGGCCCCCCCAATATTTTTCTCCAACAGAATAACCATTTAATATGACCTTTTGCCCGGCTGTAAATTCATTAGAAGCACTACTAATAACTTCACCGGCTAAATCAATACCGGGGATCATCGGAAATTCTCTTACTACAGGACCTTGGCCTGTAATTGCCAAACCATCTTTATAATTTAATGTACTAAAGGCTACATCAATAGCGACATCAAATTGTGGGAGATCGTTAACCGCAACCGTTTTATATTCTGCGGTATATTCATCATTTACATTATTTATAACAACTGCTTTTATTGATTCACTCATAAAATACCTTTTAGACCGATCGTCTTTAAATAATTAAAAAAAACATTAAGTTAATAATGCACGTAAAAACATTTCTGTATATAACGTAAGAGGTTTGTGAGACTTAGTTAACTTTGCGCGCATGACTGCACCTTCCCATCCAATCCAAAAATACTCACTCATTAAATCAGTATCGACTGAGCTGGCAATAGTGTGTTGTTGTTTTGCTTCATCTAAACACGCTTTTAGTAATTGTTGCCACGATTTATAACTTTGGGCTAAACGTTGTGTCAATTCATCGTCTAGGTGGTTTAATTCTTGGTTTAAATTTCCAACTAAACAACCGCGTCTAAAGTTATACTTTTGCATGCCAAGCACAGCGCTTTGGGTAAAATTAACGATGCGTTCAAGAGGGGGAACATCGTATTGTTGTAAAGAACTTTTTAACTTTGCAATAAAGTACTCATCGTAAGCTTGCACTAAGGCTAAACCAAATAGATGTTTACTTTTAAAGTAATGATAAAAAGAACCCTTGGGTACCTTAGCTTGTTTTAAAATTGTATCTAAGCCTGTCGCACTAAATCCATATTCGGTTAATATTTCTAAACCCGTACGGATGAGTAACGCCTTGGTGTCAGCGTTATCTCGGGCTATTTTTGGTGGTCTGCCACGACGTACTTTAGTTGATGTATTTTTAAGCATTAATTTATATTAGACCGATTGTCTTTAATTAATCAAGTGAAAAAAGTTATATTTTTAAAATACACTGGCTGAACTTTAAATACACGTGTATGTCGTAAATTAGGTAGTTAATAAAATAGATCTATTATTTTAAAATAATTATTGGCATTCAATTGTTTAGTTATTGTCAAATTATTTAATTATTTTTTTAATTGGCATATATCTATTTTTTAACTATTTATTAGTTGAAGTTAAAATTTTCTACGAATATAAAATGAAAGTTGAGGATATTACTGATGAAAAGACAGAAAAGAGATCGTTTAGAAAGAGCTCATTCTCAAGGTTTTAAAGCGGGTTTAGCCGGACGTTCTAAAGAAATATGCCCTTATCAACAAACCGATCCAAAATCGCAATGGTTAGGTGGCTGGCGTGAAGCAATTGATTCTCGAAACTTATATAAAACATGATATAAATTTGTAGTTAAAAAGGCCTTAAAGGCCTTTTTACGTAATGCTTTTTAAAAAGCACTGGTGTCTTGGAATAAACCAACTTTTAAATCTTTCGCTTCATAGATAACACGGCCATCTACTTCGACAGTACCATCAGCCATACCCATAAATAATTTACGTTTAATAACGCGTTTCATATCTAAACGATAAGTCACTTTTTTTGCCGTTGGTAATACTTGTCCTGTGAATTTAACTTCGCCCACACCTAGTGCGCGGCCTAAACCAGGACCACCAGACCAACCTAAGAAAAATCCAACTAATTGCCACATAGCATCAAGCCCTAAACAACCTGGCATTACAGGGTCACCTTTAAAGTGACAATCAAAAAACCAAAGACTCGGGTCAATATCTAGCTCAGCAATGATTTCACCTTTACCATGGGTTCCGCCATCATCATTTATTTTTATTATACGGTCCATCATTAACATGTTATCACTAGGTAATCGGCAGTTACCTTCGCCGAACATTTCACCTTGACCACATAAAACGAGTTCTTCTTTTGTATAGCTATTTTTAGGTTCCATAATACTTATCTTTACTTATAAATTATGAGTTACTTTAGCGTACACTTGTAAGCCAAACAACTCTGAACAGTTAAAAATATGAATGACCTGCCTGTTTTTTGTCCACTTAACTTAAGCAACTTGATTTTAAGCTATAAAATCGGGCAATTAACATCATAAGGCTTTATAATTCCATCTGACTTATAACCAGTGTAAAGGTAGTTTATGATCCTTTTTGTTGATTCACTCACAGTGATAGATTTTTCTTTTTTATGTAGTAAACGTGGCGCAGTAGGAGAAAGCTGGCTAGTTGATTTAACATTACATGGAAAACTAAACGACGAATCAATGGTTTTAGATTTTGGCCTCGTAAAAAAACAAATCAAAGGCATTATAGATAACTGCATTGATCATCGATTAGCCGTTCCAAATTTAGAAAATACTAAAATTGAAAAATTTGAGCACCATACAACTTTAGATTGTAATTACGGTGAGAATTATCATTTAGCAATGAGTGCACCAAATCAAGCTTATTGCTTTATAGATGCTGATGAAGTGTCGATTGAGTCGGTTAAACAATTTTTAATTGCGACGATATTACCCCAATTACCAACAAATATAGAAAAAATTGATATTGATTTACAACCAGAGCACAGTAAAAGCTTTTATTATCACTATAGCCACGGTTTAAAAAAACATGATGGAAATTGTCAGCGAATAATCCATGGGCATCGTTCACAAATCGGCATTAGTTTAGATGGTATTAGTATGCCGAGATTACAAAAGGAATGGTCATTAAAATGGCAGGATATTTATTTAGCAACCGCTGAAGATAAAATACAAAGCAATGAATTAGTTCATATTAAAGCAAAAACCGGCGATGTATGTTTTGCTTATACATCAGCTCAAGGTTATTTTGAAATGGCAATTAGTGAGCAACGATGTGACATATTGCCAATAGACACGACGGTTGAATGTATTGCTGATTATTTATCTTCTCAAGTTAAAATGAGTTACCCTGATAAAAAAGTTAAAGTTACGGCATATGAAGGTGTTGGCAAAGGAGCAATTAGTTATGCATAAGTCATTAGTTATGAGTGCGGTGTTTTTATTAACGTCATTACAAGTTAATGCATTAGAATTAAAAGGGCACTTAACTCAAGGTGGATTAGTGACCGCAAAGCTAGAGAATGTTAAATCGGTCAGTTTAAATGATAAAAACTTAAAGCTGTCAAATGATGGCGTTTTTGTATTTGGTTTTGGCAGAGATGCTAAAACTAAGCATACGTTATCATGGGTCGATAATGACAATATGACTCACCATCAAGAACTAATGATTACAAAACGTGATTATAAAATAGATAAAATTACCGGTGTAGCTCAAAAATATGTTTCACCCCCTAAATCTGTATCACAAAGGATTAGCGCTGAGGCAAAAGCCGTAAGAAAAGCACGAGAAATCAACTCTGATTTATTGTTTTTCTTAGATCCTGTTTTAAAGCCAGCGAAAGGTCGGATTTCGGGAATTTATGGCAGCCAGCGTTACTTTAATGGTGAACCTAGACGCCCTCATTTTGGCTTAGATATAGCGAATAAAACCGGCTCACCTGTACATGCACCGCTTAGCGGCACGGTGGTATTTGCTCAAAGTGATTTATATTACTCTGGCGGCACCTTAATTATTGATCATGGTCACGGTGTGACGTCTACTTATATTCATCTTAGTAAGCTTGATGTAAAAGTTGGCGATGAAATTAAGCAAGGTCATAAAATTGCTGAAATAGGGGCAACTGGTAGGGTAACTGGCCCTCACTTAGATTGGCGTTTTAACTGGCATGGCGAACGTTTAGATCCTGCGTTATTAATGCAGGATAAATTAGCAAGTAACAAGTAGGCGTTATGAATAATAATAATAAAGCCGCCATAATTGCACAGCGGATTGAAAGCTCAATAACTCATGTCACTAAAGCTATTTTTCCTGGTCGGACTAATCATCATAACACCTTATTTGGTGGTGATGCCTTGGCTTGGATGGACGAAGTGGCATTTATTGCAGCAACACGATTTTGTAGAAAACCTTTGGTTACAATCTTATCAGAAAGGGTTGAGTTTAAAGAAGCGATACCATCAGGATGCTTTGCTGAGCTAATTGCCAAAGTGATACATGTTGGTAATACAAGTTTAAAAGTAGAAGTAAAAGTACTTTTAGAAACAATGCATAATGATGAAAAAAGAATGGCAATAACTGGCGGTTTTACTTTTGTTGCTGTTGATGAAAAACAAAAACCAATCCCTATTATTTGTGAAGAAATTTTAAACGGATTTGAATAGAAATATAAGCTATGGTTTATCATAGCTTATATCTTTGAAAAGAACACATCATACAGTTTTGTAGCTATAAATTAATCTTAGCGTCCAATGGTTACTATAAAACCATTGCTGCTATCCAACCGAATATAAGTAATGGAATATTAAAGTGTATAAAGGTAGGGACAACCGAATCCCAAATATGATCATGCTGTGCATCAGCATTTAAACCCGAAGTTGGGCCTAATGTTGAATCAGAAGCAGGGGAGCCTGCATCACCTAATGCTCCAGCAGTACCGACTAGCGCTGCCGTAGCCATTACTGAAAAACCGAGTTCTAAACATAGTGGGACAAATAACGTGGCAATAATAGGTACTGTTGAAAATGAACTACCTATGCCCATTGTGATCATTAAACCAACGAGTAAAATTACAGCTGCTGCAAGGGGTTTATTACCCATAAATATCTCTGCTGCACTATGAACTAAAGAGTCTACATGCCCAGTTGCTTGCATTACCGCAGCAAAACCTTGTGCTGAAATCATGATGAAACCAATCATAGCCATCATAGCAACGCCCTTAGAAAACACGTCGCCATTTTCTTCCCACTTTACTACACCAAAAATAGTAAAAATTACAACGCCAACTAAACCGCCAAGGATCATAGAGCCACTTATGTTTTGTGCAAATAACGATGCAGCAACGGCTAAAACACCAACCAATATAACTTTTTTAGGGTTATCTATTGGTTTTGTTTCTTCATTAATTGTTAATTCGCTTTTGTTGTAAGTACGTGGTTTTCTATAGCTAATAAAAACAGCGATTAATAATCCAATAAACATCCCGATAGCCGGTATTATCATTGCAAGCGGGACCTGATTATTCACAATAGCCAGTCCATTATCGATTAAGTTTTTATGTAAAATAGAATACAGGTAAATGCCACCAAAACCATAAGGCAATACCATGTACGATGTGGCTAAACCAAAGGTAAGAATACAGGCTATTGCGCGTCTATTTAATTTAAGTTTATTAAATATGATAAGCAATGGAGGGATTAATATCGGTATAAAAGCAATGTGTACCGGTATTAAGTTTTGTGAAGCAATTGCACACATTAATATGATAAACAATATGAAATAACTAATTAATGTTTCATTGTTAGTATTGGTGTTGTTTACTTTTAGCAATAATTTACTGGCTAAAATTCGAGTTAAGCCTGATTTTGAAATTGCCACAGCAAATGCGCCTAGCATGGCATAACTTAACGCGATTTCAGCGCCAGAGGATAAACCGGAGTTAAATGCATCTAGGCTTTCTTTTAAACCTAAACCAGCCGTTAATCCGGCAATTAAAGCACTAATTGTCATCGCTACAATGACGTTAACTCTTACTAATGTTAAAACTAACATTAGTAAAACGCCTAATATTACTGCATTCATATATTTCTCTATTTACTGTTTTTTATTAAGTTTATCAGATTAATAGCCTGATTTTTTCGTTGTTTTGTATATGCCTGTTGTTGATAACGAATTTGTACAAATAAATCATTAAATTGTTCAAAATAAGGCTTGTTACCAGGGCGCTGCTGCGCAAAATAGCTTAACTTTTGCTGCGGGGAATAATGTTCAGGTGAAATAATGTTTTTCTTAGCCATTATTTTCACAAGCGTTTCATACTCTTTAACAATTCCTATGGCTTTCTCTTTTTTGACAGGAAAATTAAGATAAACAAAATAAATACCAATGATTACGCATAATACACCAACGCAAAATAAAGGAACCAACCAAATATTTTTCTCGCCAAATAGTCGCTTTAAAAAATCGCGTTGTTTTTGTTTATCAAAGCCAACAACCCAGCTGCTCCACTTATAATCTAAATTTTCTAGCTTTATTCTAATGTAATTAATGACAGCAAAGTCACTTAAACTCACTAAACCAAAATCTAGGTTTGATTTAAACTCATCACTAATTTGTTGTAATTGCGAAAGTGAACCATTTAAACGCATTGGCGCAACAGTACTTGTTGCATCAAATATTTGCCAACCGGTTCCAGTTAGATATATTTCAACCCAAGCATGAGCGTCGTATTGTCTAATAGAATAATAATTATCACTACTATTATATTCTCCTCCTAAATATCCACTTACTACGCGAGCAGGGATCCCAGCTGTTCTAAACATAAATGCCGCGGCACTTGCATAATGTCCACAAAACCCACGTTTTGAATCAAACATAAATTGATCAATGGTATTTTCACCCGTTAAAGGCGGGGGAGTGAGTGTGTAACTAAAAAGCTGATCTTTAAAATATAATTGTAGCGCAGATACAAATTCGGCATCTGAACCCACACTATTTCTTAACTTATGGGCTAAAGCTTGAGTTTGTGAATTGTAAGTATTACTTATCGATAAATAGCGTTTAACCTGTTCCTTTGAAAGTGTATCTGTATTTAGCGCGGCGCTACTCACTGAGTATTGAAACTTGGCACTTTGCGGTTTTCTCTTAATTAAAGTGCCTTCAAAAGTACTTTTAACATTTTTATGTTCACTCGATGAATAATTTAATCCGTATAACCACATATTTGCATTAGGTTCGACAATAATTGAATAGTCACTTTCAGCAGTTAACCGCTTTTTAATATTATTAACTTGGTAGGGCCGAGAATATTTTGAAGTTTGCCATGTATTATTCACAAATTGGTCGTGAATAAGTGCTCGCCAATAGAGTGGATGCGTTGAAGGCTTTGGCTTATTAAATTTAGCTCTAAAAACAAGTTCATCAGAGTTTGAAAGCTTCGCAATATCAAAAGGGTTTATTTGTTCATTAAGTCCAGTTTTAGCTACTTTAGGACTCGGTAATTGCCAAAACGCGGGGAGTTTTGGTAAAAATAGCAGTAAAAATATCGCAATGGGTAATCCAAATAAAACCATTTTAATACTACCCAAAAATGCTTTTTTAAATTTATGAGTAGAGTCAATTAAAGCCAGTACGGCAAAGTTTAAAACAAATAACAGGCTCACTATCACGGTAGTGATAATTCCTTGATCGAATAAGTAAATAGCTGATAAACAAAAGAAGTTTAATGTCGTCACCGTTTGATAGTTTTTCTTAGTGTGCGCTTGGAGTAATTTAAAAATAGTTCCCATTATTAACATTGCTACAAATAAATTAACGGTATCTTTAAAGCCAACACTATAAAACATAACAACTAATGAAATAGCGGCAAGTATGTTTAACTTTCGTGTTTTAGGCTTTGCGTTATTTACAATTGATAAGTAAATATTCCAAGCACCTAATAACGCTAAAATAATTATAAATAATGGAGAGAAAAAACTCAGTAATAATAAGATCAAACACATATTTATACTGCTAAGAGTTATATTTATAAGTGAATGATTATTTAATTCGCTCATACATTCTCTTCAAACTGACTAAGCATGGTTAAAAAACGTGATTTTTCATCTAAACGTGTATCTACACAAACTGCTTTAACTCCTAACTTTAGCGTAAAGTTTATATTGCTTTCATATGCATCGTTAATTAAAAAACATAACTTACTTAAGCGTTGTTCGCTGGAGCCTTGCATTTGGTTAAAATCAAATACCGTGTGTATCGATTCATTATCAATAAATTGCTTTGCCATTAAGCTTTGCGTTTTTGCATAATGACGCCAAGAAATTCTTTGTAGACCCATTTCAGGTGAATGCTTTATAAGTTGATTAAAATCATCTGAGCCTAAAAGCTGATTTTTAAAATCAGTATTTTCACTTGCCTGCATCGTGTTTAATTCATTATTAAAGGGATTAATTTTTTTAGGGTAAATAGCAACGCACTCTTGTGTATCGATATAACTCCAAGCCGTAATTAAACCAAATGGAAAGTGACTTGCTATTTTAACTCTGGGTAAACTATAAAATCCGCGATTTTTAAAAGGCAGGGGTAAATTAAGCTCTGTTATTTTTTCGTCAATGTTTTCACAGTCGCTATTATAGCGTTTGTCATATGCATAACTTAACGTCACCCCTTGGCAAGTTGAGTCAGTGGTTAAATTAAATATCATGTGAGGTGATTGTGCGGCGTAAGTCGGAATGGTGTTTAGCATCGACACCGTTAACCCTTTAATATTGCTATAGCCGGCTAAAAGTGAAATGAGTAAAACGATAAACATTAAATAGGCCATTACTAAAATTAAATTATTTTGATAATTAACAGCCATAATAAAATTTAGCAGAGCGACCAGGAAAAAAAAGGCACCTAACACAGACGGCAAAATATAAATGTTGTTATGAGACAAGGTAATAGTGCGTTTTTTATGTTTTTGTTTGAGTAACTTATTTTGCAAAGTGACTTTGATATTGTTAAAAATAGACGCGCGCTGTTTTTGCATTTAGATTATACCGGAACTGCAACAGTACTAATCAAATTAGTTAATTGAATTTTATCTGCTTTATTATGTAAACCTAAGCGATGTTCACTAACGTACGGAAATACAATTTGTACGTCATTTGGTGTAACGTAATTACGCCCCTCAATATAAGCCCACGCTTTTGCTGCTTTGGTTAATGCAATGCTTGCACGAGGAGACAAAGGCGTCGCAAATATGGTTTCTTTTCGAGTGGCATTAACTAAATCTAAAATATAGTTAATAACAGGCACGCTTAAGATCACTTGTTCAATTTCTTGTTGTATTAAACTTAAGTCGTCTGCATTAATTTGACATGAGATGTCGGATACATCGGTTTTGCCCGTTCCCATAATTAGCTTTTTTTCAGCTTCTTTGCTGGGATAACCTAAACTTATACGCATAAAAAAGCGATCAAGCTGTGACTCTGGTAATGCAAATGTGCCAGACTGATTTAAAGGGTTTTGAGTTGCAATAACAAAAAAGGGGGTGGGTAGCGAATACTTGTGACCATCTACAGTCACTTGTTTTTCTTCCATTGCTTCTAATAACGCACTTTGTGTTTTTGGTCCGGCTCGGTTAATTTCATCGGCCAATAATACTTGTGTAAACACAGGCCCTTTATGAAAAGTAAACGTATGATCTTTTGCATTAAAAATATTAGTGCCTAAAATATCACTCGGCAGTAGATCACTGGTAAATTGTACCCGTTTATAATTTAAGCCCAATACCAATGATAACGTGTGGGAAAGGGTTGTTTTACCCATCCCGGGTAAGTCTTCAATCAGTAAATGTCCCTTACTAAAAATACAGGTAAGCGATAGTTTTATTTCATGTTCTTTATCGAGAATGACGCGAGATATATCAGTTATAATTTTATTTACTACGCTGTGCATTGTAATCCTTAAGTCAGTTCTAAACGCTTCATAACAGTATCTACTTTTTTTGCATTAAAAGGTTTTTCTAAAAACTCTTTTGCAACAATCTCCCAACTATTTTGCACCACTTCTAAACTATTATGTCCACTGCACATTACAATGAAAACCGTTGGGAAATGTTCATTAACATACGCAATTATTTCATCACAATGCGTACTAGGCAGATCGATATCTAAAAAAATAACTTTTGGTAATTTACTGTGGATTGTAGATTTAACTTGCGATACATCACAACATTCAAATATATTTTCAAAGCCTTGATTAGTTAAAATAGTATTAAGTTCATCATAACTTTCTTTTACATCATCAATGATTAAAATAGGCTCTAAAGGACGTACAAATTCCATGTTTTGATACAACATAATAATTCAAAATGTGAATTTTATACTAAGCTAACCGCCAGCTAACCACAAGAAAATTTATACAGTACTCATCACACGTTTTTATACCGCCACTTTTATCGGTATTGGTTTGTATTTATGTGCTTTCTCATTCGGTTTTGGAATGGTTTTTCACAGAGCTGAAATAGTGGGCCATGTGTGTAGTGACATAGTTAATTTAGCAAGGGCTACAGAGGAGGTGGTTTTTATCTAATTTATGTTTTTCTCATAGGTGTTGAAATTTAAGTGTGGCTAATACGTTAATCCAGTATCTTTTTTTGAACTTAATATAGTACGGATAGCGGTTTTTATTATAGTACATATTAAGAGTGCCCTTAAAGCCATGTTCTGCACTAAAGATGTAGTAAGGCGGTTATAAGCGAATAGCGGTCATTCAGGGGGAGCTATAGTTAGCTCAGTAATCCTCAGAGAAAACTATCACTTTTAAAATAACCTTTACTAGGCTTAATATTTATAGGTGGCAATAACTTACACTATTTGCTATTAATAGAAGCTCATGAAATAAGGACGTTTTCGCGCAAAATAGGGAAAGTGTCCGCTAATAAAGATGTTAGCAGCCAAAGGAGTTTAAATGACACTTGTACTTGCTGGTCATAGTTCAGGAGGATTTGAAGAAGGGATTTATTTTGCATCAGACTCCCATATCACACAGAACAACCATGTCTTAGTTAAAGGCTTTAAAAAAGTAATTGAGATTCCAATTCGTGTTAAAGGATTAAATTTTTGTGGTGAGTGGTTTAATGGTTACTCAGGCAATAGTTATCAAGGTGCTTGTAGTGTTGCGTTTGCTGGAAGCTCTTTAGTTGCTCAGCATCTGATTAATTCAATGAAGAACCATTTAACAGAGCTATTTCCTACTTATTACAATGATAGTTATCAAATAGTGATGTCTTGTGAAACTAATAAGCACCTAAGACAAACTGATTATGACGACTCTATGTTTTTAGATAGTCACTTAGACACAATTTTGACCGCCGAGTATGTATCTCAAGTAATCTGCCATTCTATTGAAGCAGTATTAAACAAAGCTAGAGAGCATTGCTCTATGAGCCGGTTGTTTACTGCTTATCAGGCAGAGTTTATTTTAGGTGTGCAATGTCCTCAAACCCGAGAGTATCATTTATATCAATATGAAATTGTTCCAGACCAAGAGTTAGGAGCTAAAGTTGAGATAACCAGAGTTAATCAAAATGAACTAGCAGTAATTGGCGCAAAGAAATTTAAAGACGATGCTCTAATTGAGTTAGCGCAATGTGAAGGTGAAGAAAAACCCTCAGAAAAAATATTTCGGTTTCTTAATAGTGTAATTGAGAGTGAAACAAGTATAGGAAACAACGGGATAGGTAAACCAAGTGGTTTGTATAATCTACAAGGTAGTATTCTAACTAGAATTGGATTTGAGCGTTAATGCGATTCACACCTGCACCTAATTGAGTATTCTATAGCGAAAATATTGAGAGAAACTTATGGAAGAATTTAACAATAGATTGGAAAACTTGAAGCAGCTTTTAAGCTCGCAAAGCAGACAAAATTGGCTTTTTGGGGCTGGAATAAGCTTCGGTTCAAAAATACCTTTGATGTATCCATTGACTAATCGCGTTGAGGAAATCATCCAAGAATATTCAGGTGCTAAAGAAAAAAATATTTTGGCTTCTTTAAAAGAGGACCTAACCGAAGACTGCCATGTTGAACATTACTTGAGCCACTTAGGTGATCTGCTCGCTATCGCGGAGCGCTCAAAACAAAAAACCGCATACCTTGGCGCTAATAGTTATACATCTGATGAGTTAAAACAGCTATATCTAGAAATCATTAAGGCTATTGGTGGGATTATTAGATATGGATATGTGGGTGCCAATGCTAACTACGGGGTAGAAGAGGAAGTTGGCAAAGCAGAAAATCCAATTATTGAAATAAAACCTCATTTTGAATTTATAGAAGCATTATTGATTAGCCAATCAAATCTAGAGCGACGCTCAAAAACAACATTTTTTACTACTAATTACGACACATTACTAGAGGATGCCTTAGCTCTACACAAAAAAGTTGTATGCGATGGATTTTCAGGAGGTGCTGTAGGTTTTTGGAATGCCGAAAAAGAGTTTTCAAATACCGCTATAGATTCAAATACCTATCATCTATATAAACTACATGGTTCGATAGATTGGCACCGAGATAATAATTTAGGGCTAGTGCGTGCACGGTATGGAACTAAATATTTATCAGACCCTGCAAATATTATGATTTACCCTCAAGCAACAAAATATGTAGAAACGCAGAAAGATCCATTTGCCAGTTTATTTCTAGGTTTACGAAAAACTCTCATGAATGGTCAGCAAAATACATTAATTACTTGTGGCTACAGCTTTGGGGATGACCATATTAACGCTGAAATAGAAAGTGCGTTAAGAAGTGAAGCTAACCAAACGACAGTTATTGCTTTTATTCAAGAAGCACCGAAAGGTGGAGTCGTTATTAATAAAACCTTAGATGCTTGGCTTTGCTGTCCTAAGATTGGTTCTAGAGTGTATGTCGCTGGTGAATTGGGAATTTATCATAATTCAACAACTCCTTTGGCTGAATCTGATGATAGTAAATATACATGGTGGCGTTTTGATGGACTAACTCAATTCATAAAAACAGGGGACGTATCATGAATAATGTTTTCCAAGCAAGGACAGAGCTAAAAATCGGGAAAATTATTGAGGTATCCGGTAATAATTTACGTATAGAAATTGATGATAATGTGAACGAATTGATTCGTGCTGTTGATGGGCAAGTTTATTCCGTGGGCCAAATGGGTAGTATCATTAAAGTTCATTTTGGCAGAAAGCTACTATTTGCTTTTGTTAGGTCGCTTAAAATGAGATCAGAGTTGATTTCTGATGACACTAGTCAAATAATTAATGCTGCGGATGATGCTCGTATTTTAGAAGCTGACTTGTTTGGTCAAGGAATATGGTCTAACAAAAATTCTCAACTTCATTTTTCCCGTGGTGTTGAGACTTATCCCTTGCCCCTTCAAAGTGCTTATATCTGCCTTAATGATGAACTAGAGGCTGTATATAAAGCTGCGGAATCGAATGCTCAAGATGAAGCCATCACTCCTATGGTACCCATAGGTAATTACATCGGTGGTAACAATGCAATATGCAGAGCAAATATTGATAAACTCTTTGGTCATCACTTTGCAATATTAGGGTCTACAGGTTCCGGTAAATCAGGAACAGTTGCTTCAATTTTACATTCTGTTTTAGATCATGAGCCAGAAGGTACAACATTGAAGCCCAGAATTGTAATGATTGATCCACATGGTGAATATGCTAGTGCTTTTGGTGATAGGGCAAAAGTATACCGAGCATATAATGATGCTTCTGTAGTCGATCATGAAGCAGAGCTTTTAAAATTGCCTTATTGGCTGATGTCTAGTGATGAATTGAGATCATTGATTATTGGTAAGACTGAACACGAGGCTACATCTCAAAACAATATTATTTACGAGGCAATCACTTACGCTAGATTACTTGAAGCCGGATATGTTCAGGATATCGGAGCAGAGCCAAATGGAGGGGCTGAAGCAGCACTCAGCGTCGATAAAACTGAAGAGCAGGTTTTGAATTTTGATAGAGATAAGCCAGTTCCGTTTAAGTTGACACAATTTGTAAAGCACATTGACAAGGTTCAGGGCCGTAAGGCGGGGAAACAAGATCATTTAGCGGCATCTGTAGGCCGAGATAAAGTTGATAATATACTTAAAAAACTCAAAGTCCTTCGTTCCAACCCTCAACTTAGTTTTTTATTGAAAGAATATACTGAGGAGTCTTCGCCTAAGCTACAGGAAATATTGTCACAATTTGTAGGTGAAGCGGATGGGAAAGATATCCGTATTATCGATATATCAGGTCTCCCAAACGAAGTAGCCGGACCGTTGACAGCATTAATATCTCGCCTTCTATTTCAATACAAGCTCTGGCAAACAAGGGATGAAAGAGAGAAAGACCCTGTACTATTTGTCTGTGAAGAAGCACATCGTTATGTCCCGAATCATGGCGAAGCACAATATAA
Organism: Pseudoalteromonas sp. MMG010; assembly: GCF_018100905.1. Classification (GTDB taxonomy): domain Bacteria; phylum Pseudomonadota; class Gammaproteobacteria; order Enterobacterales; family Alteromonadaceae; genus Pseudoalteromonas. Next base: position 245,554 of record NZ_JAGJEG010000002.1, on the reverse strand, counting down.
AGAAGCTCAAGATGCTATTCGACGGATTGCAAAAGAAGGTCGAAAATACGGGCTAGGGCTAGGTCTTATTTCTCAAAGGCCTTCGGATGTTGAAAGTACAGTTCTTTCTCAGTGTAACTCTTGGATTGTTCTTAGGTTGTCGAATTCCAGTGATCAAGAGCATGTATCAAAGTTTTTACCTGATAGCTTAAGCGGTTTAACCAAAATGTTATCAGCCCTTACAAGACGAGAAGCTATATTTGTTGGTGAGGCCGCAGCACTTCCAAGTAGAATTCGAATTCGAGAGCTATCACCTGAACAATTACCCAATTCTAACGATATTAAATTTGCAAGTGGATGGTCGAATGACGCGATCCAAGAAGCTGACTTAATGACAATTGTAAATCGATGGTGTGGAACTACGGGGGAGTAATTCAGTAATGTTGGCGAGCAAAGCTTTAACGAGGCAATTCTGTCGGACTCGCTTTGCTCGCTGCAAATTACAGTGTTACCACTGTCCGCTAATGGCACTAAGCCGAAATTCGGTAAAGAGCTATAACCACTTATTGAGATTAGCTCAAGAAAATATTAATTGATTGGTTAAACGGCTCTTTACTCATAAAACACTTCTTATTAGAGCTAAAATGTAACTCATTGGCTGCCTAGTTGGTATAAGAAGTCCGCATCTACAACACCTCGCTATACATAATGCCTCATTCCAGAACTGATTGAGAAAAACCACATTTAAGTTAACAACCTTCATTAAATTTCCTGTTTCTTTCTCCTATTATTTACATTAGCAAAATAAAACGCTCTCAATTTTTATTTTAATTACTTTAATAACAGTAAGTTAGTTATTAAATCTCGACAATGTAAAATAAATGTAATTAAAGATATTGACTCAAATATCGTTTTTTGGGAATATGCTCAACAGATGGGCCGATACACATATATGCAATTTAGTTCGCTTTTGCATTTACTGCCCACGACACACTGGTAAACACGACACACTATATAGAGAGATTATTATGATGAATAATAAGAAAACAAAATTTGCTTTAAGTTTTGTAGCTGCTGCAATGGCTACAACTTTACCAGCTCATGCTGAATCATCTAACTTTTTAGATCGCTTAGAAGTTAACTTTTTAGCAATGCAAAACTTTCAATCAATTCAAGCTAAAGACGGTGCTTTTAGACCAGAAGACGAAGAACAATCTTCGGGCTTTGGTCGTATTAGAGCTAACTTAATGCTGAAATTTCATATTAATGAATTCATCACTGCTGATATTGATATTGCTGAAGAGCCTAATGACTTTGGTGGCGGTGATCGCGATTTCTCATTTCATAATGATTTTGCTGGTGTCGAATTTGATTTATTAGGGTTGTATGGCAAACCAAGCGAAGATGAAAATTTGACATTAAGACTGGGTAATATTGGTGCGGCTCCTTTTCAGTTTAAAGGTTTCCAAGATGGGGCAGACAATCAGGGCAATGCACTGATTGGTAATGGTATGACCGATTACGCTACAGCCGAAAATGGTGTTCAATTAAGCTATACTAAAACGTTCGATGATGGTGTATTACAAAGCTACAATGTTGCTGGTCATATAACTACGTCAAGTTTTGGTGAGGCTTTTCAAGAAGATCGCGGCTTTAATTATCGCTTACAAGGTACCTTAGAGTTTGCCGGTGGCTTTAAAGCTGGATTAAACTTATTTCAAGCAAATCAAGGTGACCAACTTAGATTTGAAAACGGCATAGCAAGCATGGATGGCCTAACCACCACCAATTATCGCTTTGGTGATGGTGAAAATTATAATTTCTCAGCTTCACCATCAAATGAACGTGATACCCATGTTGGTATTATGCCTGGTTTAGACCAATCAATTATTCAGTTAAACCTTGCTTATCAACCTTCTGATGAAACCAGTATTATATTAATGTTTGGTCAATCGTCAGATGATTACACATTTGCAGATACAGCTGGTAATGCAGTTGCTGGTATCACATATTTTGGTGATTCAGATGGAATTTTAGATGCTGATGGCACAACGTATGATGCAACAAGCGTTATTAAAGGTGATTCATCAGTACAATATTTTGTTATCGAAGCACAACAATACATCATTCCGCAAAAACTTTACCTAGCAGCTCGTTACGGTGAAGCAGAAAATACTTCAGATCTTATTTCTCAACATGACAATACAGTAGAGCGTTTACAGGTATCTGCTGGTTATTGGTTCGACGAAAAAACGTTAATAAAAGTCGAATATGTTAACCAAGAAGAAGGTGTTAACTCAGGTGGCCAAATTGGCGCTGGGTTCTCAGGCTTTACTTCTGAGTTGTCAGTTAAGTTTTAAATACGCGCCATAGTATGGCAATAACAATAAACACATTAATGCTTAATTTTTAAATTAAGTGTCGTTTAGTGTATTTAAATTTTTACTTTATTCATCACTAAGGGCCAACGCCCTTGGTGAATGAAATAGTATGAGGAATAAAAAATGAAAACAAAACTACTTACATTAGCTTGTTGTTTAATGAGCTTAAATGCCTTTTCAAAAGAAACCATTACTATTGCCACTGTAAATAATGGTGACATGATCACCATGAAAGAACTAAGCAGTGATTTTGAAGCCAAAAACCCTGATATAGAACTTAAATGGGTAACACTTGAAGAGAATATTTTACGTCAACGCGTTACCACCGATGTGGCTACTAAAGGCGGCCAATATGATGTAATGACGATAGGGACGTATGAAGTTCCTATATGGGGTAAGCAAAGTTGGCTTAAGGAATTAAACAACTTAGGTGAAAATTATGATGTGGATGATATTTTACCTGCTATTCGTAGTGGCTTAACCGTCGACAATAAACTTTATGCCGCTCCTTTTTATGGCGAAAGTTCAATGGTTATGTATCGTAAAGACCTTATGGAAAAAGCGGGCTTAACAATGCCAAAAGCGCCTTCTTGGGATTTTATTAAAACCGCAGCAAAAGCGATGAATGATAAAAAAGCAGGTGTATCTGGGATTTGCTTAAGAGGTAAAGCCGGTTGGGGTGAAAATGTTGCGCTGATCACTGCAATGTCTAATTCATTTGGTGCTCGCTGGTTTGATGAGAACTGGAAACCACAGTTTAATACGCCTCAATGGAAAGCAACCTTACAATATTATGTAGATATAATGAAAGAGTATGGCCCTGCAGGTTCATCTGCAAATGGGTTTAATGAAAACTTAGCCTTATTTCAAACGGGTAAATGTGGTATTTGGATTGATGCAACCGTAGCTGGTGCATTTGTTACTAACATCGTTGATTCAGATGTAGCAGATAAAGTTGGATTTGCATTAGCACCAGATAACAATTTAGGTAAGCGAGGAAATTGGCTTTGGTCTTGGACTTTAGCAGTACCTGCTAGCAGCAAAAAATCAGAGTCGGCTATGAAGTTTATTAGCTGGGCTACTTCTAAAGACTACACTCAGTTAGTTGCTAAACAAAAAGGGTGGGCAAAAGTACCGCCAGGTACACGTACTTCACTTTATAAAAATAGTAACTACATGGAATCAGCGCCATTTGCACAAATTACCCTTGAGTCAATTGAATCTGCTGATCCTAAAAACCCAACGGTTCAACCAGTGCCTTATGTAGGCATGCAATTTGTCGCTATTCCTGAGTTTCAAGGGATAGGAACAGCGGTTGGACAGCAGTTTTCTGCCGCCTTAGCAGGTCAAATGACTGTCGATCAAGCCTTACAATCTTCACAACGCTTAGTAGAAAGAGCAATGCGAAAAGCACGCTACCCTAAGTAAAAAAGCAGTTAGGCTTTTTATTAGCCTAACTTTATTTTTGCCAACTCGATAACTATTAATACCCAAGCGATAGTCACGTATTGCTTAATACCGAGTTGGCTCTTTTAAGGTTTTCATTATGGCAACAACTCAATCACGATCACTTGCAAAGATAATGTTACTGCCATCTATCATATTATTATTATGTTGGATGTTAGTTCCACTTTGTATGACTTTATATTATTCATTTATTGACTATAACTTGCTTATACCGGGGGGCAATGAATTTATAGGTTTTTTAAATTATGAATTTTTCTTAACCGATCCGGCATTTACAGAATCATTTTTTAACACATTACTTTTAGTTACAGGTGTACTATTCATTACAATAGCGGGTGGCATTGGTCTGGCTATTTTATTAGATCAAGCTATTTGGGGACGTAATTATGTTCGTATTATGGTACTTGCTCCATTTTTTGTAATGCCAACAGTATCTGCACTGGTGTGGAAAAATATGTTTATGAACCCTGTTAATGGCTTATTTGCACATTTAGCTATATGGCTTGGTTTTGAACCCATTGATTTTTTTGCTCAAATTCCTTTGTTATCAATTATTATTATTGTTTCTTGGCAATGGTTACCTTTTGCTGCGTTAATTTTATTAACCGCGATACAGTCGCTTGATAGAGAACAATTAGAAGCGGCCGATTTAGATGGGGCAGGACCTTTTAGTAAATTTATTTATATTGTTTTACCTCACTTATCACGGGCTGTTACGGCAGTAATTTTAATTGAAACAATATTTTTGCTGTCTATTTTCGCCGAAATATTAGTCACAACGGGCGGTGGCCCAGGATATGCCTCTACTAATATAACTTACTTGATTTATACCCAATCATTACTTCAATACGATGTAGGTGGTGGTTCAGCTGGCGGTATAGTCGCCGTAATAATTGCAAACATAGTGGCTATTTTCTTAATGCGACTTATTGGTAAGAACTTAGAGGGTTAAATTATGGCGATTAAAAGCACTGCTCAATCTAAATTGATTTACACAATTTTGGCTTGGACCATTAGTGGTATGATTTTTTTTCCAATCTTTTGGACATTTCTTACCAGTTTTAAAACAGAAGCCGAAGCAATAGCATCTAACCCGAGTTTATTTGCATTTGATTGGACATTACAAAACTATAGCGATGTTTTGTCTCGTTCACCTTACTTTATGCACTTTTGGAACTCAGTGGTTATTTCTATAGGGTCAAGTTTAATAGGCCTATTAATAGCAATCCCTGCGGCATGGTCAATGGCATTTGTACAAACTCAACGTACTAAAAATGTATTGATGTGGATGTTATCTACCAAAATGCTTCCTCCGGTAGGTGTATTAATCCCGATTTATTTGTTGTACAGAGACTTTGCCTTATTAGATACAAAACTAGGTTTAGTCATCATCATGACAATGATTAATTTACCAATCATGGTATGGATGCTTTATACCTACTTTAGAGAAATTCCAAACGAAATATTAGAAGCTTCCCGTATGGATGGTGCAACGATTGGTGAGGAAATTTTTCATGTTCTTTTACCTATAGCATTACCCGGTATTGCATCTACTTTATTATTAAATGTGATTTTATCGTGGAATGAAGCTTTTTGGACACTAATTTTAACGGCGGCAAATGCCGCACCGTTAACAGCATTTATTGCAAGTTACTCAAGCCCCGAAGGACTATTTTACGCCAAATTATCAGCCGCATCTGCGATGGCCATTGTGCCAATACTGATCCTTGGTTGGTTTAGTCAAAAACAGTTAGTACGTGGTTTAAGCTTTGGTGCAGTAAAATAGGAGATAAGATTATGGGTAGTATTACATTAAAAAAAGTAACAAAAAACTTCGATAAAGTTAACGTTATCAAACCCTTAGATTTAGAAATTAAAGATGGCGAGTTTATTGTTTTCGTAGGTCCATCGGGTTGTGGTAAATCAACTTTACTTAGAATGATTGCCGGTTTAGAAGATACCACAAGTGGCACCATTGAAATTGACGCTAAAGATGCAACAGATACACCTCCGGCTAAACGTGGTTTAGCTATGGTGTTTCAATCTTATGCACTTTACCCACACATGAGCGTAAAAAATAATATTGCGTTTCCATTAAAAAGAGCAAAAGTACCTGAGCAAGAAATCGAAAACAAAATTGCACAAGCAGCCAAAATTTTAAATTTAACTGAGTATTTAGATAGAAAACCTGGCCAATTATCAGGGGGTCAACGTCAGCGAGTTGCTATTGGTCGCGCTATTGTTCGCCAACCAAGTGCTTTTTTATTTGATGAACCTTTATCAAACCTCGATGCATCTTTACGTGTAAATATGCGTTTAGAAATATCTGAGCTGCATAAAAGCTTAAAAACAACAATGATTTATGTAACACATGATCAGGTTGAAGCAATGACAATGGCTGATAGAATTGCGGTATTTAATGGCGGTATTATTGAACAAGTCGGCACACCACTTGAGTTATATAAAAATCCAGTGAATAAATTTGTTGCGGGTTTTATTGGTTCACCAAAAATGAATTTTATTGCGGTTGACGAAAAAGATAATTTTAACGCAGATTCAATTGGTATTAGGCCAGAGCATTTTATCTTATCAAGGGAGCAGGGCACGTGGGCTGGTAAAGTCGGTGTTGTTGAACATTTAGGCTCTGAAACGTTTTTGCATATCGAGCTAAATGATGGCACAACAGTCACTGTAAAAGCCGATGGCGATTGTGAGTTTGATTACGACGATGAGGTTTTTTTAACGGCTAATGAAAGTAAAATACATCGATTTAATAAAGATGGTACCTCAATAATGTAAATTTTAATAAGGCCTCTAATTATAGAGGCCTTTTCTTTACAAAAGTTATTATTAAACAAGTATTTATTTTTGGTCAGTGGTATATTGCGAAATTATTTTCAGATCCACTTATCGTATCAATGGTGAATATACATTGATTTTAAAAATTAAGAGGTAATTGTGGTTAAATTATCAAATTCAGAAATTCGTAAGCTTGATGATGCTGCCAGAGCAGGGTGGCTGTATTATGTTGCAGGCAAAACACAAGATGAAATTGCCAGAAAATTAAATGTTTCACGCCAATCTGCTCAACGAATGGTTGCTTTATCGGTTAGCCAAGGATTAATAAAAGTACGTTTAGACCATCCAATTGGAAAATGTATGGATTTAGCAGAAAAAATTAAAACTCGTTTTAATTTACAGTCTTGTGAAGTCGTGCCTAGTGATCCTGAAAATAGCGACTCGACCATTGGTCTTGCACAAGCTGGTGCCGCTGAAATTGAACGTCAATTAAAAGCTTTAGATCCTAAAGTTGTTGCTTTAGGTACCGGCCGGGTATTGCGTTCGTGTGTTGATGAATTAAAAAACATGGATTGTGAACAACATAAAATTGTCGCCATGCTTGGTAATATGACTTTAGATGGTTCAGCATCACCTTACGATGTTGTCGTTCGTATGGCTGAACATATAAAAGCAAAACATTATCCTATGCCTTTGCCCGTTTTACCAAGGACCAAAGAAGAACGTATCCAACTGCAATCACAACATAGTGTAGCCAATAATTTAGAGTTAGCTAAAAATGCCGATGCCACATTTGTGGGTGTTGGTAATTTAGGATTTAATTCACCGATTCATTTAGATGGGTTTTTAAATCAAACCGAATTAGATGACTTACAAAAACAAGGTGCTGTTGGCGAGTTAATTAGCTGGGTTTACGATAAAAATGGTCAGTTATTAGATTGTGCAATTAATGAAAGAGTTGCAAGTACACCTTTAAGCATTAACCCTGAAAAACCTGTTTTTGCCATTGCGGCCGGAGAAGATAAAGTATTTTCTATATTGGGCGCACTCAGGTCTAAAATGATTAATGGCCTAATAACCAACGAATATACAGCCGAAAGAATATTAAGTTTAGATTAATTACTATTAAAAGGTTTATGTTGTTTTTTCATTGATGACAGCACACCCATTAATGTCCGATACTATTCAGTATTGGACATTAATAACGAAGATACGCATAAGGTAAGTGAGTAGATATAGCTGTTTATCTAAGTATATAGTAACTACCTATAATTTATATTATGTTAAATTGCATGTTTTATACAATATACCAAACACAAACTACTACTCCCACAGCTAAACTTCATAAGTATAAAGCGTATAGATTATCGAAGTTTCTCGCCTAGTAAGCAAAATGAAAACCATAAAATTCAATTCTAGCGATACCCGCTTATTTAAGGACTATAAATTAAGGACTATAAAATGGTTTTAATAAACGCTATTTATTTTTAATGACTAAACTGTTGCCAGCCAAAAATTATATTAGCTGTATCTTCAAAAGCTTAGAACTAAAACCTAGAACTAAAACCTAGAACGCGTAATGAATATAAACATAAAGCTTACACGTTTATTTATCGCTTATTAGCCCTTTGCCTATAAAGCTATGAGTAACACCGCGTTTTAGTCCAGTAATTAAAGTTAACTTAAAACATAATTTTAATGGTAATAATCCTCTATGTATTACCGATTAAATAATTGATAAATATTATATGTATTATCACTTTTTTGAATTTTAAAACCATGCTTTAGCAATAACTGTTCTGATTGGTTGTTAAATTTAGATACCTTCGCATATATGGTTTTTAAATTTAAATAGTGAATTGCTGCAGGTATAAATTCTTTTAGTGTTTCGCTCATATACCCTTGATGCCAAAAATGAGGAGTTAATTCAAAACCTATATAGGCACTATTAGCTTGAATTTTATAAAGGCCACACGTGCCAATTAACTCACCATTCGTATTATGTTCAATTGCTGCTCGAATGGTTTTTCCTTCGTAATTCCCTTCAATATCGCCTTGAATTAACAGTTTTATATCTGTTTTTGAAAGCGGTATTTTATAATCATTATATTGGGCTACTTTAAATTCATTTAAAATATTATATAATCCAGGCCCATGTTTATGAGAAATTAAGTTTAATGTAATTCGATGTGATTTAATTGGCAAAAACATAAATTTTAATTTACTAAGCAATGTATAATAAATATTATAAATTAATATTTATATATAAGCTAAAACGGTGTTTTATGAGTGATGAATTTAAAGTTATACAACCTACTACTACCGTGTATTGTAAAGACCGAGGCGAAGGCTGGACTTTAACGGGTATAACTAATATTAATGAATACACTTCAGTTATGTTTAATGGCGTAAGACACACATTACCTGCGAAAGAAATAATTAACACATTATTACCCGCGCAATTAGAAAGAGAAAATAATTAACATATTACAGTCCTTTTTAACTAGAAAACCCCCTCATCTGCATTTATATTTACCATGATTTATAACTAGATGAATTTAATTTTATCGGTCGATTGTTTACTTGTTACATACTTTTGTTTAATTTTGTTGCTATTTTTAACACATGTTAGATAATTACGATATAAGGTTGAAGTATATAATGGATGCGTTTGCTTTTATGGACTAAAGCAATATGAAATTAACATAATATTAATTTTATAATTTACTTCAGTTAATTTTAAATATAATTTTCGGAGTAAATTATTATGCTTAAATCAGCATTTAAATTAGCAATCACTGCAACAGCAGTTTTAACAAGCTTAAATATTCAAACAGCTTATGCAAACGAATGTACAGGTCAAATATATGGAATTAATTCTGGCCGCGGTGAAACCGGTATTGTATTTCAATTAAATGAAGGTGAAGCGCAAACGTTAGCTCACTCTAAAGCTGAGTTTAGTTCTGCTGCAATGGCATTTGATTCACATAATAATCGCTTATATTACATTGCTGCACCAAGACCATATGAATATCAGGTAGATACAAGTCACCTTGATTTAAATAGTACAGAAAAAGAGTCACTTCCTATAAGTGGTAGTAAATTTAAATATACCCGTTTAGCTTATGTAGATTTAGCAACAAACGAGCATACCATCGTCGGTTATACCAAATCAGTTTATCGTTTAGTGTATGATTCTGAAAATAAAAGGTTGTTAGGGTCTTACACAGATAAAGTATATGCGATTGACCCAGAAACTGCCGAATATGACCTATTAGGTGAGTTATCAGGCGTAAGCTCTGATGGCATTTGGCGTGGCGACATGGTGTATAAAGACGGCCAACTTATTTTAGTAACAAGTTCAGATATTTATAGTGTTAACCTTGATACTTTACAAGCTACTAAATTGTCTGAACATAACTTAACTACGGTCACTGGTGCTTCGTTAAATCAAAGCGGTGATATTATTTTAAGTCGAACTTTAATTACTGACTTTGGCTATTCTAATAAATCACAATTATATAAAGTAAATGAAACAACGGGTAAAACATGTCACGTTGCTGATGTACCTGTACGCATTGATGATTTAGCTACCGATACAAATGCAGGTGTATCATGCTATGCAACGCCTATATGTGATGTAATTGACGAGCCTACTATTTCTTTAAATGCACAAGTAGATAACGTAGTTGAAGGTGAAACTCTGTCATACACTTTAACGTTAAGCCATGCTTATGATGCAGATAGTGAAATTTTAGTTTCAACAATCTCAGGGACAGCCGATAGTAGTGATTATGATTATGAAGAGCAAACTGTCACTATTCTAGCGGGCGAAACGTCGGTTGAAATTGCAATTCCAACTTATAATAATGAAGAATACAGCGATTCAAAAACGTTTACAGTGACCGCTTCGGGTAAATTAAATGCAACGGGTGATGCAACTGCACCAGCGACCATTGAAAATGATGATGCCCAGTGTACAGATACCAAGTTTTATAAGTTTGATTACTCATTTATCAGAGAAAACTCAAACTTTAACAATGATTGGGGTTTATCAATCAATGGTACATTTGTAAAACTATTAGATGAATATGGTGCTTCAGGTAGTTATGAAACAGAAGTTTCAAACAGCATTAGATATGCTCTTGCTGTGAATGGCGATACCAATAATTTAAAAACCAACTATAAAGTATCTGGTTCTACTCAGTACTGGGAAGATCAAAATGATACCGATTTTAATGACTTTGTTGTAAATGTATCACTAAGTCAGTTTACTGAATGTAAATAATCAATTTATATTTTGATTCAATAAAACCATATAGCCAGTTAATGTGATTAGCTGGCTAATTTTTTTAAAGTACTAAAACTTATCTATTTCCCCCCTGCCGTCTTGAAAATTATTTTTGATAATGCCCTAATTAGTAATAGAAAAAGTTATACTTATTCATGGTTTAATTAATGGTTTATCACCTAATCAATTTTTTATATACGTACCACATCAAGTAATAGGGATCTGTATGTCTAGTTTTAAAGAGTCTGAAACACAAATCGAACAAGCAACGCAAGGGTATGTTATGCAGCAAACAATGTTGCGTATAAAAGACCCTGAACCATCTTTAGCGTTTTATCAAAATGTATTAGGAATGAAATTACTTGGTAAATATGACTTTCCTAGCATGAAGTTCACACTTTATTTTCTAGGCTATGAGCAAGAAATTCCAAATGATGACGATAAAACCAATACACAATGGGTGTTTGGGCGCCCTGCTTTAATTGAATTAACACATAATTGGGGAAGCGAAAACGACCCAAGCTTTAAAGGCTATCATGACGGGAATTCTGATCCTCGTGGATTTGGTCATATTGGTATCAGTGTTCCTGATGTTTATGCCGCCTGTGAGCGTTTTACTAAGTATGATGTTGAATTTGTAAAAAAACCTGATGATGGTTCAATGAAGGGGCTTGCATTTATTAAAGATCCTGATGGATATTGGATAGAAATTTTATCGCCTGAGGGGATCACCGATATAATCTTATCTCAATAAATAGCTATAACGTTAATTAAGCCAGAGTCATTCTGGCTTAATGTTATTAGCTTTTCGATAATGTTAACTCATTTAAATTACAATTAACTAAGCCCATATTGACGGGAAATCCTCTATCTAGTGCCAATTGTTGTGCTTTTTTATCTATGGTTGATTGTTTTACCTGCTTTAAATATTTCCAATTATGATGAAATCTATTTTCTTCATCCGAAGCGTCTATTGCTATAAACAAATTGGTTTGCAGCGAATACACAATTTCGTCTGCAGCATTTAATGTTGATGATGCTTTTACGTTTTCGGCGCGAGCATAATTTATTTCAGGGTATATTTGTACATTCGTTACACGTAACGTTTCGTCATTACCGGGGATTTGCTGACCGCCATATAAAGCATTATTCACTGTTTTTGCATTATTAAAGCGAGGCATAAATTCACTCACATGATTAATTGCTTGTTGGCTTCGAGAAATTAAACTTTCAGACTCCCAACCATTTTCAATATAATTTATATATTTTTTCGGTAATTTGGGCTGTGATGTATGTTTATTCGAATCAACTAAACCATCATTAAATAAAGTTATCGATTCTGTCATTCCATGTATTTGAAAATAACCATTTGGGTAAGGTGTTAATTGTGCCATACCCTGCGGTGTTCCCCTTTCACCATATATCACAATTTCGGGAAGTAACCCTTCATTTGATTGCCAGCTAGTAATGTAAGATGATTTAAACTCAACCATACGATTCACTTCAACACCGACCATGTCATCAATTTCGCCAGTTCTAAAACCACAGGCATTAATTAAGTAGTCAACCTCGATTGTTTCTGTATTTTGCTTTGTATCTTGTTGATACTCTATTAGCCACTTGTTTTGTTGTAAGTTATTATTAAGTACTTGTTTTACATTGGTATTAATAAATACATGTGCGTTTTTATATTGTTCTAAAGCAAAATGTGCTGACGCAGATAAACGAAATATATTCCAACCATATTCTTTAACCGCAATTACAGGGAATTGTAATTTATTTAAATCCATGTATTTGGCAGCTGGGATCAACCACTCATCTAATGTAGATGGGTGTGCTGCGGGTTGTTTTTTTGATAATTCAAGCAGCTGTTTTTTATCGTAAAGCTTATAATATTCACTGGGCTCACCTAACACTTTATTGTTGTGATCCTTATCAATGAGCTCACGATATGCATTCGTTAATTTGTTAAGTCGGGGAATTAAATCCAGTGGCGAATTATTATCTCTTATAGGCACTGCAAATACGGTAGGACGCGCATCAATACTAAATGGATATAACCTTAGTATATCAATGCTTTGTTGTAATAAATTGATACAGTCTTGATCGGGTATTTCGCGATATAAATTACCACCGGCATGCAAATGACACATAGGTGGCCCATTTATTAAGGATGCATTTTTTTCAAAAATAAATGTCTCTAAGCCTAATGCAGCAAGGCGAATTGCAATTGTTGACCCTGCGGTGCCGCCACCTAAGATCCCCACCCTTTTCTTCATAGTATTACCCATATTTAGATAAGCTAAATAAATTTTTAATCATTATAAATAAAAACACCAACCTATTGTTAAACTTACGCAAATAATCAGTAATAATTTTATCTAACTATGCGCTATTGCTAAATTTTCTAACAACGTTTTATAAATTTTTAATTTAGGTGTTGTTTCACTATACGGACTAATAGCTAAAATAGGAAACGGAAGTACCTGCTTGAGTGTGTCTAGGTTATCTTGATAATTAAGCATATTGGGGTCGATTTCGTTAGCAATCCAACCGATGCAATTCACCCCTTGGGCTTTAATGTGCTCTGCTGTTAAAATTGCATGATTTAAACAGCCTAGTTTCATACCAACCACTAAAATAACGTCTAAGTTTTCTGACTTAACCCAGTTGTATAAATAGTCAGTACTACTTATGGGTAAAGCCCAGCCTCCAGCACCTTCGGTAAGAATATAATCAGGCTTTTGTTTATGAACATTTTTATATGCATCGGCAAGCTTTGCTTGAGTAATTGATTGTCCCGATTGTTTTGCGGCAATATGTGGTGCAATGGCTGGAGCAAATGCAAAAGGATTAACGATATCGTATTTTGCACTCACCGATGCACTTTCCATCAACATCAATGCATCTGCATTGACTAATTGATCAAATGCAATTTCACATCCCGCGGCAATGGGTTTATACCCAATGGCACGCTTATTATGTTGCGCTAACAGTTTTAATAATAAACTGGTGACGTGTGTTTTACCTGCATCGGTATCTGTGGCGGTTATAAAAATTTCTTTCACGGGTTTACCTTTCTTTTTTTAGCGATAATAGTACCACATGATAAGACACACACGCTTGATTGTTAGATATAGGATAGGCATCACACACTTTTTTTAACGCTGATTTAGTTAATAAACCTTTTCGACAGTGTTGATGATTGACGTTAGAAGCACCAATTGCTTTTATTGAGTTAAGTGCTTGAAATGGCGTATCGTATTTATCAATGTAGATCTTTTTGTTACATCGGGTAATATTAAAACCTGCATTAAGTACATCTTTTATAACCGAATCGTCATCATTAAAACTATTTATATGATGATCGTTATCAATAACACGAAATGCCTGCTGAATTTCTGTTAATGAACCTGATACTAAAACACTTACATAAACATGGCCATCGGGTTTTAATATTGTATATAAATTTTCTACCAACTGCCTAAAGTTGCTAGACCATTGCACTGCAAAGTTACTAAAAATAGTATCAAAACTCTCTGGTAAAAATGGCAGCTTATCCATGTCAGCGCATATTTTATGACTACAAATTTTATGGTTATTAATAGCATCCCGGTTTAACATTGCTAAGCTTAAATCCATCGCTATAACGTTTTTAAATCTAGCCTGTAATTGCTCTGTATTTACTAGCGGACCTGCGCCTAAATCTAAACAAACAGTATCATTAATGCCATTATCATGTGAAATAATATTGAATAGATCGCTGGCAGCCTGTTTTTGAACGCAAGCAGAGTTTTCATAATGATTTGCTGCATTTGAAAACTTTATTCCTGTGGCAATGGTACTGCTTATGTTCACATTTTGTTTTAAGGTTTTTAAGTGGTTTACTTTTAAAATGGCGGTTTTCATTTTATTGCACTACTTAAATGCTTTATTAGCAACGCAATATCATCTTTGCTGTGCTCACAAGTAAGCGTTACTCTTAACCTTGATGTATTATGCGCAACGGTTGGCGGGCGTATCGCACTAACCCAAATGCCCTTATTTTTTAAGCTGTTTGCTGCATCAAGCGTTTGTTGCGGACACCCCAGTATAATAGGTTGGATTGCAGTATTCGATGGCATCATTGCGATGTTGTTTTTGTGTGCTAAATTTTTAAAATAATTAATATTACAATGAAGCTTTTCGCGCTTTTCAGTGGCTAGAATCACCTGTTTAATTCGTGCAAGTGTTAAATTCGCTAACAATGGCGACATCGCTGTAGAGTAAATATAATCACGATTATATTGCACCATATAATCAATAAAATCACGATTACCTAGTATACACGCCCCGCTACTTGCAATTGCTTTACCAAAGGTGATCACTAATATATCGGGTAATTCTTGTTGGCTTAGTCCATCACAACTACCTAATCCATGCTCACCAATGACACCAAATCCGTGAGCATCGTCTATTAGTAACCAGGCATTATGTTTTTTAGCCAGTGCGCATAATTCTTTTAATGGTGCTTTATCACCATCCATAGAAAAAACACCTTCACTGACAATTAGTTTATTGTCAGCTTTAGATTTTTCTAATCGGGAGCGTAAGTGATTTAAATCATTATGCTTAAATCTTACTAATGCACTATGAGCATGCACAGCACCATCAACCAAACTTGCATGGCTGAGTTTATCTAAAAATACAGCGCTGTTGTTAGACACGGTTTTATCATTAAATAATGCCTTTATAATACTGCTATTGGCACTAAACCCGCTATTGAATAACATCGCAGCTTCATAACCAAGTGTTGTCGATAAATAATCTTCAAGTGCCACATGTTGTGCGTGATAGCCTGTTACTAATGACGAACTATGACTACCTAAAGCCTGCTCATCCACATTTAAACTATGGTGACTAAAGCCTAAGTAATCATTACTTGAAAAATTAATATATTCTTTATCTTCGACAACAATACGACGTGCATCCGCATCAGTAATAATATTTCTTTTACGCAATAAAGCGTCTTGCTTACGCTTTAGCAAATGCTGATTTATGTATTGAAAACTCATGAAGCTGGGTAAAACAGTTGCGAACTTGCTTTATCAGCAACTTGAGACGAAATAGATGCTGCTACCGCTTCATCTGAATACTCTTTTCGCGTTTCAGGGTTCATCCCTAATTTTTTTATTAGGTTCATATCAGAATCAGCTTCAGGGTTATCTGTCGTTAATAGTTTATCGCCATAAAAAATGGAGTTTGCGCCGGCAAAAAAACACAGTGATTGCATTTGTTCGTTCATATCATTTCGCCCTGCAGATAGGCGTACATAACTTTTAGGCATCATAATACGCGCACACGCAATGGTTCTGATAAAATCAAAGTTATCTAAATCGTCTACATTTTCAAGGGGGGTCCCTTTTACTTTTACCAACATATTTATAGGTACACTTTCGGGCTGCTGTGGCAAATTAGCTAATTGCATTAACAAACCGTAACGATCTTTAGCTTGCTCCCCCATGCCTACAATACCGCCGGAACAAACTTTCATCCCCGCATCTCGTACATGGCTAATGGTGTTTAATCTATCTTCGAAGGTACGGGTTGAAATTATTTGCTCGTAATACTCTGCAGATGTATCCAGATTATGATTATAATAATCTAAACCGGCACTACTTAGTTCGTGGGCTTTTTCGTTACTGAGTTTTCCAAGCGTCATACAGGTTTCTAAGCCTAGCTCTTTTACTTGTTTAACCATTTGTGAAATGTAAGGCATATCCCTATCTTTTGGATCCGACCATGCAGCTCCCATACAAAACCGAGTCGCCCCTTTTTGTTTCGCAAGTCGTGCTTTCTCTACAACTTTTTCTACTTCAATTAAACGTTCACGCTCTAAATCAGTTTTATAATGTGCTGATTGTGGACAGTATTTACAGTCTTCGGGACACGCTCCAGTTTTAATAGAGAGTAAAGTTGAGATTTGTACTTCATTAGGATTGAAATTAGCACGATGCAGCGATGCAGCTTTAAATAATAAATCATTAAATGGCATTTCAAATAAAGCTTTTACCTCTGCATGAGTCCAATTGTGTCGTACATCAGTACATTGCATAATATTCTCTTTGATTTTATTGTCATCAGTAATATTGGCTAAGTCTAAAACTTCAAGTACCATTGTCAACCAAGAGAATAACTAACTAGGTTACATGTGAGCAATAAACGCACTATCGATTTAAATTTTGATCGTGAACACATTTGGCATCCCTATACATCAATGACTCAGCCAATACCTGTCTACCCTGTGACCTATGCTCAAGATAATGTTATTTATCTCGAATCAGGTGAAGCGCTCATAGATGGTATGGCATCATGGTGGAGCGCCATTCATGGATATAATCACCCTGTAATTAATCAAGCTATGATTGCGCAAATTAATTGCATGAGTCACATAATGTTTGGCGGTATGACCCATAAAAGTGCTGTTGAACTATGTAAAAAGTTAGTCGCAATAACACCTCAAAGCTTAAATAAAGTGTTTTTAGCCGACAGTGGCTCTATTAGTGTTGAAGTTGCGATAAAAATGGCAATGCAATATTGGTTAAGCAAAGGCGTTAAAACAAAACAAAAATTAATGACACCGTTTAAGGGCTATCATGGTGATACGTTCGCAGCGATGAGCGTTTGTGATCCCATTAACTCTATGCACAGTTTATATAAAGGCTTTTTACCTGAGCATGTATTTGTCCCTGCGCCGGTCAGTAAATTTTCAGGTACTTTTGCGAAACACGAAGCACAAGAGCTCGAACGTTACTTTATTAATCATCACCATCAAGTAGCGGCTTTTATCATTGAACCCATTGTACAAAATGCTGGGGGCATGAATTTTTACCATCCCGAGTATTTATCGACGGTGCGTAAGCTATGTACTCAATACAATGTACTTTTAATTTGTGATGAAATAGCAACAGGCTTTGGCCGTACAGGAAAACTGTTTGCTATTGAACATGCCAATATTGAACCTGATATATTATGTATAGGTAAAGCATTAACCGGTGGTAATTTAACATTAGCGGCCACCTTAACTAATGAAAAAATTGCAACGGGTATAAGTGAAGGTGAAGCCGGTGTTTTAATGCATGGCCCTACTTTTATGGGAAACCCATTGGCATGTGCCGCAGCATGTGCAAGCATCGATATATTAATGGCGCAAAATTGGCCACAACAAATAAAACGAATTAATACACAACTACAACAATTAAATGAATGCAAAAAATTAAATTCAGTCGCTGATGTGAGAATTTTAGGCGCAATTGGGGTTGTTGAATTAACCAAAGATGTGGGTGATATTAATGTAGCTAAAATACAAGCTTATTTTGTTGAACAAGGTGTATGGATTCGCCCATTTGGACAGTTAATATATTTAATGCCACCTTATATAAGCGACAACGAAAGTATAAATACCTTATGCACCAGTATTTATAATGCAATAAATGAGCATCATTTTAATTAAGCTTCTTCAGCGTCGTGTAATAAAAAGTAAACAATGTAAGTTAAATATTAGTCACAATACATATCTAAAACAGGCTGTTAACAACACACTTTTTTTTTACATTAACGTAGTGTAATAATTAAGTTTTTATTTAATTTAGCATACGGCTACTTATTGATCTGGTGGTTTAATGCGGATATGATAATGTCTATCATTTACAATTACCTTATTGGACCCACTTGTTATGAAATCATTATTTAATCCAGCTAAAACACTAGGTGTAAGCCTTTTTATTGCCTCTGCTTTTATGGCTCAACCAGTCCTTGCTAATGGCCCTATCGGTGAGCATGTAAACCATCTTCAAGAAAACCTAACAACATATGCAGAAGATGTTGAGTGGATGGTAAATAAAGTTGATACCATGGTAAACGATTACGATAAAAAAGGCGCAAAGTCAGTTAAGTCTGATGATTTGATAGAATACTGGGAATCTGTAAAATTCCATAGTGCTATAGAAACCAATTACGTGCCTGTCTACGCTTCAATTTGGCAAGGTATTTATGGCGTAAAAATGGCTATCGACAATGGGAAACCTGCACAAGAAGTACGCAAGCAACAACATGCAATGAACATTGCCTTGTGGCAAGGCCTTGGTGCTGTTAAGCTTGCTGCAAAATTCCAGCAAAATGGCTTACTTAAAACAGTAAAAGCCACTGCAACAAAAGAAATGACGCAAAGCGCAACCATCGACGAAATTAAACATAAGTTAGACCGTGTTGTTGCTAAATATGCTGAGCGTTTACAAGATGAAGCAACTGAAATTGTTCATGATACGTACTTACACCTTTTTGAAGGTGTAGAAGGTACATTAATTGAGCAAGATGCCAAGCTTGTTGAAGTGCTGGAAAAAGATTTTAATGTTACATTACCACAAGCAATAAAAAATGATAAAGGCGTAGATTCTGTACGTAACGTGGTAGTAGATATGCAAACTAAACTAGATCGCGCTAAAAAGTTAATTCAAAAAGCTGAAAAGTCGCGTAAGGATGTTTTTTAAGTGAAGCGTAGAACCTTTATTCAAGGTTTAGCTGCATTAGGGGTAGTTGGCTCTTTGCCACTACCTCTTAGTGCCATAGCCAGTGAAATTGCAAACCCGGTATCAGTCGATAACTTACCAAAATTAAAAGGTGATTTAACCCTTTATTTAGGTCGTGGTGAAGGTGGCTTATACGAAAATGTATTACAAGCAATTGAAAAACGTAATCCTGATTTAAATCTTGCGATTCGTCGAGGCCCAACGGCTGCACTTGCTAATACCATTGTTGCAGAAGCTAAAGCGGGAGTGAAACGTGCTGATTTATTTTGGGCGGTTGATTCAGGTGCTATTGGTTTAGTAACTGACGCTGGGTTGGCGCAACCTATACCAACCGATTTATCGTCTCAATTACAACCTCAATTTAGATACCCTGCTTGGGCGCCTATCACAGGTCGTATCAGAACATTACCTTATAACACCTCTCGTTTAACCAAAGATCAAATACCGACCAGTATAATGGAAATTGCAGATAGTGATTTATCGATTGGTTGGGCACCTGCGTATGCCTCTTTTCAGTCTTTTGTGACTGCAATGCGCATTTTAGAAGGTGATGATAAAACAGCCAAATGGCTTAAAAAGATCAAAAAACGAGCTAAAACGTATGCCGGTGAACTCGGTGTGGTTATGGCGGTAGAGCGCGGTGAAGTTGATATTGGTTTTGCTAATCATTATTACACATTACGTTTAAAATCAGGTAAACCTGATGCAAATCTTGACTTAGCATTTACCCAACAAGATGCAGGCTGTTTAGTTAACGCTTCTGGTATTTTATCGTTATCTAACGATCCTCTTGCGAGTAACTTTATGCGCTACTTACTTACTAAAGAAGTGCAAGAATACTTAGCAACACAAGCCTATGAAATTCCGCTTGTCAATGGTATTTCTCAACCTACAGGCTTACCGCCGCTTGCCAGTATTTCACCGCCGAAAGTTGATTTAACCCAATTGGCCGATTTACGCCCAACTATAGATTTAATGCGAAATAACGGCGTTTTATAATGCGAATCCCTTTTTCTTACCCAATGGCGCTGCTAGCAGCGCTCATTACACTTACTCCTGTTTTTATACTAATTACACTTGCCAGTGATGCGACTTCTGTTTTTGATAGTCATAATTTAAAAATATTAGGCAATACACTTTCTTTAATGGGTTTAACTGTAGTGGGGTCTATTTTAGTCGGTGTTCCTTTAGCGTTTATTAGCGCTTATGTTCAACTGCCTTTTAAAAGACTATGGCTTGTTATATTTGCCGCCCCTTTGGCTATTCCAAGCTATATTGGTGCATTTACTTTATATGCAGCATTTGGCCCAGGCGGCGAAATTAATAATTTATTAGGTTTTTCAACGCCCGCGATGTATGGCTTACCTGGTGCAGCCATTGTAATGACTTTATATACCTTTCCATTTGTAATGATGACCACCCGCTCTTCGTTATTGAGCTTAGATGCCAGTATGGTTAATGCAGCCCGAACACTGGGTATGAGCATGAGACAATGTGTATTTAAAGTTATTTTACCTCGTGTAATCAATGGGATTGCAGCAGGATCACTTCTTGTTGCTTTGTATACGTTGTCGGATTTTGGGACTCCAGCCATGATGCGACTTGATACATTTACCCGTGTTATTTATGTTGAATACAATGCGTTTGCATTAGGGCGAGCAGCCATGCTTTCGTTACAACTTATGGTTATTGTTGGTTTTTTATTATTAATAGAGTCTCAAATTAAAACGGCCACTGAGCGCCATGGTCGCCCACTGAATTTGTTTGCAAATAAATGGCAATTAACCGCCATATTTAGTGTGTTTGCACCAGTATTATTTTTGGCCATAGGTTTACCTTTAGCGATATTTTTTGTTTGGCTATATCGCGATGGCTTTAGTGCTTTTGATTTCACCATAGCGTGGAATTCGGCTTATGCCTCTGCTATTGCAGCTATTGTTGCTGTTATTGTGGCCATTCCGGTTGCGAATGCAGCCTTATCAGGTAAAACAGGTAAGGTATTTGAACGTGTTACTTATTTTGGTTTTGGTATACCTGGCATTGTAATGGGAACTGCATTGGTTTACGGCGGGCTTCAGTTGCCCTTTTTATATCAAACCCTAGGCCTGTTAATCATTGCATATATGTTACGTTTTTTACCGCTTGCAGTGGGCTCTATTAGAACAAGTACTGAGCATTTAGACCCCAGTTTAGTTAAATCAGCACGTGTATTAGGCGCCAGCCCTCGTGAAGCGTTTACACGCATTACATTACCCCTTACAATGCGCGGAATTATTGCCGGTGCAGCATTAGTTTTTTTAGAGTCTATGCGAGAGTTAGAAGCCACCTTATTGCTAGGACCGACAGGATTTGAAACATTATCGACCTATTTATGGCGTGTTTACGAGGCTGGATATTTTGGCCGTGCAGCTATTCCTGGGCTTCTTTTAGTATTGATATCAGCGTGTGGCCTAGCCATTATGATGTCTGGCGAAAAACGTAACCAAATCGACCATTAAGGATTTATTCTCATGTTATCTGTAAGTCAGTTGTCTATAGATTACGGCAAAACTCGCGTTGTAAATGATTTAAATATCTCACTTGAAAAAAGTGAAATCCTTATGCTTGTAGGTCCAACTGGTTGTGGAAAAAGTACAATTTTACAAGCACTGGCTGGTTTAATCCCAATAAGTGAAGGCGAAATAAAGCTAGGGAAATGGTCTGCAACACCTAAACAGCTTGTACCACCAGAAAAACGTAGTGTTGGCATGGTTTTTCAAGACTTCGCTTTATTTCCACATTTAACCGTTGTGCAAAATATCTGCTTTAGATTAAAAGAATCAAGTATTGCAGATCATTGGATTAAACTATTAGGTTTAGAAGAGTTTAGAGATAAAAAGCCAGCCACGTTATCTGGTGGACAAAAACAGCGCGTTGCATTGGCCCGAACTTTAGCGCACCAGCCAGACTTTGTATTACTCGATGAACCTTTATCAAACCTAGATGCCGCTTTAAAAGATATGTTACGTTGGGATATACGTAATGCCTTAAAACAAGCCGGAGTACCCGCTATCTGGGTGACTCATGATCAAGAAGAAGCACTGTCTATTGGCGATCGAGTGGGTATTTTAAAATCAGGTCAAATACAACAAATTGATACTCCCGAACGATGCTTTAGTGTACCAAGTAATCGTTTTGTTGCTCGATTTTTAGGTGAAGCCAGTTTTATAGAGGGTAAACTTAAAGAAGGAATAGCAACCACCCGTATTGGTAATGCACCGGCACATGGGATTGACTGCGATGAATCAATCGTCGATGTTTTACTTAGACCTGACGATATACAGCTAATACAAAATACACAAACAGCAAACGGGCGTGTGATTTGGGTTCGATTTGAAGGAGGTAGCCGATTATGCGCTGTCCAACTTCAATGTAACACAGTGGTGACCAGCCGAGTGAGCCATGAAGTCGTTGTTAATATAGGTGATGAGGTATTTGTAAGTATTAATACAACACACCCATTGGCTGTATATAGTAAATAATGGATTTTGAGTAGGAGGGATATACATGAGGGGACCAAACCCAGATACACCCTACCCTATGGTTGGTTTTAATCAAGTCGGTTTTTTAAAAAACTTTATTAAATCAAACAATATACATGTTGGTGATTACACTTATTTTGATGATCCTAATGGACCTGAGAACTTTGAAAATAATGTGCTTTACCACTTTGATTTTATAGGCGATAAACTCATTATTGGTAAGTTTTGTGCCATAGCTAAAAATGTCACTTTTATAATGAATGGCGCAAACCATGCAAATAGTGGGTTTACCACTTACCCATTTTATATATTTGGTAATGGTTGGGAAAAAGCAGCACCGGCGGCTAATACATTACCATTTAAAGGAAACACTGAAATAGGCAATGACGTATGGATTGGTTACGACGCTACTATCATGCCGGGTATTAAAATTGGCCATGGTGCTATTATAGCGAGCAAATCGGTGGTAACTAAAGATGTCCCCAGCTACAGCGTGGTAGGCGGTAATCCTGCAAAAGTAATTAAAATGCGCTTTGATCAAGCGACAATCGCCGACTTAGAATCAATTGCTTGGTGGGATTGGCCAATTGAAAAGATCTCAAAAAACTTAATCGCTATAACCCATAACGATTTAAGTAAACTAAAAAGCCTTTAGTCTACCATTCAAACATATACGCCATTTTACTAATCGTTTTTAAAGGAATTTGGTGACTATTACGCTTTGCATATAAATGCTGTAACGATTTATCTTTAATCTCACCGACAATGACTTCTTTCACTTGATAACCTAACGCAACAGCAGCTTGTGTATAAGCAATAAATTCCCATTTTTTGATATTCGTGTTATCAACAATAACTAAAGGTATATTTTGCGCTAATGCATTTATAAAGCGTGCTAAATTTAAATTATGGTATTGCGATAATTTAAACTTATCAAAATGATAATCGCCCTGCTCGTTTTCAAAATAATCGTCTGTAGAGCAAATTAAATATTGGCTGTCGTCAGCACCGGCCATTTCATCCGCTAAGTTTTGTGCATAATATGACTTACCGCTTCCAGGTAATCCACGTAATATAAATACTTGTTTCATAACTTCCATTAATATTAATTTTTGTTGTTAGATAATTTCTTAGTAATCATGCCACAAATTTGTACTTTTTAAGAGAGTGAAATACCAAATAATCAGATATACACCCTTTATTTGACTAAAAAATAATCGCTTGTGCAAAAACTTATAAAGAGTTGCCTGCAAATGTTTTTTTATTTGCAGTTACTAGGTAAGATACAAGGTTCAAGTGCAAAGCACAGATTAATTTATATTAGGCAACTTATATCATTGGAGTGAAGATGAGCCATTTAGCGATTACAGAGCTATTAAAAGGCAACGTTGCGGAAGACAGCCAAGTTACAGTAAAAGGCTGGATCCGTACTCGCCGCGATTCAAAAGCAGGAATATCATTTTTAGCCGTTCATGACGGTTCGTGTTTTGATCCTATTCAAGCGGTAGTACCTAATTCACTGAATAATTATGACGAAGTAACAAGCTTAACTGCGGGTTGTTCTGTTTCAGTAACTGGTGTGTTAGTTAAATCTGCAGGTAAAGGCCAGTCTTTCGAAATACAAGCAAATAGCGTGACAGTTTTAGGCTGGGTAGAAAACCCGGATTCTTACCCAATGGCCGCTAAACGTCACAGCATTGAGTATCTACGTGAACATGCGCATTTACGCCCGCGTACAAATATGATTGGTGCCGTAACACGTGTACGTAACTGTTTAGCACAAGCTATACATCGTTTTTATCACGAGCAAGGTTTTTATTGGATCAGTACTCCTATAATTACAGCGAGTGATTGTGAAGGTGCCGGTGAAATGTTTCAAGTTTCAACACTTGATATGCAAAACTTACCTCGCACAGATAAAGGTGATGTAGATTACAGTGAAGATTTTTTCGGTAAAGAAGCTTTCTTAACGGTTTCTGGCCAATTAAATGGCGAAACATATGCTTCAGCGATGTCTAAAATCTATACGTTTGGCCCTACTTTTAGAGCAGAAAACTCAAACACGTCACGTCATTTAGCCGAGTTCTGGATGGTTGAACCTGAAGTCGCATTTGCCGATTTAGAAGATATCGCTAAACTTGCCGAAAATATGCTTAAGTATGTGTTTAAGGCCGTATTAGAAGAGCGTCGTGATGATATGGAGTTCTTTGCTTTACGTGTTGAAAAAACAGCAATCAGTCGTTTAGAAGAATTTGTTGAAAAAGACTTTGCTCAAGTAGATTATACTGATGCCGTTGAAATCTTAAAAAACTGTGGCAAAAAGTTTGAATATGCTGTTGATTGGGGTGTTGATTTACAATCTGAGCACGAACGTTACCTAGCTGAAGAGCACTTTAAGGCGCCGGTTGTTATTAAAAATTACCCACGTGACATAAAAGCATTTTACATGCGTCAAAATGAAGACGGCAAAACAGTTGCGGCTATGGATGTAGTTGCCCCAGGTATTGGCGAAATCATTGGCGGTTCTCAGCGTGAAGAACGTTTAGATGTACTTGATGCCAGACTAGAAGAAATGGGTCTAAATAAAGAAGATTACAGTTGGTACCGTGACTTACGTAAGTACGGCAGTGTACCTCATTCAGGATTTGGTTTAGGTTTTGAACGTCTTGTTGCTTATGTAACAGGTATGGGTAACGTTCGCGATGTAATTGCGTTCCCTCGTACCAAAGGTAGTGCAACTTACTAACTACTCGCTTTACAAAAACCAGCCTATATAGGCTGGTTTTTTGTTCATACTATCTTGTATTAATTTATACTATTGTTACTGAACTCAGTTAACATTACCTAATAACTCATCATTGCCAACTTCATCTATCGATTAATTTCACCGAGTATGTTAAATTCCTAGCCATAAATTTTACCTTTACGTAAAGTGTGGTTATATTTATACAATATGACCAAGGTATACATAAATATGAAAGAAGAAATAGAAACCACATTTGCAAACTCTGCTGCTCAATCTAAAACAAGTGAGCAAACCTTTAGCATTAGCCAGCTTGCTAAAGAGTTTAGCATCACTACTCGGTCGATTAGATTTTATGAAGATGAAGGTTTAATAACCCCTGAACGTAAAGGTCAAACAAGGATTTATACTAAGCGAGATAAAGTTCGCTTAAAACTTATTTTAAGAGGTAAACGTTTAGGTTTTTCATTAGCAGAGACTGGACGACTATTTGAGTTATATGATGCAGATAATTCAAGCGCAAAACAATTAGCAACAATGATTAAGCTAATTAGTGAAAAGAAAGCTGATTTATCCCAGCAAATGGAAGATATAAAGGTTGTTTTAATGGAGTTAGTCACTGCTGAAAAACGCTGTAAAGAAACTTTAAGTAAAATTAATCAATGAATTAAATTGCAAATCCTATTCTTCGTCATTAAATTACACTAACCGTTAAATTTAATCACATGATTGATGTAACTATTTATAAAGCGCGTTGCACAAGCGCTTTAAGATAGATATTATGTATATTAAAGCGTGTAACGTTTTAATAAATATTAAAATCTATAAATAACATTGCGTTTGTTTATTAAAATAGGTATATCATTAAATATTAAATTTTTAATCTGAAAAATAACAACAGCTAAAAAACAATTAACTAAGATTGAAAATTGTACCGTCCTCATTCCCAGTGCCGTAGGCGCTGAGTTACCCAAAATCCCTCGCAAGAGGGATTTTTTTTAACTTTATTTTGAACAAGATCCATTAACTTCAGCATAATTAATTTAACTTCTATGATTTATGCACTATATTGTAATATTAATGCACCATCATTGTGATATGATTTACTTTGTATATTATAACTATATGATGTTATTGTATTTATTTTTTGGTTCGAATTTTGCCTATTAGGCATTCTATAAATTAATTATTGGAAAACATGCAAACACCTATACGTGGCCTACGATCTTTTTGCGTAGCAGCAAGAAGTTTAAGTTTTAAACATGCAGCAAATGAGTTGTATTTAACTCCTTCGGCTGTCAGTCATCAGATAAAACAGCTGGAAGAGCAGCTTGGTATCGAGTTGTTTCATCGGCAAACGCGTTCTATCAGTTTAACCGCTGCAGGTAAGAATTTTTTTGATGCGATTTCGCCTTTGATAGGTGCATTAGAAAGTACAATCAATGAATTTAGTCAAATGCAGCAAAATGTAAATTTAACGATTACATTACCTGAATTCTTTGCTAGCGAATTATTAATGCCTAAATTAAGTGAATGGACTTCAGAGCACCCTAATATTAATTTACAAATGGATACGCTTAAAACGAGAAAAGAACTAACACGCCATAGTGATTTATCGATTATTTTATCATCCAGTAAACCTCCTGAAGGGCTAGCAACAGAATTATTTGCACTTGAATATATCCCTGCCTGTAACAAAGAATTGCACTCGCAATGGCGTAATGAACATCGCCAAGCTTTAAATCAACTGCCATTAATACTTCATAAAGCACGACCTTGGGCATGGCACCAATGGGCCGAAAAAAATGGGATTAAAGATTTTTCTCCAAAACAAATTATACAAATAGATAGTATGTTTGGTGTTGCAAGAGCTGCCCAACAGGGGATGGGAATTGCACTTATCCCTTTGCCAATTAGCCAAAGTTGGCTAGATGAAAAACTAATTTGGAAATTATTCGATCAACCACTTACAACAAAAGATAAGTATTACTTGGTACAACATGAAGCAAGTACACCAAACCAGCCCTTAAATATATTTGCAAAATGGATGGTATCTACCTTTCAGGCAAAAAGTTAATTTATTAAAAAGCCCCTGTTTTGGGGCTTAATCTAGCTCTTATCTATACTTAGCATATATTTTATTCTCATATTACTTAATGCTGAGATAACTTAGTTATTTTCATCTATTAAATTTGATTTGATCGTTTGTGAAGTCGCCTTTCAAGCTATAACATGCTTTTGTTGAAATACATGAACCATTAATATATTTATCTGCTTAATTAAAGCGAATAGTAAAGTAAAATATTTTTTGTTTATGTATAAATTTAGCTTAAGCAACCACTTAAGCTAAACTGATTTTATCAGCTCAAGCCTAACCCTTGAGCTGACTTTTCAACATAAATATTAACGCGGAATAAATTCTAATACAGTGGCATTTATACAATACCTATCTTGCCCTTTAGGTCCTTCCCTTTCAAAAACATGACCTAAATGTATCCCCGTACTTTTTGAGCGTAGCTCCGTACGTTTCATTCCCCAACTACTATCATCGTGCTCAGTAACACTATTATTTATGGGTTTTGTAAATGAAAGCCAACCAGTCCCTGAATTAAACCTATCGCGGGTATCAAATAATGGCTCTCCACTTAGCTTATCGACAAATACTCCATCGGGTGTATCTTTAAATACTTTATACTCTTTACAGTAAGGGCGGTCAGTTTTAGCATTAAACGCGACTTTATATGCATAAGTGTTGCCTAATTTAAACTTACCTAACGCTTTATAAAAATCGGGCGAACTCATATAGCCTGGGTGTGCATAAACTTCACTGCCATTTTCTAAAAATAGGATTGTAGGCGTTGCCCAAGTCGCTGATTTTATCTTTAAACCCTGTAGTTGATTAGCATGACGAAAACTCATATTAATTGTGCCTTTATAGCTATTCGCGACTTCTTTTTTAAATTTTTCACAATATGGGCAATAGCTTTGTGAATCGATAACCACGATTTGTTTACCTATAAGTAATGATGAGTTGTCGACCTTATTTTCTTCACTATTTTTAAACTTAACACCGGTAGTTGTTTGCGGGCATGACGCATTGGGGTTTTTCTGTAAATAATTTTGATGATATTGCTCTGCTGGAAAAAACGAAGTTAACGGCTTTATATCCGTCTGTATTTGCTCAAAGCCTGCATTATCAAGTAATTGTTGATATGAGTTTTTTACTTTTATTGCTACTTCAGCTTGTTGCTCAGTCGTTGTGAGTATAATTGAGCGATACTGAGTGCCGATATCAGTACCTTGCTTATTTTTTTGTGTAGGATCGTGGTTTTCAAAAAAATGTTGCAACAACGCATCTGTAGAAATGATATTACTGTTGTATGTGATCTGCACAACTTCAGCATAGTTATTTTCATCGTACCGACGTGCTTGATTAGTTATGTTTTTATAATTGGCTTCAAAACCATGTCCATCTGCATAACCTGATTCAGCATCGATAACCCCTGGGATTGACTCAAAACGCTTCTCTACTCCCCAAAAACACCCTGCCCCTAACACAATTTTTTTAATGTGCATGGTTGCTTTGCTAGTTTGTTGGTGTACTTTTTCCATCGATAAAGCGTTAGTATTTGAACTTAAAAGCATTGTGATGATAATAATGAATATTGAATAAAAGCGTGCCATAAAAACCTCTCTTTAATTACTTAGTGAATAAGACCTGTAACAAAGAAAATTCATTTCAATAAATTTATAGACTCAGCAGTCTAATTTATTAACACGGTAAAATTAGTTTATTCTTAAACAATTAATGTTTAGTGTGATAGCGTAAAAATAAATGAGTAAGAATGTTAGTACTATGAAAATAAAACCACTAATATCTATTGTTAATAATAATACTGTATTGATAGATGCCACTAACAATGCTGGAAACACTCTTCAAATTCAAAAGTATATTTGGACTTTGGCTGATAAATTAAAACGTAATTTTGAGTGCATTGATTTAGTACCGGCTATGAATACTCTCACACTTTATTTTGATGCATTAATAATTGATGATGAGTGTATTAACGCCATCTCTTATATTTGTAATAATACGACCGCCGGTAATTTTACGTCACGCAAACATATCATCGAAACTCATTATAATGGTGAGGATATCGACACCGTTGCTAAGTATCATAATATGTCTGTCGAGACGTTAATTAAGGTTCATTCGAACGCGATATATCATGTTTTATTTTTAGGTTTTCAGCCTGGGTTTGCATACCTGCACGGGTTATGTCCCTCAATACACACCCCTAGACGCTCTGAACCAAGACTTAAGGTGCCAAAAGGCGCTATTGCTATAGGCGCAACTCAAACAGGTATATATCCAGCGGATTCTCCTGGTGGGTGGCATATCATCGCCCATACAACATCATCTTTATTCGATATTACTAATGACGCTAGGCCCTGCTTGTTTGAACCCGGTGATACGATTCAATTTAAACCAATCGGTCTTAATGATAAGGAGCAACTATGATTGAAATTATTAAGCCTGGAATATTACTCACAGTGCAAGATGCTGGCAGAAATGGTTACCGGCATTTAGGAGTAAGTAAGGCCGGTTGTTTAGACCCTATCGCACAAAAAGTAGCGAATAAACTTATTGGTAATAATGAGAATGCTGCCGTTTTAGAGCTCTCGTATGGGCTTGCTCAAATCAAATTTCATGCTCAAACAGTCATAGCCCTAACAGGCGCAGACTTAGGGGCTAAACTTGACTCTTCTCCCATATATCATGGATGGAATTATGAAATCAATAAAGGGCAAACTCTGACATTCGCAAGTTCAAAAAATGGATTAACGGCTTATATTGCAATACAAGGAGGCCTGTGTGTTCAGCCTGTGATGGGATCGGCTGCAACGGACCTCACTGCAAATTTTGGTGGATTTAAAGGCCGTTCGTTAAACGCAGGTGATAAATTGCTTATTAACAATACACAGCACAGTGAATTTATAAAAATGGGAGCTGTTTTATTAAATTCGCGTAACCATATTCGGCTTCACCCTAGCATTCATCATAAAATATTAGGCGATGAATTAATTAATCAATTTATAGATTCTACCTATACCATGAGCGAGCACAGTAATAGGATGGGTGCTCGTTTAAGTACTGATGTTGAGGGACGCTTAGCACATAAACATTCTCTAAAATCTTTAGCTGTTGCACCTGGTTCAATTCAGCTACCGCCCAATGGTAAGCCTATAATTTTATTAAATGACTGCCAAACAACCGGAGGATACCCATTGCTGGGAACTGTTATAGCAGCAGATATTCATTATTTTGCTCAAATAAAGCCAAGCGATACAATCAGTTTCGAATATGTCGATTTAAATCAATCTAAACAGGCTTTATTAGAACAACGAGCTTACTTAGCAAAATTAACTTATGCGATAAATAATAAAAACTGAAACGGCAGCTAAATGACTCTCTAAGCGCCATTGAATTTTATTGATACATATGAAAATAAGCGATAAATAGTTAAAGTCAGCTGTGGCGTTTATTTTCAGCAATGTGTGCAATAGAGACTAAAAATTGCACATTGTTTTCAATATCTTGACTGAAAAACTAGCATTATTAGCGGGTATTTAATGTATTCTAAATATCATAAACCCAATAATGCATGAATTATTCTAAATAATTAGTAAAAGCAGTGTGACTTAGGTAAATATTTCTGTTAAAACAGAGGTTCGCAGTTTGACATGCAGTCTAGCTGCAATCATATATAGGAATGAGGAGTTACTATGTGTTCAATTTTTGGTGTTTTAGACATAAAGTCTGATGCCGCCCAATTGCGTACTCAAGCAATTGAAATGTCAAAATTATTACGTCACCGAGGACCTGATTGGTCTGGTGTGTATTCATCTGAGAAAGCAATTTTAGTGCACGAACGTCTAGCAATTGTAGGCGTATCTAGCGGTGCACAACCTCTATATAACCCAGAAAAAACCAATATTCTTGCTGTTAATGGTGAAATTTATAACCATAAAGAGTTAGCGAGTGAACTTGAGGTTGATTTTAAATTTCAAACACAATCTGATTGTGAAGTTATTTTAGCGCTTTATAAACAAAAAGGGCCTGAGTTTTTAGATGATCTAAATGGTATCTTTGCATTTTGTTTATACGACGAAGAACAAGATGCTTACTTAATAGGCCGCGACCACATTGGTATTATCCCACTTTATACCGGGCATGACGAACATGGTAATTTTTATGTTGCATCTGAACTAAAAGCCTTAGCGCCTATTTGTAAACATATCGAAGAGTTTCCACCAGGACATTACCTGTATAGTAAAGAGGGTAAATTAACCCCTTATTACAAACGTGATTGGCAAAGCTTTGAAGCCGTAAAAGATAACGATGCTCAAGCCGAAGACGTTAAAGATGCCCTAGAAAGTGCAGTTAAACGCCAACTCATGTGTGATGTACCTTATGGTGTGTTACTTTCTGGTGGTTTAGATTCGTCAGTTATTTCAGCAATCACACAACGTTTTGCAGCAAAACGTGTTGAAGATAATGATGAAAGCGATGCTTGGTGGCCAAAACTTCATTCATTTTCAGTTGGCCTTGAAGGCTCGCCTGATTTAGCCGCAGCACAGAAAGTTGCAGATATGATTGGAACGATTCACCACCCTATTCACTTTACTATCCAAGAAGGTATTGATGCCTTACGTGAAGTGATTTACCACATAGAAACTTACGATGTTACAACAATTAGAGCATCGACCCCAATGTATTTAATGGCGCGCCAAATAAAAGCAATGGGGATTAAAATGGTTCTATCTGGCGAGGGTGCTGATGAACTATTTGGTGGGTATTTATACTTCCATAAAGCACCTAATGCTCAAGAGTTTCATGAGGAATTAAACCGTAAAGTATCAAAACTACATATGTTTGACTGTTTACGTGCTAACAAATCAATGGCAGCTTGGGGTGTAGAAGCTCGCGTGCCTTTCTTAGATAAAGAGTTTGTTGATATTGCTATGCGCACAAACCCACAAGCTAAAATGTGTACAGATGGTAAAATTGAAAAGCATATTTTACGTGAAGGGTTTGATGGCTACCTTCCTGAAGAAGTATTATGGCGTCAAAAAGAACAGTTTTCTGATGGTGTAGGTTATAGTTGGATTGATACTTTAAAAGAATTTGTTGCCGAGCAAGTAAGCGACCAAGATTTAGAAAATGCAAAGTACAAATACCCTATTAATACACCAGATTCTAAAGAAGCATACTACTATCGCACCATTTTTGAAGGTCACTTCCCTGGGGACGCTGCTGCTAAATGTGTTCCACATGGAAAATCTGTAGCATGTTCAACTCCTGAAGCACTTGCATGGGATGAATCATTCCAAAACAATGCCGATCCATCGGGCCGTGCTGCCGGCGTTCATAATGATGCCTATAAAGGTTAAACTTAACTACTTTTTATAAACACTAAAAGCACTATTTAATATAGTGCTTTTTTATTTGTCTTATTTAAAACAAGTAGCAATAAGCACATAACTGTCACTCAGTCTGTTTTCCTACTTTCCATTGTAATCACTTTTCTTTATATAGTTATTTAAAATACATTAAATTATAAAGTACTTAAGAATATAAAGACGCCGGTCATTTTTCCTTTAAACTCATTTCAATTCTAATAATTTACAAAATAAAATACTAATATCGTTTTTTATAAATTTATCCCTGATAATTCATTTACTTTTGCAGCTATGTTTATACACTGGTTATAAATATAGTTAGAATTGAAATTAAAAATAGTTTTAAAGTACGATATAAAAACAATTTAATTACCGTATGGATAAATAAATAGGCCTTAAATGAGCATACAAAAAGATAAGTATAATATTGATAATACTGATTACACTATTGGACAGGACAATGTGCAAAAATGGGGATTTGATATTCACAATCCTGTTTTTGGTTTTAGCACTGGATTAATTTTATTATTTTTAGTTTTAGTATTAACTGCTGATCCAAAAGCGGTAAACACTCTGCTTAATGGTATAAAAAATGACATTATTCAAAGCTTTGACGTTTTGTTTATGTGGGCAACAAACTTCTTTGTTTTATTTTGTTTAGCCTTAATTGTCTCCCCTTTTGGGAAAATTAGATTAGGTGGTGATTCTGCTCAACCGGATCACTCCTTTATTTCGTGGCTTGCCATGTTATTTGCGGCAGGGATGGGTATTGGGTTAATGTTTTGGGGAGTTGCGGAGCCTGTAGCATACTACACAAACTGGTTTGGTACGCCTTTAAATGTAACCCCTCAAACCCCTGAAGCTGCTAAATTAGCAATGGGTGCAACCCTGTTTCATTGGGGCCTTCATCCGTGGGCTATTTACGCAGTAGTGGCACTCTCTTTAGCATTTTTTACTTATAACAAAGGGCTCCCACTGTCTATACGCTCTATCTTTTATCCCATTTTAGGTGAGCGTACATGGGGGTGGCCTGGTCATATTATCGATATTTTAGCCGTATTAGCGACTTTATTTGGCTTAGCTACGTCATTGGGTTTAGGAGCGCAACAAGCTGCTGCTGGGATTAATCACGTATTTGGTTTAAAAAATGATTTATCGTTACAAATAGCAATTATTATCGGTGTCACAACGCTTGCAATTATATCTGTTATACGTGGGATACATGGTGGCGTTAAATTATTGAGCAACCTTAATATGCTCATAGCAATGTTATTGCTTATATTTGTGTGCATTGTTGGATTTTCGGTAAGTATGGATAATGTCTCAACTACTTTATTCGGGTATATAGAAAATATAATTCCTTTA
Organism: Pseudoalteromonas sp. MMG010; assembly: GCF_018100905.1. Lineage (GTDB taxonomy): Bacteria > Pseudomonadota > Gammaproteobacteria > Enterobacterales > Alteromonadaceae > Pseudoalteromonas. The sequence goes on along the minus strand of NZ_JAGJEG010000002.1, from coordinate 210,977 downwards.
AGTAACCCTCATCAACGAGAAGACGAAGCTTGGATGCACAGCTGGACTGTATTTTACTGGGCATGGTGGATTTCTTGGTCACCATTCGTTGGAATGTTTATTGCCCGAGTTTCTAAAGGGAGAACAATTCGAGAATTTTTAATAGCGGTATTACTCATTCCTACTTTAGTTACTTTGTTATGGATGTCTATATATGGCGGCATTGCGATTGATCAAGTTAAACAAGGCATAGGCTCACTAGCTATTGATGGCTTAAAAGAAGTCCCCTTAGCTATGTTTTCAATGTTTGACGAATTACCAATGACAGATATTATTTCTTCTATTGCTGTTATATTGATCCTTGTATTTTTCGTCACTTCATCTGATTCTGGATCATTAGTCATCGATTCAATAACCGCAGGTGGGAAAGTCGATGCACCCATACCTCAACGTATTTTTTGGGCTTCAGTAGAAGGAGCGATAGCCGCAGCGCTTTTATGGATTGGCGGTGAAAATGCAATAGGAGCACTTCAAGCTGGTACCATATCAACCGGGTTACCTTTCACAATTATTTTAATAATTATGTGTTTTAGCTTAGTGTTAGGGCTTCGTACAGAACCTAGCTATAAGAAAGGGCTTCGTGATTAATTTACGATTGTTGTCACTATTTAATTTTGTTTAAGCTAGCTTTTTATATCCCGCTTAACAACATATAGACCTTTTGGTCTAAATAGGTATTTAATAAATGTAGTAAATATTTTATATCAGTGACATTGCTAGGAATAAACCACTTAGTTATAACTAAGTGGTTTAATTTAATCAGATTATTTCGCGCGTTGCGCTTGTTTGATTGCTTGTTTCTTATCTTTACGTTGCTTTAACACCGCTTGCGCTTCGTTACCTATGTGTCCTTCACCTCTTGCTTGTGCAAGTTCAATTTGTTTTTGACGTTCAGCAAAACGGGCTCTTTGTTCATCAGTCACATTATCAATACAATGATGACACGATACGCCTTCTGCATACTCAGGCTTTAGCTTTTCTTCTTCTGTAATAGGCATACGACAAGCATGACATTGATCATAAGCCCCTTTTTGTAGGTCGTGATCGACTGCCACTCGATTATCAAAAACAAAACATTCACCTTCCCACATGGTTTCTTCTTGGGGTACTTCCTCAAGGTATTTTAAAATACCTCCTTCTAAGTGGTATACCTCATCAAATCCCTGCTCTTTCATGTAAGCTGTTGATTTTTCGCAGCGTATACCCCCAGTGCAAAACATAGCAACTTTTTTATGTTTTTCTGGATCTAGGTTTTCTTTTGCCCACTGAGGGAATTCTCTAAATGTTTTTGTATTGGGATCGACTGCATTTTGGAATGTACCAATTTCAATTTCATAATCATTTCGAGTGTCAATTAAAACAACATCAGGGTCAGAGATAAGTGCGTTCCAATCTTTAGGTTTTACATAACTACCAACAACTTTTAAAGGATCAACACCTTCAACACCCATAGTGACAATTTCATTTTTTAATTTTACTTTAGTACGATAAAACGGGCATTCATCGTCAAATGATTCTTTGGTAACAATATTATCTAAATGTTCTTGTTTATCGAGCCAGCTTAGTAAATTATCGATGCTTTCACGCTTGGCCGAAACCGTACCGTTAATACCTTCAGCTGCAAGTAATAAAGTACCGCGTACATCATTTTTTTGCATAACATCAAGTAATGGTTCGCGCAGTGCCTCAAAATTCGGTAACGAGACAAATTTATAAAGAGCACAAACAACATAATGTTGGTCAGTCACATATTTCTTATCAATAGCAGTCATTATAGTTTTCCTATTTTGCTTTGGTGCCAAAAGTGGCAATAACCGAATCGTAAATCCGGCGCATATGGGGCGCGTATTTTACGCTTTTTAAAATTAAATGCAAAAAATCAGTTTATAATTTCTATTTTGCTATTAGCAACCTGTCTGTGTACGTTATAATAACCAAACTAAACGTTACCGAATTTTGCTTATTTTGGAGAAATACACATTGCAGTTTACTGATCTTGGGATTGATACTCGCCTTGAAACACAACTAGCACATCAGGGGATCACCCAGCCCACCGACATTCAAGCGCATGCAGTGCCAACAGCACTAGCAGGGCATGATATATTCGCTCAGTCAAAAACTGGGTCGGGCAAAACATTAGCGTTTTTATTACCAGCTGTACAGCGAGTAATGAAACAAAAAGCGCTCAGTAAACGTGATCCACGGGTATTAATTGTTGCCCCAACTCGTGAACTTGCTACGCAGGTATTTACCCAACTACGTTTATTGATAGCTGGCACAGCCATTAAATCAGTAAAAATTTTGGGGGGTGAAAACTTTAACGATCAGATAAAAGCGCTACGAAATGACCCTCAATTTGTCATTGCAACCCCTGGTCGCCTTGCTGATCATATCACTAAGCGCTCATTACAATTAAGCGGTTTAGAGTTACTCATTTTTGATGAGGCAGATCGTATTTTAGATTTAGGCTTTACTGAACAATTAAAATTAATAAACGAGCAAGCCAATCATCGTTTGCGCCAAACATTGTTATTTTCAGCAACATTAGATCATGCTCAAGTTGATGCTCTATCACGTAATTTATTAAAAAAACCAAAGCAAATTGCGCTTAGTGCCGCTAACGAGCAACACAGTGATATTAAGCAAACCTTGTATTTAGCTGATCATCTTGATCATAAAGAGGCTTTACTTGAACACTTTTTAACACAAGATAATGTGGGTCAATGTATTATTTTCACGGCCACGCGTGCAGATACAAGTCGTTTAAGTGAGTCATTAAATGCCAAAGGATTTAAATCTGTCGCGTTAGCGGGCGATTTAACACAAAATAAACGCCTAGATATTATGGATGCGTTTAGCCGCGAAAACTTTAAAATATTAATTACAACCGATGTTGCCTCACGTGGTTTAGATTTACTCAGTGTAACCCATGTAATTAATTTTGACTTACCAAAGCACGCCGAAGAATATGTTCATCGTATTGGTCGCACTGGCCGAGCTGGCTTTAAAGGTAACGCACTATCGTTAGTTGGCCCAAAAGATTGGCTAAGTTACTTAGCAATAAAATCATTTTTAAATGATGAGCTAACATTCTCAAGTGTTGATGGTTTAAAGGCTAAATTTAAAGGTCTAAAAGAGAAAAAACCAGTATCAGCATCTGGCAAAAATAAAGCACAGCCTGCTCTTACGAAAAAGCCAGCATTTAAACGTAAAACAAAACCTAAAAAACCGACGGCGCCTATTAAAGCCCCCCTAAATATCGATGGTGATACACCCATGCGCCGTAAAAAAAAGACTGAGCAGGAATAATTATGAGTTACCTTGGCACCACACAAACCTTATTTGTAAAAGAAGTTAGTAACGAAGGCGCATACCTAGATGGTCATGATTTAGGCGAAGTTTTTTTACCTAAACATGAAATAAAAGATGAATTAGAAGCTGGTGATAGTATTAGTGTTTTTATTTTTTTAGATAATGCTAATTTACCTACAGCAACAGTAAAAAAACCCCATGCTCAAGTAGGTGAATACGCCCTACTACGTGTTAAAGAAATTAATAGCATTGGCGCTTTTTTAGATTGGGGATTAGAAAAAGATGTACTTGCCCCTTTTAATGAACAAAAACCAAAGATGCAAGAAGGTCACTCTTACTTAATTCGATTGTATTTAGATAACGCAAGCCAACGTATTTGTGCATCATCTAACTTTAATCGATTTTTATCAAAAGATTTACCTGAGTATGAAAAGTTAGAAGAAGTTGATTTGATTGTCGCTGGTAAAACGGATATCGGTTATAAAGTATTAATCAACGAAGCACATTTTGGTGTTGTTTTTTATAATATGGTTTTTAAAAGCCTCTTTGTAGGTCAAAAACTCAAAGGTTATATTCAAAAAGTACGTGACGATGGAAAAATTGATGTTTTACTAGAAAAGCCAGGAATGGGTAAAGTAAGTGAACTTGGTGATAAAATACTAGAGAAGTTAAAAAACGAAGGTGGAGTACTTGCACTAGGTGATAAATCAGATCCTGAAGCAATAAAGCGTATATTTTCTACCAGTAAAGCAAACTACAAAAAGGCGATTGGTGGGTTATTTAAACAAGGTTTAATTGATATAGAAGCGAAATCCATTCGCTTAAAATAATGGTATAAATAATAGCGCATACAATTGTGTGCGTTTATTAACCTACGATATACTTATACGGTAAAGCACAGTGCTTATACTGCTGAGAATAATCTAACACAATGTCTTTTGATTGCAGATTTAGTGGAGCAAGTCTAAAAATCTTATCTGCACATTGTGCTTTATTGTTTTCATGCTGAGTTATGCATTCATCAATACTAACATTTTGAAACTCTAAAACTTCTTCATTAACATAGCATAAATGTTGTGCATATTTATCCATAGTTTCTTTAAAATCAAAGATATTAACCGGGTAACTAGAAATTATATCTGTCACTAAACTAGCCCCTTCATAAACTTTACTTGAAAATACATATTTATTAACTGAGAAAAATGCAATAAAAATACAAGTAGAACCAAAAATCAACTTCAAATCAAACCCTTACTACTAGAATTCATTTTATTAATGTACCATAAATAAATAATAATAAAAGGGTTTGGACCTTTTTTATTGCTTTTTGTTAATTAAAAATACTTTTGTTAACATCTTCTAAAACAAGGCTAGGATTAGAGGCTTGTGTAATCGGTCTACCTATCACTAAATAGTCACTACCCGCATCAATAGCCTGCTTAGGAGTCATAATTCTCTTTTGATCTCCAGCATCACTCCCCTGCGGTCGGATCCCAGGAGTTATTAACTTAAATGACTGACCCAATTCAGCTTTTAGTACACTCGCTTCTTGAGCAGAACAAACAACACCATCTAAGCCAGCTTCTTTTGTTAATTTAGCTAAATACATTACTTGCTCTTGTGGGGATTTTGTTATGCCCAATCGCTTAAGTTGAGCTTCATCCATACTGGTTAAAACTGTAACTGCAATCAGTAGAGGTGCTTTATCACCAAACTCATTAAGAGCTTGCTTTGCTTTTTCCATCATCTCTAATCCACCTGATGCATGCACATTAACCATCCATACGCCCAATTTAGCCGCTGCAGTAACTGCTTTAGCAACCGTATTCGGGATGTCATGAAATTTTAAATCTAGAAAAACATCAAAACCTAAATCAATTAACTCTTTAACAAAATCAGGACCGAAATACGTAAACATTTCTTTTCCGACTTTGAGTCTGCAGGTATCAGGTGATAATTGTTTTACAAAATCAAGTGCGGTTTGTTTTTCATCATAATCTAATGCTATGAGGACTTTTTTGTTATCTTCTAAAGACATAAATATCCTATGTATGGAGGGGGTATAAAAAAGTTGTCAGCTAGAAACCGTCGATTCCTCTTGCGGGGACAATTGTTTCCCAATGTTTACAAGAAGGACAATTCCAATAAATTGTGTGGCTTGTAAAACCACAATGCTGACATTGAAAATCAGGTTTTTTAGAAATATACGCTGTGACTAATTTATCAATTTGATCTAACACATCCGCATTATTACTATGTTGCTTTGCCATTAATTGTAATAAAAAACTAAAGCCGCGTATGGTTGGTTGACGTTTTAAGCTATCGGTTAAAAATTCAAAGGCTTGCTTATTTTGCCCTTGCTCTAATAGAGCCTGACAATGTTTAATTTTTATTAACACGCCCCCTTTCTCGATTAACTCTAATAATAGTTCGTGAAATTGGCTGGTTAAATTTAATTCTTTATAACTTAAAGATAATTCTTCAATAAATAATGGAGCACAAAAAGTAAATTGATTAATTAATTCGCGCCAATAATAAATTGCTTTTACAAAATCCTGTTGGTTAAATGCAAATAACCCTAATTCATACAAGGGGCGAATAGCTTTTTTATTTAAGCTGATAGCCTTGCGCATTATTTGGTGATCTTCACTGGTAAGTGCAATTTCACAGTAAAAGTTGGCTATCGCTTTAATATGTTGTGCTTTAGTGAACAGTTCACTGTGGGCTTCAAACATATTAATGCCCTTTTCCCACTCGCGTGTTTGCGAATATAAAGTAATAATTGGGTCAAGCGCTTCTTCATGCCCTGCTTTTACTAACCAAACTAAATGCTCTTCAGCACTATCTAGTAGACCCGCCATAATATAGTCTTCAGCTAATTCAAGCCGACTATTTGCAGCTTGTTGCTCATCTAAGCTAGGGTGCTTAAGCAATAATTCATGGATTTTAATAGCACGATCTAATTCACCACGACGGCGAAACATAGTCGCTAATGTTGAGTAATGATCGACAGAGTCAGCGGACACTTCAAGTAATTTTATTAAGTGTTCTAAGCCTTGGTCTTCTTCGCGGTCCAGTAAAAATTTTAAACCTTTACTGTATTCAGATGTGATTTGACGATTAACTTGATGAGCATGATTTCGGGCACTATTTTTACCCATAATCCAGCCATATCCTGCTGCTACGGGCAATAGTAAAAACAAAAGCTCAATCATAATTAAATTTCTTTATTAGCTGAGAGCTTTTTATTATTTTCGGGTGTTAATTGTTTTTTAAGTTGGTAATTTTGCCATTTTAATTGCGAAAACATTTTAAAACTTAATAAACATCCTATGGCTACCCCTACTAAAAAACATAGGCTAATAATCACAGCTAAAGGTAATGTACTACTAGCAATAATATAGTTAACTTGTGTCAATTGTGGATTTTGCGATCCAAGAACAAATGCACAAATTAAGCATATTGCTACCAGGATAAATTTTAATACCCTAAACAAATAACAACTCCAAATGGTAACTAGGCAATACTCGCGTTAACACGGTCTCTTAATTCTTTGCCTGGTTTAAAATGAGGTACATGCTTGCCTTCTAATTCAACTGTATCACCTGTTTTAGGATTACGACCAGTACGAGGAGCACGAAAGTGTAATGAGAAACTACCAAAACCACGGATTTCAATTCTATCTGATGTAGATAATGATCCGGCCATTTGTTCAAGAATTTCTTTTACTGCATTTTCAACATCTTTAATAGGTACATGAGCATGTTGTTCGGCAAGGGTTTCTATCAATTCTGACTTAGTCATAGCATTTCCTTAAGGATAATAAAGGAAGGGCTAAATGCCCTTCCAATCGAAAGACTAACTAATTAGTCTTTTTGTGCATTTGCGAAAGCAGCTGCCATTGCGTTTTCAAACACTGGCTCTTCTTTCTTAAGCTTCTCTAGTACTTCTTTCTCTTCTGCTTCGAAAAGAGCTTTAACAGATAAGCTTAAAGTGCGGTTCTTACGATCAACACCAACGTATTTAGCTTCGATTTCAGCGCCTACAGAAACAACAGTCGTTGCATCTTCAACACGTTCTTGAGCGATATCAGCTACACGGATGTAACCTTCAACGCCTTCGATTAGCTCAACAGTTGCGCCTTTCGCATCAACTTCAGTCACTTTACCTTTAACAATAGCACCTTTTTTGTTTGCATCAAGGTAGTTATTGAATGGGTCAGCTTCGATTTGTTTAACACCTAGAGAAATACGTTCACGCTCTGGGTCAACTTGTAATACGATAGCAGTGATTTCGTCGCCTTTCTTGAATTCACGCACAGCTTCTTCGCCAGGTGTATTCCAAGAAATATCTGAAAGGTGTACAAGACCATCAATTCCACCGTCAAGACCGATAAAGATACCGAAGTCAGTGATTGATTTGATCTTACCAGTAACTTGATCGCCTTTGTTTTGAAGACGAGCAAATTCTTGCCAAGGATTAGCAATACATTGCTTAAGACCAAGAGAAATACGACGACGTTCTTCGTCAATTTCTAAAACCATAACTTCTACGTTGTCGCCAAGGCTTACAACTTTAGAAGGATGGATGTTCTTGTTAGTCCAATCCATTTCAGAAACGTGTACTAAACCTTCAACACCTTCTTCGATTTCTACGAAACAACCGTAGTCAGTAAGGTTAGTTACACGACCAGAAAGTTTAGAACCTTCAGGGTAACGACCAGCGATAGCTGCCCATGGATCTTCACCAAGCTGTTTAAGGCCTAGAGATACACGAGTTTTATCTTTGTCGAATTTAAGAACTTTAACTGCGATTTCGTCGCCAACATTAACGATTTCTGAAGGGTGCTTAACACGCTTCCACGCCATATCAGTAATGTGTAGTAAACCATCAACACCACCAAGATCAACGAATGCACCGTAGTCTGTAAGGTTCTTAACGATACCTTTAACTTCTTGACCTTCAACAAGGTTAGCAAGAAGCTCTTCACGTTCTTGTGAGTTTTCTGATTCGATAACTGCACGACGTGAAACAACAACGTTGTTACGTTTTTGATCAAGCTTGATTACTTTAAATTCAAGCTCTTTGCCTTCAAGGTGAGTTGTGTCACGTACTGGACGAACATCAACAAGTGAACCAGGTAGGAAAGCACGAATTGTATCAACTTCAACAGTGAAACCGCCTTTAACTTTACCGTTGATAATACCAGTAACAGTTTCTTGCTCTTCACATGCTTTTTCAAGACGGATCCATGCTTCGTGACGTTTAGCTTTCTCACGAGAAAGGATAGTTTCACCGAAACCATCTTCAATTGCATCAAGTGCAACATCTACTTCGTCACCAACAGCAACTTCTAGTTCACCAGCAGCATTTTTGAATTGCTCTGCAGGGATAGCACTTTCTGATTTAAGACCAGCATCTACAAGTACAATGTTATTCTCAATTGAGATTACTGTACCTTTAACAATAGAGCCTTGCTCTGCTTCAAAACCCTTTAGGCTTTCTTCAAATAACTGCGCAAAATTTTCTGACATACGAATATACGTCTCATATATTAATACCAATTAGCAACCATGCTGCATGGGGTTGTTAAAATTGCACTGGCATCCTGCTGGTGCATAAAATAATGTTTAACTTCGTTTAGGAAGTTTACCTTGTGAAATTGCAATATCGACTAAAGTCATAACTTTATCAAATACTTGCTGAGCATTAAGCTCGCTTGTATCAATCTCAATTGCATCTTCTGCAGGCACAAGCGGCGCCACTTCACGATTCATATCGCGATCATCGCGTGCTTGTATATCTTGTAATAGACCACTTAGTGTAACATCAAGGCCGCGCGCATTCAACTCAACATACCTTCTACGTGCACGCTCCTGTGCACTTGCAGTTAAGTATATTTTTAATGGGGCTGTATCAAAAACCACAGTTCCCATATCACGACCATCTGCGATTAAGCCATTTTCTGTTTTAAATGCGCGTTGACGACGTAATAATGCTTCGCGAACGCGCGGTAAAGAGGCTACTTTTGAAGCTGCAGAGCCGACTTCTTCATTACGAATTGTCGTTGTAACATCTTCACCTTCTAAAATAACTTTACCTGCATTAGTTTGTGCATCAACTAAAAACTGAACATCTAAATTTGCAGCCAAAGGTACAAGGGCTTCTTCATTATCTAAAGCAATTTGATGATGTAATGCAGCCAATGATAAGACACGGTATATTGCCCCACTATCAAGTACATCCCATCCTAATTTCTCAGCTAATAAGCGACAAACAGTTCCTTTTCCTGAACCACTTGGACCATCAACGGTGATTACGGGCATTAATAACGCCTGCATTTATAACCTCCTGCAATGCACACCAAAATAAACCGCGGTATTATACGCCAGATAAAAAATTAAATCCGCTTTTAGTATGTAACTTTTTATATTTAAATAAATATAGCTTATTCACTTACAGATTTAAGTACTTCAAAAAAAGTCGGGAACGTTTTAAAAGTGCATTTAGGATCATTAATCGTAATGACATGCCCACCAACAGCAACCATTGCAAAACACATTGCAATGCGATGATCATCATAGGTATCAATGGCAACGTCATTAAACGAAGAAGGTGGATTAATTTCTATAAAATCATGCCCTTCAACAACATCAGCACCGAGCTTCTTAAGTTCTGTCGCCATCGCATAAAGTCTATCGGTTTCTTTTACACGCCAATTATAAATATTACGAATAGCAGTCGGTCCTTTAGCAAAAAGGGCCACCGTTGCTAACGTCATCGCAGCATCAGGAATAGCATTGGCATCAATATCAACCCCTTTTAGTTCCCCTTTACGGACCACTAGACGTTCATCATACCAATCTATTTTGGCGCCAACTTGCTCCATTACTTTTGCAAAACCAATATCACCTTGAACTGATTTAGCGCCCACCCCTTTTATCTCTATTTCACCACCGGCTATTGCCGCCGCGGCCACAAAATACGATGCAGATGAGGCATCCCCTTCAACCATAATGCGTGAAAGTGCTTGATATTGTTGACCTCCTTTAACATTAAATACAGTATAATTATTATGTTCAACTGTAATGCCAAAGCGCGCCATAACATCAAGCGTGATGTCTATATAAGGTTTTGATACTAACGTCCCTTTAATATGTATTTCAGTATCACCACTGAACAAAGGCGCAGCCATTAATAATGCAGTTAAAAACTGACTTGAAATACTGCCATCAATTTCTACTTTACCACCCCTGATTTGACCGCCTGAGATTTTTAAAGGAGGGTAATCTAAATGTTTGGTATATTTAACCTGTCCACCGAGTGCTGTTAATGCTTCAACCAAGTGACCGATTGGGCGCTCTTCCATGCGTGGTTCACCAATGAGTTCATAGTCACCCTTGATAGCACTTAACACCGCAGTTAATGGACGATAAGCAGTTCCTGCATTACCTAAAAATAAAGGCTCTGCTGGGGTTTCGAATACGCCACCCACCCCTTCAACGGTTGCCACTGTTCGTGCTTCGTTCAGGGTAACAGTTACACCCAGTAGCTTTAAGGCGCCTAACATATGACGAATGTCATCGCTATCTAATAAATTTTCTACAACCGTTGTTCCTTTAGCTAAAGCAGCTAAAAGTAAAATACGGTTTGAAAGGCTTTTAGAGCCCGGTAATGTAACCGTACCATTTACACTAGAAATTGGTTCTAAACGTAATTGTTCCATTAGCTGTTCTCCTGTGCAAATTTCGCCATAAAGTCAACTAATGCTTGCACACCTTCTATCGGCATAGCGTTATAGATACTAGCGCGCATGCCGCCGACGATTCTATGTCCTTCAAGAGCTAATAAGCCGGCATCTTTTGATTGCTCTACAAACAGTGCATTTAAACTCTCATCGTTAAGCCAAAAAGGCACATTCATACGTGAGCGACAGTGCTTTGCTACTTTATTTGAATAAAAATCTGACTCATCTATAAAATCATATAATAAGTTTGCTTTAGCAATATTTTGTGCTTGCATTGCGCCTACACCACCGCTTTTTTCTAGCCAATCAAATACTTCAGCTGCTAGATACCAAGCAAATGTAGGTGGAGTATTAAACATACTGCCTTGCTTTGCTTCTAAGGCGTAATCAAAAATCCCTGGCTTGGGCAACCCTGTACGGCTTAATAAGGTTTTACGTACAATGACTATAGAAATACCTGAAGGACCAATATTCTTTTGTGCCCCGGCATAAATTAAATCAAATTTGTTTACATCTATTTCGCGAGATAAAATAGTTGATGACATATCAGCGACAATGGGGGCTGTTGGATGAGAAGGCACATCAAAAATCTCTAATCCATCGACGGTCTCATTAGGGCAATAATGAATATATGATGCATCTTTTGGTAGCTTCCACTCGTTAACGGGTGCTATTGAGAACTCATCTTCACTATCATTTCGTACATTGATTGATGTTGCGTCAGTAAACTTTTGAGCTTCGGTTGTTGCACTTTTTGACCATACACCATTTTCACAATACACTGCCGTTTTGTTATCTAAATGAAGATTCAGTGGTACGGCAGCAAATTGGCCACGCCCTCCTCCGTGCATAAATAGCACTTCAAATTCATCACTGATATTCATTAACCGACGAAGGCTTGCTTCACATTTTTCAGTTAATGCCAAAAAATCACTACTTCGATGGCTTATTTCCATCACAGAGACACCTAGGTCTTGCCAATCTAAAAACTCTTGTTGCGCTTTTTTCATAACAGCCGGCGGTAACATCGCCGGGCCTGCACAGAAATTATATTTACTCATTACCTTTGCCTCATTCCAGTAATTTAAACTGCTTAATTATTTAAAGTATTATTAATTTTTTTCAACATCATTAAAAAAAGCGGCCTTAGCCGCTTTTTTTTAATTGTTATTCAGAAGGTGGATTATCATCCACACTATCTTCTATAACAGCTTCAGTAGCCTCAACGTCTATAATTGAAGTATCTTCTAACTCGTCAACTTCAATTTCTTCTATACGTTGTAAACCAACTACCTGCTCTTCGTCAATAGTTCTTATTAGAATAACACCTTGAGTATTACGTCCAACAGTAGAAACTTCGTTAACGCGTGTTCTTACTAATGTACCACGGTTTGAAATAATCATTATTTCATCGTTGTCATCAACTTGAACAGCGCCAACAACAGAACCATTACGCTCACTGACTTTAATCGAAACCACACCTTGCGTAGCACGGCTCTTCGACGGGTAATCAGCAAGTTGAGTACGTTTCCCATACCCATTCTCGGTTACCGTCAATATAGCGCCGTCTGTTTTAGGTACTATTAAAGAAACGACACGTTGCTCATCGGCCATTTTAATACCGCGAACACCCGTTGCTGTACGACCCATTGGACGTACACCTTTAAACTTAATTTCTGGGTTACCTTGCTCATCTAGAACCGGTGTTCCATTTTCATCAAGCACTGGGGTTTCTTCAGCTTCTTTAAAGCGGACTACTTTACCGGCATCAGTAAATAACATAATTTCGTTACTGCCGTCAGTAATATCTACGCCAATTAAGCTATCGCCTTCATTTAAGTTAACAGCAATAATACCGCTTGCACGTTGACGACTGTAGGCAGTTAATGGTGTTTTCTTAACAGTACCAAATGCGGTTGCCATGAAGATGTATTTATCTTCTTCGTACTCACGTACTGGTAAAATCGCAGTAATACGTTCGTCGTCTTCAAGTGGTAATAAGTTTACAATTGGCTTACCACGAGCAGCACGACTCGCTAGCGGTAATTGATATACTTTAAGCCAGTATAAACGCCCCGCTGTTGAGAAACATAAAATCGTATCATGGGTATTAGCAACAAGTAATCGTTCAATGAAATCTTCATCTTTCATTTTAGTCGCTGACTTACCTTTACCGCCACGACGCTGTGCTTCGTAATCAGACAGTGCTTGGTACTTAACATAGCCTTCATGAGAAAGTGTCACAACAACATCTTCTTCATTGATAAGGTCTTCTAGGCTAATATCATGCGCTGCAGCATTAATTTCAGTACGGCGTTCATCACCATATTGCTCTTTTATCTCAACTAATTCATCACGGATAACTTCCATTAAACGCTCTGGGCTTGCCAAAATAAGTAATAACTCTGCAATAAGATCGAGTAGTGCTTGGTATTCGCTTAAGATTTTTTCGTGTTCTAAACCCGTTAACTTATGCAAACGTAAGTCTAATATTGCCTGAGCTTGTTGCTCAGAAATATAGTATTGACCATCACGAATACCTAAATCAGCTGCGAGCCAATCTGGACGAGCCACATTGTCTTCACCCGCTTTTTCAAGCATGGCTTGAACATTACCTAATTCCCACGGACGTGCTGTTAGCGCAACTTTCGCTTCAGCAGGTGTCGGCGACTTACGAATAAGTTCGATAATTGGGTCAATGTTAGCAAGTGCAATTGCTAAACCTTCGAGGGTATGTGCACGGTCGCGGGCTTTACGTAAATCAAAAACAGTACGACGAGTAACAACTTCACGACGGTGAATAATGAACTCTTCAAGCATTTCTTTTAGGTTGAAACACTTAGGCTGGTTGTTAATTAACGCAACCATATTCATACCAAACACAGTTTGTAACTGAGTTTGAGAATATAAATTGTTTAATATCACTTCACCTACGTCACCACGTTTAATCTCAATAACGATACGCATACCGTCTTTATCAGATTCATCACGCAGCGCACTAATGCCTTCAATTTTTTTATCTTTAACAAGTTCAGCTATTTTTTCGATTAACCGAGCTTTGTTTACTTGATAAGGGATCTCGTGAACAATAATTGTTTCGCGACCGGTTTTTTCATCGGTTTCGATGTCGGCGCGAGCACGCATGTACACTTTACCGCGGCCCGTTAAGTAGGCTTGTTCAATCCCTTTTTTACCATTAATAATAGCGGCAGTTGGGAAATCAGGCCCAGGAATATAATCCATTAATTCATGAATCGTTAAATCTGGGTTTTGGATAAGCGCTAAACAACCATTTACCACCTCTGTTAAGTTGTGAGGAGGAATGTTTGTTGCCATACCCACGGCAATACCCGAAGAACCATTAACTAATAGGTTAGGTACTTTAGTAGGTAATACATCAGGAATTTGTTCTGTTCCATCATAGTTAGGAACAAAATCAACAGTCTCTTTTTCAAGGTCAGCTAAAAGTTCATGCGACATTTTTGCCATACGTACTTCGGTATAACGCATTGCAGCCGCTGAATCACCATCAACCGAACCGAAGTTACCTTGACCATCTACTAACATATAACGTAGAGAAAATGGCTGTGCCATACGAACAATAGTGTCATAAACTGCACTATCGCCATGGGGGTGGTATTTACCGATTACGTCACCAACCACACGGGCTGATTTTTTGTAAGGCTTGTTCCAATCATTACTAAGCTCGTTCATTGCAAACAAAACGCGGCGGTGAACAGGTTTTAAACCATCACGTACGTCTGGTAATGCACGTCCTACAATTACACTCATTGCATAATCTAAGTAGGAGTTTTTTAACTCGTCTTCAATATTGACTGGCAGAATTTCATTGGCGAGATCAGTCATTTGATATCACATTCCTTCAGTATCTGCTCTTTATAACCCGGTATTAGGTATTAAGAGTGTTTGTTATTATTACTAAGCAACTATGCTACCACAATTAATTTTAATTTACAGGCGCAAAACTTTGCGATTTATCAATTTAGGCCTATATAATGGCCTCAGACTGACGAGGGAGTATTTTATGACCGTACATCAAAATGTAGATAACGCTGAAATAGCAAAATTTGAAGCCATCGCTGAGCGTTGGTGGGACCAAGATGGTGAATTTAAACCATTGCATGAAATCAACCCTCTACGATTAGATTTTATTGCTAATAAATGTAAAGGGTTATTCGATAAAGAAACTTTAGATGTAGGCTGCGGTGGTGGCATACTAAGTGAAAGCATGGCACGAATGGGAGCCATTGTGACGGGAATTGATATGGGCCAAGAGCCATTGACCGTTGCAAAATTACATAGTTTAGAAACAGGCGTGGCCGTTGATTATATCAAAGTTCCCGCTGAAGAATTTGCACAACAACACCCTGCTCGCTTTGATACTATAACTTGTATGGAAATGCTTGAGCATGTTCCAGATCCAGCATCGATAATTCATGCTGTTGCTGAGCTTGCAAAACCTGGCGCAGATGTTTTTTTCTCAACGTTAAATAAAACACCTAAAGCCTATTTATTAGCTATTGTTGGTGCAGAGAAAATATTGAAGATGGTACCTGAAGGTACTCATGATCATAAAAAGTTTATAAAACCGGCCCAGTTAATTAGTTGGGCAGAACAAGCAGGTTTAAAAGTTAGAGCCAGCGCTGGTTTAACTTATAACCCTATTTCTAAGCAATATAAGCTTAATGATGATGTGAGTGTTAATTATATTCTTCACTTTGAGAAACTAAAATAATGATTAAGCCAAACTCAACCCGCCAATATGATGCTTTTTTATTTGATTTAGATGGCACTTTATTAGATACAGCAGATGATTTAGGTGCAGCTTTAAATACAGTACTTAAAAATAATGACATGCAGGTTGTGCCAAAACATATTTACACACCTGTGGCTTCTAATGGTGCGAACGGTTTATTAGAAGCCGGTTATAAAGCGTTATGGCCCAAACAAAATCAAAGTTTATTACGTCAACAGCTCCTAGATGCTTATGCCGACAACATCGCGGTATATACTCAGTGCTTTAAGGGTGTTGAGTTATTACTTGAGCAGCTAGATCACAATGGGATCAAATGGGGGATCATGACAAACAAACCCGGCTTTTTAACAACCCCATTGGTTAAAGCGATACCAGCATTAAGGCATGCAAAGGTTGTTGTCAGTGGAGATACTTTAGCAGTTGCAAAACCTTTCCCTGATCCGCTGTTATACTGTGCCGATTTATTGCAGGTTGAACCAAAGCGGTGTTTATATATTGGTGATGCTGAGCGTGACATACAAGCAGGTAAAGCTGCAAACATGGATACAGCAACCGCGCTATGGGGTTATATCCCTAGTTTGTCTGAAGCCTTGGCCTGGAACGCGACTTTTAACTGGCAAACACCTTTAGATGGAATTAACAATATATAGTGCGTGAGCAACTATTAAACACTACATATTGTGATTGTGTTAGTTTTTAAACAAAGCTTGATGATAAAAAAAGCAAGCAAAATATATTTTAAAAATAGTGATATTTAAAAGATATTTAGTTGATTTTTGCTAATTTCAACTTAATCGTTTCACTAAAGGTTAATGCCTACTAACACAATCATGTTATCCCAAACTTATCCACATAATAGGGTAAATCTGTCCCTTGCAAATCATCTCGTACCACACTATCTTGTGATCTCTAAATTAAACAACACCAGATATTGTGGCCAAATGTTATTCAATTAAATTTGTGTAATATACAAAACTAATAATAAATGAACGTTCATCTTGTATTTAAAGATGTAAGTCATTGGCCAATTTACATATTTCCCAAAGGAAACAGGCAAAACTATGAATCAACAGTTATCTGTGAGCAAACGTGATGGACGCAAAGAACTTCTTGATCTTGATAAGATCCATCGTGTTATTGAATGGGCAGCCGAAGGGCTTAACAATGTATCCGTTTCACAAGTTGAATTAAAATCACATATTCAATTTTATGATGGTATTCGTACCGAAGATATTCACGAAACGATTATTAAAGCTGCTGCCGATCAGATATCTAAAGAGTCGCCTGATTATCAATATTTAGCAGCGCGATTAGCTGTGTTCCATTTGCGTAAAAAAGCATATGGCCAATTTGAACCACCTCGTTTATTTGATCACGTGACTAAAATGGTTGCTGATAAACGTTATGATGCCCATTTATTAGTTGATTACACTGAACAAGAATTAGATGAGCTTGATGATTATTTAGATCATGCTCGCGATCTTAATTTCAGCTATGCCGCAGTAAAACAACTTGAAGGTAAATACTTAGTTCAAAACCGAGTAACTGGTGAAATATATGAAAGCGCACAGTTTTTATATATCTTAGTGGCTGCAAGTTTGTTTTCAGATTACCCACGAGACACACGTATCGATTACATTAAACGTTTTTATGATGCGGTCTCGTTATTTAAAATTTCATTACCAACACCAATTATGTCGGGTGTGCGTACCCCTACTCGTCAATTTAGTTCATGTGTTTTGATTGAATGTGGCGATAGCTTAGATTCAATCAATGCAGCCTCATCTGCAATTGTTAAGTATGTTTCACAACGAGCTGGTATTGGTATTAATGCGGGGCGTATTCGTGCATTAGGTAGCCCAATTCGTAACGGCGAAGCATACCACACAGGGTGTATTCCGTTTTATAAGCATTTTCAAACGGCTGTTAAAAGTTGTTCACAAGGTGGTGTGCGTGGTGGCGCAGCGACGCTGTTTTATCCATTATGGCACCTTGAAGTTGAAAACTTGCTAGTACTTAAAAATAACCGTGGTGTAGATGATAACCGCGTACGTCATTTAGATTACGGTGTGCAGTTTAATAAACTGATGTATTCTCGATTAATTAAAGATGATTACATTACATTATTCAGCCCTTCTGATGTACCAGGACTCTATGATGCGTTTTTTGAAGACCAAGCAAAATTTGACGAGCTATATGTAAAATATGAGCAAGATGAGTCTATTCGTAAAAAACGTATTAAGGCGATTGAGTTGTTCTCTATGTTTGCACAAGAACGTGCTAGCACGGGTCGTATTTATTTACAAAACGTAGATCACTGTAATACACATAGCCCATTTATTTCTACCGTGGCACCAATTCGCCAATCTAACTTATGTTTAGAAATTGCTTTACCTACTAAACCACTTAACAATGTAAATGATGAAGATGGCGAAATTGCGCTGTGTACACTCTCTGCATTTAACTTAGGTGCGATAGAGTCATTAGATGAATTAGAAGAATTGGCTGAACTTGCTGTTCGTGCTTTAGATAACTTACTTGATTTTCAAGACTACCCCGTACCAGCGGCAAAAAATGCAACCATGGGACGTCGAACTCTTGGAATAGGTGTAATTAACTTTGCCTATTACTTAGCTAAAAATGGTAAACGTTATTCTGATGGTAGTGCAAATGCACTCACTCATAAAACATTCGAAGCAATTCAATATTATTTGATGAAAGCGTCTAATGAACTTGCAAAAGAGCGTGGTGCTTGTCCTAAATTTAACGAAACGACGTATTCACAAGGTATTATGCCAACCGATACGTACAAACGTGATTTAGATAAAATTTGTGATGAGCCGTTACACTTAGATTGGAATTCGTTACGTGCCAGCATTGTTGAACACGGCATGCGTAACTCAACCCTAAGTGCATTAATGCCATCAGAAACATCATCGCAAATATCAAATGCGACAAATGGTATTGAGCCACCACGTGGTCATATTAGTGTTAAAGCCAGTAAAGATGGTATTTTAAAACAAGTTGTACCTGAATATCAGCGTTTAAAAGATAATTATGAATTGCTTTGGGATATTCCTTCAAATGATGGTTACCTACAGCTTGTTGGTATCATGCAGAAGTTCATTGACCAAACTATATCTGCTAACACAAATTATGATCCTAATAACTACGAAGGTGGTAAAGTACCGATGAAGGTCTTACTAAAAGATTTATTGGGTGCATATAAATTGGGTGTTAAAACTCTGTATTACCATAACACTCGTGATGGAGCCTCAGACGCGCAAGAAGATAAACCTGAAGTTGAAGATGACGACTGTGCAGGCGGCGCGTGTAAAATATAATTTTACTGTTTTAGTTTAAGCGGGCGATTGCCCGCTTTATTTTGTTAGATTTTTGAGTGATAACTATGTCTTATACTACTTTCAGCCGTAAACATAATAACCAAATGCAAGAGCCGATGTTTTTTGGTCAAACCGTTAACGTTTCTCGTTATGATCAACAAAAATATCCTATTTTTGAAAAGTTAATAGAAAAACAATTATCATTTTTTTGGCGTCCAGAAGAAGTAGATGTAAGTAAAGACCGCTTAGATTTTCAAGCATTACCCGAACACGAAAAACATATATTTCTTAGTAATTTAAAATATCAAACCTTACTTGATAGTGTTCAAGGGCGTTCTCCTAACGTAGCTCTACTTCCTATTGTATCTATCCCTGAATTAGAAACATGGATAGAAACGTGGGCGTTTAGTGAAACCATTCATAGCCGCTCTTACACGCATATTATTCGTAATGTAACACAATCGCCTGAACTTATTTTTGACGACATTGTAAGTAACGACAAAATTAGTGAACGCGCTGATGCGGTAACCACTTATTACGATGATCTTATTAATTCGGTGTCTTTGTATAATTTATACGGAGAAGGAAAGCATGAGATAAATGGTAATACCGTGGTGGTTAATTTATTTGAACTTAAGAAAAAACTGTACCTGGCAATGATGTCGGTAAATATTCTTGAGGCAATTCGTTTTTATGTCAGCTTTGCTTGTTCGTTTGCATTTGCTGAGCGTGAAGTGATGGAAGGTAATGCTAAAATTATTAAACTCATTGCTCGTGATGAAGCACTTCATTTATCTGGTACACAACACATTTTAAATATAATGCAAGAAGGCAAAGACGACCCTGAAATGGCCATTGTTGCGGCCCAGTGCCAAGACGAAGCGATTGCTATGTTTGTTGAAGCAGCCGAGCAAGAAAAAGAATGGGCTGAATACTTATTTAAAGATGGATCAATGATTGGTTTAAATAAACATATTTTATGCCAATATGTTGAATACATTACTAATGCACGTATGACTGCAATTGGCTTGCCTGCTCAATTTGAAAACAACAGTAACCCTATTCCATGGATTAATTCATGGCTTGTATCTGATAACGTACAAGTTGCGCCTCAAGAGGCTGAAATTAGCTCTTACCTTGTTGGTCAAATAGATTCACAAGTTGATGCATCTGATTTTGGTGATTTTGATTTATAATGTCTGAAAAAATGCCTGCAAGTATTACACTTGCGGCCACGGGCCAGTGTATAGAATTTAAAGCTGGTGATCAGTGTGCTCTACAATGTTTAGAAACAAAAAAAATACCTGTTTCATATCAATGCCGCGAAGGTTATTGCGGCGCCTGTAGAGCCACTTTAATTGCTGGAAACGTGCATTATAATGAAGAGCCATTAGCTTTTGTGCGCGAAGGTGAAATTTTATTATGTTGTTGTAAACCTAACGGTGCGATTACAATCAATATTTAATTAAAGTGACTACGACTCCCCCACTTTTAAATTTTTTACTATTAGTTATATTTCAATGAATTAAAAATATCTTTTAGCAGGTCTCTTTAATATCTATATAAATCATGCTTACCTGCTAATAGGCTAATTTTAATGCACATACCTCGTGACACCCTTAGATCAAATCCAGTCGTTATTTCTGCACTATTATTTTTAATACTAATTGTAAGTAAGACGACTTTCGCTCACTCGGCTTCAACGGTTAACGCTGTATGGCCTAGTAAAACAAGCTATCACTATGTTGAGGTATACGGTAAAAAAATATTCTATCGTGAAGCTGGTAAACAGCATAAACAAACTATTGTGTTATTACATGGCTACCCTGCTTCATCTCATAGCTATCGTGAGCTTATTCCATTGTTATCAGGACGATTTCATGTAATTGCTCCTGATTATTTGGGCTCTGGTTATAGCGCACGCCCTGATCCAAACACACATAAATACACTTTTGATTTACTTGCCAAGTATACAAGCGGATTATTAAAGACATTAAAAATTGATAATTACAGTCTATATATGCAAGATTTTGGTGCACCTGTTGGGTATAAAATGCTGTTAAAGGATCCCAATAAATTAGAAGCCTTAATTGTACAAAATGCCAATGCTTACCTTGCAGGCCTTACCCCACAAAGGCAACAGTTTTTTAAACAAGCGAATTTAGATAAAAGCAACGATCAACATAAAAAGCTATATTCATTTACCTCAACAGAGGCCATAATTAACAAACAATACTTAAGAGATGTACAAAATAAACCAGATATCATGAGCCCAGATAGTTGGACACACGATCTTCATTTTTTAAGTACTGAGTCGGATAGGCTAATACAAGTACAACTATTTAAAGATTATTATAATAACCTTCTTGAGTATCCGAAGTGGCAGGCATATTTAAGGCAGTATCAACCCCCAACACTAATTGTATGGGGTAAAAATGATCCGGCATTTATTGCACCCGGCGCTAAGGCATATCTACAAGATGTACCAAAAGCACAATTACATTTACTTGATGCTGGGCATTTTAGTGTAGAAGAAAAACCAGTTGAAATTGCACAATATATTACCGAATTTTTATTAAGTTTAAAAAAGTAACACTGCATTGCAGGGCAACGTCAAACGCGTTGCCCTGCTATTTAATTTATGAAATAGACGAAAGTAATGCTGCTATGTCTGTTTTTAATTCTTTATCTTGAATTTTATTTGCACTTATTTTCGCATCATTTAAGTTTTTAAGTGCTTTATCTTTTTGACCTAATTCTATTTGTAAACCTGCCATCGCAAAAGCGATAGATGACAAATGATCTTTATTATTTATAGCCATCGCTTTATTAAGTGCAATTTCATAAATAGTTAATGCCTCGTCATAATCATCTGTAAAGTCGGCTAAAGTTTCCCATTGTACTGGGTGATCTTTCGTTGTATTGTCATTTTCGACACAAATCTTTTTTAATTGTGAATACAGTAAATCAAATTGCTTTTGATTCTTTTTTTGCGCAGCAAGCATCAGTGACTCTGCTAATGTGTGTACAGATTTATAAATTTTAGTATTCATTTTTACCCTAATATTTTTAACAACAAGAGATACATCGCGATAATCAATCAGCTTAACGGTAAATAATTACTTTAAAATATCTATTATCTGCAATGTAAGATCATTATATTGCACTGTTATCCGTTACGGCAATCTAAACATAGGCATGCTAATGAAAGAATGTAACCAATGTGGTAAATGTTGCACTAAATATGGCGGAGAAGATTTAGATGTTTCAGAAGAAGAGATAGCACTTTGGGAATTATTTAATCCTGATATTTATGCATATGTTAAAAACCAACAAATATGGTTTGACCCAGATACAGGCGTTAAATTAACTCAGTGTCCATTTTTAACACTTATCGAAAAAAAATCAGCAAACGATAAAGACAAATATATCTGTGATATCTATTTAGACCGACCAGACGATTGTAAACATTACCCTAGCTTAATAACAGAAATGATCCGTGATGAGTGTGAAATGATAGAGCCTTGCGATATAGAACACCAATTTAAAGCACAAAAAAAGCTCGACATCATTATGATAGATAGCCGCCACAGTAAGCGCTAAGGTAATTATAAATGTTATTTATCGTACATAGAGGTCATTGAGCGCAAAGCAAGTTAGTGATGGTATAACATCATTGTTTTGATAAATATGATTTGATATATTATAGCATATTATTAAAACCACAAAACGATACAAATGACAAAGCTAACTCTCATTTCTACCGCAGTATTATCTGCTTTATGTTCATACTCTACACTAGCCGCAACTGTTAACGGCAAAGTAGTTGATGACAAAAATCAACCTATTAAAAATGCTACTGTACATTTACATGGTAAAACACAAAGTGTACAAACTAACCTAAAAGGTGAGTTTAGTATTGATGTAGATGCTAAAAGCCAACTTCATATCAGTAAAGATAATTATGTTGATTCACGTATTGCTGTCAATGATTCATCTAATAATGTAACGGTTTCTTTAGTCCCTACATCAGTAGAAACTGTAGTGGTATACGCCTCTGCATTACATAAAAACAGTTTAGAAATGATTTCACCGGTAAGCGTTTTAAGTGGTGATGAATTAAAAAATAAATCGCAAGCAACCTTAGGTGAAACTTTAAAAAGCTTACCGGGTGTCAATGCGAGCTACTTTGGTCCTGTATCATCAAGTCCAATCATTCGTGGTTTAGATGGTCCTCGAGTTAAAATTACTTCAAATGGTTTAGATGCAAGCGATGCATCGCGTGTTGGTCCCGATCATGCTACATCAAGTGATAGCTTAGCTGCAGAACAAATTGAAGTGCTTCGTGGTCCAAGTACCCTACTTTATGGTTCGGGTGCAATTGGTGGTGTTGTCAATGTTGTTGATAACCGCATTCCAACTAGCGCATTAACTGAGCTTTCTGGTGCAGCTGAATATAGCCACGATACAGTATCAAATTCAAACACGGTCGCTGCTAAATTAGAAACAGGCAACAATGGTTTTAACTTTCATTTTGATGGCACTAAACGCAGTGGTGACGATTACGAAACCCCTACATTTAGTGTTGAAGATGATGATGGCGATATAGAAACGCTAAACTCAGTAGAAAACACTTTCATTGACAGTGAAACATTTAACTTTGGTACAAGTTATGTCGGTGAACACCTAACTGTTGGCTTTTCATACGGTAGTATAGATACTGAGTATGGTATTCCTGGTCATGAACATGATCATGAGCATGAAGAGGAAGAAGAAGATCATGATGATGAAGATCATGATGAAGAAGACCATGATGATGAAGATCATGATGAAGAGGAAGAAGAAAGTGTTTATGCTCATTTAGAGCAAGACCGTTACCAAGCTCTTTTAAGTTATTCACTTCATAATAACTGGATCGAAAGCATTAACTTAAGATTAGGTTATACCGATTATTCACATAGTGAAATTGAAGATGGTGCAATTGGTACTACTTTTACTAATGAAACCACTGAAGCACGTTTAAACATAGAACACAAACTTGCTGATTGGCATGGTATGATTGGCTATCACTATAGCGATTCTGATTATGATGCAATTGGTGAAGAAGCTTTCACACCTGCCAGTGTAACGACCTCGCATGCATTATATTTACTTGAAGAGCGTGATTTTTCAGATGTTACCGTTGAGTTAGGTGCACGAATTGAAGACTACCAAATAGACAGTGATGTTACTGAATACGAGCATAGTCATGATGATGAAGAAGATCATGATGAGCACGAAGAAGCCGTTGCATACAATGAAAGCTTCACTAATGTAAGTGCCTCTATTGGCGCAATATGGAATTATACACCGGGACAAAGCTTCTCAGCGAGTTTATCGCATTCAGAGCGTGCCCCTTTATCTGCTGAGTTGTTATCGAACGGTATACACATAGCAACGGGTGTATATGAGCTTGGTCTTGGCTATCATATTGAAGATAATGAGATACATTTTGAGCCTGAAGACATTAAACAAGAAAAATCAACGAACTTTGATATAAGCTTTAGACGCTTTACTGGTGACTTTGGTTATACAGTGAACTTTTTCTACAATGATATTAAAAACTTTTATTATCAAGAAAATACAGGGCTTATGTACGACGAAGAAGATGGCTTAGAATCTGCAGAAGAAGCACATGATGATGCAATTGCTGTTTATCAATTTAACAGTAAAGATGCACAGCTATATGGTTTTGAGTTCGAT
Source organism: Pseudoalteromonas sp. MMG010 (assembly GCF_018100905.1). GTDB lineage: Bacteria > Pseudomonadota > Gammaproteobacteria > Enterobacterales > Alteromonadaceae > Pseudoalteromonas. The sequence goes on along the minus strand of NZ_JAGJEG010000002.1, from coordinate 186,016 downwards.
GCTCATTATAAAGTAAATAATGATGCAACAATTAAAGTTTTTGGTGATTCAACCCGTGCTAAGTTAAAAGATGATAATGGTAATTTACCCCGTATTCCTTCTAATAAATTAGGCTCAGAGCTACAGTATGATTTAGGTGATTTACGCTTTACTCTAACGGGCACACATTACTTTGAACAAACTGATATTACTGAATATGAAACAAGTACGAAAAGTTATACGTTGTTCGATGCAAGTGCAAATTATCAACTTGATCTTGGCGGTATAGACACGCAAATATATCTAAATATTGATAACCTAACTGATGAATTAGGCTTTGTTCATAGCTCATTTATTAAAGATATTGCTCCATTACCGGGTCGTAACTTGCGCTTAGGTGTACGTGGTTATTTTTAATGTAATAGCTCTTAGTTACTGATGTCGATAAAACCAAGTGGTTAATTGACATATTAAAGCCAGATATAAAGCACTTTATATCTGGCTTTTTTTATGGATAATTTTCAACATTTACACTTTCACCCCCTTCTCTTGTGGCTCTTTTAGCGTATTAATAATCGTTAATGCCTCAGTATATTCATACCCGTGTCTATTAACGCCAATAAGCAATATTGCTGATAAAATTTAAGCATAAAAAAACCGCATTATAAAATGCGGTTTTAGTAACGTTTAATAAAAATTAAGAAACGATTTCGTGTAATTCAACATCAAAGATAAGTGTTGAGTAAGGTGCAATTGCAGCACCTGCGCCACGTTCACCGTAAGCAAGCTCACTAGGAACGTATATACGCCATTTAGTACCAACAGTCATCATTTGAAGTGCTTCAGTCCAACCTTTGATAACGCCACCTACTGGGAATTCAGCAGCTTGACCACGTTCGTATGAACTATCAAAAACGGTACCGTTAATTAATGTACCGTGGTAATCAACACGTACTGTTGATTCTGCAGTTGGCTTTTCGCCTTCACCTGCATTAAGTACTTCGTATTGAAGACCAGATTCTGTAACAGTGATTTCTGGACGCTTTGCATTTTCAGCTAAAAAGGCAACGCCTTCTGCTGAAAGTACTTTAGACTCTTCTTCACGGCGCGCTTGAATTTCAGTGTTGATTTTTTCAAAAGCAGCTTGGATCTCAGGGATCTCTACTTGAAACTCACCACCGGCATACGCATCTTTCATGCCTTCAAACACTGAATTAAGGTTTAAACCTTCAAAAGGGTTTGCTTTAAGTTGCTCACCCATTTGTAAACCAATACCATAGCTTGCTTTTTCAGCATCTGTTGTAAAATTATCTGACATAATGTGTTTTTCACGTTTTATTAGTTAAAAGACATGTATATGCTAACATAAAATAAATCGTGTTTGGTGCTAGTTTTTGGTGAGTTTTCGCTTAATCATACCAACAATAAAGGTACAAATAGGTAAAGTGCATAAAATACCAGCAAGTAGTTTAAATTCTAATAAACCAGTAGTACCAAACAATATTAAAGGCACAACTATTAGCCCCACTGTACCAATCACAATAGAGGCAATGATAGGCCAAAACTTGTCATATTTAGTGATTAAATGTGCAACTAACACATTAAAGCCTAGCGCATAAAAAAACGCGGTGATGATTTCATTTTCTGGCTGTGCATCTGCTGCCATTCTAACCATTAAACTGCTAGAGCTTTGATAACAATAACCAAACACAATCCAAATTAATACATGTTTAATAACTCTTTGGCTACGTGTTAAATTATTCGCTGACATTTATATTCTCCACAAAGCAAAAAACCGCCAATAGGCGGTTTTTTTAAATAATGGTGGAGAGATAGGGATTTGAACCCTAGATGGGCTACAAACCCATGCCGGTTTTCAAGACCGGTGCATTCGACCACTCTGCCATCTCTCCGACGCGCTGAATAATAGGGATATTCGCGTAAGTTGTAAAGAGATAATTGAAGAAAAATAGATAAATAATATTATTAAACAATTAATGAGTTTAATTTACCCATTTTTAGTATTATTACATGATTAGAATTTTCGTATTAAATTAAGTACAAATCACATGGGTAAAACAATGTTATTAAATTATAAACAAATAGGCACTGGTGAAGATGTTATTTTAATCCACGGTTTGTTTGGCTCATTAGAAAACTTAAACGTGATCGCTAAGCCACTCAGTGAACATTATAAAGTCACCAATGTAGATTTAAGAAATCATGGTGGTTCTTTTCATAGTCCACAAATGAATTATGAAGCAATGGCAGATGATATTTGTAGTTTAATGGACTCATTAGGAATTAAAAAAGCGCATATTATTGGCCACTCCATGGGAGGTAAGGTCGCCATGCAACTTGCTTTAACGCACAGTGATAAAATAAACAAATTAGTTGTGTTAGATATTGCGCCTGTTGAATACCCTGCCCGACACACAAAAATCATTCATGCATTAAAACATGTCCAAGAAAAACAAGTAAATGATAGAAAACAGGCTGATTTACTCATGCAGCCTTTTATCGAAGAATTAGGTGTGCGCCAATTTTTACTTAAAAGTTTAACTAAAAATGAAAATAACGAATACCATTGGCGTTTCAATTTAGCCGTATTAGATGAAAAATATCGCACGATCACCGCTAATGTTAATGAAAACAATTCTTGTTTATGTGATACTCTATTTATCAAAGGAAATGATTCTGACTATATATTACCAGAACATAAAGATGCTATTATTTCCCGATTTAAAAATACCAGTGTAAAAATCATCCATGGTGCAGGTCATTGGTTACATGCGCAAAAACCACAGGCTGTTAATAAAATAATCCAAGATTTTTTAAACTAATTTTTATCACTGAATTTCAATTATCGGGCTAAATATACATATATTTTTATGCTATAGTATGCGCCGTTTAATTTAAAGGTTATACGCTAATGGTCAGTCAGTTTATTAATGAATTTGATACGATCGGTCTTTACTTTGGCTTAGCAGGTATATTTATTTTTATCGGCATGGCAATTAAAGACGTTCTCAAAAGTGGCAATGTGCCTAAGTTTGGCCGTTATATTGTATGGCTTGTATTATTTTTAGGTTGCTCTGGCTTTATAGCTAAAGGACTTATACAGATATTTTGGCAAGGTGCGGGTGTAGGTTAAGCATGGCCAAATCAGAAACAGATAGAACAACACTTGATTTATTTGAATATGAAAAGCGACCTGGTAGGCCTAAAACGAACCCCTTACCACGGGATATGCAATTAAAAGTAAATAAACGTAATCAAGTTAAAAGAGATAAGGCGCGTGGTTTAAAACGCGTAGAGTTTAAAGTTTCATCACAGCTATATCAGGCTTTAAGTGATATGGCAGACGCGCAAAACATTAGCCGAAGCGCATTGATCGAGACAATTTTACAAGAAAGATTGGCTATTGATACATAAAAGGTTTAATTCATGGCAAGTGTAGGTATTTTTTTCGGAAGTGATACGGGTAACACAGAGCACGTAGCAAAAATGATCCAAAAAGAATTGGGTAAAAAGCTTGTTGCTGTGCATGATATTGCAAAAAGCTCAAAAGAGCAGATTGCTGAATTTGATTTGATCTTGTTTGGTATACCAACTTGGTATTATGGCGAAGCTCAATGTGATTGGGATGACTTTTTCCCAGAACTAGAAGAAGTTGATTTCGATGGCAAATTAGTTGCTATTTTCGGTTGCGGAGACCAAGAAGACTATGCTGAGTACTTCTTAGATGCAATGGGTATGATCAACGATATCGTGACCGAACGTGGTGCTATTGTTGTTGGAAACTGGCCAACAGAAGGTTATGACTTTGAAGCATCTAAAGGCATGGCTGATGACAATCACTTTGTAGGTTTAGGTATTGACGAAGACCGTCAACCAGAATTAACAGAGCAGCGCGTTAAGGCTTGGAGTGCTCAAGTGTATGAAGAAATGTGCTTAAGTGAATTAGCTGATTAATTAGCTACCTGTATATTTTAAATATTTATCGCTAACAAACATTTGCTTAGCGATAATTCTACTTTGCACTTATTGCATTTGCACGTTATCCTAAGGTTGATAAATTAATTAATACCTTGGTGTTAAGTGTTCACACTATAAAATTGAGACAGATTTAATGACTGATCATAATTTGGAACTAAAAAAAGCCGGCTTAAAAGTAACTTTGCCGCGAATTAAAATATTAGAGATTTTACAATCTCCAGATAACCAACACATCAGCGCTGAAGATGTTTACAAAATTTTATTAGACCTTGGTGAAGAAATCGGTTTAGCCACGGTATACCGTGTATTAAACCAATTTGATGATGCTGGTATTGTAAGCCGTCACCATTTTGAAGGCGGTAAATCTGTTTTTGAATTGTCAGGTAGCACGCACCACGACCATTTAGTCTGTCTTAAATGTGGCAAAGTAGTCGAATTTGAAGATGATTTAATCGAAAATCGTCAGCTTGAAATTGCACAAGCCAATGGCATTAAACTAACAAACCATTCTCTGTATCTATATGGCGAATGTGATGATAAAGAACAATGCAAAAGCTTCGCTGAAAGCAATAGCTAAATACAATTAAAAAACCTGCTAAATAGCAGGTTTTTTTATAACTAAAATAAACTTAAACTAATCGTGTTTTAGTTTTTTTCAACTTTAGCCCAAGAATCTCTCAAACCAACGGTTTGATTAAACACCAAAGCCTCAGATTTAGTATCTCTTGAGAAATAGCCTGTTCTTTCAAATTGAAAGCCCTGCCCTAGCTGCGAATCAGCTAAAGACTTTTCAAGTTTAGCGTGAGTAAGCACAACTAATGACTCTGGGTTCAATGTAGTTTCAAATTCTTCAGCTGCGCCAGGATTTGGTACATTAAACAATCTATCGTAAAGACGGACTTCTGCTGTTACAGATTCAGGAGCAGACACCCAATGGATAACCCCTTTTACTTTGCGGCCATCACTTGGATTTTTTCCTAACGTCTCGTCATCATAACTACAGTAAATAGTGGTTATTTCGTCATTTTCGTCTTTTTCAACACGGTTTGCTTTAATAACATAAGCGCCGCGTAAACGAACTTCTTTATCAAGTACTAAACGCTTAAATTTATTATTAGCAGACTCTCTAAAATCTTCGCGTTCAATATAAAGTTCGCGAGTAAACGGAACTTCACGACGACCCATTTCTTCTTTATTTGGGTGATTTGCAACGCAGAGTGTTTCGATGTTATCAACAGGATAGTTTTCTATTACGACTTTCACTGGATCTAATACAGCCATTGCTCTAGGTGCATTTTCGTTTAGATCATCTCGAATACACGCCTCTAGCATTCCCATTTCTACCATGTTTTCTTGCTTAGTTACGCCGATACGTAAACAAAACTCACGAATAGAAGCCGGTGTATAGCCGCGACGTCTTAAACCCGCGATAGTAGGCATACGGGGATCATCCCAACCTTCAACAAAGTTATTAATAACTAAGTTATTAAGCTTACGCTTAGACATAATTGTATATTCAAGGTTTAACCTTGAAAACTCAATTTGTTGAGGGTGGCATTCTAGACTGATATTATCAAGTACCCAATCATACAACCGACGATTATCTTGGAATTCAAGCGTACATAATGAATGTGTAATACCTTCTAACGCATCAGAAATACAATGCGTAAAATCGTACATAGGGTAAATACACCATTTATCAGCAGTTTGGTGGTGATGCGCAAAACGCACACGATATATAATTGGATCGCGTAAAACCATAAACGAACTAGCCATATCAATTTTGGCGCGTAATACACACTCGCCTTCTTTGAATTCGCCTGCTCGCATTTTTTCAAACAATGCTAAGTTTTCATCAACAGTGGTATCGCGATATGGGCTATTTTTACCTGGCTCTTTTAATGTACCACGGTATTCACGTGCTTCATCGGCAGATAAAAAGCACACATATGCTAAGCCTTTTTCGATAAGTTCTACAGCGTAACCATATAAAGTATCAAAATAGTTTGAAGAATATTTAATGTCGCCATCCCAATTAAAACCTAACCATTTAACATCTTCTTTTATAGAATTAACGTAGTTAATGTCTTCTTTTTCAGGGTTAGTATCGTCAAAGCGGAGATTACATTGACCATTATAATCTTGGGCAATACCAAAATTTAAACAAATAGATTTAGCATGACCTATATGCAAAAAGCCATTAGGCTCAGGTGGGAAACGGGTATGCGTTGAAGCATGTTTTCCAGCTGCTAAATCTTCATTAATACGTGTTCTAATAAAGTTACTTGGGCGATTCTCGATTTCCGCCATAGGAGTCTGATCCTCTGAATAATGCGTGATAACAAAACTAAGCCATTATTACAAAAAGCAGCTCTAACATACAGTACTACCTGCGTTTATATTTAAATTCGATTGGTTAAATACGTCATTAAATGAATAGAGAAAAAGAATGGGTTCACGTTAATCTGATTTTTAAGCAATATACTCTGAAGCTAAAAAATATAAGAAAAGTATTTAAGAAGCCGATAGATAATAATGAATTAAAATAAATGCAAAAAAAAGACCCGCAAAGCGGGCCTTTATTAAGAAAATTTAAGCGGTAATTACCAGCCTGTTTTTTCTTTAAGTGCTTTACCGATTTCAGCTAGAGAGCGAACTGTTTTAACGCCCGCAGCTTCTAGTGCAGCAAATTTCTCATCAGCAGTACCTTTACCGCCAGCGATAATTGCGCCAGCATGACCCATACGCTTACCTTCTGGTGCAGTAACACCAGCAATGTAAGATACAACAGGTTTAGTAACGTTAGCTTTGATGTATTCTGCAGCTTCTTCTTCTGCAGTACCACCAATTTCACCAATCATTACGATTGCTTCAGTTTGTGGATCTTTTTCGAACATTTCTAAAACGTCGATAAAGTTAGTACCAGGGATTGGATCACCACCAATACCTACACAAGTAGATTGACCAAAGCCAGCATCAGTAGTTTGCTTAACCGCTTCGTACGTTAAAGTACCAGAGCGTGAAACAATACCTACTTTACCTGGTTTATGGATATGGCCAGGCATGATACCAATTTTTGTCTCACCTGGTGTGATAACACCTGGACAGTTAGGACCGATCATACGAACACCAGAGTTATCAAGTTTAACTTTAACGTCAACCATGTCTAGTGTTGGGATACCTTCAGTGATACAAACGATTAGTTCGATACCAGCGTCGATAGCTTCTAAGATTGCATCTTTACAAAAAGGTGCTGGTACATAGATAACTGAAGCGGTAGCACCAGTTTCTTTTACTGCATCACGAACTGTATTAAATACAGGTAAACCAAGATGAGTTTGACCACCTTTACCAGGGCTTACACCACCAACCATTTGTGTACCGTACTCAAGCGCTTGCTCTGAGTGGAAAGTACCTTGGCCACCGGTGAAACCTTGACAGATAACTTTTGTATCTTTATTGATTAATACAGACATTATTTGCCCTCCGCAGCAGCTACAACTTTCTCAGCAGCGTCTGTTAGTGATTCAGCAGCGATGATGTTTAAATCAGATTTAGCAAGTACTTCACGACCAAGCTCTGCATTAGTACCTTCTAAACGTACAACTACAGGAACGCTTACACCTACTTCTTTAACTGCACCAATGATACCTTCAGCAATCATGTCACAACGTACGATACCACCAAAGATGTTAACTAAAACAGCTTTAACATTGTCGTCAGAAAGAATGATTTTAAATGCTTCAGAAACACGCTCTTTAGTCGCGCCGCCACCTACATCTAGGAAGTTAGCTGGTTTGCCGCCATGTAGGTTTACGATATCCATCGTACCCATTGCAAGGCCTGCACCGTTAACCATACAGCCAACGTTACCATCAAGTGCTACGTAGTTAAGTTCAAAACTTGCAGCATGTGCTTCACGCGCATCTTCTTGAGATGGATCGTGCATTTCACGGATTTTAGGTTGACGGTAAAGTGCATTTCCGTCGATACCGATTTTACCGTCTAGACAGTGAAGGTTACCTTCGTCTGTAATTACTAACGGGTTGATTTCTAATAATGCAAAATCAAAGTCGTTAAACATGTTACCAAGACCCATAAAGATCTTAACAAATTGCTTCATTTGTGTAGGATTAAGACCTAATTTAAAGCCTAACTCACGTGCTTGGTAAGCTTGAGGACCTACAAGTGGGTCAATCTCAGCTTTATGAATAAGCTCTGGAGTTTCTTCAGCAACAGTTTCAATTTCAACACCGCCTTCAGTAGACGCCATGAAAACAACTTTACGAGAAGCACGGTCAACAACTGCACCTAGGTACAATTCGTTTGCAATATCTGTACAGCTTTCTACTAAAATTTTAGCAACTGGCTGACCTTTTTCGTCTGTTTGGTAAGTAACTAAGTTTTTACCTAACCAGTTAGCAGCAAATGCTTTAACGTCGTCGATTGTTTTAACTAGCTTTACACCGCCAGCTTTACCACGTCCACCTGCGTGAACCTGAGTTTTAACAACCCACATATCGCCGCCAATTTTTTCAGCAGCAGCAGCAGCTTCTTCAGGTGTATCGCAAGCGAAACCTTGAGAAACTGGTAAACCATATTCGGCAAAAAGTTGTTTTGCCTGATACTCATGCAAATTCATGATGCTTTATCCAATTTTTTATACTAAAAGAGCTGAATATTTATGCAAATACCCAACTATCCCAAATTGCGCACCTAGTATAGATCCCAAGGCTTAACATGAAAACCCCAGTTGCAATAAAGGCGCAAAAAAAAAGCTGTGAACACGGTTCACAGCTTACATTTTATACTACTTGATTAAACATCTAGTAGTAAACGTGTTGGATCTTCAAGTAACTCTTTAATAGTTACTAAGAAACCAACAGATTCTTTACCATCAATTTGACGGTGATCGTACGACAGTGCTAAATACATCATTGGTAAAATTTCAACTTTACCATTAACTGCCATCGGACGTTCTTGGATTTTATGCATACCCAAGATTGAAGACTGAGGTAGGTTGATAATCGGCGTAGAAAGTAATGAACCGAATACACCACCGTTAGTAATTGTGAAATTACCGCCAGTCATGTCATCTAGTGTTAGCTTACCATCACGGCCTTTAAGTGCTAATTCACGAATACCTTTTTCAATTTCAGCAACTGATAACTTATCGCAATCTTTAAGTACCGGAGTCACTAAGCCACGAGGCGTAGATACTGCGATGCTGATATCGAAATAGTTGTGATAAACAATATCATCACCATCAATCGATGCATTTACTTCAGGGAAACGTTTAAGCGCTTCAGTAACGGCTTTAACATAAAAAGACATAAAACCTAAACGAATACCATGACGCTTTTCAAATACTTCTTGGTACTGCTTACGAAGGTCCATGATTGGTTTCATGTTCACTTCGTTAAAAGTGGTTAACATTGCAGTTGAGTTTTTAGCTTCTAATAAACGGTTTGCAATTGTTTTACGTAAACGCGTCATAGGAACACGTTTTTGCGTACGGTCACCCATAGGTGCTGGAGCTGGAGCCGATTTAGCCGCTGGTGCCGGTGCTTTTAAGAATGTATCTACATCTTCTTTAGTAACACGGCCATTTTTACCTGACCCTTTAATTTTAGAAGCATCTAAGCCTTTTTCTGCAATTAAACGACGTACAGATGGTGTTAACACATCTGAACTATCTGAAGAATCACTGGCAGCTGGTGCTGCTTGTGCAGGTGTTGATGCCGCAGGTGCTGCACCCGCTTTAACGTTACCAATAACTTGTTCGCCAAGTACAGTATCGCCCTCAGCGTTAAGCTGCTCGCCCATAATACCGTCTTCTTGAGCTACAACTTCAAGAACAACTTTATCAGTTTCAATGTCTACCAAGTTTTGATCACGTGTAACCGCTTCACCTGGTTGTACATGCCATGTAGCAATTGTTGCGTCTGCAACTGATTCTGGAAGTACAGGTACTTTAATATCCACTTCTTTACCTTCTGATGCTGGTGCTGATGGCGCCGCTGGCGCGTTATCTTTAGACTCTGGTGCAGCTGCTGAATCAGGTGCTGCCTGTGCATCACCTAATAAACCAATTACTTGGTCGCCTAATACAGTTTCACCTTCGGCTTGTGAAATATCAGTAATAACACCGTCATTAGGTGCAACTACTTCTAAAACCACTTTATCTGTTTCAATATCGACTAAGTTCTGATCGCGGCTTACTTTATCACCAACGCTAACATGCCATGTCGCAACGGTAGCATCAGCAACCGACTCAGGCAGAACAGGAACTTTAATTTCTGTGCTCATTGCTTATCCTTTCTTGTCTATAGTAAGCGCATCGGCAACGAGCGCTTGTTGTTCTTTAGTATGTACCGACATATATCCACATGCAGGTGACGCTGATGCTTTACGACCAGCATAAGTTAATTTAGCGCCCGCTGGAATAGCGTCTACAAAATGATGTTGTGAACAATACCAAGCACCTTGGTTTTGTGGCTCTTCTTGACACCAAACAAAATCTTTAACATGTTGATAGTTGGCCATAATAGCTTCCATTTCAGCATGTGGGAATGGATATAACTGTTCCACACGAACGATGGCAACATTATTAAGCTCAAGCTTACGACGTTCTTGTAAAAGTTCGTAATAAACTTTACCACTACAAAATACAACACGTTCAACTTTATCAGCAGCAATGTCATCAATTTCGTCAATCATATTATGGAAAACACCTTCAGAAAGTTCTTCTAAAGACGATACCGCTAATGGATGACGTAATAATGACTTAGGCGTCATTACAATCAATGGACGACGTAATGGTCTAACCGACTGACGACGTAGCATTGCATAAACTTGCGCAGGTGTAGATGGAACACATACTTGCATATTATGATCAGCACATAACTGTAAAAAACGTTCTAAGCGTGCTGAGCTATGTTCAGGCCCTTGCCCTTCATAACCATGCGGTAACAAAATAGTAAGGCCACATAAACGTCCCCACTTTTGCTCACCTGAGCTTAAGAATTGGTCAAATACAACTTGAGCACCATTAGCAAAGTCACCAAATTGTGCTTCCCATAATACTAATGAAGTAGGCTCTGCCGTTGCATAACCATATTCAAAAGCAAGAACCGCTTCTTCAGATAATACTGAGTCAAATACCTCAAAAGTACCTTGTTCTTCACTAAGGTGCTGTAATGGTAAGTAAGTAGAACCATCTGTTTGATTATGTACCACAGCATGACGATGGAAGAATGTACCACGACCAGAATCTTGACCTGTTAAACGTATATCGGTACCTTCGGCTGCGATAGTTGCATAAGCGAGTGTTTCAGCCATACCCCAATCAAGCGGTTTATCACCTGAGGCCATCGCTTTACGATCGTCATATATTTTCTTTACACGAGACTGCGCTTTATGACTTTCTGGATATGAAGAAACAAGTTCACCAAAATGCTTTAGTTTTTCAACTGAAATACTTGCATCATAATCAACACTCCAGTCATGACCTACATACTTAGACCAATCTGATGAATGAGAAGTTACTGGCTGAATTTCTTCAACAACACAATTACCATCATCTAATCCATTACGATAATCATCTGCTAACGCTTTAATTTCACTTTCAGTAAATGAACCTTCAGCAATTAGTTGATCTGCGTAAATTAAACGTGGCACAGGGTGCTTTTTAATTTTTTGGTACATAATTGGCTGTGTTGCATTTGGCTCATCAGCTTCATTATGTCCGTGGCGACGGTAACACACTAAATCGATTACTACATCACGCTTAAACTGGTTTCTAAAATCAAGGGCAATTTGAGTTACAAACGCAACCGCTTCTGGATCATCAGAGTTAACGTGGAAAATAGGAGACTGAACCATTTTTGCAATGTCAGTACAGTAATCGGTAGAACGTACATCGTCTTTTTTACTTGTTGTAAAACCAACTTGGTTGTTTACAACAATACGAATACTACCACCACAACTAAATGCATTAGTTTGAGATAAGTTAAATGTTTCTTGTACAACACCTTGACCAGCAATCGCAGAATCACCATGAATAGTGATTGGCAATGCTTTAATGCCTGAGCTATCGCCAAGACGGTCTAAACGAGCACGTACAGAGCCCATTACTACTGGGTTAACAATCTCAAGGTGTGACGGGTTAAAAGCTAGCGCCATATGAACATTACCACCTTTGGTAGCAAAGTCAGACGAATAACCCATGTGGTATTTAACATCACCAGAGCTTAATGTATCTTTATGTTTCCCGGCAAACTCATCAAACAACTCTGATGGATTTTTACCCAGCACATTTACAAGCACATTTAATCGACCACGGTGAGCCATACCAATAACCGCTTCTTGTTGACCGCTTTCACCGGCACGATGAATAAGCTCTTTCAACATTGGTACTAACGCATCACCACCTTCAAGTGAGAAGCGCTTAGCACCCGGGAATTTAGCCCCTAAATATTTTTCAAGGCCATCAGCTGCCGTTAATCCTTTGAGGATTCGTAGCTTTTCATTCTTTTCGAATTTTGGCATTGATTGAACAGATTCTAGACGTTGTTGTAACCAACGCTTTTCTTCTGTTGATGTGATGTGCATATATTCAGCACCGACAGAACCACAATACGTAGTTTTAAGTGCCTGATATAACTCACCCAAAGGCATAGTATCGCGGCCTACGGCAAACGATCCTACGTTAAACTCGCGGTCAAAATCAGCTTTAGATAAATCGTGGTATTCTAGCTCTAAATCTCTAACACGTTCACGTTGCCAAATACCTAATGGATCTAGGTTTGCATTTTGGTGACCACGGAAACGGAAAGCATTAATAAGTTGCAGTACTTTGACCTGTTTATGATCAGAACCACCGCCCTCTGCTACCACTACTTCTCTATGCTTGTTTTTAGCAAGCGCCGCAAATTGTGAACGAACTTCAGAATGTTTAACTTCAACATTCACACCCTCTACTTTAGGTAGTTGTTCGAACACTTCTCGCCATTCTTCTGGCACCGAAGTCGCATCATCTAAATACGCTTCATAAAGCTCTTCTACATAAGCAACGTTACCGCCGTTTAAATGTGAAGATTCTAGCCATGCCTTCATCACACCTTCGTGCATTTATAAGCCCTTTTCTTTAGCGCAGAAATTATTTGTTATAATTACAAGATGGCTAAAAAAACTTAGCCATCTTACGGTTATATCTATAATTAAACCGCTCGGTTTAATAACATAGATTTTATATGCCCAATTGCCTTGGTTGGATTAAGGCCCTTAGGACACACGCTAACACAGTTCATTATACTGTGACAACGGAACACACTGAACGCATCGTCTAAGTCTGCTAAACGTTCTTCAGTTGCAGTATCTCGGCTATCTGCCAAGAAACGGTAAGCATGAAGAAGGCCTGCTGGACCGATGAACTTGTCTGGATTCCACCAGAACGAAGGACATGATGTCGAACAACATGCACATAAAATACACTCATAAAGACCATCTAACTTATCACGTTCTTCGATAGATTGAAGACGCTCACCAGCCGCAGGCTGATCATTTATTAGGTACGGTTTAACTTTTTCGTATTGAGTGTAGAACTGACTCATGTCAATAACAAGGTCACGAACCACAGGTAAGCCCGGTAAAGGACGAATTACTATTTTACCTTTGCCACCTTTTTGTAGCGTAGATAATGGAGTAATACAGGCTAAACCATTTTTACCATTCATGTTAACGCCATCAGAACCACACACACCTTCACGGCATGAACGACGAAATGATAATGTTGGATCTTGCTCTTTTAATAATAAAAGTGCATCCAAGACCATCATGTCCTGACCTTCCTCTGTTTGCAAAGAATATTCTTGCATACGCGGCGCGTTATCAACATCTGGATTGTAACGATAAACTGAAAATTGTACTTGTGCCATCGTCTCGCTCCTAGTATGTACGTGCTTTAGGTGGGAAAGCTTCACGCGTTTTCGGCGCGTAGTTAACATCACGTTTGCTCATTTCATCCGTATTTGGATTATAAATTGAGTGACATAACCAATTCGTATCATCACGATCTGGGAAGTCAAAACGAGAATGCGCACCACGGCTTTCAGTACGGAAGTTTGCAGCTACTGCTGTAGAGTAAGCTGTTTCCATTAAGTTATCTAGCTCAAGACATTCGATACGTTGTGTGTTGAAGTCTGATGATTTGTCATCAAGACGAGCATGTTGTAAACGTTCACGAATTTCTTTTAATTCAGTTAGACCTGCAGCCATCGAATCACCTTCACGGAAAACCGAGAAGTTTAATTGCATACACTGTTGAAGGTCTTTCTTAATTTGAACTGGATCTTCACCTTGACCAACCGTTGAATTTTCCCAACGATTAAAACGCGCAAGAGACGCTTCTAAGTCAGACTCTGACGCGGCTTTAGATACTTCAACATCTTTAAGGTATTTACCTAAGAAGTTACCAGCAGCACGGCCAAATACAACTAAATCAAGTAATGAGTTACCGCCAAGGCGATTTGCACCGTGTACAGATACACACGCAATCTCACCAACAGCAAATAAACCTTCAACAACAGTTTCATTGCCATTAGCATCAATTTGTAATGCTTGACCATTCACATTAGTTGGTACACCACCCATCATATAATGACAAGTTGGGATAACTGGAATTGGTTCTTTAGCAGGGTCAACGTGAGCAAATGTTTTCGCTAGATCACATACACCAGGTAGACGTAAATTAAGTGTTTCTTCACCTAAATGGTCTAGCTTAAGTTTAATATGAGGACCTAAAGGACCGTCACAACCACGACCTTCACGAATCTCTGTCATCATTGAACGAGCAACAACATCGCGAGATGCTAAATCTTTTGCGTTAGGTGCATAACGTTCCATGAAACGTTCGCCATCTTTATTTAAAAGATAACCCCCTTCACCACGACAACCTTCTGTTACAAGCGTACCTGCTCCAGCGATTCCGGTAGGGTGAAATTGCCACATTTCCATGTCTTGCATAGAAATACCAGCACGGGCCGCCATACCTACACCATCACCGGTATTGATATGCGCATTTGTTGTTGATGCAAATATACGCCCTGCACCACCTGTCGCTAATACAACTGCTTTAGATTTGAAATAAGTGATTTCACCGGTTTCAATATCAATAGCAGTACAACCTACGACATCACCATTATCGTTCTTAACTAAATCTAATGCATACCATTCAGAAAATACATTAGTTTTGTTTTTAACGTTTTGTTGGTAAAGAAGGTGTAATAATGCGTGACCGGTACGGTCAGCAGCTGCAGCAGTACGCGCAGCTTGTTCACCACCAAAGTTTTTCGATTGACCACCGAAAGGACGTTGGTAAACACGGCCATTTTCAAAACGAGAAAATGGTAGTCCCATGTTTTCTAATTCAGTAATTGCTTCAGGACCGGTTTGACACATATATTCGATAGCGTCTTGGTCACCGATAAAATCGGAACCTTTAACGGTATCGTACATATGCCATTCCCAGTTATCTTCATGTGAGTTACCAAGCGCTACAGTAATACCACCCTGTGCAGATACAGTGTGCGAGCGAGTTGGAAATACTTTAGAGATTAAAGCACATGTTTTACCTGATTCTGTAATTGCAAGCGCGGCACGCATACCCGCACCACCTGCGCCAATTACAACGGCATCAAATTCACGAACAGAATAATTCACTTAAACACCCCACAAAACGATGAGACCAATTGCTACATAAGCAAGGGCCATCAAGTTTAATACAAAGCCTAATGCCGCACGTAACTGTGCATTTTTAACGTAATCTGTTAAAACTTGCCAAAGGCCAATGCGGGTATGAACCATAATGCAAACCAGAGTTACTAAAGTAAACCCTTTCATTGCTAGGTTAGAGAAGAGGCCCGTCCAGGCTTCGAAAGTGACTTCTGGTGTTGCTAAGAAATAGCCAATAATAAAAATTGCGTATGCAGTGATTATTAAAGCTGTTGTACGTAAAGATACGAAATCTTGTACACCATCACGTTTTAGAGTTGCTTGATTTAACACCATATCCACACTCCTGCCAATACAGCAAATACAACGCCTAAAGCCATTGCAATTTTAGCGCTGATATTTCCTGATTCAAGTTCTTCCCAATGTCCCATATCCATAATCATATGACGGATACCACCAATTAAATGGTAACCTAATACAGAAACAGTGCCCCAAGCTATAAATTTGGCAATAAATCCGCTAAACAGACCCTTGACGAATTCAAAACCATCAGCTGAAGAAAGAGACTCTGACCAAGCCCAAATGACAAACGTTAAAGCAAAAAATAATGCAACACCGGTGACGCGGTGAAAAATTGACGCTTTAGCCGTTGCCGGCATTGATATAGTTGTTAGATCTAGATTTACAGGTCTTTGCTTTTTCACAGTTACTTGCCCATCTTGCCCACAGTGGAGCTCATCTACTTGTTATTCTAAACCCACTAAAAAATTTAGTGGAACTATCAAAGTAAAAATATTAATCCATTATAAAATCACAAAAATGCAAAATTAAGATGTAAAACATATTTACCAAAATACAATATGGTTAAAAAACCTTGGTTAGTATATCTAGCCCTAAGTCTTTTTACAATTCTTGATTAGTTAGAGTCGTTTGCGAATTAGCCATTGGTATAATGTTTTTTATTTTTTCGAATATTTATTATACAAAAATGCATAATGATTATAAAAATTGACTTTAACCCCCTCTTTCAAGTTAAAATGAGTGGATGTGCTTAAGACAGTTTTCAGAACTTAAAAAATCAGAAAATCAAATATAGTTATCTTAATAGGAGATACATAGATGGCAGATAAGAAAGCCACAGTCCAAATTGATGGACTAGATTCAATAGAACTTCCAATTTATCAAGGCACCGCGGGCCAAGATGTAATCGATGTACGTACTTTAGGTTCACATGGTTACTTTACTTACGACCCAGGTTTTATGTCTACTGGTTCTTGTGAATCTGCAATCACTTATATTGATGGTGGTAAAGGTATCTTACTTCATCGTGGTTACCCAATTGAGCAACTAGCAGATAGCTCAAACTATGTAGAACTATGTTATTTACTATTAAATGGCGAGTTACCTACTGAAGAACAACTTGCTGTATTCTCAAAAGAAATTACAACTAGCACTATGCTAGATCAAAAAATTGCTAACTTCTTCCAAGGTTTCCGTTTTGACGCTCACCCTATGGCAATGCTGTGTGGTGTTGTTGGCGCATTATCTTCTTTTTACCATGAAGACTTAGATATTACTGATGCAAATCAACGTCAAAGTAGCGCGATTAAATTAGTTGCTAAATTACCAACTATTGCAGCGATGGCTTACAAAACAAACGTAGGTCAACCATTTGTTTACCCTCGTAACGATTTAAGCTACGCAGAAAACTTCTTACATATGATGTTCTCTGTACCAGCTGAAGAATACAAAGTTAATCCAATTACTGCTAAAGCAATGGATAAAATCTTCATGCTTCATGCAGATCATGAACAAAATGCATCTACTTCTACAGTACGTCTTGCGGGTTCTTCAGGTGCAAATCCATATGCATGTATTGCAGCGGGTATCGCATCACTTTGGGGACCTGCTCACGGTGGCGCAAACGAAGCATGTTTAAACATGTTAGAAGAGATTGGTTCAGTTGATCGCATTGATGAATACGTTGCAAAAGCAAAAGACAAATCTGACCCATTCCGTTTAATGGGCTTTGGTCACCGTGTTTACAAAAACTTCGATCCACGTGCTACAGTAATGCGTCAAACATGTCATGAAGTTTTAGCAGAGCTTAATATCCAAGATCCATTGCTTGATATCGCAATGAAGCTAGAACAAATTGCACTTGAAGACCCGTACTTTGTTGAGAAGAAACTATACCCTAACGTAGATTTCTACTCAGGTATCATCTTAAAAGCAATTGGTATTCCTACTAGCATGTTTACAGTTATCTTCGCGATGGCTCGTACTGTGGGTTGGATTTCTCATTGGGATGAAATGTTATCTCAACCAGGTCACAAAATCAGTCGTCCACGTCAGTTATATACTGGTGAGACACATCGTGATTTTGTATCTGCTGATAAACGCTAATCACGTTATATCTTATAAAAGGCCGCATTTGCGGCCTTTTTTGTTTCGTAATACTTGAGTAATAATTTAAAGCTATTACAATCTCTGCCTTTATTAAATAAACTAAATTAATCATGCCAGATAAATCATTTGATATTAATCTTATAAGAAAAGACTTTCCTACTTTAAATCAGATGGTTAATGAACACCCTTTGGTCTACCTTGACTCTGCTGCAACCACACAAAAACCACAGTATGTCATTGATAAAACAACTGAGTATTATCAGTTACTCAATGCGAATGTTCACCGAGGCAAGCACTTTTTGAGTGAACAAGTCACGACTCAATACGAACAAGCACGTCTCAATATCGCTGCCTATTTTAATGTACAGGCGAAAGAAATAGTGTGGACAAAAGGGGCTACAGAATCCATTAATTTAATAGCTCATGGTTTAACATCGAAGCTTAACGATAATGATACTGTCATGATCAGTCCATTAGAACATCACGCTAATATTGTACCGTGGCAGGTTTTATCTCAAAAAACAGGAGCTGATTTAAAAGCGTTACCTTTAAACCCCGATGCTACTTTTGATATTGATGCCTGTTGTGACTTTATACGAGAACATAAACCAAGCGTACTTGCGCTTACTCATGTCTCTAATACCTTGGGTAATATTACTAATATAGCCCCTTTAATTAACGCTGCAAAAGCGATTGGCTCATTGGTCGTTATTGATGGTGCGCAAGCGGCTATGCATTTAAAACCTGATTTAGCCGCGCTAGATTGTGACTTTTATGTATGCTCTGCACACAAAATGTTAGGGCCTACGGGAGTGGGTGTGCTTTATGGCAAGTACTCTATTTTAAATACACTAGATCCCTACCAAACCGGTGGCGAAATGATAGAAACTGTCACCTTAAATCATTCAACTTACCGTTGTGCACCAGCAAAATTTGAAACTGGAACACCTAATATAGCGGGTGTTTTAGGTTTTTCAGCTGCTATTGATTATTTAAATTCACTAAACCACAGAGAAATTTGTGATTACGAAGCGAATTTGTTTAGATACGCCTCAGAAAAATTGGTAAGAATAAAGGGTATAACCATTTACAGCAGCCTATCTGACAATATTGGTACACTTTGCTTTAATTATAAAAATGAACACCCTTATGATTTGTCAACTTTACTTGACAGTTTTGGCATTGCAGTAAGATCTGGTCACCACTGTACACAACCATTAATGGCACATTTAAAGTTAAATGGCAGTGTAAGAGCCAGTTTTTGTTTTTATAATACCTACGAAGATGTTGATAATTTCATCAATTCACTGCATGAATGTCTCGAAATGTTAGATTAATAAGGAATTAACAATGACAAAAACGTATAAAAAGCTTAGCCAATCTATCGAAAATGCAGCCACATGGCAGCAAAAATACCGAGAAATAATGCTTTTAGGTAAAACCTTACCGCCATTAAATGATATTTTAAAAACATCCGATGCATTAGTTCCAGGTTGTGAGAGCAAAGTATGGATGTATATTGATTTTGACCTTACCGAAAATACATTATTGGTAATAGGTGATTCGGATACCAGAATTATAAAAGGCTTACTAGCTCTTATACTTGCGATGTATAACGGGTTAACGCCTCAGCAAATTTTAACGATTAATGCATTTGCTGAGTTTGAAAAATTAGGTTTAATTAAACACTTAAGTGCGTCGCGAGGGAACGGTGTTAAAGCTATGGTAGATAAAATTCATACCACGGCGTTAACTAAAGTTAGTTAACTTCGTTAACTAACTATTTCGTTGTTTTTTGTCTAAATATTTTCGCATCGCTTTGGCGGCCACAAAAAAACCAAAACTTCCTGTGATCATAGTCACAGAGCCAAACCCATTATTGCAATCCATATTCATGCTGCCATCAGCATTTTGCTTTGCATGACACACACTTCCATCATTACCTGGATAGACAAGCTGTTCGGTAGAGTATACACAATCAATATTGAATTTTCGTTTAGGGTTATTACTAAAATTATATTGCTTACGTAAAATATAACGTACTTTGGCTAACAAAGGATCTTGAGTCGTTTTTGCAACATCGCCAAACGTTATTTTACTGGGATCAGTTTGTCCGCCAGCACCACCGGTGGTAATAATCGGTAATTTATTACGTTTACAATGGGCAATTAATGCTGCTTTCTCTTTTACTGCATCAATACAGTCAATAACATAATCATAATTATTAATATGTTCTTGGATATTATCTAACGTGATAAAGTCATCAATAATATGAATATTACATTCAGGATTAATTAATTCACAGCGCTCTTTCATTGCATCGACTTTAGCTTTACCGATACTTCCAGATAAAGCATGCACTTGTCGATTTACATTAGTGGCGCATATATCATCTAAATCTATAAGCGTTATATTACCTATTCCACTTCTGACCAAAGCTTCTGCAACCCAACTCCCTACTCCTCCAATACCAACAACACAAAAATGAGCATCTTGTAACCAAGAAAATTGCTTTTCACCATATAAGCGCTTAATGCCGCCAAAACGTATATCTGTTACTGTTTCAGTCATTTACCAATCCAATTGCCATGGGTTTTCCCACATTTTAAATTCTTTTTCATCAAGTAGAGCTAAAAACTCATCGCCTTGTTTAGGGCGTAAACTAATAGAAATTCTCTGTTCTAACCAATCAAAACTTAGCGCATAAGCATGAAGATAAGTACGTGAAGACGCTGTGCCACTATAGGCGGTATCACCGAGTATTGGCGCACTTATGCTTTTCATTGCTACCCGTAATTGGTGTGTTTTACCACTGTAGGGTTTTAGTATATAAGCTCGATAACCAGGCTTGTAATTTAGTGAATAAAAACGAGTAATAGCGGGATTAATTTTTGTTGTTAATAATTTAAAAGTCCCACGGCGACTTTTATCCATATCCCCTTTTATCCATCCTTGTTTTTTCTTTGGCTTTTTATCACTAATCGCTAAATAATATTTATTAATTAGGTGCTCACTAAAAAGGGATGTAAATTTTGCAGCAGCGAGCTTATTACGCGCAAGTATAATTAAACCCGAAGTCACTTTATCTAATCGATGAACCGAAAATAACTTTTCATTTAATTGTTGTTCTGCTTGAACAACAAAACCAGCTTGTTCTTCACTATGAAAACTCATCCCTTGTGGTTTTTCTATAATATAAAAATCGCTATGTGAAAAAACAACATTCAGTTCATCATAGTTATTCATTTTCAATTTCACTATTATAAACTTTTAATATAATTAATGACTTTTTCTAAGTCCTCAGGTGTATCAACACCAGCATGAGGTGCAATTTTAGCTTGTTCAATCTTTATTTTATAACCATGGTAAAGAACACGTAATTGCTCTAGTGACTCCAATACTTCTAATGGCGAAATACTCAGTGCGATATATTGTTTAATAAACCCAGCTCTATAAGCATAAATGCCGACATGGCGTTGGAATTGACTTAAATCTAGCTGAGATTTTTTTTCTAACATGCTACTACGATCAAAAGGTATGCTGGCACGAGAAAAGTACAATGCATTTTTATTAATATCACTAATGACTTTCACTGCGTTAGGATTAAAAACCTCATCGTCACACTCAATAGCAACACTTAACGTAGCCATTGGCGCATCATCATCGGTTATTAACTGCGCCACTTGAGAAACATTTTCAGGCGCAAGTAACGGCTCATCACCTTGCACATTAACAATGATTGTCTCATTGGGTAGGTTTAATAAGTCAACTACTTCAGCTAATCGTTCTGTACCAGATTGGTGATCGTCTCGCGTCATAATTACGTCATCTGTAAAGCCTTTAACAATGTCGTAAACTTTTTGATGATCGGTTGCGATAACCACTTTCGACGCCCCCGATAAACATGCTTTTTCATAAACATGCTCAATCATGGGTTTACCACAAATATCAGCCAATGGTTTACCCGGCAAACGACTCGATGCATAACGAGCGGGAATGACGACTATGAATTCCACTGATCAACCTCTTCTTGGCTCAATTCTCGAGCTTCATTTTCAAGTAATACGGGAATATCATCACGTATAGGGTATGCAAGTTTAGCAGCAGTACTGATCAATTCATCATTGGGTTTATCAAATTTAAGCTTTCCTTTACATACAGGACAAGCGATTATTTCAAGTAGTTTTGTATCAAAGGCCATTAAGGATCCCTTTTTGTTTTAATAGTATATTTAACTCATTCACAACGCTCTGTGTCGGCTTTGCATTAACAGGTAAGTAATACCAGTTCGCTTTGGCAAAACCGCGACATTTAACTGCGTCTTTTTCAGTCATGAGTACATAATCATCACCAAATTTTGAGAAATCATCCGCTTTATATGCATAATGATCTCGAAAATGATGTGTAGATAAAAGCGTTATTCCCTGTTGCTGTATCGAATGCTCAAAACGTTTAGGATTACCAATGGCACTGACAACATGGGCTTTTATGCATTTATTTTCTAGTTTTTGTCCGTTATACACACTAATAAAGGCACTGGGCTCAAGTTGATAACTATGTTCACTATTGCCCCCATTTTCAACAACTAAATCAACCTCTTTTAAGCGTTGCTTAGTTTCTCGTAAGGGGCCTGCGGGCATGAGCAACCCATTCCCAAATTGCCTTTGACTATCTACAATGCAACATTCGATAGTACGAGGCATTTTATAATGCTGCATACCATCATCAGAAATGATCACATCAAGTTCAAATTTCTGCTCTAATAATTCTATACTGTGTTGTCTATTTGGCCCAACGGCAATAGGACACTGCAAACGCTGAAACATTAATACAGGTTCATCACCGGCTTCTACTGTGGTACTTTTTTCGGTCACTAAATAAGGATAACTTGGTGCTTGCGCCCCATAACCACGGCTTATAATCCCCACTTTTAAACCTTTAGCGGTTAAATGCGAATAAAGCCACAGTACAAATGGCGTTTTACCATTTCCACCCACTGAAATATTGCCTATAACGATAATCGGGGTATTTGCAGTAAAAGCTCGCAATACATTAAATTTATAAAGCTGCTTTCTTAAGTTAGAAATAAACCAGAATAACGCCGAAAAAGGCAGTAATATCAAGTTTATTAACCCAAAAGGCTTAAACCAACTTTGTTCAATTTTACTCATTATTAATCGCCAAACTGCATTTTACATAACGCTGCATACGTACCCTGATTTGCTAATAACTGCTTATGATCACCACTTTCAATTACACTACCATTATCAATAACATAAATTTTATCACTATGCTCTATAGTCGATAATCGATGCGCTATGACAATAGATGTTTTATTTTTCATTAGGCTATCTAGCGCTTCTTGAATCAGTTTTTCAGATTCAGTATCCAGTGCAGAAGTCGCTTCATCTAAAATTAAAATTGGCGCATCTTTTAAAATGGCTCGCGCAATAGCAATACGCTGACGCTGTCCACCCGAAAGCATCACTCCATTTTCACCCACCATGGTATGTAAACCATCGGGTAAGTCTTTTACAAACTCCCATACATGCGCTTGTTTAGCCACGGCTATTATTTCGTCTTCATTTATATCTCTATCTAACGCATAGCTAATGTTATTTGCAATAGTATCGTTAAATAACACGACCTGCTGCGACACTAGCGCGAACTGACGTCTAAGATCAGTTAACTTATAATCGGCTATCGATATACCATCGAGTTTAATTTCACTACCGGGTTCTAAATCATAATAACGTGGTAATAAATTTGAAATAGTTGACTTGCCTGAACCAGAACGACCCACTAAAGCGATACTTTCACCGGCATGAATTTTTATAGACAGTTTATTTAACACCGGCTCTGATTTTGTTGGGTATTTAAAGGTGACATCTGACACCTCGATTTCGCCTTTGACTTTTGTCACCGACAATGTCCCTGTATCTCTCTCAACTTGTTCATCTAATATCATAAAAATACTTTGCGCTGCTGATATACCACGTTGTAAATCACTATTTACATTTGCAAGCTGCTTTAATGGACGCAGTAACATCATCATAGATGAAATCAGTACCATAAAATCGCCCGACGTAATGGTATCTATCATCGAAGGCATTGAGACTACCCATAAAATTACTGCCATCGCACTGGCAGCCAAAATTTGAATAATAGAGACGCTTAATGCTTTAGTTGCATCCATTTTGATTCGTTGCTGGCGATTATGGTTATTTATTTTTGCAAATTGTTCTATTTCTTGTGTTTGCCCACCAAAGCCATGAATCACTTTGTGACCACTTAACATTTGTTCAGAACTGCGAGTCACTTGGCCCATGGCTGATTGTATATTTTTCGAAATATGTCTAAAGCGCTTTGACACCACAGATACAATAATCGCAACTAATGGAATTATAATCAAAAAGATTAACGATAACTGCCAACTGGTGTAAAACATCACCGCTAATAAAAATACAACAAATGCCCCTTCGCGCACGACGATTAATAATGCTTTTGTAATGGCTTGTTGAACTTGTTCAGTGTCAAAGGTAATTTTAGAAATTAAATCACCGGTTGAGTTTTTATCATGAAATGAAACTGGCAAATGCAAAATGTGTTCAAATAATTGTTGGCGAAGCGCTCTAACAACCTGTGAGCCAACATAACTTAATGTATAAGAAGAAATATAATTAAATATCCCGCGGCCTAATACTAGCGCCACCACAACAAATGGTGCGTATTTTAAAACTTCAGCATTACGTTGATTCAATCCTTGGTCAATAAAAGGTTTCATTAATTGAATAAATAACGCATCCATGGCTGAATAACCAATCATACCTACAACAGCCAAAATTGCCGTCGCTTTATAGGCCCCAACATAAGAGATAAGACGCTTGTATATTTGTGTAGTAGTTTGACTCATAACACTCTCTAAAACCATTTTCAGTGTGTATTGTATCCTTGAGCAAGATAAAACTAAACGTCAATCTTTGATAAACCAATAACTTTCGTCTTCTCTTGCTGTTTCTATAATCAATTTATTAGCAAAAAACTTAATTCTGACTTGCCCATGTTGACCAGTGATATATTGCTTAGCAAAAATTTGATTAAAACGCGCTACAACGTCTTTGTTAGGAAATTGCCATTGCCCTTTATATGCACTCGAATGAATTACAATTGATGGCATAACAGCATTAATAAACGCAGTACTTGAAGATGTTTTTGAGCCATGGTGTGCACTTATTAAAACAGTACTATTTAAATGTTTATTCTCATTTAGCAAATACTTTTCGCGCCGTTTTGAAATATCGCCGGTTAATAAAACACTAAAATGATTATTCGATACACGGATCACACACGAATTATCATTTTTATCTTTTAAGTCAACACTGTTAAAACTTTTAATCTGAACTTGGCTATCTAATACAACCTGCTGTGTAACGCAGTGCTTATCTACTCCTTTAGGATGGAATGTAGCAAAACTTTGTTTATAACCGGCGTTAAGAAAGTGACTTAACCCTCCTCGGTGATCATTATCGCTATGACTTAAAACCGAATAATTCACTGTTAACTGATTCTTTTTAATGTAGGGTAATAAAACATTATTAATACGGCTAAATCGATTAAAATAGCTTGGGCCAAAGTCATACACAAATGCAGAGTTATTTTCTGTTATTAATACCATTAACCCATGGCCTACATCAAAAACATTAAGCTCCCACTGAGCACGTTCAATAAACATCACATTGAACACCCACGTCAATAGTGGGATTAAAATGAGCTTTTTTACAGGGCTTAAGGCAAATAATAAACAAAGATAGCTCATCACAACATCAAACAGCGACATTTTTTCAAATGAATACCATTGCCATTTTTTAGGTATTTGTATTAAGCATTCATATATAAATTGACACCCTGTATCAAGGAGTGTTACAAGCACTGATAAATCCACCATACTACTGATGAGGATCACAACAAATAAAGCAGGCATTAACACAACAGATACAAAGCCGATAGCAATAAGATTAATAATCAACCCGACAATACTTACGCCATTAAAGAAATACAGCGATAATGGTAATAAACCAATAAATAATGCGAGTTGAATAACAAATAACGACACTATACTTCTAAAGGGCCCTGTGTGACCTCCCCCCTTTTTCTCTATTACGAAAAAAATAATGGCTACAGCAATAAAAGAGAAATACAAACCGGGATTAAGTACAGCAAATGGATTAAATAACAGTAAAATAACTAACGCAAATAAGATAGTACGCCAGCGCATTGCGTTTTTCGAAAAATAATAAAGTAATAAATAACAGCCCAACATAAGTAGTGCACGAGATGCAGAGACTAAAAAATCACTCAAATACACATATATAAAGGCCAATAAAAACCCAAAACCACTATACAATATTGATATATTTACATGCTGTGTGAATGAAATATTTAATGATAGAAGTAAATACTTAGCTAGCAAAAAACCAAAGCCAAATACTAAACCAATATGTAACCCAGAAATTGCCAATAAATGACTTAGCCCCAAGTGCTGTAATAGCTCTTTATCGTTGAAGGCTATATGGGATTTATCCCCAGTAAGTAATGCAAAATATAACCAATGTAATTGGGTATTTTTAAATGTATTTATAACATAATTACGATAATTCTCTTTTTGTCCTTTTTCTGAAGCTGTAATTTTTCCCATACTATTATTAACGACTTTCCCCTTGAAAAATATGCGCTGAGTAAATGCGAATATATGCGGATCATAATTAACAAAGTTTTTAATCGTACGGTAAGGTTTTAAAACAACCTCAGCATTAAAACTGTCACCTCGATTAAGTGTAAAGTCATTCGTTATGCTTAATAATGTATGTGGCGCGGTAAATTGATTGAAATGTTTATCTGCTAATACCATGATTTTAGCTTTTACATATTGCGGTGATTGCTGTGAGATAACCTCCGAAACACTTAACCTGACTGTGACTGGTTGATTTTCAGCCAAATCTTCCATGTTAAATTGATAGAAAGTAAAAAAATGTACACCAACAACGCATATAGCGAAAATAAAGCCTAACAATACAAGTGAAAACGGCTTAAAATAGCCCGCTATAAACACAATGGATATTGTAATTATAATAAACTCGACAGTTTGATAATAAAATACAGTGACAAAAATACCTGTAACAAATCCACAGCTTAACAATACAGATGCATATGGTTGCTTTAAATGCCTAAAAAAACGATCCAACGGTTTTTACCCGATCCAAATAAAATAAGACATCACAAGTCACTTCGGATTTTTGGATATCTATTACAAGATGCAAATTTATGGCACTTAAACAGGCGTTCAGCGCGCGGGGCTTTTGCTATTGGCTTATTTTTTGCCTTCATCCCTGTTCCTTTCCAAATGGTTCTTGCTGCTGCTGCAGCGATAATATTTAGAGTAAATCTTCCTATTTCAGTGGTTTTAGTTTGGATCACCAATCCATTAACTATGCCGCCTATTTTTTATTGCTCTTACCTTGTCGGCACATTAGTGCTTAACCAGCCCGAGCAACATTTTGCCTTTCATCCTACATGGGAGTGGTTTGTACAAAGTTTAACGACAATTGGCCCTGCATTTTTAGTCGGCTCATTAGTTTGTGCAACGATTGCTGCAGTCATTGGTTACGTTGGTATAAATTTATTATGGCGCCACTCGGTGTTAAAAGCTAAAGCCGCTAAAAAGAAAAAGTAATTATTTAAGTATAGACAAAAAAACCCAATTTTTTACAATTGGGTTTTTTATCGCAATTAATAAATATAACTAGATTAATTTTTCAGATATATCAATAGGGACAACGGTTAAGAGCGCACGCTGGCCTAGTGCAACATTCGCATTTGGGAAAATGATAGCCTCACCTTCTACATCAGCATAATACGAAGTTTCACCATCAGTTGCTAACAATGCACCTTTGCTAAAGCCGGTAAAGTTTTCAGCATCATCCGAAAAAGGAAAACTAAATATTTCTGCTGTACGATTAATCGTACGATGAACGGTAAATATTTCGAAGTCTGATACATTAAACTCGTAATAATCTACAGTTTCTTGAGTCAACAACCCTATCAGCGTCGATTTTATTTTACTAAATCGAGCCATGTCGTTTTCCCCAAAGGGTTTTACCTGTCCAAGCTCAATAGTAAATGAATCTGCACCATGAACAAATGACGAATAATAACTAAACGTTGTTGCAGATGATTTCATTAATAAAACCGTATTTACGCCACAGCTCAATAAAAATTGAAATTGAGACTTTTTCCATGGTTTACCATGCAGATAGGGATAAACTGCAAATTTTTCGTTTTTTGAACCACGAATAGCGGTATGTAAATCATAATGAAAGCGCTCGCTTTGAGCATCTCCACGAGCATAAAAATCACTGACATACAGTTCTAATTTTTTTGCTCTTATTCGTTCATTATTCATCGCTACACCCGCCATTGTATGGTGGCCATTAAACAAACGATTTAAATTCTCTTCAACAAATCGTAACCCGATATTTATTGATTTTGGATTACCAAAAATAAAAAGGACACGCTGTGTTATAACTAATTCTTCTTTTAATATATTTCGGATTAACTCATCACAAATTTCGATTGGCGCTGTTTCATTACCATGAACTGCACTTGATAAAACAATATCTTTTGTAGTTTTTGTCGTGGGAATAAATTCAATAACGCCCGTATCATGTACTTTAACCAAAGTGCCATTTTTTAATGCAAATTCAGCACTCGCTAAATACCATTCATGTTCGCGAGTTAAAGATAAAAAATCACCGCTATTTTTAAGCTTATCTATATAAGAAGTCGTTTCGCTATTCATAAATAATCCATATTTTGTAAACAAAAAAACGGCTGAAATTTCAGCCGTTTTTATTTAATTTATTGTCGTTAGCTAATCACTGAATCTACCAGTATTTTTGCTTCTTTTTCAAGCAGCGCTAAATGCTCTTCGCCTTTAAACGACTCAAGGTATATTTTATAAATATCCTCAGTGCCTGATGGACGTGCAGCAAACCAACCATTTTCAGTAACCACTTTTAAACCACCAATCGCCGCATTATTGCCAGGCGCATGAGTGAGCTTTTGTAAAATAGGCTCACCTGCCAATGTTTCGGCTTTAACATTATCGGCACTAAGTGCTTTTAAGCGATCTTTTTGCGTACTGCTTGCAGGTGCATCAATACGTTTATAAATAGGTGAACCAAATTCAGCTTCTAATTCTTTATATAAAGCAGAAGGCGTTTTCCCGGTAACCGCTAAAATTTCAGCAGCTAAGAGGCCCATAATAAAGCCGTCTTTGTCAGTACACCATACACTGCCATCAAAACGTAAAAACGCAGCACCAGCACTCTCTTCACCACCAAAGGCGAGTGTCCCTGTGCTTAACCCATCAACAAACCATTTAAAGCCGACAGGCACTTCTTTTACTTTTCGGTTATTTCGAGCCACAACTCTATCAATCATCGAGCTAGATACTAATGTTTTACCGATTTCTACACTGCTATCCCACTGACGGTGGTTTATTAAATAATCAATTGCTACGGCTAAAAAGTGATTTGGGTTCATTAGCCCATCAGGGGTAACAATTCCGTGTCTATCGTAATCAGGGTCATTACCTATCGATAAATCAAACTCATCTTTTAAAGCAATCAGATTACTCATTGCATAAGGTGATGAACAATCCATACGGATTTTGCCGTCTTTATCTAGTGGCATAAAACCAAAGCATGGATCAACTACGTTATTAACCACGGTTAAATCTAAATTATACGTTTTTGCGATAACGGGCCAAAAGTTAATACCTGAACCACCTAAAGGGTCGATACCAATTTTTAGTTTTGCATTGGCAATGGCTTCTAGATTAACGATATTTTTTAAATCATCAATATAAGGCGTCATTAAGTCTTCGTATTTAATAAAGCCAGAACGAGACGCTTTAGCAAAAGGAAATAATTCAACTTCAACTAAATCTTCTAATAGTAATTTGTTTGCTCTGTCTTCAATCCATTTAGTTACATCGGTATCAGCAGGTCCGCCATTAGGTGGATTATACTTAAAGCCACCGTCTTGTGGTGGATTATGCGAAGGTGTAACAACAATACCGTCGGCCACTTCGTTTGGATGTAGTTTGTTATAGCTGACAATCGCATGACTAATGACTGGGGTTGGCGTGTAATCGTCATTTTCTTGCGTGATCACCTGAACTTCATTGGCCACTAAGACTTCGACAGCTGAATTAAAAGCCGCTTCACTTAAAGCATGAGTATCTTTGCCTAAAAATAAGGGGCCAAAAATATCATTTTGCTTTCGATAATCACAAATAGCCTGAGTAATAGCTAAAATATGTGACTCATTAAATTTTACATTTAACGAGCAACCACGATGCCCAGACGTACCAAAAGCAACACAATGCTCAGGGTTAACCTCAAGATCAGGTTCATTTAAATAATACGCCGAAATTAATTTAGGTACATTGATTAATGCTGATTGTGGTGCAGTTTTACCTGCTCCTGGATGAATAGCCATTTAATTTCCTTACAGATAGTCGCGGATTTTCTCTGCTTGCTCTTCGCTATAACCTAAGCTTAAAGCAACTTCATGTAACATCATTTTTTTACGTGTCGTATTAGAATTAGTCATTACCCAATATTCGCTATCGGTAATGTTTTTAGGATTCATACTGCTACCACTATTTACTAACTCTTCTTTGCTGGTGGCAAAATAGACTCGGTCACGCCCTTTTATATCCAAAACGCAGGTAAAACTCGGTTTATGCGTACGATATAAGGCACTTAAAATAAACAAGAATCGACCCACCACCCCTTTTTGCATTGCTAGCTCTTCTTTATTAAGAATGTTAAACACATTTTCATTATCTTGTTTAACAATAACAGCTGCATCTAATGATTTTTTTGCGCTTTTAGCTTGAGTTGATGCGGTGTTAGATGAAGGGATATCAGGTGTGTTAGGGGCCAACTCATTTAAAGTAGAATTTTGATTATTAACACTATTTAGATTTAGTAAACGACGTAAAATAGTAGATGCACTTTCTCCAATGCTTTGCGTATTACTTGCAATATATTGATATAACTCATCGTCTATGTCGATTTTTTTCATGTTTATCCTGAGATTAAGGGTCACATTTATTCTTTGTAGCAGATTATACCCAAACCAATAATAAATGCGAGCAACATGCTTATGTCATAGTTAACTAAAAGAGTTAAATACTCATATTAATAATATTGCTTCGGCTTTTTAGCAATAAATGAGCAAATAAGACAAATTAAAGTACTTAGAGCAACAATGACACCCGCTTGAAAAATAAGATCAATACTATGTAAACTATGTTTAGGGGCTACAACGAGAAAAAACACCGGTAATATACTGACAATCGCAACATAAAAAGTGATCTTAAATGCTCTTAAAAAATCAAAGCGTTTAGATTGTTGCATCCATATTGTTAACAAACCTAATAAAACTAAACTTGCAACCGCAAAAAAATAAGGCGTTTGCGTACTAACCGCAACATAAAACGTGCTAAATGCACCAACAATGGCCCAGATTGACCATGCTAGCCAGTTTTCTTTTTCTTTTAGAAATAAATTACCCATAGTGTTTAAACTTCTTTTATTTTTAGAGTTTTTAATCGTTAAATAACTATTGAAATTGACGAAATAATCAATGCCATTTCATCATACTTATATAATAGATAGCTTACAATAATGTAAACTTATACAGTAAAATGTTAATCAACGCTTTTAATTGACCAAAATAGCATCAATTAGTTCACTATAACGGATGCTATTCACAAAAATAGCTCGCGAATAATCCAGAGTAACCACACTTATAAATCAGTAAAATAGTGCTCGGCCTTATGACGTGGAGACTTTTTGCACGAAACTTCAGGGGTTCCTAAATATAAATACCCTACAATTTCATCGTCAACTGATAGGTTTAACGCTTCTTTTACCGCACTACTTTGAGCAAAATACCCCGTACGCCATATCCCTCCTAACCCTTGTGCAAATGCGGCTTGCTGCATCGCCAAAACGCTACATGCCGCACTTTGTACTTGCTCAATACGAGGTACTTTTGGGTGTGATTGATATTTAGCAATAGCGATAATGATCATAGGTGCGCGCAAAGGTAACTCTTTAGCACGATTAATTGTTTTTTCTTCTTGTTGCTCTAATTGCGCACTTTTATAATAAATGTCACCTAATGTATGTCGTGCTTCGCCCTGTACTATAATAAATTGCCAAGGCGCAATACACCCATGGTCAGGGACACGCAAAGCAGCACGTTTAATTATATCTAATTGGCTTGCACAAGGACCAGGCGTTGTTAACTTAGCATCAGATTGGCGGTGTAAAAGCAGTTCTATCGCATCCATAACATTCTCTAATAATACAAAAAATATAGGGTATCATTTAAAGAGATCACAAATCATTATGAAACTGCCCGTTAGCCGTTTTTTTTCAGTTACTGTTTCTGTTTAACTATTAAATAAAGCCAGTAATCAAAGCTAACAAAGCGTCCACCACCGGTAAAAAACAAACTTAATAACATCGCAAAATACATAGCCGAAAATTCTATTCCGTTATTTAAAATGACCGGATTTCCTTTTTCATATAAGTATTGCGTATTTCCGTGTTCTTGAACAATGTCACGAATAATCGTCATTCTTTGTTTTACTGCTAACGAGTTTTCCAAGCTTTCTTTGGCACCTGGAATTGCAAACCATTCTAATGCCTGTGCAGCACTGGTTGTGGGGTTAGTTGGCGCAACAGCAAACCAACCATTATGCCAATGCACCGTTGTTGCAGCAACCACCATAGTAAACATTAATGGAATACTTACCAATCGGGTAAATAACCCAAAGAGCAATAACCAGCCACCAATAAACTCACTCCAACCTGCTAAAAAAGCGAGTAAACTAGGAAAAGGTAAGCCCAAGCCCCATTCGCTATTTCCAAACCACTGTATAACATCGTTAGAGGCTAAGAAAAAATCGATAAAACCAGTAGGTTCTCCGCTCATAGCGAGTTTATTAAAACCAGCAATAATCATTACCGGTGCCAAAATTAAACGCAGTAATAAAGCTGGGACCCCATCTAAAAAACTGAGTTTTTTTATACTTACCTGATATAAATTAATAATATTTTTTGTCATTGCGATCTTCCTATTTTGCATTTATTTATAGTGCATAAATAGCAAGACCGCCTGTTATTTTATGTCATTGCACATATTTAAATCGTTTAAATTTTAATTGCTACTTGCAAAGCTTCATAAATGGCTCGTTTTGCATCAATAGCAGATGCTAATTTAGCGCCACCAATGATATGTACATTCGCATTTTCTTTATGCTCAGCCATACACTCACTATTTGAGACTTGCCCAATACAGGCAATAACAGTATCAACCACTAATGTTTGCTTTTTTCCTGCAACAGAAATAGTTAATCCATTTTTATCAAAGCGTTGATACTGACATTGTGCAATTTGAGTAACATTATGTTGCTTGGCGACTTGTCGGTGTATCCACCCTGTCGTTTTACCTAGTTCACTGCCAAAACGTCCTTCGCTACGTTTTAACATATAAAGCTCATAAGGGGCTTTATGCGTTGTTACTTCACACTCTATTCCCCATTGTGACTTAAAGTCATCGATACTTTGATTCTTTTGCTCAGTTAAAAATGCAACCATATCAAACCCAATTCCCCCGGCGCCTAATATAGCAATCGATTGACCTAATTGAACTTCACCGCGAATAACTTCATCATAAGAATAAACACGTTTATCATCTGCACACGCAATATTTGCTTCACGAGGTCTTACGCCAGTGGCAAATACAACATCGTCATATTCATTAAGCATCGTATTTTCAAACTCTGTTGAAAGCAGCAGTTTTACCTTTAAACGTTTAAGTTCATTAATAAAATAAGTTAAGGTGTAATTGAAGTCTTCTTTACCGGGTATCTGCATGGCTAAGTTAAACTGGCCACCCATTTCACTTTTTTTCTCTATTAACGTCACGTTATGGCCTTTTTTTGCTAGATAACAACTTGCCGATAAGCCAGCAGGTCCAGCCCCAACCACTAACACATTTTTTACGGTTGCCGTTTTGTTTAATGGATAATCTAGCTCAAAGGCAGCTTGTGGATTTACCAAGCAAGTTGCGCGCTTATTTTTAAACACATGATCTAAACATCCTTGATTACAGCCAATACATACATTTATTTCTTTACTTTTATCTGCATCGTATTTATTAAAAAAATCAGGGTCGGCCAGTAAAGGACGGGCCATTGAAATTAAATCAGCTTCATTTGCTGCCAATATCGCATTTGCAATATCGGGAGTATTGATTCGGTTTACAGCAATAACAGGGATATTAACAACCTCTTTAAGTCGTTTAGATGCTTCTTTAAATGCCCCCGCTGGTACCATACTCGCTATCGTAGGTACACGCGCTTCATGCCACCCTATACCGGTATTAAATATATCAACCCCTGCTTTTTCTAGGGCAATTGCTTGCTGTGTCACTTCATCGGCTGTAGAGCCATTTGGAATTAAATCGATTACCGACAACCTAAAAATAATTAAAAACGAAGCCGATACTTTTTCTCTCACCGTATTCACGATTTCAAGTGCTAATCGCATTCGGTTTTCTAAACTTCCCCCGTAATTATCGCTACGTTTATTGGTATGGGGAGCCATAAACTCATTGATTAAATACCCCTCCGAACCCATAATTTCGACACCGTCATACCCTGCTTTTTCGGCCATATATGCAGAATGAGCAAAATCTTTGATCGTTTTCTTTATTGAACTAACGCTCATTTCTTTTGGTTTGTAAGGATTTATCGGCGCTTTAATAGCACTTGGCGCTTGATTAAATGGGTGATAAGCGTATCGGCCAGCATGTAGAAGCTGTAAACAAATTTTACCCCCTTCTTTATGTACTGCATCGGTATACGCTTTATGTTTAAATACATCATAGTAACTATTAAATGACGATGAAATTGGGGTAAGTTTACCACGAAGGTTAGGGCTGTAGCCGCCGGTGATAATTAACGCCACGCCCCCTTTTGCTCGAGCCTTGTAAAATTCACGAAGACGCTTTCGATTATGCCAGCCTTCTTCTAAACCGGTATGCATTGATCCCATTACTAAACGGTTTTTTAAATGTGTGTGTTTTAATTTTAATTGTTGTTCTAACATTGTCATGCCCCAATAACTGGTCTTACCTGTATTAATTATAATATTGCTTTAATAACTACCAAGAAGCAATAAAAGCGTCAGAATAATTCATTTAAATCTCACTTATAAACACTTCGTTACGATTTAACTATTAAATAAACTGATTTTCTACGATAAGATGAAATGAATATAATAGTCACAAAAATTAAGGAGCTATTTTGATAGCTAAGTTTTTTAAAGGTATTTGGGTTGGTTTAAACTTTTCTCGCCGCTTACTTCTCAATATTTTATTTTTAATATTAATTGTTTTTTTCTTTATTGCTATTAGCAGTGATGACGACACCATTGTTATCGAAGATAATTCCGTTTTACGTTTAAACTTAAACGGTACTATTGTTGAAGAAAAAACATATGTAGATCCAGTATCGGCAGCCATTAATGATGCCACTGCTAACAACGATCAACCGGCAGAAATTTTATTAGATGATATTGTCGATGTAATAAAAGCAGCAGCAAATGATACTCGTATTAGTATTTTACTTCTCGATTTACAAGAAATGCCAAAGGCTCATTTAAATAAATTGAAACAAATTACTGATGCCATCGATATCTTTAAGCAAACCGGTAAACAAGTAATTGCAACTGGTTATTATTATACCCAAGCCCAATATTATATTGCTGCACACGCCGATGAAATATCTATGCACCCTTATGGCAGCATTGGAATTGAAGGCTTTGGTGTATACCCAATGTACTTTAAAGAAGCATTAGAAAAATTAAAAGTCACCCAGCATATATTTAGAGTAGGTACATTTAAATCGGCTGTAGAGCCTTTTATTCGTAACACCATGTCTGATGCTGCAAAAGAGGCTAATAAAGTATGGCTCTCTGCTTTATGGACACAATACAAACATGATGTTGCTGCAAATAGACCATTTGATGAATCTAATTTCATAGAAACCTTAGATCAACTCCAAGAAAAAATGAGTGAAGTTTCAGGCGACTATGGTAAATTTGCTTTGGAGAATAAATGGGTTGATTCGTTAAAATCAAATCAGCAAATACGCCAGCAACTAATTGATTTAGTAGGGACTGAAGAGACAGGTAAAACATTTAAACAAATTTCGTTTAATGATTATTTAGCCGTCGTAAAACCCCCCATTGTTTTTGATAACCCAATCACAGAAAAAATCGCGGTGGTTGTTGCAAAAGGCACCATTGTTGATGGTGAGCGCCCTGCCGGTGAAATTGGAGGCGATTCTACAGCGAAGTTACTTCGTGAAGCGCGTTTTGATGATAAAGTTAAAGCCGTGGTATTAAGAATTGATTCCGGTGGTGGCAGCATGTTTGCATCAGAGGTAATTCGTGCTGAAGTGCTTGCTTTAAAAGCCGCAGGAAAACCGGTGATTGCATCAATGAGTTCAGTCGCTGCCTCTGGTGGTTATTGGATTGCTTCTGCTGCAAATGAAATTTGGGCAGCACCAAGTACAATTACAGGTTCAATTGGTGTGTTTGGTAGCTTTATGACCTTTGAAAATTCGCTTGCAGAGCTAGGCGTTTATTCTGATGGTGTAGCAACAACTGAACTTGCCGGTTTATCTATCGTACGCCCTTTAGATGATAAAATGGCGCAGATTATTCAATTAAGCATAGAGCAAGCATATTCTCGATTTTTAGAAGTCGTTGCAGATGCTCGTAATATGACACCAGAGCAAGTTGATAAAATTGCCCAAGGGCGTGTTTGGATTGCATCACAAGCTCAAAAGTTAGGCCTCATTGATAAATTAGGTAATAAGCAAGATGCTATCGAAGCTGCCGCAGCACTTGCTCAACTTGATAATTACGAAGTTAAGACAATAAAACAAAGCTTAAGCCCGCAGCAACAAATGCTACAAGAAATATTAGGTACGGCCGCTGTCAAGTCGGTTATCAACTCACATAACCCTATGAGCTCGATGCTTAGTAAAAATACAAATATTAAAGGGGTACTTAATCATTTAACTGAGCAAGTAAATAGCCTTGATGACTTTAATGACCCTCAAGGTATCTATGCACGCTGCTTAGTGTGTAAAGTTACACAATGATAACGCGGTACATTAACACCACGGTGATTTAAAGCTATACTAAGCCCAGTTTTTTTACTGGGCTTTTTTATGAAACGCAAACGTATTTATATCGCTTATACCGGCGGTACTATTGGTATGAAAAAATCAAGCCGAGGTTATATCCCCGCTGATGGTTTTTTAACTCAAACGGTTGAGAATAACGCTGAATTTACGCGTGATGAAATGCCGTTATTTGATATTCACGAATACTCACCGCTTATAGACTCATCAGATATGTCCCCTGCCCATTGGCAATTGATTGCGGATGATATTCAAAGTAAATATCAGCAGTACGATGGCTTTGTTGTATTGCACGGCACCGATACAATGGCATATACCGCCTCGGCGTTGTCATTTATGTTTGAAAATTTAACAAAGCCCGTGATTGTAACTGGCTCTCAAATCCCCCTGTCTGAATTACGCTCTGACGGGCAAGTTAATTTATTAAACGCTATGTTTTTAGCGGCAAACTACCCGATTGCAGAAGTTAGTTTGTTTTTTAATAATCAACTATTTAGAGGAAATCGCGCCACTAAAGCACACGCTGACGGTTTTAATGCGTTTACTTCACCTAACTTAGACCCTCTTGCTTTATCAGGGATTAATATAAAGCTTATTCAAGGGCAATTAAGCCCCTATGTCGACAATAAATTACAAGTCACTAAAATTACACCTCAAGCTATTGGCGTACTCTATTTATATCCTGGGATCAGTAAAGATGTAGTAAAGAGCTTAGTGAATGACAATATAAAGGCGCTCGTGTTACTCAGCTTTGGTGTGGGTAATGCCCCGCAAGATCCCGCATTTTTATCTATATTAAGTGATGCTTACAAGCGGGGGATGTGTATTATTAATTTAACCCAATGTTTAAAAGGTCATGTAAATATGGGGGGCTATGCAACGGGTAATGCTCTGTTAAATATAGGTGTGATCAGTGGGTACGATATGACACTTGAAGCCTGTTTAACAAAATTACATTATTTATTTAGTCAAAAGCTAGAAATAGAAACTATCCGTCATTTAATGCAAGATAACTTACGTGGTGAACTAACTCGTTAATTTTTTAAAGCCAATAAAAAAGCACGCTTAGCAGCGTGCTTTTAAAACAAAATGGCTTAATAATTAACGTACTTTTGCGTCAATATCAACCAAGTCAGTTAAATGACAAGACTCACCACCATGGGTTTTAATACCATGTTCGCCAAAGTAATCACGTTGTGCTTGTACTAAATGACCATTACTTGAAGTGGTTAAAGTGGCAATGTAGGTTTGTGTTGCACTTAACACTGGAAATGCTAAACCTGTCATCATCGCCTGAGCAGTAATTTTACGCAGCGCTAATGCTTCTTGCTCCAGTGAATCAATATATTCAACACCCTGCTCTACACTATCTAGGTAGTCTGCACGAATAATACAACCTGCACGCCAAGTTTGTAATGTTTTAGATAAGTCGACTTTCCATTGATGAGTGCGCGAAGCACCTTTAATTAACGCTAATCCCTGACGGTAAGCCGATAAACTCGCTAACGTAAATGCTTGCTTTAATTCATCAAGATCAATTTCAACTGACGATGTTGTTTTCTCGGCGTAAGTCATTTCTTTTGCGGCGGTGGTATCGCCAGCATTAGTTAAATGACGAGCTTGCACAGCTGCCACTAATGAAGGAACCGCAATACCTAATTCAAGCGCATTTTGTGCAGTCCACAGTCCAGTTCCTTTCGCGCCAACTTTATTATCAATTAAATCAACTAAGGCTTCGTTATTGTTGGTTTCAAGCGTTAAAATATGACTAGAAATTGCTAATAAGTAACTATTTAACTCACCTTGAGCCCATTCGTTAAATACCTCAGCAACTTGCTTTGGTGTACGCCCAGTGCCTAAACGGAGTAATTGATAAATTTCTGCGATTAACTGCATCAGCGCATATTCAATACCGTTATGTACCATTTTTACAAAATGACCACTTGCCGATTGACCCACTCGCGCAAAACACGACTCACCCTGATAACTTGCCGCTACTTTTTCAAACCAAGGTGAAATACGCTCCCAGCCACCTTCAGAGCCACTGGCCATCATTGCCGGCCCGTGTCGAGCACCTTCGGCACCACCAGAAATACCCATGGTGGCAAATTCAAATTTATTTTGATATTTAAGTTTGCGTGAAATGCCGTCTTTATAATTACTATTACCACAATCGACGATAATATCGCTTGAAGCCACGCCCGCTTCTATTAATTGATTGCACACTAAATCAACTAACTCACCGGCAGGAACTAATAATAAAATAGAGCGAGGGGTATCTAAACGCCTAACCATATCCCCTAAATCTGAAACAATATGTAGACGCTCAGCTGTGCCTTGAGTTTTTGCACAACTTAATAACTCTTCTCCCGCGTGTGGATTTTTGTCATAAGCGACCAGTGTAATGCCTTTTTCAATCAAGTTTAGGGCAAGATTTTTACCCATAACGCCTAACCCTACTAATGCAACTTGCATTTAGTGTCCTCCTCGGTAACAACTATTTGGTTAGTGAATTAAATAATACCGGAGGCAGTATACTTATCTAGCTCAAAAATTGCGAATAAAGATACAATAATTCAATGTTTTTAAGGCAAATTTTATAATCAAAATTAAAATACGTATTGTTTAAAAATTTAACGCATAAAACGTGAGTTTACCTCGTTAAAAAACTGTTAAATAAACAGCTGTAAGCATGATTATAATTGCTTTTTATATTGACCATCCTTGACACCGGTGTCATAATATTGCAACAAAAATTTTGTATAAATAAACACAAGATTTATAATTGTTTTGTAATTTTTTTGCTATGTTCTTTATTCATTTTATTATTTGTTTGCTTTAATAAATTACTATTGAACAGTAAACCAGATTAGAAAAACAAAATAACCGTTAACTAGCTTACAGATTGTGAGCACACAGGAGAATTTGATGCTAAGACGCACAAAAATAGTCGCTACCCTTGGACCTGCTACCGATAGAGATAATAACTTAGAAAAAATCATTCGCGCTGGTGCAAATGTTGTTCGATTAAACTTCTCGCATGGTGTAGCACAAGATCATAAAGACCGTGCACAAGCTGTACGCGATATTGCAAAGAACTTAGGTAAACATATTGCGATTTTAGCTGATTTACAAGGTCCTAAAATTCGTGTTTCTACTTTTAAAGAAGGTAAAGTTAACCTTACCGTTGGCGCTAAATTTACATTAGACGCAAAAATGGAAAAAGGCGAAGGCGATGTCAATGCTGTTGGTATTGATTACAAAGAATTACCACAAGATGTACAACAAGGCGATTTACTTTTATTAAACGATGGTTTAATCCAGTTAACGGTTGAAAGCGTTGTTGATCATTTAGTTCATTGTACTGTAACTGTTGGTGGTGTTTTATCTAACAATAAAGGTATCAACCGTTTAGGCGGTGGCCTTACCGCTCCAGCATTTACTGAAAAAGATAAAGAAGATTTAATTACCGCAGCAGAAATCGAAGTAGATTATATTGCCGTGTCATTTCCACGCAGTGGTGATGACATGCGTTATGTACGTTCTTTAGCAGAAGCAGCGGGCTCAAATGCACAGCTACTTGCTAAAATAGAACGCGCTGAAGCGGTTGAAACACAAGAAGCCGTAGATGATATTGTTCTTGCTTCAGATGCTGTTATGGTTGCACGTGGTGATTTAGGTGTAGAAATTGGTGATGCAGCGCTTATGGGCAAGCAGAAACTAATTATTCG
This sequence comes from Pseudoalteromonas sp. MMG010, assembly GCF_018100905.1. Classification (GTDB taxonomy): domain Bacteria; phylum Pseudomonadota; class Gammaproteobacteria; order Enterobacterales; family Alteromonadaceae; genus Pseudoalteromonas. The sequence goes on along the minus strand of NZ_JAGJEG010000002.1, from coordinate 144,805 downwards.
TCGTGCACGTGCATTAAATCGTACTGTTGTTACTGCAACGCAAATGATGGAATCAATGATTGATAACCCGATGCCGACCCGTGCCGAAGTTATGGACGTGGCAAACTCAGTTCTTGATGGAACGGATGCAGTGATGCTTTCTGCTGAAACAGCGGCCGGTGATTACCCAGAAGAAACTGTTGCGACAATGGCGCGTGTTTGTTTAGGTGCTGAATCTCAAAAAGAAACACATGTTTCTAAGCATCGTTTAGATAGCCGTTTTTCAAATAACGCTGAGTCTATTGCTTTATCAGCAATGTATGCAGCAAACCACTTAGATTCAGTAAAAGCCATTATCACACTGACTGAATCAGGTAGTACCGCTAAACTTATGTCACGTATTAGCTCTGGCTTACCAATTTATTCATTGTCACGTCATGCAAGTACATTAGGTCAAACTGCACTTTACCGTGGTGTTTACCCTGTATTTTTTGACTCAACAAAAACAGAAAAAGACGGCATGGTTCAAGCTGCTCTTGATACACTTGTGGCACAGGAATCGTTAAAGTCTGGCGATACTGTGATTATCACTCATGGTGATTCAATGGAAACTGTGGGCGCTACTAATACCATGAAGATTGTAACGGTTTCTTAAACCCATTACTTTATTCATTAAAAAAGCGAGCTAATTAGCTCGCTTTTTTTATATTCAACGCTATTTAATTAGCTAGCCAATGCTGCTTTTACCTTATCTCGATAACTACGGCTTACTTTAAGCTCTTGTCCATTATCAAGCACTAATAAATATTCACCACTGACCTGTGTTACCAATTTGCTGATTTGTTTTGTATTTACAATGGCACTTCGGTGAACACGTACAAATAATTGTGGGTCTAACTCTTGCTCTAATTCTTTCATTGTTTTTCGCAAGATATGTGTTTGGCCATCTTGGCAATGTAAACACATATAGTCACCCGCAGCATCAATCCACTGAATAGTAACAATAGGGACTCTAATAATTTCGCCTTGCTCTTTTACAGCCAATGATTCAGGGTAACGGCGATCATTTAAGGTATCGCCTGTGGCTAATTTCTTTAATATTTCTTCACAGTTATTACCCGTAATGCCCGCTACAAAACTAGCTAATTTCTTTTTGTGCGCATTATCTTGCTGTGTTTTTAAATAACTATGTACTTTTTCAACGGCTTGTTTTAAACGATTATCATCAACCGGTTTTAAAATGTAATCCAACGCATGAATTTCAAATGCTTTTACTGCAAATTGGTCAAATGCTGTAACAAAAACAATCGCTGGTAGCGCTTTAATACTTTGGCTTAAATTACGTGCCACTTCAAAACCATTCATTACAGGCATTTGAATATCTAAAAAAACTAAATCTATTGTTTGTGTCTGACAAACATTAATTGCCTCTTGCCCCGAGCTGCATAACGATACCACTTCGATTTCATCATACTCAGCGAGTCTTACTGCTAAACCTTTACGCGCTAAAGGTTCATCATCAACAATTAAAGTCTTTATTTTGTTCATTTTTTTATTGCCTTTTCGAACGGTATGCGCAGATTTATTTTTAATCCACTTGGCGTATTATGTGATAATACAAACGAGTAATTATTTTCATAGAGTGTTTTTAAACGATCTTTTGTATTAGCAACACCTACACCTTGTGCATTTATTAATTGACCATTTTTAAGCTCAGTGCCTGGGCCATTATCACTGACTTCAAGTAATAATTCATTAGCAAAAACTTGGGCTTTTATATCAATCAACCCACCTTGCATTAAGTGCGCTATGGCATACTTAATTGAATTTTCAATCAGTGGCTGCAAAATTAAACTAGGTACGAGCGCTTGTTTAGCCTCATTGCTAATATCGACATTAACTTGAAGGCGCTCATCAAATCGAACGCGTTCTATTTCAAGGTACAACATTAAAGCGTGTAACTCTTGCTCTAGGGGGACCTTTTTAATGGGGTCCGTATTGAGGGTATACCTTAAAAAGTCACTCAAACGAGAGACCATTAAGTTAGCATCTTTATTTTCTTTTACCAAAACTAAAGTTGAAATTGCATTTAAGGTATTAAATAAAAAATGGGGGTTTAGTTGATAACGCAGCATCTTTAGTTGTGCTTCATGGGCCATTGTGGTGGCTTTTAACGCTTTTTGTCGTTCACTTTGTAATAATTGATAATACTTAATACCAAAGTACAAGCCGCTCCAACATAAAATAATATAAACAGAGTCTAACCCTTGTTTAAGATAATAAAACCATTCTGTAGGTCTGTAACCGTGTCTATATATTTCCCATAAGTTAAACTTTTGTACCACAGCCCATAATGTCCCCGTGATATACGATGAACCAAATACTGCAAACATTAAAACCCAAGGTGATGCATTCCAAATTTTGCGATAAACATAACGAAGTGGCACCGTCATTAAACAGCCTGCATACGCATTTAAAATAATGACGAAAATATAAATATCTCGCATTTCAAATACTTTAGAGCCTATATAATTAACCAACGCATACCCAAGCCAACCTGCTATTTGCAGAAGCCAAAAAAAACGTTGCCTATTATCAATTAATGTTTGCCAGTTCAAAATATACTTAATACCTTTTATTAATGCTTTTATTATAACGACATACAGGCTTGCATAATACTGCTAACCATCTTAATTTTTTATGACCTTACCGCAAATAAAAAGGCGAAAGAGTTATACTCTTTCGCCTTTATGAATGTTGTAACAACGTTATGCTAACTATGCCAGCTTATCTGATGCCACTTTATAGGTTGGATCTTCAATCACATTCACTTCAACTAAATCGCGTGCTTTGTGAAGTAATTGAGTACAGTCTTTACTTAAATGACGTAAGTGTAACTGTTTACCAGCCTTCGCGTATTTAACTGCCAGTGAATCAATCGCCTCTATAGCGCTATGATCCGAAACACGGCTAAATTTAAATTCAACAATAACATTATTAGGATCATTTTTTATATCAAATAATTCTGCAAATTTTTTCACTGAACCAAAAAATAGTGGGCCATGTAATTCATATACTTTAACGCCCTCTTTATCTATGTAGTTAGTTGTATAAATGTGTTTTGCATGTTGCCAAGCAAATACAAGTGCAGACACAATCACCCCCACACACACAGCAATCGCCAAATCGGTAGCAACAGTAACACCAGACACTAATACAATAACAAAGGCATCGGCTAAAGGTACGCGTTTCATCATTTTAAAACTTGCCCATTCGAAGGTACCAAGCACAACCATAAACATCACCCCAACTAAAGCAGCAAGTGGGATCATTTCAATAAGGCCAGAGGCAAAAATGATAAAAGCAAGAAGCATTAATGCAGCACTAATCCCTGATAAGCGCGAACGACCACCAGAGTTAATGTTAATCATTGATTGTCCAATCATGGCACAGCCACCCATTGCACCAAAAAAGCCACACGTGACATTTGCAGCACCTTGGCCAATACATTCTTTGTTACTTTGACCACGTGTTTCTGTGATCTCATCAATTAAAGTTAATGTTAGTAATGATTCAATTAAACCAATAGCAGCTAAAATTAATGCATAGGGAAAAATAATTTGCAGTGTTTCTAAATTAAATGGCACCATTGGAATATGAAACTGCGGTAAACCGCCAGCAATAGTGGCAGCATCATTACCTGTCATCCCTTTTAGGAAGTCAAGTACAGTACGAGTTTCTAAATCAAAACCTAGCACAATCGCCGTAACGGTAACTATAGCGACTAATGAAGAAGGCACCGCGGTTGTTAATTTAGGTAAAAAATGAATAATAGCCATCGTTAAAGCGACTAAAGCAAGCATGATCATTAAAGGTTCTGTTGCTAACCATTGTTGCCCGCCAGCACCATCGGGGACTTTAAACTGCCCTAACTGTGCTAAAAATATAACAATAGCTAACCCATTCACAAAACCTAGCATCACTGGATGAGGAACCATTCTAATAAACTTACCGAGTTTAAACACGCCAGCCAGTATTTGTAATATCCCCATAAGTAAGACAGTCGCAAATAGATACTCAACCCCATGATCCAGTACCAAGCTAACCATAACAACGGCTAATGCTCCCGTAGCACCCGAAATCATGCCAGGTCTACCACCAAAAATTGCGGTAATTAAACCAACAATAAATGCAGCATATAAACCAACTAAAGGTTCAACATTTGCTACAAAAGCAAACGCAACAGCTTCTGGTATAAGGGCTAAAGCGACCGTTAAACCAGACAGAATATCGTTTTTAGCAGAGCTTGGCGCTTTGCTTAATAAGTTAAACATTGAGTTCCTCAAATGTATTTGTTACAGGGATAAAAAAAGCGCTAAATTGTAGCAAATTAGCGCTTATTTAACAATTAGCTAAACCCCTAAAGAGGTTCTAAACATTGAATATTATAGTGGTAAAGATGTACTGCGTTTTACACATGTCATCGTTACATTTGAGTGTACTTCTTGTACATACTCTAAACTGAGTAAATTATCACGAACAAAATGTTCATAACCGGCTATGCCTTGTGAAATAATTCGTAGCATAAAGTCCATTGTTCCAGCCATAGTGTAACACTCAGTCACTTCATCATAGCTTAAAATCAGCTTCTCAAATTCAGCTAAATTATTACGGCCATGACTTGATAAGCGAACATGAGCATAGACCAACATGTCAAAACCAAGCTTTTTTTCATCCAAAATTGCCACTTTACTTTTAATGTAGCCATCTTGTTCAAGCTTAGCGATACGACGCCAGCAAGGTGATTGTGATAGACCTACTTTATCGGCGATATCGGCCGTTGATAAACTAGCGTCTTGCTGTAATAGTGCCAAAATCTGGCGATCAACGTGATTAAGAGACATTTTATTTCTTATTTTGCTTATAAACTGGTTAAATTATACAACTATTTTTAAAAGTAGTCTGTATATTTTTAGTCTTAATATTTATAAGTTAGCTCAATTTGTTAGCCAAAATGCCCACTAATAAATGGATTTGTACTCTTTTCATCACCCACTGTGGTATTCAAACCGTGCCCAGCCATAATAATGGTCTTATCGGGTAAACACATAATCTGTTGCTTTATCGATGTTAAAAGCTGCTCTGTATTCCCCTGTGGAAAGTCTGTACGCCCTATCGCACCTTTAAAAATAACATCTCCAACAATCACACATTGTTGTTGTTCTTGATAAAACACAATATGTCCCGGTGTATGTCCTGGACAATGTTTTACTAAAAACTCCAGCTCACCCACCTTTACACTATCTAAGTCATTCAAGTACTTAGTTGGATAAAAAGGAGCTTTAGCTGCAAAGCCAAACATTTGGGCTTGCATTGGCAAATTTTCAAACCAGAAATGTTCATCTTTATGCGGTCCAAGTATATCTACATCATAGGTTTTACATAGAATATCAGCCACTCCTACATGATCTAAATGACCATGTGTTAACCAAATAGCCTGGATTTCTACACGATGACTAGCCACCTGTGCCGTTATTTTATCAACATCACCACCGGGGTCGACAATCACCGCTTTATTCGTCTTTTTACACACTATAATTCGACAATTTTGCGCAAAAGGGGTCACAGGTACCGTAATTACATGCATCTTATATTTCTTTATCTTTTTGATTCAATATTATAGGCGGCTGTTCAAAACTCATTAAAATGGGGTATTTTAAATAATGACTATCGTAAAACGGACTATGTTGATACAACCACTGCAAACGCGCATCCGCATCATTTGCAAAGGTGCTGTCTTCGTCTATTTTCTTTTTAAATTGTGCGGCTAAATTAGGATCACTTTCTAACATTTTTTTAGCGTAAGGCAATAATGCATAGTTTTCCATGTATTCAGTACGCTGAAAAAGGGTATTAAATTCACCCCAAGAAAAAAATGAATCTGGGGCTTCAGGGTGCAATAAATGAACAGCGAGTTCACCCGCAGCTTGTTGCGTCTCTACCGAATACCAGCCATCTAAATTCATATTAGTCGCTGCAATTAAATCAAAACTCGCCGATACTCTAAAACGCCCTTCAAATGGTGCCGAGGCAAAAGTATGCTCAGTGACGACAGCTTGCTTTAAAGGCTGAGTATTCGCTCCTGATAACTGGGTCACCTCAACACCATGCAATTTTAGCTTTTGTACAATATCGCTATACACCGGCGGAATTAAAAAAGCCTTAGGTACGGTTACGGTTGTTACGACTTCTTTTTGCCAATAAATTGATAAGTCGGTGTAATTTTTTACTTTCCCTAAATATGTAACTTCTTGTTGGCCAGATAGTTCATTAAAACTTTTTGCATACTCAATGCCTTTAAAGGCTATTTTATCTGCTGTTTTAGAGTAACGTCTTTGTACAACAAGCTCTTTAGGCACGAAGGATTGCTCTTTATCAACTGCATCTTGTAATTGTTGACTGTGTAAAGAAAGCGCTTCGATAGCACCATCTAAAAATACATAAGTCCCCAAAACACGCTGTTTATAAGGTTTTAATGAATGATTTTCAACTAAGATGGTTGGTAACGATTTAAGATCGCCCCACCCGTTTGAAAAACGAGGCGTTGCAACCCACCCAGCGAGCCCTTTACTAAACTCTCGCTTATCCATCACAAAGACTAGCGGGCCAGGGATATGCCCTTTTTTAGTAAGAGCATTGTCTATAGTTGGTTTAAACAGAGTATCAAGAACGCTTGAAACAGCCGGTGATTCACTGGCAAACACAGGGTTGTAACCATACGTAACATCGTATTGATAATCGGCCCCATCGGTTACGTGTATATCGACATATAAATCAGGATTAAATTCATTGATCACTTCTAACACCGACTTAATTTCAGGCGTGTCTAATTTTGTGTAATCACGATTTAAATTTAAATTATTTGCGTTGGTTCTAAATCCCATTTTACTCGGTCCACGCTGATTTATACGATTAAATGCACTACTTCGCTCGTGGCCATCTACATTTAAAATGGGGATAAATAAAATATTTACTTTTTTGAGTAAATCTCTACGCTTACCTGTCGCAATATCGCGCAGTAACATAAAACCAGCATCTTTACCGTCTATTTCACCACTATGAATACCCGCTTGTATTAATAGAGTTGGCTTTTTACTATGTTGTAATTCTTTTGCTGTAAAATGCCCATGTTCATTCGCAACAAGCATTTTAATTGCACGTTGAGAGTGACTATAGCCAATATTTTTTATGGTGAATTGTGTTGGGTTAGCAGCAACTAAACGATCGACAAAGTCCATCGTTTGTAAGTAATCAGGCGATCGCTTACCTTGAGATAACTCAAATACCGTGGTTAATGGGCCTTCATCCTGCATTAACGCTAAACTATCACCTTGCCATGGTAGTAAAGGAGGTAAGTGACTATTAAACACAGTACTGGCAGACAAAAATAGTAACGTTGTGAGCATTGTTTTCTCAGGCTAACTTTTAATATAATAAATTATATCAAGTTACACATAATTAAAGAGAAAACTGCGGTGATTCAACAAGAAAATGCGCTGTAGTTATGTGCTAAATTATAGACACAAAAAAAGGAGCCTAGGGCTCCTTTTTACTACTTATTTAAAAAACTTAAGCTGCCGCTAGGCCTTCTTTAGCTTTTTCAACAAGTGCTGCAAATGCAACTTGGTCGTAAACAGCGATATCTGCAAGGATCTTACGATCGATTTCTACAGATGTCTTTTTAAGACCATTGATAAAACGGCTGTAAGACAGACCATTTTGACGTGAAGCTGCATTGATACGAGCAATCCATAATTGACGGAATGTACGTTTCTTAGCACGACGGTCACGGTAAGCGTATTGACCCGCTTTAGTAACAGCCTGGAAAGCTACGCGGTAAACACGTGAACGTGCTCCGTAGTAACCTTTAGCTTGCTTTAATACTTTTTTGTGACGTGCACGTGCGATAACACCGCGTTTAACTCTTGCCATTTCTAAAAACCCCTATTAAGCGAATGGTAACATACGTGAAACTAGACCATGGTCATTTTTATGAACCATCATCTTAGGACGTAGGTGTAACTTACGCTTAGAAGTTTTCTTAGTCAGAATGTGACGAAGATGCGCTTGTTTACGCTTGAAACCGCCAGAAGCAGTTTTCTTGAAACGCTTAGCTGCGCCTCTGTGACTTTTTAGCTTATAAGCCATTGCAATAACTCCAAATGTATTGCTTTAAAATTAGTAAGTAGGCGTGAGGTATATTGCTATAACTCCACTTTATAAGGCCTAGCTTACTGCCATGTTCCGGTGAAAGCCCAATAAAAATATTGCAGCCTTACTTAAACCGGTTAACTCAGGTGAATATTCGCATATTACTTGCAGACCTGAGCTAAATTCGGTGCGCATTATCGCTTAAAAATTACTTTTTAGCAATAGGGGCCATCATCATAACCATTTGACGACCTTCAACACGATTTGGGAAAGATTCAACAACAGCTAAATCTTCTAAATCGCCTTTAACGCGATTTAATAACTCGATACCAATTTCTTGGTGCGCCATTTCACGGCCACGGAAACGAATCGTTATCTTTGCTTTATCGCCAGCTTCTAAGAACTTACGTAAGTTGCGAAGCTTAACCTGATAGTCACCTTCATCCGTACCAGGACGGAATTTGATTTCTTTAATCTGGATTTGCTTTTGCTTCTTCTTCTGCTCTTTTAGTTCTTTGCTTTTTTCAAAGATGAACTTACCGTAGTCCATAACCTTACAAACAGGCGGCTCAGCATTTGGGCTGATCTCTACAAGATCAACACCCGCGGCGTCAGCCATTGCTTGTGCGTCTTTTAATGACTGAATACCAGCTTGTTCGCCTTCAATGTCAATTAAACGAACTTCTTGTGCTGTGATTTCTTCGTTAATACGATTTTTTTGAGCTGTTTGTTGCCCTTTCTTGCCGCCTCTAATGGTACGTTCCTCCAAGAATATCAATAATATAAGCGTGTAGTTTGGCTGTTTGCATATGCCCTACACGCTCGATTTTTTTACTGTCGACTTTTAATTTCAGCGCTAATTTTAGCGACAAAATCATCAACATTAAATTTGCCTAAGTCTTCACCTGTACGCGTACGTACAGCAACTTCTTGTTGTTCAACTTCTTTATCGCCAACAACTAATAAGTATGGAATGCGCTTAAGTGTATGCTCACGGATTTTAAAGCCAATCTTCTCATTTCTCAAGTCGGCAGCCGCTCTAATTCCAAGTTTATTTAATTTTTGTACAATTTCATGCACATAATCAGCTTGTTTATCGGTAATATTCATAATTACCACCTGCTTTGGCGCAAGCCAAGTCGGAAATAAACCAGCATACTCTTCTGTTAGAATACCAATAAAACGTTCAATCGAACCTAAAATAGCACGGTGAATCATCACTGGCGTACGACGTTCGTTGTTTTCAGCTACATAAGTAGCGCCTAAACGCCCTGGTAGTGCAAAATCTAACTGCACTGTACCACATTGCCACGCTCTGTCTAAGCAATCGTACAAAGTAAATTCAATTTTAGGACCATAGAAAGCCCCTTCACCAGGAAGGTAATCAAATTCTATATCATTTGCTTTAAGTGCATCAGCTAATGCTAACTCAGCTTTATCCCACACTTCATCATCGCCAATGCGTTTTTCTGGACGAGTAGAAAGCTTAACCACTATTTTATCAAAGCCGAAAGTTTCATAGGTATCGTAAACCATTTTAATACACGTTGATACTTCATCCATTACCTGCTCTTCGGTACAGAAAACGTGAGCATCATCTTGGGTAAAGCCACGTACACGCATTAATCCATGGAGTGCGCCCGATGGTTCATTACGATGACAACAACCAAATTCAGCCATACGAAGAGGTAAATCGCGGTATGATTTTAAACCTTGATTAAATATTTGAACATGCCCTGGGCAGTTCATCGGTTTAATTGCGTATTCACGCTTTTCAGATTCAGTGGTAAACATTGCATCTGAATATTTTTCCCAATGACCTGATTTTTCCCATAATGAACGGTCCATCATCATTGGACCTTTTACTTCTTCGTAATCGTATTGACGTAATTTTTCACGAACAAATTCTTCTAGCTCGCGGTAAATACTCCAACCATCATTATGCCAAAACACCATACCAGGTGCTTCTTCTTGCCAGTGCCATAAATCTAATGCTTTACCAATACGACGGTGATCACGTTTTTCAGCTTCTTCAAGGCGTTTTAAATAAGCCTTTAGTTGCTTTTTGTCGCCCCACGCTGTGCCGTAAATACGCTGTAGCATTTTATTATCTGAGTCACCACGCCAATAAGCACCAGCCACTTTCATTATTTTAAAGTTTTGACAGAACTTCATGTTCGGTACGTGCGGACCACGACACATGTCAATATATTCTTCGTGATGGTATAAACCTGGGCGATCATCTTTTGCGATATTTTCGTCAAGGATTTCAATTTTATAGCTTTCGCCACGCGCTTCAAACGCATCGCGAGCTTCTTGCCAGCTCACTGTTTTCTTTACTACATCGTAGTTAGTTTTAGCCAGCTGCATCATGCGTTTTTCTATCGCATCTAAATCATCTTGGCTTAAAGAGTGTTCCATATCAATATCATAGTAAAAACCATTATCGATAGTTGGACCAATCGCCATTTTCGCTTCTGGGAAAAGTTGTTTTACAGCATGACCGATTAAGTGTGCGCAAGAATGGCGAATTATCTCAAGACCATCTTCATCTTTTGCGGTGATAATTTCTAAACGCGAATCTTCGTTAATTAAATCACATGCATCAACACGCTCACCATTAACACGACCGGCGATGGTTGCTTTTGCTAAACCAGGGCCAATATCGGCGGCAACATCTAAAGTACTAACAGGGTTTTCAAAACTACGTTGGCTTCCATCAGGAAGAGTAATAACTGGCATTCTAAATCCTTACTACAGTGGTGACACCTACAATGCATCACGTGTATGTCTAATAAATTAAAAAATTATTTTTAATGTTTAAATGCAATCATAAAATAGGCTGCAATTAATCATTAATTATCAATGACTCGACAACGCTTTTACGAATAAGCATTGACTATATCGGTTTTAAATTACCTAAAACCTTTGTTACCGTTGAGTCTCATCAGCAACAAAAAAGTATTGTCGCGTGATGTGGTTTTAAATACAAGGCTAAAACCTACATTATTGCTTTATCAGCCATCATTTATGTAAATAGTTTTAAAAGAGACTTAACCTGCACATGAAAAATCTATACTGTTTATTACTTAGCGATACACTCGCATTTATTAGCATCTAAGGTATAATGCCGGTAATTAAGTTAGACAAGAGAATTGTAATGAGAACATGTGGTGTAGAAATTACCGGTAGTGACGTACTACTTTGTATTTTATCTAAAGATAATGATGTATTTGATATTCGTGACGTTCGTCAAACTCGCTTTACTTTAGGTAACGGCAACGACACCGAAATAATGCGTAAATTTCAGTTTGATTTTGCAAAATTAATGCAAGATTACCAAATCGATTCTGTTGCAATTCGTGAGCGTCAACCTAAAGGTAAATTTGCCGGCAGTGCCAAAGGGTTTAAAATGGAAACAGCCATTCAATTAATTGACAACCTAGACGTGCGTGTTTTTTCAACCACTGAAGTTAAAGAGCAATTAAAACGTAACCCTATTCCTATTGCTTTTGAAGAAACCGGTCTTAAAAAATACCAAGAAAATGCTTTTGTTACTGCCTACGTTTATATCATGAAAAAAACCTATCGCAGCGATGAAATGTAAATTTAAGGTTTAGTAAATAACTTTAAAAACGCAGTTTATACTGCGTTTTTTAATACCTTAAATATGCGGGCTCACACTAATTATTTTTTGTTAACCACTTTTCTAATTTATTCTTTAATAACTCATAATCCAACGGTTTCCCCATATAGTCATTCATCCCAGAATCAAAACACGCTTGAATGTCTTTTTGTAGCACATTCGCAGTAACCGCTATAATCGGGATTGCTTGCCACTGAGTACTTTCTCTTATTTTTTTAGTGGCGCTTACGCCATCTAAATTGGGCATATGCATATCCATTAAAATCAAATCAAAATGATGCTTTTCAAGTGCTGCAATACCTTGTAATCCATCATTAGCGATACTTACTTTTAAGTTAAGCTTTAATAGCATGGCTTTTATAACCATTTGATTGACTAGATTATCTTCAACTAATAAAATATGACCAGATAAAAGTGCAGAAGGCTTGTTTTCCTCAACAGGAGTGTTGTCATTAGCACCTAATAAAACAGGAAGGACAAATTCAACTTCACAGCCTTCGTTAAGTTTAGATCGGATCTCAATCTGCCCATCAAGTAATGAAACCAGCTCTTTACAAAGGCTTAAACCTAATCCTCCCCCGCCAAAGACTCGCGTGTTACTTTCATCAGCTTGCTTAAAACTTTCAAAGACCAGCTTTAATTTATCTTCACTAATACCAATCCCTGTATCTAACACGCAAAATCGTATATCCGCTTTATTTCCCTTAATTTCTGAATAAATACGAACACAAATTCTCCCATGCTCAGTAAACTTTAAGCTATTACTAATTAAATGTATTAATAATTGTTTAATATAGCCTTTATCTATAATAATCATTAAATCTGGTTGTTCAATTTCCCACTCTATTGGCAACTTAGTCTCATTATTTTGCATCGTAACAACTGCCATTACCTGCGATTTTAAATCAGATAATTTGACAGGTTCATTGTTAAGAACCACTTCCCCCGATTCTAACTTAGCCATATCCAATACATTATTAATTAATGCAATTAAGTACTGAGTACTTTGTAAGCCCCCTTTTATTAATTTATGCTGTTCGTCGGCTAGTGAGGTTTTATTTAATAATTGTAATACACCAAAAACCCCATTTAATGGGGTGCGTATTTCATGACTAATATTAGCGACAAAACGACTTTTTGTCGCTAAAGCATGCTCTGCTTTTGTTGTTGCAAGTTCAAATGCCTGCGTCCTATTTCTAACACGCTTTTCTAATTGAGTTTCGCGCAGTGATAACTCTTTACGCATCGCGACAAACGTTGACGCCAACTTACCTAATTCGTCACCTCGTTTTGTAATGACTTTATAATCATAATCGCCTTTTGAAAGCGCATGGGATGCATTAGTTAAATCATTAATAGGACGGTAAATATATCGAGATAACCAAAGTGCAATGATTACTAAAATGACAAGAACGGCTGAAAAAAACAGCCATAACATGTCTTTTAAATATTTAATATCAGAGAATATAACGGCGTTAGGAATGATGACCGCAATACTATAACCCGTTGAGTTTATTGGAGCATAAAACACATGTTGATCGGTATTTGTGTCTGATTCATGCATTTCAACAAACCCGATTTCTGCATTTACCATAGCCCTCCCAACGTTTTTAATTTGTTGATTTGATTCAGTTAAAATTTTATGTTTAACCGTAACCTTTTCACCAATATCGTTTAAAACCCAGTCATCTCCAGCTTTTAGTAAATGCAGTACTTTTTCTTTATCCCAATGATACATATAAGTACCAGTGCGTGAAACAAGCATAAATTTAACCCGTCGGTCCATCGAGTTAATCACCTTATCTTGAACGACTTGAACCAAACGATCTATTTCATGCCATGCAATACTCCCGCCTAATAAACCGAGCACTTGTTGCTTATCACTTAATACACTTGCACTAATTACAATTTGTTTGACGCCAGTCGTATATGAAATCATCGGTTCAGATACATACACAACCGATTTGTTGGCAACATTCTCGCCTACGGTTTTCTGCCAGTAATCTCTTTTAGCTATTGAACGAGGCAAAGAATTAGCTAAATCATCATTAAAGGTACGTTTAAATCCCTGTTTAGGGTTACCTCCTTCGGTGTTATAAAAATGCCCTTGATGATCCCCAACAATAAACTTTTCAAAATCACCTGCGTAGCTTTTTTTCTCAGCAATAAGGTAATCGCGCATAAAGGGGAAGTTCATAGAAGTAATACGAGGGTCCTTGGCCATCATTGCGACATGGACCATGTGTTTAGAAAAGTAATTATTAAATATATTCGCTGCATTAACCACTTTTGTTTGTGCTGCAATAATATTCAAACGCTTAGCTTGTTCAGTACTATGACTAAAGACAAATAAAAAAACGATGAATAACGGCACAAGAGAACATAACAAAAAAATTGAGATTAGCCGTGTTTTTAACTGCATATAGGTACAAGCATTAACCAAGATAGTTTTAGCTTAGTCTATGCGTTAAAATTATACTAATTATTGAAAGTGATAAAAATAGAGGCTGCTACGATTGCAGCGGCCTCTTTAAATAAAGGGGATTAGTTACCCAATACTTTAGCAGGATCAACACGTGTTGCTTGCCATGCAGGATAAATAGTAGCGATAATTGCCAGGGTAAACGTGACTAAAACAGTAATACCAATATCTTTAAGTACTAATTTACTCGGTAAAAACTCAATAAAATAAGCGCCTTGTAGCGGGTTTTCACCAAATAATTGACTACACCACCTAAATATTTCACTGATATTGATAGCCAATACCACCCCAACAAAGCAGCCTAATAAAACCCCAATAAATGCCTGAGTCAGGCCTTGCATCACAAAAGTGGCTAAAATAGTACTGTCTTTGGCACCCATGGTTTTTAAAATAGCAATATTGCCTTGTTTTTCACGCACTTCCATAACTAAAGACGACACTATATTAAAGCTTGCTACCGCAATAATTAAAAATACTACAATGTATACAATCGTCCTGACCATTTGAATATCTTGGTACAAACTGCCTTGCGTTCTAAACCAGCTAGACACATACACATAATCAGGAATTGATTGACCTACTTTCATTGCGATGGCATGCGCCGAAAAAACATCGTTCACTTTTAAACGTAACCCAGTTACTTGACCTTGTTCATAGCCAAGCACTTGCTGTGCTTTAGTTAAGCTAATAAACGCAGCGGTATTATCAATAGGTCCACCCATTCTAATAATACCAGAGAGGGTTAATGTAACTCGTTTGGGAGCCAATATTGAAGAACTGTTATTGTTAATTTGAGGCAATAACAACGTAATGCTATCTCCCTCTTGCGCATTTAATTGTTTAACAATTTGCTGCCCTAATATAATTTCATCATTTGCTAATTGATTAACCAATGTTCCTTTGGTGAATTGATTAATTGCTGATACGTGTGATTCTAACGAAGTGTCTACGCCTCTAAGCTCAATCGCTTTTAATTCCCCTTTATATTGCGCCATGCCATTTACAGCAATAAAAGGAGCGGCGGCTTCAACCTGAGGCTGCTCTGCTAACTGCTTCACTTTATTTTGCCAATCATCAATAGGCTTGTTTGGTGCCACATATTCAACTTGAGGCACCACACTTAAAAGTCGGTGTACTAGCTGCTGCTCAAAGCCGTTAATAACCGACAAAGCAACAATTAATACTGCAACCCCCAGCAATATGCCAATAGTAGACGCTTTGGCTATAAAGCTAACAAAGCCATTTTTTTCGTCTTTGTGGCCTGAATAGGCGCGAAATCGTTTACTTAAAAATGCACTAAGCAACATAACTGGACTCTTTAATCGCTAATTTACCATCATCTAAATAAGCGATTTTACCTAGTTTATCGGCCAGCTCTAAATCATGAGTAACAACGACAAAACTGGTATTTAAGCTTTTATTTAATTCGTTGATTAAATCATAAATCTTAATTGCATTTTGCTTATCTAAATTACCCGTAGGTTCATCAGCAAGGACTAAAGCAGGTTTTGTTACCAATGCCCGAGCAATCGCTACACGTTGGCGCTCTCCCCCTGACAAGGCCGATGGTTTATGGTCACCACGATGTCCAAGTCCTACTTTTTCTAACATATCAGTGGCTTGATTTTTTGCCGATTTAGCATTCATGCCTTTAATTAACAACGGCATCGCCACATTTTCTAATGCCGTAAATTCCATTAATAAATGATGAAATTGGTAAATAAAGCCCAGGTTTTCATTTCTAAACGCGGCTTGTTCACCTCGTGATAGAGCTGCAACGTGTTGATTTTTTATTTTTGCAGACCCAGCCGTTGGCGTATCTAAAGTGCCTAATATATGCAACAACGTACTTTTTCCTGAACCCGAGCTACCAACAATGGCAAGCATATCGCCTTGTTTAAGCGCTAAATCAACCCCTTTGAGCACTTCAACTTTATTAACACCATCTTGATAAACTTTGCTTAACTTTTCGCAGCTAATAACTAAATCATTCATATCTTAATACCTCTGCCGGTTTAATGTTTGCTGCTTTGCGGGCAGGATAAATAGTGGCAATAAAACTCATTAATACACTTAAGATGCAAAACAAGCTTAAGCTTAAAGGATCAAATTTTACCGGTAATTGCGCACCGGCTAACAAATTAAGCCTAATAAATGCCAATATTTCATTTATATACGAGCTTAATAACAGGCCTAAAACCGAGCCAATTGCGGTTCCAATAAAACCATTATAAAGCCCCTGCACCATAAACACTTTTTGCACTTGCCCGGGGGTTAATCCTAATGTTTGCAAAATAGCAACTTCGCTTTGCTTTTCACTTACCATCATCGTTAGCGCAGACACAATATTAAAAACCGCAACTAATACAATAAGCGCTAATAACATCGACATAATCCGCTTTTCCATTGCCACAGCCGCAAACAAAGTGCCTTGGCTACTGCGCCAATCGGTTACTTCAAAGTTATTTAATAGCTTATGATTGTCATTTAAAAATGGAGCTAGCTGAAAAGGCTCGTGCAAGGAAATACTTAAATTAGGCGCAATATTTTTATCTAGCTTTAATACTCGCTGTACCGAATCACCACTGGTAAAAGCTAAAGCAGTGTCAATTTCAGAACCTGTGTCAAAAATAGCCGAAATAGTAAACAATCGTTGGCTCGGCACTCGCCCAAGCGGTGTATAAGACGATGCACCGGGAATAATAACGCGAATTTTACTCCCCAAGCCCACACCTAATTTCCTACTTAAATAACGGCTTATCGCAATATGATACTTTGTATTTAGCACGGTTTGCCAATTACCCTGTACTACTTTATCGGTAATCTTATAAAACGATTCACTTTGTCTATATAACCCTTGTAATAACACCCCGTGTAAATCATGATTGGTTTGTAAAATACTTTCTGCATGGCGGTATAAACTAACACGCTCAACATAAGGTGAGTTTTCGAGCGTTACTTTTAACTTTTCAATATCTGCGCTATTGCTTGAACTAGCCTTCACTTCAACATGAGGAATTAAACCTAGCATATTTGTTTTAAGGCTATTTTCAAAACCGTTCATCACACTGCTAACCGTAAATAGCGCCATTAAACCAATAGCAATCCCAGCAATAGAAAAAAATGAAATAAACGATATAAACGCATTACCTTTTGAGGAGCGACTATACCTCAGCCCTATAAACAGGCTAACCGGTTGAAACATATAATTTTAAACACATGATCAGAACACATAAAGTTATAATAACACGTTATAACGACAATTGAATATGAAGAAAACAGCATTACTCGCTTTACAAAATAAATTATAAGCTAATGATATTTATCAGCTTAACCCAACTAATAAATAATCTAATAAGGCCCTAACATTCGTTGCTACAAATTGGCGCGGCGGATATACGCCCCATACACCTTCTTGTTTTGGCTGGTACGTAGTTAAAATAGGGATAAGTTCGCCATTTTTTAATTCATTTTTAATGTAATAATCAGGAAGCTGAACAATTCCGAGTCCTTTTTTAGCAGCATCTACTAACGACCACCCACTATTACACGCTAAACGCCCTGCAATTTTAATGTGCTTATCACGGCCATTTTCATTGACACGCCAATACCGGCTATTGCCAATTAAACACTGATGATTATTCAGTTCACCTACGGTATGTGGCTCACCAAAATGTGATAAATACTTGGCCGATGCACACATAATAAAACGCCTTTGGCTCAGCTTTCGGGCCTTTAAGCTCGAATCTTTTAAATGCCCTAATCGAATAGCAAGATCATATCCTCCTTCAAGTAAGTTTTCTTGCTCATTAGTTAACGTTGCAATAACTTCAACCTCGCGATGTATCTGCATAAAACTATGCACAAGGGGCATGATAAAGCTTTCACCATACATCACTGGGGCCGTGAGCTTTATTTTGCCCTTAGGGATCGTTTGTATGGTGGCCAGTTGTTGTGTGGCATCATCCATTGCATGCTGCAAATGCTGTGCTTGGTGTAAGAAATCCTCCCCCTCTTTCGTTAACACGACCTTACGTGTTGTACGGGTCAGTAATTGTGTATTTAAGCGCTGCTCTAATGCCGTTACATGGCGACTAATATGCGCCACCGACAGCCCTAATACTTTTGCAGCAGCCGTAAAGCTCCCTTCTTCGCCTACCGCAATAAATTCATCTATGCCATCCCAACGCGCCATTATTACCATACTGTAAAAGTGTTTTAATAAAATAGAGATTATCATTCATTATGAAACAAATACAATAAACACATCACCCAAATATATGGGTCATATTTTATTTTTTACCACTACAAAGGATAAACACATGTCTGAATTTATAAAATCGAAAGCCGCTATTGCATGGGGCCCAAATCAACCATTAAGTGTTGAAGAAGTCGATGTCATGATGCCTAAGAAAGGCGAAGTAATGGTAAAAATTACTGCCACAGGCGTTTGTCATACCGATGCATTTACCTTATCAGGCGAAGATCCCGAAGGTATCTTCCCTGCAATTTTAGGTCACGAAGGCGCCGGTGTTGTCTATGCCGTAGGCGAAGGTGTAGAAAGTGTGGAAGTCGGTGATCATGTTATTCCTCTGTACACCGCAGAATGTGGTGTATGTAAAATGTGTACCTCAGGAAAAACTAATTTATGTTCGGCTGTACGCGAAACACAAGGCAAAGGATTAATGCCAGATGGCACAACCCGCTTTTTTAAAGATGGTGAACCAATATACCACTACATGGGCACATCTACATTTTCTGAGTACACCGTGTTACCTGAAATCTCACTTGCTAAGGTGAATAAAGAAGCGTCACTTGAAGAAATTTGTTTATTAGGATGCGGTGTGACCACGGGAATGGGCGCAGTCACCAATACAGCAAAAGTACAAAAAGGCGATACCGTTGCAATATTTGGCTTAGGTGGGATTGGTTTATCTGCCATTATTGGTGCAAAAATGGCAGGGGCTTCACGCATTATAGGCATCGATATCAACACCTCTAAATTCGACCTTGCTACGAAGCTAGGCGCAACCGATTTAATTAATCCAAAAGATTTTGATAAACCAATTCAAGATGTCATTGTAGAAATGACCGATGGAGGTGTAGATTATTCTTTTGAATGTATCGGTAATGTTGATGTTATGCGCTCAGCCTTAGAGTGTTGTCATAAGGGCTGGGGAGAATCAGTGATTATTGGAGTCGCAGGCGCAGGACAAGAAATAGCAACCCGCCCTTTCCAATTAGTTACAGGTAGAGTGTGGCGCGGTAGTGCATTTGGTGGCGTAAAAGGACGCTCTCAACTTCCTGAAATTGTTGAACGTTATATGGCGGGTGAATTTGCGCTAAACGACTTTATTACGCATACCATGGGCCTTGAAGAAATTAATGATGCGTTTGATTTAATGCACGAAGGTAAAAGTATTCGTACAGTCATCCATTATTAATACAAATACGTCAACAGCTTATAAAAGTCGTAAAATTTAAATGTTTGCGGCTTTTAAGGATTTTTATGTTAGAGAATATCTCAAGTACAAAAGTAGCCGGTGGTTGGCATAAGCAATATACCCATACTGCAACAAGTACACATTGCACTATGCGCTTTGCGGTATTTTTACCTCCAGGTGCAAGTGAAACAAACAAAGTACCCGTGCTTTATTGGCTATCGGGCTTAACCTGTACCGACGAAAACTTTATGCAAAAAGCCGGCGCGTTTAAAAAAGCCGCTGAGCTAGGTATTGCAATCGTTGCACCCGATACCAGCCCGCGTGGAGAAAACGTGCCCGATGAAGACGGTTACGACTTTGCTCAAGGTGCTGGGTTTTATCTCAATGCAACACAAGCACCTTACAACACCCATTTTAATATGTACGACTATGTCGTTGATGAGCTTCCCACGCTTATCGAGCAGCATTTTCCGATAACAAGTACTAAAGCCATTAGTGGTCATTCAATGGGCGGACACGGGGCTTTAATGGTTGCACTTAAAAACCCAAAAGCATATGTAAGCGCTTCTGCGTTTAGCCCAATAGTTAACCCAATGAATTGCCCTTGGGGCATAAAAGCGTTTACAGGCTATTTAGGCAACGATAAATCGCTTTGGGCGCAATACGATACATGCGAACTTATGAAGCTAGCTAAACAAGGTGATTACTTACCTATGTTAGCCACTCAAGGAAGCGCTGACGGTTTTTTAGAAGCGCAGCTTAAACCACAAAACCTAGTGGCTGTAGCCCACGAAAACGGTTACCCGTTAACATTTGAAATACAAGAAGGGTACGATCATAGTTACTTTTTTATCAGTAGCTTTATTGACCAACACTTATTATTTCATAGTCAGTTTTTGACTGCGTAGCCTCATTAGTGTGTAGATCTGACTTATCGACTTCTACACACTCTTTCAAAACTTTATTCACTTGCCTGCATACTTGTACAGTATTGCCCTCACCTTTTACTAAATTGATCAGTAAAGAATCTATTTTCAATCCAATATTAGTAAAACTAAACCCATTTTTGTCTGTAGGGACAGGCGCTAGTGGGTTTTTATAAGGCTCTGAACGAGCAGGACTATTACTATATTGATTATCACGTGCATTTGATTGTGCCTGGCCGTCAATGATGGCACCAGCGACGGTGCAGCCACTTAAATAAATAATACATAAAAATAGAGTGAGCGTTCTCATTGTTTATCCTGATCAAAGCATTAGCTAAATTATATACAATTTTAAAAGCAACATTGTAAGAATATGTAATATTAAAAATTTTACATGGCTATAACTAATTAATATTGAAAATCAATGTAAGTGACTATGTAAACTTTTCAGACTGCCATAGTTTAACTTATCAAAGAATGATTTAAGCGACTGATTTATAGCAATTTAAATTTTGGCGTATCCTTTGCTGTATGTTTGCATACTTTAGCAATAGGAATCATAATGGAAATAGATTTACAGTGGAACGAAATTACCGATAACTTAATACAGCTAGGGATAGCCTACCTATTAGCCCTCCCTATGGCATACGACAGAGAAAAAAGTCACGATGGCGCAGGTTTACGTACATTTCCTTTAGTCGCCGTAGCATCGTGCGGTTATGCATTAATTGCCCTATCAGTATTACCTGGTGCAGAAGCACAGTCTAAAATGCTACAAGGCATTATTACTGGCATTGGCTTTATTGGCGGTGGCGCAATTTTAAAAAATAATAAAACAACATATGGTACAGCAACAGCTGCGAGTATCTGGAATATGGGGTTAATTGGTATCGCTGTGGCTTATAACCGCTATGAAATCGCCATTGTGTTAGCTGTCATTAATTTTATAACGCTCAGATACGTTAAAAAATTTAAGTAACCAGATGTTTGGCTCATCCCAACCTTAGCTTATGTTAATTAAATACAGGTGATGATTACTTAACATTTAATCTATTCATTCTCGCGTAACGTTATTGTATCACATATAATAACGGCAAATTTTTATCACCTATTTGAACTTAGTTATGTCGATCACAGCCTCATTCCCTCGATTACATCACATTGATTTACTTCGAGGTATTATCATTATTTTTATGGTTATAGACCATGGTATGTATTATTGTCTAAATTATTCAGTGACCGATCCGATGACTATTCCAGGCACGGATCCCCTTACCTTTTTTACACGTTTCGTTTCGCACTTTTGCGCGCCCTTATTTGTATTTTTAGCGGGGTTGTCGGCGGCTATAACCGAGCATAAATACATCTGTACCAAAGCATTCTCACAAAACTTGATTATCCGCGGTTTGGTACTTATTTTGTTTGAATTTACAATTGTCTCATGGTCATGGAGCTTTAATCCATTATACCCAATGTTGTACGCACAAGTTATTTGGGCAATTGGCTGGGGGTTTGTCATGTTGGGGCTACTACGTTTACTTGGTTTGCGTACACTATTTATTACCGGATTGTTATTAGTGTTTGGCCATAATATATTTGATGGCGTACGCTTTGAGCCTAATACTCTGGCAAATACGCTTTGGTCTATAGCACATCAAAAAAATGTACTCGAACTGCCTTTGGATTTTAAAATCAGAACAACCTACCCGGTAGCTCCCATTGTGGGCTTAATGGCACTTGCTTATTGCGCCGGTGTTTATTACAAAGCAAAACAATACAACGCAAAAGCAATGAGCCACGCAGCTTTGCTCGGTGTAAGTTGCTTATCGTTGTATGCAATACTACGCGGTTTTAATTTATATGGTGATACTTCAATATTTAGCATCCACAATAATACTTTTGATACCGTTATGTCGTTTTTAAACCCAACCAAATATCCGCTGTCATTACAGTTTATGCTTTTAACCGTAGGTTTAGGTCTTATCGCACTGTGGCTCTTAAGCTACCTAAAAGCTAACTTTTCACGGGGGTTTTTACAAGTCCTTGGTAAAACCAGTATGTTTTCATACCTTGTGCATTTATATTTGTTGCATGCAATTGCGTGGTTGCTTATTCCTGTTTTAGGGCTTAATTTTAGCGATATGACCTACGGCGAAACTTTAGTCGGCCTGCCACCAGCATATGGAATGAGCTACGTAGCTACACTTACTTTTATAGCCGTCGTTATTGGGCTTACCACTTTACTGGCTAAGCGCTACATGACTTGGAAACGTAACAACAAACACAGCTTAATTGCTAAATACATTTAAAAACAAAAACCCCGCATAATATTGCGGGGTTTTAGTTAGTAAACCTGTGCAATCACTATTTATAAAAAGCGCTTACCACTTTGTTTAATTGTGACTGTTTGAGCTTGAGCGCTTTTAATTAATAACCCACAGCGCAAGTCGTTTTGCGAAATTACAATTTTATCAATAGCGCTTGTGTCGTAATCCACTACTTTATTTTCACACCGAAGCTGCACTTTAGATAAAGGCTTGTCTGTTGTTAATTCAACTTCACTTTTAGATAATAATGGTAAAACAGCCTGATCAGGCTCAAGTGAAATTTGTTGATTTATTACACCCGAACTTTTATATATGTCGTTCACCTGCGCTACTAGCTGCGCTTTGTTTTGCTCTGAAAATGTTAAAGACTTAATATCATCTAATGCTTCAATCGCATCGTAAGCGCGCACGTAATCTTGTTTTGATATAAACCACTGCAGTGCATTTTTAATCACTCGCTTTTTAATTTGATCGGGTAAGTTATCCCTAAATAAAAACGCTTCATATATAGACTTATCAAAACTTTTCCAATCTTGAACAAAATAGCTATGTTGGCTTTTAAGCCACGCGAGTAAAACAATTTCAACGGTATTTTTAGTGTGCTCGCTTTCTAATTCGCTAATATAAGTTTTAGCTTCATCAAGTTTTTTAGCTTCAATTAATTTACTCGCTTTCTCGTAGTTATTAAAAAAACCAAGTGATGGTTGGTCATTTGAAAAGCTAGCGTGTAAGTTTTGCGAACTAACAGTAATGCTTTTAGCTGTTGAGATAGCACCGCCATTAAGTTGTGCGCTTTTATAATTAAGCTTAGAAATGTAATCGATGGCTTCTCTTTGATATAGTTTATGCCCTACCGTCGCTACAATTTCGATATCACTCACTTGCCCGTTTTCATCTACTACATAACTGCTTAGGTTAATCCCTTCTAACCTTGATGCTCGCGGTGAAGTATTTGTAAGCTGATCATAGTTTTTATTAATTACTTTAGCAGGTACAAAGTCATCTGCTAAAGCTGATAAGTGAATAAAAGTAGTTGCTAAAGAAAGTACCAGTAGAGATTTTTTCATTAATTTATCCATCCTAGATTGCTTTTCTAATATAGAAACAAAGATGATTCATAAATGCAAGATAATAAACAACTAACACGGTGGTTTTTTAATCAACTTTAATTTACTTAATAAAAGTCCACTGACATAAAAAAGGCGCCTTAAACAGCGCCTTGGAATTCAAGTATGTGTGCTTAAAACATATCTTGATAGGAGTGGTTTGTACTAAACGAAATCGCTTTATCAAAGCCTGGTAGTTCAATACCGTCTTCGCCAATAACAATGTCATTATCATCAATCAATCCATCACCAAAACGATAAACTAATTCGTACTGGCCTAAATCTGCTTGCGATTTATAATCATTTTGCGCAACGCTTACTGCTTTATTTTTTTCAGCATAATCAGCCATTACTTTATCGCCATGGCGTTTAGCAAGCATTTTTAAAGTCACTTTTGCACTTAAAATAGTCGCCGTTGCATTATTACCACCAAAGCCTTTTGAATTTATAAATGCAATTTCCATATCATCACATGTGTAATGGCTGTTGCGTATATCAAGATGCGCGTTGTAAACATCATCAGCTACTTTATCAATCGTGGTAATTCCAGGCATAATATTATGACTAAATACGCCCAGTGCTATCGCTAGTTGATCGCCACTTGCAGGCGCAATTGTATGGCCAACAAACGCCTTTGGCGCAGTCACTTTCCAATTATCTATAGCAAATGTTTGCGCTACTTTATGATAAATTAACGACTCAGTGACACGGTTTTGCGGTGTACTCGACCCATGCGCTAAAATAAAACTTTTCTGCTGTAATGCTTCTTTACCTAACAAGCTGCTAGCAAGCGCTGCCGATTTTGCCATCGTAATATAATTACCAGGCCCTGGAGAGGTAATCGATTTTTTTACCCCATCGGCGTTAACAAATACATCGGGGACACTACCCATAATGTCTGCACCTAGCTCGAGTGCTAAGGCATCATCCATTAAAATAGCAACTTGTGCCCCTTCGCCCAAAGTAAAACCACAGTTTTCACCAAATGGACGGCTACTTTTTGTGTAATTAGGCTCTTCATCAGAGCTTAAACCATCTAATCGACGTAAACCTTCAACATTCGCGAGGGCACTCATATTACCAAAACCTTCAACTACTTCGGGAGTGATAGCACATTCAACACTCGCTACAATGGCTACACGAGTACGTCCCGCTTGAATGTCATTCACAGCCGCACGTAAATTATATAAAAACGTAGCACACGCGCCTGAAGTAGAAAACGTTGTGCCGACATTCCCAGTAACATAAGCATTAATAAAATCGGTCGGCATTGTATTTAAGCCAAGCGCTAATTGCTTAGTACTTACGCGTTCACCTTGTTGACGTGCTTTTATTAAACCACCAAGGCCTTTATCGTCCATTTGGCCAATAACAGAAGCCGAATAGGTACCAATTTTATCAGGCTCAACACTATTCATAATATATTGCCAAGCAAGGCCCGTTGATTTAATTGCATCGGTAGCGGCAAAAATAGTGGCTTGTAAACCACGTGGTTGATAACGACTGTTATACATAGCCGCTGGATCAAACCCTTTAGGCAACTGTCCTGCCGATTTAATTGGGTTATCACGTGTCGAATCGTGTTTAATCGCAATATCGGCGGCAATAGTAACTTTTACTTTTTTATCTTGCAGCGTCTCTACTTGCCAACTAGCAGGAACCGGGTTGGGTAAATCACGTGCACGCGTTTCAAATACAATGGCATTATCATCCGACGCTGTTAATGTCATTTTTTGCTGCCACGGTGTTGCATCTACATCAAAATGTTCGCGTTCTATTTTACGAATAAGCGTACCGGCGATGATTTGTTTGCCAAAACGAGTTTCTATTTCGTCTGCGCAGACACTGTTACCTTGTTGATCTTGTAATTGTCCATCTACAACACTAACTAAATTCATTAAAGTGGCGAGGCCTAAAAATGTATCATTACGATCTTGCTTATTTAAAGCATCTAACACGATACGACGATAACCTTGATGAAAAGAAGTACGCCCAGCAGCATTAATGCCACCCATGCCCACTATTACGGGTAATGCAGTCATAATTAACCTTTAAAAACGTGTTATGAGAATATGCAGTAAGTTTAAATGGAATAGCATTGCTAAATTGTGCTTTAATAGCCAAATATTCAGCATAAATAGCCATAACTTACTGGTCGGAGCATCTACTTGTCGCAAATACAGCACCAAAGCGCATTAAATATAGCCATTAGTACTTATCCTCAACTATTAATGACCAGCTTAACCTTGCCAATAGAAATGCTAAGAGCCGGTGAAGCATTTGCAAAGGGGCATTTAAATAAAGATGAGTTTAGATCATTAAATATCACGTTAGTCGCCGAACAACCTCACGCTATAGCCACTCGTTCAGGGGTATCAATTATGCCCGACTGCACCACAGAGCAAGCTCCCGATTGTGATTTAATTATCGTCCCGGGGATTTGGCGAAATCCACGCCCCGTAGTGCATGCTAATAAATTGATTGTTAAATGGTTAAAAAATAGTTTTGCAAAAGGCAGTCAACTTGTTGGCGTAGGGACAGGCAATTGCTTTATTGCACAAGCAGGCTTGCTCGATGGCCATCCAGCAACCACTCACTGGCATTACGCTAAGCAGTTTAGTCGTGACTATCCACAAGTATTACTCAAACCTGATTTTTTTATAACCCAGTCTGAGCGTTTATATACGGTAGCGAGTTTAAATGCACTCGCCGATGTTATTGTGCATATTATTAGCCAATATTATGGAAAAGCCGCTGCACAGCATGTAGAGCGTAATTTTTCGCACGAAATACGTAAACCATACGAAGAGCAACGTTATTTAGAAGGCGCAGTTGATAAGCACCCCGATGAGCTTATTGCACAAATACAGTTTTGGCTAAAAACGAACTTGGCCTCGTCGCTTAACTTACAGCAAGTTGCTGACCAATTCAGTTTAAGTTACCGTACATTTACTCGCCGTTTTAAGCAGGCTACAAATCAAAGTGCAGTACAATATTGGCAACAGCTCAGAGTAGAAGCTGCCAAGGAATTGCTCGCGTCATCTAATTTGTCTATTCAAGAAGTGGCATTAGAAGTCGGTTATAACGATCAGGGGCATTTAACCCGAGTGTTTAAAAAAGTACTTTATCAAACCCCAAGCGCCTACCGTAAAGTAGTCAGACGAAAACTGTTTGGCTAATGTCATACCAAACAGTTAAACATTATAATTACATCACGTGTCTGTTAAGCCTTTTTTACAAACTTAGCCGTTACCATCATTTCGCCAATCCCATTGACTTTACAGTCAAGTTCATGATCTTTTTTCTCAAGTACACGACGAACAATTGCTTTAGTCCCAATTTTTATTACTTGGGAGCTGCCTTTAATTTTTAAATCTTTAGCAATCGTCACTTTATCACCGTCGTTTAATAATGTTCCATTGGCATCTTTAACGATAATAGACTCATCGTCATCTGTATGATGAGGGTTCCATTGATAGGCACATTCTGGGCAAATTAATAATTGTTGATCGGCATAAACATATTCGCATTGGCATTGTGGGCAATTAGGCTGTGACATAAGGGCTTCTTATTTATTTATCGTAATGTGATTATAACAATTCAAAGCCCCCATTTGCTGCCTTTTTATTTAGAATCGCTAAATACACAACAAAAAAATATATGTCCTATTTATAGCCTTTACCTTTTAAAACCAAAAAGCAGAAAGTTACTTAATGCTTGGCCTTAACTTAGTTGCCTTATTTAAAGCCCACCAGCCAATAACCATACTCATTAAAATTCTAATAGGAAAATAAATTAATGCGGGGATAGAAAACAGCCATGTTGCAACACCTTTAGGCATAACTATAAATGCGATTGATTTAACCCAATAAATATACGTGACGTAATTTTTTAAAAATTCATCCAATGAAATAGCCATCGATACAAAGTCAGTACTCGCCACAAGCCATAAAGCATAGAGTCCTAAACCCGCATCGCCAAAGCTCCCTATCACACTGGAGTAGCCAATAAATAATAAAAATCGACGCACTTTATAACTCCCTTTCTAAAGAATGTTGTTTTGTGATTTACCATCAAATCGACAAAATTTAAACGCATGCCCAAACACGATTACTTCTTAGCAAATAGTCAGTATAAATGAGATTAAATACATTAAAAAGATTGTATGTGTAATAGAGTGATGACTATAACAGTGCGACACATTATAGCCATCAATTTCAATATAACGATTATTTTATAGTTACTGTGGCATCACTGACCCATGTTTCACTAATAACCTCATCTTTTTTATTGGTTAAATAAGCACGTATACTCACTGGATTTTTATTTGTTTGTTTATAATCAAAAGTTAATCGCCATTGATTGGTACCAACTACCGGGTAAACACCAATGGGTTCAAGTATTTCACCGTTATTTGCTTCAACAACAGGCTTAATATCACCGTGACTATCTAGCCCCTTTAATACAGGCCCAGTAAAATCAATAACCATTTTATTGACGCCCTCGGGGATAGGCTGTCCAGGAATACCACCTAAACCCTGTCGTGTATTTACCACACTGGCTAACTTATTAGATTTAGGGTCCAGTGGACGCCACTGGATATCATATGAAAATGTAAATTCATCCCCTTTACGTGCTGGCTTTTCGGGGACCCAATAAGCAACGATATTATCGAAGGTTTCATCTTTAGTTGGAATTTCAATTAATTGAACCGCCCCTTTGCCCCATTCTCCAATAGGTTTAACCCATGCTGATGCACGTTTATTATAAAATACCCCATCGTCTTGGTAATTATTAAAATCACGGTCTCGTTGAATTAAGCCAAATCCTTGTGGGTTTTCATCAAAAAAACTATTGGTCGACACTGATTCTGGGTTATTGAGCGGACGCCATATATGCTGTCCTGCTCCTGTATGAATAGCAACACCATCACTGTCGTGTATTTCTGGACGCCAATCTTTGGCTTTAGTTTTATCTTTTTCTGAATACCAATACATGCTAGTTAACGGTGCAATGCCTAAACGCTTAACATCGGCTCGCATATATAAATTTGCATTAACCGAAGTGATATGCCCTTTTGCCTTTTTGTTATCTTTAGTTAAACCAAATCGGTAAGCCCCCGTAATAGAAGGTCCTTCAAGCAATGCCCAAACCGATACACTTTCATCGTTATTTTGCGCTGGACCAATCCAAAATGCAGAAAACCGTGGAAACTCTTCAGGCTCACTCATTCCTGTATTAATCGCGATCCCCCTTGCTGATAAACCATATTGTCCCTCGCTACCATCGGTACGAAAATAAGACGCACCTAAAAACGACACCCAATCGGGCTTCATATCTGGTCGCATAATTCTAAATCCAGCAAAGCCAAACCCTTGTGGAAGATCGTGGGCTGGGCTATCCGCTGGCATGTCAAAAAATTTATTACTAAATGGCACCTCTTCTACGCTACCTTTATCGTCTCTCATATAAATACTGACCGGCTGAGGAAAATATCGACCAGGGTAAAATAACTGCACTGGCGCTTGCGAACCACTGGGGTAGAAAGTCTCTTGTTCTTTAAAACGTATTTTCCAGTGTTGGTCGTAAGATATTTTGTCAATTAAATCTGGGGCAGGAATTGCGCCTGGAGAGTAAGGCTTTTTGGCAGCGGCTTTTGCAAGTGCTTTTAAGTCTTCAAATGTAAATTTTGATTTATCTTTGGTTTCTGCCGCTTGCAACGACAATGAACTCATCAAAACAATGGTAATAAAAAACGTTAACTTCATAAATACTTTCCACTTACTCAATAGAGTTTAATTAGAATTGGCGCTCTTAACAAACGCACGCTTAATTTAAATACTGACAAAGATTCTACGCAACGAAATATGAACTCACGTTTACTAAAATATACATACGTTGCAAAGTTAAGGTTTAAATTGTTTAGCAGAAGAAAAATGATATGTCATTGCAATGACGATTAAATAAAGAAATAAGTCGTGCAGCAACACTAATCTGTGATGGGTGTATTACACACCCGATAGTCAAAATTATCAGGGACGTTGTGAGGCATTTTATCAACTTGAAAATAGCCCCATATAGCAAACGATACAAAAAACAAAGGGATAAATAGGTGAGATAGTGATTTAACCTTCCCTTTCCAGCCCCTTTGTATTTTAGTGGGTCTATATACTTTCATCCCTTGCGGTGGAAATTGCTGTTCAATAAGTCCTTTGTAGCCAATTGGGATAGTAAAAACACCTATTATAAGCGAAGCCAAAAGAGGTAACCCCACAAATAACGAATACCACAGCACGCTAACCCCTGAGTAACCAAACGGTGTTTGGCAATAAACGGTACTCACATACCCATTTACAAAAGGAAGATACCATTTATGATTAATAATCAGCCCCAGAGTTGCTAATAAAATAAACAGCAATACTCTCTTTTGTTTTTCTGGCTTTGTAAACTCTTCTGCATATTCGATAACTCTCTCCTTAAATAAAACATAATCCTTAAAATAAAAACCAAGTCGAGCTTGCTAGCTGCTAATCTATCTCTTTGATAAGTATTTTATAAATAAAGGTATCACTATTTTAATGATACCGTAAATCTCTTAAGGCGTGCTTGCACCTAACGTTGTAAACAACAGAGGTAAGTAGCGAAGTGGCGTAACGCGATTAACACATGTTTGACTATAAAATTGTATCAACGATATAGTGTTGAGCTACACCGGCAAGCGTTAAAGTAATTTCATCATCTTGCATTTTATTTAACAGAGCTATCCCCATAGGAGCGCTGGGCGTGACCACATGAATCGTGTTGTTTTTTACCTGTACTGATAATCCTCCCGATGCAGGGCCTAAAAAAAACCATTTATGCGGGGCATGGTCTTGCTCTAAACACACTAACGACCCCACAGTAACTTTATTGCTACACGGCTCTTTAAAGCAGCTTTCAAACTGTTTAATGCTGCTGTAACAGTCATTGACTCGCTCGGCTTGGCCTTGGGCTAAATAAGCGGCTTCTAATCCGAGAGTATCGTATTGGGTTTCTGCCACGCTTTCTTCGTGTGTGGCAGCATCATGTGCAGCTTGCGCTGCTTGCTTGGCGTTATTTAATTGTGTTTCGAGGGCAAATTTTAGGTGTTCTATAACATGTGATTTATTCATCAAACGCTTACACTACAATGACAGTAAATAATCCTGCTATGTTACCGAGTTTAGGCGTTTAACTCCATTATTTTAAACGCCTAAACGAAGACCTTATCGTTTATGGTAAATCGAGTAGTTGCTGAGTATGAGCATCTATTTTTTGCGCATAATTTTTAACGCTCAAGCCAAGCATTTCGGGCAAGGTCGCGGCAATACAAATTGACGAAAATGTCCCCACGACAATCCCAACAAATAAGGCAATGGCAAATCCCTGTAAAGGGACGCCTGCAAGTATCCATACACAAGCAACTGTCGCTAAAGTGGTACCAGAGGTGATTAATGTACGTGTTAACGTACTTTTTATAGCACTGTTTATAATACGGCCTGTGTTAAGCGTATATTTAGTATTTAAACGCAGTAATTCACGAACTTTATCGCCCACTATAATCGAGTCATTTAGTGAATAACCAATAATGGCAAGTAAGCTTGCTAAAACAGTTAAATTAAAGTTTATTTGTAAATACGAAAACACACCCAAAACAAGTACTAAGTCATGCATTAATGCAACCACAGATCCAACAGCCAAACGCCATTCAAATCGCACCGCTAAATACAGCATAACCACCACCATAGCAGTAAATAATGCTAAACAGCCTTGATCAAATAATTCATCGCCTACCTGTGCCCCTATATACGTAGACGATAACACGGTTGCATTAATGTCTGCGCTATTGCTCAGCGCCTTTTGCCAGTCTTTGCTTATTGCGCTGCTATTACTCTTTGCCATTTGTGTTAGTTGATAATGTTGATTACCTTGATAGCTTAAGACAAATTTCCCCTGACTGTGATCACTAATAACCTGATTTAAAGTAGCCAAATCCACCGTTTTATTAGTGGTAAATTCGGTTAAATACCCACCGGTAAAATCAAGACCAAAATTCAACCCCTTTTGACTTAAGGTGACTAATGAACACAACACTAATATTGCACTTAAGATGAGACCTACATAGCGTAAACGAGTGCCTTTGCCGGCTTTTTTTAATGTATTAAGCATGCGTTTGCGCTCCAGTTTTGTTACAACGTTTTAAATACAAAGTTTCAGTTAAAATTTTTGATACGTATACCCCTGTAAACACACTCGTTAACAGCCCTAACGCTAAGGTGATGGCAAAGCCTTTTACCGGCCCATACCCAATCGCATATAAAATAATTGCAGTGATTAGAGTGGTAATATTGGCATCAAGTATGGTGTTACTCGCTTGTTTATAACCCTCTTGTATTGCCTGATAAGGCGAACGCCCTTTGCGTTTTTCTTCTTTAATTCGTTCAAAAATAATGACATTAGTATCCACCGCCATACCTATCGTTAATACAAGGCCTGCAATACCCGGCAAAGTTAAAACAACACCGGGTAATAATGACATTAATCCGACTAACGATGATAAATTAAGTAATAGAGCGACATTCGCAATCAAGCCTAGTCGGCGATACCACAACGCCATAAATGCCAATGTAATCCCCATACCTAACATTAATGCGGCTAATCCGTTATTTATGTTTTCACTACCTAAGCTTGGGCCAATAGTTTGTTCGTGCACTATAGTAACCGGCGCTGTTAACGACCCAGCTCTAAGTAATAAAGCTAAGTCGGCGGCGGCTTGCTGGCTTTTCATATTTGTAATACTAAATCGCGAACTTAAATGTTGTGCAATATTAGCTACATTGATCACTTCACTGGTTTTTATTACATTACCTTGAGCGTTTTGTTCGTATTGCGAATACACTGTGGCCATCGGTTTACCAATATTGGCTTTTGAAAACGCCGACATTGCCTCACCCCCTTTAGTATCTAAACTAAGTTGCACAAGGGGTTTGCCCCAATCATCACGACCAATATTTGCATTATTAATATGCTCACCAGTAAAAATAGGTATCGGGTCGAGTTCAATGGTGCCCCCAGATTGCATCGTAAAGGTTTGTCCGCCAGTGTCTTTTAATTGATAAAAACCAAGTGTTGCTGTGGCACCAATGATACGTTTTGCTTCACTGGGGTCTTGTACTCCGGGTAACTCAATACGAATACGGTGCTTACCTTGTCGCTGAGTAACGGCTTCAGTAATACCTAACTCTTCTATACGTGAACGAAGCGTGGTGAGTGTTTGACTCATAATTTGATTATTAAATACATTAATCTTGTCGGGGGTATAGTTAAAATTAATAACCATTAAATTGCCATTATTAGTTTGTAAATGGCTTAAATTAGTAAACTGTTGAGTCAGTTCGCTCAGCACCGGTTGTAATTTATTTTGCGCACTGTCTAGTACGTTAATTGCAAACCCAGTGCGCGTCTTTATTGCTTTTAATCCATGAGCCTTTTGCTTAACAATGATTGATTTTGTTTGTAAATAAGCACTGTTTATTTTTTCTTCAAGTGCTTTATCTAAATCGACATCAAGCACAAAAAGCACCCCGCCATTTAAATCAAGTCCGAGCTTTATCGGTGATAAGCCAAACTGTTGTAACCAAAATGGGCTGGTAGCATGCTCTACTATTTTTACTTTTGTATTAGGGTATTGGGCTTTAAGTAATGCTTGCGCTTGTGCGCTGGTTTTAGGGTTTTCGAGCAATAGACTAAGCTGCGATTGTGCATCACTGCCTTTTTCAACCATAAAGCCATGATTATTTAAAAACGGGATCACCTCATTAGTCTTTATATTTAAGGTGTTTTGTTGCTCATTGCTAATGTGTATCCACGATTTATTAGGATAAAGGTTGGGTAATGCGCTAATGCCAAGCAAAATTAATACAATAAGCATTGCAACATAGCTTAATTTAAATTTTGTCCGCAAGGCAGACGATTTTTTACGTTCTAACATCTCTTTTCCTTATTACTGGCAGGCCAGTAACGACTCAGTGTAAGCGCTGGTCGTTTTATTCCAATTTGTTATTCTTTTGCACAATTAAGTAATTAAGCGCATACCCTGTTTTAAACTCGCATCTAAAAAGCTAAATTAAAGCTATTAATAACAAAGGGTTAAATAACAAGTACAGTTTTAAGCTTAAGACCATAAGACTTAAGCGATAAAATAAAATATAAGAAAAATTAAACGTGGTAGGTATTAGCCGCTTTATAAAGCAGGTTTGCGTCTTTCCAATAACTTAAACGCGAGTTCTTACGCTTACCTTGCATCGTATACCATGCAGATATGATATCCGTTGCAGTTGGGGAGAGAAATATCTGCCTTTGCAGGGGTTGTGCAAAAAATTCAAAAACAACATCGTACTGCGGCTCATTTTGAAAATGGTGTAAAAAGTAAAATGTATTACTGGCCGTTAAGCGGCTTTGATGAGCGGTATAATCAGTATTAGGTAATTTTTTATTGGGTTGATGAAGCCTTGTTACCGCTTTAGCTTGCAATGAAGGGTGATCCGAGAGCCTTAGTAGTTGTAAGCCATGTATATCGGTTTGTACCATAGTGTGTGTTAAAAGTAAGGGCGCTTGTTCAGTGTTATTAACTGTACTTGCATTTACATTTTGTACACTAAAGAGTGTGGCAAAAAACAATGCAACAATAAGTAACAACCTCAACTTAAACATTTATTTCAACTTTAACATCAACACATTACTAATATTGGGTCGATGCCCAATAAAACAATAGTCATTTATTATAAAACTAATTATTAACGCCATATACTAGCGATACCGCGCGTTTACCTTTAGAATACAGCAACAAAAATTTATTTAATTATTTAATTTATATTAAGGCGAAACGCAGATGGGAAGAGCTTACCAAAACAAAAAAGATTCAATGGCTAAAACTGCGGGTGCTAAAACTAAAGTTTATTCTAAGTACGGTAAAGAAATATACATATGCGCTAAAAATGGCGGTGTTGATGTAGATGGAAACCTTGCTTTACGCCGTTTAATTGAACGCGCTAAAAAAGATCAAGTACCTGCGCACGTTATTGAACGCGCAATCGAAAAAGCAAAAGGCGGCGGCGGAGAAGACTACGCAGCAACACGTTACGAGGGTTACGGCCCGGGTAATTGCATGATTATTGTTGATTGTTTAACCGATAACAACAAGCGTACTTTTGCCGATGTGCGTGTGTGCTTTACCAAAGCAAATGCTAAAATTGGTGCGCAAAATTCGGTATCCCATTTATTTGATCACCTTGCTATCTTTGTATTTAACGGTGATGACGATGAAACCGTGTTAGAGGCCCTAATGATGGCCGATGTGGATGTTACCGATGTAGAAGTTGAAGCAGGTAAAGTCACCGTTTTTGCTCCGCACACGGAGTATAACAACACCCGTACCGCGCTTGAAGAAATGGGAATTACAGAGTTTGACGAAGACTTAATTGCATTTGTACCGCAAGTAGAAGCCCCAATTGAAGGCGAAGATGTAGAAGTTATGGAGCGCTTTTTAGCTATGCTAGAAGATTGTGACGATGTACAAAATGTATATCATAACGCCCAGTTTTAAACTCGGTTGTTAATACATTTAAAAAGCCAACTCTTTGTTGGCTTTTTTCGTTTTAAGACTTTAAATATGGCCTGAACCTATGCAAACCTTAGCACAACTGCGCGCTGGCACTTTACGTGGCACGACACATTTACAGCTAGTAGAACACTTAACTGACTTTCCAAGTGATATTTTTACCTTAGCCGACACACTTGAAGTACTCGATTTATCGAATAATCAGTTAAGTGATTTACCCGATGAATTTGCCTGTTTACAAAAATTAAAACGCGTGTTTTTATCATTTAATCAATTCACCCATATCCCTAAAGTGCTTGCTAAATGCCCTGCTCTGATTATGGTTGCGTTTAAAGGAAATAAAATTAGTGCGTTTGCCCCAAACAGCTTGCCACAGAATATCCAATGGTTAATTCTTACAGATAATAAACTCACTGAGCTACCCAACGACTTTGGTAATTATACACAACTTAAAAAGTTAGCTTTGGCGGGAAATCAGATCAAACAACTTCCTAGTAATATGGCTAATTGTAAAGCGCTAGAGTTAATAAGGTTGTCGGCTAATAACTTAACAAAGCTAGATAACTGGTTGTTTGAACTACCAAAACTAGCATGGCTTGCCTTTGCTGGTAATCAATTTAATCAATCAAATAGCCTTACACAATGCTCGCTTAGCAATACATCTCTGGCGCATTATAAGTTAATAAAAGAAATAGGCCGTGGCGCTTCGGGGATTATTCATTTAGCTAAAACACAGCACACTACTGTGGCATTAAAGCTATTTAAAGGTGCTATCACCAGCGATGGCTATCCGCTTGATGAGGTTAATTGTTGCTTACAAGCTGGGGATCATAAAAATTTAATTAAGGTGTTTGCCTATATCGAACAGCCACAACAATTAGGGTTGGTTATGGAGCTAATAGATACCGACTTTAAAAACTTAGGCTTACCACCAAGTTTACAAACTTGTACGCGTGATACATTTAGTCCTAATTGTCATTATTCTGTAGAGGAGATTTATAAAATTGCCTTACAAATGCTCGATACATTGACCCATTTACACGCAAATAAAGTAAGCCATGGTGATATATACGCGCATAATACGCTTATTAATAAACAGGCTGATATATTATTTGGGGATTTTGGCGCTGCGACTAATTTACAGACACTGAGTGAATATCAGCAAAAACAAATGCAATTAATTGAAGTATTCGCCTTTACTCGCTTAATCGAAGATTTGCTGAGTACGGTTCCAGCTCATGATAAACAAGGTACATTGTTTACTTTATTAATGGATATAGTGAAAACCACCGAACAACAGCCAATAAGTAATCGCCCGTCGTTTGCTACGCTATTATTAACTTTACAAGCAAATAAATCTTAATCCGCCCTATAAAACGCGCTTAAGTTTACTATTAATATAATTTACGCATTAAAAAAGCCACGATAAACGTGGCTTTGGTGGATAAAGCTTAAATTGTTACATGTCCGCTTATAGGTAAGCGCCTAATGCTTTTACTTGGTCTAACATGCGGTTTGAGAAACCCCACTCGTTATCGTACCAAGCCATAACTTTAACTAATTTACCATCAGCTTTAGTTTGTGTTGCATCAAAAATTGAAGATGCAGGGTTATGGTTAAAGTCGATAGATACAAGCGGAAGCTCGTTAAACTCTAAAATACCCGCCATAGAACCTTCAGCAGCTTCTTTCATTACGCTATTGATTTCTTCAGCCGTTGTGTCACGTTTAGTAATAAACGTAAAATCAACTAAAGAAACATTGATAGTAGGTACACGTACAGACATACCGTCTAATTTACCAGCAAGCTCAGGTAAAACTAAACCAACGGCTGCCGCAGCACCTGTTTTAGTTGGGATCATAGACTGAGTTGCACTACGCGCACGATATAGATCTGGGTGGTAAACGTCAGATAAGTTTTGATCGTTCGTATAAGCATGAATTGTTGTCATGCTACCTTGTTCAATACCGACTGTGTCGTTAATTGCTTTAGCAATAGGTGCTAAACAGTTTGTTGTACACGAAGCGTTTGAAATAATAGTGCTATCAGCATTAATCTCACCACTATTTACGCCATGTACTACTGTCGCGTCTAAGCCTTTACCTGGTGCCGATACGATAACTTTTTTAGCGCCTGCTTCAATGTGTTTAGCTGCATCTTCACGTTTAGTGAAAAAACCAGTACATTCTAAAACGATGTCTACGTTTAGTTCTTTCCACGGTAAGTTTGCAGGATCACGTTCTTGCGTTAGTGTGATTACATCATCACCAATTAACATTGTGCTATCTTGTAATGTTACTTTTTGTGCAAATTGACCATGTACAGAATCGTACTGTGTTAAATGAGCATTTACGTTAGCTGGTGCTAAATCGTTAATTGCTACAATTTTGATTTCGTTATTTTGTGCTGACTCATAAAGAGCGCGAAGTACGTTACGACCAATACGGCCATAGCCATTAATTGCTACATTTATCATTATAAACTCCTATTTAACTTCACTTGCTTGGCGAGCAAGCGCTTCAATGGCTTGCCAGTCTTTGTTTTGAATTAATTGTTTATCTAGCATCCACGTACCACCAACACATATAACATTGTTAAGTGCTAAGTAATCTGGCGCAGTTGCTAGGGTTATACCGCCAGTTGGGCAGAATGTAATTTGAGGTATTGGAGCACCAATCGATTTAAGCATCGCGGTACCACCGGCAGCCTCTGCCGGAAAAAATTTTAAAAACTTAAAACCATGGCTAGCAAGCGTCATCACTTCACTTGGAGTCGCAGCGCCAGGTAAAAAAGGAATATCAGAGCTTTTAGCAAGGGTAATTAATTCTTCATTAACACCTGGACTAACCATAAAGTCAGCCCCAGCTTCAACCGAAGCATCAAAGCTTGCTTTATCAATAACAGTGCCAGTACCAACATACGCTTGTGGTACCGCTTCTTTCATTAACTTTACAGCCTGTGCTGCAATAGGTGTACGCAACGTAATCTCTAAGGCTTTTAGGCCACCGTTATACAGTGCTTTAGCTAGAGGGGCTGCATCTTCTAAATTGTCAATCACCACCACTGGCACAACCGATGCCGAAGCTAAAATTTTCTCTATACTCATTAATTATTCCTCATTACCCAGTACGGCTAATTATTATTCGAGTCCGAAAGAACTTGCACCTAAATCGGCGCTGCTTACTATGTTTCTAAACCCTTCAAACAACTCACGGCCAGTTCCGTATGTTTGCGGCGGTTGGCTAAGTTGTAATTCGCGTTTTTCTAATTCTTCATCACTTACATGAACCTTCACTATACCATTAGGTGCATCTAAAGTGATGACATCGCCATCAAGTATTTTAGCGATAATACCGCCTTCTACCGCCTCTGGTGCTAAATGAATAGCGGCAGGTACTTTACCTGATGCGCCAGACATACGGCCATCAGTAACAATAGCAACTTTATAACCTTGGTCTTGTAAGGTTGCCATTACTGGCGTTAACTTATGTAGTTCAGGCATCCCTTTTGCTTTAGGGCCTTGCTCTTTTAATACCGCAATAAAATCTTCATTTAACTCATTACGGCTAAATGCGTCTTGTAATGCAGCTTGCGAGCTAAATACTTTCGCCGGAGCAGTAACCACTTGATGCTCTATCGCTACAGCAGATACTTTAATAACCGCTTTACCAATATTACCAGTTAATAGCTGTAAACCACCTTGCTTGCTAAATGGATTATCAATTGGGCGAAGAACTTCTTCATCAAGTGAGTTTTCTGGACAAGGTACCCATTTAATTTTAGATGGGCCTTTTGCGTCACTCATAATCAAGCTATCGTCTTTATCTAAGCGTGGTTCGCTCATATATGGGGCTAAACCTTCGCCTAACATGGTTTTTACATCAGTATGTAAAAAGCCACCTTTGGCAAGCTCTTTCATTAAAAAGCCCATACCACCAGCTGCTTGAAAGTGGTTAACATCAGCAGAGCCATTTGGATAGATACGAGTTAATAGCGGTACACATTGAGAAAGATCAGACATATCTTTCCACGTAATTTGTACGCCCGCTGCTTTTGCAATCGCAACTAAATGAATTGCATGGTTAGTTGAACCACCTGTAGACAGCAAGCCAACTAAACCATTAATAATGGTTTTTTCACTAATTACGTCTGCTAAACAGGTTAATTCACTGTTTTGTGTTAAATCTTTAAGCATGTTTTCAACAGCATTACCTGTTAAACCATCACGTAACTCGGTGTAAGGGTTTACGAAAGAACTACCTGGTAGGTGTAATCCCATTATTTCCATTAACATTTGGTTTGAGTTAGCAGTACCAT
This sequence comes from Pseudoalteromonas sp. MMG010, assembly GCF_018100905.1. Classification (GTDB taxonomy): domain Bacteria; phylum Pseudomonadota; class Gammaproteobacteria; order Enterobacterales; family Alteromonadaceae; genus Pseudoalteromonas. The sequence goes on along the minus strand of NZ_JAGJEG010000002.1, from coordinate 104,729 downwards.
AAAAAGTACATGTACCCGCACTATGATACGAAGCACTTTCAGCTTCTAGTAAATCTTCACGAGTGACTAAGCCTTGCGCAAACTGTTGGCGTATACGTGCTTTTTCTTTATTTGGGATACCTGATTGCATTGGGCCAGCAGGTAAGAAATAAACAGGTAAATGGCCAAAAGATAATGCGCCAATTAATAACCCTGGGACAATTTTGTCACATACACCTAAACAAAATACACCGTCAAATACGTCGTGCGATAACGATATCGCTGTCGACATAGCAATCACATCACGAGAAAAAAGCGATAATTCCATGCCGTCACGCCCTTGCGTAACACCATCACACATTGCTGGAACGCCGCCGGCAACTTGTGCGGTAGCATCAAACTTAGTAGCAATGTCTTTAATTAAATCTGGGTAGTCTTTGTACGGCACATGGGCCGATAGCATATCGTTGTACGAGTTGATAATAGCTAAATTTGGCTGTTCATCAGCCTTAAGGCGAGCTTTATCATCTGAACTACAGGCAGCCATTACATGAGCAATATTGCCACATCCTAAACCAGCACGAACTCTTGTTTGTTTTTTTGCGTGTGATATGCGTTCTAAATAGGCTTGGCGGGTGGCTTGACTGCGTTCAATAACGCGTTGTGTAACTTCTTGAATTCGAGGATGTAACATAATTGTCTCTACTGTATTTAGTTAGAGGATAAAGGCTCAGTAGCAATTAAAGACTCCACGAAATTAATTGTACTGAGCTGCTTTGATTTACCCGTTCAAAGGTACGTTTTCAGGGACGCCTCTCACAACAGCCCTGACACCGGTGTCAGGTATTAACGCACGAGCGTGACACCGGTGTCAACCCTGAGCATTAAAAATAATATACTTTTTTAAAAGTACCTATAACCTGAACCTATACTAACAGTTAAACACAAAATAAAAAAAAGCCCAAATAAGCATCACTAAAATTCAGGCTGTGTTGAAAAAATAAACGTTTAATTTATTTTAGCGGTTGATTCTCGTGTAATTAACTCAGCCTCTAAGGTTAGCTGATACGGCTCCTCTTGTGGCTGCGAAATATGCGAAATTAACTGCGTTACCGCCTGTTTTGTCATTTCTTCAACAGGCTGCGCTATAGTGGTTAACCCAGGCCAAATATGGCGTGCAATAGGCGCATTATCAAAACCCGCTATTGAAATATCATCGGGTACATTTAATTTACGTTGGCTGGCCAGCTTTAATACCGCAGCTGCCATGTAATCATTTGATGCAAATACCGCCGTAGGTCGAGGCGATAAATCTAAAATACTACGAGCACTATCAACCCCCGAGTGATAACTAAAGTTACCCTCTTCCACGAGCTCATCTTTAAATTCAATATTATTTTGTGCTAAAGCCCGTAAATACCCTTTAAAGCGCTGTGCAGTTGCACTGTGATCGGGGTGACCTTTAATAAAAGCAATTTGTTTGTGACCTAACTCAATTAAGTGTTGGGTGATTTCAAATGCCCCCTGCTCGTCATTACTTCTAACAGTAATAGAGTCATCTTTTAACGTTGCAGAGGCAACTCTGGCATAAGGAATATTTTTTGATTTTAAAAACTCGACCACTTCAGCAAAGTCTGAAAACGGCGGAGTTAATACAATGCCATCAGGACGTGATGTTTGAAATAACTGCTGAATGTTCTCTATTAATGCCTCACCGCGTAACTCACACGGATGTATTAACAAGTTATAATTATTCTCTTGGCAAGCGGCTAAAGCACCTGTTTGCACACGTGTAATGTAGCTTTTACTTGGATTATCGTAAATACAACCAATAATAAAGCTACGATTTTGCGCAAGCCCTCTTGCAATAGGGCTCGGTGAGTAATTTAGCTCTTTAAACGTATTAAGTACTTTTTCTCGTGTGCTCGCGCTAACATTTGGTTCGTTATTTAATACTCTCGACACGGTTTTTTTAGATACACCGGCATGGCTTGCAACGCTATTTATTGTTACTTTTTTCATCAGTGATGACCTTAAAGGTTAACCTATCTAAACGCCATTATGATTAACTGTTATGCAAACACGCTGCAGCACCAATCAGTGGGATATTATCTTGCGTTACTAACGTAACCGGAATTTGCGCTGTATATTGCGACATAATCCCTTTTTGTGAAAAACGCTCTACAAACCGGCTTTCGAGCAAACGTCCTTGCATGCGAGGTAATATCCCCCCACCAATAAACACACCGCCCAATGCTCCAAACGTTAATGCTAAGTCACCGGCAACACTACCAATCCAGTCACAAAACTGATTTAAAGTTGCATCACACACTTCACATTCACCACTATTAGCAAGTGCACTAATTTGTGCCGCATCGATTGGTTTGGCTGATACACCTTTAACAGCACACATTGCTTGATATAAATGCGCAATGCCGGGACCTGAAAAAACGGTTTCTATAGAAACATGCGGGTGTTGCTGCTTTAATGCCGCAATTAATTGGGCATCTAGCTCAGTGACACTGGCCAATGAAATATGGCCGCCTTCACAGCTTAAAACAGCACGTGATTGAGCCGTTCGTACCAAAGCAGCGGCACCAAACCCGGTACCAGGCCCCATTACGGCAATATTCGCATTATCGTCTGCTTGGCCTGCTTTTATAAGACTATTTTTAGATTTATCTAAAAATGGTGCAGCATAAGCAAATGCTGCAAAATCATTGATAACTTCAAGTTGGTCAAAGGCGAATTGCGCTTTAAAGTCAGCCACACTAAAATGCCAACCTAAGTTGGTTAAATTAACTTGACCTGCTTTTATTGGCCCTGCTACAGCCAGACATGCACGTTTTGGAGAAATATGAGCGATTGTGCTTAAGTATTTTTGTGTCGCACTTTCTAAAGATGAAAATTCAGCACTAGGAAAGGTTTGATTATGCTCTATAACAAACTGGTTTGTTTGTTCATTAAAATCGGTAATTAATGCAAACCGAGCGTTGGTTCCCCCTACATCGGCCACTAAAACAGCTGAAAAATTTTTATTAGTCTGTGAACTCATCGCCTTATCCTTTGGTGTAAGTAATGCTTTATTATTTGTTATATTAGCTATAAAATTTAAGATTGTCTGAAGTAGACTATGCAGCCAATGGTTTTAATAACAAAAATGAATAAACGTAAACATTATGACACCGGTGTCATAATTAAAGCAATAACTAAATTCGTTTAAATGTAATAAACCTAGCAGCAAATGCCGCGCCCCTTTCTTTTATATTCACAGCATTTAAATAAAACGCGTGGTTACACTAAAATTTTGTTGGTGTGTACTCAAAATACAGGCACCGAATAAACATGCTCTTCGCTATAAAGGATAAATTAACGGTGGATTTTAAAATAGATAATCGCTCCAACCAATACCACAACTAGGTAACAGATAAATATTATCGCCGATTTTCTAAACCTTTTAGCACATTGGTGCACTTTTTCATTTGTAGCCGTACGTAAAAGCTTTTGTTTTTTGTTCGAGATAAATAAAAACGGGATCATAAATACGGTCGGCTTGGCAATAGCCATCCAAATTTCAGGCTCATAAACCTTAATACTTTGATAATATTTATATTCTGCTACAACGCACTTGAACATTAATACTCCCCATATTGTTACTAAAATAATAAACATATCACCTAACTTAATTTTTAATTTAGATCATTATAAAACTTCATTGCATTGATTAAATAACGCACTTGGCTAAGCAGAACACGCTCGGCGGATATGATATTTATACCGAGAAACTATATCGTAGCGCCGTCTTTCTGCGCACATTATAACTATAGTGGCAAAGCACACTTTAGGGTATTTGATTGATGTAATCATGCAGGTAATCTCATTTACGCACATGGTTATAAACTAAAAAACGGTCTCTATCTTATGTGTACCCTGTTGTTAAAACATCAATTTATGAGTCACTATTATTACCTCTGTTTGATTATTTTTTATGATAAAAATAAACCCATATTCCCTTTCACAATCCTGTACACTATATTCATACAATGCGTTACAAGCGATTGATAACTATGTTTAATTAATGATTAATGCTGATATTTAATAGCGTATACATTACACATTAAACACGTTGTTTTATTACTGTGTACTGCATTTATCATCTTAGTTTTATTCTATTTTAACGGATTAATTTTATGTCTTTAAAGCAATTTATTTTTCAGTTTTTTCACCAAAAAGAAATCATTTATAAAAATGATCCCCTGCCTTTTAGTAGTTTATCCGATGAAGATTGCTTAACCCCCGTGCTCATGGCTTTAATTGATTGGACATTAAAAGATACCCCATTAGAAAATAAGTTAATTAGTTTTAAGCTTTATAAAACAGCCAATTCATTACTTGGCGTTAGCGCACAAGACATTCAATTTATTGATGAAGACACACTTTTACACTTACTTGCAAACGTGTCGTTATATTTACCAATTGTTTCACCATTGGATGAAAATACGTTATCGATGGATCACTTTTTTGATAGCAAAAATTTCAATGCATCCGATGTAAAAGAAGGTGAGCCGATTTCAGTCATGCAGTTACTGAATAATTTTTTTCCACAACTAAAACCGCTTTCCTTGGCAAAACCACTGTTAGATGACTTAATACACAGTAATAAAAAACATAATGAATCAGCACGACAAGATTTTTTTAACGAACTATCAAACAACCTGTTAAATAATAAACCACAAAAATCAGTGATATTACCGTTTGATATTAAAAAGCAATATTCCCAGCTTGATCCGATTGCAAAAGAGTTGATAGATGAGATAGCACTTGTATCAACGGCGCAATACCTAAGTGAAAATGCCAGTAAGAGTATATCCGCCAATGACTTTTCTAATTTAAAGCTCGCGCAAGTTAATTACGATGTGATTTTTGCCGCCATTTTAAATATGCCAGAAATGCTCTCTTCATTAGCCCACGCATTTGATTGTCACGAATATCAAATACAATTTGCCCCATCGGTATATGCACTACGCACAAATATTAGTGAGCACGTTGATATTCGTACGTTTGATTCAGATAAAGGAAATACCACAAACTGGTATGCACAAGCGAAACGGACCGTTTTTAACCTTGATTTCAGTATGCCTATTTCACAAAGCTTATCGCACGCACTAGCGCACAATACACTTGACAGTGATTTGCTAATTTCTTTATTACTCAAGATTAATGATGAATACATCAGTGATTTAATAAGTACAAATAAAGTCATAAACCGCAGTGTAAAATCAATTAAGCTTTCACAATCATTACAACACGATCTTGGTGAATCAGTGAAGGGTCAAAAGTTGGCCCTAGAAGGCGTTGCGCGTGGGTATTTATCTTCGTGCTTACATGTATCGTATGGGCCTCGGACTATTTATACTTTTGCCGGGCCATCAGGGGTAGGAAAAACCTATACAGCCAATTTATTTGCAGAGCAACTGAATAAATTAGAGCAGACAGGCTATAGTTTTAGCACCTTTAATATGGAACATTTTACTCATAAAGACGATGCAAAAAAACTAATGGGATCAGGTAATCAATATACCGATGCTGCCTTAGGTTTGTTAACTAACATGGTACGCGCACAGCCCCGACATATTATTTTATTTGATGAAATAGAAAAAGCGCATCCTAATGTTATCCAATCTCTTTTGAGTATTTTAGACTCTGGCGTCACCATAGATTCAACGAGCAGCGAGCGTGTTGATTTTCGTCAAACGATTATTATTTTTACGACTAATTTAGGTCAAGATTTATTTACCGAACATCAAAACACTCATCAGGTTGATGTATTTGATGTATTACGTACCTCTAAAAATGGACAAACAGGACAAGGTTTATCGCCTGAATTTGTTAGCCGTTTATCAAAAGGCTACCCTGCCTTGTTTGCTAATTTAAAAATTAATCATTTTATTAAAACCGTAGAAGAGACATTGAAAAGTGAAAACACCCACATCTCGGGTATCACATTTAATTGGCCTGAGCATTTTGCGAGTTTTTTACTTAAAACATTATCCCCAGAAATTAATATGCGGTTAATACAAGGCGCATTAAGTGAGTTGCAAGCCAGCATTTTGCACAAAGCCATTGTATTACTTGATGAACAACAAACAAACACCGTGTTAAATGTCACCGTCGATAGCATAAATTCTAACGCCGACAAAAGTAAAGTGCTGGTACTTGACGATGACCCTAGAGTATTTGATGTCCTTACCGGCTCCTTAGTTAATGAAGAAATTGTTTTATGTAGTCACCCTTCACTGCTTTGTGATGCATTAAAAGTTAACAGACCCAGTACACTACTAATTGATGTAGATACGTTAGATCACAATAGCTTTGCCCAATTAGTCGATGAGTTAGTATTACAAAACCCCGCTCTAATTATCTTTACTTATCAGCTAGAAAGAGACGAACCCCATGCATTTTATAATTATCAGCACGAAGAAATCAGAGAGCATTTTTATTTAAATTCTTTGTTATTAAACAAAGAATTAACAGCTATGTTTACGCGCGTTAATTACTACATTGAAACCGAAACAAATTTAGACAAAATGCGTAAAAAGAATCAAATGCTGAACTATCAAATATCGGTAGATACTGCGGATACGACAATAAATGTCACGTTACATGAGCAAAGCACAAAACAACTTGTTCACTCTGATGACCTTCGTAATGGCGATCTGTTTAAACACTCTATTCCTGACACAAAACTAGATGATGTTATCGGTTTAGATCGTGCTAAAAAGCGTTTAAAAGATGTTATTGGATGGCTAAAACACCCATCGCAACTTAACCATTTTGGCATCAGTGTTCCTTCAGGTTATTTGTTTGCAGGCCCTTCAGGTACAGGAAAAACCTTACTTGCTCGCGCAGTTGCAGGTGAATGTGAGTTACCTTTTTTTGCTATATCAGCGGCAGATTTATCTGCAGCACATCATGGGGGCACAACACACAATATTAAAAAGCTGTTTGCTACAGCACGAAAGTATGCACCCGCCATTATATTTATTGACGAAATTGATGCGATTGCCAGTGCTCGCACCAGTAATAGCAGTGGCGCAGCCCTCGATGCTAATTTAACCGTCAATACCTTATTAACTGAAATGGATGGTTTTGATGATACCAGCCAGTTATTTGTACTCGCTGCCACTAATCACCCAGAGAAACTTGATAGCGCAATTACACGCCCAGGACGATTTGACGAAACCATCTATTGTGATTTGCCAAATACCGACGCCCGAACTCTGTTTTTTACCCGCTACGCAGCACTTCATAATTTACACTGGAGTGAACAACAACTATTAAACTTAGTCGCTCTTGCGCAAGGCATGTCGCCTGCCCAGATACAACAAGTTTTAAAAGAAGCCATTCAATTTGCCGTTTCAAATAATCAACAATTAAGTGAAACCTTAGTTGAGCAAGCCATGGTACGTGTGCGTTATGGCTCACCTTCTGAACACTTGTTTTTAAGTGGTGATGAAAAACGTAGAACGGCCTATCATGAAGCAGGTCATTTAATTGCGTACCATTTATTGTTCCCCAATAAGCATATTGATTTTATTACTATTGAACCACGTAATCAGGCCTTAGGCTTTGTTGCTACCCGTGCAAGTACGCACTACGATAGCGCCTCTAAGGTTACAATTATGCGAAAACTTCAAGTTTTATTAGCCGGACGCGTTGCTGAAAAACTGTATGCGGGTAGCGCTGATGAAATAAGTACCGGCGCAACGAGCGATATAGACAAAGCCACTAAACTTGCTATGCATGGCGTGTATTACGCAGGAATAGAGCCCGCCATTGGCGCTGTTAATATCGCAATATTAACTAAGTTTGAAGAAAGTGATTTACTAGCAACAGCACAACAAGCGGTAAAACGTTGGATAGATACGGCTGAGCAAGAATGTGAAAAACTATTAACCGAGCAATTCGATTTACTTAAAAGCGTAGCGCAAGCATTAATAGAAAAAGAGTCATTAATGGGTCACGAAATAGATCAATTACTCAACAAGTAAGTACTTTTGATGATACAAAACACTAAACAGGCTTAGATGATATAAGTCTGTTTAGTGACTTATTAAGTAAATATTACTCGTGTTTACACCGACAGCTTTTTTTGTAACTTTAAACGCCATTCTTGTGCTAGTTCGGGAATGGTTAATGCGTGATGTAAAATGGCTTCTTTGTCTGGGTATGTATTATCAAAATAAGCCTGAAACAACGTCATAACAGACACACTCTGCTGTGCTTTTTTTTGAATAATCACAGAGTCTCCTGTTTTAGCTTGGCCAGGCTCTAATACTCTAAAATAGACTCCGGTGCGATAATAACGAGTAAACAACTTTAAGCTGTCTTTATTATCAAGCGCGATTGCCAACTTAAAACACGGTACACGTGGTTGACTCACTTCAAGTAAAGCACTGCCTATTCGGATTTTATCACCAATGGCTATTTGCGCTTCATCGAGCTTAGAAATCGTAAAGTTTTCGCCAAACACGCCATAACGCAGTTGCGGGTTATTAAGTGTTTTTCGCCAATAATCGTAATGCCCTTCACTAAAGGCATACACGGCTTTATCAACCCCACCATGATTAACTAAGTCGCCCTGTTCATCACCTACAATATGAAACGTGTTTATATCAACACTTTGTTCAGTGGGTTGCTTAAATATGCCTGTTTTAACTATTTTACCCTTGTACTGTAGAGTTTTAACGGGTGAAATATTCGTTGATATTATGCGCATTTATGACTTCCACTTATCCAGTGCATGTTTATCACTTTGTTTAAATTCAACCCACTTTGAACTGTGTTCAAAATGCTCTTTTTTCCAAAAAGTAGCCTGGTTCTTTAAATAATCCATAATAAATTGCGCACCTTCAAATGCCGCCAATCGATGTTGACTACTCACACCAACAAACACAATTTGCTCACCCAAAGGTAAATACCCAACTCGATGTACAATCACTATTTTACCTAACGACCAGCGTACTTTGGCTTGCTCGGCAATCTTAAGCAGTAGTTGCTGCGTCATGCCGGGATAGTGTTCAAGTTCAAGGGCAATTACGTTATCGCCTGCGCTAAATTCACGCACTAATCCAGTGAAGGTAACAATTGCGCCATCACGTTTGTTGTCGCTTAAGCTCTTGTGTAAGTCGCCTTGATCAAAATCTTCGCTTTGTACTTTTATTAAAATGCTCATTAACCACCTGTTACAGGTGGAAATAAGGCAAGTTCATCACCACTGTTAACCACGGTATCGTTACCGACCATAGTTTGATTAAGTGCCGCTAATAGCTCTCGCTCGCAAAGCCAAGGTTGCCAATTAGGCTGCTGAGAAGCTAAATCGAGTTTAATTGCCTCAATTGTCGCGGGTTCAGTTAAGGTATATACCAATGAGTCGCAGTTTAAACGCTCTTTTAATTGACCAAAAAACAGTAAGGTCACTTTGCCTGTGCTGTTAATCTCGCTGCCAGTCACCGTGTTTGCCTCCGCTTTTTTGTGTTACTTGTATACCATGGATTTGCATTGTCGGATCGGCTGCTTTACACATATCAAACAAGGTTAGCGCAGCAACAGAGACCGCGGTTAACGCTTCCATTTCAACCCCTGTTTTACCGGCTAATTTACAATAGCTGGTTATTTTTATTTGCGTTTTGGCCTTGTCTATTTCAAAGTCAACGGCCACCTTGGTTAATGCCAACGGATGGCAAAGAGGTATTAAATCGGCACATTTTTTTGCCCCTTGAATGCCTGCGATCCGTGCAACCCCCAGTACATCCCCTTTTTTATTTTCGTTTTGAATCACTTGCTCAAAAGCAAGGCGGCTCATACTAATAAACCCCTCTGCATGCGCTTCACGTAGGGTAATGTCTTTAACAGACACATCGACCATATGGGCTTGACCGTTCTCATCGACATGACTCAACATGTTATTGCTCCCGTGACTCACATTTTTTACCTATCGTAATGTGCGGGGCAAAATTACAAGGCCGATGACTTGAATCAAGTTGATCTTCGATGATACCCGTCCATGCTGTTTTGCACGCACCGGTGGAGCCCGGCATACAAAATATAACCGTGTTATTCGCCAAACCAGCTAAAGCACGAGATTGAATCGTTGAGTTACCAATTTCACCATAAGAAATATGCCTAAACAATTCGCCAAAACCATCTACCGACTTATCAAATAAAGGAGCAAATGCCTCTGGGGTTGAATCGCGCTCAGTAAATCCTGTGCCACCCGTAACCAAAATAGCGTGAATTGTATTATCGGCAATCCACTGTGAAGCAACGGCGCGCATTTGATAAACATCGTCTTTAACAATGCTTTTATCGGCTAATGTATGCCCTGCACCTTGTAATGCTTGTACTAAGTAATTACCGGAGCTGTCGGTTTCATCATTACGGGTGTCGCTGACTGTTAATACCGCAATATTTAATGAAGTTTTATCTTTTGTTGTATGAGTCATTATTTCTTCTTTTTGTCTAGGATGTGCGTTAATTAAACCAAAGGAGACGCTAGCACATCGTTAAATTGTTGTGGTGTATTGGTGTTTATTAAGGTGTGCGTTTCGTTGCATATCACTGATTGTACACCAATAGTATGTAAAAAATATTTAATCGACTTACCGCCGTGTTTATTAAGTAAAATTGCACTTAGTTGCTGTTTTACCGCTTGAGTGTTTTTTATATACACCGGCAGAGGCTCATTATTTAGCTGCCATGCGTTCATATCATTCGCTTGTAAAGTTGCAGCATTGGCTAAATTAATTAGCTGTGCGGGGGTTAATAATGGCATATCCACTGCACTTATCAAAACATCTAATGGGCTTGCCATTAACGCAGAGTAAATACCACCTAGCGGGCCCTTATTTGGGTAAATATCGCTGATATATGCAGGGTTTTTACTATTACTGTTGCGACTAACTAACACTTCACTGGCCCCAGCGCGTCGCAATAATGTTACGCTATTATCAAGTAACGATTTGCTGTTAAATAATAAAGTGGCTTTATCTTGCCCCATGCGTAACGATTTACCTCCTGCAAGCACAACCCCAACAAAAGCCAAACTTAACCACCTAACATAGCTAAATGAGTGGTGGCGCCCGTTAAGCGTTTATCTAACTCATGACTAATGTGTTTATTACTCATTGCCGCTTCTATCGCTTTAGCGGTACCAGGAATATCTTGTTCTGTAAGCAGTGAGCGTAAATCAATACCTTGCTCGGCAAATAAGCATAAATGCAGTTTTCCTAGTGCTGATACACGCAGGCGATTACAGGTTTTACAAAAATCTTTACTGTAGGGCATAATTAAACCAATACGTCCCTGATACTCAGGATGAAAGTACTCCTCTGCTGGGCCGTTTAATTTACCTCTAACAACTTGTAACCAACCTTGTGCTAATAATTCATTTTTAATGGTTTGGCCACTCAAATGGTTAAGTTCAAAAAATTCACTTGTGTACCCTGTTTCCATTAATTCTATAAATCTAACGGTCACTTTATTGGTTTTTATCCAGTGTAAAAAGTCGCTTAATTGATTTTTATTGAATTGCTTAGCAAGCACTGCATTAATTTTTATATCTTTAATACCTAACTGCTGCGCTCGCTCAATCCCTTTAATAATTTGCTGCAACTTATCGTGGCCGGTGATCAATTTAAACATACTAGGATTTAAACTATCAATACTGACATTTAATGCATCTAAACCCGCTTCTGCAAATTCATCAATTTTATTGATTAAATTAAAACCGTTGGTTGTAATCGCTACTTTTTCTATATTTGGGGTGTTTTTACACAATTTAATAATATCGGTAACATCTTTACGTAAACAAGGCTCACCGCCGGTTATACGTACTTTTTTTGTACCAAGTTGTGCAAAAGCATTCACTAAAGTGGTTATTTCGTCTTTAGATAAAAAGTCTCGCGGGGTGTCACATTGATACCCATCTGGTAAACAATAAGTGCAACTAAAATTGCAGACATCGGTGATCGACAACCGCAAATAGTTAAACTGACGACCAAATTTATCGTTTAACATGTTATTTGCTCCTTTGTGTTTGTGCGTTTTTATCACGCTGCTGCCATAGTTGTTTGGCTTTATTTAAACACATTTCAACCGAATTAGGGGCGATTAAATACAACATCACGGCAATAGTCCCAATAATCGCAGCTTCACCGTATTCATCACTTTGCTGTGCAAGCCACACTTGCTCAAGCTTAGCACTTGATAGTTCACGGTCTTTAGTTTGCCAGCTAGGTAATAATTGCGGGAACGTAATGCTTTCAATATGGTTATTAAACACCCGATGTACAATGCATTCTCGTTCAGGGTTAAGTTCAATTTCGCCACCATCACCACGAAAACATGCCACATTATTTTCATTTAATAATTTAGCGACTTCAATATGACGCAAATCAAAATCACGATGATACACGCCGTGTAAACTTACCGCAGCGTTAGACGGGTTTAACATACGTGCTAATGTGTTAGCGCAAGAACGCAGGCCTAAGGTTTCACGTAGCTGAATCAATTCATCAAGTGCTGGATTGATCACCGCTAAATCCATGTAACAAGCGCCAACGGTGGCAATCATTTTATTGGCGTGCTCTACGGTAGTCGATACTTCGTAGCCAAGTTCTTGCCATACTTGTTTTAAATACAAACGCTGCGAGTGTGGCTCACTGGTTCCATGTAAAAAAAAGGTATATCCATGCTGTACCATGGTTTTAATAGCCAACATTAACCAAAATTGGTGGCGTCTTTTTCCGGCATAACAACCTAAATCAATATCAACCGGTGTAAGCGAACTTAAACTACGCATTGTTTTGGTTTTAGTGGCCGTTAAAAAACCAGCTAATTCTTGTTCTGATTCTTCACGTACCCGCAATAGCATTAAAAAAGCACCAACCTGTTCTGCGGTGGCTTTTTTTTCAAGTACCGCACTCATGGCATCTTGTGCTTGTTGAAAATCTAAATACTTACCTGCTTTTTTACCTTTTCCTATCAATTTTATATATTGACTGAAGTCATTACTCATAGTTTTCCTATTTTTAATGCGACTTTAAATGCACGTTAAGATAAAACAGCCACATCAATTATTTCTTCTGTATATAATCTACCATGTTGTTTAACCAATTGGCTAAGCTCTGTTTTACATGAGCCACAATTCGTTCCACACTTTAATTGTTCACCTAATAATTCAACACTGTTACAACCAGTTTTTATTGCTTCTATAATAGGGTTTTCTCGTACCTTAAAACAACTACAAATTTGTCGCCCTTGAGTAAACTCTGCATCTGGGGTTGCACTTAGTAGACCCTGCAATTGCACATAACTTAACGTGTTTTGTGAAAATAAATGGTTTACCCACTCAAGTGACACCACCTGTTGCTGCTGCGTCATTATGGCTGCAAACACTAAGCGATTATTTTGTAAACATTGAATATGTGTTCCCTGCTCAGTACTTTGTCCTGACCACTGTCCTTGTAAACCACTGACACTTTGACACCAATAAAGTAAATCATCTTCGGGTTTTATCAACGCAAGTTGATAATTAACACAATTATTTGCGATTACTTTAAGCCAAAAATCTGCAGTAAACGTTAAACTTTGATTCACAAAAATTTGCATATACTGGCTATATTCAGCACGCTCTATATTCACCGCGGCGTGTTTACTCTCAGGTTGCCCTGAGATTGGATCAGCAACCGATTGGTACAATTGGCTTACATTCGCGGATGACGCAAACTGTTGATTCCAATGGATCGGCATAAAGCACTCACCTTTGCGCACTGAATCACTCACTTTTGCATGTGCTGTAACTCGCCCGGTTATGGCGTTGGCGTGTACTAAATCATCGTGCTTTATTGCTCGCTTTTTCGCATCTTCAGGGTGTATTTCTATGTAAGGCCGAGTTACGTGTGACGCTAAGGTCGCGGCTTTTCCAGTACGAGTCATCGTATGCCACTGATCTCGTACCCGCCCTGAATTCATAACAAAGGGGTAATCAGCTGAGGTTTTTTGCTCAGGTAATTTAGGTGTAATCGCAATAAAGTGGGCTTTTTTATTGTCGGTACTAAAGCGTAAATCGCTAAATACTTGGCCATTTAAGTAAGGTTTATCAGCATTAACAGGCCATTGTACTGGTTTAAGTTGATCATACTGCTGAGCGGTTAATTGGCTCAGACCTGATAAGTTAAGTTGACGTTGGCCGTTATTTTCAAACGCCGTCATACTCGCCCACTCGGCAAATATTTCACTGGGTTGATTAAATTCAAACCCCGAAAAACCCATTTTTTTAGCCACTTCACACATAATTTGCCAATCGTGCTTTGCCCCTGCATAAGGCGCTACTAAGCCGCGCTGCCTTGAGATCCGACGTTCAGAGTTAGTCACCGTCCCATCTTTTTCAATCCAGCCTGTAGCGGGTAACACAACATTAGCATATTCAAGCGTGTCGTTTTTAGCAACACAGTCAGACACGACCACTAGCTCGCAACTAGCAAGAGCCTGTTTTATCGCTTGCCTATTGGGTAAACTTACCAAGGGGTTTGTAGCCATAATCCATACTGCTTTAATTTTACCTTTGGCTATCTCATCAAACATATCAATGGCTTTAGCGCCGGCTTTGGTGGCAATTGTGGGTGATTGCCAAAAGCGTTTGACTAATGATTGATGGTGCGGGTTTTCTATATCTAAATGGGCGGCTAATTGATTAGCTAAGCCCCCGACTTCACGCCCCCCCATGGCATTTGGCTGACCGGTAATTGAAAATGGACCACTACCCGGTTTAAATATTTTTCCCGACGCTAAATGTGCATTGATAATCGCATTACATTTATCAACCCCTGTATTAGATTGATTAATCCCCATTGAATAAAAAGTAATAGCACTGTCGCTTTGTGCAAACATTTGATAAAACGTAGTCACTTGCTCAACACTTAACTCACAAAACTCAGCAACCTTTGTAATCGACCACTCACTTGCTTGTAACAGCGTTTGTTTAAACCCCGATGTATGCTGCTCGATAAATGCATCATCAGTTTGATTTTGTTTATGTAAATACATTAACAAACCATTGTATAGTGCTGCATCGGTGCCTGGTTTTAACTGTAAAAAATGATCGCTAAGCTCAACAGAGTCGGTTTTACGTGGGTCAATCACGATAACTTTCATCGCGGGATTTAACCGTTTTGCTCGCTCCATACGTTGAAATAATACCGGGTGAGTCCATGCAGCATTAGAACCAATTAAAATTAATAGCTGTGTTTGTTCTAAATCATCATAACTACAAGGCACAACATCTTCACCAAACGCCCGTTTATAACCGGCCACGGCCGATGACATACATAAGCGTGAGTTAGTATCAATATTACCCGAGCCAATGTAGCCTTTCATCAGCTTATTAGCAATGTAGTAATCTTCTGTAAGTAATTGACCTGAAACGTAAAATGCTACACTATCAGGGCCGTGCTCAGCGATAACATCGTTAAATCCTTGAGCCACATGATCTGTGGCTTCGTGCCAACTCACCGCTTTATTATTAATACGCGGAGCAGTTAAACGGTTGTCATTACTGGTTGTTTCGAGTAAATGCGTACCTTTAACACATAAGCGACCAAAATTAGCTGGGTGATCAACCATGCCCACTAATTTTGTCGGCGTATTATTTGTAAGGGTAATGTCAACGCCACACCCTACGCCACAATAGGCACAGGTCGTTTGTTTTAAACTAGGGCTCTGTTGCTGTGTTATGTTATTAGCCATGGTCATCTCTTTTAAATTTTTTACTGGGGTTAAGCACTTTTCAGTGATGTTTATACAGGAGTATGCGTACTTAGCTCTAACGATTGCGCTAAGGTATGGTCAATCACGCTTTGCACTAATTTTTCACACCCACCACACCCTGTACTGGCTTTTGTTAAATGTTGAATTTTGGCTAAGTCGTTATGCCCTGCTAACACGCCATGGGTAATACTTTGTTTATCTACTTTATGGCACGCACAGATAATGGCATCATCGGGTAAATCGGCTGCACTGAGTGTGGCAACTTCTGCCGCTAATGGCATGATAAGCGATTCGGGCGCGACGGTTAATTCTATCGAATTTAGGTGATATAACAGTAAATTATCGTAATCACTGGTATCGCCGACTAACACTGCACCAATTAATTTTGTACTTTGCGCATTCGTGACTACTTTTTTATACACGCCTGTGAGTTGATCTTCAAAAAAGAAGCTCTTTGCTCCCGGGGTTTTAGCATGCGCATCGCCAATAGAGCCGACTTCTACCCCCATGAGTTTTAATTTTGTACTCATGTCGGCACCTTTAAACTGTGCGTCAGAGTGTGTTTGGCCTATATGCTCTGCGGCCACTTTAGCCATGCTGTAACCAGGGGCAACTAAGCCAAAAATAAAATTATTCCACAACGCGCATTCGCCAATTGCATAAATATCGGGGGTTGATGTTTGGCACTGATCATTAATCACAATACCGCCACGTGGGCCTACTTCAAGATTAAATTCACGCGCTAAATTATCAAAAGGACGAATCCCTGGCGAAAATAAAATCATGTCGGTTTCAAGGGTCTCTCCCCCTTTAAAACACATTTTATAACGGGCGTTATCTCCATTAATTATATTTTCTGTCGCCATTGAGGTGTGTACATGCACGCCTAATTCATTAATTTTTTGCTTTAATAACCGACCACCAGCACTATCGACTTGTACACCCATTAATTGTGGTGCAAATTCAATTACATGTGTGTCTAGGCCTAATTTTTTTAAGGCATTAGCCGCTTCAAGACCCAGTAAACCACCGCCAATCACAACACCGACTTTACTATCTGCTGCTGATTTTTTTATGGCATGTAAATCGTTTATAGTGCGATACACTAAACAATGTTTACCATCACTACCTGGGATAGGCGGTACAAAAGGAAAAGACCCCGTAGCTAATACTAATTTATCGTAAAAAAATTGCTCACCTTGGGCTGTTGTGACTGACTTAGCTGATTTATTAATGTGGGTTACTTTTGCATTAACAGCAAATGTGACCCCCCAATCAGCATAAGTTTGTTCATTCGTTAATGCTAAATCAGTTTCGGTTTTGCCACTAAAAAAAGACGATAATTGTACGCGATCATAAGCGAGTCTATCCTCTGCGCTTAACACGGTAATATCTAAATGATCTGTTAGTTTATTTTGCGTAACAAGTTGTTGCACTAAATGATGCCCAACCATACCATTCCCAACAACTACGACCCGTTGCTTACTTGGCATTATTTCACCTTCTCGACCCACTTTATGCTTGCTAGTTAATACGTAGCGATAGCTCACTTATATACTTTTAAATTGCAAGTACTAAGCCAGTAAAAAATAAAAATAAAAACATTAAAAATCATATGTTTAATTAAATAAAACCACAAAGCAGCACCAGCAAAACGCATGCATTGCACCACTTTGTGACACTGCTTTATTAATTGTGAGTGATCAGTTTAAAACTTAGCTGAAACCCACACCCATAACTTTTGCGTATCCACTTTATTGGCACCGCTATCACCTGCTGAATAATCGGCATATTTAACACCCACGGCATATTTTTTAGCGATTGGTTTTACATACTGAATATTAATTTCACTGCCTAAATCATCAACGGTGCTGGTGGCTTCATTGGCAGAGTAATTATGATAAGCCACTAACCATTTACCTTTAAACGCTTTACCCGTAGCACTAACATACAAGTCATCTAACCCTTGCGCGGGGGTCGTTAAAAATGTATCAGCCCAACCATTAAATTTATGTAATGTGGCCAGGGGGGTTGAAAAACCATAGTTAGCATCATCTGAACCTAATGACTCAAAACCTAGCTTTGCAGTGATCCCTTTAAAGCCATACCCAACTTCTAACATGTAATAGTTTGCATCAAACTCAACGCCAGCGGTTTCAGATGACTGTGTTGCTATCTCACCTGAATAAAGTACAGTGCCGCTATCAAGTTTTTTCTTTCCTTTAAAGCTCGCACCAAAAGTATTTAAGCTATTATCTGTTAAATCATCGTCACTAAGCAGGTAGCTATACACAACAAACTTTGCAAAGTCTGTGTTAAAGCTGGCATTAATTAAATGATCGGTTGAATCAATATCTCGTGTATCGGCAAAAATACGATTGCGTTTGTTTATAAAGCTATACTGTAGGGCAATATCTTTAGAAAACGTGTAATTTAATGTCGCTGCATCAAATGTTTGTCTATCTTGTCGCCACCCCACATCACCGACAAAACGCACGCCATCTAACTTAATAACCTGACGCCCTACTTTGGCACTAAATGCATCTTTTTTATATTGAATAAATCCCTGATCAAGCTCTGTACCTTTAGGATCAGCAATCACTGAATACTCAGTGTAATCGCCTTGAGTGTTGTTATAGTCACTCACGCCTAATAAGGTTCTTACATCTTCAAATTCAACCACACCAGAGAAGCCGTTATACTCATCGGTTTTATGTGTCAAACGAGTCCTTAGTGTTAATCCGCTAGCATCTTTTGCTGTATTATCTTGTTCTACACTTTCAAAGCGTAATCTAAAATCTAGATCAGTTTGAGCTGCCTGCACCGCAGGGACGCTTAACAAAGCGAAAGAAATAGCAATTGATAAACGTGTTTTTACTCTAAGCATGGTTGGCCTCATCATTAGTTTGGTTTATATATAAGTACAAAAATTAGTACCACCGATAAACACAACGATATTAATTTCCACACCATCACGGGGGAGCGTTGCAATAAAGGCGGTTTATTCACGTTGATTTGTAAATTTGGGTTAGGTTTAGTGATATCGTAAACAAATTCTGAAAACGCTTGATACCTATACTCAGGTTTAGGTGCCAGCGCTTTCATTAAGGCTTGATCAAGCCAAAACGGGATATCCGAACGATATTTTCGAATGCTAGTATATTGCCAATGACTGTAATCATTTTTTAATGCTTGGCTGGCTAACACCGGTTTATAAGGTAATCGTGAACTTAAAAGCTCATATGCAATCACCCCTAACGAAAATAAATCGCTTTTAAAATCGGCGTGCATCGTCAAAATTGTTTCTGGGGCTGTATAATCAGCAGTGCCTTGTGGGCAATCATCAGCTAAAACTTTTACTGATTCATTCATGGCACCAACACTCACCGTACCATAATCAATTAATGTCACTTTGCCGTGAGCATCAATCATTATGTTATCGAGTTTTAAATCGCGGTGTATCATATCAAGGCGTTGAAAAGCACGTAAAGCGTGTACAATTTGGGTAATAATACTTCTAACTTGAACAATTTCTAAATACGGTTTGTCGTGTTTATATTCATCTAATGTTTGGCCATCCATATATTCACACACATGGTATAAAAACTGGCTATCAGCTGCGGTTGACAACACTTTCATGACATTTGGATGATTAATTCGTTGTCCTACCCAACCTTCTCTAATAAAACCTTGTAAGTAATGAAGATCTTCTTCGAAATACACCGATGGCGTTTTTAAAACCATCAAAGGTTCTTGGGGTGAGGTTTGTACTAAATAAATATGCGAACGAGCACTTGCGTTTAGCACCCTAACAACTGTGTAGTGATCTATTGTATCGCCAACATTAAGTACATTCGGTATTTTACGTCGGGTAAGCGCTTGATAAAGTTCATCTAAATTGTGCTCAGGTAAGGCAT
Organism: Pseudoalteromonas sp. MMG010; assembly: GCF_018100905.1. Taxonomy (GTDB): domain Bacteria; phylum Pseudomonadota; class Gammaproteobacteria; order Enterobacterales; family Alteromonadaceae; genus Pseudoalteromonas. The sequence goes on along the minus strand of NZ_JAGJEG010000002.1, from coordinate 85,005 downwards.
TTATTTTAACTAATAAGCAGCTAACGTTATCATCGCTACCTTGCGTTTGGGCTAAATCAACAATCGATTGTGCCGCATGCTCTAAGTCGTCGTGTTTATTTATTTCATCGGCTAACTGTTGTTGCGTTAAAAAATCATGCACTCCGTCACAGCTTAAAATAAAAATATCATTTTGTTTTAATTCACATTCGAATACATCGACTTCTTGATGAAGCTCAGCGCCGAGTGCTTTGGTTAAACTGTTATTAACTTTATGATCACGCGTTAAAGGCTCAATCACTGATGCGCGTAATCGCGAAATACGGGTATCACCTAAATGAAAAATATACCCTGTGGTCGATTTTAAAATAAGCGCACTGAATGTCGTCATCCAATCAGCTTGCCTGTGATTTGTATAACGTTGATTAACTGACTGCGAATAAAGCCATTGGTTTAAGCTTGTTAGCACTTTAGAGACAGACTTTTTAACCGACCAACTATCGGGCGTATTTAAATACTCAGTTATAAAATGAGTAACCGAAATAGTCGCCGCTTCCTTTGCATACTTAGCCGATGAGCAACCATCGGCTAAACACGCAATAACCCCTTTATTTTGCTTTTCTTGTGCTTTTGTATTGAGTGCTGCAAACGCATCTTGGTTTAGCTCCTTAATACCTTTGCTGGTTACGCCACCAAAGCTAACTAGCAAATCGTTGGGGGTATTGCTCATTTTATCGCTCACTTAGGTTACTGAAATCAGCTCAACAGAGCCATCTTCGTTTACTTCAGTGATATGCCCTTGTGGTTCTTTCATAAAGAATAAAGCCACTAAACCAACCAAGGCACTGGCGGCAATAATAAAAAAGAACGTTTGGTAATCAACTAACGACAAGGCTGTTAAATACACCACCGCCCCCACATTCCCATATGCCCCGGTCATGCCAGCAATTTGGCCTGTTAAACGGCGTTTAATTAATGGTACCGCCGCAAATACCGCTCCCTCACCGGCTTGTACAAAGAATGAACACGCCATTGCTGCAGCCACTGCCAACCATAATGGCCATGACGCATCAACCAATCCCATTACAAAATAACCTGCAGCTAAACCAGTTGTTAATACAATTAAGGTAACACGACGACCGCAACGGTCAGATATCCATCCTCCTCCCGGTCGTGAAGCTAAATTCATAAACGCATAAGCTGAAGCTAATAAACCGGCATACACCATATCTAATGAAAATACATCGCTAAAAAATAATGGCAGCATAGATACCACCGCTAATTCAGATCCAAAGGTTGTAAAGTAAAGAATGTTTAATACCGCAACTTGTTTAAAGTCATAACGCTGTGCTTCGGGTACCGGTTGTTTGAATACATGCGCGTTTATTTGAATCGTTTTATAAACTTCGTACAAATAAAGTAAAACTAAAAATATATAAGTGGCAATTACAAAGTTAGCAGAGAGTAAACTCGCCCCACTTGGTGAAAGCTTCCATGTTAAAAGCGCCAATGCGCCATACATAGGCAGTTTCATAATGAGTAATAAAATAAAATCGCCTTTGCTGGTTACTTCCATTGCGCCAATTTGTTTAGGTTTGAAGTAAGTGGCTCCTTTAGGTGTATCGGTTACATTTAAGTACCAAATAACCCCAAATATGACACTTAATACCCCTGTGAGACCAACGGCATAACGCCAGCCATCATCACCACCAAAAAACAAAGCAATTAAGGGCAGCGACATAGCTGCTGCCGCTGAACCAAAGTTACCCCAACCACCGTAAATACCTTCCGCGGTGCCCAGTTCATTTGCGGGGAACCATTCACTCACCATGCGAATGCCAACAACAAAACCCGCACCAATAAAACCTAAAGCAAAACGGGCAATGGCTGCTTGCTCAAAAGTGGTTGATAACGCAAACATAAAACAGGGAATACTACATAGGATAAGTAATGCTGCATAAACAATACGAGGACCAAATTTATCGGTCAGCATGCCAACAACAACACGGGCGGGTATTGTTAAGGCAACATTTAAAATAAGTAATGTTTTCACTTGTGCCATGCTAATCCCTAAAGAATTAGCAATAGCGCCTAAAAGAGGTGCATGGTTAAACCATACAAAAAAAGAAACAAAAAATACCATCCAACTTAAATGCAGTATTTTCATTTTTCCATTAAACGAAAGTAACTTGAACCCTGATTGCATTGTAAAATCCCAAACATCTATTTAATTAAATAATCGCTACTAATTTGTTAATTATTAGTAAATATCAACATTTACCACACTGCAAATACCACGCCAAACCTTTTAATTATTTAATATCAATAAGTTAGTTAATTAAAGGAAATAAATATCGTCACATCGCACCAACTTAGTGAAATCGCAATATCACAATTGGTGCAAAGAGAAAATTATAAAACACCTTGCTCTAAGTTTGGGCTAATTGTTATGGTGCATAAAAAATAAGGACTACCATGAACAAGCCCCCTTTAACGTACCAACAACAACTACGCTATTCGCGTCATATCATGCTGCCTAGTCTCGATATAGCGGGACAAGAAAGGTTATGGCAAAGTCATGCTGTCATTTTAGGTGTCGGCGGGTTAGGCTGCGCTGTAGCGCAATACCTCACAGCATCGGGTGTGGGCGAACTGACTTTGATAGACAACGATATAATTGAATCACACAATTTACAGCGCCAAATATTATTTAACGAGCAACATGTAAACCAATCTAAGTGTGAAGCCGCCAAACAACAGCTAAATCAACTCAATAGTGAAATAACCATTAATGCACTCACTCACGCGCTGTCCGACGATTCACATCATGAAGAATTAATCTGCCGAGCTGATATTATTATTGACTGTAGCGATAATTTAGAAACTCGTAACTTATTGAATGAATTGTGCTTTAAATATAAAAAACCATTAGTTTCAGGCTCTGCAATACGCATGGAAGGTCATGTTGCTTGTTTTACTATGCAACCTGATAGTCATTGCTATGGCTGTATTTCACAATTTATTAGCGGACAAAGCCAAAGTTGTTCCGAATCGGGCGTGTTGTCGCCTGTTGTCGGCTTGATAGGCAGCGTACAAGCCACCGAAGCAGTAAAAATATTAGCGGGGTTACCCTGTGGGTTAAGCGAACATTTGTTGTTACTTGATGCACTCAGTATGAGCTTTAATAAATTTAAAATTACTAAAAGCCCCCAATGCAGTGTGTGCAGTTAGCTCTCTAGCTGCACGGTGGCCAGTACATCATCACCGATACTTAAAGGGGTTTTATCCCATACGATTAGGGGTAACTGACAATATAAATCTTGGCCATCCACGGTGAGAGTTAAATAACAGTCATTATCATGAATTTCCCACTCAACTAAGCGTGCAACTAACGTATTAAATTCATATATACCCGAGTGCTTGAGGCCAATAGTGATACCTGAACTTGGGATCACTAATCGTTTACCTAATTCAGCCGTGGCTTTTGAAACAACTAATGATTGCTCACTATTAGTGAGGAACATACGATACATGTTGTATTGCTCAACACGCTGTATAGACTCACAATGAATAATGTTGTATTTCGTATAGGTTTGCTTATCTAATGACTTAACAACTTGCGACAGTTCACCTGCGTTAACCACGTGCCCTAATTGTAATTGCACTAAGGTATCACAACAATAAACAAGTTCCTTTAACGAATGACTGACAATGACAAATCGAATATCGTAATCAATTGAAAAATCTATTAAAGCTTTTAGTGTTTGATAACGGGCCTGCCAATCTAACGCGCTAAAAGGCTCATCAAGTAGAATAGTTTTTTGCCCTGTTAATAGGGTACGGGCAAACACAACTCGTTGCTTTTCACCCCCAGATAAATTATCTATTTTACGCTCAAGCAAATCATGTAAACCAAGTCGATTCACTACCTCGGCAATACTGACTGTGTTTTGTTGTTTTGTGTGTTTAAAAATAAAGTTTAAATTGCCGGCCACATCTAAATGTGGAAATAGCGGACACGCTTGCAATTGTAAAGCAATACCGCGCTTATCAATGGCGACATCTGATAAAACCTGGTTATCAATTTTAACAAACTGGTGCTTTTCAAGCCCAGAAATACACCGTAAAAGTGTTGATTTTCCAGAACCTGACGGGCCAAACACACCGATTATTTTGGCTTTGTAAAGGTCTAAATTAATATCTAGATTAAATTGCTCAAGCGCTTTAAATAATTTTAGTATCATAATTTTACTATCACTTACCTATCGCTTGTTTATTAAATTTAAACAACATAACTAACGAGAAAAACGACAACCCTAGTAACACTAAAGACAGCTGATGTGCTGCGCTATAATCAAGTGACTCAACATGATCATACAAGGCTATCGACACCACTTGGGTTTCGCCAACAATATTACCACCAATCATTAACGCTAAACCAAACTCCCCTAAAGTATGGGCAAAACCCAGCGCAAAAGCGCTTAAAATACTTGGTTTTAATAAAGGCAATACCAAATAAAAAAACCGTGTAATACCATTTAGGCCCAATGCCATAGCGGCTTCGTTGTAGGTGCTATTAACTTGCTTAAACCCAGCTAGCAATGGCTGCATAACAAATGGCAATGAGTAAAATAAAGATGCGATTACTACACCTTGAAAACTAAATGCCAATGGCGAGCCGGTTAACCAAAACCAGAATTGGCCAAACGCATGATCTGGCGAAAACAAAACCAATAAATAAAAGCCCAATAAGGTGGGTGGCAGCACTAAAGGCATTGCTATTAACGCCTCGATCAATGCTTTAAAACGCCCATTATAATAACTTAACTTATAGGCTACAGGCATACAAAATACTAATAAAATACAAGAGGTTATTAGTGCAAGCTTAATGGTTAGCCACAATGCTGTAATATCACTTTGTAACATCATGACGCTTTATTTTATACCCTAGTTTAACTAAGGACTGTTGGCTGCTTTCGCTCATTAAAAAGTCCATAAACTGTTGTGCGGCTTGTTGATTTGCTGAATTTAAAATAACGCCTTGTTGTAAAATTGCCGGATATTTTTTTTCGTCAAGCAATTGATACTCTTTGTATTTATTGTTGTTTGTTTTCTCATAAGCGCTAATAAGTGATGAGTAAGCCACTATGCCTTTACTGGCATTACCACTGTCTACAAATTGAAACGCATGGGTAATATTACTGCCATATACATACTCAAATGAAGCACTAAAACTGTGTTCTAAAAAAGCTTTGGCTGCTTTGCCGTAGGGCGAAAAGCGAGGATTCGCAATTGCCATTTTGTTACCTTGCAATGGGCTAGTTGGCTGCCAAAGAGCCAATTGCCCTTGTGCATACGTTACTAAACTAGCGTGTGCAGCACGCTGATTTGCAATTAGGGCCTGCGCGCGTTCTTCGTCAGCTGAAAGAAAAATATCAAAAGGTGCGCCATGCATAATTTGTGAAAATAAAACACCACTTGAAGCTGCTGACATTTTTATTTCAAATTGCGGTAAAGCCCCGTTACTTAACAGGGTTTTAAGTGCGGGTTTAAAGTTACTCGCCACCGCAATATGAAGCACTTCTTTAGCCTGTAAATCACACCCTAACACACTGCTTACTAACAAAAAATAACCGAGTAATGTATTGTAAACCTTTGCCATTGTAAGTATTGTTTTAATAAATTAATTTAAAGAAGCAATATATATGAACGATGTGTGTAATGCACCCGGTTTATTGCCCGTAGAGCAAGCAATTAGCAATATCCTCAACAGTATTTCGGCCACGACATTACAAGAAACCCTTGATATACATGACTGTTTAGAAAGAATATTGAGTACTGACATTGTTTCTACACTAAATGTACCTGCTTACAATAATTCTGCAATGGATGGCTATGCTTTGTGCATACAACCTGACAATTTGGTTTATAAACAAGTCGGTGCGGTGTTTGCTGGCGATACCTACTCAGATAAACTCTCACCAGGACAGTGTGTGCGTATCATGACCGGAGCCGCATTACCGCAAGGGGCTAATGCGGTAGTAATGCAAGAAAATACCAGTGTTGATAACGATAATATTACGATTACAGCCCAACCAAAAATTAACGAAAACGTCCGTTTTGCCGGTGAAGATATTGCACTTAATCAAGTGGTATTAGCTAAAGGCTGTAAGCTAAAAACAACCGATATAGGTTTACTCGCCTCACTAGGTATAGCCACTGTCAGTGTGTTTAAAAAAGTGAAAGTAGCCGTATTTTCAACGGGTAACGAATTAACGTACCCAGGCGAAACGTTAAAACCAGGTGCTATTTTCGAAAGCAACCGTGCCGTGCTTATAACGTCATTAAAATCACTTGGCGCAGAAGTCATTGATTTAGGAATAATCCCAGACGATAAAGCATTGATCACAGAGGCGTTTAACACCGCAGATACGCAAGCCGACGCGGTTATAAGCTCAGGGGGGGTCTCGGTTGGCGAGGCTGATTTTACTAAAGAAGTATTAGAACAAATAGGTCGCATTAATTTTTGGAAAATAGCCATGAAACCCGGCAAGCCTTTTGCTTTTGGTAAACTTCCAAATAGTTACTTTTTTGGCCTACCCGGTAACCCAGTATCTGCCACTATTACGTTTAAACAGCTCGTTGTGCCGGCTCTTGAAAAGCTTGCAGCACAGACGCAGATAGCTAAAAAAATGCGTTTTAGTGCTAAAGCCACAACACGCATTAAAAAACGCCCAGGTAGAACCGACTTTCAACGTGCTATCGCCGAGGTATCTGAAAGTGGTGAATTACTCGTCACCCCGTTGGCAAAACAAGGCTCAGGGGTTTTATCATCAATAAGCCAAGCAAATTGCTTAATAATCTTACCCGCACAATCGGCGAGTTTAGATGCAAATAGCATGGTTAATATTGAGTTTTTATAACATAGGTCACCCATAAAAAAGGCTGAACAATCAGCCTTTTTTAACGTAACAAAATACTGCATTTCAATTGCAGATACTATTTATGCTATTGATTTAACTTTTCTTTTGCTTCTTTCACTTTCTCAAAATCTAAACCAAGCTCATCTGTTGCTTCTTTAATTAAGTGAGGTTGAGTCATCACAACAGCCATTAACTGCTGTAGTTTTTCAGGTGCAATTCCTAACGTTTGAATTTGTGCCATGGCTAGCATTGGGTTTTCACTAAATGCTTCAAATAAAGATGTTACTTGTTCGTTGCTTACATTATGCTCTTGTAAAATCGCGATAATCGGATTCATATTTGACCTTTTATAAATTACTTGTGCTAATTACTCTAGTTTATATGGGCGCTACCATTAAATAAAAACCCTTTAAAATAAAAACTTATCAAGAGGTAACTAACACGACCTTGCCTGCATTTTCATTGGCTTCTAATATATCATGTGCTTGGCTAGCTTGTTGCCAAGCCACTGTTTTATAGACATTGAAATCAAATACTTTATCTACTAACTGTTGATAAAAACGTTTCATAAAGTCATTACGTAACTTACGCTTATACTCAATACTACGATTTCTTAAGGTTGATGCATGAAATGATATTCGCTTAGCCAATAATAAAGCAAAGTCTACTTCACTGTAACGGCCATCTAAAAATGCTAACATGATAATTTGGCAATCCATAGCAGCAATGGCGGCATTTTTATTTAGGTAACGCCCTGCTACTGGGTCAACAATGACATTTGCGCTCAGCTTATTTTTTTGCATATAGTCAACAAAATCTGTCGTGCGATAATTGATTGTATGATCAGCGCCTAATGCCTTTGCATGGGCACACTTTTCATCACTCCCGGCGGTGATAACCACGTTTGCCCCTACACTTTTTGCCATTTGTATTGCAGCGCCACCAACGCCACTGGCTCCGGCATGAATTAAAGCAGTCTCACCTTGCGCTAATTTACCTAGCCCAAATAATGCACCATAAGCAGTGAGGTACACTTCACTGATGGCAGCGCCTTCAACCATACTAATATTATCAGGTAAAGGCATTAATTGCAGTGCATCTACAGCAACATATTCACTGTAAGCGCCACCTGCGCATAAGGTAAACACACGTTTATTTAGCCACGCTTTATCTACATCTACGCCTATCTCAACAACCTCTCCTGCACATTCTAACCCAAGAATAGGACTATCACCTTTTGGTGCGGGGTATTTACCTTGGCGCTGCATACAATCAGCTCTGTTAACGCCAATGGCAGCAACTTTAACCAATACTTCGTTATCTTTTACTTGCGGTAATGCTGTCTCATTCATTACTAACGTGTTGTCTTCATGACTAATGTATTTCATGCCCTCTCCTATTACCCGTTTAATTAAAAGCGTTTAAGCGTGTACTTTAAGCTAGTAGCTCAATGGCTAAATGTAGATTCAATCGTTAAAAGTAGAATTACACGCATTAGTTTGATTTAACTTTCGCTTTTATAAAAAATGACTACTTGGATATGACATGGGGTTGTTCGCACTTTCATCAAGTATCATTGCGATGTTTTACTAAATTAATCTATCTTCGCAATAATTATTTAAGCCTGCACCAATTTAAAATAAAACAATAAAAAAACACATTTAAAAAATAAATACCGCACCAACTAAGTGCAATAAAAACAGATTACACACATGTAATATATAGGAGTAAAGTCGTTTTATTAATGATATTTATTGCACTAATAGCAATAAATGGATTTCTATCAATTTTTAACACTTCGCACTATTCATATTCAGCCCCTACCGTTTTTTGTTAATTATGTTTAAGTGTTACTTAATCTCATACGACGATAGTCGTTATTTTTTAAGCAAAAAAAAACGCCTACTCAATTACTTTTTGCAAAGTAATTGGGTAGACGTCTTCGTCTGGAAAAACACATTGTATGGAGTACCTGATTATTAAAGCAATATCAATGCCAGTACAGCATTAAATTAAAAACCATTTAAATTCAGTGCTTTACAATATTAATGATCGTTTGAATAAAGTGGCTCGCGCTATATGCGTGCAAAATATAAATTTTTCGCACCATTTTATCTCTATTTTTTACTCATTTTTAAAGTAACAGACACGCTAACATTCAAAGATTAAAGCAAAGCATATAATCAACAGACAAACCTGTACGATCACCAAGAGAAAGTAGCGACTCACTGTCTAAACGACAATACCAGGGATTAATAAAGTAATATCGGCCATAGTATAAATTTTTAAAAACAACATAAGCACGATTTATTTGAATAATTTTGATGAATCACAAGGTCTAATGTATTAACTTTGCGTAAAACGTAATGAATACTTATGAAATTACTATTTGTTTTATTGTTGCTTATACCTTTACACGTGTGTGCGCTTGAGGCGACCTTACATAATTTATCTTCATTGTCTCAAGCGGGGCAACAAAAAATCACTTTATGGATTAATCAAAGTATTGAAAAAACACAAAATACGCTAGGGCCTTTAAAGCAAACACAATTACCTATTTATTTAAAACCACGTTATGTTGCATTCGAACCAGTTCCTTGGGCTAAAGTTAAACGTACCAACCCCGATGGACTAGAATTACATATTGATCGGTATGCAAGTTTAAATGCATTTACTCGTGATTGGACTTTATATCATGAGCTATCTCACCTTTATTTGCCTTTATTGCCCTATACTGGTTTTTGGTTAAGCGAAGGATTTGCCAGTTATATGCAAAATGTCATTATGCGAGATAATCAGGTTATTACCCAAGCTGAATTTGTACAACGCTTAAATGCAGGATTTGAACGAGCACGTTTACAAACGAAAACTAAACAACAACCTTTAAATAAACTGTCAGCAGATATGTGGAGACAACGAGCTCAACAACGAGTTTATTGGAGTGGTGCAGCCTACTTTGTAGAAGTTGATTTACTTTTACGACAACAAAATAAAACCGTTGCACAGGTGATTGCGAGCTATCAATTATGTTGCAGGCCAGCTCGCTCAACTGCCAAACAATTTATTAGTTCACTGGATAAACTCTCTAAAAGTAATGTGTTTTCACTGTTATATAATAAATACAATAAACGCACCGACTTCCCTACGATCACAAAAGAGCAACTCAATTTACTTTAAACTACATAAATAGTGCAGATACTCACGATAAGCTTGTGCATTATAATTTTCCGATTTCGGGTTCATAAAACCATGTAAGTAATCTGCTTTAGTGCAGTGCACTAAGGATTTACTGCTCAATTTTGACATTACCTGCACAACATTAAAATGGTGTTCAGATTGAGCAAAAATAAATTCACAAGGTATCTTCGCATCGAGCGCAACATCATCGCGTATTTTTGAAGGATAAAAACCGATTATTTTTTTAAGGTGTGCATTTGTTGTTAATAACTGCGCACGCCAAGCAGCACTTGCCCCAGCACTAAACGCAATACATATGCTCTGTTCAGTGAGCGAATTAAAACAGTTAAGTACTTTATTAGTATAACCAGGGTGAGTACATTGCTTTATAAACTCATTATAATAATCAGCTTCATTTTCAATGCCTTGTATTGTTTTACTGTACGGGCTTATAATTGTACAAGCGCTATTTAAATCAGTACAAAACTCATTTAAGTGACTTGTTAATCCATAAATATCACTAATAATAATGTAATGCATAAATACCTTTTAACACATGTTGATAATTTAATTATAATAAAATGATAAAATAGCTTGCATATCACTTTTATTAAAGGTAAATTCCCTCTCTGGTTTTAAAAAACCGTAGCGGTTACCTTTTTACCCTGATCCAGTAATCCCCGCAAAACGTATATTCAAAAGCTAAGTTATTGTACGGCGAGAACCCCGATTAATACATGATGATTTATTTTTTATCAATCATCGCAAAAGTGTCATAAAGATCGTCAACACTGTAATGAAGCTAAACACAACATGGTCATCTAATTATTGGTGCTAAAAATTAGCAAAATTAGATAACAAGAATAAAGTGAGTTTTATTATGTCTTATAAATATAACGGATCTATGATCCAAATTGCCCATCCGGTGCAATCAATTTCGGTTAACAAGCAACGTGTTATCTTTAGTGATACGCAAGGCTTAAAAAATACATTATTTCAAAAAGCATCAGATGCTCGTGATTTTGTAAAATGGTTAAAAGCAAGCTAAGCGCTTGTGAAAATACAAAAAGCCAACATTAACGTTGGCTTTTTAGTGTCTAAAGAAATCTTATTTATTCTCATCGTTCAAACTGACATAAATTAAACTTTCACTGTTAACTTGTAAGCAACTAATAAGCCCCTCTTTGATCAGCTCAAGTATGGCAATAAAACTCACCACAACGCCACTTCGCCCTTCATTAATACTAAATAATTCGCTAAAAACAACCGGCTCTGGTGCATTCGACAAACGTTGTAAAATTTGGCTCATACGTTCTCTTGTCGATAAGACCTCTGCGCTAATTTGATGACTTTGCAGAGTTTTTGCCCTAGCCATAACCTCACTTAATGCGATCATTAAATCTTTAAGTGCTATATCGGGCTGCGTTATTGTTTCACTTGTTGCTGTAGGTAGCACAGCATGAGCAATAAAAATATCTCGTCCAACTCTATCTATCACATCAAGGTTTTCTGCTGCCGTTTTAAATTGCTCGTATTCTTGTAATCGCTTGATCAGTTCAACTCGTGGGTCTTCTTCTTCCTCAAGCTCTTCGTGCACCGGTAACAATAATCGTGATTTAATTTGCGCTAATAAGGCAGCCATCACTAAATATTCGCCCGCAAGCTCTAATTGAAACTCGCCCATCATTTCTACATAGTGCACGTATTGTTCTGTAATACTAAAAATAGACAGATCAAGTATATCTAATTTGTGCTTTTTAATTAAATACAACAGCAGGTCCAAAGGGCCTTCAAATGTTTCTAAAATGACTTCTAACGCATCAGGGGGAATATATAAATCTTGTGGCTTGTCGACGACCGCTTTACCATGCAAAAAAGCCAGCGGCAGTTTTACCTGCGCAGGCTCATTTACTTTTTTTGTCACAATAGAGGCGTCAGTTGGACACATATAACCTACTCAAAAGGGGATGTATCACCACAACCTACACGTAAAATATTAATATCGTCTTCTGATAAATCGATTACGGTGGTTGCTTGCTCGGCTAAGTAGCCGCCATGGATAATCAAATCGACATGTTTATCTAATCGCGTCAGTATATCGTCAGGATCAGATTCGGTAAATTCTTCACCGGGTAAAATCAACGAACACGACATTAAAGGTTCGCCTAATTCTTGTAATAACGCACATGCTATTGGGTGTTCAATTACACGCATACCAATGGTTTTTTTCTTTTCGTTTAATAAACGTTTAGGCACTTCTTTTGTGCCTTTAAAAATAAACGTATAAGGCCCAGGTGTATTATTTTTTATTAACCGAAATAACTGGTTATCTACACGAGCATAAGTGGCCAGCTCAGATAGATCGCGGCACACTAATGTGAAGTTATGATGTTTTTCAATACCACGTATACGTTCAATTCGCTCTTTGGCTTGTTTATTACCCAGATTACAGCCTATAGCATAGCCAGAATCGGTAGGGTACACCACCACACCGCCTTGCTTGATAATATCGACCGCTTGCTTAATTAATCTAGGTTGCGGATTATCTGGATGAATATGAAATAATTGACTCATGCTTAAATGCCCTCTTGTGCTTGCCATAATTGCCATACACCTTGGCAATCCTTTGGTAAATATAAGTTTTTACCGAGTTCTAAGTAAGTTGTCGGAAAATGAAAATCAGAACCTTGCGAACAAAGTAAATTATATTCACGACTTAGTTCACCTAAAAATTGTCTTTCTGTTGGCGCTTGTTGTGGTTGCGCTACTTCCATCGCATCCCCGCCATCATTTTTAAATTGCGTTAACAGTTTCCGTAACCATTTATTAGACATTTGGTACCGGGCTGGATGCGCCATAACGGCTTGTCCACCACTGGCATGGATAGCAGCAATGGCTGTTTGCATATCACACCAATTGCTTGGTACGTAACCTGTTTTACCGCGGCCCAAATACTTTTTAAAAACCCCTGGGAAATTTTTAGCTACCCCACGCTCAATCAATGCTCGTGCAAAATGTGCACGGGTTATTTGAGCATCTTGTGCTAAGGCTTGGGCTTGTTGATAGATGCCATCAAAACCATTTTTTTCAAGCCTGCGCCCTATTTCTTGCGCCCTAATTTGCCTTTTTTGTTGTTGTATTGATAACAGCTCGGTAAGCGCATTGTTATCTACGTCAATATTTAACCCTACAATATGTATTTCGAAACTTTCCCACTTTGTCGATATTTCAACCCCGCTTATCAATGATAACGGAAGTTGTTGCGAGGCAATAAACGCTTTAGCGGGTTTAACCGCTGCGATGGTATCGTGATCGGTGATGGCAAAAACATCTATGTTTTTTTCTACTGCGCGAAGCAATAGCTCTTCTACCGTAAGTTGCCCATCTGAGTGTGTTGTATGGCTATGTAAATCGTATTTTATCAAAACAAAACTGCTTAAAATTAGGGCTTAGTGGTTTAATTGTTATTATAACAAGTTTTTTAACAAAATTGTTTTAAATAAACACTTGACACTAAAGCACAAGATACGCTTTACTGTAGCCACTTAAGACACATAAAGAATTAAAAACAAATGATAAATTCAATTCATATCACAATTTGGTGGTGGCACTCGTAATTTCGGGTGATGAATTGTCGTGTCTAAACAAAATTCAAAACCCGCAAATTTGCGGGTTTTTTTATAACTAAATTTTATTAATATATTTTGAGGCAGAAATACATGAATAACGGTCTTACTCATACACATTGTTGGTGGCGTCTGCATTAATGCGGAAGCAATAACCTGTATGTAATATACACCACGTTATTCAAACCCCGCACTGCACCGCATTGTGGGGTTTAATTTTTTGAGGGAATGAGGTTTGATTTTTAGTCATATAACTACAACACCAGGCGAAGTAACCAGCATTACGCAAGTACGTAACTATATTAGTAGTCCTCTTGCTTTGTATGGCGCACTCAACAAGCCTAATTCGCTTTTATTAGAATCGGCCGAAATAGATTCTAAAGACAGTGTAAAAAGCTTAATTTTAGTAGATTGTGCATTGCGAATTGTGTGCCAAGGTAAAAATGTCACCATTACTGCACAATCTAATAATGGTCAGCAGTTACTTAGCTACTTGCAAAGTCATGTTAAAAACTGCACCACAGAGCTTAATGACACGGTGCTAACACTGACATACAATAACAACAGTGAAGGTATTGACGAAGCAAGTAAATTGGTTGCAGATAATGCATTTAGCGCATTACGCACATGTATTAATAGTATAAAAAGCACCACCGACAACCCGTTTTCATTATTTTTAGGTGGCGTATTTGCCTACGACATGGTGGCAAACTTCGAACAGTTAATGCCGGTACCCGATGGTGAAAACAGCTGCCCTGATTATGTATTTTATTTAGCTGAAACATTAGTGGTGATCGACCATCAAAAACAAACCACCGAACTTATTGGCAATGTATTTAATGGCCCTGATGTTCATGCAAATTGTTTTGAAGTAGGTAAACAGTTAGAGCATTTAAATCATTTATGTGACAGCACACCGCCTTACACGGCCTCTTCTCAAACCGGTCCGTGTGAGGTAAGTGTTGATATTTCTGATGCAACCTATTGCGAGCAAGTGGTTGCATTAAAAAAGAATATTGTTGATGGTGATATATTTCAAGTTGTGCCATCGCGTACATTTTCACTGCCTTGTGCAGACTCGCTACATGCCTATAGTAAATTAAAACAGCAAAATCCAAGTCCATATATGTTTTATATGCGCGATGAAGACTTTGCATTGTTTGGTGCCTCACCTGAATCGGCACTTAAATACTCTGTTGAAACCCAACAAGTTGAAGTTTACCCCATTGCTGGGACACGTCCTCGTGGCAAATTTGCTAGTGGAGAAATAAATCCTGATTTAGATAGCCGAATAGAACTTGAGCTTCGTAATGATCAAAAAGAACGTGCTGAGCATTTAATGTTGGTTGATTTAGCGCGTAATGATGTTGCCCGAATTAGTGTACCGGGTACTCGCCATGCAAAAGAGTTATTAAAAGTAGACCGTTATTCTCAGGTTATGCATTTAGTGTCGCGTGTAGTTGGAACACTCAAACCTGAGTTAGATGCGTTGCATGCATATCAAGCCTGTATGAATATGGGCACATTGGTCGGCGCACCTAAAGTTCGTGCTGCTCAGCTAGTGCGTAAAACCGAAGGCAAGCGCAGAGGAAGTTATGGCGGGGCCGTAGGTTATTTAACCGGTGATGGCGCAATGGATAGCTGTATTGTTATCCGCTCAGCGTTCGTAAAAAATAATACAGCCTATGTACAAGCTGGTGCTGGGGTTGTGTTTGACTCTGATCCGCAATCTGAAGCAAATGAAACTCAAGCCAAAGCGCAAGCTGTGATAAATGCAATAAAATCAACTTACGAGGCGCGTTAAGATGAGCACAATCAAACCTATTAAAATTTACTTTTTAGATAACTTTGATTCTTTTAGTTATAACTTAGTTGATGAACTGTCATTACTAGGCTGTGAGCTTGTTGTTTATCGTAATAATATCGCTGCCCAAGTCATTTTTGATAAAATGCAACAAGAGCAAAGTGACGTATTATTAGTTCTTTCACCAGGCCCTGGTACACCTAGCGATGCTGGATGTTTAATGCAACTAATTGAGCTATGTAAAGGTAAGTTCCCCATGCTAGGAATTTGCTTAGGGCAACAAGCATTAACACAAAGCTATGGTGGAGTAATAGGCCATGCAGGCGAAACCGTGCATGGAAAATCGTCAACGATTACCTTAAGCCCGCATCCTGTATTTGCCGATATGGGCACTACGATGCCCGTCGCGCGCTATCATTCACTTATGGCAACAAAAGTACCTCAAAACATTGATATTATTGCGCATTATGAAGATATTCCGATGGCGATTTACCATCATGAAGACACGGTACTTGGTTATCAGTTTCACCCAGAATCAATACTGACGCCTAATGGTGCAAAACTGCTTGAACAAAGCATTACCTATTTAACGCGTGCTCAATAAGAGGTTAATATGATTGATAACATGAATATAACGGCACCTGAAGCAATCGAACAACTTAGCAATAAAACGTCGCTTTCGTATGAACAATCCACCGCATTATTTGATCAAATAATGCAAGGTAATATGAGCGAAATAGAGCTTAGTGCTTTACTTATAGCATTAAAAATTAAAGGCGAAGTGAGTGATGAAATAGCGGGTGCAGCAGCGTCTATGCGAAAAAACGCTAAAGCATTTAATACCCAATGCACTCAACTTGCTGATAGTTGTGGTACAGGTGGTGATGGTTCTAATACTATTAATATAAGCACCACCGCTGCAATTGTTGCCGCTGCAGCGGGAATTAATATGGTCAAGCATGGTAATCGTAGTGTCTCTAGTAACTCAGGATCTGCTGACTTATTAATGGCATTGGGTATTAATATTGATATGCAGCCTGAGCAAGCCGCACAATGTTTAGCGCAAACACACTTTACGTTTTTGTTTGCTCCGCATTATCACAGTGGTGTACGCCATGCGATGGGTGTACGTACCACTTTAAAAACCCGCACCATTTTTAATATATTAGGTCCCTTAGCCAATCCAGCTGCTCCACAGGTTCAATTACTTGGCGTGTATGATGCAAGTTTATGTTTACCGATGGCGCAAACTTTAAAAACCTTAGGGACGCAACGAGCAATGATTGTACATGGCTCTGGTACCGATGAAATCGCTTTGCATGGCCCAACGCAAGTTGTTGAACTTAAACATGGCGAAATAACTCAGTATACGTTAAACCCAGATGATTTCGACCTTGCAAACTATTCACTTGAACAACTAGCTGGTGAAGGCCCACAATACAACGCCGATGCAAGCTTAGCTATTTTGCAAGGCAAAGGGACACCGGCACATAATGCCGCTATTATTGCCAATGTAGGGGCATTACTGTATTTAAGTGAAAAAGTAAACTCTTTAAAAGAAGGTGCTGCACAAGTAAAAGCCCTACTGAGTTCAGGAAAAGCAATGGATACACTAAATAAAATAATTGAGGTAAGTAATGGCTAATGTGCTAGACAAAATTGTAGCCGATAAAAAATTAGAGCTTATTGAACGTAAAAAACAACGTCCTCTGGCAAGCTTTAAAGATCAAGCTGTGCCGACAACACGTAGTTTTTATCAAGCACTAGCTGCACCTGGTACACAATTTATTTTAGAGTGCAAAAAAGCTTCGCCATCTAAAGGTTTGATCCGTGAACCATTTGATTTAGTCGAAATAACCCAAGCATATAAACAACATGCAAGCTGTATGAGCGTACTCACGGATGAAAAGTACTTTCAGGGGAGTTTTGATTACTTAGAATTTGTCCGAAGTCAGGTAGATCAGCCTTTAATATGTAAAGATTTTTTTATTGACGAATACCAAGTTTATATGGCGCGTATTTACGGCGGTGATGCGATTTTATTAATGTTATCGGTATTAGATGACGAACAATATAAAGCATTACACCGTGTAGCCGATTCGCTTAATATGTCGGTGCTGACCGAAGTAAGTAACGAAGAAGAAGTCGCGCGCGCACTTAACTTAAACGCACAAATTATCGGTATAAATAACCGTGATCTGCGTGATTTAAGTACAAACTTAGCCACCACCGAGCGTTTACGAACACTGATCCCAAAAGATAAAGTTGTTATATCTGAGTCGGGTATTTATACCCACAAAGATGTAAAACGTTTAGCACCTTTATGCGATGGCTTTTTAATAGGTAGTTCTTTAATGGCCGAAAATAACTTAGAGCAAGCGTGTCGTAAAGTTATTTTAGGTGAAAATAAAGTTTGCGGATTAACTTCCCCAACCGATGCACAAGCAGCTTATAATAGCGGCGCAGTGTTTGGTGGGCTTATTTTTCATGAAAAATCACCGCGCAATGTATCACTTGAACAAGCAAAAACGATTGTTGATGCAACAAGCCTTAAATATGTAGGTGTATTTGTTAATAACGAAATAGAAAACGTGGCACATTATGCAAATACTCTTAATTTAGCAGCCGTGCAACTGCACGGACAAGAAGATGCCAGCTATATTGCTCTTTTGCGTCAGGCAATACCAAAGCACTGCGAAATATGGAAGGCGCAGGCTATAAAAGACTCTTTACCCGCACCTGTTGCTGGGGTAGACCGTCATTTATACGACACCCACAGTGATAGCCAAGCTGGCGGTACAGGTATCGCTTTTGACTGGTCATTACTGAAAACGGCCAGTACCGAGTTTATGCTCGCTGGTGGACTAAATTCAGACAATATTAAAGATGCACTTTATCAAGGCGCACTAGGCTTAGATTTAAATTCGGGCGTAGAGCTTTCACCGGGTAAAAAGTGCCCTAACAAATTAAAAAATGCTTTTACCAGCATTAGACAATACTGAGGTAAAAATGCAAAATCCAGCCTATTTTGGTGAGTTTGGTGGTATGTTTGTACCAGAATTACTCGTCCCTGCGTTAAAGCAGTTAGAAAATGAATTCAATAAAGCACAACAAGATCCAGAGTTTCAAAAAGAATTCACTCAATTACTCGATGAATATGCCGGTCGCCCTACGCCGCTTACACTCACTCGTAATTTAGTAAAAAACCCTAAAGTTAAACTTTATTTAAAGCGCGAAGATTTACTTCATGGTGGCGCACATAAAACAAACCAAGTATTAGGCCAAGCGTTATTAACAAAACGTATGGGTAAAAAAGAAGTTATTGCCGAAACGGGTGCTGGCCAACATGGTGTAGCCACTGCACTGGCGTGTGCATTATTAGGTTTAAAATGCCGTATTTACATGGGAGCTAAAGATGCTGAGCGTCAACAGCCTAATGTATTTAGAATGAAGTTAATGGGTGCAGAAGTCATTCCTGTCACCGCAGGCTCAGGCACTTTAAAAGATGCGGTAAATGAAGCATTACGCGATTGGTCTGCTAATTACCAAGAAGCTCATTACTTATTAGGTACCGCGGCAGGCCCCCACCCTTTCCCTACGATTGTGCGTGAATATCAAAAAATAATTGGTGAAGAAGCGAAACAACAAATATTAGCCGCAGAAGGACGTTTACCAGATGCTGTGCTTGCCTGTGTAGGCGGTGGTTCTAATGCAATAGGCATGTTTACTGACTTTATTGACGAGCCTAGTGTAAAACTTATTGGTGTGGAGCCTGCAGGTAAAGGGCTTGATACAAACCAGCACGGAGCCACTATTTGTAAAGGTACTAAAGGGATTTTACATGGCACATACACTTATATTATGCAAAATGACGATGGTCAAATAGAAGAGTCTTATTCTGTTTCGGCGGGACTTGATTACCCAGCGGTTGGACCACAGCATGCCTTTTTGCACGAAACAGGCCGAGCCCAATATGTGGGTATTACCGATACCGAAGCCCTAGATGCATTTCAGGCTTTAGCGAAAAACGAAGGGATTATTCCAGCACTCGAATCAAGTCATGCACTTGCTTATGCACTTAAGTACGCAGAGCAGCAAACCGAAGAAAGTATTTTAGTGGTCAATCTAAGTGGTCGTGGCGATAAAGATTTAGCACACGTACACAATGTATTATCGCAAGGAGGTAAATTATGAGCCAAGTGAATGAGCAACGTTACGATCGCACTTTTGCCAAGTTAAAAGATAACAACCAAGGTGCGTTTGTTCCCTTTGTAACTATTGGCGATCCGGGTAAAGAGCAAAGTATTGCCATTATAAAAAGCCTGATTGATGGCGGAGCTGATGCGCTAGAACTCGGTATTCCTTTTTCCGATCCTATTGCTGATGGCCCCGTGATACAAGCTGCAAATATACGTGCACTTGAAGTGAGCATTAATACCCAAGATTGTTTTGATATCATTAAAGAAGTTCGTGAATATAACGCCGATATTCCAATTGGTTTATTACTTTACTCTAACCTTGTGTTTAAGCGCGGTCTTGAAACCTTTTATAAAGAGGCAAAAGCGGTCGGTGTTGATTCTATTTTAGTGGCTGATGTTCCTTTGCATGAATCTAAAATGTTTAGAAAAGCGGCGATGGACAACGGTATAGATCCTATTTTTATTGCAACGCCTAATGCCGATGACGATACTCTGCGTCAATGTGCATCTTATGGTCGTGGTTATACCTATTTGCTCTCGCGCGCCGGCGTAACAGGTACAGATACTAAAGCACAAATGCCAGCAAGTAATATTGTTTCTAAGCTTAGTGAATATCACGCAGCACCGGCTTTATTAGGATTTGGTATCTCGACACCAGAAGATGTAAAAGCGGCGTTAAATGCAGGAGCTGCAGGGGCTATTTCAGGTTCGGCAGTAGTAAAAATTATTGAAAATAACTTAAATGATTTACCTGCGATGACCGCTCAATTAACTCGTTTTGTTGCTCAAATGAAAGCGGCTACAGAGTTATAATTGACTAATATAATAAGGGCATTTATGCCCTTATTATATTAAAACTCGCCGTGTATATCAGTCGTATATACAACCATTAATTGTGTATAGCACACACCACAATGACCTGTGAGTTCATAAATATACACGACACTTCATTCCCTTATTTATAAGTACTCATATTAACTATTGCACTAAATCTTTCAATGCTTTCGCGCTTTTAAAAACCGCTTTATTGGCACCTTCTATTTCTATAATCTCACCCGTTTGAGGATTACGACCACTGCGTGCCGGATAATAACTTAAAGCAAATGTACCAAACCCTGCGATTTGTACTTGATCCCCTTGCGATAAAGATATTGTAATTACCTTTTGAATACTGGTTAAGGCTTGTTGCATTTCCTTTTTTGTAGAATGACTATGCGACGCCATTTGTGTAACTAATTGTGCTTTATTCATAAAATGCTCCTAAATACCCACAAAACAAAGCTGTAATGTGTGAGAAAGAATGTAAAGTGCTGCAGGCTAAGGCTTAGTAAGGCTTAAGTCAACCTTGTTTATTTTTCAAATTGTGGTAAAAAACCAGTTGATTTTTCTTTTGTATAATTTAGGTCGTATATGCACGCATTAATTGAATATATTCCGCTGATTTTGTTTTTTGCGGTGTTTAAACTGGTTGATATTTATTGGGCTACTGCACTATTAATTAGCACTACGTTTATTCAAGTTGCTTATAGTTATATTAAATATAAAAAGGTCCCGACCAGACAATGGATATTTTTTGCCATTGCTGCAGTATTTGGGACCTTAACGATTGTGTTTCATGATGAGCAGTTTATAAAATGGAAAGCAACGATGATATATGCAGGCTTGAGCATGACATTGTTAGTGAGTCGATATGTATTAAACAAAAATTTAGTTAAAAAAGCTCTTTCCACTATTTTAGATAATGCGAACGAATCAGCACAACCCGTTATTATTCCTGAGCCTTTATGGAATAATTTAAATTTGTTATGGGTGATGATCACAGCAGGTATCGCTGTATTGAATATTTATATTGCCTATAATTTTTCGCTCGACTTTTGGGTCAATTTTAAAGTGTTTGGTTTAATGGGAATTACCTTTGTCAGTATTTTAATCACTATCTTTTGTTTATTTAAATACTTACCAGAAGACGAAGAAATAAAATAACCTTAAATATAACAATGATAAACGTATTAAATCGAGCTCCTCTACCAAGCCTGCCCGCTTAACTTAGTCAA
The DNA here is from genome assembly GCF_018100905.1 of Pseudoalteromonas sp. MMG010. Classification (GTDB taxonomy): domain Bacteria; phylum Pseudomonadota; class Gammaproteobacteria; order Enterobacterales; family Alteromonadaceae; genus Pseudoalteromonas. The sequence continues at coordinate 63,243 of NZ_JAGJEG010000002.1, read as the reverse complement.
CTTATAAAACGCTAAGTTGAGACGGCTTGATACTCTAATCATAATCGTTTTTTAAACGTTGTTTGTGTACTTTAACCTTACCGAGTTTAAGCGTTTGTATTGCGATAATTAAACCAAACGCTCTATCAATAGCTTAGATTTAAAATCAACCGTTGTTAAGCGATTGTGTAATTGGGCATAGTAATAGAGGTTGTCGCTTTTGTTGCGCTGAAGATTGATTGTGGTTTTAAATCGGGGTTTTAGCGGCTTCTTAAATACTTAATACACACTAACCTCAGTAATTGACACTTCAATTACTGAGGTTATTTTTATGTGAAATTAAAAACCAAATAAGCTTACATTAAAAAACTTAGTCGCTACGGTATTAATAAAAATAACTAACAGTATGATAGGTATGAAAGTAGATAATGAAAAGTTTACATAACGCTCAATTAAGCTACCTGCATAATTTGGTGCTCCTTGACTTAACTCTGCAGTTAAACGGGCTTTTTTCCATCGGTACATTACAAATAAACACACCATTAATCCGTTTAGCGGCAAAATAGTGTCGTAAAACACATCGTAAACAATATCAAAAAAGCTTTTTGAGCCACTGCCATAAGACGTCATCGATGTTAACCAATCAACCATACCAAACGACATTGTACATAACACGGTTAACAAACCTGTTGCTAGAGTTAAAATGCCCAACGCTTTTTTACGGCTAATATTTTTACGATCGCACAAGGTCGCAGTCGGTACTTCAACAATAGAGACTAATGAGGTTATTGCAGCAAAAAATACTAATAAAAAGAATGAAAACGCCACTGCCGACGCACCAAAGTAGCCAATGTCATTTTGTAGTGCTAATAAAATTTTTGGCAAGTAAACAAAAATCATCGACACAGATGAGTCGGATAACTTGGTGGGATCAGTTGATGGATCAAAGCTAAATATTGCTGGAAGCACCATAAGGCCGGCAACGAATGCGACTAATGAATCGGTTATTGCGACCATTTTTGCACTACCAACAATGTCATCTTTTTTAGAAATATAAGAGGCATAAGTCATTAAAATACCCATACCTAACGACAACGAGAAGAATGCCTGGCTAAGTGCGCCATTTAAAACACTCGCATTCATTTTTGAAAAATCAGGAATAACGTAATACTTAACACCTGCCATTGCATTATCTAACGTTAATACATAGCCGACTAAAACCAATAACATAACAAATAAAGCAGGCATTAAAAACTTAGCTGCTTTTTCTATACCTTGTTTTACCCCACCTAGCAAAATCAGATTAACAATTAAAACAACAACCGCCATATAACCAAATACGGTGTAACTATTTATAAAATTATCAAAGTGACTTGGCGTTGCAAGTAAATCTAAATTCCCAAATAAGGTTTGGCTTAAGTAACCAAAAATCCACACCGTAATAACCATATAAAATACCGCTATCATAAATGGGGTGAGGACTGCCAAAAAGCCAGCTATTTTCCAATTACTTTTTTCGCCAGCCAGTGCTTTATAGGCACCGAGTGGATCTTTTTGCGCATTACGTCCCATTGCCATTTCAGCCATCATGACTGGCAAACAGATAAACGCAACAAATAAGGCATAGACCAGCAAAAATGCCCCGCCGCCATTTTTAGTAGCAGAGACCGGAAAACCAACCAAATTACCTATACCCACAGCCGACCCCGCCGCGGCAAGAATAAACCCGAGTTTTGAACTAAAGTGTTCTCTGTTTTCGCTCATTAACCTACACCTTATTATTTTTTTAATGTGCACGACTCTACCAGTGTTTAACAGGCCTTTTCAAGCAATTACAACTTAAAAATGAACAACTGCTGTAAACTTAAGCTTAAACGCTTTATTTATTACAAAATAAAGCAAATCTATACTTAACATGGCTCTTGTATACTTTATCTACGTTGGTTAACAGCATAAAATTTAACTTAGGCTAAATATTCACTTTTATCCAAATTAACAACAATAAAAATGATGCACTAGCGCCTCATAACTGCTGTAAAATACACTGACTAACATTTTTCCACTGCAGGTTCCTCTATTTTATCTTTTACATGTCGAAAAATGACGCAGGTTTTAGATATTTTATCAACACGAGTGAATTTTGTTATTTAAAAAGAGCATTATAATGGACGTTAAGTGATCTTTATTGTCGCCATGTTCGTAGGGTGTATAGCATTACTGAACCCCATCAGGTTTACTAAGTTTTAGTAGTTAATTCAGTGTTGGTTCACCGCTTATTAAATAAGATAACCAAAGTAAAATGTTGTTCGAATTTTTTACTTGAATTTTAACTACTTAGTTATTTAAACTAGGTGGGTCTGTTTTAGGAGTGTTGATATGCGCGCAGTTTTTGTTTTTGTTTTAGTTAGTATTTTTAGCTTTAGTGTGCCGCTATCTGCAAATACAGTTAATAACCATGATAAGAATACGCAAGTTAGTAAAAAGAAAGCGGTTTTTTTAGCAAAAAAAAGCACGCAAGGGAAAACCCTAAAAATTACCGAACACAAACAATTTTACACGGTACGAATTTTAAAAACTGATGGCCATGTAGTTGATTTACAAATTAATAAAAAGACTGGCAAAGTCAAAAAGGATCAATAAATGCGAATTTTAGTAATTGAAGATGATTTACACTTAGCTGATAATTTACGTAATGCATTAGAAAAAGAGCGTTACAGCGTTGATTTATGCCATGACGGTGAAGCAGGTTTATTTCATATTACTGAGTATCCTCTGGATATGGCCGTTGTTGATTTAGGTTTACCTAAAATTGATGGCATTGAGCTTATTAATAAAGCCCGTGCACAAGGGGTGACTATCCCTATTTTAATTTTAACAGCGCGCGATAGATGGCAAGATAAAGTAGCAGGTCTTGATGCCGGTGCTGATGATTATTTAACAAAGCCATTTCATGTAGAAGAGTTAATAGCGCGCTGTAATGCATTAATTCGTCGCAGTGCAGGTAAAGCAAACCCAGAGATGACGGCAGGCCCAATAAAAATACATACACGTTCGCAGCAGGTGTGGGTAGATGATAAAGAGCTTACTTTAACCGCTTACGAGTACAAAGTGCTTGAATATTTAATGGTTAATCCGCAAAAAGTGATTTCTAAATCAGAACTTACCGAACATATTTACGATCAAGACTTTGATTTAGACTCGAACGTTATTGAAGTATTTGTACTGCGTTTACGTAAAAAGCTAGACCCTGAGGGCACATTAAATCCAGTAGAAACCCTTCGTGGACGAGGTTATAGGCTAAAAAGTCAGTGGTAACCGACAAAATATCTCTTAAAATAAGGCAAGGATTTATCCTTGTCTTTGTTTTGTTAGTTGCGTTACCTATTTTGTTTTATTCGATAGGTAAGGCTTACTATACAACGCTAGTTGATGCGACAGAAAAAAACCTCGAAACCCATTTATACTCCCTCATTTCTGAAGTTGATATTACTGATGAAGGTATTATTATGCCCAGCAGTATTTTAACGCCAGAATTAAACAGCTTAAACTCTGACACCTATGCCATGATATATCGCGGTAGCGAAGCTATTTGGCACTCTGAATCAGCTGTAAATGTTAACTTTGTACCTGATTATATTGAGCCTCAAGCCGGCGATGCTGATTATCGCCAAGTGACATATAATAATACGGTTTATTGGCAGCTAAGTTTAACTGTTATTTTAGGTAATATAGATAAAAACGAACAAACTCAATTTATTCTATTAAAGCGTAACGATGCATTAGTTAAGTTAATGGATGGTTTTAAACAAACCTTAATGGATTGGATGTTTATAATGGGTATTGCCATTGCTGGGTTAATTGCAATCGGGTTTATTTGGAGCGCAAGACCCCTACAACGACTTGATAAAGAAATAAAAGCCATTGAATCGGGTGATATTCAACAAATTAAGGGCTTATACCCTGTTGAACTACAAACAATAAAAGCCGATTTAAATTTATTATTAGAATCTCAGCAACGACAAAAAGAGCGTTACAGAGCTTCATTAAGTGATTTAGCTCACGCTTTAAAAACCCCTTTAGCCGTTTTAAAATCGAGTCCTTTAGCAAATGACGCCGATGCACAAGAGCAACTTAATCGTATAAACGTCATGATTGAGCACCAATTAAAACGTGCAGCTAGTGGTGCATCCGATACTTGGAAAAAACAAACGCCCATTAAACCTGTGCTCGATTCAATTTTAAATGCTATGAGCAAGGTATATCGCGATAAAGACATTATTTTTAATGTTATTGGCAATGATCAAGCGTATTTTCTAGGCGATCAAACTGATTTAATGGAGTTATTAGGCAACTTAGTCGATAACGCATGCAAAGCATGTCGTTCACAAGTTAGCATCGATATTCAACAAAAAAATAAACTCATCATATCTATTCATGATGATGGCCCCGGCGTCCCTGAAGATAAAAGAGAAACCTTGTTAACCCGTGGCACCCGTTTAGATACTTACGAAAATGGACATGGTGTCGGGATGGCTATTGTATCAGACCTAGTTACTTCGTATCATGGGCTTTTAACAATTGACCGCTCTAACATATTAGGCGGCGCGCACTTTATATTAGAGTTTAATTATAATGCTAAAAAATAAAGCCTTTTTTATATTATCTGTGGCTGGTTATTTCTTCTCTTTATCTGTTTTTGCACAAGGAAATTGTAGCTTAGTAAAATCAGCCAGCCCGACACAAGCAAAAAGCTATATTCAATGTTTAGATTCAGACATAAACACCGCCAAGCGGATTCGCTCAACCTGGATTGAAAAACGCACTTACGAGCTTACCGAAAATCAGCAAACGACTGGCAACACGCAAATTTTACCTTTGTTTAAAAAAAGTTTATTAAGCTACGACAAGTTTATTGAACAAAGTTGTCAGTGGCGGTATATATTAAAAATGCCTAATGCCACAAAAGCCGCCATTACATATAAACACTGTGAAATAGCGTTGATCAATGCACAAATAGAGCAACTTAAGTTAGCATTATAAGCTACGAAAATAACGACTTCATAAAGTCGTAAAACACATCTGTTTTACGTGTGGTTAAACTATTTTGTGCTCTTAAAAACCACACCGGCGCGTCATTTTGTGCCAATGCCCCGGGCATAACCTCAACTAATCTTCCAGATGTTAGGTCATCATTAATGGCAATCTTAGATTTAATGGCAATCCCATGACCTGCTATCGCTGCTTGTGTCATATTATCTGAATTTGAAATAGTGAAGCGAACATTAGCATTAAATTGTTGTACTTTATTGTTCTCATCAAAAAGTTTTAATTGACGCTGCCAAGGTAAGCACACCCAATAATGTTGTGCAAGTTCAGCTAAGGTCGTTGGCATTGAATACTTTTCTAGGTAACTGGGGGCTGCGCATAAAATACGATGATTATTAACAATTTTGCGAGAGATTAACCCTGAATCAGTTAATTGCCCTACCCTTATTGCGACATCCTGTGCGTCGTTTACGACATTAACAAAATGATCAGTAATTAAAAAATCTAACTGTAAGCTTGGGTAACACCTTTCAAATTCATTTAGTTTAGGCATAACATATTTTGAGAAAATCCATGGAGGCATTGTTACTCGTAATAAACCACTGACCGATGAGCTTCGTGCCCCAATACTATGCTCCGCATCATGCAAGGCTTCAATAATAGTACCTACTCTGCGATAAAATTCATGGCCTTCAGGGGATAACCTCACTCGTCGACTGTCCCTAAATACCAACACAGTTGCGAGCTCTTTTTCTAGTTTACTCAGTCGATGACTCACGGTAGCCGCTGATAAACCTTGCTGACGAGCCGCGGCAAGAACCCCTTTATTTTCAACAACAGCAATAAATGTTTCTAAGTCAGATAAGTTATACATTTAATATATTTCATGATTTATTAGTATTTAATATTTTCGAACCTAGCTTTCGGTTTTGCAACCTTTATTTAATTAAATAAAACAATATAATGAGAATCACTATTATTTTTGAATAATATTGCGGCACTAAAAATTACATTATTAGTTAATTTCACCGTGATTATTTACTTTATAAAACGATTCTTATAGGAGTCTTTATGTCATTAATTTCATCTTTGAAAGTTATTTCATTGTCACTGGTATTGAGCATAGTACCGAGCATTTCACAGGCCCATGAGGGTCATCAGCATAGTGAAAAACCTAAAGTACTTATTTTTGACGTAAATGAAACACTCCTTGATTTAACCTCTATGCGTGAATCAGTGGGTAAAGCATTGGGTGGCCGCGAAGATTTATTACCTTTATGGTTCTCAACCATGTTGCATCATTCTTTAGTTGATACTGTGAGCGGTAGTTATCATGATTTTGGCCAAATAGGCGTAGCTGCGTTATCTATGGTAGCTAAAAATAATAATATTGCGATTACTAACGAACAAGCTAAAACAGCCATTGTTACACCTCTATTATCTTTACCGCCTCATGCTGATGTAAAAGCAGGCCTAACTCAGTTAAAAGCAATGGGGTATAAACTTGTCAGCCTAACTAACTCGTCAAATAATGGTGTTAAAACACAATTTGAAAACGCAGGTTTAATGTCATTTTTTGATGCGCGCTATAGCATAGAAGATATTAAAATCTATAAACCCGATCTTCGTGCATATGAATGGGTAATAAAAAAATTAAACATTGAGCCAAATCAAGCCATGATGGTGGCTGCACATGGTTGGGATGTTGCAGGTGCTAAAGAGGCCGGGTTACAAACCACATTTATTGCACGCCCGGGTAAAACACTTTACCCATTAGCAAAAAAACCTGATCACATCGTGAAAGATTTATCTGAATTGGTCGCTCTACTTAAGTAGTACATTAAAACAAATCAATACCCAAGCGGTAAATATCAGGATGATATTTGCCGCTTTTTTCTTTGCGTTTAGTAAAAAATTCATTATAAACAACACGCTCTCACATTTTTAAAATACTATCAAACCTAGCTATTTAGTAACTACCTAGCTAATATAATGATTTAGGTTTAACTATACTGGAACAAATAAATGAACAATGAAAAAATAAGTGAGTTTGAACAATATTTTCAAATTGACGAAAAAATACAAGTTAATTTATTTGCCGTTGATAACGCTCAGATCCCAAAAACACAAATCGATTTAGAAGATGACATCCCACCTTTATTTAAACTTGCTAACGAAGTAAGCGAATTAGAGCAAAGTTCTTTACGCCCTCTTCGTGGGTTAGGTGATATGGCACAAGAGCTGGCTGCTTTTTTACAAGTTCAATCGAGAAAAATTGATTTGATTATGAGCCATATTTTGGCATCAGAACAAGCTAACGATAGTGTTAATCAGTGTGACAGTTATGGTGGTGGTGGATTACGTTTTACAACAACCTCTATCTACGATATGGGCCAAGCATTTAAAACCAAATTATTTCTACATCATGAAGCTTCGGCCGTTTATTGTTATACCCAAGTCGTTGCAATCGAAAAGCACGCTGATGAGCATTATCAGTACACTTTATTATTTACAGCCATTCGAGATACTGATCAAGAATTAGTTGTTAGAGCAAGTTTACATGCTCAAACTAGGCAATTAAAAAAGAGACAACAATTAGAGCAAAGTAAAAACGATTCTGATAGTGAGAAATAGCTGACATCTGAGCCTAAAATGCTAAACTAGCGACACTTCAATTTTTATATTAATTTCATGAACTTTAGACTTTTACCAGAATGGGCTAAGCAAGATGCTGTCATGCTAACTTGGCCACATAAAGAGACTGACTGGGCTGATAATTTAGCACGTGTTGAACCTGTATATCTGCAACTTGCTACGCATATTGTTGCCCAGCAACAATTAATCATTGTAGCTCACGATATCAACCTTAAAGCCCATATTCAAAATCGTTTACAAAATGCCAATATTAATTTAGAGAAGGTACATTTTGTTATAACACCAACTAATGATACCTGGGCACGCGACCACGGCCCACTTAGTTGTGGTGATATAAATAACCCCACCTCTTTAAAAATTCATGATTTTACGTTTAACGGCTGGGGTAATAAATTTGCCAGCGAGTTAGACAATAAAATAAATAGTCAATTGGTTACATCACTATGCACCCGCGCACAGTATCAACAACATAGTGTGGTACTTGAAGGCGGTGGTATTGAAATTAATGAGCATGGCGTGTTACTTACCACCCGTGAATGTTTGCTCAATCCGAATCGAAACCCGCACTTAAGCCAAAAAGATATAGAAAACTATTTAACTGAACACCTAGGCGCAAGCGGTTTTTTATGGGTTGACCATGGCTTTTTAGCCGGCGATGACACAGATAGCCACATTGATACTTTGGTTCGTTTTGCTCCTAACAATACACTTGTCTATGTGCAGTGCGACGAGCCAGAAGATGAACATTACCAAGCCTTAACGGCCATGGAAAACCAGCTAAAACATTTTACCACACTGCAAAATGAGCCTTATCAATTAATTGCACTGCCGTGGCCTAAAGCGGTTTTTGATAGTGAAAATAATCGTTTACCAGCTACCTATGCTAACTATTTAATTATTAATAATGTGGTATTAGTACCCACTTATGATGATGACAACGATGAACTTGCAGTACAACAAATTCAAAAGGCATACCCTGAACATAAAATAATTGCAGTTAACTGTTTAGCAATTATTGAACAATTTGGCAGCTTGCACTGTATCACCATGCAATTGCCCAACGGCTTTCTAGCAGGAGCACAGTAATGACATCCCCTTCGACGTTAACGGTTGCATTAGTACAACAAAGTAATAGCTGCGACAACGAGAAAAACTTATCAGCCTCAATAGCGGGTATAAAAAAAGCAGCCGAGCAAGGTGCAAAACTCATTGTCTTACAAGAATTACACCGCAGCTTATATTTTTGTCAAACCGAAGATGTTAATACGTTTGACTTAGCAGAAACTATCCCAGGACCCACAAGTAATACATTAGCGACCTTAGCAAAAGAGTTAGGTGTGGTGATTGTTGCTTCTTTATTTGAAAAACGAGCTGCGGGTTTGTACCACAATACCGCAGTCGTGCTTGAGCAAGATGGCAGCATTGCGGGTAAATACCGTAAAATGCATATTCCTGATGATCCTGGTTTTTACGAAAAATTTTACTTCACCCCAGGGGATTTAGGTTTTGAGCCTATTCAAACCTCGGTAGGTAAATTAGGGGTATTAGTATGTTGGGATCAATGGTTTCCTGAAGCGGCTAGGCTTATGGCAATGGCAGGGGCTGAAGTATTAATTTACCCAACCGCGATTGGCTGGGATCCACGTGATGATGACGCTGAGCAAACCCGACAAAAAGATGCATGGGTTATTTCTCAACGTGCTCACGCCGTCGCTAATGGTGTACCTGTTATTAGCTGTAACCGTGTAGGGCATGAGAATGACCCAAGTGGGCATAGTGCGGGGATTACCTTTTGGGGCAATTCATTTATTGCAGGTCCTCAAGGTGAGCTATTAGCCGAGGCAACAAATGATAAAGAACAGGTTTTAACAGTAAATATTGATCAATCTCGCTCAGAAAACGTAAGACGTATATGGCCATTTTTACGAGACCGTAGAATTGACCAATATCAAGATTTAACAAAAATTTACCGTGACTAATTATTGCGCTAATAAGCGAATGAACTGTGGAGTATTAAATGGCGTTTGAGCAACTGGCAGCCCTGCCTTGGGTAAAATCTCAAAAAGATAAAATTCAATGGGGGCAATTAACTGGCAGTGGCCTTAGTTTGGCAATTGCCCAAGGAGTTAAGCAACACGATGATCTGGTGTTGATTGTAACACCCGACACACCCAGTGCCTTGCGCCTAGAAACAGAACTTGATTATTTATTGCCCGATCATCCTGTGATGGTATTCCCTGATTGGGAGACTTTACCTTATGACCATTTCTCGCCACATCAAGATATCATTTCGGCACGGTTAGCCACATTAAATACCCTAAAAAATGAACAACGTAGTGTATTAATTGTCCCTGTATCTACTTTAATGCTGCGTACAGCTCCGGCCTCATTTATTTACGGCTCTACTTTAAATTTTAAAGTAGGCGATAAGTTAGATAGCCATTTACTTAGGCAAAATCTAGAACAAGCGGGTTATTTAAACGTTCAGCAAGTTATGGAGCACGGTGAATACGCTATTCGCGGCTCAATTGTTGATTTATACCCTATGGGTAGCCCTCACCCATTTCGTCTTGATTTTTTTGATGACGAGCTAGATAGCATTCGATTATTTGATGTTGAAAGCCAACGCTCTGACGAAAAAGTAGATAAAATAGAGTTACTTCCTGCTCATGAGTTTCCCACTAATGATGCCGATATTGAGCGATTTAGAATAAATTATCGCGAAAAATTTGGTGCCAGTTCAGAGCAAGACTCAGTTTATATGCAAGTCACTAAAGGGACCTGGCCTGCTGGTATTGAATATTACATGCCATTGTTTTTTGACCAGTTGGCTAATATTTTTGATTATTTACCTCCCTCTACAACCGTCATGCAGCTGGGCGATTTAGAGCACGCAGCAGATAACTTTTGGCACGATGTTAATGTCCGATATGAAAATCGCCGTGTAGATCCTCTACGCCCTCTGCTTGCACCCAATGAGCTTTATCAACCAATTAATGAGCTATTTGGAAACTTAGCTAACTTTTCACGTATTCGATTATCTCAGGCAAAACTGGCAACAAAAGCAGGGAATAAAAATTTAGCCGTAAGCGAATTACCCCCTATAAGAATTGATCATAAACAGCATGAACCCTATGGCGACTTTATAAAGTATGTCAGTGAGATAAAAAAGAAAAAAAGCCGCATAGTATTAAGTGTAGAGTCTGATGGACGACGCGAATCGCTGTTAAATGTGATTAAACCAAGTGGGTTAAAATTAAAAGAATTTGATTCTTTAGAACTGTTTTTACAAAGCAGTAACGATGTTGGCCTGATTGTCAGCCCTCTTGAACAAAGTGTTGTTATAGGGACTAAACCAAGCCTGAGCATTATTACCGAGCAAGAATTGTTAGGGATAAAAGTATCTCAGCGTCGGCGCCGAAAACATAAATACGAAGCGAGCCAAGATGCATTAATTCGTAATTTAGCAGAGCTTAAAGAAGGTCAGCCAATTGTCCATCTTGATCACGGTGTTGGTCGTTATCAAGGTTTACAGACTATTGATGCAGCAGGTGTTGTAACTGAGTTTGTTACAATTACCTATGCGGGCGAAGCTAAATTATATGTCCCTGTATCGGGGTTGCATATGTTGAGCCGTTACTCTGGTGGACAAGAAGAAACCGCACCACTGCATAAATTAGGCTCAGATGCATGGGATAAAGCTAAAAAACGAGCGGCTGAAAAAGTACGAGATGTCGCTGCCGAACTTTTAGATATTTATGCCCAGCGCCAAGCAAAACCGGGTAATAAATTTGCTTTAGATGGCGCGTCATATAGACAGTTTAGCGACAGTTTCCCATTTGAAGAAACGGACGATCAAAGAAATGCAATCGAGTCAGTGCTCGGCGATATGCAATCAAAACTAGCCATGGATAGATTAGTGTGTGGTGATGTTGGCTTTGGTAAAACTGAAGTAGCCATGCGCGCAGCGTTTGTTGCAGTGAATGATAATAAACAAGTCGCAGTATTAGTGCCAACCACCCTATTAGCTCAACAACACTTTGAAAACTTTAAAGACCGATTTGCCGACTTTCCTATTGAAGTTGGTGTGCTTTCTCGATTTAATTCAACTAAAGAACAAAAAGAAACATTAGAAAAAATGGCCAATGGCAAGCTTGATATTGTCATTGGTACGCATAAACTGATTCAAGCTGATATTAACTTTCATGATTTAGGTTTATTAATTGTTGATGAAGAGCACCGCTTTGGAGTTCGTCAAAAAGAAAAAATAAAAGCGCTTCGTGCCGATGTCGATATTCTAACGCTTACAGCCACCCCGATACCTCGTACCTTAAATATGGCTATGAGTGGTATGCGAGATTTATCAATTATCGCCACGGCCCCGGCAAAGCGTTTAGCGGTTAAAACATTTGTTCGTCAACGCGATAGTGACTTAATTAGAGAAGCGGTACTGAGAGAAATTAAACGTGGTGGACAAGTATACTTTTTACATAACAATGTAGAAACCATCGAACGTGTTGCTCAAGAAATTAGTGAATGGGTGCCAGAAGCCAGTGTCACAACAGCACATGGCCAAATGCGCGAACAAACTCTTGAACATATTATGAGTGATTTTTATCACCAAAAATATAATGTATTAGTGTGTACCACTATTATTGAAACAGGTATTGATGTACCTACCGCTAATACCATTATAATGGATCGTGCCGATAAACTGGGTCTAGCACAGTTGCATCAGTTACGCGGACGAGTTGGACGTAGTCATCATCAAGCTTATGCTTATTTATTAACAGGAAATCCCAAAGCGCTTTCAAAAGATTCGGTTAAACGATTACAAGCAATTGAATCCCTAGAAGATTTAGGTGCCGGTTTTGCCCTAGCAACACATGATTTAGAAATACGCGGTGCGGGTGAGCTACTTGGTGATGATCAATCAGGACAAATGCAAAGTATTGGTTTTACCTTGTATATGGAAATGCTAGAACAAGCAGTCAATGCATTAAAAAATGGCAAAGAGCCCACGCTTGAAAACCTTTTACAACAACAAACTGAAGTCGATTTAAAGTTACCTGCATTACTCCCTGATGACTACATATACGATGTAAATGCCCGATTAGGCATGTATAAGCGGGTTGCAAGTTGTGCTAGTGTAGCCGATATGGACGAATTGCAAGTTGAGCTTATTGATCGCTTTGGATTATTACCTGATGCCACTAAAAACTTATTTAGTTTGCAGCAACTTAAAATTCGCGCCAGTGAATTAGGCATTAAAAAGATTGAAGCGAATCCAAAAGGCGGCTATTTTGAATTTAGCCAAAATACCAAGGTTAATCCTAGCTTCATTATAGGCTTGATACAAAGTGCACCTAGCGTGTATAAAATGGATGGTGCAAATAAATTGCGCTTTGCAATTAACGAGCCTAATGCTCGTGAACGCTTAAAAATGGTCACTGCAATGATTGCAGATTTCGAAAAAAAGGTTAGCCATTAATGTTGCTAAGAAATGTATGTTTAATAATGTGTTTAGTTGCCAGCAATAGTGTATTTGCTGAGCGTTGGTTTGAAGTTGAAGTGTTAATATTCAAACAACGACCAGCGCCGTATTTACAAGAAGACTTTACACTAAAGCATGAGGCAATAAGTGATAAAAACACTCTCGATTTACTCACCCCAATATTTAACGAACAAGCAATGCAAGCCTGTATTAATGGGGATAGTAACTTTATAAAAAAACAGCAATCCGCTATTTTCCCTAATCATACAGATAGCTTATGTAACAGTAACTTAGAACCGGTACAAGGCTTTAGTCAGTTACCCGTATTGCCCTTAGCGCCGGCATTAGATTCAATGGATAAGCCCTATTTACTCGCTCCAGAACAGTTACAGTTTGTTGCACAAAAGCGCTCCCTCGATCGTAAAGGTTTAACACCTTTGCTTCACACGGGTTGGCGTTTTGAAGGGCAAAGTAAAAGCCGTGCACCGAGTATACATTTATATGCAGGTAAGCAGCTAGAAACACTTCAAGCAGCTAGTTTCCCCCAAGATGATAAATATAACACTGATTATATTAGCTTAATTAACGCTCACAGTGATAATGAAGACAGAGATAATGACACGGCCCCTAATTGGGAGCTTGATGGTCTTTTTAAGATCCATTTACGCCATTATTTATACATAACGGCAAACTTTGATATCAAGCAACCTTTAGACAATGGTGATATTGAACTTGCTCGTTTTTCTCAATTTAAGCGTGTTATTAGTTCACAAATACACTATTTTGATCACCCTCGTATGGGCATGATTGTACAAATTAGAAAGTTTAAACATTAATAATGACAATACACAGGATTTTAAAATGAAAAAATTAGTGATGGTCGCAGCACTATTAACACTTACAGCATGTTCAAAAGTAACGCTAGAGAACTATGATAAAATTAGTCCCGGTATGAAAATGTCCGAAGTTGAAACCATTTTAGGTTCGGCTGATGAATGTATCGAAAAAACCTTACACACAAGTTGTGTTTGGGGTAATGAAGATAAAAACGTAGAGATCACCTTAGTTTCAGATAGAGTGACACTTTATAGCCAAAATGGCTTAACAAAATAATAAACAATGCATTGAAAGCAATTTTGATTTCAATGCTTTATTTACTATCTATACATCACTCTCTTTAGAGTAAATTAGCTCAATATTTACAATTTTACTACGATTTAATGTGATTTTATAACGCTGATGTAAGGTGCTATTTTCTTTAGCATGTACCAGTACCATATTAATTTGGTATCGGCGCTCTACCCCTTGCTTTGATATTTTATTCCCTTCTAAATGGTATAACTTCCCCTCACCTTTTTTTAAATAACGTACAAAGGGGGCTAAATTAAAATGCAATGTTTGATAAAGGGTATCGTATCCAGGTAAAAATTCTTTCGCGCTCACGCGTGTTTCACTGGCAAAATGTAACCATTGCGAGGCTAATTTATTTTGTTGCCGACGCTTTGAAAAAATACTTCTAACCGGTTTAGGAATATCATCTAACTTTATATACTCTAACCAAATAAATTGATTAGCAATGCGCTCTTTCGTGATATTGTTTTTAAATATAAATCGCCATTTAGGGCGCCCTTTTACAATTGCCCGCCAAATAACCCGGGTCAGATCATCTTTAAATATTTCTCGTAATCCATACACCACCCCTAAAATCAGAATTAATGTAGCCGTTATCTCTGTAAATGAAGAGCGAGCATTTAAAATAACCACCATTACAAATGCCATAATCACCGCAGTGACGGTTCCTTTGACTATCCGTTTTAAATAACTATTTAAGTGTCGTGTACTGCGCTGTAAAATCACACCGTGTTCAATGAGTCGCTGCAAAAGACGCATTTTATTAGTGATTCGATTGGCATCTTGTAAAGTGGTTTCTGAGTTATAGTTTTGATTACTGCGGTATGAATTTTCTTCTTTGCAGAACTGTAATAATTCGTTCCTTTCTTTAGCATAATCACTACTTCTTGGGCCTTCATCTAATAATTTTAAAAATGACTGCTCTATATGCCAACTAAGGTAATTATCTGCATTTGTGTAAAAGGGAATGAGTTTTTTATCATCCGGTGTATAGCGGCGTAGCTTCTTTAATAAGCCCTCAGTTTGCTCTAATAACTCTAATGAATGCGTAAAGAATATATCGACTTCTTTTATTTTTAATGTGTCTTTTATATCTGCATCAAGCGCTAACCGTACTTGATAACAATATAAATTAAGGTTTTGTCGGTAATCTTTTTGTTCGCCTTTATTTTTACTCACAAAACGACTTCGTACTAAAGGTAAGTGAATGTTATTGGCGTTATATGCTAAATTAGATTTAAAATTATTATTAAAATACGATTCTTCAGGAAGGGTTTGCGCGTTTATTCCCATTTCATTAGGAATAGAAAAGTACAGGTCAATACGCTGATCGGCGCGCGGCGATAATTCAGGTTCAATGACAAAAGATAAATTTTCGTCTTGTTTTAACAACCAACTCTCCTTTTTCTCAAATCATAAGTGTACCTATCCCTGTAATTTTGTTCAATAAAAAAGGCCCAGTAAAACTGAGCCTTGTTTAAATTATTCTAAAATTAGAACTTAACGTTTACACCCGCAAATACACGACGACCAATAACATCGTAAGTATAAGCATCGGTGTTTGAATCATTATAACCACTGTAATAAGGTGGTTGCTTATCAAACAAGTTAGTGACACCTGCATTTAAAGTAACAATGTCATTTAACATGTAACTACCGCTTACATCGTGGTAAATCACAGTAGGTGTTGATGGCGCGTAACATGAAGCTTCATCACCTAAACAGCTATAGCTATCTAAGCCTGCAATGTAGCGCGCTTTATAGCTAGCTGTCCAGTCATCACCGATAACCGCTAGAGCGAAGTTTGCTTTAACATCAGCATAACTACCAATACCCGAAGTGATTAAACCAGCATAATCAATGCTTGAGTCAACAACATCAACAACATATTCATCTAGGTAGGTTACATCTAATGATGAGTTCCACGCCAGACCTGCAGCATCAAACTTATAGCTTAAGTTTAAATCATAGCCTTTCGTTTTCTCAAAACCAATATTTTGTACTTGGTTGTTAAAAGCGATACGTCCAGTTGTTTGATCAAACGAAATGTCTGCTGAACTACATAGTGAAGAACTTTGATTTGCTAATGAGCCATCGGCTGCAAGACAGTTATCAACTATGTATTGGTTGTTTACTGTAGCAATGGCATTTTCAATTTCAATGTCGTAGTAATCTAGTGTCATTGAGAAGCCTTCAAACCACTGCGGCTCATACACTACGCCTAAAGTAACAGTATCAGCAAGCTCTGGAGTAAGCTGATCGTTACCACCAACGGTTACTTCAGCTTGATCTTGAGCGCCCGTGAAGCTAATTGTTTCATAAGACGGCGAATCACCAGAGTACAGCTCAGCCACTGTTGGCGCACGAAATGCGGTAGAACGAACACCACGAAGCATTACTTCATCGTTTACACGCCATGTTAAACCTAATTTCCAAGTTTCATCAGAACCAAATGTGCTGTAATCGAAGGCACGGATCGCTGTACTTAATTCTACACTTTGTGCTAAATAAGTATCGGCTAATAATGGAATAGCCAGCTCTAAGTACGCTTCATTAACATCAAAACGACCACTGGTTGCATCTACAATTGGATCATTCGCTAAACCCTGTGAGGTGAGTGAATCAGGTATATACCATGCTTTCTCTTCACGGTGTTCAACACCGGCTGCAAAACCAATATAACCCGCTGGTAATTCCATTACTTCACCACTAAGTGATGCGGTATACATCAGTAATTGGCTACCACCTGAGTTTTGCTCAGTATATAGGTATTCATTTAGGTTTTCTGAAGTCCATGCTGATTGGTCAAGTGGGTTGAAATTTCCCGCTTCTATGTCATCTTGAATCGAGCCAATGTTATGTAAATTAGTTAAGCGGTCAACTGAATCGTTACGGCCAAAAATAACCGAAACGTCCCAATCATAACCGCTTTCTAAGTAGCCTGAAGCCCCTACAACAGAACGAACAGTATCAACAACTTGTGTTGAATTACGAGTACCTGTGTCAACCATACGGCGGCCATATGAAATAGAGTCACCGTAGTCGATACCATGACTTAGTAATGAATCACCCATTTCTTGTGTATAATCAAAGTCGAACCAAACTGGTTGCGCAGCTAACTGCTGTTCTGACCAACGTTTAGAGTAGGTAAATTCTGAATATAACTGCGTATCATCAGTTAAATCAAAGCTACCAATTCCTGTTAGGTTTAAACGACGCATTGGCGTATACAGGTAGCTTTCTGATGAATAATTATAGGCATCATCAGAAGTAAAGTCATGCCACTGACCATCAGCTTGGCCTTGTAATGACTCATCACCAGACCAAACATGGCCATTTGGCGTATATGATGAACCCGCACAATATGGTGCAGAACCATCATAATCTTCCGTTAATGGACAATCAGAGAAACTACGGTCTGCTTGAGAAGCATCACCACGATCGGTGTATTGCAATCCAATAACAACATTACCACGACCAAAGTTTCCGCCCATAGTAATATCAAAAGATGTTTCATCGGCATCACCTTCCGTCGTGATCCCTGATTTTAGATTTAAATCTAAACCTTCAAAATCATCTTTTAAAATAATATTAACCACACCAGAAACCGCATCGGTGCCATATACAGCAGATGCACCATCTTTTAACACTTCAATATGTTTTATCATTGATACTGGAATGGTATTTAAATCAACGGTAGAAGCAGCGCCTGTACCTGAGTTGATCATACGACGGCCATTTAAAAGAACTAAAGTACGTTGTGAGCCTAAACCACGTAGATCAACCGATGCGTTACCACCAGAGCCATTGTTAATACCCGGGTTTGTCATTGCCCCCCCGGTCGCAGTCATTTTTTGTAATACCGAATCAATTGAAACCGCACCTGATGCTGCAATATCGTCAGCACCAATAATGGTAACTGGGCTTGCAGTTTCCATATCAGCACGCTTAATACGTGAACCTGTTACTTGAATTTTTTCAATCGTTTTTACAGCATCATCTGCTGCAAAGGCAGAGGTACTTGAGAATGCAGGTATAGCTGCTAATACAGCTAATCCTATTAAAGATTTATTCATGGGAAAACCTTAGGTTGTTATAAAAAATGTAAAAATTTTATGCCCTAATTTATTCGCTTTAGGGTCATGGCAGGCAACTTAGGCTCATTTAACTGAATTGAAACTGAACGGGGGGATACAATTAAATCAAAAAATATTTATTGCGTTAACTGGTTACAAACCATCGACAACTCATTTAAATGTTAATTTTATAATACAGATAATTTTCAACAGCTAATGAATTATTGAAAACAAATATTTCACCTTTGAAATTAAATGAAATCAATTTGTAATGAAGTGTAATCCAACTCTACACTTGAAAATAAGTTGCATTTAATTTGTTAACGAAGTGAATGGTAGGTTATAGATAACAAAAGGTCTTTAGCGAGATTTATACTTTATTAACGACTGAAATAAAGCTTAAACGTGAAATGATGCACTTTAAAATATAAACACAATAAAGCTACATATTAGTGACAAAACAAAAAATAATTTCTTGCAATATACTTTGTTATAATAAAGCGATAAAAACAAACATTTTATACACTTATTATTTACAAATATCGCACAATACAAACAGTGTAATTATTAAACAATTTACATTTATAAAGCTAGCACGACAAAAAAGCCAGACGTGATTAATAGACAAATAGGACATCCTCCTCGCATCGCTTAAACTGTTTTACGTAAAACAATATTAACTACTGTTTTACGTAAAAATAATAATCGAGTGTATGCTGTGTTTGATTGTCGATTTGCATTAATTCGACTTCTAAATTCCACAACATGTTTTCTTGTGCGCACACGCCAACCATTGTGTCGCTTTGCCAAAATGCTCCCTTTTGTTTAAATTGCTGTGGAATATAGCCCATATACATAGTGATCCCCTCTAGCCGGCTATTCGTAATTTTATAGTGCGCGGGTAAATCAATAAAAATACTAAAAGGTGTTTCTGGTGATAATTGGGTATCGCTGAGCCAAATTTTCACTTCATTTAAAAAAAGACAGCTTTGGTTAGCAGCGCATTGTGCATTTAATAAAGCACGGTTATCTGAACTTGCCATGTCATCGCAGCCGTTAAGTAAATATAGACACGCGATTAAGCAAGTTAGTTTTTTAAAAAACATCATTAATTTCCAGTAAATAAAAGCAAATATTAAATTTCATCTAAAATAAAAACAATGTATTGCTGACTAAGTTGGTAAAAAAATAACCATTTCATAGCAAAAAACATACAACAAAGTCACAAACTTTGATTGATGTCATAAATTTGTGTATTTGAACTATCTTTTTTAGGTCAAAAAATTTATCATTTCGATCGCAAAAATAAGGGTTTCTCGAGTTTGTTTTCTGAAGTATTCAAGTTTTGAAGATTTTAGATAACACGCTTGTGAAAAATAGTAGGCCCCACTTGTTAAAAGTGGGTAATTCATTTCTAAACGCATTTATTGCAGCGGAAGCCAGAAAATGAGCCAAACAGTAGCATCACAAACTGAGTACAATTATAAAGTTGTACGCCAATTCGCTATTATGACAGTGATTTGGGGCATCGTTGGCATGAGTATTGGGGTTCTGATTGCTGCCCAATTAGCTTGGCCAGCACTTAACTTTGATACACCATGGTTAACTTACTCTCGACTACGTCCGTTACACACGAACGCAGTTATTTTCGCCTTTGGTACAAGTGCTTTATTTGCGACGTCTTATTACGTCGTACAACGCACTTGTCAAACGCGACTTTTCTCAGACAAACTAGCCGCCTTTTCATTTTGGGGTTGGCAGCTTGTTATTGTCCTTGCGGTAATTACATTACCACTTGGTATTACCAGCTCTAAAGAATATGCTGAACTTGAGTGGCCAATTGATATTTTAATTGCCGTTGTATGGATAGTTTATGCAGTTGTCTTTTTTGGTACGCTTATTAAACGTAAAGTATCGCATATTTATGTAGCTAACTGGTTTTATGCTGGCTTTATTATTACTGTAGCTGCATTGCATATTGTTAATAGTATGGCAGTACCAGTATCATTAACTAAATCATATTCTATTTATGCCGGTGCTGTAGATGCAATGGTTCAATGGTGGTATGGGCACAACGCCGTAGGTTTCCTACTTACAGCTGGTTTCTTAGGTATGATGTACTACTTCGTACCAAAACAAGCTGGTCGTCCTGTTTACTCTTACCGTTTATCGGTAGTTCACTTTTGGGCGCTCATCTCATTATACATTTGGGCTGGTCCTCATCACCTTCATTACACTGCGCTACCAGATTGGACGCAAAGCTTAGGCATGGTGATGTCAATTATCTTATTCGTACCGTCTTGGGGTGGGATGATTAACGGTATTATGACCCTTTCTGGCGCATGGCATAAATTGCGCACAGATCCAGTTCTTCGTTTCTTAGTTGTTTCATTATCTTTCTATGGTATGTCTACCTTTGAAGGCCCGATGATGGCTATTAAATCTGTAAATGCATTATCACATTATACAGACTGGACTGTTGGCCACGTACACTCAGGTGCGCTTGGTTGGGTTGCTATGATTTCTATTGGTGCTATTTACCACCTTATCCCTGCATTATTTGCACAAGGTCGTATGTATAGCGTTAAGTTAGTAAATACCCATTTCTGGTTACATACTGTTGGTGTTGTACTTTACATTGTTGCTATGTGGATCTCTGGTGTTATGCAAGGTCTTATGTGGCGTGCAGTGAATGAAGACGGTACGTTAATGTACAGTTTTGTTCAGTCTTTAGAAGCTTCACATCCGTTTTACATCATGCGCTTCTTAGGTGGTGTGTTTATTGTAACGGGTATGTTAGTTATGGCTTATAACGTTTTACGTACTATTTCAGCTGAAAAAGAATCACTGAAGTTAGACGCACAAGCACAATTAGCATAACGGAGTGAGATAATGAGCAATAAAAATTCACAAAATAAACATGAGATAGTAGAAAAGAATGTTGGCCTTATGGCTATTCTAACTGTATTTGCTATCAGTTTTGGTGCATTAGTAGAAATTACTCCATTGATGTTCCAAGACGACACTACCAAGCCTGTTGATGGTCTACGCCCACTTAACGCGCTAGAAATGGAAGGTCGTGATATCTACGTGCGTGAAGGTTGTTACAACTGTCACTCTCAAATGATTCGCCCATTTCGTGACGAAGTTGAGCGTTATGGTCACTACTCTGTCGCTGGTGAATCTGTTTGGGATCATCCATTCCAATGGGGTTCTAAGCGTACAGGTCCTGATTTAGCACGTGTTGGTAAACGCTATTCAGATGACTGGCACTATGCGCACTTAGTTGACCCACGTGATGTGGTTCCTGAGTCAAATATGCCTGGTTTTCCATGGTTAGCAGAGACAACCGTAGATACCAGTTTAACGCTTAAAAAGCTGCAAATATTTCGTGATACATTTGCTATTAACCCAGAAAATCCAAAACATCCTGGATTAGGTTATGGCAGCGATGCAGAACTTCAAGCTGATATAGACAAAGTCAATGCAATGAATGACGGTAAAGGTGCAACAGAAATGCAAGCACTTATCGCCTATTTACAGCAGCTTGGCACACACTTGAAGTAACTATTATGGATTACGGAACATACAGAGGCATTTTAACTCTGGTAATTTTAGTATTGTTTATTGTGATTGTTGTATGGGCATACAGCAAGCGTAGCAAAACTCGTTTTGATAGCGCCGCTAATGCCATTTTTGAAGATGAAAAAAAACATAACAACACACTCTCTAACGAGGAAAAGGAGTCTGAAAAATGACTAGCTTTTGGAGTATTTGGGTTATTGTTTTAACCCTTGCATGTTTATGCATCATCTTTGGCTTATTAGTTTGGAATCTTAAAAACTATGCAGGCGTAAAAGAAGGTGAGAGCTGCGGTCATGAATTTGATGGCATTGAAGAGCTAAATAATCCACTACCTAAATGGTGGACTTATATGTTCTTTGCAACATTTGTTTGGTCCGTTTATTACCTTGCAGCATTTCCAGGTTTAGGTAACTGGGAAGGCCTAGGTAAGTGGACGAGCTCTAATCAAGGTATCACTTCTTTAGCTGAATCTAAAAAGGCAGTTGAAGAGGCTAAAGCAAATGGTGAATTTGTACAACTTGATGTCGAGTACCGCGCTGCTGAAGAACGTTTTGGCCCAATTTTTAATGAATTGGCTAAAATACCTGTTTTAGAGCTTATTAAGTCTAAAAATGCAGGGGATGCAGCACAAAAAGTCGCTTTAGAAAACGATGAGAAGCACGAGCAAACACAAGGCCAATTAGCAATAGAAATCGGTCAGCGTTTATTTGCGCAAAACTGTGCGCAATGTCATAGCTCTGATGCGCGTGGTGGAACTGGTTTTCCTAACTTAACCGACAAAGATTGGTTATATGGCGGAACACCTGACAAAATTAAAGAAACTATTTTATATGGGCGTGTTGCCGCTATGCCACCGTGGGGCGCTGCCCTTGGTGAACAAGGCGTTAAAGAAATGACCGCTCATGTATTAAGCCTTTCTGGTCGTACAGTTAATCAAAAAGATGCAAAAGCCGGTGCTGCTAAATTTGCAATGTGTGCTGCGTGTCATGGTGCTGATGGTAAAGGATCTGTTGCTCATAACTTACCATTTGGTGCACCTAACTTAACCGATAATATTTGGTTATATGGTGGTTCACAACGTGCGGTTGAAGAAACACTAAACCATGGTCGTGCAGGCGTCATGCCAGCATGGAAAGAGATCTTAGGTGAAGATAAAATTCACTTATTAACGACCTACGTTTACAATTTATCACAAGATAAATAAGCGATTAGTTAATTAGGTGTTTATAAATTAGTTTATTTATATCAATTAATTAATCGAAATCAAAAAAGCCTCCTCTTGGAGGCTTTTTTTTAGTTTTTTAACCATAATTACGATAAAATAACTTATCAAAACTAATTTTAGAGTCACTATGCAACCTACTCCTTGGTATAAAAACTTCTGGCCTTGGTTTTTAATCGCCTTCCCTTTAGCCGCTATTATTGGCTGCGTTACTTTAATTTTTACCGCGATTGGTAATGGACCAGACATGGTGATTGATGATTATTATAAAGAAGGTAAAGCGATAAATTTAGAGCTAAGTAAGTTTGAAAAAGCCAAAGCACTTTACCTTCACGGTGATTTAAACATCACTGACGAACGCATTAGCTTTAAATTTAATAAAGGTGATAGCACTAAAGTAACCGCTTTAAAAGTCTCGTTTTATCATAGAACGATTAAAGCTCACGATTTTTCAGCGACATTAACTAAAAATGCTAACCAAGAATTTACAGCCTTATTAGATGCATACACGCCAGGTGCTTATTCAGTTTTTATTGAACCCATCGACCAAAGCTGGAAACTAAAAGAAAATGTACTATTACCAACCACCGAAGTCGTAGCTGTTACCCCTAAGTATAAGTAATCAATCAATGAGTAAACTCTGTTTTCATTGCTTAGAGCCTATTCCTAAAGGCTTTAACGAATCGGTCATTATAGATGATGTATCACAGCCAATGTGTTGTATTGGCTGTCAGGCCGTAGCGCAAAACATTGTTACTCAAGGGATGACCGATTATTATAAATACCGCACCGTTACTGCGGGTAAAGTTGAGCAGTTGGTCCCAGAGCAACTGCAATTTATAAAAAGCTATGATAACGAAGATATTCAAGATGAGTTTATTGCCACCAACCAAGGCATTTCAGAAGTATTACTCAGTGTTGAAGGTATTACATGTGCTGCGTGTGCTTGGCTTATCGAGAAACAGTTACTGAGCTTAAACAGTGTGAAACGCGTTGATGTAAACACATCGACTAATCGCGCAATGATCCAATGGGATAAACACACAACTCCATTAAGTGAAATTATCACCGCACTCGCTCAAATTGGCTATAAAGCCTACCCTTTCCAATCAGATATAGAAGCACAACAAAAACAACATGTTGCTAAAGCATATATCCGCCGCCTTGGTGTTGCAGGGTTGATGACGATGCAAGTCATGATGTTTGCATTCGCTATGTATTTTGGCATGTTTTCAGGGATGGAAAGTAACTTTGAGCAATATTTTAGATGGATTAGTTTAGCATTAGCTACACCGGTTGTACTTTACAGCGCACTACCCTTTTTAACTAATGCAATCAATGGCTTGAAATCAAAGCAGCTAAATATGGACCTACCCGTATCACTGGCTATTTTTGGTGCATATAGTGCCAGTTGTTACGCTACCTTTATGCAAGTCGGTGAAGTGTATTTTGAGTCTGTATGTATGTTTACCTTTTTGCTTTTATTAGGTAAATACCTTGAATTTAGAGCCCGGTTAAAAGCGAGTGAATTTACCGCTAATTTGCAAAAATTATTACCCCTTACGGCTCGTACACTTAACGAGCAAGGTGTCGAGCAAATTATTGCTGCCAAAAAGCTAAAACTTAATGACATTGTATTGATAAAAGCCGGTGAAACTATTCCAGCCGATGGCGAGCTGATCGCAGGAAATACCACGGTCGATGAATCAATGATGACAGGAGAACACCAACCTGTTAATAAACATATTGGTCAAAATGTTTATGCTGGGTGTGTTAATCACGATGGTGTGATCACAATACAAATTAATAAAATTGGTCAAAATACGTTATTAAACCAAATTATACGTTTACAACATAATGCCTTAACCAAGCGACCTAAATTAGTTGAAATCACCGATAAAGTTGCCCAGTGGTTCGTTGCAGCATTACTTATCTTTGCTTCTCTTACTGCAATTGGCTGGTATCAACTAGACCCAGAGCATGCATTTTGGATCACCATCTCTGTGTTAGTCGCCACCTGCCCTTGTGCACTTAGTTTAGCTATTCCAACCGCGCTGACCTGTGCTGTGGCAACGCTCACACAAAAAGGTATTTTAATTAAACAAGCACATGTACTTGAAACTCTGCCTAAATTAACCCTTTTTGCCTTTGATAAAACGGGCACATTAACACAAGGTAAGTTTAGTTTAGATGCGGTCGATGTTATTCATAGTGACTACAGCAAAGAGCAAGTATTAACTATCGCAGCGCAATTAGAGCGTTACTCTGAACACCCTATCGCCACTGCATTTTTAAAATATGATGATTCATTAACTCAAGTAAATGATGTAAAAGTGCACCCAGGACAAGGCATTAGTGCATTTATTGCAGGGACACATTATGCCATTGGTAAAAGTGGATGGTTTGACAGTGAAAAATCAAATGCTCAAGCGAGTTTATATGCAAATAAACAACTGATCGCCCGCTTTTATTTTAAAGATAATATCAAACCTGATGCGGCTAACTTAATTGCGTCATTACAAAAACAAAATTTAAGTTGCCATATGCTCACCGGTGATGCCTCTGATGCGGGAGCTCGAGTAGCAAAACAATTGCAATTAAATAGCCAGCGCAGCGCCTGTTCACCGCAAGATAAACAACGTGCAGTTGAGCAATGGGCCTCGCAACAACATATCGTTGCTATGATTGGGGATGGTGTGAATGACAGCCCTGTATTTGCAAGCGCCCATTTATCTATTGCCATGGAAACCGGCGCTGATATTTCTAAAAATGCCGCAGATGTACTGCTACTTAACAGTGATTTAGCATCAATCGATCATTTATTAAAGGTTGCTAAGCAAACTCAACGTATTATAAAACAAAACTTAGCCCTGTCGTTATTGTACAATGGCTCAATATTACCTTTAGCTGCTTTAGGACTTGTTGCGCCTTGGATGGCAGTCATTGGGATGTCTGCAAGCTCAATCATTGTGATATGTAATTCATTAAGGTTATTAAAGTTATGAGTATTATTTATGTGTTAATCCCCATTGCGATTCTGTTTGTGCTCATTGCGATTGGGGTCTTTTTTTGGGCAGTTAAAAGTGAACAATTTTCTGATTTAAACAAACAAGGTCATAGTATTTTGTTTGAAGATGACAAAGAACAACATAAAAACAGTAATGATTGAATCTATTTATGCCAGTGCATTTATTATGGGCCTAATCGGCAGCGGGCATTGTGTTGCTATGTGCGGCGGTATTGCAAGCTCCCTACAATTGGCTGCTAATAAAAAGCAAAGTATTTTATATTCAGTTTGTTACAACATCGGCCGGGCATTAAGCTATATGTTAGCTGGCGCCTTAGTGGCCGGAATAAGCAGTGAATTTGCAAAACAAAACCATTTTTTTTCACTCGCATTATCTTTTATAGCGGCGTTCTTTATCTTACTAATGGGCATTTATATAATACGATTAGGGGCAAGCCTACAATGGATTGAAAGATTTGGAAAATGGCTTATCTGGCAACACTTGGTTAAATTAAACAGTTATTTTTTACCCGTTAACTCGCCGTTTAAAGCCGTTGGGTATGGTGCATTATGGGGTTGGTTACCGTGTGGCTTAGTATATTCGGCTTTAACATGGGCCATGACCAGTCCAAGCGCTATCGATGGCGCAATCACCATGTTATTTTTTGCTTTAGGTACATTTCCTGCAATGATCACCGTTGCCATAATGGCGCAACGTTTAAATAAGCTTATTAATCATTTTTGTACCCGTATAGTGTTCGGTAGTATTTTAATTTGGTATGGTGTTTACTTATTAATAATAGCAACTGACAAATTGCTGCAAGTATAGGTTTAAAGGTATGG
This sequence comes from Pseudoalteromonas sp. MMG010, assembly GCF_018100905.1. GTDB lineage: Bacteria > Pseudomonadota > Gammaproteobacteria > Enterobacterales > Alteromonadaceae > Pseudoalteromonas. The sequence continues at coordinate 36,205 of NZ_JAGJEG010000002.1, read as the reverse complement.
AATTTTCTCAAAACCGCGCTAAAAGTAACTGCGCAATTAGTTGTAACAATTGTAGTATTAGTCAACTTTGCTTGCCTTTTTCATTAAATGGCCAAGAAATGGATAAGCTTGACGAAATCATAGAGCGTAAAAAACCGCTCCATAAAGGCGATTACCTGGTTAAGTCAGCGATGCCGCTGACAGCTATTTATGCTGTGCGTTCTGGCTCGTTTAAATCTTATACCCTATCAGAGCAAGGTGAAGAACAAATTACCGGCTTTCATTTAGCCGGTGATTTAGTTGGTTTTGATGCGATTAATAAAATGGCACATCAAAGCTTTTCGCAAGCGCTCGAAACCGCGATGGTTTGCGAAATACCTTTTGATACATTAGATGAATTAGCAGGAAGGTTACCTAAATTACGCCAGCAAATTATGCGTTTAATGAGTAGTGAAATTAACTATGATCAGCAAATGTTGTTATCGCTCAATAAAAAAACAGCCGAAGAGCGAGTAGCGAGTTTCATTTTTAACTTATCTGAACGTTTTGGTGAGCGTGGTTTTTCGCGCAAAGAATTTAGATTAACCATGACACGTGGTGAAATTGGTAATTATTTAGGCCTTACAGTAGAAACAATTAGCCGTTTATTGAGCCGTTTTCAAAAAGAAGGCTTTATAAAAGTTGAAGCTAAATTTATTACGATACTTGATGCTGATATTTTAGCGCAAAAAGCAGCAATTAAGCCGTCTTGTTGATTTAAAACAATTAAACGTTTGCTACTACTTTAACTAAACTGAATTTGCGTTACACTCAAAGTGCATCAGTTAAGTAGATGGAGTAGCACATGAACACGATAAAAAATATATTAGTGGTTATTGATCCCACTAAAGATGATCAACATGGTTTATCTCGCTCAATAGAACTTGCAAAAAAAACAGGCGCTGCAATCACCGCCTTTATGACTGTTTACGATTTTTCTTACGAAATGACCACCATGCTCTCCTCAGATGAACGAGAAGCAATGCGAAATGCTGTCATTAAAGATCGCGAACTCTGGCTAGAAGATTTAATTTCCCCATATAGCCAACTCAATATCACCACTCAAGTGCTTTGGCAAAACCGCCCATTCGAAGCAATTATAACCACAGTGATAGAGCAACAGTTTGATTTAGTTATAAAAAGCACACATCAGCACGACACCTTAAAATCGGTTATATTTACTCCCACAGACTGGCACTTAGTTAGAAAATGCCCCACTCCAGTGTTATTTGTAAAAGAAATGTCTTGGCCAGAAAATGGAAATATTTTAGCCTCGGTTAATGCCGTTAGTGAAAACCAGCAACATCGAGACCTAAATAAGCGGATAATTAAAGATGCTCTGTTTTTGGCTGATTTAGCGGGCGCAAACTTAAACCTTGTTAATGCGTACCCAGCCACGCCTATTAATATTGCAATTGAAATCCCCGAATTTAACCCTTGTGATTACAATGAATCAGTTAAAAATCATCATATCGCCTCGACCCATAAACTCGCACATGAGTTTAATTTAGGCCCTCATCAATGTTATATAGAAGAAGGCTTACCCGAAGATGTTTTACCTCATGTAGCCAAACGCTTAAACAGTGAGCTGGTTGTTATAGGGACCGTCGGACGTACTGGTTTAAGCGCCGCATTAGTCGGTAACACTGCTGAGCATGTAATCGATAGTTTAGATTGCGATGTTTTAGCATTAAAACCCGATGGTTATATCAGTCCGTTAGCAAAATCATAAATTGATTTTGCTACACGCCAATTTAAGCTTATAATACGCCCCTTTATTTTACCGATAATTTTGCCGCATTGTTATATAAGGGGGCGCTGTGTCTAATTCAGCCCAAGCAAAAGCTCAATACAACTTTAATAAGCTAGAAAAACGCCTACGTCGCCTAACCGGTCAAGCGGTTATGGACTTCAATATGATTGAAGAAGGCGATCGTATTATGGTGTGCTTATCTGGAGGCAAAGATAGCTACACAATGCTTGATATGCTCAAACACCTAAAACGTGTAGCCCCTATTAATTTTGAATTATTTGTGGTTAATCTTGATCAAAAACAACCTGGGTTTCCTGAGCATGTGTTGCCAGAGTATCTTGATCAACAAAACATCGAATATAAAATTGTAGAAGAAGACACCTACAGTATTGTCACCGATATTATTCCTGAAGGTAAAACAACCTGTTCACTTTGTTCGCGTTTACGTCGAGGCATTTTATACCGTACAGCAAAAGAATTAGGTGCCACTAAAATTGCATTAGGCCACCACCGTGACGATATGATCGAAACACTCTTTTTAAATATGTTTTATGGCGGAAAATTAAAAAGCATGCCAGCAAAACTAATGAGTGATAACGGCGAACATATGGTTATTCGTCCTCTTGCTTATTGTAAAGAAGCCGACATTACTACATATGCTTTTAGTCAAGGCTATCCTATTATTCCGTGTAATTTATGTGGTTCGCAGGAGAACCTACAACGTAAACATACAAAAAATATGTTAGCCCAATGGAACAAAGACCATCCTGGGCGAATTGAAAGTATATTTACGGCGATGCAAAATGTAGTCCCTTCGCATTTAGCCGATACAAACTTGTTTGATTTTGAAAACTTACAAACCGGTGACGTTGTCGATGGAGGGGATATTGCTTTAGATAAACCTGATATACCTAAACAACCTGTCAATACACCCGATGAGTCAACACTCAACAACGATGTTGTAACAATAAACTTAAGTTAAAAATAAGCAGGGTTTGCTATTAGCAAACCCTGTTTTGTTATGTAAGTTGAGTCATTTTAAATCGTATAATTGCTCAGTTTAGTATTAACCTTTCATAAAGCCCCGAAGCTCTTGATACGCTTTTAGCCATGGCTAGCTGCAACACTTTTTTATCCGCCACCAGCTCAAATGTATTTTTTGCGCGCGTGATCCCTGTATACACTAATTGCCTATTAACCCCTATGTTTGCTTGTTTATATGGCGGCAATATCATTGCTGTGTAGCTAAATTCTGAGCCTTGTGATTTATGAATGGTCATCACGAACACTTTATCGTGGGCGGGTAACCGAGCCGGAGAGAATGCGCGCACACTGCCTTTCTCATCAATAAACAGGGCTTTTAATTGTCCCATTTCATCAGGCATTAAAATACCAATATCGCCATTAAACAGTTTTAATTGATAATCATTTTGGCTCACCATAATAGGCATACCTGTATAATGGCGCTGATCGCCACTAAAGCTAATTAAACCTTGTTGTTGCAGTGTACGTTCAATCCGGCTATTTAAACTGTTAACCCCATAATCACCTTCGCGTACAGCTGCAAGTAATTGATAATCTGAAAATGCGGCGTGCACTTGTAACGCACTGGCTCCTTGATGAATTAACTTTAAATAGTGTGAATAGTGCTGCGCAGCTTTATTAACCAGCTTTTCAATTGGAGTAGCTACAAAGTCGTAATCAAAGATCACATCGTTAAACGTTTTATTTTTCACTTCTTGCTCAACATAACGCAACATACCTTGATCGTTATTATTAACAGCACGGGCGAGTTTACCTATGCCACTATCATTATCAAAACGATAACTATGCTGTAAAAATGCAATACAATCGGCAAGCTTAAAACAACTGTGTTCGTTGTGCGCTATTAATTTTCGCCCTGAAAAACATAATTCATTTAGTTCTTCACAGCGTGAGCTTGAATAATTAGGCGATTTCCCCATTACTAATCCTTGGCACAAATCGCTCATTACACTTCCGGTATCAACCGAAGTGAGTTGATCTTTATCACCCAGTAATATTAATCGTGCATGGGCAGGTAATGCTTCAATTAATTTAGCCATCAGCGATAAATCAACCATAGACGCTTCATCGATAATCAACACATCAACATGCAGTGGGTTTGTACTGTTATGCCTAAACTTATTAGTAAATGGTTTTACCCCCAACAATCGGTGAATCGTTTGTGCCGTTTCGGGAATAAGTGCTTTAATCTCTTCAGCGGTCTCTTTGAGTTTGCCCTTTGCCCCAAGTATAGATTCACTTAAACGAGCAGCCGCTTTACCAGTAGGCGCCACCAGCTTGATATTTAGCGGCACCTGTTGATATAGCGATTGCAAAATAGCTAATAGCTTTGTCACCGTGGTCGTTTTACCTGTTCCAGGGCCTCCGGTTATTACACTAAACCCTTTAGTCGCAGCAATTGCACACGCCACTTTTTGCCAATCTATATCGGAGTTATTAGTCTCGTCTTTATTTGGAAAGTACGTATTTAACAACTTAGTTAACAAGGAGGTATCAATATTTACCTTGCGATCGCTCATACTAATTAAACGTGCCGCAATTGTTTGCTCATAAGTCCCTAATCGAGAGAAATATAATCGTCTTGCAAATAATTGTAAGGGTTTATCATCCCCGACACACGTTTGTTGGTTTAAATAATTAATTGCTAACTCTGTGGTAAACGTGTCTTTAAAGGGGCTGATTATATCCGGTGTAGGTGTACTCATTTGTGCATCGCTCGTAAAACGTAAATTAAACGGATTTTGCCAATTAATGTCATCTAGTGTTAAGCAGCTGTGCTGACTTTGCTGCGAAATACTAAGCAATAATATAATGTAAAATAATTCAGTTTTTTGCTCTGAGCTGTCGCATAGTAATTCAGCAAGTTTAATATCCACAACACGGATAATATTTTCACTTAATAAATATTGCTCTAAACTAAGCACCGGGCCTTGGTTGCAAGCAACCTCAGTGTTAGATAATTCACTACTATGTGTGACAATTGACGACTCATTCATAGCATTGTTCCTTGAGTAAATAAGCTATCTAAAATTAATACTTGTTCTGTGGTTAATTTTTTAAAATACACACCTTGTCCTGCGGGCATACCGCGTAAAAATGTGTAATACACACCGCCTAAATGCGTTTCTATCGTGTAATCGCTTATCCTTTGCTTTAATAGCCTATGCAACGCCACTGTATATATTAAATACTGTAAATGGTATTGATGGCTCGTCATCGCTTGCTCTAACAAATCGTGTTGATAATCTAAAGGCGTATTTCCTAAGTAATTAGATTTATAATCTAAGATGTAATACTTACCTTGGTAACAAAAAATTAAATCAATAAAACCCTTCAGCAAACCTTTCACATTGCTAAAATCAAGCTTACTTTGTGTAAAACCAAAATGTTTAATTAACACCTCATTTAAAGCTGGAGCGGTCAATTTAGTTAATGGCAAATTAAATTCCATTTCAACCAAACATTCTTGTGGTGCTAATTTACTTAAACTTAAATCGGTATTGCTATCTAAAGGGCACGCCAATACATCTAAAACCCACTGCTCTGTTATGTCTTGCCAGGTTTCATTGATATTATATTTTTCTAAGGTATTTTTAATCACTTCAGATAAATTGTGCTGTGGATTAGTCGGGTGAGTAATGGGACTGGTAAAGTCAATTTGCTCAAAAATTTCGTGTAAACAGCTACCTGGTTTTGCGCCTTTTGGAAAACTATATGGGCTAGGGATTTCTACTTGTAGTTCAGCAAACTCGTCTTTATCGTGATCCTCGTCACTGCGCCCAGGCGCAAGTTGCTCACTGTGTTTGTTAAACGTTAATGCACTAAAACTGGTTGCTCGCCAATGACGCTCTATTGCAACGTTTAGCGATTTAACATTTAAATCTAGCGTTACATCATCATCACTTGTAAGCAATAACACCCCTTCATCTAACAACGTTTGTGCCGTAAACTCGTTATATTGCATTGCGTGATTTTGTTGGCAAAATTCGGCTAAATGAGTTCGCCATATTTGACTACTGGTTAACGCTAAATCACTAAATAAAACATGGCCTAATGCACTTTTTTGAATGGCTAAATGCTTACTTTGTCCTAACCCTATGTTATAAACCCCCAGTGAACAAAAGTGTACTGCCCGCGTTAAAGCTACATATAATAACCGTAAGTCTTCGGCTAAGCGTTCTTCTTCAGCTTGTTGTAATGCACTTTCGCTTTTACTTAAATCAAATATTAACCTTGTATCATCATGATAAAGCGCTTCTTTAGCTTCTCTAAAGCCACTTGCAAATGGCATAAATACTAAAGGATATTCAAGGCCTTTAGAGGCATGCATAGTGACAATTTTGACTAAGTTCGCATCACTTTCAAGTCTAACTTGTACTGTTTCACCTTCTTGCTGGCTAACTTGCTGAGCAAACCAACGTAATAAGCGTAATGTCCCTTCAAGCTCAATCTGCTTTTGTTGTAATATTTCACCTAAATGCCTAAAGTCGGTTAACCAACGTTCAACGTTATACCCTAATCCCTGCCATTTTGCGCTGAGTTCATTGTGGCTAAGTAAACGCTCCAGCATTGCCATTGCGCCTTTGCTATGCCACATATCATGAAGCTGAGCAAAGAAGGTTAAATGAGCCTGCCACGCATTTTCGTCGCTGTTTAGTGCGTAAATATCATTGTAGCTTAAACAAAACAACGGACCGGCCAACACACCTCGTAATAAAGCTTCGTTGTATTGACCATGCAAAGCCGTTAAAAAATTAAGCAAATGATGGCTCAATGCTTGGTTAAACACACTCTCTCGCGATAAATAAACACTGGCTACATTCGCTTTATTTAGTGCCGTTTTCATTAACTGCGCTTCGACCCTATCTCGTACTAAAATACAAATATCGGCGGCGCATACGGCTTTATCACCAATACAGGCGTGCCCCTGCTTCGCTTGTGTGAGTAAAGACACTATTTTATTGGCAAAATAATTAGCCAGTTGTGTTTGTCCATGGCTTTTGCTGGTTGGTTTGCCTAACTCGTCAGCGGCTTCATCAACAAATACGTTAAACTCGAAAGCGGTGGCAGCTTTGCCATTAATAAAGAAGGCCTCGCTGGCTTTTTTACCCTTAGCAGCGACTTTATTAAACGGGATTGCATCATTATAAATAAAGCTATTAGTATGTTTATTAAAAATATTATTTACACTGTTAACGACATCACTACTGGAGCGAAAGTTAGTACCCAGTGTGAATTGTTTATTTTTATCTACCGCTTCTTTTGCGCCAATATAAGTAAATATATCTGCGCCTCTAAAGCCATATATAGCTTGCTTAGGATCGCCAATCATCGCCAATGTAGTATCTTCTTGGCCATAAATATGGCTAAAAATACCATATTGGATCGGGTCGGTATCTTGAAATTCATCAATCATCGCCACTGGAAATAACTGCGCTATTTTAGTGGCTAATGTATCTCCTTGTTCACTTTGTAAGGCGGCATGTAAATTTGTAAGTAAATCATCGGGAGTGATTACACTTTGCTCTTGCTTACGCAGTTTTACATGCTTTTTAACCCAGCGTGCAGCATGCTGTACTATCGCAATCTTTAAGCCATCATCTATGGCTTCGCTTAAAGCAGCTAACTTATCAAACATTTTTAGTAGCGGGTGGCTAAACAGCGATTGGTTTTTTTTATAATTAGTTAAATCAGATAAACTCTCTGTACTCCACACCGCAAACGAATAGTTTTTAGTACCAAATTTAAAAAATACATCACCACTATGACAAAAACTTTCTAATGCAGCCAAGCTCCCTTTTCGTCCGGGCGTTTTTGATCCACTTAATCCTGATTTCAATACAGCTGCAATAAATCCTTGATCGATAACCGCCTTTTTAAAATCAGTAATTAAACTTAAATATTCTTCACGCGCCTTAAATACGTCGGCCAACTCTACTTGTGGTGTAATTTCGGCGTTGCCTTTATTTAAAATACTACTGACTTGTGCAAATAATGATTCGGGCGCCGAAAATGCCGATAAAACGGCATCCGTTTTATTTTTATCGAGGGGATAAACAAAACTGCGCCAAAAATCCTTTAAGGTATCGAGTAAAATATCTCGCTCTTCTAAGATAAAAGCTAAATTAAACGCCACCCCCGACTCAAATGCATGCTGTTTTAACATACGTTGACAAAAACCATGTATCGTAAAAATAGCCGCTTCGTCCATCGATTTTGCAGCGGCATCGAGTAGATCAAATGCACGGTGTTTATCGGTAATTCGGGCAATGATACCTTCAATGAGTTCATCGTTAATTGCTTGACCAAGTAATGCATCGCGGGCAGCAATGATACGGCTTCGCACACGCTCTTTTATCTCTTCGGTGGCAGCTTCAGTAAAAGTTACAACCAGAATTTGCTCTACAGTTAATGCTTTATTTATATTGCTATGATCATCGCCGGGTAATTGCATTCCTAGCAAATAGCGAAGGTATAACCCCGTAATCGTGTAGGTTTTTCCTGTACCGGCACTGGCTTCAATTAAGCTTTTTCCGATCAGTGGCATCGTTAGTGGATCAAGCGCTTGCATAACGGCTCTCCTTCGCGTGTTCGTGTAACGGAGCCAATAGTTTTTCGCTTAAGGCTATAAATTCATCTTGGCATTGCGACAGCGACTGCACCGTTAATTTAATATAGGGGTCCTCCCCTTCACCACGACCAATATACTGGGGACTAAATTTATTCATCGCTTTTGACATATCATTATTACTTTTAACATACTCGTAGCCACTGGCAGGAAAAAACGCCACAGGCGACTTGATGAGTGCACTGTATAAATTAAGCCAATCTATTAACAGACTATCGGCTTGGCTTTTCGCTATGGGTGCAAACGTTACTTTTTTATCCAGGCCTAATAGCACCGTGGTTACATTAAGATCTAAACTCTGTGCAATTAAATGGTGAATAAACCCTTTAATTAAGTCTTTAGCTTTTATACTTGCACTTCGATAAAACACTTGTTGATTAATGTAAATATGGTTAAGCCAACCTTGTAGCTTCATATTATTAATAGAGAGTTTGACCTCTATCGGCTCATTTTTGCCCACTTGTATATGCTCTTTAACCTGCCCAGCTAACGCATCAACTCTATGTTGCATGCTTTCAAACACCAAATCGCCAACATGAGCTTGTGGCAATTCGCCACGTTGTAGCATTTGTTCACGACTAACTTCTTGCTCGTTAATAGTCGATTCGAGGATTTCGTCTAGGTAAAAATAGCGCCTTAATGCATCTAAACTAAAAGGTTCTTCGTCTTTTTCTATTTCATTAAATTGGGGTAAGCGCAATCCTAACGTTTGCTGATAAAAACTTTCGTGGGCATGGCATACACTTCTAATAAATACCGCTATTTCAAGCTCTGTCGGGGCTGGTATATCAATTGCACTGATCGGTTCAGGTATAATGACATCACTTGGCAACCAAATTGGATTATAGCTATGATGACTTAATACCGGTATTTTTTGCTTAACGCTTTGATAGTTTTCGCAATTAAAGGGTTGTAAATGCGATTTAGAGACCAAACAACTTGGTAAGGTCGCAATGTGGGTGTTGGGCTGCGTAGGGCCCATAATATTATCGAGCACAAAACTACGGCCAATATATTCTAACAGCTCACTCACTAAGGTAGAGGGCATGCGTGGTTGGTTATCAAAACACGACCGACCGATGTAACTAATATATAAATTTTCTCGTGCACTAAGTAGCGCTTCTAAAAACAAGTATCGATCATCGAGCTTTCGTGACCTATCGCCTTTTTGCTTTGTCGAATAGGGAACTAAATCAAAACCGATAGGCTGTACTGTACGCGGATAATCAGCATCGTTGAGCCCTAGCATACATACCACTTTAAAAGGGACAGCACGCATAGGCATAAGTGTACAAAAATTAACTTTGCCAACTAAAAACCGCTGCCCTACGCCTTTTTCTTGAATCCCTTGTTTTATTAAATAACTAACAATGCGTTGCGATACCCGTGCATCATAATCGCCATTTTCATAATGCTTTTTAAGCTCATCAATAACATGGTGTAATACCAGTAAATCCCAGCTCTCTTCACCTTCGTTGTTATACATTGCATTGAGTAAATCGATTAAAATATTCGCTTTATTTTCAAGCGTGTCATTATCACTCAATCGCTCTTTAAATGTTTGTAATACATCAATAAAGTGAACTAATTTATTGAGTGTATCAAGCGCCATTCCTTCGACTTCATCCGCACTGTAAATACCATTAAATGGGCATTGCTCATCGCGCATAGCAACCCCTAAAACCAAACGATTAAGACCATGCTGCCAGGTATTTAAATCAATGGCTGGTAAATCAAAACTGCTTTTGTGTTCCGCGTTAATCCCCCACTTCACACCAACACGCTCTAACCAATATTGGATCTGCTCGTATTCGTGGGCTTGTACCGAAAATTTTTCAGCAATTTGTGTCACTTGCAATAAGTCTAAAATATCCGACACACCAAAGCGTGAAAACGGTAAATTAGCTAAACTAGCAAACGAGCTTAACACCGGTTTTTCTTGTTCTATTGCCAAATCGGCCAAGGCATAAGGAATAAAGCGCTTCCCTTGCGCCCCACCAAAAACCGACTCAATATATGGACTGTATGTGCCTACATCGGGCATCATTACAATAATATCTTTCGGTGTGAGCCCAGGATTTTGTGCAAATAAGTTAAGTAAATAATCGTGTAAACGCTCAACCTCACGTAATGGAGTATGACAATCAGATAAAACAATACTGCTATCGGTGGCACTAACAGGAAGCTTACCTTTATCGTTTATAAACCATTGCTTATCTGTGGTTAGCGATTTACCTTTAAAGGCGAGTTGATAAATTTCGCTTTGTATTTGCGACAATAAACAAGTATCAAAATCGTTAATAAAACCGTCTATCCAACGTGCATCTAATTGCACTAATTGTTCAAAATAATCACGTCCTAATTTCCCCCATGACGATAACAGAGGATTACCAATAAAGTAGTAATCGTCATCTGGGTGTGTCGTTTGTTTGTTATGGGCTTCTACAAGGGGCATTTTTGCATATTTAGCCGTTATTTTTGCAGCCGTTTTTTCATCAATAATATCCCCCCAATAGTGCTCACTGGGGTTAAAAAAGAATAAAAACACAGCGGTTTTTTCACTTAATGCTTTAAACACCTCCAGTTGCGAGCTGGCGATTGCCGAAATACCAAATAAACAAATCCGTTTGGGGAGTAAATTGCTATCCATATTCTCAAGTGCTGCCAATAATTTCCCTTGCATATTGGCACGATGAAACTGACTTTGGCCGAGTGATTTACTATAGGCGACTATTTTTCGCCATAAATCGCTTTGCCATGGCGCTATGTTAATATCAACATCTGCTAAGGTATCTTTACCACTATCCCATGTCGCTATCCAATGTGGACGATACATTAAATATTGATCATACACATCGGCTATTTTTTCACATAAGGCAAACGTTTTTTGCCCATCAATATCGCCCTCTAAATAAGTTTTTAAAGGTAAATATAATGGCTCATCAATGCACGTGGGCAAAATGGCAAACAGCTTCCACGCCAAATTAGCTTTATTAAAAGCCGACTCTTTAGGGACATCTGGCAACAGTTGTTGATATAACTGCCAAATAAAACTCGACGGCAGAGGAAAATCTACTTGTGCTGCTACGCCTAAGCTTTCACTTAATCCTATTTTAAGCCATTGTGACATGCCGGGAGATTGCACCAACACCACTTCCTTATCAAACGGGCTTGATAATGGCTGTACTTTTAATAGCTGATTAAACTGCGCCTGAAGGGCTTCCATTCGGTTTGATTGAATAATATTGAGCATATGCCACGGTCCTTGCTTGAGATAAAACCAGTGTAAAATATTTTCATTAGTAGCGGTAGCAATAAAGGGGATTTGATTAATTAAAATCAATTGGTTAGATGTTTTTTAAACAGTTAGGCACTTACCTAACTGTTTACTATATAAATATAACTTGGTGCTATACTAGCTCAGCTAACATATCATCGTTATAGGGAATTAATGGTTGATGACTTTTAATTTTATTAATGTAATCAGGGTTGGCAATAAGTGCACGGCCGATAGCAATTAAGTCGAATTTGTTGTCGTTAATAGCAGTTCTCGCGCTTTCAAAACTGTAACTCCCCACACCCACTAATGTCCCGTTATAAGCTGCGCGTAAATACTGCGAAGTGGTTTTGCCCGCCAGTGATGCGAACTGCATACTGTCATCAAAAATACCACCATGTAAGTAAGCCAAATGACGTTTTTCAAGCTCAGGCAGTAAATAGTCAAATACCGCTTTGTCACGACTATCTTCTTGCATATTAAAATACGCACCCGGTGTTATCCGAATCGCTGTACGCTCATTGCCAATAGCGTCAATAATGGCGTCGGTGACAGCCAACGCAAAACGTGCCATATTTTCAGGCGATTGTCCGTATTCATCAGTTCGGGTATTGGCGTCATAATGTAAAAATTGATCAATCAAATAACCATTTGCGCCATGAATTTCTACCCCGTCGAATCCCGCTTCTATGGCATTTTTAGCCGCAGTAGCATAATCGGCTATCAGGGTTGTTATATCATCAACGGTAGCGGCTTTAGGTGTCACATAGGTCAGCTCACGCATACGCGGTACTGACCCTTCAATACCAATTGCTGAAGGGGCTAGTACATCACCATCAAAAAAATGAGGATGGGCCACACGCCCGACATGCCAAAGCTGTGCAAACATTTTTCCTCCATTGGCGTGCACTGCATCGGTCACTTTTTTCCAGCCTTGTATTTGCTCACGACTAAATAATCCCGGTGTATTTGGGTAACCTTGTGCATCAGGGCGAATAATCGTGGCTTCACTAATAATAAGCCCGGTATCTGCACGACGCGCATAATACTCAACCATAGCTTGCGTAGGCACTAAATTATCATCAGCCATACACCGTGTCAGCGGCGCCATTAAAACGCGATTTTTTAGTTCGATGCTATTATTTAGCTTAAAGGGAGCCAGTAAGTCAGTTGCCATTTGTTTATCCTTTTTTAAAGTATTATTAATACAATGCGGTCAATTTAAAAACATTCAAGAATAATTTTTGAATGACTGCTCAACTTATTCATCTTAAGTTATACTTAGTCATTAAATAATACGATCGCCTGTCATAAATTTTTTGCCAATTATTCACCCCTGTGTCATATAACTCGATATACTGCTGTGCATATAATTATGCAAACACTATTAATAGTATTAAAAGCGAGCCAATCATGACAACTGCAAATACACCCGAGCAAAACGCTCAAATTTTAGGCTTAGGCGCAAAAAAACGACTCACTTACTTATTTGAAACCGTAAAGCAGTTTAAACAAGTATGGATTTTGAATGATAACGACGGGTGTGTCATGCTCACCAGCGAAGATGATGACTGCGTACCTGTTTGGCCAACCCGTGAGTTCGCACAAGCATGGGCAACAGGCGAGTGGGAAGGCTGCTCACCTAAAGCCATTCCTATCAATGATTGGTTTAGTCGCTGGACCCCTGGTCTTGAAGACGATGACTTACTTATTGCCGCCTTTCCGACAGAAGACGATGATGGGACGATTCTGTTTGCTGATGAATTTGAAAAACAGCTAAAAAGATTTTAAAAAAGAGCCCTCCTAATTTAAGGAGGGCATTTAAAGCATTAACCACCAATACAAGACCCTCACTACTGAACATCATTACATTCGTGGCTTAATAAATATTTTTTCACTTTAAAGAAATTCGTATTAATAAATAAACATTAAGCTCTTTTTATCGTCAACACCCTAATCCGGTATAGCGATAAAACAGCATAGCCGTTTTAAATTTATTAACCCCTTCGGCTTGGTTCAAAGCTGTCAAACCTTGGTAACGCTGCATCTAATTCATCCCAATCCGCCTTAGAAGATACAAAGTTATGAGATAGCGGTCTTTGTGTTATTTCTGAGTCTAAAATACCTAAACGAATTCGTAATTTAGATGGATTATCACTGTTTGAACTGAAAATAGGTGAAGCGCACACAGAGCAGAAGTGTCTATGTTTACCGGGTTTAAATGCGTAATAAGTTAGTTTATTTTGTGGATCTATAACCTTAAATTCATGGGTATTTATAAATCCATTAGTTGCATATGCGGTGCCACTACTTTTTCTACATAATGAGCAGTGACAATGAATAATACTGGTAATAGGCCCTAACAATTCAACCTTAATTACGCCACATAAACATGAACCTTGGTACATTTTCAATCTTTCCTCTTTAAAAATATTATGACAGTGAGCAGTGTGGCTTGTTTTTTCTCCAACCAAACTCCATTTTTGAGGCTGTTTTTTCTGCTAAATCATTTGAATATAACTTACTGACCAAGTGCAAACTCATATCAATCCCTGCCGATATACCGCCTGAGGTAATAATATTTTCTTCATCAACCCAACGTACATCTTTTACTACCTCAAGCTTTGGGAACATAGTTTGTAAAGCAGGAATATCTTCCCAATGAGTGGTTACTTTGTGGCTTTTAATAACGTTTGCTTTAGCTAACAAAAATGCTCCGGTACAAACCGAAGCAACAATGCGTGACTTACTTGATTGTAATGCAATCCAGTCAATAACCTCTGGTTTGTTAATTTCATCACTATGATCGCCACCAGCGATAAGTAAAACATCAATCTTTTCATGATTATGAAAGCCATAGTTAGGCAATACTTTATAGCCTGCTCGGGCAGTCACTATATCACCTGTTTGACTGATCAAAAATGCATTAAATGGCGTGTTGTGCGTACATACTCGCGATGCTGTAGAGAACACTTCAAAAGGACCTGAAAAATCCAAGACCTCTGCGTTATCATAGATATAGATCCCAATATTCATAATATCCCTTTTAAATGATCAATAAACGCTAAAACAATGATAAAGAAATAAACCGGTAAAATGATAATTCTTGTTTTACAATTTTAACAATGGTTTTTGCTCACCTTGATACAGTTTCACAGGAACCAATTCGGTGGTGCCATTTTGCACTCTTAGCTGAAAGTAATTTTCAGTACATTCGTAAGAAAACGCATTATTTTCTCGTGCGATAAGCTTGCGTTTACTTTCACCTTCGTATTGAGAATAAAGGGTATTGTGTTCAAATGAAATCGTTAATATTGTCGAATCGGGGGTTTTATACCGACCAATTAATGAAGCAGCCATCCTCTTTGCTGTTTGTACGTTAACGGGTTTAGGCGATAAGTTTAACTGTACTGCGATCATATCTAATAAAGCAGGCCCGGGATGTTTTGTATCATTATTGGTTAATGCTGTCGCTGTTAAATCTTCATTTGGAAAATAAACATGCCAAGCAAAAAAACCAGGAACCTGCCCTTGATGACTCACACTGTGAAGGCCACTAATTGGGTAAATATCAACCCCATATCCATAATTAATAGGTTGGTTGTTATTTAATTTAGCGCGGGTGGTCATTAATCGATAACTCTGTGTCGAAATAATATTTCCAGATTTTAATGCTTTATACCAAAGGCTCATATCAGCCAAAGTAGAAGCAATAGCGCCTGCAGAATAGATCCAACTACGGTCAACATTCCATGCTCTTTGTGTTAATTTTTCTGGATTAAGGTAGGTTTTAGGGGCGTTGTGATTACTTGTATACCCATGAACGGCCCCAGCAGAAGTCCCTTTAGTGAGTACAAATGTATCATCCATTTTTAATGGTTTAAAAAATGATTTAGCCATAAATTGCGCATAAGACATCCCCGTGACAACCTCAATAACGTGTCCTAGTAGCACATACCCTAAATTTGAATAACTATATTTTTGTCCCGGCTCAGCCATGAGGGGCTGCTTAGTAATGCTGTGAATAACTTGATCAATCGGTGCATAGTTATCATAAACCTGAGTTATTTCAGGATCGTTTAAATAATCAGCGAGTCCTGCGGTATGACTTAAAAGTTTATCTATGGTTAAATCTTTATAGTCTGGATTAATCTCTTTGAGGTGCTGCCCTAACGTATCGTGTAACGATAGCTTTTTATCTTCAGCAAGTTTTAATATTGCTACAGCGGTAAATGTTTTTGTAATAGAGCCAATTTGAAATATATCGTCTGTAGTCAGCGCACGCATAGTTTCGATATTTTTTACCCCAATAGCTCCTTTATAAATAAGCTCACCTGAGTGCTCTAAACTAACCACCATACCGGGTGCGTCATTGTCGTTATAGCATTGTAAAATTGTATCAAAGTCATTTTTGTAAGCTGCTTCGCTGCATGTGCTAACACTTATAATCGCAGCCAATAATATATTTTTATACACGTTTAAAACTCCTTTTACTCGGGTAAGCTTATACACAAGGTTTGGCCTTATTTTTTATTCCATGCGTTGTTTTTTTCTCGAATTGAAATATAAGCCATGTTTAGCTGTATGCTTATCTAACTGCTCAACAGTTATTGGCTTAGAAAAATAGAACCCTTGAAACTCTTTACAGCCCATCTGATGCATTATTTTAACTTGCTCTTTGGTTTCAACACCCTCTGCAACACAGGTTACATTTAACGCTTCGCACATAACATGAATGGCTTTTACTAAACTTTGTTGCCTACTAGAGTTAGTAACTTGGCTTATTAATGAGCGGTCTAACTTGAGTTTATTAATTGGGTAATCTGCTAAACGAGAGATATTTGAATAACCAACCCCAAAATCATCTACTGATATAATAAAGCCCCACGATTGCAACGTTTTAATAAGCGCCAATGAATGGGTTTGCTGTGACTCGAGAGCAGTTTCGGTCAACTCTAGCTCTATTTGTGATGGGTTGACATTAAAATCGGCCAAGTACTTTACCAGTTTCGACATAAAATCACTTTGGCTAAAATCAATAAGTGAAATGTTTATAGCTACCGGCATAACAGGCGACCCTTGCTTAGACCATGTTGCTATTTGTGCACATACCTTTTGAATAATAAGTTCGGTTAAACGGCTTATCATTTGGTACTCTTCAGCAATAGGCACAAATACACCAGGTGAAACGACACCTAACACTTTACATTGCCAACGAGCTAATGCTTCAAAACCGATACACTTGCCGGCTGCATTTACTTTTGGTTGGTAAACGACATCAATATCGGCGTTAGTTAATGCTTCATCTAATAACATCGAAATTTCGTGTTTCTCAATAAAAGCTTGTGAGTGTTGTTCGTCATATTGATTTATCGGATGAGTGTGAACATTAGCAAGCTTTAAAGCCCCAATAGCATTGTTCAGTGTCGCTTTTAATGACTTACCATTTTCTGGGTAACAGGCATAACCCAATAAAAATAACTGCGAGATACTTTCGCCATAAATTAAATAATCAGTATCTAATTGAGCTTTTATTGCAGGCAAATGCGTATTGTGAAGATCGGTTTTAGAGTGTGAGGTTACAATAAAGGCAATTTGTGCCTCACCGATATGGGCACATAAAATGGGGGCTTGTGTTGTTTCTTTTAAGCGTTTATACACTTTTCGTAGTAGGTGTTTCGTTTTTTCTTGGCTAAGCGTTAAGTTTAAGTAGTCATTATTTGCACTTTGCATTACAACAACATAAAAATGCTTTCTATATTTTGTAATTAATTTTTCGCATTGCAGCTCAAACCAATCCCTATTTGGCAGCTGGGTATGATTATCGCAGTATCTTAGCCGCTTATTTTCTTGCTCCATTGCAGTTAAGTTCTGCTTAATATGTTCTTCATGAGTACAATCTGAAAAATCATAAACACTTAATTGAGAGTCAGTAAAAAAATAATGGCTGACACGCAAGAATTGATTTTTATATTTAATGATCTGATCACTTTGCAATGTTTGCAGTGGCAAGTCAGTATTTAAAAGTGTCGCTAAATTTTCAGGTACTTTGGTAATTGAAAATAATAATAAAGCTTGCTCATTACAATCTGTTATTAAGCCATTTTTATCCGCAATAATTTTGGCTTTGGGAGATTGACTAAAAAAAGTACGGTAAAGTATTTGCTTTTGATTTAAGTATTCATTCGATTGTATTGTTTTTTTATTTAAACGCTTCGCGGCTACAATTGTGCGTGCAACAGCAAGAGGGATACAAATATTAAAAAATAAAAAAATCAATCCAGTAATATAAATACTAGCACTTGGCAACTGCTGGTTTATATCCGTTATTGATGATAAGTCGATATTATTTATAATCATGTAAAAAGGAATTATATTTAGCACAGCATAAAATAAAGCACTTTTATACCCGACTAACATCAAAGCAATGATAGGACACGAATACATATACATTGAACCGACTTTAGCTAGCTCTAAATCGGTTAAATATAAGTTCATAAATACACTGGCTAAAACAATAGTCACTAACAGACTATGCGAACACACCACATAATATCGTTTACTCGCTATGACTAGAATAAACATCAGTATAAAGAAGCCAACACTGAGTACTATTGCGTATATTAAATTAAGACTCATTGCTTTTGAGAAGATATGTAGCGCAACCGCTAAACATAACAACATACCAGAGCAAACAATGATACGTAACGCACTTATTCGCCAATTTGCAATTTGATTATTGGTATTAGGTGGATCATCTAACAATAAGTAACTACGTAGTAAATTCATTATTTATATTTATTAAATAACAGAGTCATAATTATCAATATAGCATCAAAAAAATCAATAACATAGATTGTATTATTAGAATAATTTATTGCGTATTAAAAACGCCTAAAGCTTAACTTAAAATTAACATCAACACACCCTTTAGAACCAACAAGCTGGACTTTAGTGCATATATATTGTTAAAGTATATAGGCGCTTTACATACCTATACAATTTATTAGCACTGAGATATTCAATTGATTTTTCATAACCTAAAGAAGAGTAATTAATGATGTTAACTGATGAGGAATTAAATTTTATAGCTAATATTGTAACAAAAGAATCAACAAGCGATAATTCGCCGTCACTGAAAGTAAAACCTAGTTTGCCAAACACGTTAAAAAGTATTTTAAATAATGCAACATTAACGTTATTAGCTGAACTTGGCGATTATCAATTATGGTTCCCTCTAGAGTTAAAAGTCGATCACTTAGGTCAATTTACACCCATTTTAGCAGCCCCTGAAGTGATTGAAAAACAAGGCGTGGAGCGTAGCTGGCGATTTTCTCAAACACACATAGAAAATGACGAGTTTATAATTCAATCATTATCAAGTACAGGTATTGTATTAAAGCCTAAACAGCGTCAATTTACTGTAAATACGCCTCACTCTATTTCGTTTACACTCCCTCACAGAAAGCTTGTTCGGTTGTTAATTCAACCAATTCGTAGTACCCCCTCAGGTATAGCCGCAAAAATAATAAGTATAAAATCAGGACGAAGATCATTACGTAAGTTTTTATTTGATCAACATAAATTACAAAATTCATCTCTTTACGCACAAAGTGAACACACCTTCAGCGCATTTTAGTTGCAGTTAAAATTAGCGCCAGTTAAGCTTACGCTTTTTATGCAAGGTTTTTTATGAATACCCCTTCTTACCCTATCGGCTTATTTGGCGTACCTTGGACTCAAAGCGAGAAAAAGCAATGGTTATCACTGCAAACAATAAAGCGTAGTTATCACGACGAAGTGCTTAGTGTGCTTGATACATTAAAATCCACTACACATATCTCTCAATACGCATCGCTTAATTACACAGACAATCAATACCCTCTTTTTGTGATCCAAAATAAAGTACCCGATACCAGTAAGCCTTATGTTTTAATTACTGGCGGGGTGCATGGTTACGAAACCAGTGGAGTGCATGGTGCGTTACGTTTCGCACAAACAACAATGCAAAAGTATTCAAGCGAATTTAATTTTATAATAGCGCCTTGCATTAGCCCTTGGGGGTACGAAACTATTAACCGCTGGAACCCTGAGGCGATAGACCCTAACCGCTCTTTTTATGATAACAGCCCTGCACCAGAGTCGGCGCATATTATGGCATTTATCAACTCCCTTAATGTAGATTTAATTGCTCATATTGATTTACACGAAACAACAGATACAGATAACACAGAGTTTCGCCCAGCGTTAGCGGCTCGCGAAGGGACAATAAATAAAAATTGGAATATACCCGATGGTTTCTATTTAGTAGCTGATTCAACGAAACCGGAAAAAAATTTTCAAACCAATATTATTAAACAGGTGCAAACGGTTACTCATATTGCACCAAGTGATGAAAATAATCAGTTAATTGGTGTCCCACAAGAACAATTTGGGGTTATTAATTACGATGCTAGAAAACTGGGTTTATGTATGGGCTTTAGTAATGCGCCGTATGTGACAACGACAGAGGTATACCCTGATAGTCCTTTAGCTAACAGTGAACAATGTATTTTGGCTCAAGTGGCAGCTATAAATGGGGCATTAGATTACATTTTAAAATAAAGCCAAAAAGCCAATGCAAAAATTAATATGCCTTTATATTTAAAGGCATATTAATGCTAAACAGCATTTATAAAGCGGGTATTAGCTTTATTGCCCCTTGGGTGACTTTCATATCAAGTGGTAATTTACTTAATAAAGCTATTTTAGGGTCATCGGTATTTAGCTTATAAACCGGATGTATTTGCAAAAATTGATTAATTATATCCATAACCTGATCATCTAAAGCCGAAATATTGCCTTTATAACCTGCCGCATCAATGCTTGAATCCAATAGATTTACATTACGTAAAAACACCGCTTTTTGTTGAGAATCATAATAAGGACTCCCCTGCACTTTAAGCTGTAATCTAATGGGGTAATTCAGTGCAAACACCGAAAGTTGAGCACTCGTATCAGCACCTAAAATAACAATGTCACTGTTATCAGGCCCTATTTCTACACTCATATCGTTTATATCTAATTGAACGGGCAATCCCATTAGCGTTATCTTTTCACTTAATTTAGGCAATTCGTCTGCAAGTAATGATTCTACATCACTGTTACTAAAGGAATAAAATGATAGCCCTGAATAACCCGTGGTACTGTTACATGCTGATAAAAATAAGGTTGCTAGTAGTAGTAAAGCTCGCATAACATCTCGTTTTTTTAATTATAAAAAAGCCGCACTTAAGCGGCCTTTTAGGGAAGTACTGGCGTTTTAATTTAAAAATATAGTTTTTAACTTAGTTATAGTATCAGCGCTAACTGAACCGTTGCTGAGTGCTAAAAACTGCTTTAAATAAAACTCAATATCTGCTTGTTCGCCTCGGTGTTTGTCATCTAGCATAGCGACTTGTTCAGCCATGCGTAAAGACATATCAGCACTGGGCATATTGGCTAAAATTTCAATTCTCGTTACTAACTGCTCTGCAGTTAATGAAGTAACTAAAGGCGTTTTGAATTCATCAATTACAGACTGCGATTGCTCAAGCGTAACGAATAAAGACTCAACGATCTGCTGCTGCGCTTTATCATTTAATATCTCAAGCTTAGCTGTAATCGCTGCTAATAATACGTTCACTCTTGATGTGAGTACTTTTTCATTCATAAAACCTTGAACTTTTACATATAGATCATGTAATTGAGCCTTTTCACTTACCTGTTCAAGTACTAGCTCAAGTTCACTAAAGTCAGATAGTAATTGTTGCTCATGTGCAGATTTTACATTTTTTTGTTGCTCAAACTCACTGCTGCGTTTTGCAAAGGTTGCATCGTTAATTTGTCTAAATTTTTGCCATAAAGCCTTTTCTGCTTTTAAGCCTGCAAAGCCAATATTTTGCCATTGCTGCTGTAGCTGCTTTAATTCTTGGCACGCTTGGGCTAAATCATCACTTTCACTTACTTGTGTCGCTTTTACTAACAATTCATTTTTAAGTTGTGAGTTAGCTTTGTAATAAGCGTTTAATTTTGCTGTAACAAGTTGTTGGGCACCCTTGTAGTCATCGTTTAAAGTACGGTACGTTTTTGGGTCAACTTTAGCAGCTGATCGCCATTGTTTATTTAGTTGGTTATAAGTACTTTCGTATTTTTTCCAATCAACTGGCTGCTCTGGCTCCTGTGCTGTGGACAGTTGCTTAAGTTGTGCAATAATGTCTTTTCGCTGCGAAATCGTGATTTCTCTTTGTGCTTCTTGCTCAGCAAAAAACGTCCTACATGGGGCAAACAATTGCTCTATTATAGTATCAAATTGCTCACCTTGTTGTTTTTCTTGTTCAGTGTCTAAGCGTCCTAACTCAGTCCAACGTTTACGAAAAACTTTAACTTGTTCGGCTCTTTGCTTAGGGTCGGTACAGGCTTCATTAACCATCGTCGACACTTCTTCTAAAAGCTCTGCACGTTTAGGGGTTGCTGCATATTTTTGCCAATCTTTAGCGTCTGCTAATTGTGTTTCTAAGTCTGATTTAACATTTAATAACGGCTGTTTAAAGTTCTCTGTTAAGCTATTAAATACGTCTTCGAATCCTTTAAACACGCCAAATGCAACATTAAAGCGCCCTTCTTCTATTAATCTTTTAACATCACGCGCTTTGCGTTTTGCCTGTGCCTGGCTTTTGTTTAATGTATTAGTTAATTCGTCCATTGCCGCTAAAAACTGCTTTTTATGATCATTAAGCTGTTTTTTAAATGCACTTTGTAAAGCACTATCAATTTTATTTAAATGCTGATGTATGGCTTTTAGCTCATTATTAAAATGGCTGAGCACAGCATCATAATCACTTAATTGTTTTGCTGGCGTTATTGATTGAAGTTGTAAAAATGCCGCTTTAAATTCGCTAATTGCTAGCGTCAATTCAGGTAATTTTTCTGCTTGTTTAATTAATTTATCAAGCTTAGTAGTAACGTGTTTGCTATTTAAATTACTCTCTAACTCAACCTCTGTCAGTGCTGTTTTTGCCTGACTAATTTTAGCATTTAACCAATCTTGTTGAATTTGCTCAGGGGCATCTAAGCCTACTTGCAATGCATTGGTTATTTCTTCACTTATTGCTTCTAAGTTTGCAAGTGCTAATGCTTGCTGTTGTTGATGCGCTAGTTGTTGTTGAACAACGTCATGCTGCTGCTTCAATTGCGATAAATGTTCATCAACTTTAGTTATGATTGAAGTGTACTTTTCGTCGACTTGTGCAATTATTTCATCGTTAAGCCATGTTAATTCAAGCGCTTGCCATTGAGCAATTAAATCATCTGACTGTTGCTTTACAAGCACATAATCAGTTTTTTCTTTTAATGCGTTTAATTTCGCTAAAATAATACGTGTACTATTTTGTACCTGAACGGGCATTTCAATAGCAAGGCGTTGGTTTTCTATATGTTCGTCAAGACGTAATTTAGCACCCTCGCTCGCATGCTTCAGTAATGATTTTGTGAGTTGATGGCTAATGACTAAATCAACTAACTCAAGCTGTAAACTCTCATTACCTTCTTTAAATGCTTTTTCTATTAACTTAGGGTTGGCTAAGCGTTTTAATAACTTAACTCGCGCTTTAATTTCTTTTTCAACAAATACTAATTTTTCTAACGTTTTTACCGGTGCGAAGCGTTCTATGTATTCTGTCTTTATATCACCAGCTAAGTCATTTTCATTGTTTAACACGGCCGTCGATATGTGATGCTCTGCAACATCTTTTAATGCATTATCTTGCTTATATGCTTGCCACCATAATGGTAACTGATTTAATTTTTGTAATGCTTTTCTGCGTATTTCTACTGAGCTATCTTGTAATGCTAAGGTTTGTAATATGGTTATATCTTGGCTTTTATCTAACTTTTCAATTGAATCAAGACGTACTTGTTGTTTTGGATGTTTCCACTTCGGGGTAAAAAGGTGCTTAAATATCATTTTCACTAAACCTAGCTATTTCGTTGTCTGCTTTAAATTCTTTTTGTAATTGTGCTTTTGTTTTTTGTATCATTTCACCATTAGCACCAATCGTAAATTGTTCATTAGATTGTGCTACTTTTGCTTGGTAAAGCATGACTAATTGAACTGTTTGTTCTTTTTGCTCTTCTGATAATTCGGTGCCATCTGGCCACTTTCCAGTGGCAGCACCATATTGCAAGCGCTCAAATAATTCAGGCGTTATATTGTTTACTAAGTTATCAATGTTCATATTTATTTTTTCTTTTTTAGGGTCACTAACATAATGCGGTTAATAAGATACCAAATACAACCCACACCAATTGCTACTGTATAGCCATACCATTCTATGCTCTTCTTTTCTGGTTGTAAGAAATACAAACAAAAAAATCCACCTAAAAATAAAATAAGGGCAATAAAAGAATGATTAATAAACATTTGCTGTTTTTTAATACGTTGTTCGCGTTGTAGCTGCTGAACTTGCTCGTTATTTAGCTCACCGATATTACTTTCGCAATGTGGGCATTGCTTATGTTTATCTGAAATTGACTTTGCACATTTAGGGCAACGAATAATCGCCATACTACTTCTCCAACATAGTCATAAAAAAAGCGCCTTTCGGCGCCTTTATTGTACGTGTTTTATTTGTCGTTGTCTTTTTTGAATTTCAACCAATACTCATCTATCGATTGTTTCATTTCTTTTCTTAATAACATAATGCCAAATAAGTTAGGCAAGGTCATAACAACAATAGCAACAGCTGCTAGCTTCCATACTAATGTAGTATCTGCAAATGAAGCCCAAAAGAATGCTGCTACGTAAAATACTCTATATGGCATCACTGAGCGATGACCCAATAAATAAATCATTGCTCTATCACCGTAGTATGACCATGCAATAGCCGTCGAAAAAGCAAATAGTAATAGCCCTATAGATACAATATATTGCCCGCTATCACCGAAGAAGCCCCGTGAGAATGCTTTAGTTGTAAGCTCAGCTGAATGTACCAGCGACTTACCTACTAAGCTAATACTGTCATCAGTTGGCATACCGTCTTTAATTTCAACAATACCGTTGTATTTATGTTTATCGGTAATACCAAATCGTACATCTTCTGCAATCGAACGAGAATGTAAAATAGTGTAACCATCGGTGGTAGATATACCATTTACAACCGTTATATCACCATTATACATTTTTACATTACTTGGTTTACCATTTAAGTAGTTGTATAGTTCTTGACGTTGGGCGTCATCCGTTTCAACGTAATCACCTTGTATCACACTCATAGAAGAGCGCTCAAAATGAGTTTCGAATTTTTCGTTCCACACACCCGACGACAAAATAACAAGACCGGTTAAAGTACAAATTATAATGGTATCGATGAAAGGTTCTAAAATTGACACCATACCTTCTGATACCGGATCTTCTGCTTTAGCCGAGGCGTGAGCAATTGGCGCCGAGCCCTGACCTGCTTCATTAGAAAATAAACCACGATTTACACCACGATTAAACGCATAGGCAAATGACGCCCCAATAAAACCACCCGCAGCTGCAGAACCGGTAAATGCATCCATAAATACAGAAGCAAATGATGGACCTATATTTTCAATATTATAAAAAATAACACCTAATGCACCAATGATATAAATTGCGGCCATTAAAGGTACTACACGTGAAGTAATGGCTGCTATACGTTTAATGCCACCTAATATAACCAGAGCTAATAAAACAGATAATACGGCACCGGTGGCCATAGGTGCAAAACCAAATGTAGCTTCCATACCTTGCGCAATATTGTTAATTTGCGGCAAGCTACCTGTACCAAATGAGCTGATCACCGTTGCAATTGCAAATAAAATAGCGAGCCATTTCATGTTTAATCGCTTATCCATGTAATACATTGGACCACCTGACATGGTGCCATCTTCTGTTTTTTCACGGTATTTATGCGATAGTGTTACTTCAACAAATTTTGTTGTCATACCAAAAAATGCAGTCATCCACATCCAAAACAATGCAGCGGGCCCACCAATCGAAATAGCAAGCGCAACTCCCCCGATATTACCAGTACCAACGGTACCTGATAATGCCGTAGCTAAAGCTTGAAAGTGAGTTGTGTCGCCTTCTGTACCTTTTTTATCAAACTTACCTGATACAACCTGACATGCATGTTTAAAAAAACGGATTTGTGGAAACTTTAAATAGATTGTGAAAAATAAACCGACCCCTAATAGTACATATGGAAACCAAAAGGCTCCCCCTAACATACCATCTAAACTATCAAGTAGTTGTCCAAATGCATCCACGCTGAATTCCTCTTATTATTTTAATTTTAAAATTGATTGATTCATTGTTAACTAAATTAAAGCACACTGGTGATTCTATTAATGTAATGACTTTAATTAGCTATTGAAATCGAGTTTTTATAATTATGTTGCGAATATAATAAAAAAGGGCAACATTTTTATGTTGCCCTTACCATATAACAAATTATCTTAGTTTATCAACGACATTTACGATTGCCGCTAAAGTATCTTGCCCAAATTGATACGAACGGCGATCTGACCAGCCATAATCTGGATCAGGCAAGTCATTATTATCTTTAAATGGCATCTCAATCGTATAAGCAAGCGCATTAAATTCTTGTGCGACTGCCGATGAACCAACCGTTAAATTTGCTTGGCCTGGCTCATCTTTGGGATAACCATGCTCATCTTGAAACTCAGGCGTGATAGTAAGTAACGCCGCTTTAAAACTTTCTTCTAAATCTTGCATACGTGTATCGTAAGCAGGAATACCTTCACTACCGGCTACAAAGTTATAAGGTATTGCTTCGTCACCATGAATATCTAAATGCATATCAAGGCCGGTTTCTCGCATTTTATTGAGTACGAGATAAACCTCTGGGCTGTTTTGCATAGTGGGTGTTTGCCATTCACGATTTAAGTTAACGCCTTTTGCATTAGTGCGCAAATGCCCTCTTACACTGCCATCAGGATTCATGTTTGGCACTATGTAAAACACCGCCTTAGATAAAAGTGCTGCTGCATGCGGGTCTTCATCATCGAGTAGTTTGTGTAGTAATCCTTCAACAAACCACTCTGCCATTGTTTCACCTGGGTGTTGACGAGCTGTAATCCAAATTGCTTTTTTATCATCACTTGGCTCACCAATGGTAAGCAAACTCATATCACGGCCATCAAGTGTGTGACCGAGTGTAACTAACTCACATTCGTCTTGGCTTTGTGACCATGCTAATAAATCTAAATGACGTTCGTAGCTGTAAGGTGCAAAATAAGCAAAATAAATACTGCCGCACTCAGGAGCGATTTCAAAGCTTAGTGTTCCATTTTCATAGCTAGAAGGAACACGGAACCATGTTAAACGGTCGTATGAGGCAACCGCATGATAATCTTCCCAACCATCAGGATAAGCCGATTTTTCTAAGTTATTAATATGCAGCTTATGAAGTTCATAAGGATTTGTTTCAAGGCGAAAATGGAACCATTGATAAAAATCAGATTGATGATCTTTATTGATCTCTAGTTGAATATTAAGTGGGTTTTTATCATCAACAACTTTAATATTGCCGCTGTCGAAATTACTGCTGATTTTCATATGTGAAACCTATTTTGAGTTTACTTGCTTGTTAGAAACGAGTATTAAAATACAAAGAAATTTTACCACACCTTTTTTATCTTTAAAAAAGTGAGAGAAAAGCCAGCGTCAGCTGGCTTTTCTGGTTATATTATCGCGGTAAACTTGGGAAAGAAACCTCAGCCATATCACGCATACAACGAACAACTTGGCAGCTGTAACCAAATTCATTATCGTACCATACGTATAGCACGACACGATTTCCTTCAACAATGGTCGCTTGCGAATCAACCACACCGGCATAACGGCTACCAACTAAATCGGTTGATACGATTTCAGTTGATGCGGTGTAATCAATTTGATCGCGTAAATCAGAATGAAGTGCGGTTTCGCGTAAAAATGCGTTTAATTCTTTAACTGTTGTACCGATTTCCAAATTAAGATTTAAAATCGCCAGCGATACGTTAGGTGTTGGTACCCTAATTGCGTTGCCAGTAAGCTTTCCTTCAAGTTCAGGAAGCGCTTTAGAGACTGCTTTAGCTGCACCGGTTTCAGTGATAACCATATTAAGTGCTGCTGCACGCCCACGACGCTCTGCTTTATGATAGTTATCAATTAAGTTTTGATCGTTGGTATAAGAATGCACCGTTTCTACATGCCCATTATTAATACCAAATTTATCATTTAATGCCTTAAGCGTCGGGGTTATAGCATTAGTTGTACAGCTTGCTGCACAGACAATTTTATCTTGTGGATTAATATCTTGGTTATTTACACCATAAACAATATTTTTAATGTTGCCTTTAGCCGGTGCAGTAAGTAACACCTTTTCGGCACCGACCGCTTGTAAATGCTGGCCAAGGCCTGCTTCATCTTTCCAAATACCCGTGTTATCAACAATTAACGCGTTTTCAATACCGTAATCGGTATAATTAACTTCACTTGGCGAGTTTGCGTAGATAACCTGAATGTAACTCCCATTGGCTTTTATGGCATTGCGCTCTTTATCGATAGTGATAGAGCCATTAAATGGCCCATGAATGGAGTCGCGGCGCAATAAGCTTGCACGCTTTTCTAAATCGCCTTCTTTACCACCACGTACAACAATAGCGCGTAAGCGAAGGTCGGCATAAGGCCCCGACTTTTCAATTAATAAACGTGCTAATAAACGACCAATACGGCCAAAACCATAAAGTACAACATCACGGGGCTCTTTCGCCTTCGAGTTCATAATCTCAGCTAGTTCGTCTTTTACAAACTCAACAATGCTTCGGCCATTGGCTGCATCGCTATATAAGTAGCGATAGGCAAGTTTACCAATATCTATACGAGCAGAGTTTAATTCCATTTCGCTAATTGCTTCTAAAAACGGATAACTTTCACGTAAACGTAATTTAGTTCCTTCAAATTGCGCCACTGTTTTATGCGACTTAATGATTTCAATGGTACTTGCATTTACCAAAGGACGACCATAAACAGCAATTTCAATACCTCTATTACGGTATAATTTACCGATTATAGGTTGCATACTTTCTGCGTAATCTTGACGTTCTTGCCAACTATTTGTGTATTCTAACTCGTGAGATGAGGTCATTTTATTTACCTAATTAATATTTTTTGAACGGATAGCCCACTTGGGCACAGGTATTCTAATTTAATATTGCATTATTCTCTACTGTTAGCCGTTAATTGATTGCGCTAGAATGGGGATGAATCGAGTAACTTAAGGGAAAAAAATGCGTTTAACTACAGCATTAATTATTAGCTTAACGGCATTAACAGGGTGTGAAAAGCCGTTAACTCTTGCGAATGTGTGTGAAGAAACACCAGGGTTTTGTAATGATTTAAATAAAGATAGTCATTGTAGAAAAGAACGCTCTGCCACGATATTAACTCGCTATATTGAGTACAAAGATCCTACTGATGAAAACAAGTATCAACTTTTAAAAAATTTCGAAAGTTATAATCAATGCATTAGTTTAGCAGCTCAAATTGAACATAAAAAATTAAAAAATAAAACAACGTCTCGAATCGACGGGCAGCTAACAAGCATAAAAGAGATAACACGCCTGTACCAAGATACTGAAAACACCGATCACCCAGGACTGTTGTATTATCATTGGTCACGAAATAACAAACAAAACGCATTAACTAAGCTGCTATCGTTAGAAAATACCCCAAGTGTGAAAGACAGTGCCGAAATGCAGTTTTTTTTAGCTTCTTACTATATAAAGTTTGATGAAGAAAAAACTATTAATTTATTATACAAAACACTCGAATTAACCAAAGCCGGTGAAACGCCAAATCCAGAAATATACACCAGTTTGATCAGCTTGTTTTATAAGCAAAATAAATTTAAGCATGCCTATATTTTCGCTAAAGTGGCGCAAATGGCAGAAGTGAAAAATATAGAGATAATTCCCATTGAAAATGAGCTATTAAGTGCAGGTAAGAATTTGTCGAGCTTAGAAGCTCTTGCACAAGAGACGTATCAACAAATTTTAAATGGTGAGTTTGTATCTCCTCGCGAGTTTTAAAAAATTAAAGTTCAAATAAAAAGGCAGCTTACGCTGCCTTTTTTATAAAACTGTACCTAAATTACTTATTTGTACCAACTTCAACTCGGGTTTTTAGCTTTTGCCCAGGTCTAAAAGTGACCACACGGCGTGCCGAAATAGGAATGTCTTCTCCAGTTTTCGGGTTACGGCCTGGTCTCTCTTTTTTGTCCCGCAGGTCAAAATTACCAAATCCAGAGAGCTTAACCTGCTCTCCTTTTTCAAGCGCTGAGCGGATTTCTTCAAAAAACGCTTCAACTAAGTCTTTGGCATCTTTTTTATTGATACCCAGTTTTTCAAATAGGTGTTCAGCTATGTCGGCTTTAGTAAGCGCCATATCTAGTCCCTCAACGATGCATTAAATTGTTCAGCCAATTCGGCCACCACGTTATCTACCACTTGGTTAATGTCTTTCTCTTCGAGTGTTCTATCAACCGCCTGCAGTGTTAGAGCAATCGCCAAACTCTTATAATTTGGCTCTATACCTTTGCCCTTATACACATCGAATAAGTTTAGGTCAACCAATTGATTTCCGCCAACTTTTTCTATGGTATTTAAAATATCACCTGATTTAACGCTGTCGGCTACTAAAATAGCGATATCGCGACGGTTTGAAGGGAACTTTGATACCCCTTGCGCTTGCGGTAAATTTCTTTTTTCAATAGCAGACATTTCTATTTCAAATACATAAGTTGTATTATTAATATCTAGTGACTTTTGCACTTGTGGATGCAATGCACCAAAGAAACCAACCTTTTTGCCTGCAACATAAATAACCGCCGATTGACCTGGATGTAAGCCATCTGATTGTTCGGCTTTAATTTCAAAGCGACTAATATCGTTAGTGATAGACAGTAGTGCTTCAACATCCCCTTTAAGGTCATAAAAATCAACATTACGTTTTTCTTCAACCCAATGTTCGCCATGTGATAAGCCAGTGATCACTCCACCTAATACGGCAACTTGGTGAACACCATTTTCAGCACTTTCGTCACTTAAAAACTTAAGGCCATGCTCAAACAAACGAATACGTGGTTGTTGACGATTTTGGTTATAAGCAACACTGGTTAATAAACCAGGCATTAAACTGACACGCATTACCGACATTTCAATTGAAATAGGGTGAGGAAGCACTAAAGGTTCACTTTGTGGATGAAGTACTTTTTGTACTTTTGGATCTACAAAACTATAAGTAATTGCTTCTTGATAACCGCGCGTAACCAGTGTATTTCTAAACTTATTTAGTGCAATTGTAGATTCATCGTGCGTTGTCATTTTTAATTTTGCAGTAGGTGCAACATTTGGAATACTGTTGTAACCATATACACGAGCAACTTCTTCAATTAAATCTTCTTCAATACGAATATCAAAACGGTAACTAGGTACGTCTGCACTCCAGGTATCGTTAGCATACTGCACATCTAGCCCTAAGCGAGTTAAAATGTCAGTCACTTTTTCATCGTTTATATGATGTCCAATAACACGGTCTAAGCGAGCACGACGAAGACGTACTTGGGTAACTTTTGGCAGTTTTTCTTTTGCAATCGCTTCTACTACAGGCCCTGCTTCGCCACCTACAATATCAAGTAATAAAGCAGTAGCACGCTCTATTGCATCGTGTTGTAAAGCAAAATCTACACCACGTTCATAACGATGAGATGCATCGGTGTGCAAGCCATAACTACGAGCTTGCCCAGCAATTGCGACCGGATTAAAAAATGCACTTTCAAGTAAAATATCAACCGTTTTATCGGTAACACCTGATTGTTCACCACCAAAGATACCTGCAATGGCAAGTGCTTTTTTCTCATCAGCAATGACTAATGTTGATTCACTTAACGTTACTTTATTGCCATCAAGCAAAACAAGGTCTTCGCCAGCATGAGCACTACGAACCTTTACACCACCTTCAAGCGCTTTTAAATCAAACGCATGCATTGGATGACCAAGTTCAAGTAACACATAGTTTGTTACATCAACGACAGGGTCGATTGAACGAATCCCACTACGACGTAATTTTTCAACCATCCATAATGGCGTTTCTGCGTCTAAATTAATGCCTTTAATTACACGACCTAAATAACGAGGACACGCGTCTTCGTTAACAAGCTCAATAGAGACTTTATCTGCAATTGTTGCAGCAACAGCAGGGATTTTAAGTTCGTTTACATCAATGCTGTTTAACACACCGACTTCACGAGCTAAACCTTTTATACCTAAACAGTCACCACGGTTAGGCGTTAAATCAACATCAATAATATTATCGTCAAGGCTTAGGTATTCTCGTATATCAGTGCCTACTGGCGCATCTAATGGCAACTCCATTATGCCATCGCCTTCTTCACTAATGCCTAACTCAACAAATGCACATAACATTCCATGTGAAGGTTGGCCACGAAGCTTTGCTTTTTTAATTTTAAAGTCACCTGGTAAAACCGCACCAACGGTTGCCACAGCCACTTTAATACCTTCACGACAATTTGGCGCACCACACACAATATCTAGTAACTCATCGCTACCGACATTGATTTTAGTTACACGAAGCTTATCTGCATCAGGGTGCTGCTCACAAGCTACTACTTCACCAACGACAACCCCATTAAAGGCTGCCGCGGCTGGTTCAACACCATCAACTTCCAAACCAGCCATCGATAACTGTTCCGAAAGAGCTTGCGTATCAATAGCAGGATTAACCCACTCTCTTAACCACTTTTCACTAAATTTCATTTTATATTTTCACTCTTAACGGAACTGGTTCAGGAATTTTAAGTCATTTTCAAAAAATGCACGTAAATCGTTTACGCCGTAACGCAACATCGTTAAACGCTCAACGCCCATGCCAAATGCAAACCCGGTGTATTTTTCAGGGTCGATACCGACTGACTTAAGTACATTTGGATGTACCATGCCACAGCCTAAAACTTCTAACCATTTACCGTCTTTACCCATAACATCTACTTCTGCAGATGGCTCTGTAAATGGGAAAAATGAAGGGCGGAAACGAATTTCCATATCTTCTTCAAAAAAGTTTCGTAAAAAGTCGTGTAATATACCTTTTAACTCAGTAAAGCTAACATCTGTGTCAACCATTAAACCTTCAACCTGATGAAACATCGGTGTATGAGTTTGGTCATAATCGTTACGATATACACGGCCCGGCGAAATAATGCGTAACGGTGGTTGCTCGGCTTCCATAGTACGGATTTGTACACCACTGGTTTGAGTACGTAATACCAATTTAGGGTTAAAATAAAAAGTATCATGATCAGCACGAGCTGGGTGATGTTCTGGGATATTTAGTGCATCAAAGTTATGAAAATCATCTTCAATTTCAGGACCTGATTTTACTGCAAAGCCTAGTTCGCCAAAAAAGCTTTCAATACGCTCAATAGTGCGTGTTACAGGATGTAAGCCACCACTTGGCATTTTTCGCCCAGGCAACGTTACATCAATCGTTTCCGCAGCTAACTTTTCTTCCAACGCTTTACTGGCTAACATTTCACGCTTGTCGTTAATTGCAGTTTGAACGTCTTGTTTAGCTTGGTTTATAACTTGTCCTGCTTCTTTGCGTTCTTCAGGAGCAATTTTACCCAATGTTTTAAGTAAGCTAGTGATTTCGCCTTTTTTACCAAGGTAATTAACCCTGATCTCTTCTAGTTGCGCGATTTCACTGGCACTGGCTACTGCCTCAAGTGCTTGCGCTAAAATATTTTCTAAGTTCATTCGATACCTGATCTGTCACAGAAGGTGATTGCTTTTAAGTAATGGCTTATGATAACTGAAATCAGGGGCTAGATTCTAGACCTACTACAGCTTTAACGTTGATTTTATGAAAGGAATTGTTAATTTTCGTTGTGCAGCCATCGATGCATGATCTAATTTATCTAAAACATCGAGTAATGCACGCATATCTCTACTTAAACGTGTCAATAAAAAACGTGCACATTCATCAGTTAATTCTAACCCACGCATATTAGCGCGTTTTACTAAGGCTTGGGCCTTATCATCATCACTCATTGAGCGAATTTGTAAAGTTGTGCCCCATTTAAGTCTTGATTCTAAATCAGGTAAACTAATATTTAGCATATCAGGAAGCAAATCTGCGGTGACTACAAGTATTTTCCCAGGCTCATTAAAACGATTAAAAAAATTAAACAACGCTTTTTCCCAAGCATCATTTCCCGCTACTAAATGAACATCATCAATGCATAATACATCTAACGACTCTAAGCCATCTAAAACCATGGGTCCAAAGCTTATAACCTCACGCATAGATAACAACATATTAGATAATCCACGCTCTTGTGCTTCAATGCATGTTGCATAAAGCAAATGTGATTTACCAGAGTCACCAAGGCCACAAAGATAAGTATATTGGAAATGTTGAGTATATTTAGTAAAGGCAATTTTCAGGTGGTTAACTTCTAAAGAGTCTTCACCACCAAAATAAGAGACAAATGTTTCATCATCTGGCAAGGTAACCGGCAATGCCATTTGCATAGGCTCATAGTGCATTATTGGGCATTCCACTGATACTCTAAGCTATCTTTGCTAACAACATGATAAAATGCTTGAGGGTCGACATACTCGACAAAATGAGTATCTAAACCAAGCGCTTTCTTTAAATTTTGTAAACTACCCGTATGCCTTAAACTAAATTGAACCGACTCTAATGTTTTGCTAATAATTTTAACCTCTGTGATTACGCTCAAAGCTGATAAACGGCGTTTAGCCAGTTCAATATCAGCAAAGTTAGCTGTATTTTTTAAGGTTAAAATAGCTTTAGATTGTTCATTATAGCTATTAGGATCAATTGCATATTCTTGTCTTAGTAGATAAACAATATCCTCAACCATTTGCATAACAACCTGGTGCTGATCACCCGATAAACGATTTGAATCGAATTGTTCATCATTAGTGAAGCGCCAATCAAGTACCCAATTTGTGCTTTGTGGTTCTAAATACATTCTTGCTGTCACACTTCGCTCTGCACGGTAACGTTTAGATGCTTGTTCAATAGGGCTTGAAAAATTACCCCATACTTCTGGAATACCAACAATGGCACGATCTTGAAGATCTAATAAAGGGATAACAACTGGCAGTCCTCGTTTATCTGCTACATCATAAATTAGTTGTTCTAACTGCGGGTAGCTTTCTTGTGTTACAAGTTCTCTTTGATAGTTGTCTTCTATCGCTAACCAAATAGCCACTAAAGGACGTTGAACTCCCCATAATGGCAACTGAAGCTCTTTAATTAATTGATTAATTTTGGTTTGTTCGAATTTAACTACAAGGTTAAGTTCACCGTTTCGTTTTTCGTCATATTCAAACTTAAGCATATAGTCTGAAATATTTTTTGTTTTAGTTCTAGCAATTTGGCTATCAGCGACATTTTCATCACCACTGACTTTAACCAATACGTTCAATAATGCTTCTCGACTAGCTGTTAAACGAGCATCTCGTGACTTATCATCTACCTGTAAAGTATCTTGATATAAATCAGATACTTCTACTGAGTAAACCGGCACAGCTGAAATAAAAAGTATAAAAGTAGCTAAAAATTTAAACACGGCTATTAGTTCTTGTTTTAAAGTAATTTGATCCTAAATCAAAGCAACTGACAAAGCAAAATTATATTCAAATGGATAATAATTATCTTACTATTAAATAAACATTTACCGTCATTCATGCAAATAAGCGCTTCGCTTTGGAGGTGTGATTGAGTGACTAAGCCATTACTTTTAATGTCTTTCATTTCTCATTTACCCTCATTTTCTTCTCTTTGTGAGCATGGGCTTTGTTTTTGGTGATTAAGACAAATTTGCACAAAGAGGCGATTCGCTTTGGAGACGCTGCGCTTTAGAGAAGTGACCTAGTGATTTAGTGACTATAACGCGTTTATGGCTTCTCATTTACCCTCATTTGCTTCTCTTTGTGAGCAATGGGCTTTTGTCTTTGGTTTTTAGTGATTAAGACATTTATTCACAAAGAGGCGTTTCGCTTTGGAGACGCTGCGCTTTAGAGTAGTGATTTAGGGACTAGAACGTGTGTTGGGCTTCTCATTTACTCTCATTTACTTCTCTTTGTGAGCAATGGGCTTTTGTCTTTGGTTTTTAGTGATTAAGACATTTATTCACAAAGAGGCGCTTCGCTTTGGAGACGCTGCGCTTTAGAGAAGTGACCTAGTGATTTAGGGACTAGAACGTGTTTATTGGCTTCTCATTTACTCTCATTTTCTACTCTTTGTGAGTAATGGGTTTGTTTTTAGTTATTAAGGGGTTGTGATTAGGTACGGGGCCTACTGAGTCGGTTTGGTCTATGACTATTT
>NZ_JAGJEG010000019.1 GCF_018100905.1 Pseudoalteromonas sp. MMG010 | reverse complement strand
CTCGCTATGCGTTGCGCTCTGCCGTCTCAGTGGGGTCGCATTATAGGGAGATCCGAAAACAGATCAACCCTTTTTTAAAGAAAACGTGAAATAAATGACTGTTCGCAGAATATTTGAGCTAAAACACTCAAAACAGATAGTTTTATGACCAAAAACAGTTAATTTATAGTGATTAGTTTTTTCGTTTTGGTTGTTAAGGATATTAAGCCGTGAATATATTATCTTCTTATGGCATATTTTGTTTTCATTGCGCTTAATTTCATGACTTAAAGGAACAGCTTATGGCTATTCGCTCTTATAAAGGTATTACCCCGTCTTTTGCTTCATCTGTTTATATTGATGAGTCTTCTGTTTTAATTGGCGATATCACGCTAGGTAAAGATAGTAGTGTCTGGCCGTTAGTGGCAGCAAGGGGAGATGTTAACTTTATCCGCATTGGTGAGCGCTCGAACATTCAAGATGGTAGTGTTTTACACTTATCTCGCCCAACTAAAGGCAATCCTGATGGCTATCCCCTTTTAATTGGTGATGATGTGACCGTTGGCCATAAAGTAATGTTGCACGGTTGCCAGCTAGGTAACCGTATTTTAGTAGGCATGGGTGCTATTGTAATGGATAACGTGATTGTAGAAGATGATGTCATTATTGGGGGAGGATCTTTAGTTCCGCCAAACAAGTGTTTAGTGTCTGGCTTTTTATATGTTGGCAGTCCAGTAAAACAAGCTCGTCCTTTAACATCTGAAGAACGAGCATTTCTCAAAGTATCTGCTGAAAATTATGTAACGCTTAAAAATGAATATTTAGCTGATATTAAATCATCGGACTAATATCTATTTTTCCTTCTAAGTTATAGCTTTCATCAATAATTAATTGTTCAGCGAGCTCTTCATAATCAAAGCGGTGGTGCTCAAAGTGCATATGAGCTTGCTGATTGTTAGATATTGATAAAGCTTCGCTGGCAATAACACACTCAACCAACATCCCACTAACTTGCGCATAAAATATAATGTGCTGTTGTTGAGCATGGTATTCAAGACGGTCTATAAATTGAATTGCTTGATTCATCGTAATGTACCCTGCTTTAACATCTCAACAACTGGCAGTATTTCAGGCATTTTATCTCGCCACACATAATATGCTTGTGCAGCTTGGCCTACCAGCATGCCACTTCCATCTAATAATGTAGTGTTATCGTTATGAGTGGCTACCCATTTTAAAAATACCGTATGAGTTAATGAATAAAACATGTCATATGCGACATCGCATTGCATTAAATGAGCTGCAGCTAAAGCAGGTAATTCGCCGTTCATACTGCTTGATGTTGAGTTTACTATAATTGAATAGTCATTCACGGGTAAATCATCAAACCCAAAAGCACTTATTTTACCATATTGTGTAAATAGCTCAGCCAATGCTTGTGCTTTACTTTTCGTACGGTTAACAATAACTATTTCTCTAGGTTGATGTGCAAGCAAAGGCAGTACAACCCCTCTAGCTGCTCCACCAGCGCCAATAATAAGAATTTTCTTATCGGCTATTGGTACATTGTTCGCAAGTAAATCATTTACAAAGCCCACGCCATCGGTGTTGTCGCCAAGCAGCTTACCATCATCTAATTGTTTTAAAGTATTAACAGCACCGACTATTTTTGCTAATGGAGTCAGTTCATCTGCCATAGCGAATGCCCGCTCTTTAAATGGCATAGTGACATTTGCACCTTTGGCACCACTGTTAAAAAATTCAGATACTGTTTTTTCAAAGTCATCTATTGGTGCTAATATGGCTTTGTAGCCAATTTCCTCACCTAGTGACTTAGCAAACTGTGTATGTATCGCGGGAGATTTTGAATGTTGTATTGGATTTCCAAACACCGCATATTTGTCCATGCTAAAGCAACCTCTTTTATGCTCTATGAGCCTTGATGATAAATATTATGATTAAACAACTTTTTACAAAAACGAAGCCAAAACCAGAAAACGAAGTGCCTACACCAGAAAAAACACCGTATGAGATAATTGGTGGTGAAGCTGGTGCTCGCGCTATTGCTAATAGATTCTACGACATTATGGCAACCGATGAATACGCTAAACCGTTATATGATATGCATCCTCAGCCATTAGATAGAATTCGACAAGTGTTTTTTGAATTTTTATCAGGCTGGTTAGGTGGACCCGAGTTATTTGTAGAAAATCATGGACAACCGATGCTTAGAAAGCGCCATATGGCATTTCCAATAGATGAGAGCTTACGTGATCAATGGATGCACTGTATGAACAAAACCCTAGATATTGAAATAGACAACCCATTACTGCGCGAAGGATTAAGGCAATCATTGACACAATTGGCCAGCCATATGATAAATCAACACTGATAAAAAAAGACGCTACCGCGTCTTTTTTCTCTACTCTCTATCAATGAATATATCCGACGAGGTTGCTAGCCACTCTTGTGGACGTAAATAATATTTATATAAATTAGCTTCTGCACTATCTGGTTCTGGATTGTAATTATACTCCCATCGCGCAAGAGGTGGCATCGACATTAAAATAGACTCGGTACGCCCGCCACTTTGCAAACCAAACAATGTGCCTCTATCCCACACTAAATTAAATTCAACATAACGCCCACGACGATATAACTGAAACTCACGCTGCCGTGCTGTATATTCATCAGTTTTACGGCGTTCAATGATCGGTACGTACGCATCTAAAAAGCCATTTCCCACAGCTTGCATAAATGCAAAGCTTTGCTCAAAGCCCAATTCATTTAAATCATCAAAAAATAAGCCTCCTACCCCTCGAGTCTCATCACGATGCTTTAAGTAAAAGTATTCATCGCACCACTTTTTATACTTAGGGTACATGTCAGAGCCAAACGGGGCACACAAATCATGAGCGACCTGATGCCAATGCTTTACATCTTCTAAAACGGGGTAAAAAGGAGTCAAATCAAACCCACCACCAAACCACCATATTGGCTTCTCACCTTCTTTTTCGGCAATAAAAAAGCGCACATTAGCATGGCTTGTTGGTACATGGGGATTTTTTGGGTGGATCACTAATGATACACCACATGCATGAAAACTGCGGCCGGCAAGCTCTGGGCGATGCGCCGTTGCAGAACCAGGCATTGACGCACCAAATACATGTGAGTAATTAACTCCACCTTGTTCTATAACATCGCCATTAGTGGTGACACGAGTACGCCCCCCCCCACCTTCGCTTCGCTCCCAACGGTCTTCAACAAACTTTGCTTTACCATCGGCTTGCTCTAGGCCTTGGCAAATAGTGTCTTGCAAAGCCATAAAATAAGCTTTTACTTGC
Organism: Pseudoalteromonas sp. MMG010; assembly: GCF_018100905.1. GTDB lineage: Bacteria > Pseudomonadota > Gammaproteobacteria > Enterobacterales > Alteromonadaceae > Pseudoalteromonas. Next base: position 48,777 of record NZ_JAGJEG010000019.1, on the reverse strand, counting down.
TCTAATAATTCGCTTTGCATAATTAACCTCTAAATACTTTGCCTGTCATGGCGTCTTTTATAGTGCTAGGTTGTGAATTACCACCTAAAGGTTCATCAACGTAACACCCTACTTGCTGAGCAAACTGTGTTTTAGCTTGTTCAATACTGTGAACCGTTTGCTGCCCAGTTAAATTTGCACTTGTCGATACCAAAGGTTTACCAAATTGCTGACATAAACGCTTAACGGTTGGGTGATTAGTTACACGTACGGCAATCGTATCAAACTGACCAGTCAGCCATTTTGGTGTACTTGCGGCTGCAGGCATAACCCAAGTGATCGGCGCTGGCCAACTTGAGAAAATATCTGCTCGTTTATCCATTGGCAGCTTAGCATCATCAACATACTTTAATAATTGCCCATAATTATCAGCAATTAAAATAAGCCCTTTTTCAACTGGGCGCTGTTTTATAGCTAAAAGTTTTTCTACTGCACTTTGATTGTCGGGGTCGCATCCTAAGCCATATACAGCTTCAGTTGGATATACAATCACGTCACCTTGTTCTAAGCTGGATATTGCCGAAGGTGTGTTAGGCAAGTCTGACAAAATATTCTCCAGAAATTTTTTCGTTAATCTGTGGCTGATAATTTATGCATACAGCCTTTTTGTGGGCATTGTAGCACAACCCCATTGGCCATTTTTTTCTCTATTAATATCGGCCAGCTGCATTTAGGGCAAGTATGCGCAACAGGCTTATTATTTAGGGTGTATTTACAACTAGGGTAGCTATTACATGAATAAAACGTTTTACCAAACTTATTACTGCGCGATACTAGCTGCCCTTTTTTACATTTAGGGCAATCAGGTAAACTCTCTTTTTCTTGTTCTGCAGATTCATCGTCATTGGCAATATAGTGGCATTCTGGGTAACCAGTGCAACCAATGAACATACCATAACGACCATTTTTAACCACCAGCGGTTTACTACATTCAGGACATGATGAGTCTTCGAGCACTTTAATTTCATTACTATCGTGATGCGCTAATGGCCTTATATAATCGCACTTAGGGTAACTGGCACAACCTAAAAAAGGCCCTGATTTACTATTTCGAATCACTAACTCAGAGCCACATTGTGGACACGTTTCATATTCTTTTTCAAGAGCATGTTTAGTTGCCGAGAAAAGCGATTGGTCGATTTTACTCATAGTGATCCTAGAAGCTAGTAAATTTGCGCTTAATATACCCAAACCAACTAAAGTTACAAGCTGCAGTGGTCTTTTTAAACGATTTAAGCATCATAATGGCGACATTTATTCTTTGTTATGCTTTTGCTATATAACGCTAAGCTATTCCTACTTTAACCCAACCTAATATATCCATCGAGTACACGCTCTACTTTATCCGTTAGTTCTAAATCGAGTAATCGCGACAGTACCTCCTCAACTGGCAACCCACTGCGCCTTACAATATCGTCAACACTGCTTACCTCAAAACCGATACAAGTAAGCACTTTGCATTGCGCCTCTGTTGGCATGGGCTCTTCAGTACTATCAAAGTCATAGTCGAATGATAAACTCACTTCATCTAGAATGTCAGAAACATTTTCGACTAACTTAGCCCCTTGCTTAATTAAAAAGTGACTGGCTTGCGAAAGCGGATTTTTAATTGATCCAGGTACGGCAAATACATCTTTGTTTTGTTCAAGTGCATAGCGCACCGTTATTAACGATCCACTTTTTATCTCAGCCTCTACAATTAATACACCGAGAGTGAGCCCTGAAATAATCCTGTTTCGACGAGGGAAATTATGTGCTGTCGCTGCTGTACCAGGTAAAAACTCACTCACCAACAAACCACTTTCTAATACTTGCTTTGTTAATAGTCGGTGAGCCTTAGGGTATAAAATATCAACTCCCGTCCCCAGTACCGCAATTGTTTTTTTAGACCCTGCTAACGCTCCCTTATGCGCGGCCCCATCAATACCTCGCGCCATACCTGAGGTTACAGTAATACCAGACAGCGTAAGTTGATAAGCAAATTCTGAAGCGATTTCAAGTCCTATAGGTGTTGCATTTCTGCTACCTACAATCGCTATTTGTGGTGTTGATAATAAACGAATATCGCCTTTACAAAATAGTAGTAACGGGGCACTTGCTATATGCTTTAATTGCTGCGGATATTCATTATCAAAAAAACTTATCGCACAAATTGATTGCTCATCAAGCGTATGCTTTATTTGTTTCACTCGCTGCCAGTCTGTACATTTTAAATGGGTTGCTTGTTTGGTATTTAACCCTAAAGCAAGGAGGTCTGTTTTAGATAGTTTAAAAAGGGAATCTAATGATAGGTTTTCGGCTAATACTGATAAAGTTTTAATGCCGACTCCTTGGCATAAATATAACGCTATCCAATGCTCTAATTTTACCGATGTTTGTTCCATGTGATGCTCTCCTTATTAGGCTGCTGCAATGCAGCAACCTGTTAAGCACCGGTTACACGCTTTAATGAACTACAGCAATATCTCCCACGCGAATCGGGTGCTGGTTTTTAGTGATCAATGCATAACTCACATTGTTATAAACCTTAAATACAATCATCTCACCGACCTTTTCTTTTGGCATATTCCACACGGTTGCGTTCTCATCGGGTTCTACCCCAAAAAACTCACTTGCATCAGAAATTAAATTTTCTAATTGATTTGAATCCTCTGGGTATCTTGGTCCTCGTGAGCTATCAATAACGCTAGGAGATTGTCTTTCGATATCTAACACATGACCCACTTCGATATTTTGTTTCGCCCCCAAGTTCAGTACTATAACATCCATCGTACTGAGCTCTCTTACTTGTTGAGATGAAGCAATAACACTTCCTTCTACAGGCGCATCTGGACGGTGTATCTTAAAATAAGCCGGTAACATTTGTCCTTCCATTATAGGCAATAAAAAGTCACCTTGGTTTATTTCTCTTTTTACTGTTTCAACCCTTAATGATGCCGGAACACCATTCTGAACATCTCCACTTCGAAAAGCGCGAGCAGTTCCTGCAAAACTAGCTCTATTGGCCAGCACATCACCTGTTTTAGGATCAACATAAGGTCCATCTAAATGATAAATTCCATATGATTGGTTGAGTTTTAAATTTCCATTCACATAAATGATATGGTTAAGCGTCTGTGTTTTCGAATTATAATTAGAGCCTAAAACATAAGGTTTACTTTTAACATCGTCAGCATCTACAGCTTGTTCATATGTTAAATATGAGCGAATCATCTCAAGTGGCAAAGTGGTAATGGCACTTTTACTTTTAGATGTAATGCGTCCATGTGGAGAGAGCTTTTTATAGGCTTTATTAATGACCAAACGCGGATTTCCCTGCGCGTCATAGGTTAATCGAAGCGCATCGCCTGGATAAATTAAATCTGGGTTAGCAATTTGTTGATTTGCCTGCCATAACTCAGGCCATAACCAAGGATCACTTAAATAAATAGCGGAGATATCCCAAAGCGTATCACCTTTTTTTACAACATATTGTTTTGGTGCATCTTTTTTAATTTTAAGCACATCAGCTGTTACTGAAAAAGTAGCAAAAAGTGCAATTAAAAGCGCATATAATGGTGATTTCATAAAGCTTCCTTGTATAGTTTTTTCATTATTATTGACCAAAACCTGTTAAAGGTGAACGCGAATGGCTAAAATAAGTTCATACAATACCCTAAATTAAGCAAAATGTGTAAAAGGTAACTATGGCTAGGTTAGAAGTTTTAAGATTTCCGGATGAGCGTTTACGTACAGTGGCTAAGGAAGTCAGCGAAGTAAATGATGAAACTCGTCAAATAGTAAAAGACATGTTAGAAACAATGTACGATGAAAATGGTATTGGTCTTGCGGCGACTCAAGTAAATATTCACCAACGCATTGTAGTGATTGACGTATCTGAAGAACGCGACCAACCTTTAATATTGATTAATCCACAAATTATCAAAAAAGATGGTTCGACCATTAGTGAAGAAGGCTGTTTATCGGTACCTAACTCTTATGCAAAAGTCGATCGTGCTGAAACGGTTACCGTAGCCGCATTAAATGATTCAGGCGCTGAATTTGTACTTGATGCAGATGAATTACTAGCCATCTGTATTCAACATGAGCTTGATCACTTACAAGGTAAACTATTTATAGATTATTTATCTCCATTGAAGCGCCAACGCATTCGTAAAAAGCTTGAAAAAGAAGCTAAATTTGCTGCGCAACAATAAGCACCTTAATAAATAACTAGGAAACTCTGTGACACAACCATTACGTATAATATTTGCCGGCACGCCGGATTTTGCAGCACGTCATTTACAGGCTTTAATAAATAGCGAACACCAAGTTGTCGGTGTATATAGCCAACCAGATCGCCCAGCAGGTCGAGGTAAAAAGCTAAAAGCAAGCGAAGTTAAAGAGCTTGCATTAGCGCATGACCTACCTGTATTTCAGCCGCCTTCTCTAAAAAGTGATGATGCATTAACCGAACTCAATAGTTTAAATGCCGACATTATGATAGTGGTTGCTTATGGACTTATTTTACCTAAAGCTATTTTGTCAGCCCCCCGCTTAGGTTGTTTAAATGTTCACGGCTCTATTTTACCACGCTGGCGTGGCGCAGCTCCCATTCAACGTGCAATTTGGGCTGGAGATAGCCAAACTGGTGTAACAATTATGCAAATGGACGAAGGCCTTGATACTGGCGATATGTTACATATTAGCCGCTGTGATATTAGTGCCGATGAGACCAGTGCCAGCTTATACACAAAATTAGCAGAGCTTGGTCCAGATGCATTAATTACCACTATTAACAAGTTGGCCAAGAACGAACTCACACCAGAGCCACAAAATGATGAGCTTGCCAATTATGCTAAAAAGCTATCTAAAGAAGAAGCGAATATTGATTGGTCAATGAGCGCTCAGCAAATTGAACGAAATATTCGAGCATTTAACCCCTGGCCAGTTTGTTTTACCCAAATGGGGGAAAACACGGTAAAAATATATAAAGCGAATGTTGTAGAGTTAACCGGCACTGCTGGGCAAATATTATCAAGCGATAAGCACGGCGTTATTGTTGCGTGTGGCGAACAAGCCTTGTGTATTACTCAATTACAACCTCAGGGTAAAAAACCAATGGCAATTAACGACTTCTTGAATGGTCGCAGTGACTGGGTTACCCCTGGCACACAACTAGGTGAAATAAATGAGTAAAGTACCTAATGTAAGAGCGCTTGCCGCTGAAACTTTATACAACGTTGTTGATAAAGGTGCATCCCTTAATCAAGAGTTACCATTTGCCAGCCAAGGTTTACCTCCAAAAGATAAAGCATTATTACAGCAAATTTGTTATGGCGTACTGCGCTATTTACCAAGCTTAGAAAATTATTGTCAGCATTTAGTTGAGCAACCTTTAAAGGGTAAACGACGTATATTTCAATTTTTATTGTATGTGGGTATTTACCAACTACAACACATGCGCGTACCACCACATGCCGCAATTTCTGAAACAGTGAATGCATTAGGCCAAATGCGTGCGTTAGGTTTAAAAGGCTTAATTAATGCCATTTTACGTAGTTTTCAACGCCAACAAAGCGAGCTTGAAGAAAAAGCACAGCAAATTCCTGTGTGTTTATACAACCATCCAAACTGGTTTATAAAAAAGGTGACCGAAGCTTACCCTGATAGCTGGCAGCAGTTATTAGCAGAAAACCAACAGCAAGCCCCCATGTGGTTACGTGTAAACCAAGCACAATATAGTACACAAGAGTATAGCGATATGCTTAATGCCAACGATATCGAGCATAGCCTTAATCCACAATTTGTAGATGGTATTAAGCTGGCAAAGCCAAGGGATGTTTTTTCATTACCTGAATTTGATACAGGTGCATGCTCTGTGCAAGATGCTGCGGCCCAATTAGCAGCACGGTTTTTAGACCCTAAAGACGGTGACACCATACTTGATGCGTGTGCAGCGCCGGGTGGTAAAACATGTCATATTTTAGAATTAGCCGATGCTGATGTGCTCGCGCTTGATAGTGATGCAACGCGTCTTGAACGTGTAAGCCAAAATTTAACCCGTATAGGGCTTGGTGCTGATTTACAATGTGCTGATGCTTCGCAACCACATACATGGTGGGATGAAACTCAGTTTGATCGTATATTATTAGATGTACCTTGTTCTGCAACAGGGGTTATCCGTCGCCATCCAGATATAAAATGGCTACGACGTGCATCAGACATAAACGACTTAGCCACACTTCAAGGTGATATTCTTGATAGTATTTGGCCATTGTTAAAGCCTGGCGGAACATTAATTTATGCAACGTGTTCGGTATTACCTCAAGAAAACCAACAGCAAGTTGTTAAATTCTTAGAAAGTAATGACGATGTAGAGCATATCCCATTACACGAAAACGACACTATCAAAACCCCTGGATTACAATTATTACCAGGTGAAAGCGATGGTTTTTATTATGCAAAGCTTGTAAAAAAACAACCATAAGATAAGCCATGAAAATAATCATACTCGGTGCCGGTCAAGTCGGTGGCACACTCGCAGAAAACCTTGTTGGCGAACAAAACGAAATTACGGTTGTCGATATCGACGGTAATCGGTTACGTGAGCTACAAGATAAGTACGACTTACAAGGTGTTGCCGGACACAGTGCTCATCCCGATGTATTACGTCGAGCAGGTGCTGAAGATGCCGATATGATTATTGCTGTTACCAGCTCTGATGAAGTGAATATGATTGCTTGCCAAGTGGCGTACAGTATTTTTAATACACCGACTAAAATAGCGCGAATTCGCTCAGAGCAATACTTAAAATACCGCGAAAAGTTATTCCAAAATGATGATTTGCCTGTTGATCACTATATTGCGCCAGAAGCTTTAGTTACTAAGTATATACGCCGTTTAATTGACTACCCTGGTGCTTTACAAGTATTGCAATTTGGCGATGGTATGTTGTCATTGGTTGCTGTTAAGGCCTATTACGGCGGCTTATTAGTGGGTTATGCTCTCTCAACCCTCAAAGAACATATTCCTAATGTTGAAACTCGTGTTGCTGCGATTTATCGCCAAGGTAAAGCAATTAAACCATTAGGCACAACCGTTATCGAAGCCGATGATGAAGTTTTTTTCTTAGCAGCAACTAAGCATATTCGTGCTGTAATGAATGAGTTACAAAAGCTAGAGCGCTCATACAAAAAAATTATGATTGCTGGTGGCGGTAATATTGGTGCAGGCCTTGCGCGTTCACTAGAAAAAAATCACAGCGTAAAACTATTAGAACGCAGTAAAGGGCGTGCTGAACAATTATCTGAAATGCTAGATAACACAGTGGTGTTTTGTGGTGATGCTTCGGATCAAGAATTACTTTCTGAAGAACACATAGAGCAAGTCGATGTATTTATTGCTGTTACTAACGATGATGAAGCCAATATCATGTCTGCCATGCTTGCAAAACGCATGGGGGCACAAAAAACCATGGTGCTTATACAACGTGGAGCCTACGTTGACTTAGTCCAAGGTGGAGACATAGATATTGCTATATCTCCGCAACAAGCCACCATTTCGGCTTTGCTTACGCATGTACGCCGTGGCGATATTGTTAATGTATACTCTTTACGTAAAGGGGCTGCAGAGGCCATTGAAGCCGTAGCGCATGGCGATGAGAGTACATCAAAGGTTGTTGGCCGTGCAATTGCAGATATTAAACTGCCAGCAGGCACAACGATTGGCGCTATTGTACGTAACGACGATGTACTTATTGCACATGATGACACTGTTATTATGTCTGGTGATCACGTGATTATGTTTTTAATAGATAAAAAACATATCAATGTTGTAGAAAAACTATTCCAAGTAAGCGCTATATTTTTATAAGTAGAGTGTGCTTTTAGCATCGACTATTTTAATACTGAAACATCTATAAAGTGATCTTTCATAAATGCTTGCATTTGCGTTTCACTAGCCAATAATTTAATACCGCAATATATGCCGTGCTTATGTTTTTTAGCACTGCATATTTCACCTACAAAGGTGTGTGTACCTTTACTGGTTTTTTCTAAAATAATACTGCATGCCATATCTTTTAAATCAGTAGATTTAATATTACTTTTTGTATCAAACATAATCCCTGTCAGGGAGATATCTTTAATAATACCTTCGATTATACGATCATCAGCCAATTTTAAGTTTGCAGGAAAAAGTGTCGGGATTCGTGTTTGAGAACGCAGAGAAAAAATTTCGACTTTATTTGGCATACCAACAAAAATGAGTTTAGTTGGGTGCGATGTAACAGCGAGTATTTGCTGTCTAAAGGCAATAACTTGTCCACCCTGACCTTCTACTAACCCCCTAACAACAACCATTACACCATCGTGAATATAATCACTGGCACCAGGCATTTTTTTAGCATTGGGGTAATTAAGAATAATAAACTTATCTTGTAAAAACCCAACAAATTCAGTTTTCACTCGTTTACTATTAGTCGGTGTCATTATCTCTAAGTCAATCACACTACCACAGGCTAGTTGACCTAGCTTATCGATATTACTTTGAGGCATTAATTTTCCATTTATACACAACAATAAGGCGTCGTTAATTCTTTTATATACTTATCCGCGCCAAAAAGTAGGTGTGAATAAAACTAATAATGTAAAAATCTCTAATCGACCAAAAACCATCGCAATAGTTAAAAACCACTTTGCAACATCACTAATAGCACCATAATGGGCGGCAACATCCCCAAGCCCTGGCCCTAAATTATTTAAGCAAGCCGCGGTTGCAGAAAATGCTGTAATGTTATCTAGCCCAGTCCCCATCAGTGCAAGCATAATAATAATAAACACCAAAGCATAAGCCGAAAAGAATCCCCATACCGCTTCAACGACTTTATCGGGAAGTGCTTTACGCCCTAGCTTTATAGAGTAAATAGCACGAGGATGCACTAACCGGTTTAATTCTCTAATACCCTGTAAATAGAGTAAAAATACACGTACGACTTTCATACCGCCGCCAGTCGAACCCGCACAACCACCAATAAAGCTCGAAAATATTAATAAAATAGGCAAAAACAGTGGCCACGCTGAAAAGTTATCGGTTGCAAAGCCTGCGGTCGTGCTCATAGATACTGCTTGGAATAAAGCTTGATCAAGCGTTTCATCGCCATTAGCGTAAATTTCATTTGACGAAAGTACAGCAAAGCAAATAACCACCAGCGCTAACTGAATCAACAAAAACACTTTAAATTCGGGGTCTCGAATATAAACCTGAATATTACGACTTGCTACAGCAGCATAATGTAACGAAAAGTTGATCGCGGCTATCACTAAGAAAAATACACAAATAAAGTTTATAACAGGGCTATCAAAATGCCCCATAGATGCATCGTAAGTAGAAAAACCACCAATAGCTACAGTAGAAAAAGCATGACAAATTGCATCAAACCAGTTCATTCCTGCGCCCCAGTAAGCCAACATACAAGCTAAAGTTAGCGATACATAAATATACCAAAGGTGTTTTGCGGTATCGGCAATACGCGGCGTCATTTTAGAGTCTTTTACCGGACCTGGAATCTCGGCTCGATAAAGCTGCATCCCACCGACACCTAACATAGGTAAAATAGCAACCGCTAAAACAATGATCCCCATACCACCAAACCATTGCAATTGTTGACGATAAAATAAAACCGACTTAGGTAAATATTCTATCCCTGTTAATACCGTCGCGCCGGTGGTTGTTAAGCCCGAAAAGGCTTCAAATACCGCATCTGCTAACGATAGATTTGGTTCTTGTAAAAATATTAAAGGGAGTGATGCAAACGCGCCCAGTACAAGCCAAAATAAAACAACGATTAAAAACCCTTCACGCGCTTTTAAATCTCCATTTTCATGTCGGTTTGGATAATAAGCGGCTAAGCCAATCATAACACTAAATATAAAAGCCAATACAAATGGGGTACCACCACCATCTTTATAAATTAAAGACACCACCGCAGGTGGTACCATGGTAATACTAAACAGCGCCACAAGTTGGCCCAGAATTTTTATGATGGTACGAAATTGCATTCAGCTCATCGCTTTTATTATTAGTTACAGTAAATTGTATACCTATCTACATTTAAAATGATAATAAGTAATTATAAGGTTGTTATTCTTTTATACTTAACTCAACTGCGCCATGCGTTAAGTCAAAAATAGCCTGAATTGCTTTTGCCGCTTGTCGACTATCAATAGTTATTAACCATTGTATATTAGCAGTAAATTGTTTTTCTATGTGTAATACCTGATATTGCGATTTAAACAATTGCTCTATTTGGCCTTGCATACTGTATTCGCTATACCCTATTAACTCAACACTTGGGACTTTCACTAACGTTTCAAGTTGTGCCATCGCATTATTTAACGACCCACCATAAGCACGCACCAACCCGCCAGTACCTAGCTTAATACCACCAAAGTAACGAGTAACAACAGCTGTAATTTCGCCAAGACCCGACCCCATCAATACATTAAGCATCGGTTTTCCAGCGGTCCCATTTGGCTCGCCGTCATCAGAAAAACCATACACATGGCTTCCACCAGGATTCCCCGCTACATGTGCCCAACAATTGTGTCGCGCATCGCTGTATTTATTTTCTATTTCTTTTATAAACGCTTTAGCGCTGTCTAAGTCGGGTGTATGAGCTATGTGTACAATAAAAGTGCTTTTTTTTATTTCTTCTTGATAAAACACATTACTGGCAGGGTACTTATATTCTGACATCACATTTCTTAATTAAAAATGGGGCCCAAGGCCCCTATTACTCTTATCGTACTTAAGTTAACAATTACTTTATTAATAGATTAAAGGTGTTCAATAAAGTAGCTAATTAACAACATACTAATCTAAAGCAAGATCACGCGTCATATTTTCTAAATATTCTTCGTGCACAATAATATTATCTTCGATACGAATACCACCAAACGCTTTTAATGATTCAACTTTATCCCAGTTAATAAATTGCTTATTTTCTGTTTGTGCTAAATCAGCGAGTAAAGAATCAATAAAATATAGTCCTGGTTCGATAGTAAACACTTGGTTAGGCTCAATTAAGCGTGTGCAGCGTAAAAATGGGTGCCCTGTTGGTGCAGCCTGATGAGTACCGCGATCATCACTCATAAATCCACCCATATCATGCACTTGCAAGCCTAAATGATGCCCTAACCCATGAGGAAAAAATGTAGAGGTAATTTGGCGTTCTACAATTTCGGCACTGGGTAATTTAACAATACCAAAGTCACTGAGTACCTGTGCAACTCGATTATGGCAATCTACATGTAAATCACCGTATAACATACCTGGCTTTAAGCCTTTACCTAACTCTATTTGATGCTGCGTCATTACTTTAATTAGTTCAGCAAATTCACTTTGCTTAGTAAAGTCGTAAGTACGTGTAATATCAGCTGCATAGCCATTAAAGTTAGCACCCGCATCAATTAAAAATGAATGATGCTGTAATGGCGCTTTAGGTTCAAAGTGTGTGTAATGCAAAATGGCACAATTTTCGTTTAACGCCACAATATTACCATATGGCATTTCGTTTTCACTTTGACGAGTTGCCATTAAGTACGCTTGCTGAATATCAAATTCACTTGCACCATTAAAAAATGCATCACGTGCTGCTTTATGACCATCAACGGCTATGCGGTTTGCATTACGTAAACATTCAAGCTCATATTGTGTTTTATAAGCTCTATTATAGTGTAAGTAATTAAGTACAGGCTCAGGGTTTATTTTACTAAACCCAAGGGCTTGAGCAACTTCTAAGTACTCTCCCATATACGCATAATTAGCCTTATCGTAAGGTAATAGCTTTTCTACTTTATCGGGTTGTAAAAGTAATTCAATATCAAAATACTCAGCCCAAAAATCACGAGGTTCGTTGGGCACTTTATGCCAAAAATCAACCGGACGATAAAATATGAGTTTAGGCTTATCACTCCCATTAACAACCACCCAACAATGTGGGTTATCAATCACAGGTAACCAAGCCTTAAAATGAGGGTTAACTTTAAATGGGTAATACATATCATCTAAAAATTGACGCTTAGCTTGACCTGAGTGGATAACTAATCCTTCTAGTCCTTCTCGCTCACAAATAGTGCGAGTACGCTGCTGCAGTGTTGCAATATGTTCGGCGTATAAAACAGCTAATTTATCCATTGTAGACCCTATTTATTAAAATTAATTTAGTTGCGAGTTTAGCATAGTCCTGATCTATCCCCAAAAGCTTCAATAAAGGAGATATATAACCTTTAGCCACCCATTTCCATTTCTAATAAAGGCGCTAAAATATTACCCTCACGCCCTAATTTAGTATGATAAACCTGTCTGTAAGCAAATACATTTTTTACATAGTCACGAGTTTCTCTATAAGGTATTAACTCTACCCACAACTCTGCGGGTATTGCATCCTCTGGTAGCCAACGCTTAACGCGATGATACCCTGCATTATATGACGCAGTTGCCAGTACTTCGTTACCGTGGTTTTTCTTTCTTAAATACTGTAAATAACTGGTACCTAAACGAATGTTGGTTTTAGGCTGGTATAAACGGCTACTGGCCACAGTGCTTTTATTAACATAATTAGCGGTGCTAGGTAGTAGCTGCATGAGTCCACGTGCATTAGCATGAGAGTGAGCATCAGGGGCAAACGAACTTTCTCGTCTAGCAATTGCAATACTCCATGCTAAGTCAATTTTATTACGTTTAGAGTAACGGGTAAAAGTATCTTGAAACGCTAAAGGAAAACGTAAATCAACATAATCCCATGCTTTTATTTTAGCGAGCGTAAATATTGTGCTATCAAACCAATCTAATTTAGCAGCAAGTAATGAGGCTGCCAATTTCTCTTCTTCGCTTGATGTATTTGTTAAGTAATTCCATTCTCGTCGTGCAGAACTATAACGCTCAAGTTCATATAAAGCCTTAGCACGTTTAAAACCCGGAGCATGACTGACTTTATTTATTAAATCTTGTTCAACGTTAATGTCTTGATTATTTAACTCTACCGGATTGCCTAATCTGGCCGCCGCTAAAAACCCATAGTAATCACGATTAGCAGATACTTTTTGCCAAATAGACTCTGCCTTTTGCTGTTCTCCTCGTTTAGCATAGCTATAAGCGAGCCAATATTGCTGTCCTAAAGTTAAATTCTCTTTACCCGTGAAAAAAGCGGCAATACCTTCCCAATCTTGTTTTTTAAGCATATTCGCTAATTGCCATTGCACCAGTTTTTTATCTTGCTTATCTTTAGGTACTTTATTAAGCCAGAAACTGGCTTGAGAATGACCGCTAGAAGCAAGAGACAGCGCAAAAGTGTAATAAACATCCGCTTTTTCAGATTCATTGTAATTAAACATTTTTTCGAGCTTATTCCAGGCTCTTAACGCTAAACTCTTATCTCGCCAAATTAAACGCTTAATACCATATAAAGCGATTTGCGCTTCTTTTTCACTTTTTTGCTTATAACGATATAAACCAGCTGAAGCACTTGGATCGCGGCGTACTTTTAAATATAAATCAGCTAAGTACTGCTCTTTCTTAGGAAGTAATGTTTTTAAGTAAGGTAATAAGCTTTGCTTACCACCTTGTGCAGCAAGCGTTATACGTTGCCAAACCAACTCATCACTTAAGTAACCTTGCTTTCGCCAGCTAGAAAATAAACTATCGCATTCTTTAGGCTGTGATTTTCCTACCACCCATAACTTAGTAACTTGATTGTAAATTGCTTGCTTGGGGGCCTCCATATCTAGTTGAAATGATAAATGAGTACACGTTAAAGCAGCATTAGTTGTACTTCTAAAATTTTTTATATAATCCGCTTTACGATTTTTCTTTTTTAAATAATTTAACCATGCTTTACGTACAGGCCACTCTAATGGAGTGTGCTCATACACTGCTAAATAGTTTTCAATTTCAGCCTGATATTTTAAATTAGGGTTATGCTGCCAATAGGTTTTTTCAACATAGGGCTTTAATGGATGTTCAAGGTTTTTTAAAGCGTTTTTAAAATCGTTATAGTCGCCATACCTTGCTTTTTTTTCGGCAGCTACAAAATCATCGTTACTCGCGCTCGATTGAACAGTAAAACAGGGAAGAAGAAAGGCGGCTGCCATCGCGCTCAATAAATATTTTTTCATGATGTCCTTTTAGGCGTAGTTAATTAAATAAACAACGGGTTACTTTTAACCCCTATACACTCACATAAAAATAAAACAATTAGGCTTAAAAATTCATACCCACCTTAGCACCAAACAAACTATATTTTAACCAGCAGTTTATAACTGAATAAATTTTTTCGTTGCATTTTTTATTTAAAGCAAGCACACTGATTGAAATTACAACTCATCGTACCAGTCTTAGTTCGTCAACTAGGGAGAATTAATAATGTTATACAAAAGCGATTCCTTCGAAGTCAGCTTCATCAAGGACAACATTGCTGAGTTTAAGTTTTGTGTTCCAGGCTCTGTAAACACACTTTCTCAGCAAACTCTTACTCATTGCGCAACAGCATTAAAAGAGCTCGCTGCCAATAGCGCAATTAAAGGCATGATTTTTACCAGTGATAAAGACCACTTCATTATTGGTGCCGATATCTTCGAATTTTTACCTACATTTACTAAACCTGAGTCAGAATTAGTAAGCTGGATCAAAAATGCAACGGATGTTTTTGATGCCATCGAAGATTTACCTTTCCCAACACTAAGCGCTATAAATGGCATGGCACTTGGCGGTGGTTGTGAGTGGGTACTTGCTACCGATTATCGTATAGCAAGTGAAAAAGCAAAAATTGGTTTGCCTGAAGTTAAACTTGGCATTATGCCTGGTTTTGGTGGCACAGTACGCTTACCACGCATTATTGGCGCCGATAACGCCATGCTATGGATTACCTCAGGTAAAGAAAACCGCGCAGCCGATGCCTTAAAAGTACAAGCTGTTGACGCGGTAGTAAGTGCCGACAAACTTTTAGAGTCAAGTATATCAACGCTTGAACTTGCCATTGCAGGTAAACTAGATTGGCAAGCAAAACGTAGTGTTAAACTGCAGCCACTAAAACTAAACCCTGTTGAGCAAGGTATGAGTTTTGCAATGGCTGAAGGCATGGTAATGGGTAAAACCAAAGGCCATTACCCAGCACCTGTTATGGCTGTACGTACAATTAAAGCAGCTGCAAACTGTACTCGTGATGAAGCAATGGCAATCGAAAATGCTAATTTTGCTAAACTTGCGCGCACTAACGAAGCGGCTGCTCAAACGGGTATTTTCTTAAACGATCAGTTTATTAAAGGCAAAGCACGAAAACTTGCCAAACATAGCGATATAGAAATTAAACAAGCTGCTGTGTTAGGCGCTGGTATTATGGGCGGCGGTATTGCATACCAGTCAGCTTATAAAGGCACACCAATCATAATGAAAGACATCCAACAGGATGCGCTAGATTTAGGTATGGGCGAAGCGTCTAAACTACTTGGTGCAAAAGTTAAACGCGGCCATATGCCAATGGAAAAAATGCTGGCAACGCTTAGCAAAATTAAACCAACGCTTAACGATGCTGACCTACAAAATGCCAACATTATTGTTGAAGCCGTAGTAGAAAACCCTAAAGTTAAGCAAGCGGTATTAGCTGACCTTGAAAAGAACATGCCTGAGGGCACTGTACTTACGTCAAATACATCGACTATCTGTATCGACTTACTTGCACAAGCACTAGAAAAGCCAGAAAACTTCTGTGGTATGCACTTCTTTAACCCCGTGCCAAAAATGCCATTAGTAGAAATTATCCGTGGCGAAAAAACATCAGAACAAACAATTAACGCTGTGGTTGATTACGCTCTTAAATTAGGTAAATCACCTATTGTTGTAAACGACTGCCCTGGCTTTTTTGTTAACCGTGTTTTATTCCCTTACTTTGCAGGCTTTAGCAAATTAGTTGTTGAAGGCGCTAACTTTGCAAAAGTAGATAAAGTAATGGAAAACGTATTTGGCTGGCCAATGGGTCCGGCTTACCTACTTGATGTTGTGGGTATTGATACAGCTTATCACTGTACGGGTGTAATGGCTGACGGTTTCCCTGAGCGCATGGCACGCGCAGAAAAAGATCCGGTGACTGTATTTGCTAACGAAAAACGTTTTGGTCAAAAGAACAAAGCAGGTTTCTACAAATACGAGACCGATCGTCGTGGTCGTCTTAAAAAATCAACCGATGCGACAGCCATTGAGCTATTAGCGCCAATCACTGACGCACCAAAAGAATTTGATAAACAAGAAATTATTGACCGTTGTATGATCCCCATGATCAACGAAGTGCTTCTTTGTTTACAAGAAGGCATTGTCGCTTCTCCACAAGAAGCTGATATGGCCCTTGTATACGGCGTTGGTTTCCCTCCATTTAGAGGGGGTGCGTTCCGTTACTTAGATCAAACAGGTTTAGCTAACTTTGTTGCAGCCGCAGACAAATATGCTCACCTAGGTGCGATTTACCAAGTATCAGAGCAAACTCGCAAGTGGGCCGAAGAAGGTCGTGTTTTCTATAAGGTGGAAGGTTAATATCATGAATAATCCAGTAATTGTAGATTGTATTCGCACACCAATGGGTCGCTCTAAAGGCGGCGTATTTAAGCATAAGCGTGCGGAAGATTTAAGCGCTCATTTAATGAAAGGCTTATTAGAGCGTAACCCAAGTGTTGACCCCGCTTCTATCGACGATATTTATTGGGGCTGTGTACAGCAAACATTAGAACAAGGTTTTAATGTGGCTCGTAACGCATCACTACTTGCCGGTATCCCACATTCGGTACCCGCAACCACAGTTAACCGTTTATGTGGCTCATCAATGCAAGCATTGCATGACGCTGCACGCGCCATTATGACTGGCGCAGGCGATACTTACCTCATTGGTGGTGTTGAACACATGGGCCACGTACCGATGACGCACGGTAACGATTTTCACCCAGGCTTAGCCACATCAATAGCTCAAGCATCAGGCTCTATGGGCTTAACAGCAGAATACCTTGCGACTATTCACGGTATTAGCCGTCAACAGCAAGACGAATTTGCTTATCGCTCACATCAACGTGCACATGCTGCGACAGTTGAAGGACGTTTCCGCCGCGAAATTTTAGCAATGGAAGGCCATGCAGCAGATGGTTCTTTAATTTTAGTTGAAGATGATGAAGTTATTCGTCCAGAAACAACTGTTGAAGGATTATCTCAGCTACGCCCTGTATTTAACCCTGCTTCAGGCTCGGTGACAGCCGGTACTTCTTCAGCACTTTCTGACGGTGCATCAGCCATGTTAGTAATGAGCGAAGAAAAAGCAAAAGCGCTTGGCCTACCTATTCGTGCACGTGTTAAATCAATGGCGGTTGCAGGTTGCGATCCATCAATCATGGGATACGGCCCAGTACCGGCAAGTAAAAAAGCACTTGCCCAAGCTGGTATCACAATTGATGACATCGATGTAGCTGAGCTTAACGAAGCGTTTGCAGCGCAATCACTTCCTGTCCTAAAAGATTTAGGGTTAGCTGATGTGGTTGACGAAAAAGTGAATTTAAATGGCGGCGCAATCGCACTGGGTCACCCATTGGGTTGTTCGGGTTCGCGTATTAGCACCTCACTTATTCACTTAATGGAAGACAAAAATGCAAAATACGGGTTAGCAACAATGTGTATTGGTTTAGGCCAAGGCATTGCGACTGTATTTGAACGTGTTCAAGACTAATACTCTAAATACGTAAACCACTTTGGTGAGCAAAAAGGTGTACTAACGAAAGTTAATACACCTTTTTTTATACCGCTAATGTAAAAATTAATAATGTGATCGGGTGTAAAAATTATTAAAATATAATTTTTAAGTTTAGAGTACGGTAAAACAGTTAACCAAGAAGTTTAAATACGTTAAACTCCCACCCTTATGCCGTTCGGACTAATTTATAGGTAACCAAAAATGAGCTTTGATAATCCCGATCACCAATTAGATGCCATAGGCCTGCGTTGCCCTGAACCGGTTATGATGGTACGTGCTGCTATACGTAAAATGAATAACGGTGAAACACTTTTAATAACGGCCGATGACCCATCAACCACTCGCGACATTCCGAGCTTTTGTACGTTTATGGATCACACGCTGGTGGCTACAGACACCGATGAAGCGCCGTATAGATATGTGGTAAAGAAAGGGCTTTAAACCTGTGTAGGTTGGGTTGAGTTTTACGAAACCCAACAAACCAGACAGCGTGTTTATTCATCATAATTAGTCATCATCGTAACTTTATCTCCCCAGTCTTTCGTTAACCTTCCATCACGCACATATTTATGAAAACTTGAGAACGGCCAATCACTCACTTTACTTACATGTTTATGTTTCACAGGGTTATAGTGAATGTAATTTATATGATTATTTAAATCTTGCTCATTGCGTATTTTATGCTCCCAATAACGCCGCTGCCAAATTCCACGTTCACCCTTGGCTATTCGACTAATATTACAGGATTCAATTGGTGGTAACCCTCGAGAAAATCCAGATTTTATTAACCGCCAACGTGTTGCATAATTATTATCGTGTTTAGGTAACTGCCAAATAGCATGAAGATGATCGGGCATGATAACTATCGCAATGGTCTTAGTTGGATGCCTTTTTACCACTTTTAAATATACACGACGCAATAACTCTATATGCTCAACAAGCAATGATTGAGTTCTATTTTCTAAATTTACTGTAAAAAAGTAGCATGCACCCGCTTCTAATATACGCCTATAGCGCATGAAAATTTAGCCTAAACGATTAAAATAGAATAAAAGTATAGATGGGATTTAAAATGCGTGTTGGGTTTCGCTTCACTCAACCCAACCTACTAAAATGACTTTTTTTATTTGCTATTAAGCTCACAACCTCCTTGTCATAAGCCTATAAATTCTCTCGCTCTGTTAAAACTGATAGCTTTAAAACTTACAGTTATTTCTTTGTTATTGTCACTTGTGGTTTGTCATAATCACTGTAATCAATACTGACAATAAAGTACCCTTTCATTGCAGGCTTAAAGCTAAAATTATTATAAATTACATAGCAATCGGTTGGCATTGGCTTACCTAGTATTAACTCGCCTGTAGTTTGTGTATTACGATAACCACAGTTGTAACCTTCACTAAAATCAGCATCGGCTATTTTAAATTCGTACACTTTTCCTGGAGTCGAAAACCTAACTTCTGCCTGATAAATAGCAGGTGCCACTTGTATAAATTTATATTGTGGTTCGGCATCCATTAAATTAAAGTCACCACGTAAATACATATCACGATCTAATTGCTTTTCTGGCAGAATATTTTCAATTGAGACTTGGCTTGAACACGCGCTCAGTAAACCAATTAATGCTAGCGTTAAAATACGTTTCATATGTACTCCTTTTTAATGTAAAAACTAAAAAGCCAGCATTAAGCTGGCTTTTAAATCGTTAAGTCTGATTATTTTTGTAAAACAGAAATATCTGCAATACCTAAAAACAATCCGCTTAACTGGCTTAATAGTGCAAGACGATTTTGCTTAACAGCTTCATCGTCGGCCATAACCATCACGTTGTCAAAAAAGTTATCAACACTTTGACGAATACCCGCTAATTGACTTAATGCTTCTTGGTAGTTACCGTCTGCATAAAGTGGAGCAAGCTCAGTGGCAAACTTTGCAACTTGTGATGCTAATACTTTTTCTGCGTCATCGCTTAATAGGCTCTCATCAACATTACCTTCGCTGGTAATGTTATTTTTAGCCAGTATATTACCTACACGTTTATTCGCTGCGGCAAGCGCTTCTGCTGCCTCTAAAGTACGAAAATGACTTACGGCTTTAACACGACGATCAAAATCAACCGGTTTAGTTGGACGACGTACAAGCACAGCTTGAATTACGTCTACTTCAATCCCTTCATCTTGATACCATGTGCGGAAACGTCCAAGCATAAAATCAAATACATCGGTCGATACATTGAGATTAGTTAACTTATCGCCAAACAATGTTTGTGCTTTAGCTACTAGGTCTAAGATATCAAGCGGCAGTTCTTTTTCTACCATAATGCGTAGTGCGCCAATAGCAGCACGACGAAGTGCAAATGGGTCTTTATCACCTTTTGGTGCTTGGCCTATACCAAAAATACCTACCAGCGTATCAAACTTATCTGCAATTGCGACGGCACAGCTGATTAAGTTTGTTGGTAAATTGTCACCAGCAAAACGTGGCATGTATTGTTCGTTTTGCGCTAAGGCGACATCTTCTGCTTCACCATCGTGGCGAGCATAGTGCATTCCCATTACACCTTGTACGTCGGTAAATTCCATGACCATTTCTGTCATTAAGTCTGTTTTACTTAATAAGCCAGCACGTTTTGCAAGGTCTTTATCTGCGCCAAGCTGCTCTGCTATATAACCAGCTAATTCGCTAATACGTACAGACTTATCTTTAAGTGTACCTAATTGCTTTTGGAATAAAACGGTATCAAGCGAATCGAGTCTGCTCTCTAATGATTTCTTTTTATCTGTTTCATAGAAAAACTGTGCATCGGCTAAACGTGGACGCACTACTTTTTCGTTACCAGAAATAACGACACTCGGGTCTTTACTTTCAATGTTAGATACAAATAAGAATTTGTTTAAAAGCTTGCCATCTTGATCAAGTAACGGGAAATATTTTTGATCGTCCTTCATGGTGTAAATAAGGGCTTCGGCTGGTACATCTAAAAATGCTTCTTCAAATGTTGCCGTTAACGTTACTGGCCACTCAACTAATGATGTTACTTCTTCGAGTAAATCTTCATCCATTGCAACAACAGCGTTAACTGCACTAGCAGCCTCTTCTATTTGTGCACGAATTTGCGCTTTGCGTTGTTCGTAATCAGCAATAACGTAAGCTGATTTAAGCACATCAAAAATATCATCAGCATGGTTGATGCTAATTTTTTCTGGGTGATGAAAACGATGACCTTGCAACTGATTAGTTATTTGCTTACCTAGTATTTCACCTTCCAGTAGCGCATCACCAAATAAAATAGTTACGGTGTGAACAGGACGAATAAATTGTGTTTTATTAGCCCCCCAACGCATTGGTTTTGGAATAGGTAACTTCGCTAATGATTTAGCAATCGCGTCACTCATAAGTGCTTTGGTTTCTTGCCCTGCTACTTTAGCAATGTGCAATAACCAAGCACCTTTATCTGTTTCAAGTGTGTCAGCTTCACTCACATCAATACCACAACCACGTGCCCAACCCATTGCGGCTTTAGTTGGGTTACCTTCACTATCAAATGCAGCTTTGGTAGCGGGTCCACGTTTTTCTACTTCTTTATCTTGTTGTTTAGCTGCAAGTGCTTTTACTTGTAAACCTAAACGACGAGGCGATGCATACCAACTTACACCTTCGTGCGCTAGTTCGAGTGTAGCTAGCTCTTGAGTTAAATTTGCAGCAAAAGATTCTGCTAATTTACGCAGTGCTTTTGGTGGCAACTCTTCTGTGCCAATTTCTACTAATAAATTTTGTGCTGACATTTTACTTATCCTTACACAGCGGGAAACCAAGCGCTTCACGTGCATCGTAATAGCTTTGTGCGCATGCTTTAGATAGCGCTCGAACGCGTAAAATATAACGCTGACGCTCTGTAACCGAAATTGCGTGACGTGCATCTAATAAGTTAAAGGCGTGCGATGCTTTCATTACTTGCTCGTATGCAGGTAGTGGTAAGTTAGCTTCAATTAACTTTTGGCTCTCTGCTTCACATTTATCAAACTGTGCAAATAAATCATCTACGTTTGCATGTTCAAAATTGTAAGTAGACTGCTCTACTTCATTTTGATGGAAAACATCTCCATACGTTACTCGCCCTAACGGACCATCTGCCCATACTAGGTCGTAAATGCTATCTACGCCTTGAATGTACATTGCTAAACGTTCTAGGCCATAGGTAATTTCGCCTGTAACAGGAGAACACTCTAAGCCACCAACTTGTTGAAAGTAGGTAAACTGTGTTACTTCCATACCATTTAACCAAATTTCCCAACCTAAGCCCCAAGCGCCAAGTGTGGGTGATTCCCAGTTATCTTCAACAAAGCGTACTTCATGAGTAAGTGTATCTATCCCCATCGCTTCTAAAGATCCCAAGTAAAGCTCTTGAATGTTCTCTGGAGATGGTTTTAACACAACTTGAAATTGGTAGTAATGTTGTAGGCGGTTTGGGTTTTCACCGTATCGACCATCGGTAGGACGACGACATGGTTGTACATACGCGCTCGACATTGGCTCTGGACCAATTGATTTTAAAAATGTTTGCGGATGAAATGTCCCTGCACCCACTTCCATATCGAGTGGTTGAATAATGACACAGCCTTGCTGTGCCCAATAATCCTGTAAAGCCAGGATCAAACCTTGAAAGGTTTTAATGTCATATTTTTGCATATTTGGCTTTTTACTATCTAAGAAGTAGCGTGAAAATTACCCTAAGTATACCTTGTGCACACTCAGGTTTTAAGCAGTTTGTGCGGTTGATAAAATAAAAAAGGAGCCAACAGGCTCCTTTTTTTATTTTTAGATACGTTTACACATCTAAATTAACTACGCGTAGTGCGTTTGTTTCTATAAAGTCACGACGAGGCTCTACTTGGTCACCCATTAGAGTGGCAAATAACTGATCGGCCGCGACGGCATCTTCAATCGTTACTTGCAACATACGACGAGCATCTGGGTCCATTGTTGTTTCCCAAAGTTGGCTTGGGTTCATTTCACCCAGTCCTTTATAACGTTGTATATACAAGCCACGTTTTGATTCTGCGATTAACCATTCTAAAGCATCCACAAAGTTATCAACAGGACGTGTTTTCTCGCCACGTTGAATATAAGCACCTTCTTTTAGGATATTTGCAATGTTTTTTCCAGTTACAGCAATACGTTGGTAGTCACGTGATGCTATAAAGTCATAATGTAAAACATGTGCTTTATCTACACCGTGTTGACGAATATTAACAACCGGGAAGAATAAGTTTCGCTCTGCATCATGCTGTGTTGCAGCACTAAATATAGTTGCATCTTCATCACGTGCTACTAGGTCATCAACCAGCTCTTTAGTCCAAGCAATTACTTTTGCTTCGTTGCTAAGGTCTTCTTTAGTTAGCTCACTTTGATAAATTAAACGTTCCATAACCGTGCTTGGGTATTTACGTTTTAATCGCTCAATAACCTTAACTGTATTTTGATAATCATGCACAACAGCTTCTAGCTCTTCACCTTGTAGTGCTGTTGCATCCGCACTGGTATATAAAGCTGCATTGGTTAGTGCTAATGAAGTTAAGTAATCAACAAGGCCTGGATCATCTTTAATATAACGTTCTTGCTTACCTTTCTTCACTTTGTAAAGTGGTGGTTGAGCAATATAAATATAACCACGCTCTACTATTTCAGGCATTTGACGATAGAAAAATGTAAGTAGTAAGGTACGAATATGAGAACCATCCACATCGGCATCGGTCATAATGATGATACGATGATAACGTAACTTCTCTGGGTTATACTCATCTCGGCCAATACCACAACCTAAAGCAGTAATCAGCGTTGCGACTTCTTGCGACGAAAGCATTTTATCAAAACGCGCTTTTTCTACGTTTAATATTTTACCTTTAAGTGGAAGAATCGCTTGGTTTTTACGGTTACGACCCTGCTTGGCTGAACCGCCAGCTGAGTCACCCTCCACTATGTATAGTTCAGATTGTGCAGGATCTTTTTCTTGGCAATCGGCAAGCTTACCAGGTAAGCCGGCTAAGTCCATAGCCCCTTTACGACGCGTCATTTCTCTTGCTTTACGCGCCGCTTCACGGGCACGTGCTGCATCAATAATTTTACCAACAACGGTTTTAGCATCCATCGGATTTTCTAATAAGAAATCGGTAAATTTTTCTGCCATTGCTTGCTCTACAGCAGATTTAACTTCGCTTGATACAAGCTTGTCTTTAGTCTGTGAAGAGAACTTAGGATCAGGAACTTTAACACTTACAACTGCTGTTAGACCTTCACGAGCATCATCACCGGTTGCATTACTTGTTGTTTTAGCTTTTTTATTAAAGCCTTCTTTTTCCATGTAGTTATTCAGTGTACGTGTTAGCGCAGATCTAAATCCGGCTAAGTGAGTACCACCGTCACGTTGTGGAATATTATTAGTAAAACAATAAATGTTTTCTTGGAAGCCATCATTCCATTGCATAGATACTTCTACGCTAATTCCATCTTCTTCACGCTCATGGGTAAAGTGGAATACACCTTTATGTACTGGTGTTTTATTTCGGTTTAAGTATTCAACAAACGCCTGTATACCACCTTCGTATTTAAAGTGGTCACTTTTATTCTCTTCACGTTCGTCACTTAGAATAATACTGACACCCGAGTTCAAAAACGATAGCTCGCGTAAACGCTTAGCTAATATCTCGTAATGGAAATCTAAGTTAGTAAAGGTTTCAGCGCTTGGCCAAAAACGAAGTTCTGTACCCGTTGTTGTTGAATCACCAATAACTGCTAATGGCGCATCTGGAACACCCATAGAGTAAGTTTGTTGATGTAGTTTGCCTTCTCGACGAATAGTTAATTGTAGTTTTTCTGATAAAGCATTTACTACTGATACACCTACACCGTGTAAACCACCAGATACTTTATAAGAGTTATCATCAAATTTACCACCAGCGTGTAGTACCGTCATGATAACTTCGGCAGCAGAAACACCTTCTTCTTCATGGATCGACGTTGGAATACCACGACCATTATCTCTAACAGATACAGAACCATCTAAATGGATAGTTACATATATATCATCACAATGGCCTGCTAAAGCTTCATCTATAGAGTTATCAACAACCTCAAACACCATGTGGTGTAATCCGGTGCCATCATCGGTGTCCCCTATATACATTCCAGGACGTTTTCTTACGGCGTCTAATCCTTTAAGTACTTTAATACTCGACGAATCATAATTCTCAGACATGGTTATTCCCACTTATCTTGTTATTAGGTTGCCATGTTTCACGTGGAACATTTTTAGTTCTCGTTTCATGGGTTCCACCACAGCAGAAATACTTTCAGATAAAATAGAAGATATAAAAATTTGAGAACGACAATGTGACAATAACTGTCCCACTTTCTCTTTTGTATCTTCACCTAATTCTGAAGGTAAATCATCTATTAGCAATATAGATTGCTTATCGGTCTCAAGCTCAATTAAACTATTTTGCGTTACTTTTAAAGCATACAGTAACAATTTTAATTGCCCGCGTGAAAATATGTTTTCTACGCTATTGCCATCAACACTAAAATTAAAATCGGCCTTATGAGGACCTTTACTGGTAAAACCTTGGCGAGAATCTCGCTCAAAGTTTTTTTCTAATGCATCAGCTAAAGATTCATCATCTTTCCAGCCAGCATTAAACTGTATATTAATATCGCGTATTAGGCTTAATTCTGCACACATTTTATCAAAAAAATGAGATTGAAACCTAGCTATATACGCCAATCTTAATTTATTTATTTGTTCTGCCAGTCTAACAAATTCTTTGTCCCAAAACTTAATTTGATCAAAATAATTCTTAGGTTTAGATTTTAATAAGGCATTGCGTTGTTTTAATACTTTATTAAACGATTGCCATAAATAAAAAAACTCATGTTCCACGTGGAACAAACCTAAATCTAAAAACTTTCTGCGCTCTTTTGGCCCACCAAAAAATAAAGAATAACTTTCAGGGGTAATGACCTGTACAGGCATTAATTGTGCTAAGTCAGATACTTTTCTGCTCGCTTTACCCTGTATTTTTAATTGTGTGTCGCCAGATTGTGATTTACTAATACCAATAGGAATAGATAAATCATGTAATGTTTTTCTTCCATGAATAATAAATTGAGATTGCTGATGAGATATTATACTTTTGTGCTTCGGTGTTCTAAAAGATTTACCATGTGAAAGGTAATATATGGCCTCTAACAGACTTGTTTTACCACTGCCATTAGCTCCATAAATAATATTAACACCATCAACAGGTTCTAGCGTCAATGCCTCAATATTTCTAAAATACTTGAGGCTCAAATGACTTAAGCTCATTATGCGTTTATATTCTTATAAACGCATAGGCATAACAACATACATTGCTTCATCATCACCAGCACCTTCTATTAATGCACTACTGTTAGAGTCTGCTAATGTAAATTGCACATCTTCAGTTTTTAAAGTGTTTAATACATCAAGTACATAAGACACATTAAAACCTATTTCTAAGTCATCGCCTTCGTACATCACTTCTACAATTTCTTCGGCTTCTTCTTGCTCTGGATTATTAGCAGTAATTTTTAATAAACCATTAGAAAGATTTAAACGAACACCACGAAATTTCTCATTCGACAAAATAGACACGCGTTGAAAAGCACTGCGTATCCACTCTCTATTTGCTGTAATTATCTTATCACCGCCTCGAGGTAATACACGACGATAATCAGGAAAACGGCCATCAACTAATTTACTGGTAAAAGTAAATTCAATATCGATAATACGAATGTGATTGGCACCAAATTGAATTGTTACAAGCTCTTCATCTGCAACCATTAAACGCATAATTTCTTGAACGCCTTTACGCGGAATAATCAGTTGTCGTTGCGTATTTAAAGATTGAGCTAATTCTTTTTGTGCTATGGCTAATCGGTGCCCGTCTGTGGCCACCGTTTTTATATCATTATTATCAACTTCGAATGACATACCATTAAGATAATAACGTACATCTTGATTAGCCATTGAAAAATGAGTGCTTTCAAGTAATTTTCTCAACTCGAGGCGTGTTAGCTGAAATTCAACTTCGCCATCCCATTGCTCTAAATTAGGGAAATCTTCAGCAGCCAATGTTGTCAATGAAAATCGGCTTTTACCACTGGTAAGCAATAACTGATGCTCTTTTAAACTTAAAGTAAGTTCTGATGCATCGGGTAAACTTTTACAAATATCCAGTAATTTTTTAGCCGGTAAAGTGAGCTTGGTATCAGCGACATCTTCACCTACAAATACGCCAGCAACGAGTTCAATTTCAAGGTCTGTGCCTGTCATTGAAAGTTGTCCATTTTCGATTACTAATAATACATTAGATAATATCGGTAAGGTATGTTTGCGCTCTATAGCACCAGAGACTTGTACCAAAGGTTTTAAAAATTGGTCTCTTGAAATTGTTATTTGCATAATAAAGTCAGCCCTAAGATGACAATGTTCTTATTAAATTTTGATAATCTTCTTTTACTTCGTGGCTTTCATCACGAAGCGATTTAACTTTTCTACAGGCATGCAGTACCGTTGTATGATCGCGTCCACCAAAGGCATCCCCAATCTCCGGTAAACTGTGATTAGTTAATTCTTTAGACAACGCCATAGCAACTTGTCTTGGTCTTGCTACAGAGCGACTACGACGCTTAGATAATAAATCTGACACCCGTATTCTATAGTATTCGGCAACAGTACGTTGAATGTTATCTATGGTAACTAATTTATCTTGTAATGCTAATAAGTCACGCAAAGCTTCTTTAACAAAGTCGATAGAAATAGGACGGCCAGTGAAATTAGCATTGGCAATAACACGATTTAATGCCCCTTCTAACTCACGAACATTAGAACGTAATTTTTTAGCAATAAAAAAAGCAACTTCGTGTGGTAAGTTAATTTTACTCTGCTGTGCTTTTTTCATTAAAATAGCAACGCGAGTTTCAAGTTCTGGTGGCTCAATTGCAATAGTTAAGCCCCAACCGAAACGAGATTTTAAACGATCTTCTACGCCTTCAATTTCTTTAGGGTATCGATCTGAAGTTAAAATAATTTGCTGGTTACCTTCAAGAAGCGCATTAAAAGTATGAAAAAACTCTTCTTGTGATCGCTCTTTATTTGCAAAAAATTGGATATCATCAATCATTAAGGCATCAACACTACGGTAATAACGCTTAAACTCTTCAATTGCATTATTTTGCAGTGCCTTAACCATATCTTGTACAAAGCGTTCAGAATGCATATATACAATTTTTGCATCGGGTTTATTTGCAATTATACCATTGCCAACCGCATGTAATAAGTGCGTTTTACCTAATCCAGTCCCCCCGTATATAAATACAGGGTTAAATGCAGAACCAGGATTATCTGCCACTTGTGTCGCTGCAGCTTTTGCTAACTGATTAGATTTACCTTCAACAAAGCTATCAAAAGTATAATTTTCTTTAATATTTGGTTTGTAATTAGATTTAGGTGCAGGTTCAACAACCTCTTTTACTTTTTGAGGTTGCTGTTTAACTGTTTGTGGTGCGTTAGTTGACGCCGCTTGAGTTTCATTAACAGGGGCTGATTGAGTATTACCTAGCGGCTTACTGCCCACATCAAAACGTAACTCTGGTGCTTCATCACCACAAATTTCTACTAATAATTCGTTAATTCTATTTAGGTACTTTTCTCTAACCCAATCTAGCACAAATCTATTTGGTGCATAAATGGTCAAGGTATCTTCGGTACTTTCTGCTTGAAGTGGTCTTACCCACATACTGAACTGCTGCGAAGGCAGTTCATCTTGCAATACATATAAACAACTTTGCCAAACCGACAGATACACAGTAAAACTCCCAAAGATATAATTTTTATTCACACATATTTTTATATGATTGATTTTCATACAATAAATACGTTTAAATTGCCAAGTTTACGGCATAAGACCATACATTATGACGTTACTTTATCCACAAGTAAAAGACTGATTTTAATAAAATTGTTGATAAAACTGTATAAACAATATAAACCAATGTTTTTTAAAGACTTTTAATTTACCGGGTGATTATTGATCATAACAAAATCGACATAAGATCGCGACCTAAATTTACGATCTAACTTACTTTTCCCATGCTTTTATTCACTTTGTGAACAAGCCTTGTGGAAAACTCTATATATATGATGATCCTAAGCGATCATAAATAACGATCGGTACTATTAAAGGTGCTTGTAGTGTAATTAGCATTGACTTTTACTTCGTCCTTCTATAATATCTCGCGCTCGCAATGGCACCTGTGCCAGGATCGCGACCTGCATAGGATGTTTTAACTTTAACCGATCGGATGGAATTGTAATGAAAAGAACTTTTCAACCTAGCGTTTTAAAACGCAAACGTGCTCACGGTTTCCGTGCTCGCATGGCAACTGTAAATGGCCGTAAAGTATTAGCTCGTCGTCGTGCTAAAGGCCGTAAAGTTCTTTCTGCTTAATATATAAGTGGAAGACTTTAACTTTGGCAGGGAGTTACGTCTGTTAACTCCCTCGCATTACTCTCGCATATTTAATGAACCCGCTCGGGCCGCTACTCCTTTATTTACTTTATTAGCAAAACCAAATGACCTTGATAATCCACGGTTAGGCTTAACTGTTGCTAAAAAACGTGTAAAAAAAGCATGCCAACGAAACCGTATTAAACGACTTGCTCGCGAAAGTTTTCGTTTAAATAAACATAACATTGATAATATCGATATTGTGTTAATGGTTAAAACCGGTATTGATGAGCAATCGAACGAAGAAATTACAAAACAACTTACGAAGTTGTGGCGTAAAATTAATGAACGCTGTAAACCTGGTGCACCTAAACCACCTCCTTTTAAAAAACGCCCTAACAAATCAGCTAAATCGAATAAACAAACCCGATAGCAATAGAAATATTGGGTTAATTAGGGTATCTTTAGCTCACCTTTTAATCATGCATATAAAGACATTAAAATATCCTTTATTTACATGGTAATTACTCACTAATTTTTTGCAGAGGTATAAACATCATGAGGTTACTGAAACC
This sequence comes from Pseudoalteromonas sp. MMG010, assembly GCF_018100905.1. GTDB lineage: Bacteria > Pseudomonadota > Gammaproteobacteria > Enterobacterales > Alteromonadaceae > Pseudoalteromonas. The sequence continues at coordinate 18,874 of NZ_JAGJEG010000019.1, read as the reverse complement.
ACTTGTTGCTTTACCAAAACAAGTATTAGTTTTTTTTATTCAAGGTTATCAAAAGTGGATTAGCCCACTATTAGGTCCGCATTGTCGCTTTAACCCAACCTGCTCCAGTTATGCTATTCAAGCAATTAATTTGCATGGTGCATTAAAAGGAAGTTGGCTTGCGTTAAAACGAATATTAAAATGCCATCCTTTGCATTCGGGTGGGGATGACCCCGTACCTGAAAAAGTAACCCATATTAACCACCAACACGAGAAATAAGAGCTGTTATGGAATCGCAACGCACGTTTTTATTCATCGGCCTAATGCTTGTATCGTTTTTATTATTTCAAGAATGGAATAATGATTACAATGCGCCTAAAGTCGATCCTAGTGCCACTACACAAACACAACAAGCAATATCACCTGAGTCAGACGACTTTATACCGTCTTCATCTGATAATGGATTGCCAACGACATCAACATCAGCAAAGCGTTCGGTTATTGAGATAACTACCGATGTATTTACTGTAAAAATAGATACGAATGGCGGTGATATTGTCGAATCCGATTTACTTCAATATGAAGAAGTAAAAGGTAACGATACTCCTTTTATGCTATTGGGTGAATTTGATGGGAATCAATATTTTTCTCAAAGTGGATTAATTGGTTTAAACGGCCCAGATGAAACCGTTAAAGGTAGACCCACTTATCATAGCGAACAACAAAGCTACACTTTATCTGGTGATGAACTTCGTGTGCCATTACAGTTTACTGATAGCAATGGTGTTAACTTCGTAAAAACTTATGTATTTAAAAAAGGACAATACGATGTCGCTTTAGAATACACAGTTAACAACACCACCAGCAACCCAATTCAAGTACAGTTATATACTCAAATAAAACGTACGGTACAAGAAAAAGGCAGCTTAGTAGAACAAAACTACCTAGGTGCAGCTTACGGTACAGATGATGAACCATACGAAAAATACAGTTTTTCTGATATGGCTGAAAAAAATCTTACTAAAAGCACTCAAGGTGGTTATGTTGCATTTATTCAACATTACTTTGTAAGTGCATGGGTACCGAATCAAGAACAAAATAATAGTATTTACAGTTTAATCACTGGAAATAATGCTGCAATTATCGGTACTAAAGCACCGGCAGTAAATATTGCTGCAGGTTCTCAACAAACTATATCTGCTACATACTATATGGGTCCTAAAGAATCGGATGTACTAGAAGCACTTCATCCTGATTTAGATCTAACAGTAGATTACGGTTGGTTATGGTTTATTTCACAACCTTTATTTGAATTACTAAAATGGTTGCACAGCATTTTAGGTAACTGGGGTGTGGCAATTATAGCGATCACCGTTATCGTTAAATCACTAATGTACCCACTTACTAAAGCGCAATATACCTCAATGGCTAAAATGCGTGCCCTACAGCCAAAAATGGCTGCACTAAAAGAGAAATATGGTGACGATCGCCAGAAGTTCGGCCAAGCTACAATGGAAATGTACCGCAAAGAAAAAGTAAACCCTATGGGTGGCTGTTTCCCTATTTTGCTACAAATGCCAATTTTCTTAGGCTTATTCTATGTATTTTTAGAATCGACAGAACTTCGCCATGCTGAATTTATTTTCTGGTTAACTGACTTATCAGCAAAAGACCCGTACTTCATATTACCAATATTATTTGGTGCAAGTATGTTTGTGACACAAAAGCTGCAACCGATGACAGTAACCGATCCAATGCAACAGAAAATGATGACCTTTATGCCGGTTATCTTCTCAGTATTTTTCTTGTTCTTCCAATCTGGTTTAGTACTTTACTGGTTGGTTTCAAACTTAATTTCAATTGCGCAAATGCTTTACATTTACCGCGGTATGGAAAAGAAAGGTATTAAAGTGAGAGGCTAATAAGCCACTTACTAAAAAAGGCGACTTAGGTCGCCTTTTTTATTGCCCTTTTTTTACTAAGGTATTCGCGACTACTTAAGCCATAGGTTACAATATGCTCTTATCGTTATTCGTAAAATTGGCAAATAAAATAACATGATTAATCAAGATACAATTGCAGCACAAGCAACAGCTCCCGGACGAGGTGGTGTTGGTATTATTCGCGTATCAGGAAGTTTAGCTAAAAGCGTAGCTGAAAAAATAATAGGTAAAGTACCTAAAGTTCGCTATGCCGATTATGTACCATTTAAAAGCTTAACTGGCGAGCAACTAGACCAAGGTATTGCTATATTTTTTGCAGGCCCTAACTCATTTACTGGCGAAGACGTACTTGAATTACAAGGTCATGGCGGCCCTGTTGTACTTGATATGTTATTAAAAGAAATAAGCCAAATTAACGGCGTTCGTTTAGCTAAACCAGGCGAATTTTCCGAACGTGCTTTTATGAACGATAAACTTGATTTAACTCAAGCAGAAGCCATAGCCGACCTCATTAATGCAACAAGCGAACAAGCTGCTAAAAGTGCCTTACAATCCTTACAAGGCGAGTTTTCTAAGCAAATAGAAACCTTAGTAGAAAAAGTAATTCATCTTCGCATGTATGTAGAAGCAGCCATCGACTTTCCAGATGAAGAAATTGATTTTTTATCTGATGGTAAAGTGGGCAATGATTTAAACGCAATAATATCTCAACTTCACTCCGTTACCAGCCAAGCTAAGCAAGGCAGTATCATGCGCGAAGGGATGCGGGTTGTGATCGCAGGCAGACCCAATGCAGGCAAATCAAGCCTACTGAATGCATTGGCAGGACGAGAAGCCGCTATCGTTACTGAAATAGCTGGCACCACACGTGATGTATTACGTGAACATATTCATATCGATGGTATGCCTTTACATATTATTGATACCGCAGGCCTTAGAGAAAGCCCAGACAAAGTAGAACAAATAGGAATTGAGCGTGCATGGGATGAAATAAGCCAAGCTGATCGCGTTCTGTTTATGCTTGATGGTACTGATACACATGACACCGACCCTCATGTTATTTGGCCTGAGTTTATGGCTAAGCTCCCCAGCGGTATGGGCGTTACTGTGATCCGAAATAAAGCCGATTTATCGGGAGATCAGGTCGGTATAAACGAACAACAACAGTACCCTGTTATTAGTTTAAGTGCTAAAAATTCAGAAGGTATAGAGTTAGTTCGTACTCACTTAAAAGAATGTATAGGGTTTCAAGGTGCAACCGAAGGTGGTTTTATGGCACGCCGTCGCCACCTTGATGCATTAGCAAGTGCAGCTCATCACTTAGACACTGGTAAAACACAGTTAGAAATGCATATTGCCGGTGAAATACTGGCTGAAGAACTACGTTTAACACAACAGTTTTTAAATGAAATTACCGGAGAATTTAGTTCGGATGATCTATTAGGTAAAATATTTAGCTCATTTTGTATCGGTAAATAAAACCATTAAACGTACTTTTTTTAAAGTTTAAGGGCACATTGAGTGCCCTTTTTGCTGCCTAAAAATCCTGTAATTTTATAATATGCGTTTATAAAGTAATTTTTATACTCGGGTAGCAAAATAAAAAATAGCGTATTATTACCACTTAAATATGACTAATTTAAAGCCTGTTTACAAATAAAAAACGGTTAATACTGGTTGATTTATACTCGATATTTATCAGCTTTATCAGTAATAAGGCCAGTGTAAAACGTAAGACAATCCATTTAAAAATGGATAAAGATACAAATACTTTCCTTAAAAAACCAAAAACCCCTTCTTTTTATCTGTATATAAAATACTAATTCAAAATTAGTTATCCACATTTGTATGATTTTTGTCAAATTAGAGTCGTAAATTGGCTTATTTTTTTAGCGTTATTGAAGGTTCTTCTTAAAAAAGAGTATTAATTTTAATAAAAAATCGATTTTTTACTTAGATCTAAAAAATAGATCCGTTTTTATTATACTTTTATTGATCGTTAAAATAAGTTATTAACAGGCTTTATATCCACATTATGATCTATCGGATTACCACGTCGTAAATTTATTCGTCATCTCTGTATTTATTACTTTAAATCGGTAGTGTAAGAGTATTATTGATTATTTAATCAGAACTTTCCCCAAACTTATAAACAGCTTAACCCAAGATAATAAGCTAATTTAATAAAATTATTTTTATTATAATCATCAACTTAATTAAACTTATAGGCAATAGTCTAATAAAAGCACTAAAAAAGTTATCCAAAATAATACTCTTCACTTTACTGTTTAAGTCAGTCAGTTATCATTACAATATAAAACAGCAAGATGATCATCTAAATATATGGAATCAGTAAACATTATTGTAGGCAGTCAAATGGGATCTGCCGAGTATGTCGCAGAGCAATTAAACGATAAACTTAATGATCAAGGAGTGGTGTCTATTCTTCATGATCAGCCAGTATTTAGTGAAATAAATCATACTGATACAACTTGGTTGGTATGCACTTCAACCTATGGGGCTGGTGATTACCCTGAAAACTTAATTCGTTTTATTGATGAATTGTCTCAATGCAATAACTTACCAAGCCTAAAATATACGGTGATCGGTTTAGGCGATACAAGCTACGATACATACAACTTAGCTGGGCGCAAAGTAGATGACTTACTAGCAAGTAAAGGCGCTACGCGAATAGATGAACGATTAGAGTTAAATATTTTAGATGAAGCACTACCAGAAGATACCGCATTAGTATGGTTAGATTCGTGGATAGAAAAATCAGGATTATTAGGATAAAAACGAATTAATAAAGTTACCCACAATTTGCTAATAATTTAATAACTTTTGTGGATAACCGCTGATCAAACTGCTTTTTTAACCATGATTATCCATTGGATAAGATCCAATGAATAACCCCCTGTGCATAAGTAGCCATTTTGGTCAGAGCTTATTTGCCTGTAGATCCGATCATATTAACACCTTTAGATCGGATCTAACATGCTGTTTTAAGTGAAGAAGCAATGCTTATCAACAGAAAACCTGATCACTAATAGTAATAGTATTAAAAGATCTCTTTAAAAAGATCTTTATATTATTAGAGATCACTTAGTTAGATCTTGAGTACAGTTTAATCATTTATCTTCTGCTCATTTCTAGGTAGAATACGCTCCCTTTTGAAGTTTACTGGTTTGGTTTAAGTAGGATCCCATAAATGATTTATCACGAAAATTTTGACGTTATTGTTGTCGGCGGCGGACATGCAGGCACTGAAGCTGCACTAGCGGCTGCGCGTATGGGAATGAATACCCTATTGCTAACTCATAACATGGATACTCTTGGCCAGATGTCGTGTAACCCTGCGATCGGCGGAATCGGTAAAGGTCATTTGGTAAAAGAAATTGATGCGCTGGGTGGAGCAATGGCACAAGCGATTGACAAAGGTGGTATTCAATTTCGTACATTAAATTCTTCTAAGGGACCTGCTGTTAGAGCAACAAGAGCGCAAGCCGATCGTGCGTTATACAAAACAGCAATCCAAACCACATTACAAAACCAAGAAAACTTAAAAGTTTTCCAACAATCGTGTGATGATCTTATTGTAGAAAACGATCGTGCTGTTGGTGTTGTTACACAAATGGGATTACGTTTTAAAGCTTCTTCTGTTGTATTGACTGTAGGTACATTCTTAGGTGGTCAGATCCATATTGGGCTTGAGAACTTTAAAGGTGGCCGTGCTGGCGATCCTCCTTCTATCGCTTTAGCAAATCGTTTACGTGAATTACCATTTCGTGTTGATCGTTTAAAAACAGGTACTCCACCGCGTATTGATTCAAACACGGTTGATTTTAGTAAAATGCAAGAACAACCAGGAGATACTCCTACTCCTGTATTTTCGTTTATGGGTAAACAAAGCGATCATCCGCAACAAATACCTTGCTACATTACTTATACAAACGAAAAAACGCATGAAGTAATTCGTAATAACTTACATCGCTCACCTATGTATTCAGGTGTGATAGAAGGTATTGGCCCGCGCTACTGTCCATCGATTGAAGATAAAATTGTTCGCTTTGCAGATAAAGATAAGCATCAAATATTTGTTGAACCAGAAGGTTTAAGATCAAATGAGCTTTACCCTAATGGTATTTCTACAAGCTTACCTTTTGATGTACAACTTGAAATTGTGCAATCGATACCTGGTTTTGAACAAGCACACATTTGTCGACCTGGTTATGCGATAGAATATGATTTCTTCGATCCTCGTGATTTAAAACAATCGCTAGAAACTAAATTTATTAGCGGATTATTCTTTGCTGGGCAAATTAATGGTACCACGGGCTATGAAGAAGCTGGCGCACAGGGCTTAATTGCAGGCATGAATGCTGCGTTACAAGTGCAAGGCAAAGATGCTTGGACTCCACGCCGTGATGAAGCTTACGTTGGTGTCTTGATTGACGATTTAGCTACATTAGGTACAAAAGAACCTTATCGTATGTTTACCAGCCGTGCTGAGTATCGTTTATTATTACGTGAAGATAACGCTGATATTCGATTAACTGAAAAAGGTCGTGAACTTGGTTTAGTTAATGATGAACGCTGGCAGGCGTTTAATGAAAAAATGGAAGTGATCGCAAAAGAAAAACAACGCATTAAAGATACTTGGATCCATAAGAGTCATGATGTGATCGATCAAGTTAACGCATTGCTTAAAACGCCATTAACACGAGAAGCTAGTTTAGAGGATCTTCTGCGTCGTCCAGAGATTCGTTATGATGATCTTATGGCAATTGATGGCTTAGGATCTGAATTTACAAATCAAGCCGCTTTAGAGCAAGTTGAGATCCACACTAAATACGCAGGTTATATTGCTCGCCAACAAGATGAGATCAATAAGCAACTTCGCCACGAACAAACAATTTTGCCAAAAGAGTTTGATTATTCAACAGTCTCTGGGTTATCAAACGAAGTGGTTGCTAAGTTAACAGATGCTCGACCTGATACAATTGGTCAAGCTTCACGTATTTCTGGTATCACCCCTGCCGCTATTTCGTTATTATTGGTTTATCTGAAAAAGCAAGGCTTGTTGCGTAAAACAGCGTAACAGTAAAGGTATAGTGTGTTACAACAACAATTAGCTACATTGTTAGCGCAAACAAATATTGCGCTAACTGAAAAACAACAACAACAGCTTGTTCGTTATGTTGAGTTACTCGATAAATGGAACAAAGCATATAATCTAACCTCGGTACGTTTACCTCAAGAAATGATGGTAAAACATATTATGGATAGTTTAGTTGTTGCTCCACATTTACCCGGTCATCATTATATTGATGTTGGTACTGGCCCGGGTTTGCCTGGTATTGTGTTAGCAATCGCATTACCAAATACCCAATTTGTTTTACTTGATAGTTTAGGTAAACGCGTTCGTTTTTTAATGCAAGTAAAACACGAGTTAGGACTTGATAACGTGACTCCTGTACAGTCAAGAGTTGAAGAATATCAACCAAGTGTTAAATTAGATGGCGTTTTAAGTCGAGCGTTTGCTTCATTACAAGATATGGTGCAATGGTGTTCGCACTTAATTGATGGCTCTGGAAAATTTATTGCTTTAAAAGGTGTTTTTCCAAGTGATGAACTTGAATCTTTACCAGATGGTGTAAAGTTTGAAGAAAAAATATCACTTTCAGTGCCTGAGTTAGATGCACAACGTCATTTAATTATTCTTTCTAAAGACTAGGGATCAGAATCTGTGGCAAAAGTCATTGCATTTGCAAATCAAAAAGGTGGAGTTGGTAAAACAACAACGGCTGTCAATCTTGCTGCATCTATGGCTGCAACAAAGCGTAAAGTATTGCTGATAGATTTAGACCCTCAAGGTAATGCGACCATGGGCAGTGGTGTAGATAAATATGGTGATGTACCGACCATTTATGATCTACTGATAGAAGATAAGCCCATTGAAGAAGTTATTATTAAAGAAACGTCTGCTGAATATCATATGATCGCTGCTAATGGCGATGTCACTGCTGCAGAAGTAAAGCTGATGGAGTTATTTGCTCGCGAAGTACGATTAAGAAATGCGCTTGAGCAAATCCAAGATCAATACGAGTTTATTTTTATAGACTGTCCGCCTTCATTAAATATGCTAACCGTTAATGCAATGGCCGCAGCGGACTCTATTTTAGTGCCTATGCAGTGTGAATATTATGCATTAGAAGGCCTAACAGCATTAATGGATACAATTACGCAATTATCTAAATTAGTGAATCCTAATTTACAAATCGAAGGTATTTTACGTACTATGTACGACCCGCGTAATCGATTAGCAAATGATGTATCGGAACAACTAAAGCAGCATTTTGGTGATAAAGTATATCGTACTGTTATTCCACGTAATGTTCGTTTAGCAGAAGCCCCTAGCTTTGGTGCCCCTGCAATGTATTATGACCGGGCATCAAGTGGTGCAAAAGCATATTTAGCCCTTGCTGGTGAAATGTTGCGCAGAAAAGAAAAAGCAAAGAGCGTTGTCGCCTAATTTTGAGGTAAAAAATAACATGTCTGCAAAAAAACGTGGTTTAGGTCGAGGGCTCGATGCACTTTTAAGTTCCTCAAAGCCAGCTGCAAATAAACAAAATAATGAAAAAAGCACCCATGCGCCTGCTGAGCAATCAATTCAAAGTGAATTACAAAAATTGCCGATAGAGTTTTTACACTCTGGAAAATACCAGCCACGCAAAGATATGTCTGAAGAGGCGCTTGAAGAGCTTGCCAGTTCAATACGTTCGCAGGGGATTATTCAGCCTATCGTGGTTCGATTAATTGATACCGATAGCTACGAAATTATAGCGGGTGAACGTCGCTGGCGTGCAGCACAATTAGCAAAATTAGACACAGTACCTTGTATTATAAAAAATGTGCCTGACGAAGCGGCCGTTGCAATTGCTTTAATAGAAAATATTCAGCGCGAAGATTTGAACGCAATGGAAGAAGCCGTTGCATTACATCGTTTGTTAACCGAATTTGAATTAACACATCAACAAGTTGCTGAAGCAGTGGGTAAATCACGTACTACAGTGACAAACTTACTTCGTCTTAATAACTTACAAGATGATGTAAAAATATTGCTTGAGCATGGCGATATAGAAATGGGCCATGCACGTTGTTTACTGGCGCTTGAAGGAGAGCAACAATCTGAAGCTGCTCGTTCAGCGGTTGCCAAAGCACTGACTGTTCGTGAAACAGAAAAGCTAGTGCGTTCTATTTTAGAACCTGTGGTAGTAAAAGAAGCAATAGAAAAAGATCCTGATGTGAAAATGCTTGAACAAAAGCTAGCTGAAAACTTAGGTGCAAAAGTCGATATTAATTATAATGCTAAGGGCAAAGGTAAATTAGTTATTTCGTATACCAATTTAGATGAGCTTGATGGCATTATTAGTCGTATAGGTAACGAAAACACCAAATAACCTCACCACCTTTATTATTAAGCTTATACCGTAAAATACGATGGTATAAGCTTAATTTAAGTCATATTTAGCTGAATCAAATCGTTTATTTACAATTGTAATCTCAACAATATGTCCAAAATGAGACATTCGTCATTATTTTGCACCACAATGCATCGACTCAAGTTGCAAAATTGCTAAGAACCAGTATAATTTCGCCAGTTTTAACACCCTTATAATTAGAACGCCGTTAAGGTTAATTAAACGTGACTAATAAGTTAGCAAGTCCCTATCGGATTGCCGTATTAAAATTGATTTGTCTTCAGGGTGTCGTAGCATTAGTTGCTGCCATGATTATTTGTATCGGTTGGGGAGTAGATGCCGGTGTTTCAGCAATTGCTGGAGCCGCTGTTGCAATCCTCCCCCACTGTGTATTTGCCGCTTATGCATTTCGTTATATGGGTGCAAGTAGAGCAAATCAAGCGTATACCTCGTTAAAGCGCGGTAACGGACTAAAATTTTTGCTAACAATTATATTGTTTGCATTGGTACTAAAGCATTTTTCGGTAATTTTATTACCTTTTTTTATTATTTATGTACTGGTGTTACTTACAGGATTGTTCGCACCCGTTTTTTTTAAACATTAACTTTGGGATATAACATGGCTGCAGAAGAAGTGACTATATCAAGCCATATCCAACATCACTTAACAAACGCTAAGATGTGTATGACCGACTCTGGTCTTGCCTTCAATAAAGCGTGTGCCGACAGTGGTTTTTGGACATGGAATATAGATACCCTCGCATGGTCGATCGGATTAGGTCTAATATTTTTATGGATCTTCCGTAGTGCCGCAAAAAAAGCACACACAGGTGTGCCTGGTAAATTTCAGTGTTTTATTGAAATGATTGTTGAGTTCGTTGGTGACAACGTACGTGACACTTACCACGGTAAAAGTAAATTAATAGCGCCATTAGCTTTAACAATATTCGTATGGGTATTTTTAATGAACTTAATGGATTTAATCCCTGTTGATTTCTTACCTGCATTAGCTGGTTTTGTTGGTGAACAAGCCTTTGGCATGGATTCACACGACGTATACATGAAAATAGTACCTACCACAGACATAAATTTAACAGCAGCATTAGCGCTGGGTGTATTTATTCTGATGATTGGCTACTCAATTAAGATAAAAGGGGTTGGTGGCTTTATTAAAGAGCTTACGCTTCACCCATTTAGCGCAAACAGTAAAATCGCTATGATTTTCTTAATTCCTTGTAATTTATTACTAGAAACAATCGCTTTAGTGTCTAAGCCTTTCTCGTTAGCACTGCGTTTATTCGGTAACTTATACGCTGGTGAATTGATTTTCATACTTATCGGCGCAGTTGGTTTAATGCAACTTCCGTTGCACTTTGTTTGGGCTGTATTCCATATCTTAGTAATCGTGTTACAAGCATTCGTATTTATGATGCTAACCATTGTTTACCTAAGCATGGCAAGTTCAGATAATCACTAATTTATACACTTTTATATTTAACTTTTAACTTTAATTTACAATTGAAACTTTGGAGAAAAAAATGGAACTAGTATTAGGTCTTAAGTACATCGCAGTTGCTTTACTTATCGGCTTCGGTGCAATCGGTACAGCAATCGGCTTCGGTAACATGGGCGGTAAATTCCTAGAAGCATGTGCGCGTCAGCCTGAGCTTGCACCTTCACTACAAGTTAAGATGTTCATCCTAGCTGGTCTAATCGATGCGGTAGCAATGATCGGTGTAGGTATCGCAATGGTAATCCTGTTCGTACTTTAATTTTATTTTTTTGAACAGCTTACTATTTTAAGGAGGAGCGGTCGTGAGTATAACAGCCACTCTTATCGGTGAATTAATTGCGTTTACGGTGTTTGTACTATTTTGTATGAAATTCGTATGGCCACCACTAAACGGTGCAATTGAAGCTCGCCAGAAAAAAATCGAAGATGGTTTAGCTGCCTCTGATAGAGCCGAAAAAGACTTAGAACTTGCGCAAAAGAAAGCTGCACAGCAGCTTAAAGATGCAAAAGATCAAGCGGCAGATATCATTGAACAAGCTAAAAAACGTGCCGTGCTTATTGTTGACGAAGAAACAGTTCGTGGACAAGAAGAGCGTGAAAAAATTATTGCTCAAGGGCATTCTGAAATTGAATCTGAGCGTAACCGTGTTACAGAAGAGCTACGTACACAAGTAGCAACTCTTGCAGTGGTTGGCGCAGAGCGTATTTTAGAGCGCGAAATCAATCAAGCCGCACATAGTGACATCGTTGAAAAACTTGTCGCTGAGCTGTAATTAGGAGGGTATGAGCATGTCTGAATTGACTACTATCGCTCGCCCATACGCTAAAGCGGCTTTTGAACTTGCCGTTGAAAAAGGCACTACTGATAGCTGGAATGATATGTTGTTCTTCGCGAGTCAAGTAGCTAGCAACGAAGATGTAATAAACATTTTAGCTGGATTGCCTACTGCACCTGCACAAGCTGAGTTATTTAACAAAATTTGTGCAGAGCAAATCAACGAACAAGGTCAGAACCTAGTGAAGGTGATGGCTGAAAATGGGCGTTTAGTTGCTCTACCTGCTGTTGCAGAGTTATTTGCTGAATTAAAAGCAGAATACGATAAAGAAATCGATGTAGATGTGATTTCGGCAACACCTCTTTCTGCAGAGCAGCAAGAGTCATTGGTAGCGGTACTTGAAAAACGTTTCGCACGCAAAGTTAAGCTGAATTGTAGTGAAGACGCTACAGTGGTTGGCGGACTTATTATTAAGTCTGGTGATACTGTAATCGACGGCTCAATCCGCGGTAAATTAAACCGCTTAGCCACAACACTACAATCGTAATTGGGAAAAAGAGCATGCAACTTAATTCCACTGAAATTTCAGATCTGATCAAACAACGTATTGAGCAGTTCGAAGTTGTAAGTGAAGCTCGTAACGAAGGTACTATTGTATCTGTTACTGACGGTATCATCCGCATCCACGGTCTAGCTGACTGTATGCAAGGTGAGATGATAGAGCTTCCTGGCAACCGTTATGCTATCGCACTAAACCTTGAGCGTGACTCAATTGGTGCAGTAGTAATGGGTCCTTACGCTGACCTTACAGAAGGCGTAAAAGTTTACACAACTGGTCGTATCCTAGAGGTTCCTGTTGGTGCTGGTTTACTTGGTCGTGTTGTAAACACACTAGGTGCTCCTATCGATGGTAAAGGCGCTTTAGATAACGACGGTTTTGAACCTGTAGAAAAAATTGCACCAGGTGTAATCGAGCGTCAATCTGTAGATGAGCCAGTACAAACTGGTTACAAATCTATTGATGCGATGATTCCAGTTGGTCGTGGTCAACGTGAGCTTGTGATCGGTGACCGCCAAACAGGTAAAACTGCATTAGCAATCGATGCCATCATCAACCAAAAGAACACAGGCGTTAAGTGTGTGTACGTAGCGGTTGGTCAAAAAGCATCTACTATTGCTAACGTAGTACGCAAATTAGAAGAGCATGGTGCACTTGCAAATACTATCGTAGTTGTAGCATCTGCTTCTGAGTCTGCGGCACTTCAGTACTTAGCACCGTTCTCGGGCTGTACTATGGGTGAATACTTCCGTGACCGTGGTGAAAACGCATTAATCGTATATGATGATTTATCTAAGCAAGCAGTTGCTTACCGTCAAATCTCATTACTACTTAAGCGTCCACCAGGTCGTGAAGCGTACCCAGGTGACGTATTCTATCTTCACTCTCGTCTTTTAGAGCGTGCATCGCGTGTAAACGCTGATTACGTTGAAAAGTTCACTAACGGTGAAGTGAAAGGTCAAACAGGTTCATTGACGGCATTGCCAATCATTGAAACTCAAGGCGGTGACGTTTCTGCGTTCGTACCGACTAACGTTATCTCTATCACCGATGGTCAAATCTTCTTAGAAACTGACCTATTCAACTCAGGTATCCGTCCAGCTGTAAATGCTGGTATTTCGGTATCGCGTGTTGGTGGTGCTGCACAAACTAAAATCGTTAAGAAACTAGGTGGCGGTATTCGTCTAGCCCTAGCTCAGTACCGTGAATTAGCTGCGTTCTCGCAGTTCGCGTCTGACCTTGATGATGCAACTCGTGCTCAATTAGAGCATGGTGAGCGTGTAACAGAGTTAATGAAGCAGAAACAGTACGCACCAATGTCTGTTGCTGAAATGTCTTTGTCGTTATTTGCTGCTGAAAAAGGCTATCTTAAAGATATCGAAATCCCTAAAATTATGGACTTCGAAGCTGCTTTACTTTCATATGCAAATAGCACATACGCAGAGCTTGTAGCTCAAATCAATGAAACAGGTAACTACAACGCTGAGATTGAAGCGAAGCTTAAAGAACTTCTAGAGAAGTTCAAGTCTACGCAAACTTGGTAATTTAGTTATGAATGGTGTGCTTTAGTTTGCTAAAGCCCACCCTGATTCGGAGAGAGAGTTATGGCCAGCGGAAAAGAGATTAAAAGCAAGATCGGGAGTATTAAAAATACTCAAAAGATCACTAGCGCTATGGAAATGGTTGCTGCGTCTAAAATGAAAAAGGCGCAAGAACGAGTGGCTTCAAGCCGTCCATACGCTGAAAAGTTACGCCAGGTGATTGGTCGTGTTGCTCAAGCAAATCTTGATTTTACTCATGCTTTTTTAGAAGAACGTGAAGTAAAGCGAGTTGGTTATATTGTTATCTCTACAGACCGTGGTTTGTGTGGCGGCTTAAACTCAAATGAGTTTAAAAAAGTGGCACAAGACGTTAAAGCGTGGAAAGAAAAAGGTGTTGATGCAGAGTTTGCTACTTTAGGTGGTAAAGCTGCTGGTTTCTTCCAACGTTTTGGTGGTCAAATACTCGCTAAAAAAGCGGGTTTAGGAGATAAACCTTCAGTACAAGACATTATCGGTCCTGTAAAAGTGATGCTTGATGCATTCTCTGAAGGTAAAATTGACCGTTTATTCTTGGTATACAACAATTTTGTTAATACCATGAAGCAAGAGCCAATTATAGATCAGTTACTCCCTTTGCCAAAAGCTGAAGAAGAAGTATCTGCTTACACATGGGATTACTTATACGAGCCAAACCCAGACGCTATTTTAGAAGCGCTGTTAGTACGCTTTATTGAGTCTCAAGTATACCAAGGTGTAGTTGAGAACGCTGCCTCTGAACAGGCTGCCCGTATGGTTGCAATGAAAGCTGCAACAGATAATGCCGGCGACCTTATGGATGAGTTACAGCTTATTTATAACAAGGCTCGTCAAGCTGCAATCACACAAGAAATTAGTGAGATTGTGTCTGGTTCAGCCGCAGTTTAATGCTTCAGGCAAAGATTAAAGAGAGGAATAGACATGAGTTTAGGTAAGGTCGTCCAAATTATCGGTGCCGTTGTGGATATTGAATATTCACAAAACAACGTGCCAGCCGTATATGACGCGCTAAAAGTAACAGATGGCGATTTAGCTGGTTTGACTTTAGAAGTTCAACAGCAGCTAGGTGGCGGTGTGGTACGTGGTATCGCACTAGGTACTACCGACGGTTTACGTCGTGGTGCTTCAGTAGAAAACACAGGTGAAGCGATTAAAGTTCCAGTAGGTACTGCAACTTTAGGTCGTATCATGAACGTACTTGGTGAGCCTATTGATGAAGCTGGCCCTATCGGCGAAGAAGACCGTATGTCAATTCACCGTGCAGCGCCTTCATACGAAGAGCAATCAAGTTCAGTAGAACTTTTAGAAACTGGTATCAAGGTAATCGACCTTGTATGTCCATTTGCTAAAGGTGGTAAAGTTGGTTTATTCGGTGGTGCCGGTGTTGGTAAAACCGTAAACATGATGGAACTTATCCGTAACATCGCAATCGAGCACAGCGGCTACTCAGTATTCGCAGGTGTTGGTGAGCGTACTCGTGAGGGTAACGATTTCTACCATGAGATGAACGATTCAAACGTACTTGATAAAGTATCGCTTGTATACGGTCAGATGAACGAGCCTCCAGGTAACCGTTTACGCGTAGCGTTAACAGGTCTTACTATGGCTGAGAAGTTCCGTGACGAAGGTCGCGATGTACTTTTCTTCGTAGATAACATCTACCGTTATACACTTGCTGGTACAGAAGTATCTGCACTACTTGGTCGTATGCCATCAGCGGTAGGTTACCAGCCTACACTTGCTGAAGAAATGGGTGTACTTCAAGAGCGTATCGCTTCAACTAAGACGGGTTCAATTACATCAATCCAAGCGGTATACGTACCTGCGGATGATTTAACAGATCCATCTCCAGCAACAACCTTTGCTCACTTAGATGCAACAGTTGTACTTTCACGTGATATTGCTTCACTTGGTATTTACCCTGCGGTAGATCCTCTTGATTCATCTTCACGTCAACTTGACCCATTAGTAATTGGTCAAGAGCACTACGATACTGCACGTGGCGTTCAAACAGTTCTTCAGCGTTATAAAGAACTAAAAGACATCATTGCAATTCTAGGTATGGACGAGCTTTCTGACGAAGATAAGCAACTTGTATCTCGTGCACGTAAAATCCAGCGCTTCTTATCTCAGCCATTCTTCGTGGCAGAGGTATTTACAGGTGCAT
Organism: Pseudoalteromonas sp. MMG010; assembly: GCF_018100905.1. Classification (GTDB taxonomy): domain Bacteria; phylum Pseudomonadota; class Gammaproteobacteria; order Enterobacterales; family Alteromonadaceae; genus Pseudoalteromonas. The sequence goes on along the minus strand of NZ_JAGJEG010000019.1, from coordinate 2,875 downwards.
CGGGTAAATACGTTTCACTAAAAGATACAATTGCAGGCTTCAAAGGCATCTTAAACGGTGAATTTGATGATATGCCAGAGCAAGCGTTCTACATGGTTGGCTCTATCGAAGAAGCTCAAGAAAAAGCCAAAAGCATGTAATTAGGAGGGTAGTATGGCAGCTATGACTGTACATCTTGACGTAGTAAGCGCAGAGCAGAGTTTATTCTCTGGTCTTGTTGAATCGATTCAAGTAACTGGTAGTGAGGGTGAGCTAGGTGTAACTCCTGGACACGCCCCACTATTAACTGCCCTTAAACCTGGTATGGTACGTTTAGTAAAGCAATTTGGTCACGAAGAAGTGATGTATGTTGCGGGTGGAACGCTTGAAGTACAACCTTCTCGCGTTACTATTCTTGCTGATGTAGCTGTTCGTGGTGAAGACCTAGACGAGCAAGCAACAGAAGCAGCTAAACGTGAAGCTGAAACGCAAATGGCGAATTCTTCAGCTGCTGAATTAGATTATCAAGAAGCGGCAATGGAATTAGCACAAGCAGTTGCACAGCTTCGCGTAATTCAGCAATTACGTAATAAGTAAGCCTATCTGGTTTTTAAAAGCCCACATTTTGTGGGCTTTTTTGTGCGCGTAATAAAAGTACACGCTAAGGTTATATCAAGGTGTAAATACCGCTACAATATAATCAATTAATAAAGCCTATGTTGCTGTGTGAGATCTTATATCAACTAAGTTTGTATACATGATGTGACTTACCTAGTTTAGTGACTCCGCTTTATTACTAAACAAACAAAGTAAAACAACGGAAAAAGGAAATTGTTTTAATGGCTCTAACGACAGTTATTCTGGCTGCGGGTAAAGGTACTCGTATGCGCTCAGCTCTTCCAAAAGTACTGCATAAAGTAGCAGGTAAACCAATGGTGCAGCACGTTATTGATAACGCAAAAGCATTAGGTGCAACAACCACCAACTTAGTCTATGGTCACGGTGGCGAGCTACTACAACAACAACTTGCCAATAATGAAGTGAATTGGGTATTACAATCTGAGCAATTAGGTACAGGTCATGCTGTTGCACAGGCGAATCCGCACATTAATGATAACGATACGGTATTGGTTTTATACGGCGATGTACCTCTTACAAAGCAATCAACACTTGAGCGCTTATTAGCTGCAACCCCAGAAAAGGGTTTAGCAGTACTCACAGTAAACTTGGCAAATCCTAACGGCTATGGCCGTATGCTACGAGAGGATGGCAAGCTGGTAGGTATTATCGAGCAAAAAGATGCAAGCGCAGAGCAGCTACTTATTAGCGAAGTAAACACTGGCATTATGGCGGTAAACGGCAAGTTTTTAAAAACCTGGTTAGGCAATCTATCTAACAACAATGCACAAGGTGAATACTACCTTACAGATATCGTTGCTATGGCACACAGTGAAGGTGTAGAAATTACCTCAGCACAGCCAGATCATGCAATGGAAGTTGAAGGTGCAAACAACCGCGTACAACTTGCAGGCCTAGAGCGTGCTTACCAATCATGGCAAGCAGAAGAGTTGATGTTAAATGGCGCTACCCTGGCCGACCCTACTCGTATTGATGTACGTGGCAATGTTAAAACAGGCGAAGACGTATTAATTGATATAAACGTTATTTTTGAAGGAAATGTAACCCTTGGTAATAACGTACACATTGGCCCTAACTGCGTACTTAAAAATTGTAGTATTGGCGATAACGTGGTTATAAAAGCTAATACTCTAATTGAAGATGCCAGTGTGGCTGATAAATGTACGCTGGGCCCATTTGCTCGACTTCGCCCCGGTGCAGTAATGGAAGAAGATTCGCACATAGGTAATTTTGTTGAAATGAAAAAAACCCGCTTAGGTAAAGGCTCTAAAGCAAATCACTTAAGTTACTTGGGTGACGCTGAAATTGGCGAAAAAGTGAATATTGGTGCCGGTACTATTACCTGTAACTATGACGGTGTGAATAAATCAAAAACCATTATTGGTGATAACGCCTTTATTGGTTCTAATTCATCGCTTGTTGCTCCGGTAAGTATTGGCGCTACAGCAACCATTGGCGCAGGCTCAGTGATCACCACAACGGTTGAAGATGAACAATTGGCAGTTGCTCGCACTAAACAGCGTAATTTAACTGGGTGGAAACGCCCCGTTAAAAAATAATGATGAAAGGCTACCGTAGGTAGCCTTTTTTATTTCAGCTTTAGCTTATATTGTGCTTTGTAGCATAAGCAAAGATCCTAACGAACTTAAATACTCCCATACAAACGGCGCCCAAATTAAAAAATGTTAAATCACCTGCTCTTTTTACCTCCATTATTTAGGTTGTAGCGTTTATCAAAAGATATGCACAAAGTAATGCAGAGGCATATATTGTTCATAATGTATTATATGATTGGTTCATTAAAAAATAGTAAACCCGCAAGTAAACAAACTTTTTAAAGAACAATAAATATCAGTGGTGTACAAGTGATAGAAAGAACGCTTGTTTTTTGATCTAAATATAGCTGGGACTCCTTATTTTGTATGCCTTTCATACTAATTTCATTTAATTATAAGAAAGATGAAATAAAGTGTTGACCGCCACTCGAATATCCCTATAATGCGACCCCACTGAGACGGCAGAGGGCAACGTATAGCGGGGCACGAACTGATTCAGAGAGTTAAATAAAACTTCGGTTTAAATCTTCTAAAAAAGAAAGTTTAAATTAAGTGTTGACTCTAAAGTTTAAGGGTGTATTATACGCATCCCTTGAGGCGCTAAAGCGACTCAAAACGTTCTTTAACAATATAAAGCAATCATCTGTGTGGGCACTCGTACAGATTGGGTTCTAACAGCCAAGCTACTTAGGTAGTGAGGC
>NZ_JAGJEG010000018.1 GCF_018100905.1 Pseudoalteromonas sp. MMG010 | reverse complement strand
TAGGCCTCTAGACGATGGGGACGCAGAAAAATCTGTGTCACTAGGACGATTGATTAGTTAGACTCAAATCCTGAGTTTTAAGGTAATACGCTATACAAGTAAAGACTCGAGCTTTAATTGCTACGTTATTCTCTTGGTATATACCACAACTAATTAAATTAGTGGCGTCCCCAAGGGGATTCGAACCCCTGTTACCGCCGTGAAAGGGCGGTGTCCTAGGCCTCTAGACGATGGGGACACAGAAAACTGCTACCCTAGGACAGTGCACATTGTTTTGGTGGAGCTATGCGGGATCGAACCGCAGACCTCTTCGCTGCCAGCGAAGCGCTCTCCCAGCTGAGCTATAGCCCCAACTTTAACATCAATACACCTGCTCGCTTTAACGTGCTGTGTATCGCTGAGTGCGGGGCGCATTCTATGCAGTGCCCCAAATAAAGTCAACAGTTTTTTATCTAACTTTATTTAAATGATTTAATTTTCAACAAACTGGATAGAACACAAGCATTAAAGATTAACTTTTATCCATTTTTAAACGTAAGCCCTATTTACAACTCAACACACCTAACCAACTTAGGTGGGTATGAGCCCTACTCTATCTACCCTATTCGTTTATAAATAAATATTATGTGCTTTAAAGTAAGGAATGCCTATTTTAAAAGGTATACATTTATAAGCAATTTAAATCTAGGTGATGATTGATATATAAATTTCACTCATTAACTGCCCCTAGTGCAGTACTCAGTATTTATTTGCTGATTGTTTACCACTTGTTATTAAGTTAAATATAGTGGCTTTCGCCAAATCACTAAAAAAGAGATTAATATCGGCCTAAATAATGTAGCTGTTTAATACAGAAATGGCAGTACACATAATCACACACATTCATCTTTTACAGTTTACAAAAACGTTAAACAAAAGTACTGACGTTTGGTTGAGCAAATAACCTACCTATTTTAGCTGAGATACTTGCCTATAAAACATCCTCAATCACTGCTACGAGAACATATTTGATTATAAAAGCTTCACTCAGCACATTTTTATCATTCAAGTGTTGACACATTTCCAACTCTATCTATAATAGCGCCCCACAACAACGCAGCAATGTGTTGTTTTAGATATGGGTGATTAGCTCAGTTGGGAGAGCATCGCCCTTACAAGGCGAGGGTCACTGGTTCAAGTCCAGTATCACCCACCATAATTTAAAATATTATGGTCAATATCTAAGTTCTATACGGGTCGTTAGCTCAGTTGGGAGAGCATCGCCCTTACAAGGCGAGGGTCACTGGTTCAAGTCCAGTACGACCCACCATTTAACATTGTTAAATGTCGTGTAGAACAACAACGTAATATGGGTCGTTAGCTCAGTTGGGAGAGCATCGCCCTTACAAGGCGAGGGTCACTGGTTCAAGTCCAGTACGACCCACCATATTACACTATCTAAATGGGTCGTTAGCTCAGTTGGGAGAGCATCGCCCTTACAAGGCGAGGGTCACTGGTTCAAGTCCAGTACGACCCACCATTTAGATACTCTTTGCGGGTCGTTAGCTCAGTTGGGAGAGCATCGCCCTTACAAGGCGAGGGTCACTGGTTCAAGTCCAGTACGACCCACCATTTTATTGGTGAGTGCAAAGAAAAAAGATTATTTGGGTCGTTAGCTCAGTTGGGAGAGCATCGCCCTTACAAGGCGAGGGTCACTGGTTCAAGTCCAGTACGACCCACCATTTAATCGACATATTATATGTGGGTGATTAGCTCAGTTGGGAGAGCATCGCCCTTACAAGGCGAGGGTCACTGGTTCAAGTCCAGTATCACCCACCACATATAATAAAATCATACTGCCACTTCTTTTTATCTAAACGTTACAATATTAATCTATTTCATTGTTATCTTAGTTTTCGATATTATAGTTTTCGTAACAATTCTTTTTAAAGTTAAGCCGATACAACAAATTCCCTTGTAACGTATTAAAGGGTTGATTATAGTCTGTATAACGCATACTTAAGTTGCACCGTACATGCCAGCAAAAATATTTGATAAAGCAAAAATTCTCATAGTCGAAGAGCAACCATTGACTCAAAGCTATATGAAACAATCTCTTGAAAAGCTTGGCTTTAGCAAACTTTATTTTGCCGAACATGCAAAATCAGCTAAACAACAATGTACGACTGAGAAATTTGATATTATTGTTTGTTCGTTTAACTTAAGTAAACATCAAGATGGTTACCAGCTCTATGAAGAGTTAAGAGTAAAACAACTTATAAAACCCTCTACCGGCTTTATTTTCATTTCAGCTGAAACCAGTGGGACGCTGGTACACAGTGTTTTAGAATTACAGCCCGACGATTTTTTAGTAAAGCCATTTACCGTCAATGATTTAAAAATCAGAATTGAACGTATTTTAATACGAAAAAATGATTTATTAAAAATTTATACACTTATCGATGATCAAAATGATTCCAAAGCATTAAAGTATATCAATGCCACTCTTGAAAAAGCACAAGGTAATTACACCCCTATCCTACTGCGATTAAAAGGTGACATTTTATTACGATTAAATCGAGTGACTGAAGCTAAAGATTTTTTTAAATCCGTATTAAATATGCAAAATTTTGCGTGGGCTAAATTTGGCTTAATAGAAGCCTTAATCGAAAATAAAGAACATATCTTAGCCCAACGTATGTTAAAAACACTCATTGAACGCCCTGAAACACGTTTAATTGCCTTAGACTTACTCGGTAGGTTAGAAATTAAATTAAACCAATTTGAGCAAGCACAAACTTATTTAACGCAGGCTGCACAAATTGCACCGCGTAATATAAGCCGACAAAAATCGCTAAGTACCGTCTCTTTAATTAATCATGATTATGAACAAAGTTTTATGACTCAAAAAGAGATTGTTGATTTTGCCAAACATTCAATCCACGATCATCCCGACATCTATTTAAATGCCGCAAGAGCGGGTATCGACTTTGCGCTAACAACAGATCAAAGTGATCAAATACAACGAATTTCTCGTCAAACAAATCAACATTTAACGACATTAAAAAATCAATTTCCTAATATCTCAAACCAAGAACAAATTGATGTACTTAATGCACGCTTACATTATTTAAAAGATGAACATAACAAAGCAAAAGCATTAATTAACCAATTGCAAGATGATGAGCAAATCCGCTCAGTGGATGGTGCATTAGATAAAGCAAAAGCATTACATGAATTAGGGTTTCATCAAAAAGCACAAACATTGTTTACAAAGATCATTAGCCATTGTGAACGTCATTCACAAATCAGTGATAGTACTTATTTAAAATACATTCAACAGCAGCAAAATGAACGTCGAGATATTAAAATGGGGCCAAAGGAATTAAACAACCATGCTGTTACCCAGTTTAATAAAGGGCAACTTAATACCGCACTCGAAGCGTTCACTCAGGCTTTTCGAATCATGCCGCGTAATAACAGCATTGCATTAAACTTGTTACAGTGTTTATTTGATAGTGCGAGTCAACATGGTAAAACAATAAATTTAGCACTTGCCAAAAAATGCTATGCTTTATTAAGCAATGCATCTCTTGAAGAAGAACAAACTCAACGCTTTGATAAATTAGTAGATAAAGCAAATAAAATGAAGTTAAACCTAAGCTAATCGAGTATTAACTCACTTTTTTCATTGCTAAAGCATTAACGCAATAACGCAAACGACTCGGTGGTGGCCCATCAGGGAAAATATGACCTAAATGAGCATCGCACACATTACAAATCACCTCTACACGCTCCATACCATGGCTGTTATCTAATATATAAGCAATCGCAGAAATAGCCGCAGGCTGTGTAAATGACGGCCAACCACTGCCACTGGCAAACTTTTCATTGCCATCAAATAATAGATTGTCACAGCAAACACAACTGTATTCACCTGGCTCTAAAATATCACAACTGCTATTACTATTAGGATACTCGGTGCCTTTGTTGCGTGTGACATAGTATTGCTCAGGGGTTAGTTGGGCTTGCCATTGAGCATCCGTTTTTATCACTTTATGCTCAGCTTGAGGATTACCATGACTTGCAAAATGAATAATATCTTTCCACGTTAACATAACAGCCTCTAAATAGTTTTAATTAGTTATACGTTAGCATTAATGAAAATAAATTGATTGTTTTTCTGCTTCAGTTAATAGTCGCTGTAAAAAAATATCGAGCTCTTTTTTAGTGATTGGTAAGCTAATAGATAAACGACGATCGTTACTGCTATGTACAATTAATTCATTATTGTGAGTTTCTATTTTATTTATACTTTCAATAACTAACCATTGTGGTCCTAGCTTTTGATCAAAAAAACCGGCTAAACTAAACAACAATAAATGTTGTGCATCCCTTTGAATAAAGTGTTCGATCTTATTTCGTGCTTTAAATAAGGGCGTGATGCGATAGCAAGATGAAAGAAAGATGACTCCCCACACGCCTAATAACGCAATAAACCAATAATATTGCGTCAAATCTATGAGTAAAGCTAAAGATATAAGCGCTATACCAAATGCGCCTACACACAACATAATTTTTTTATTTACAGCTTCCATCGTGATTCCTAAGGAGTCGCTTAAACTTTATTTTTTATCGTTAGGCTCAGGCCAATCGTTAAAAAAAACAACTAAATAACGGCTTTTCACTAAATAGAGGGTCACCCAAAGAACCAGCACCATCTGCCCTGCTAATAAGCCTGAGAACTGATAATGACTATGTGCGGCTTGAATACTTAACCAGGTTAAATCTATAACCGCACATAACACTAATGGCCAACGCATAAAGCGCCATACCCTTGCTAATCGCTCGCTCTGTAAATGGGAGTCCCGAGGCCTTCTTAAACAAAACACCGCCAGCGGTAAAATAGCAATGGCACCAATCGCTACGGCGATAAAAAAGTCATTTTTCGTTCTAAAAAACAACGACATTAAATCAAGATCTGGGCGACGACTTAATGCCGCCACCGCCCAAATAAAATACCCTCGAAGTAACACTAATAAACTAAGGTGAAATGCTAAAGGCGTACGGTAGCTACCATACTTATCCCAGTACTGGGGTCCATATCGATTCATTATTACCTCAATCAACCATTATGAGCTACAAACAAATCAATGAGTTGTTGCTCGGTTAATACCTCAATACCTAAGTCTTGTGCTTTGGTTAATTTAGAACCTGCTTTTTCACCCGCCACCAAAGCATCTGTTTTAGCTGAGACACTGCCAGATACCTTGGCACCTAAATTCTGCAAGCGAGCTTTAGCATCATTACGGTTTAATGTATTGAGTGTCCCTGTTAATACATAGGTCAACCCAGCTAGCGGTTGCTCCTCTGTCGTGGCTACATTGATATCAGGCCAGTGGATTCCTTGCTCGATTAACGCATTGACCACATCGATATTATGTTGTTCGGTAAAAAAGCCACGAACATGGTTAGCAACAATGTCACCCACATCACTAACCTGTATTAAACTATCAGTATTTGCTGATATGATTTTATCTAATGTTAAAAAATAATTCGCTAGATTTTGCGCCGTTGCTTCACCGACTTCTCGAATACCTAAAGAGTAAATAAATTTTGCTAACGTCGTCGCTTTAGCGTCCTCTAATGCATGCACTAAGTTTTTTGCCGACTTAGGCCCCATGCGCTCTAATGACTCAAAGTGCCCTTGCTTTAAAATAAATAAGTCAGCAGGTGTTTTGATTAATTCACGGTCAACTAATTGGTCAACAATTTTATCGCCTAAGCCATCAATATCTAATGCTTTTCGTGATGCAAAGTGTTTAATCGCTTGCTTACGCTGCGCAGGACACACTAACCCTCCCGTACAACGTGCTACCGCTTCTCCTGCAACCTTTTCGATTTGAGAGTCACAAATTGGACACTGCTTAGGAAAAATAATATCACGAGCATCCTCAGGGCGTCTTTCTAACACCACTTGCGTTATTTGTGGAATAACATCGCCAGCCCTGCGAATAATAACTGTATCACCGACTTTAACTCCTAACCGCGCGATTTCATCGCCATTATGAAGTGTCGCATTTGAAACCGTAACCCCTGCGACAAACACCGGCTCTAAGCGAGCAACAGGCGTAATTGCCCCCGTGCGGCCCACTTGAAACTCAACATCAAGTAATTGTGTTATTTCTTCTTGGGCTGGAAATTTGTGTGCAATTGCCCAACGTGGTGCACGTGCAACAAAGCCTAAACGCTCTTGTAGGGCTTTTTCGTTAACTTTTATTACCACACCATCAATTTCATATTTAAGCTGTGCTCTGCGCGTTAAAATGTCGTTATAGTAGTCTAATGCGGCTTGTGTACCTGTTACTAACTTAGTTTCAGGGCACAAAGGAAGCCCCCAATCGGTTAATTTAGCTAACTGTTGATAGTGATCTTCAGGAATGCTGCCTTGAGCCACCAGCCCGGTGCTGTATGCGTAAAACATTAATGGTCTTTTCGCCGTGATTTTTGAATCCAGTTGGCGCAAACTACCTGCTGCGGCATTTCGGGGATTAACAAATACTTTCTCGCCGCGTTTTTGTGCTTGCTCATTAAGCTTGTCAAAACCGGCACTATCCATAAATACTTCGCCACGAACTTCTAGCTCAGCAGGGTAATCATTACCGCGTAATTTTAACGGCACATTGCGGATTGTTTTTACATTTTGAGTAATGTTTTCTCCGGTAAATCCATCTCCACGGGTCGCTGCTTGCACTAACACACCCTCGCGATAAATGATCGACACAGCAAGCCCATCAAGTTTAGGCTCACAACAAAACATCAGCTCATTCTTGCTCATCAAACGCTCTTTAATACGGCGTTCAAATGCGTTGAATTCATCTTCACTAAAGGCATTATCAAGCGATAGCATCGGCACTTGATGGTTTACTTGTTCAAACTTACTTAACGCAGCCCCCCCTACTTTTTGAGTTGGAGAGTCAGGCGTTAGCAATGCGGGATTTGCGGTTTCTAGCGCACTCAATTCACGTAATAGGCGATCGTATTCAGCATCGGGGATGCTTGGCGTATCAAGTACATAATAATTATAGTTATGTTGCTCTAAAACTTCACGAAGTTGAGTAATTTGTGCATCGGCGCTGGTAGACATTTGAACCTCAAAAATACATAAAAAAAGCCACTTTGACGCTAGCGCCCAGTGGCTTATAAAAACAAAACATTAATTAAGCTGAAAAAGCGCGAACTTGTTCAACATATTGACGTACACGATCTACGCTCATTTCATTACGTTCAGCATCTAAAATTTGAGCACCAAATTCATCCGCTAATTTTTTAGCTGCACTATGCAACATGTTAAATGCGCCAAGCCCATCCCCTTCGCAAGGTAAGGTCATAAATAAGCTCACGCCTGCGGTACTAAATTGTTCCATATTATCTATATCAAACGTACCTGGGTTATACATATTCACTAATCGAAATAAAATAGCACCTTGGCCTGCAGGATCAGTATGGCGATTAAAAAAACCTTCCTCTGAATACTTAAAACCTAATGTAGTAATACAAGGTAATAATTTACTGCCTTGCATGCTCAGTCCTTCTGGCATTTGAATATGTACAATAACAAAATCAGATACCGCCACATTGTCAGCTGACTCGTTTTCTGGCTCTGGGTCTGCCTCTGCGACAGGTTGCTCATCAATTGGTTGCTCGATTTCGTCACTTACTTGTGAAGAAAGTTCAATATCACCTATTTGTGGCTCATCACGACTTACTGAAACAGGTTCATTAAAATCGTTGTGTGCTGATTGGTTGGTATGCGATGATGGCTCTACACGTTCAAGTTGTTCATCAACTGAATCTTTTTTTCGTACAGACCATAGTCCATGTATTAATAAGCCACCAATAACAAAAATACTGATCACTATTAAAACCCATCTTAATTCTTCGGCCATCCCCTCACCTTTTATTTATTGTTATGCCTAAACTACAACTTATATCTATTATATAGAGCTGTAAAAATTATGTATGTGCTAATTGTACTGCTTGTTCTATATCTACCGCAACCATACGAGAAACACCTGGCTCAGCCATGGTCACACCGGTTAATCGGCCCGCCATTTCCATCGCAATTTTATTATGACTAATATAAATAAACTGCACCGATTGTGACATTTCTTCAACCAAACGGCAAAAACGAACGACATTGGCATCATCAAGTGGTGCATCTACTTCATCTAGCATACAAAACGGAGCTGGATTAAGCCTGAATATAGAAAACACTAATGATAATGCGCTCAGCGCTTTTTCTCCACCACTTAACAAGTGAATTGTCGAATTTTTCTTGCCCGGTGGTCTCGCCATTATACTAACACCACTTTCGAGTAAGTCATCACTGGTTAATTCTAAATACGCACTACCACCACCAAATACTTTTGGAAATAACGTTCCAAAATCATGATTAACTTGATCAAATGTTGCCTTAAAGCGAGTTTTAGTCTCTTTATCTATCTTATTAATAGCCGTTTCAAGAGTCGATAAGGCACTTGATAAGTCCTCAAGCTGGTTATCTAGGTAGTCACTGCGCTGCTGCGCTTGCTCAAATTCTTCTATTGCAGCTAAGTTGACTGCTCCTAAGTTAATTAATTCATTATTAATGTTCGATAATTTACTTTGCCACTGCGCTAAATTAATTGATTTAGGGAGTTTACTGAGAATGTCCTCTAAGCTTTGCTTTAACTCAGCCAGTGGGGCCAACGCAGCGTCGGCTTTAATGAGCAAACTTTGTTCTTCAATAGTGAGCTTTTGTAACTTAGCCTGCAATAATTGTAAGTCACTTTGCGAGTCTTTTAAGCGTGTTTGCTTATCACTGAGTAACGATTTTGCTTTAGCAACCTCTGCGTGTAACGTGTCTAGCTGTTGCTGTACATTATCTTGCTGTGCTAAATATTGCGCTATTTCATCACATAAGGTTAATTCAGGTTCAAGTAATTCGGCTAATTGCTGCTGTAAGTCTTGTGTAGTGTGTTCAACAGACAAGCACTCTTGTGATAAATGCGCTAACGTTGTTTCTCCTAACTGCCAATCACTGCGCGCTTTTTCTTCAGCTAACGTCTGTTGATGAACAGTCGTTTTAAACTGCGTTAATTGTTTACTTAAACGATTGTAGTCATCTGTACTTTTTTGTTGTTGCGCATTAGCCTGTGCTAATTGTTGCGCACGACTTTGCTGGTTTAAACTGGTTGCTTCGTAACTTTCACGCAGCTCACTCAGTTGTGTTTTTAGCTGTTCAATTTGGGCATCATAAGTGCTGTTTTGTGTGCTTAATTTTGATTTTTTTAACTGGTGCTGCTCGACATGCTCTGTCATCATATCAAAACGACTATTTGCTACCGCAAGGCGTTGTGCTAATTCATGAATCGCATATTTAAGTTGCTCCTGTTCATCTAGCAACGAATTATGCAAGGCTGATACTTCATCTAAGCTAAATTGTAGCTGTGCTAAATGCTGCTGTTGTTGCTCTAACTGCTGGGCTTTTTGCTGAATTTTTTTATGTTTAATTAAGACAGAGTTTTGCTCATTCGTATCGTTTTTTAAATGCCAGTTTCGCCCCGTTATCTCACCCTGCTTATTAATAACGGCAATAAATTGCGGGTTGTTTTTAAGTAAGCGAGTGTCTGCGCTCTCATGATAAGCAATAGCGTGTAGTAATTGCGGATAAACACCACCTTTTACTTTATGTGCTACAGAATGTGGTAATAATTCATCCTCTATCTTAGCGTCGCTTGGCCATACACTGTTTTGCGCCTCGCCCGGTTGTAATGTTAAATGCGCTAACCAACCTAATGCATGCTCAACCACCATTTCAAATCCTGGCTCCACCTCAAGTTGCGCAAATAGATTTTCATTTACATGTGTACTTTGTTCAATACCTACACTGCTGTTTAAGCCCGATATACTCGCTTTAAGCTCATTACACTGCTGAGTGCTTTGTTGTACCTGCTGTTGTATTTGTTGTTGTTTTTGCGAATGCGCTGATACGGTTTCTTCTATTTGCTTTAACTGAGTTTGCTTTACAGCAAGCTCAGTCGTAATGGCTTGTTTATTTTTTTGTTGCTCAGTCAATTGCGCTGTCAGCTGTTGTGCATCTAATTCGTTTAATTGGTTAATGACTTGCGCTTGTTGTTCATTTAAATGGGCAAGTGTTTGCTCTGTTTGAGTTAACTGATTTTTTGCAGACTGCAGCTCTAAGCATAAGGTTTGATACCCTTGGCTTTGAGTTTGATAGATATCTATATCATGCTGTTTTTGTTTTTCACTTTGCATCACTTGAGCCAATAATTGTTGCTCTTGTTGCGTTGCTAATACACTCTCTTTACCTATTTGCTCTAGTGCATCACTTAACTGCTGACAAACACGTTGCTGCTGCTCTTTTTCTTCATCAGCTTGGATTTGGCGCTGTTCAAGCTTCATTAAATTTTGCTTTAAAGCATTTTGTTGTTGCTTGTTACTGATCCTTTGCTGCTCTGCACGAGTTAACTCGGTGTGTATTTTATGTTGTTGGTGCTGTGCGTCGCTTAATTTATCTTGCTGTGTTTGTAATTGCGTCTCAAGGCTTGCTAGCACATCATCGTGACCTAAATGCGCAGTTTCAAAAAATGCTATCTGTTTATTTAATTGGGTTATTTTTTTACTTTTTTCGAGTTGTTGCTGATGTAGGCCTTGCCATTTTAAAACGGCAATTTGCGCTTTTAAAGTTCGTTCTTGGGCTTTTAGTTCACGATACTTCTTTGCATCAATCGATTGTACTGCCAATTTATTTAGCTGTGTTTGAAGCTCTTTGCGCACATCAAGTAAGCGTTCTGTGTTTTCTCGGGTGCTTTTTATTCGTGTTTGTGTTTCTTTACGACGCTCTTTATATTTAGAGACACCCGCAGCTTCTTCTAAAAACACTCTAAGTTCTTGTGGTTTGCTCTCAATAAGGCGCGAAATCATGCCTTGCTCAATGATTGCGTAACTACGAGGCCCTAAGCCTGTCCCTAAAAATATATCCGTAATATCACGCTTACGGCATTTACTTCCATTTAAGTAATAAAATGATTGGCCATCACGACTAACTAAACGCTTAATCGCCACTTGATTTCTATCAGCAAAGGTATTGGGTAAACGCCCTTGTGTATTATCAAAAATAAGTTCTACTGAGGCTTGTGATATGGCTTTACGATTAGTGGAGCCATTAAAGATAACATCGGTCATGGCATCGCCACGCAGATTTTTCGCAGAGCTCTCGCCTAGGACCCAGCGTACTGCATCAATCACATTTGATTTGCCACAACCATTAGGGCCAACGACACACGTCATTTGATCAGGAAAAGGGATTTTAGTGGGCTCAACAAACGATTTAAAGCCCGCTAACTTTATAGTGCTTAAGCGCATTAGATTGTTAGTACCACTATTTTTTTATTATTTGCAGACACACTGTAACTCAAAAACGGTTACGCGTTAAATTTGGCGTTTAAAATTATCTAAGATAATACCGGTTGCCATCGCCACATTAAGTGACTCAGCGGCACCATAAGCAGGTATGGTTATTTTATGACTAACAAATTTTTCGCACAATGGACGAATTCCATGCGACTCACTCCCCATCAGTAACACTGCATTTTGGGTAAATTGTGTGGTATGAACACTTTCACCATTTAAAAATGCACCATAAATAGGGCTAGTAATATTTTGCAAATACTCTAGCAAATCAACTTGGCTTACTTGCACTCTAACAAATGAGCCCATCGTTGCGCTAATGACTTTAGGGTTATAAGGATCAGCACTGTCTTGGCTGGCCACAATATGTTTTATACCGTACCAATCAGCAACACGAATAATAGTCCCTAAATTACCAGGGTCAGAGACACCGTCTAACGCTAAGATTAACCCTTCATTGCGAGGTAGCTGCACCGAAGGCATATCAACAATCGCAATGGCGGCATTATTAGAAACTAACGTACTGACCTTAGTGAGCTGCTCTTGATCCGCTGCAATAAAATTAAGCGAGCTATATTCGCTTTGGTATCGATCAATAAAGGTATCGGTAGCAAACACGGTGTTGCATGTTATTGGGCTGTTTAATAACTCAAGGACATTTTTTTCACCTTGTACTAAGTATTGATTATATTGCTTTCGATATTTTTTTTGACCAAGCTGGCGAATAAGCTTGAGTTGGTTTTTTGAAATCATAACAGCCTCATTTATTTATGAGCCAC
Source organism: Pseudoalteromonas sp. MMG010 (assembly GCF_018100905.1). GTDB lineage: Bacteria > Pseudomonadota > Gammaproteobacteria > Enterobacterales > Alteromonadaceae > Pseudoalteromonas. The sequence goes on along the minus strand of NZ_JAGJEG010000018.1, from coordinate 41,470 downwards.
AGTATAACAGATATATTTTACAATTCTGAACAGCAAAGTCTTATGTGATATATAAACGCTGAATAGTTAAGCAGTTAAGGTGATTTAATTTAAAAAGGCAGTTCGAAAAGAGAAAAATACTGGCAAGAGAATAAAGGGGGGAGGTAATAAAAGCTTCTATCCAATATTAATAGAAGCTTAAATATAAACGCACATTTTTAGTTCAGTAAACCATTTAGTGCGTTTTTCATTACTTGCTTTTGAGCTTGGGCAGCATTTTTACATTGATCGCCCACGATCTCTTTACCTTCCATTTCGGCTTTCATACATGATTCAATCGCCTCGGCTAGCTTTTGTGGATCATCGACATAATCTTGTACTGATGGCGAACACGCACTTAATAATAAGACGGTTGGGATAATACATAATAATTTTTTCATTGTTGTGCCTTTCCTTGTTTTGTAACATTACTTTATAAACTGACGATAAAAATCAGTTATTTAACTAAATAGCTTCGATTTAAACAGTAACGGCAATATTCCTAATAAGCAATTATATTATTAACCGGCTTATATTGAGCCTACTGATTTAATGCCATTTCAGCTAATTTTAGTGTACTTTCTCGTGAGCGAGTCCCGGCGATAAATAAACCATTATGACAAAATACAGCATCTGCAATACCGGTGTGCGCTTGAAACTCTTCATCGGATAAGCCAGCCCACGAAGCAGGTAATGATTGCCTGTCTTCAAAAGATCCCGGTTCAATAGGCACCGTTTGAATAATCCACTGACCATTTTGAGAAGGATAAAGCATGTATAACGCTTCATTTGATAGCTGATGAACCGTTTTTTTCCAAGGAGTATACTGTTCAAGTTCGATTAAGCGCGGATCTGGGGCATTATCAATCGCCTTAGCAACAATGTCTTTAGCGTTAATACTGCCACGTGCTGATGCGATAAAACGCGTAAGCATAGTCACAGCAAAATCCACTGCTCTATCAAAGCACTGATCAAATTCGCTGGGTTCTTCCCATGTAGGATTAAACATAGAAATAGTTTGGCTTAAACTAATACCTGTCGCGACACCTTCGCCATAACCACAATCAATAGCATCGATGGTTGACACTAACCCGGCATCAACGCGATCAGCAACAGCTTGTTCATTATTACATAATGCTAAACCATAATGTTGCCACACTAAACCAAATGATGAGTAAGGAATACCATTTTCACGAGCGCCTGCTCCGCCTCGCTGGTGATGATCAAAGCGTCCAGTTTCGGGGTTATATTCACCGCCAACATCAATGACAATGTCAGCACTTTCTATTTTGGCTTTATCGCGTGTACGTACTAACTTGAAAGACGCTAAGGCATGTTTTAGTACGGCGATACTAAATACATCATCAGCATGAAAATTGCCGCTGTGGGTTACTACTGTTAACTCGGTCATAAACTACTACTTTTGCTAAAGATACGTTTCGTTATACACACTAAGATATATTTATAGTTCTATAACGCTATTTGGGCGATCTTATACGAAACACACAATAGAAACACCATTTAATCCGTATAAACTATTGTTTATTGTCCTAAATGCCACGTTAAATAGTTCGAATGACTCATTGGCTTGGCAATATAAAAACCTTGTACTGCAGTGATATCAACCGATTGTAACAATTCAAATTGCTCTTGGGTTTCAGCCCCCTCGGCAACAACCGCTAAATTTAAACTTTTACCTAGGTTAATAATTGTTTGCAAAATACTAAACCCGGCTCCCTTATCTAAAATTTTATCAATAAAGCTTTTATCTACTTTTAATTCATCCACCGGAAAAGTACTCAAATGCGCCAAACATGAATAACCAGTACCAAAATCATCAATAGAAAAAGTAAAACCTAATTGTTGTAATTCATCCATCTGCTGCACCGTACTTGCATTATCTACCGATAACATGGTTTCGGTAATTTCTAATTTAATTTGCGATGCAGAAATATTGAATTCATTAATGGTATTAAAAAGTGTATGCGGTAGTGTTGCAGAACTAAATTGACCATGACTAATATTAATTGAAATTTTGAAGGTATCGTCTATTACTTGCTTTTCATTTAACACCTGAAGCAAACTACAAATATCGCGTAGAACTATATTTTGCAGCGATTGTAATAAACCATATTGTTCAGCAATCGGTATAAATTCGTTAGGCGAAATAAGTCCTTTGGTTGGATGGATCCAGCGTATTAAAGCCTCTGCACCAATAACCTTTGCGGCTTTGTCAACTTGCGGTTGAAAATAAGCACAAAATTCATTGGCAGCAATCGCTCTTACAATATCCGACTCTATTTCTGTTTGGCTATCAAGTAAGCTCTGTAATGCAGGGTCGTAAAAATGGCTGCGATTACCGCCATTCATTTTAGAGCGATACATTGCAGTATCGGCATACTTTAAAATATTTTCAGGGTCTGAATTATTTTCGTCTATTAAACAAATCCCAATACTACAATTAACCTTAAAAACGAGCTCGCCCAATTTAAATTCATCGTTAAATGCATTTTGCAATTTATTAGCAACGTGTTCGGCTTCAATTACCGCTTGTTCATCGCCATCACCAATACACTCAAGTAATAATACAAACTCATCGCCCCCTACGCGTGCCAAGGTATCGATGTTTCTTATTGTATTACTCAGGCGACTTGCCACCTCAATTAAAATCTCATCGCCTGCACCATGGCCTAGAGAATCATTAATTCTTTTAAAGTTATCTAAATCTAAAAAAAACAAAGCGCCAGTTTTGGTTGTGGCTTTTACCACATCAACATACATGTTTAGTCTATCACTTAACATGCGACGGTTTGGTAAGCTGGTTAAGGGATCAAAAAAAGCTAATCGGTTTATTTCTTGCTCTGTTTTTTTGCGGACGGTGATATCTCTTGCGACCCAAACGATATGCTTTTTCTGTGGGTCTTCGGCCAAATAGTTATCTATACACGCAGTTCGCCCTTCGAAGGTCATAAACCGACCTTGAATCTCAAGATCGTATTCAAATATTTGCACATCATTGGTACTTAATGTTTTAGCAATCACTGACATAACAGCTTCTGCATCTTGTGATGGAAGCATATCGGTCACTTTTTGATTAAGCATTTCATTCACACTGCGATACAGCATATCGTTTGAAGAGCCGTAAATATCTATATACTCTCCTTCTTCACTGAGAATAAGTGATAAATCTGGCATCACCTTGGTAAACGCGGCAAATTTATTATTGCTTTGTGTTAAATTTGCAATCAACCTTTTTACTTTTTCTGACTCTGAATTTTTTTCTAGTGCAATGCTGGTAAAGTGGGCAAAAAAATCAATTAACTCTAACTCTTGATGGGTCGGGACTCTAGGCTCGCTATGATAAACCGCAATGGTACCAAGCAACTCAGCAGCTGAAGAAATAATAGGCGTAGACCAACACGCTTTAAGTTGATATTGATCCGCTAAAGGCTGAAAATTCTGCCATAAAACAGAGGTCGTAATATCATCAACAATGACCTGTTTTTTTAAAAAAGCCGCGGTTCCACAAGACCCAACATTATTTCCAATTTTAATCCCGTTAATGGCCTGTCTATAGCCTGGGTGAATGTGAGGACCTGCGCAATGAAAAAGTTGCTCACCACTTAATGAAAGAATAGAGCACTTCGCAGTTTCTGAATTAAAAATCTCTTCAATAGATAAGCAAATATCATTTAATACGGCATTAAGCGGTACACCAAGGGCTATCTGTGACAATATCATCTTTTGATAAGATAATAGTTTCTTTAGCCTAAGCTTATCCATATATCTCCTTTATTATAAAAGTTAATAAGCGATAAAATCAGAATCACTCTTTACTTAATCCCAATTCCATAAACACACTAAGTGGACTATCATCATAATCACCAAATTTGCCACAACGTACAAAGCCTAGATCTTCATATAAATTAATTGATTGAGTTTGTTTAGGCCCTGTTTCTAAGCGAATTAATGGGATTTGAGCATCGCCAGCATAATGCAATAAATTTTGCATAATACGTCGTGAAAGACCTTTTCCACGATAACTAGGTTTTACATATAAGCGTCTAATTTCGCCATATAAGACGTTATCAAACTGCTTTACTATTGCTCCGCATGCAATAATTCCATCTTCATTTTTTAACCCTATTGCGTGCACATTTGGCGAGCTAAGTTCTGATAAGGTAAGCGACTGCGCTGTGGCAACCGGATATAATGAATTAATTAACCGGTCAATATCATCAAATACAGCAATTACATGTGGATCATTTGGCGTTAAATCAACCAACTGCATAAACATTCCTTTTTATTATTATATGTACCTAAGATAGTATAAATTCGAGTCAAAATAACCTAGTTTTTTTTCTTTAAAATAAAATAATACTTTTTCACTATAACATAACTAAGAAATTTTTATCCGAAATAATTAAAGGTTAAGCCATATGAAAATAAAATATCGTGGCGGCCTCAGTGCCTATGTCGGCATTTAATCAATAACGCAGTGTCTATTAAATAAAACACACCTGTATATTTATTTTAAACTCACAGCTTTGCACCCTACCTGTTAAACACTTTGTTACCTAAAATATCTGTTCAAAAAAAATAAGCGACTTATACTGGTCGTTATAATGAAATTGATCCGAGGTTAGTTGTGCAGGTTGTTCAAGGTATAGAATATTTTTTCTCTGGTTTTAAACTCATAAGTCAAAAGGGACTCAAACGCTTCGTCATTATCCCGCTATTGATCAACATTATATTGTTTGGTAGTTCGTTATTCTTTTTAGTTGGTTGGCTCAGTGATAGTTTTAATTATATCAGCTCTATGCTGCCAGATTGGCTAAGTTGGTTAGAGTGGTTAATGTGGCCGATTGCATTGTTAATTGTCTTATTTAGCTACACCATGCTATTTACGGTAATAACCAATTTTATAGCCGCGCCGTTTAATGGTTTACTCAGTGAAAAAGTAGAATTGTATTTAACAGGGCAAAAAATTAATGACGATAAATTTTCTGATATTATAAAAGATATACCGCGCATGTTAGGCCGAGAGTGGATTAAGCTTCGTTATTATCTACCACGCGCCATTGGCTTTTTTATACTGCTGTGGATACTGCCCGTTATTGGCCAAGTATTATGGGTATTATTTTCATGTTGGATGTTTGCTGTTCAATATAAAGATTATGCGTTTGATAATCATAAAATTGACTTCACTCAAATGAAAGACGATTTAAAAAGTAAACAAGGGCTTTCTTACGGATTTGGTTTTGCTGTTATGTTACTCACCGCAGTCCCCGTTATTAATTTAATCGTAATGCCTGTTGCCGTGTGCGGTGCAACAAAGTTATGGGTTGAAAACTACCGTAATAAATACCGCCCTTAATATAAGGGCTATTTTCAGACAATAAAAAGCACAGCATTAGCTGTGCTTTTTTGTTATATCCTAAGCCGTAAAGCGTTTAAAACGCTTTAACTATATAAACTTTGTGGCACTTTCGTCACATTTAAATGTACCGTAATTTCTTCTCGGTCATGGTAAAGGTGTTTAGCTTGAAGTTCATAGCTAATACCGTATTTCGCAAGTTCTTGCTTAATCATATTTAAACATTCATAGACGCTATCAAAACGTTTTTTCATCGGTAGTTTTAAATTAAAAATAAGCTCTTTAGCATACGCATTAACAGCCCAATCAATCATTAAATTAGTCACTTTGGTTGGCTTTTCAACCATGTCACATACAAGCCACGTTATATTGCGTTTTTCGGGGCGATATTTAAAGCCATCTTCTCGATAATGCTTTACTTGGCCTGTTTCCATAAGCTCGTTATTCATCGGGCCATTATCTATAGCACTTACAAACATCCCTCGACGAACTAATTGGTAAGTCCACCCTCCCGGGCAGGCCCCTAAATCAACACTGCGCATACCCGCTTGCACACGCTCATCACGTTGTTGCTCAGGAATAAACACATTAAATGCTTCATCTAACTTTAATGTAGAACGGCTTGGTCCATCATTTGGCATACGAAGGCGTAAAATCCCCATAAAAAATGGCGAGTTATTATAACTATACGAATACCCAACATAGGCTGCATTATTTTCTAAAAATAATACATGCATAACCGGACGATTGGCTTTGGGCTCACGAAGGACTGTATTTTGTTTTTCGAGGGCTTTTTTAAGTGGCGTAGAGATTTTTTTACAAAACTTTAAAAGCTCTTTGCCTTCGTTCGTATCTGGTGTTTCTACTCGTAACTCACTACACAAAGGAAAATCTTTTGCAGCTTCAATTATCTCGCTAACTCTATCCTCAACAGGCATATTCGACACTAATGTCCCTGCAAACCATTGGCGTGCAAATACCATATTTTTAAAGTCGACTTTTTTAATAATTTCGTCACTATGCTGTGCTTCAAAACATTCGTAAATAACATAACCGGTATTTGGTTTTGCTTTTACGTAGCCAGCAAAACCTTGCTCTGCAGCATGAAATGTTATTTCAGCCGCCGCATCGTTTTCAAACCCACTGCGACAATAAATCACAACACTAGACATATAAACCCTTAAACTCTTTAAAACTTAAATCGTGCAACTTGCACTAAAATAACAATCCAACCGGCTATAAAACACAATCCACCTAAAGGTGTTATTGGTCCAAGCCAGTTTAATCCTGTAATAGCAAGCAAATATAAACTGCCACTAAATAGTAATGTGCCAATTGTAAAAAAACCACCAGCCCACTTTAAATTAATACCCCACTTACTCAGCAATGCTATCGCAATAAGTGCTAACCCATGCACCATTTGGTACTGGGCTGCGGTATTAAATATACCGATAGCATAACTTGATACCTGCCCTTTAAGAGCATGAGCAGCAAACGCACCTAAAATAACCGACAGCATACAAAAAGTACTGCCCATTAATAGAAAAAACTTAATCATAGCGCCTCTATAATTTGCTTGATAAAAGCTTGAGCAGCATGTGCGGCCGTCACTCTATTTTGTTGCTCTGTAAAACCGCTTTTTTTGCGTGGTTTTAATGAATGATCGCCATCGGGTAACCAACAATACTGCGGCTCTTTTGGCATATCCATTGTTGCCAACTCTTCTCGAGTACCAAAGGTGTCGCGCTCCCCTTGCAAAACTAAAAATGGGCAAGGTATATCGCAAAAATGTGCTGTTCTTAGCTTTTCAGGTTTACCAGGTGGATGAAAGGGATAACCAAAAGCAAGTATACCACGTACAGTATGAGGCGTATCACAAGCTAGCATTGAAGCCATACGTCCCCCCATTGATTTACCGCCTATAAATAAAGGTAATTCGGGCTGAGCATGATTCATAATATGCGAAAAGTCTTGCAGTAATTTAGGCGCACGCTCTGGTGGACGACGTTTATTTGTTTGTTTAGCAATTTGCATATATTTAAAATCAAATAAACCAACATCAATGCCATGCTCACTAAGTAACAAAGCCATTGTCTGCATAAATTCTGAGTCGCTACCCGCTCCTGCGCCATGGGCAAAAATAAATTGGGCTATAGGCGCAACGGTGTTATTTTTAATCCACTGTATTGTCATATTAATACTCTTGCTCTTGCTCTACTAGGCTAAGCATCCAGTCTTTAAATGATACGATTTTACCCAGCTCAGTTTGTGATTCTCTAATCACTAAATAGTAAGCATTTTTACTTTCTAAACTATGATTAAAAGGAATGATTAAACGCCCGGCATCTAAATCGGGTTTAGCTAATACACTATTACCTATTGCCACACCTTGGCCATGTACAGCGGCTTGTAGCACCATAGATGAATGGCTAAATATTGGGCCTTGGTTAACTTGTATATTTCTCACCCCGGCTGTTTTCATCCAGGTTTTCCAATTTTTTCGGGTGGTATCGTGAAGTAACGTATGATTAATTAAATCACTTGGTTGATCTAACGGTTTTGGCCCACTTAGTAAAAGCGGACTACATAAAGGGACTAAGTATTCTGTATGCAACTTAAATGCTTGTACCCCACTCCAAAGGCCACGACCATAATAAATAGCAACATCAACATCATCTGTTAACGAATTATCATCACTGTCTTGGGCTTTAATACGTACATCAATTTCGGGGTGTAGTTCATTAAAAAGACTTAACCTAGGTACTAACCACTGAATTGCAAAACTCGCAGTTAAACTTACGGTTAGAGAGCCTTTAGCTCCTCGTGCCAATAGTTTTTCGGTCGCTTCAATTAGCTGAGTAAAGATTTCTTTTATATCTAAAAAGTAACCTTGCCCTTCTTCGGTTAATAACAACGAGCGATTTTTACGCAGAAATAATTTGAGCCCCAAATGCTCTTCTAATGTTTTTATTTGATGACTCACCGCAGCTTGCGTCACATACAACTCTTCTGCAGCTTTGGTAAAACTTAAATGACGCGCTGCAGCTTCAAAAGCTTTTAGTGCATTTAATGGGGGGACTCGTCTTGACATAGCAACCAAGTTTAGAATTAGTTATTTTTATAGGTATGATTATATACCTATGCTATGAAAGAGTATATTCAAGGTATAAAAAAAGCGACCTAAGTCGCTTTTACATTATGGGTAACTTATAAATCGTTGGCACTGGTATCAAGCGGTGCAAAAGATTTAATTAAATCATCTACCGCTTTCATTTGCGATAAATAACCTTCAAGTTTACTAAGAGCTAAAGCACATGGGCCATCACATTTTGCTTCATTTGGATTTGGGTGCGCTTCTATAAATAGTCCTGCAATACCTAGTGCCATACCACTGCGTGCTAATTCTGCAGCTTGCGCACGGCGACCATCCGCAGAGTCAGAACGACCACCCGGGCGTTGAAGAGCGTGTGTTGCATCAAAAATAACGGGGGCCATCACTTTCATGTCATCCATGCCTAGCATATCAACCACAAGGTTATTATAGCCAAAGCTTGAACCTCGTTCACACAGCGCCACATTGTTATTACCAGCATCATTAAATTTAGTAATGATATGTCGCATTTCATGTGGTGCTAAAAATTGTGGTTTTTTCACATTAATAATGGCATCCGTTTTAGCCATCGCCACCACTAAGTCAGTTTGGCGTGCTAAAAAAGCAGGAAGTTGTATCACATCAACAACCTCAGCCACAGGGGCTGCTTGATGAGGTTCATGTACATCTGTAATTAAAGGGACATTAAATGTGCGCTTAATTTCTTCAAATATTTTTAGCCCTTCATCAAGCCCTGGGCCTCTGTAAGAGTTAATTGATGAGCGGTTTGCTTTATCAAACGATGCTTTAAAAACATAAGGGATATTGAGTTTTGTTGTTACTTCAACATAGTGTTCTGCAATACGCATCGCTAAATCGCGAGACTCTAAAACATTCATCCCACCAAACAATACAAACGGCTTATTATTTGCCAGTTCTATTTGGTTAATATTTATAATTTGGTTATTCATTTTAATTCCTTAAGGAGCAACTGCTTGCATCATTAACCCACAAATATAAGCCATATATGTGCCTACACCGTAGCCAAGGACTGCTAACAATACACCAACGGGTGCAAGTGATGGGTGAAATGCCGATGCAACAACAGGTGCTGACGCCGCACCACCTACGTTCGCTTGCGAGCCTACAGCCATGTAAAATAAGGGGGCTTTTATTAATTTAGCAACTATGAGCATTAAGCTTGCATGCGTTAACATCCAAATACCGCCAATCAAAAACAACCCTGGATTACTAAATATTGCCGTTACATTCATATGTAAGCCAATCGATGCGACTAAAATATATAAAAAGCTAGAAGCCACTTTAGATGCACCAAACGCTTCAATTTGGCGTACTTTAGTAAATGATAAGCTAATACCTATGGTGGTAGAAATAACAATTAACCAAAAGAACTTGCTATTTAAGCTATATTCTTTAGCCCACTCATAATTATTAGCAAAAAATGGCCCTAAAAAGTCAGCACAAAAATGCGCCAGACCCGTTATACCAAAGGCAATGGCAATAATCGTCATATAGTCATTTAAGGTTGGCATACGAGCATGTTGTGCATGATACGCTTCTACTCGTTGTTTTAAATCTTCAATGGCAGTGGTATCAGCCCCTGTTGCAGCATCAATTTTTTTATGATTTGCAGCCATTAATAATAAAACAGCCATCCAAATATTGGCGACAATAACATCAACGGTCACCATGACCGAAAATATATCACCCCCTACTTCAAACATCTCTTTCATAGAGGCTTGATTAGCCCCGCCACCAATCCAACTACCAGCAACCGTAGTCATACCTCGCCAAACAGCATCAGGACCATGTCCACCGACTAACTCAGGATTAAATGCACTGGTAACTAAAATAGCTAAAGGCCCACCAATGACAATACCTAAAGTGCCCACTAAAAACATAATTAAAGCTTTTGGACCCAAATTAATAATCGCTTTTAAATCAATACTAATGGTTAATAAAATTAAACAAGCAGGGAGTAAATAGCGAGATGCAACAAAGTACACATTTGAACTGTGGCCATCAACAATACCAAAAGTATTTAATAACGAAGGTAAAAAATAACACAGTAAAAGTGCCGGTACATATTTATAAAACGTTTTTAATGCTGGTCGCTCACTGTTTGAGGTTTTAAAAATAAAACCTAAAATAACAGCCAGTAAGCCAAGTACAACAGCATCATTGGTGATCAATGCAGTATGGGTATCAGCCATAATTATTCCTATTATTAGTGGTGTGTATTATTATTATCTTCAAGTTCTTCTAGTTGATGTTGAATAATTTCAATCGCAGGGTCATCTGGGCATTCATCAATAAAAAACTGTAAGTCGTCTCTTGCCATTTTAGGGCAATCTAATTGATTTAATAAGTACCCTCTGTCGCGTCTTTCATACGGGTCATCGCCAAGTAAATCAATGAGCATCTCTACACATACTAAAGCATGACCAAATTTATTTGCCGCAATAAACGACCACTTTTGTTGCGCTAAATAGAGTTTATAAACTTCATCATCAAAAATTAGCTCTAACGGCTCTAATTGTTCGCCATTTTCTTCATCAGCATTTTCGGGGATAATATACCAACTTTGTTGCCCAGTCGTTGGCTCTAGCAAATAGCCTTCTTCTTCACTAATGGCCACATGCACCCCTAAATCATTTTTATTTATGGTTACACTGGCATCAAATTTGGCTTGTTGTAAAAAATGACATAGTAATATCGCCAAAGTGGTCGATGAACCACTGCGCATTAAAAGCGTATAGCTAAAACTACTTAATTTATATTCTGGTACTTTAAGGCCTGAGGCACTATAAAGCCATTGGCTGTAAAATATATCAACCACGGCCTCTAAACGTTCATGCACATCTTTAATTTGACTGCATATACTATCAATCTGCTGCTCACACTCTTTTAGTAAAGAAAAACAAGGCGCAAGATCTATTTGAGGATCCCATTTAGATTCAGCACTAATACAACGATACAATGCCGGAGGGGTATATTCATCAAAGGTATCATCAAGTTGTTCGTCATCGTGTTCATCAAAAACGAAGGTGGTCATTCAATTCGCTACATTTAATAAAAAGAAGGCGTAGTTTACCTATTTTTACTGTGAGTTACCAATCCCCTACTTTTATCCACCATTAGAAAAATAAAAACACCCTAATACTATGCATATTAGGGTGTTAAATTATTATAAGATAAACGCTGTTTTAGAGACAGCTAAGTAACCAATCGCTAAAATCACGGCTGTATTTAGTATCAAAAAAGCCAGCTTTTTCATTGTATTAGTTAGTTTAATACTTTTAACACCTAATACAATATACATAATTACTAATACAATTTTCTCTAATAACCAATGTTGTTCAAACGGGTTTATTCCGCCGATAAACATAAGCGTTATAGCAGACACTAATAACAAAGGGTCTGCTATAACACTACTAATTGATATCAATTTATTCTTTGCGACAACCCCTTTACCAATACGTGAAAAAGAGCGAATATAAAATAAAGTAATGCTTAGCAATGCAATTGCCATATGTACGTGTTTTACTGCTAAATAATCCATAAGCCTATAATGTTTCTAATTAAATTGAATATGTATCTGGGTAACGTGATAATACCGTTTCTAGCTCTTCTAAACTATCATTAAATACATCAACTAATTTGGGATCAAAGTGAAGCCCTTTTTGCTTGTTTATTTCATCCGCTACATCTTGCACTGTCCAAGGCTTTTTATAGCAACGTTTATGTCTCAATGCATCATAAACATCCGCAAGAGCAACAATGCGGCCAAAGATATTAATTTCTTCACCTTTTAAGCCTTTAGGGTAGCCAGAGCCATCCCATTTTTCGTGGTGCTCTTGGGCAATAATAGCCCCTGTATTTACAATTTCTCGACGAGAGTCTTTTAAAATTGTAAAGCCTTTATCGGTATGGGTTTTCATTACTTCCCATTCTTGTGGGGTTAATTTAGCAGGCTTATTTAAAATAGCATCAGGGATCCCTACTTTACCAACATCATGCAACGGCGAAGCTAGGCGTACTAATTCAGCTTTCGCTTTGCTTAAACCATAACCGACCGCCAATACATAACAAATATGCGCAACTCGCTTAACATGGTTTCCAGTTTCAGCAGAGCGTTGTTCAACAGCCTCACTTAATCTAAATACAAGCTCCTGTTGTGTTTGCTCTATTTCCGATTGCAGTTGTACATTCTCAAAAGCTTGTTGTACGTTTTGTGCAAATATCTCAATTAAATTACGTTGAGTATCGCTAAGTTGGCAAGCAATACCCGACACAAATAAAATTGCATTGTGGTTAAATTCACTACTGCAATATGCAAATAAGTAATGATCTTTATAAACAATACTTTTATTTATCAACGCTTCATTACACGCTTTTAATTGATCGTGGTTAAAAATATCTTCTATACGCCTACCTTCACTTTGCTCAAAATCACCCGCTCCTGAACAAATAATTAGTTTTTTATTATTTTCCTCTTCGGGATGATTGGTAGCAACCAACGAAGTGGCATACATTGCCTTCTCAGCCGTACCTAAAATAGAAGTTAGTTGTTGCATCACGCCATCAATAAACTGATCGATAGAGTGTGATGAAAAAATATCACGAGAAGCTGTAATTATTTTCTCAAGCCCTAAACGTGACTGCTCAATAGCAATAATATCCCGATAAGAGCGTAAGCTAGACATGATCACAGTGAATAGTTTTTGTGCGGTAAGTTCGGTTTTCGATTTATAGTCGTTAATATCATAATTAATAATAACTTGTCGCTCAGGTGCTTGGCCGGGTTGCCCGGTGCGTAAAATAATACGAATGTGATTATTTTTAACGTCTTCGCGTATAAACTTTGCTACTTGCAATCCTGCGTCATCGGTTTCCATAACAACATCAAGTAAAACAATCGCAGCATCTTTATGCTCAGCTATAACCTCTTTCGCTTGTGCCCCTGAATACGCACTAATAAACTCAATGCGTTTATTTTGAAACTCAAAGTCACTTAAGGCCAATTTAGTTACAGCATGAACTTCGGGTTCATCATCAACAATTATTACTTTCCATGTACCGAGATCCAAGTCTTTTTCAGCTTCTTGCGGTTCATCTGAAAATAAAAAGTCACCCATCATAATTATTGTTCCCTTAAGTTATAACAAATATTATTTAGTCACTCATGAACTGTCCACCGATTGCCATTGTGCCAGTGTGACACGTTCATTTTGTCCTAAATCCTTAACTGTTCTGATATTTATATAAGCCATTTTTGCAAAATATTCCCGAACAGATTGAGCTTGTTCAAAACCATGCTCTATTAAAAGATAGCCATAAGAGTTTAAATAGTCACGGGATTGGTCAATTATTTGTTTAATATCAGCCATACCTAGATCATCAGCCACCAATGCAGAGCGCGGTTCAAAACGTACATCCCCTTGTTCAAGGTGAATATCTGTCGTTTCGATATAAGGCGGATTTGTGACAATGAGGTCGAATCTTTCGTCTTTTAAGTTGCTAAACCAATTACTGAGTTTAATTTGTACATTATTAAACTTTAATCGTTGTTGATTGCGAGAAGCCAATGCTACCGCTTCTTCAACACGATCAACGGCCACAATACTCCAGTGAGGCATTTCACTTGCTAAAGCTAATGCTATCGCCCCGGTGCCGGTTCCAAGATCAAGTACTTTCGCTTTTTCTGCAATATTCAGGTCTAAGGCATGCTCTACTAAGGTTTCGGTATCAGGTCGGGGGATCAATGTCGTTGCATTGACTTCCAACGATAAACTCCAAAACTCACGCTTGCCGGTAATATGTGCAATTGGCTCACCCGCTAAACGGCGTTGGCATAATTCGTCAAATTGAGCCTGTTGCGCTGTTGTTAGTGAAGCTTCTGGCCAAGAAAATAAATAGCTATGAGGTTTTTGTAAAATATTGAGGAGTAAAATTTGGGCATCTAATTTTGCGCTTTCGCTGCAACAAGCTAATAATTTAGCTCCCGCAGCGATTGCACTTTCAACTGTATGGCGCACCTTTATTCGTCGCCCATTGCCGCTAGCATATCAGCTTGATGCTCTTGCATTAGTGGATCGACGATACACCCTAAATCACCGGCTACCACTTCATTTAAACGATAAAGAGTTAAATTAATACGGTGATCGGTGATGCGACCTTGTGGATAATTATAAGTACGAATACGTTCTGAGCGATCACCACTACCCACTAAGTTTCTACGTTCAGATGCCTCAGCAGCATGACGTTTTTCATCTTCAGCTTGTTGTAACCTTGCGCCAAGTACCGACATTGCTTTAGCACGGTTTTTATGTTGCGAACGCTCATCTTGACACTCAACAACAACCCCTGTTGGTAAGTGGGTAATACGAATTGCAGAATCGGTTTTATTTACGTGCTGACCACCGGCACCCGATGCTCTAAATGTATCAACTTTAATATCCGCGGTATTAATTTCAATCGCTTCGGCTTCAGGAATTTCAGCCATTACAGCAACCGTACACGCAGAGGTATGAACTCGCCCTTGAGATTCTGTTTCAGGAACACGTTGTACACGGTGTGCGCCCGACTCAAATTTAAGTTTTCCGTATACGCCATCACCGCTGATATTTGCAATCACTTCTTTATAACCGCCATGCTCACCTTCGTTTGTGGTGACCACCTCAACTTTCCATTTTTGCGTTTCAGCAAAACGGGTATACATTCTAAATAAATCACCGGCAAATATAGCTGCTTCATCGCCCCCCGTACCAGCACGGACTTCTAAAAACACATTATTATTGTCTTTAGGATCTTTTGGCAACATCAGCACTTGTAACTCATCTTCAAGGGCTAATATTTGTGCCTTTGCTTCTTTGTATTCTTCTTGCGCCATTTCACGCATATCAGGGTCTGAGTCTTTTAGCATTTCTTCGGCTGTAGCAACATCTTCTTGTGCTTGTTGATAAGCCAAAAATGTTTTTACTATTTCTTCAAGCTCAGAGTATTCTTTTGAAAGAGCACGAAAGCGATTTTGGTCACTAATGACCGACGGATCACTTAGCAGTGCTTGTACTTCTTCATAACGCTCTACTAAGGTTTCTAATTTACGATATACAGACTCTTTCATTTAACGGTTATTCCTGATCTATACCTAACATTTTTTTTAATTGCGACAACTGCGCCACTTCACCTTTTTTCGCTGCATCTTGAATTGCACGGGTAGGCGCGTGCATTAAGCGATTGGTTAATTTATTGGCGAGCTCTAAAATTATTTTTTCTGCATTTTTGCCAGCATTTAGTTGGCTAACAGCTCTTTCAACAAGTTCCACTTTAATAGTTTGTACGTCATTGCGATAATGGCGAATTAAATCCACCGAATCGAGAGAACGTAACCACATTAAAAACTCTTGTACTTTTTCATTTATAATTATTTGTGCTTGTTCGGCTGCATCTTCTCGAGCAGCCATATTCTCGCTTACAATAGCTTGTAAGTCATCCACTGAATATAAATAGGCCGCGTCTAAATCACCTACTTGGCTTTCTATATCTCTTGGTACAGCAATATCAATAAACAACATCGGCTTTTGACGACGTAGCTTAAGTGCTTGTTCAACCATCCCTTTACCAATAATTGGTAATGTACTGGCAGTAGAACTAATCACAATATCCGCTTTTATTAAACGCTCTGGAAGTTGTGCTAACGCAATAACATCAGCCGACACTTCTTGTGCTAAATTACGTGCTCGTTCAATCGTACGGTTAGCAACGGTAATTTTTTGTGGGCTATTTTGGTAAATATGTTTGGCAACAAGCTCTATCGTTTCGCCTGCACCTATGAGTAAAACATTGGTTTTATCTAATTTACCATAAATATGTTTTGCTAAATTTACCGCTGCAAAGGCAACCGATACGGCGCTGGCTCCGATATCCGTATCAGTACGGACCTGCTTCGCCACAGAAAATGTTTTTTGAAATAAGCGATCAAATGTTACACCCACTGCATCGTGGGTTTTCGCACTATTATAAGCTTGTTTTATCTGGCCTAGTATTTGTGGCTCGCCTAGTACTAATGAATCGAGCCCACAAGCCACACGCATTAAATGATTTATTGCCTTATCACCTTCGTGGTAATAAATATTGTTACTCAGCTCATGTTCATCCAAACCATGGAAACTAGCCAACCATTGCAGTAATGTTTGGGAATTTGGCTCAGCAAGGCTACAATAGATTTCGGTTCGGTTACAGGTAGAGACAATAACTGCTTCATTAAAAAGCGCATGCCCACTTAATTGCATTAACGCATCTGACATTTGCTCAGGCGAAAACGCCACTTTCTCACGTAATTCTACGGAAGCGGTTTTATGGTTAATCCCAAGTGCTATTATGGTCATAGGCGCAAAATATTACTAAGCCAAACTTTAAAGGCGGTAATTTTATCAAAAATAAGCTGAATATGGAAAGTAAGGAATAACATTTGATTCGACATTCTTTGATTTTAACTCTGTTTTTTTTATTTTTATCTGGCTGTGCTCAAAAAACAGCAACACAAACAGTACTTTATGCTGACTGGAAAACACGTTTAGCTAATCAACAAACATGGCACATAAAAGGTAAATTAGCATTTATTAGCCCTGATGAACGCCAATCTGCAAATTTAAATTGGCAACAATTCAAAAATAAAAATACTTTATCGCTTACCAGCTTCATTGGTATACAAGTTTTAGCGTTAGAACAAACACCAGACCAAGCCCATTTAAAATTTGATGGTGAAGAATATAAAGCACGTGATGCGCAACAATTATTACAACAACTAACCGGTCTGACTTTACCGCTAAATAAGGCCGGTGATTGGCTTAAAGGGACCAGTAATTCAGCAAATTTATTGGTAGATGAACTAGGCCGAGCTCGCAGTGTTAGTTGGTTAGATAATTCAGCAATCAATTGGCATATTGATTATAGTAATTATATTCAGGAAAATGGTTTTTGGTTACCGACTAAACTGACTTTAACACACCAAAAAATTAAAATTAAAATTCAAATAAATAATTGGCAATTTAATTAATGACTACATCCCCTCTCAGTGCATTGACACTTATCGCACCAGCAAAACTCAACCTGTTTTTACATATCAACGGCCGTCGTCATGATGGCTACCATGAATTAGAAACCTTATTTACCTTTTTAGATTACGGTGATGAACTCAGTTTTGAGCTAACAGCTAATAAAACGATTTCCCTTTTAGGTGATACAAAAGGGATTGCTGATGAAGATAATTTAATTTTTAAAGCGGCGACACTGTTACAACAACATCGTCAGGTTAATAAAGGTGCAAAAATTAGTTTAGTTAAACGCTTGCCAATGGGAGGCGGTGTAGGCGGAGGGTCATCTGATGCCGCTAGCACCTTACTTGGGCTAAATAAACTATGGCAATGTGGCTTAACTATTGAACAATTAGCGGCGTTAGGTTTACAGCTAGGTGCAGATGTACCTGTATTTATACGTGGTACCAGCGCGATAGCCCATGGTATTGGTGAACAATTACAACCCGTGCAACTAGAAAAAAAATGGTACTGCGTCGTTCACCCAAATCAACATGTTAGTACCGCAAAAATTTTTACCCATCCAGATTTAAAAAGAGATACTCCTAAGCTGTCAAAGTTATGGCAACACGAAGTTTTAAGCAATGATTGTGAGCCTTTAGTTAAAAAGCTGTGTCCTGAGGTTGAAAAAACCCTTCAGTGGTTGCTAAAATACGCACCGTCGAAGATGACCGGTACAGGTTCATGTTGTTTTGTTGAATTTGACACACAAGTTCAAGCACAAGATGTTCTTGCAGACCTACCCCCAAATTGGCAGGGATTTGTTGCAGCAAATACCAATATCTCTCCCGCCCATTCGAGGTTATCCGCCATGTTTGACGATCCCAACTGAGGGAATGAAGTAACGTACAAGTAATCATAAGTTAACTTGCAATGGTATATTCATTGCCTGTTAGTCCAGAAATTCAGCGCCTGAGGAACCCAACCGTGCCTGATATGAAGCTCTTCGCTGGTAACGCAACACCTGAGTTAGCTCAAAAAGTTGCAAAACGTTTATATATTGAATTAGGTGATGCTGTTGTAGGCCGTTTTAGTGACGGTGAAATCAGTGTTCAAATTAATGAGAACGTCCGTGGTTCTGATGTATTTATTTTACAATCAACCTGCGCCCCTACTAATGATAACTTAATGGAACTTATTGTGATGGTTGATGCACTTCGTCGTGCTTCAGCAGGACGTATCACAGCAGTCATTCCATATTTCGGTTATTCACGACAAGACCGTCGTGTACGTTCTGCACGTGTACCAATTACCGCTAAAGTTGTCGCTGACTTCTTATCAAGTGTTGGTGTTGACCGCGTATTAACGGTTGATCTACACGCAGAACAAATTCAAGGCTTTTTTGATGTCCCTGTTGATAACGTATTCGGCAGCCCTGTATTACTAGACGATATGAACGAACGAGAGTTTGAAGATGTTGTTGTAGTCTCACCTGATATTGGTGGTGTTGTTCGTGCACGTGCAATTGCAAAACTACTTAACGACACCGATTTAGCTATTATCGATAAACGTCGCCCACAAGCTAACGTATCGCAAGTAATGCATATTATTGGTGATGTAGAAGGTCGCGATTGTATTATTGTTGATGACATGATCGATACCGGTGGTACTTTATGTAAAGCAGCTGAAGCACTAAAAGAACATGGTGCTAAACGTGTATTTGCATATGCAACTCACCCTATTTTATCTGGTAAAGCCGCTGAAAATATCCGTAACTCGGTTATTGATGAAGTGATTGTCACTGATTCAATTCCATTATCAGATGAATTAAAAGCACTTGAAAAAGTAAAAGTATTAACGCTTGCTGATATGCTTGCTGAAACGATTCGCCGTATTAGTAACGAAGAGTCAATTTCAGCGATGTTCGAACATTAATAGTTTAAAGTATTAAATGTTCAATATAAAAAGCGCCTATATGGCGCTTTTTTTGTCACTGTGGTTTATTTTGCTATGGGGTGGTGTTATGATAGCGCGCCTTTTGGCTAGGGACCTTGGTCGCAAAGGCCCTACACTTTTAAATTATTGGAGACAATTATGTCTAACGAAACATATACATTTGACGCTGAACTTCGCGTAGAAACTGGTACTGGTGCGAGCCGCCGCCTACGTCGCGAAGACAAAGTTCCTGCTATTCTTTACGGTGCAAACAAAGACGCTGTATCACTTTCTTTTGCTCATAAAGATATGATCAAAGCACAAGAAAGCGAAGGTTTTTACACGCATATTCTTACGCTTAATGTTGGCGGCGAAAAAGTTGAAGCTATCTTAAAAGATAT
The DNA here is from genome assembly GCF_018100905.1 of Pseudoalteromonas sp. MMG010. Lineage (GTDB taxonomy): Bacteria > Pseudomonadota > Gammaproteobacteria > Enterobacterales > Alteromonadaceae > Pseudoalteromonas. The sequence goes on along the minus strand of NZ_JAGJEG010000018.1, from coordinate 21,589 downwards.
CCAACGTCACCCATTCAAGCCTAAGCTTACTCACCTTGATTTCCAACGTGTAGATGCAAGCCAAGAACTTCACACTAAAGTTCCACTTCACTTCATCGGTGAAGAAGCGGTAACTAAAGCTGGCGCAACTGTTGTTCACCAGTTAACAGAAGTTGAAATCACTTGTTTACCTAAGTCACTACCTGAGTTCATTGAAGTAAATGTTGCTGAGTTAGTTGTTGGTGATTCAGTTCATATTTCTGACCTTAACTTCCCAGCAGGCGTTAGCTCTGTAGATCTTGCTAAAGGCGAAGACCACGATCAGTCTATCGTTACTATCAAAGCAAACAAATCTGCTCCAGCTGAAGACGACGCTGCAGAAGACGCTGCTGAATAATATTTAAGGTTTGCACCTTGAATTCTATTCAATTGCTAGTGGGCCTGGCTAATCCAGGCCCCGAATACGCAAACACACGCCACAATGCAGGTGCTTGGTTCATTGAACAACTCGCTGCACGCTACAACTGCACTCTTAAACACGACCCTAAATATCACGGCCTAACAGGTAAAGTGATTATTCAAGGCAAAGAATTCAAATTATTGATCCCCAGTACTTATATGAACTTAAGTGGCAAAGCGGTCAGTAGTTTAGCTAATTTTTTCAAAATCCCAGTGGAAAACATTTTAGTTGCCCATGACGAAATGGATTTAGACCCCGGTATCGCCAAATTAAAAAAAGGCGGTGGCCACGGTGGCCATAATGGCTTAAAAGACATTATTGCAAAAATGGCAAATCAAAAAGATTTTATGCGTTTACGTGTAGGCATTGGTCATCCAGGACATCGTGAAATGGTTACCGGTTGGGTGCTTGGAAAAGCAGCCAAAGACGACCAAGAAAAAATGGATGCCGCAGTCGATGAAGCAGTTCGTTGTATGGAAATACTTGCAAAAGACGGTGTGTTAAAAGCACAAAACAGACTACATTCGTTTAAACCATAAACAACTGAAGCTAAATCAGACGTTTAAACGACACTAAACAAGGTATCTTACTATGGGTTTTAAATGTGGCATTGTTGGTTTGCCTAATGTGGGTAAATCGACACTTTTTAATGCATTAACCAAAGCGGGTATTGAAGCCGCTAACTTTCCTTTTTGTACCATTGAGCCTAATACTGGCGTAGTACCGGTACCTGATGCTCGCTTAGACGAACTTGCAAAAATAGTTAAGCCACAGCGTATTTTACCTACAAGCATGGAGTTTGTTGATATTGCTGGCTTGGTTAAAGGGGCTTCTAAAGGTGAAGGTTTAGGTAACCAATTTTTAGCAAATATTCGTGAAACCGATGCGATTGGTCATGTAGTACGTTGTTTTGAAGATGAAAACGTTATTCACGTTGCAGGTACTATCGATCCTGCTGACGATATCGACGTCATTAATACTGAGCTTGTTTTAGCCGATATGGACAGTGCTGATAAAGCCCTTTTCCGTAATGCAAAAAAAGCAAAAGGCGGCGATAAAGACGCAAAAGAGCAAAATGCAGTACTGGAAAAAGTAAAAGTGCATTTAGATGAAGGCTTAACACTTCGCTCACTTGAATTAACTAAAGAAGAAAAAGCAGCAATTAGCTCACTTAACTTCTTAACGATTAAACCAACGATGTATATTGCTAATGTGGCTGAAGATGGTTTTGAAAACAACCCTCATTTAGACCGCGTACGTGCTATCGCTGAGTCTGAAGATGCTGTTGTTATTCCGGTATGTGCTGCTATTGAGTCAGAGTTATCAGAATTAGATGACGAAGATAAACTTGAGTTTATGGCCGATCTTGGCTTAGAAGAACCGGGTTTAAACCTTGTTATCCGTGGTGGTTACGAGTTACTTCAATTACAAACTTATTTTACAGCAGGTGTAAAAGAAGTTCGCGCATGGACGATCCCTGTTGGCGCAACGGCTCCACAATCAGCAGGTAAAATTCATACCGATTTCGAACGCGGATTTATCCGTGCACAAACGATAGCGTACGATGACTACATCACTTTCAACGGTGAAAGTGGCGCTAAAGAAGCAGGTAAAATGCGCCAAGAAGGTAAAGAGTACATTGTAAAAGATGGCGATGTAATGAACTTCTTGTTTAATGTATAAACCCCACGCTTTATAACTATTAGTTAGTTTGTATTTTAAAGGCTCGTAAATTCGAGCCTTTTTTAATTTCTAATGTTTAAAAAATTTAAAATACCTGCTGTCAGATCATTTAAAAAAGCATCGATTTAAATAAAATTTAGCCTCTTAGCTTATTTTTCCTGCAAACAAACACCGATAAGTGTTTTTTTGCAAAAAAGGTGTTGACGCAGTTGGGTCATATCAGCATAATACGCCCCGCACTCAGCAATGATGTGTTAAACAAAAAAGATGGCTAAGTAGCTCAGCTGGTTAGAGCACATCACTCATAATGATGGGGTCACAGGTTCAAATCCCGTCTTAGCCACCATTTTTTTGTTACTCAATGAAGAGTTTAAAATAACTACCATTTCTTTGATTAATTCAAAGTAATAATGCGGGAGTGGCGGAATTGGCAGTTGTCTTGAATATAGACGCTGGATTTAGATTCCAAAGCATTAAAATCCTGTATGTAATGCGCGGGAGTGGCGGAATTGGTAGACGCGCTGGATTTAGGTTCCAGTAACTTAGGTTGTGAGAGTTCAAGTCTCTCCTTCCGCACCATGTTCTTGATAAGAACTAAAATTATCAATTGTTTATTGTTGGGATATCGCCAAGCGGTAAGGCACCAGGTTTTGATCCTGGCATTCCCAGGTTCAAATCCTGGTATCCCAGCCAACAATGGCTAAGTAGCTCAGCTGGTTAGAGCACATCACTCATAATGATGGGGTCACAGGTTCAAATCCCGTCTTAGCCACCATTTCTTCTTTTAGAAGTGGCTCTGCAAGAGTTAAATTGCACTCAATGAAGAGTTTAAAATAACTACCATTTCTTTGATTAATTCAAAGTAATAATGCGGGAGTGGCGGAATTGGCGGTTGTCTTGAATATAGACGCTGGATTTAGATTCTAAAACATTAAAATCCTGTATGTAGTGCGCGGGAGTGGCGGAATTGGTAGACGCGCTGGATTTAGGTTCCAGTAACTTAGGTTGTGAGAGTTCAAGTCTCTCCTTCCGCACCATGTTCTTGATAAGAACTAAAATTATCAGCTTATTCTTTGTTGGGATATCGCCAAGCGGTAAGGCACCAGGTTTTGATCCTGGCATTCCCAGGTTCAAATCCTGGTATCCCAGCCAACTTCTTCTACCAAAGAAATGTTGATTAAGAAAGCTCTGTTAAGAGTTTAAATATAAACTTGTATGCGGGAGTGGCGGAATTGGCAGTTGTCTTGAATATAGACGCTGGATTTAGATTCTAAAACATTAAAACCCTGTATGTAATGCGCGGGAGTGGCGGAATTGGTAGACGCGCTGGATTTAGGTTCCAGTAACTTAGGTTGTGAGAGTTCAAGTCTCTCCTTCCGCACCATGTTCTTAATTAGAACTAAAACTCATCCAAATTTAGAGTTGGGATATCGCCAAGCGGTAAGGCACCAGGTTTTGATCCTGGCATTCCCAGGTTCAAATCCTGGTATCCCAGCCAATTTCTTTACTTAGTCTAGTCATACCTTCCATCATTTTATTTTTAGCTGTTTTTATAGCGATAGCTTTATTTTCCATATTCAACAAATTTATGTACGATAATATTAATTAAATAACTTTATATTACTCAAAAAATAAACGACAGCCAAACCCTCTGCTTTTACAACAGCATACCTTATATAAAACATCCCAAAATAAAACGAGTACCGGCTGATATTAAGCTTGCTTATGCCTAATCAAATTATTTAGCGGCTTTGTGTGCTAAAGCAAAAGTTCAACGACTTAAATGTTTAACGTAGTGAATCACAGCCAATGGTTAAAATTAGCTGATGTAAATCTATAACTAATTGGTATTAAGGCCCACTAACGCCTCTTCAAGCGTGATAGGTTTACTGTAGTAATAACCTTGTAAGTAATCGCAGCCTAAATTAAGTAACAATTGCTCTACTTCGCTATTTTCAACGCCTTCTGCAACCACATCACACCCTAATTGATTTGCCAAAAATACAATTGATTCTACAATTGCAAAATCAGCACTATGACTGAGCATATTCGTGACAAATGAGCGATCTATTTTAATCTGCTCAATGGGTAATTCTCGTAATAAAGATAACGATGAGAAACCGGTACCAAAATCATCAATGCTAAAATAAAAACCTTTTTTATTAAGCGTGAGTATCATTTCACGCGCGGCATCAATATTTGTCATCATGGCACTTTCGGTAATTTCAAACGTAATGTCATCACTTATCGTTGGATTAGCGTCATGTAAATCAACAATATGCTTTAAAAATACAGGGCTTTGTAAATCTTGCGCTGAAATATTTAAGTGAATCGTGCCAGTAAAACCATTTGCTTTAAAACGAGACAAATCCCTAGCAGCTTGGTTAACAACCCACTTGGTTAATAATAAAATTAAGTTGGTTTGTTCAGCGATAGGAATAAACGAATCTGGGTAAATAAAGCTGCCATCTTTTTGTGGCCAACGGATCAATGCCTCAAACCCCGACGATTGCCCTGCTTTTGCTGAACTAATGGGCTGATAATAAAGTGTAAACTCCTCCTGCTCTATGGCTGTTTTAAGTTTACTAGCTAACATCAGCGTCTCGTTTGATTTTTCACCTAAGGCCTGCGTATAAGGCACAAACAAATGTTTATTTTTCTTAGCTTCATACATGGCTAAGTCAGCATTTTTAATCAGCACATCGACATTTTCACCATCTTGCGGATAGTGACTGCCCCCAATACTTAAATTAATTAGAATTGATTGCTGACCCACTTTAAGAGGCTGAGCGATAGCTTGCTTAATTTTATTTATGCATGCTTCGTCGTTATATTGATTTTGTTGTATCAGGATAATGGCAAATTCATCCCCCCCAATTCTTGCTAGCGAAGCGGGTTGAATTAGCTGTGACTGTAGCATTTTAGCAGTGGCAATGAGCAATTGATCACCTATATGATGGCCAAAGCTGTCATTTATATATTTAAAGTTGTTTAAATCGATAAACAATACCGAGCAAGGTATGCCCCTATTAATGTAATGAGAGAGGGAGTTGAAAAACATTTTACGATTGGGCAGTGCGGTTAAACTATCGTGCTCAGCTTGGAAGCGTTGTTCTTCAAGTGTTTGCTCTATTTTTAAAATACTTGAATAACTTAATTTAGTTACCAAATAAACAAATCCACCTCCGGCGAGTAAAATACACGAAACAATATAAATTACATTGGTATTAACTATCGAGGCAATAAAGTAATAAGTAACAGCGCAATAACTAAGAATAAATAAAAAAATTAAGTTAAATAAAATATACCAAAATACATTTTCAGTTGCCCTACATATCCGTAATGTAGTCGGTAAGCTGGCCACTAAAAATAAAATACCAACAAAAATGATTACGCTAAAAAGTTCGTCCAAGATACCACCTAAATAAAATAATCCATTACATTTTAATAAACGCAAGACAACTAAAGCTATTAATAACAAAAATACAGCACAATAAACAGATTAAATAGTATTAAGTTTATCTATTTTTCTAGTTCTTTTATCTAAACCTTAAAGCGTAATCCCTCATGTTCTTAATGTTTATTTATCACCAATCGCATATTTTAAAACCCATTTTTTTAACGGTGAATTAATGTTAGCTGTTTTTAAAATGTGTCTTCGTGCCCAGCGAAGTGGACTGATAGTGTTAGAAAAACCAAAGTAGCACGCATCCATCATACTCATCATTAATAAATTAGCTTTGCGGCGCTTAGATTCATATTGTTTTAATTTAATGATACAACCAATATCATCAATCTCGTTTAATGCATCAGCCAAAGCGACGACATCTTTAAACCCTAAATTCACTCCCTGCCCTGCTAATGGGTTAATCGTATGTGCCGCATCACCAATTAAAACTAATCGTTTCGCTGAGTAGTGATTAGCATGCTGTCGGGTTAAAGGAAAAACAGCTTGGTTAATCACTTCAAAGTCACCGGCCAGTGCTGGGAACTTTGCTATGATTTGTTGTTTTAATTGCTCTGTGGTTAGTGTTTTAAGTGTAGCTAGCGTCTCAGGGTTGTCGTACCAAATTAAATTAGCATAAGGAGCTTGCATAGGTAAAAATGCAACCGGGCCTGTGGGTGTAAATTGCTGCCATGTTTTTATTTGTTGTGGCGCATCAAGTTTAATTAAAACCCCCATACACTGTTGCTGATATTGCCAGCCTTCCACCCCGATGTTGGCTTTAAGACGACATTGCGACTGGCCACCATCTGCACCGACCACTAAGTGAGCGGTATAACAGGTATCATTGTAATGCAGGGTAATGTCATCGGCTGTTTGAGTAATAGCACAGATAGCGCCTGATTGTTCTATCACCGTAATATTATGTTTTTTAAATTGTTGCCAAAGACTTGCCTGAATTAATTTGTTTTCAATTAAGTGCCCTAAATGAGACGAATTTATATCAGCGCAATCAAATAATAATCTATCATTACCTAACTCAAAGGCCTCAAGCTGTTGGTATGGGGCTATACGGTTATGGCGCAATAAATCCATGGCCCCCAATTCATCAAGTAAATTTTCAGAAAAACGATTTATTGCCGAAACACGAATATCCACCTGCTGACTTTGTAATATCTCAGTGGCATCTATTGGTTTATTTTCAATGACACTCACAAGATTACCTTGTTGCGCTAACTTTATTGCCATGGCCGAGCCAACCATGCCACCACCAACCACAATTACTTTATTTTTCATCGTTTTCATCATTTTAGGGGTTACTTCCAACTATTTTAATTGTAGCGCAATTGTATCGTTAAGTGCACGAGGGAATAGCCCACAGGCGTATAAAACCCGTTTAGATTGATTTGAAACCATAAACATGAAAACTATACTTGGATTTAGCCTTATATCCATATAAAATGTGCGTCCTTTAACTGGCCCCAATGGTCATTTAATCCTGAATTAAGCACACATTTGTGCCACTACCGAATTGAACACGAGGCTATATTCAATGAGCAAAAAGCTGCATATAAAAACCTGGGGTTGTCAGATGAACGAGTACGACTCGCAGAAGATGGCAGAACTTTTAGATGCGACAAACGGCTACCAGCTAACTGAAGAAGCCACAGAAGCAGATGTTATATTGCTTAACACCTGTTCAATTCGTGAAAAAGCACAAGAAAAAGTATTTCACCAATTAGGTCGCTGGAAATTATTAAAAGATGATAAACCAGACCTTATCATTGGTGTGGGCGGCTGTGTTGCCTCACAAGAAGGTGATTCGATTCGTCAACGTGCACCGTTTGTCGACGTTATATTTGGCCCTCAAACCTTACACCGCTTGCCAGAAATGATTAAACAAGTGCAAGGTGATAAAGGCTCATCGGTTGTTGATATTTCTTTCCCTGAAATCGAAAAGTTTGACCGCTTACCAGAGCCAAAAGCCGAAGGCCCTTCTGCTTTTGTATCGATTATGGAAGGCTGTTCTAAATACTGTACTTTTTGTGTAGTCCCTTACACACGTGGTGAAGAAGTTAGTCGTCCGTTAGATGACGTACTATTAGAAGTTGCTCAATTGGCAGAGCAAGGCGTGCGTGAAGTTAACTTACTCGGACAAAACGTAAATGCCTATCGCGGCGAAACACACGAAGAAGAAATTTGCTATTTCTCTGATTTAATTCGTTATGTAGCTGCCATTGATGGTATTGACCGTATTCGTTACACCACTTCGCATCCGGTAGAATTTACACCAGATATCATCGAAGCTTATGCTGATGTACCTGAGTTAGTTGATCACCTGCATTTACCGGTTCAAAGTGGCTCAGATCGTATCTTAAATTTAATGAAACGTGGCCATACAGCGATTGAATACAAGTCGACAATTCGTAAACTACGTAAGATTCGTCCTAATTTAAGCATGTCATCTGATTTTATCATTGGTTTCCCTGGTGAAAGCAAAATGGACTTCGAAGCAACGATGAACCTAATCAATGATATTGGTTTTGACATGAGCTTTAGCTTTATTTATAGCGCACGTCCTGGTACACCAGCTGCCGATTTACCAGATGATGTAACCGAACAAGAGAAAAAAGAACGTCTTTACTTATTGCAAAACCGTATTACACAAATGGCACAACAAATTAGTCGTCAAATGTTTGATACCGAGCAACGTATTTTAGTCGAAGGCCCTTCTAAGAAAAATCCAATGGAATTACGAGGCCGTACCGAAAATAACCGTGTTGTTAATTTTGTCGGGCCACATACAGTGATCGGACAGTTTGTTGATGTACGTATTACTGAAGCATTGCCTAATTCTTTACGTGGTGAGCTAATTCGTACAGAATCACAAATGAACTTGCGCCGTGACATTGCTCCAGCAGCAATATTATCTAAAGCTGCAAATAATGATACAAAAGCAGAAAGCGCCAATGAAATTGGTGTAGCAACGTTTGTACCTTAGCCAAAATACAACGCGCCAGTTTACGCTGGCGCAATGCAATAGGAAGTAATTTTGAGTAATCAATTAAAAACATTAGAGATTTATTTAGAACCTGCCGATAACAAACGCCTTTCTTCTTTATGTGGTCCGTTTGATGAAAACATCAAACAAATTGAACGCCGATTAGGTGTCGAAATTATTCACCGTGAAAACTTTTTTAAAGTAACCGGAAAGCTCATTAGTAGTACCGCAGCGGTAGAAATCTTAAAAAATCTTTATATTGATACTCAACCAGTACGTGGTGAAATCGGCGAAATAGAACCCGACAACGTACACCTAGCCATTAGTGAATCAAAAGCCCTAGAGCAAGATACCGCTAGCGGTGCTTATGGCAAAGAAATGGTCATTAAAACACGTCGAGGCGTTATAAAACCACGTAACGACAACCAAGGCGCTTATGTTGCTAACATTCTGCATCATGATATTACTTTTGGTATTGGCCCTGCCGGTACAGGTAAAACCTACCTTGCGGTTGCCGCGGCTGTTGATGCACTCGAACGCCAAGAAATTCGTCGTATTTTGTTAACCCGCCCAGCGGTTGAAGCCGGTGAAAAACTGGGGTTTTTACCTGGTGATTTAAGCCAAAAAATAGACCCATACCTGCGCCCTCTTTACGATGCGCTATTTGAAATGCTGGGTTTTGAACGTGTAGAAAAGCTCATCGAAAAAAATATTATCGAAGTGGCTCCCCTAGCATATATGCGTGGTCGTACTCTTAACGATGCCTTTATTATTTTAGATGAAAGCCAAAATACCACTGCAGAACAAATGAAAATGTTTTTAACGCGTATAGGCTTTAATTCTAAAGCGGTGATCACCGGTGATATTACACAGGTAGATTTACCCCGAGGTGCGCGTTCAGGTCTTCGCCACGCTATACAAGTACTCGATGGGGTTGATGAAATAAGCTTTAACTTTTTTAAAGCGCACGACGTTGTTCGCCATCCTGTCGTTGCACGAATCGTTGAAGCGTATGAACGTAACGATGAAAGTGAGCGCTTAAAACGGATAGAAAAACAAAAAGAAAAAGACTTACTCGCCGCACAGGCTCAATCTTCGACTAAAGAGTAATACAGTGAGCACTGAACTTGATTTACAAATAGCGTGTGAGTTTGAAAACTTACCAAGCCACGAACAGTTTCAACTATGGGCAGATAAAGCCCTTAGCCAATACCGAGATGAATCTGAGCTCAGTATTGTCATTAGTGATGAAGCGCAATCGCAACAGCTTAATAACGACTATCGCGGTAAAAACAAACCGACAAACGTATTGTCGTTTGAATTTGAAGCACCAGCAGGCATTGAGCTGCCATTAGTCGGTGATTTAATTATTTGTCCAGCTATTGTATTAGCCGAAGCAAATGAGCAAGAAAAAACATTTCATGAGCACTTTGCTCATATGGTTATCCATGGATGCTTGCATTTACTTGGTTTTGACCATATAAAGGATGAAGATGCTTTTGAAATGGAAAGTATAGAAAAGCAATTACTTGCCGAACTTGGCATCGCCGACCCATATCGGGACGATATTTAAAATTAACGGAGCATTTAGACGCAATGAGCGACGATAACTCGCAAACTAGCCAGGGTTCTTCTGGCAAGAGCTGGCTGGGAAGAATAACTCAGCTATTGCAAGGGGAACCCCAGAATAGAGAAGAGCTGGTTGAAGTAATTGCCGACGCGCAAGAGCGAGAGCTAATTAATCCCGAAACCAAAGAAATGATGGAAGGCGTATTAAGCGTATCTGAATTAAAAGTACGCGATATTATGATCCCTCGTTCGCAAATGGTGACACTTGAAATAGATAGCCCGCTTGAAGAGCTTATTCCGATGATGGTCGACTCCACACACTCACGTTTTCCCGTTGTGTGCGAAGACAAAGATCACGTAGAAGGAATACTACTTGCTAAAGATTTATTGCCACTTATCTTAAATAAAGATGAGCACTTACCTTCATTACGTGATTATTTACGCCCCTCTATGGTTGTGCCTGAAAGTAAACGCGTCGATACCTTACTTAATGAGTTTCGCCAACAGCGTTACCATATGGCGATTGTCATTGATGAATACGGCGGTGTATCAGGATTAGTCACCATCGAAGATATTCTTGAAACCATTGTTGGCGAAATAGAAGACGAACACGATGAAGAAGAAGGCCAACAAGATATTCGCCAACTTGCTAAACACGTTTATGTAGTACAAGCATTAACCCCTGTTGACGATTTTAACGAATATTTTACCACCGGCTACAGTACCGATGAAGCCGATACAATCGGTGGTATTGTTATTCATGCCTTTGGTCACATGCCAAGCCGCGGCGAAACCATTGAGATAGACGGTTATCAATTTAAAGTAACAAACTCTGATAATCGCCGTATTTTGCAAGTGCAAGTCACCGTACCAAAGGTTGATGATAGCGACAGTGAAGAAACTGCTAACTAAACTAACTTGTATAGCAAAAGATAAAAAAGCATGGCTCGCACTGATTGCGGGCCTTGTTTTAACTTTTGGCTACGCGCCTTTCGAATTATGGCTAACTCCATTTTTTAGCCTAGCCTTACTGTTTTATTGCTTAACGCCTAACAACACCGCCCCCTTATCAGCAAAACGTGCCGCTAAATATGGCTTTATATTTGGTTTAGGCTGGTTTGGCGCTGGAATAAGTTGGGTCCATGTTTCTATTGCTACTTTTGGCGGTATGCCACTTATTGCTTCGCTTTCTATAATGGCGTTGTTGTGTGCATATTTATCTTTATTTCCTGCTTTTGCTTGCTGGCTCAGTACGCGCTTAGCAAATGGTCCTTATTCTTTTTGTGCATTATTAGTGAGTGGTTTTGCTGTTAGTGAGTATTTACGCGGCATTTTACTTACAGGCTTTCCTTGGTTAAGTTTTGGTTATACGCAAACCGATGGTCCATTACGGATTCTTGCTCCTTATATTGGAGAATTTGGCTTAACACTCAGTTGTATTATTATCGGTTTTTCACTGTATCGCCTCAGTAAAAAAGACATTAAACCACTGTTGTTCTCTGCCATATCTTTAACCTTACTTATTGTTGCAGCTAACAATACCGGAACTAATCAATACTCAAATAAAACCATGTCAACCTTACTGGTACAAGGCAATATAAAACAGCACTTACGTTTTGAGCCCAGTGAATTTTGGACCACAATGAGTAAGTACCAAGATTTAACGCGCCCACATTGGGATGTAGACCTTGTTGTATGGCCCGAAGCAGCAGTCCCCGAAATAGAAGCCCTCGCAGACACCTACTTAATTGGCTTAGATAGCGCGGCATCGTTTAACAAAACAGCATTAGTCACGGGTGTGGTCGATTATCAATTTGATACCAAAGCTATTTTTAATACCTTAATTGTACTGGGTAATAAAGATAACAACGACGAACACGGGCAGTATCATTATTTGCATAAAAACCGATACCAAAAACATCAGCTGTTACCCATTGGTGAATTTGTGCCTTTTCAGGATGTATTACGCCACATAGCTCCTTTATTTGATTTACCTATGTCATCGTTTACACGTGGCGATAAAGTACAAAATAACTTACGCGCTAATGGCTTTAATATACTCCCCGCCATTTGCTATGAAATTGCCTTTGCAGATTTAGTACGCGGTAACTATAAAAGTGAATCAGATTTACTCTTTACCGTGAGTAACGATGCCTGGTTTGGCGATTCAATTGGCCCTCATCAACATATGCAAATAGCACGAATGCGAGCGCTCGAACTTCAACGTCCGCTTATACGTGTTACCAATAATGGGATCAGCGCAGTGTATGACCCCATCAGCCACACTCAACAAACGATGCCTCAATTTAAAGCCACCACCATGAAAGCCAACATAAAGCTAATTAAGGGCGATAGTGTATACAGCCAATATGGTAATGGCCCTGTATGGGTATGGGTATTAATAATGGCTATCGCAGGTATAGCCACAAAAGTAAGAGCAAAGATTAACCGTTAAATGGTTAATCTTTGCTAAAACATAAAATCATATCTTTAATCGTTTTATAGGTTTAATACGCAAATAGATAAACGATAGCCCCCTACGCGTTTTAAAATATAGTATTAATCGTGCACTGCTTTTTCTATTGTTTCTTCATTAACGATTTGATCCACACTGCCTTTTATAACCACCGTTGCCGATATTTTATCTTGGATGGCTTGCCTATTAGGATCCCAATAAATTTGAAAAAAACCGAGTAAACCAGTAGCAAAACCAGCGCCATAACCCCCGTAACGCACAAACGAATCGAATAAATTAAGTTTACCGCCTTTTAATAAAACCACTCTAATGTTACATAATTTTTTGCCCGGGGTTTGCCCGTTCCATAATAATGAAAACAAAGTAAAGTAAATCGCAGCCCAGCCAAAACCAAGGCCTAAATCTTCTATAATCCCCTTGCCCCAAGCTAAAATGCTGTTTGGTTTTTGTGTTGTTTCGTATTGAGTCTCAAAAGGCGCGTGTTGTTGTGTGTCAGTAAGCTCGACAAAACCCAACAATAATATTTGGCTCATACCTACATTATCAGTGTCGACTAAATCATTGAGTTTAGGTACATCTGCAATAAGCTGGGCAAGCCGCGCTACTTCGCAGCTTTCATCACAGGCTTGCTGCGTTTCACCTTCAAGTAGGTAATCCTTTATTAATTGTTTTTCTGCTACGTTAAACGCTAAGCTTTGTGATTCACTATCAGCGCCATTATTGCCCTCTAAATAATCAATGGCAAAGCTAAGTAAAAGCAAAGAGCTAACAAATAAGAAGCTCGCAGCTGTAAATTTTAATGCTCTGCGCCCTATCGTCGACATTGCAGGTAAATGCTTTTGCGCTGTGCCTCTATAAAAAGCCAATGCCGCAAAAAATGCGATAATAGCGGCACTTATTTTCGCGGCTAAAAATATTAATGTTACATCAATAATAATAGCCAAAGCGCGCCGAGCAGGACTTGCTAAGGGTAAACCCAGTAGCGCTTGATCTATTTTAAACGCGTAAGGGGTAACAATATCGCGCGTTTCAGCACGTGATAAGTCGAGTTTTTCAATGTCTTTAGCTTGCATGACCGGTTATCAATCCTTAAATATTTAGAGTCTTGGTTTTTTTATTAATTATGTAAATTTTAAGTGTTTTTTAAACTCATTGCGTAAAAACAAAAAGCTAATAATTGCTTGTACCGCCACTGAAAATACCGATACATACCATAAATCGGCCAACAAAAAAGTGTCTACCTGATTAAGCCACAGCGCAATACTGGCAAATAATAAAATACGAATAGCGGTACTGTATAAACCCGGTAGTGTATTACCAAGTGATTGGAACATGCCTGAACACGAAAAAATCACCCCTGTCGGAATAAAGTTTAAACAAATGATACTTAAAAATGACGCAGCCACTAAAAGCACTCCCGTATCTTTTGAAAAGCTATTAATTAATACCCAAGGAGAAAACAAACACACCATTGTTAAAATTGCCATTAACACGGTTGTCATTAAACTGGTGTAAAAAAAGGTGTCGCGCACCCGTGAATACTGTTTAGCACCATAGTTTTGTCCTGCCACCGCAGGGGCTGCAAAGGCAATAGCCATAGCCGGTAAAAAAAGTGATTGCATTATACGCGAGCCTAACCCAAACCCAGCTTGTGCTTCAGGGCCAAAACGCTGGATAAGCCAATATATTAACGACATATACATAAACATTAAGAAAAATTCGCCACCAGCAGGGAGCCCAATAACAAATAAACGCTTTATTTGCGTCATATTAACTGGCCATAACTGAGTATCTAAGGTGATATATTTTTCGGCCTTGGCAAAATAAACACACAACATAATAATTGCAGAAAAAACTGAAATAGAGCTCGCTAACCCAGCACCGGCAACGCCCATTGCGGCCCCTGTCCCCCACCCGGTAATTAAAATAGGCGACAAAATAATATTAATAATAATTGAAAAAGCTTGCACTAACATTGTGGGTTTAACTATCCCTGTACCTCTCAGTGCAGCACTAATAGCCACTAAAGGAAATTGCAAAGCCATACAGGGTAAAAACCAGTATAAATAACGCTTACCTTGGTATATCGTCGCAGCATCATCCGAAATATTATGTAAGTACCAATCGGTCCCTATATAACCAAACACTAACACCAGCAATGCCATAACACTGGCTAGCATTAAGCTTTGATTAAATATCGTATTGGCATCTTGTTTATCTTTTCGTCCAACGGCCTGTGCAATTAATGCAGCCGTACTGACATTAAGCACCTGAGTTAACGCAAAAATTAAAAACATTGCGTTACCAGCCAAGCTTAAGCCCGCTAAAGCATTAGCCCCTAATTTTCCAACAAAATATAAATCGACTAAAAAGTAGAGGGTTTGGATCACCATGCCTATCATGATAGGAAGAGCCATTACAATTAAGTGTTTAGCGATAGAGCCTTTGGTGAGGTCGTGCATTTTTATGTCTTATTTAATGATTAAGTAATGATAATATCAATCAACGAACAAAATACCAGCGATTAAACAGGTATTATCTAATTGATTTTTCACACTTGTTGTTATTTATATAATAGTTAACAATACGCATCTTAATAACATGTTCCTAAGGTTAAAAATGCCGCTTAAAGTCCCTTCTTTTGCCGCCCAAATGGGCCGTATATGCTTGTTTTATGCTTCTGTTATGATGACTCACAGTGCCAATGCAACTAATGCTGAACAAACAATTATTGTTATGGGTACAGATATAACAACCTGTAGCAATTTAACTCCTGAATTTTGTAATGAACAAGCAAAGTTCACGCATGAGCAAACCGAGCAATATAAACTAACCCAAGGCGCAATTAAAACCTTACAAACGCATTGGCCATCGGCTAATAAAAACCATAAACAAGACACCGTAAAAAACTTAACCGTGTTATTAAATTCACACCCTCAAAAACTCACTAAGCGCGAACTTTTATGGGCATGGCGCGATATTGCTAGCTTTCAAATGAGTGAGTTAACCGAAGAGGAGTTTAACTATGTCATAAACATGCTACAAATACCCAATGCTATAACGAAAAACACGCTAGAAGTAGCAAGCAAACATAGTTTATCCGATCAAACCTGGCTTAATGATTCTATCGACTTTATTAAAGCAAGCTTACAAGTAAAAAGTGCAAAGCCCACTTTATTATTTATTACCAGCGCCCAGCAAGACCCTTACCAACCTGTGCGCTATTATCAAAGCGTATTGGCACAAGCCGGCATTAATGCTCAATGGCTTGCACTCACTCCGGCATTAGTTACTGCATTAAATAATGGTCAGTGCGAAAACCTTGATACATACAGAAATAAAACAATGGCGCTTTATAACCGCGAAACGGTTTACCCTGAGCATACACGCGCCGAATATGCGCTGTGCAAACAAGGAGTTGACACACTACTTGAGCAGATAACACAAAGTACAGGCGTACTGCTATTAGGCTCAAACAATGACAATGTATTACGTAAAAGTTTATTTGATAAACACGATAACGCTTATCCATGGAGCCAACAAATAGCGAATGCAGAAGTATTAATAACAACCGGAAACAGTGCCGATTTACTTGCAAGCCACCAGCTAACCAAAGTTATCTCAAACCAAGAAACACCACAGTTAAAAGCGGGATTAAATGCCTTTAGTTATGGCTTTTTAACCAGCCAGTTTAGCGAACAAAATAAAACCGCACTGTATACCCAAGCATTAAATACAAACAAAGTAAGTCGTGTATTAGGTGTTGATGATAACACCAGTTTGGTGGTTATAAAGTCAGCTCAAGGTAATGTGTTAACCGTACTTGGAGAGCGCGGCGTCGTGTATCTAACAACCACCGAACAGCAACAATACCGTTATTCATATTGGCCTAGTAAAACCGTTTTGCAGCCCCATGCTTCGGCATTTAAATTAAGCAAGCGTAGTATCGATAATGCCTTAGGAAATATAAAGATTCCGCCGTTACCATCACAGCGTTTTAAAAATATATTAAGTGATAGCCGCTTGCGCTCGTTAACTCAAGCCATGTGTTTAAGCCAAGAAAAAACCACCTTAGGACAGCATAAAAACCAATTAGTCACAATAAGTGCAACAAACAGCACGGCTTACTACCGCATTAATAGCAGCCCCTATGGCTGCGCAATAGAAAACCTAACATTAAACTTAACTAATAATTAAGGCCCTTATGTGGCATTGAATTTTGTCGATGCCACCTCTAGTTTATTTTTTACTTGGGCTAAACAGTTAAATGCTCACTGCTGAGGATAAAAACAACCAAGCCTGTAAATATTGCATAGCCTGCGCGTTATTTACTCTTTTTAAAATATAAAAAATTATATCTATTACGTAAAAATAAAAATTAACTAAACAAAATCAAGGTATTAAAAACAAAGTTAAATAAATACAGACTGGTTATTAATTTGCACTATCACCTACATCTTAAAGTAAGGAGATAATAATGAGTAATACAGTCAGTACGATTAATCCCACAAACGAGCAAACACTTGCTAACTACACATTACTTTCGCAACAAGACGCTGAGCACATCATTGAACAATCTCACGATACATTTTTAAAATGGCGCCTTACCTCTTTCACTGAACGTGCGACCTACTTAAATAAACTCGCTTCATTATTTGAACAAAACAAACACGATCTAGCCAAGCTAATGACCGAAGAAATGGGCAAGCTATACCAACAAGGTATACAAGAAGTCGAACTTTGTGCCGAAATATGCCGTTATAGTGCACAAAATGGGGCGCGTGTATTAAGCGATGAACAACGAGAGATGCAAAACGGACGTGCTATCATTAGTTATCAACCTACGGGCGTTTTATTAGGGATACAACCTTGGAATTTTCCGCTTTATCAAGTTATTCGTTATAGCGCTGCCAATATCATGGCAGGTAACACAACCGTGTTAAAACACGCCGGTAATGTATTTGGTATGGCCGAAAAAATAGAAGCATTGTTTTTAGAAGCAGGTTTCCCTAAATATTGTTTTAACAACTTACTTATTGATGGCAAAACTGCCAGTGCATTAATCAGCCATAAAGCAATTAGTGGCGTTACATTTACAGGTAGCGACACAACAGGTAAAAAAGTAGCCGAGGAAGCGGCTAAGTACGTTAAAAAAACCGTGCTTGAACTGGGAAGTAACGATGCTTACATTGTACTTGATGACGCCGATTTAGAACTTGCCGTTAAAACATGCCTACAAGGCAGAATGATCAATAATGGCGAAACCTGCGTATCGGCAAAACGCTTTGTTGTGGTTGAGTCTTTATATGAGCGCTTTAAACAGCAAATGAAAAGCCAGCTAGAAGCCATGAAAATGGGAGATCCGATGGATGACACTACCGATCTTGGCCCAATGGCGCGTGAAG
Organism: Pseudoalteromonas sp. MMG010; assembly: GCF_018100905.1. Taxonomy (GTDB): domain Bacteria; phylum Pseudomonadota; class Gammaproteobacteria; order Enterobacterales; family Alteromonadaceae; genus Pseudoalteromonas. Next base: position 3,571 of record NZ_JAGJEG010000018.1, on the reverse strand, counting down.
ATCTACGCGATGGCATTCACAAACAGGTAAAAGAATCGGTTAAAGCGGGTGCCAGCATAGTTACCGGAGGCGAAATCCCAAATAAACCCGGATTTTACTACCCCCCTACTTTATTAGAAGATGTATCACCGGGTATGCCAGCCTACGACGATGAACTGTTTGGCCCGGTTGCCTCACTTATTAAAGCCACAGACAACGACGATGCAATGAGAATCGCCAATGATTCACGCTATGGCTTAGGCGGTGGCATATTTTCAAAAAATGAAGACAAAGCCATAGAGCTAGCCATTAAATACTTTAATACCGGTATGATCAATATTAATGGCTATGGCCTAGCCCAACCAAACCTGCCCTTTGGCGGCGTAAAAGAAAGTGGCTACGGACGAGAGCATGGTGGATTTGGCATGCGCGAATTTGTAAATATTAAATGCGTAATGATAAACAGCCAATAGCTTTACCTATATTTTAACTAATGTAAAAAGCCTAAAGTGACAGCCACTTTAGGCTTTTTACGACAATAAAACACAACCTTTTTATTCATTATTTTTATACCGCACAGGCACTTTCCCTTTTAACATCGCCCTGCTCTTTAATACTTTATAAGAACACTGGAAAATGCAATTGATACAATATAACATATCTATAAATATAAATGAGTAAGATAAATTAAATGATAAATAAACTGCCCGTCACAGTGTTATCAGGTTTTTTAGGGGCTGGTAAAACCACCGTCCTTAGCCATATTTTAAATAACCGACAAGATAAAAAAGTAGCTGTTATCGTCAACGATATGAGCGATATCAACATCGATGCTGGCACAATAAAAAACGATGTATCGTTAAATCATAGCAACGAAAAACTGGTAGAAATGAGTAATGGCTGTATTTGTTGCACCCTCAGAGAAGATTTACTTATTGAGGTAAGTAAGCTTGCCAAAGAAGGTCGCTTTGATTATCTAGTAATAGAATCAACCGGTATTTCTGAGCCTTTACCCGTTGCCGAAACCTTTACCTTTGCCGACGAAAATGGCGTATCTCTTGGTGATGTTGCCACCTTAGACACCATGGTGACGGTTGTTGATGCCGTTAATTTTTTAAACGACTACGAACAAGCAAACGATTTACAAGCCACTGGCGAGTCGTTAGGTGAAGAAGACGAGCGAAGCGTTACCGACCTGCTAATTGATCAAGTTGAATTTGCCGATGTTATTTTAATCAGTAAAACTGATTTAGTCACAACCGAGCAATTAAACACCCTCACCGCTATTTTAAATACCCTTAATACACAAGCCGAAATTATTCCTATATCGGCTGGTAATATCGATATAAATAAAGTACTTAACACCGGATTATTCGATTTTGAGCAAGCAAAACTTGCCCCAGGTTGGCTAAAAGAAATGCGCGGAGAGCACATTCCCGAGACGCAAGAATACGGTATTAGCAGTTTTAATTACACGGCTCATCGCCCCTTCGATCCCGAAAAGTTTTATAACTTTCTGCACGGAACAGAACAATTTGGCAAGCTTATTCGCTCAAAAGGCTATTTTTGGTTAGCGACCCGCCCGCAATTTTGCGGCCAATGGAATCAAGCCGGAGGGATTGCTCACTACGGCTTTGCTGGCATGTTTTACAAAGCCATTCCTAAAAAGGATTGGCCAACCGAGCCTGAATTACTGGCCGATATACAAAGCAAATGGGTAGAACCCTTTGGTGATATGCGCCAAGAGCTAGTTTTTATTGGTCAATCACTCAATCAACACGCCATGATTACCGCCCTTAATGATTGCCTACTGCCCGAAGATGCCGTCCTAAAAGGTAAAGACTTTTGGCGCACCTACCACGACCCATTTCCAATTTGGGAGGAAGAGTCATGAATGCTAATGCCCTTGCACCTTTAGGTAACACAATGCAGCCAACAAAACCGCTAATACGAAAAGCTGCCCAAGCAGACAGCGCCCATGTATTAAGCGATATTTACAATGAAAACGTTAATATTGTTATATGGCAGCGTGCACTGGCCGAAAAATTAGCCGCGTCAGTGAGCTCACTAATTGCTACAAATAGCATAAAAGATTTAGAGCTTGCTGTGACTCCCGACGATGCTTTTGAAAAATTAACCACTGCGTTAAAAATTAACGACACAAATCGAGACTCAATTCATACGTTGTGCACCGATATTGCTTTATTAGTGGATATGTTTTGCTGCCTGTTTGAATTAAAGCGCGCAGGCTTAAGGTTAACCTTATTAACGCGTCCAATGTGCCCTCGTTTTCATGTTGACCGTATACCATGTCGGTTAGTGACAACATATCAAGGTGTGGCAACTCAATGGCTTGAGCACAATGAAGTCGAACGCTCAAAACTCGGAGCCGGTAATTTGGGTAAACCCGATGAAAGCTCTGGATTATTTAAAAGCATAAGTAACATTAAACAGCTAAAACAAGGTGACATCGCCTTACTTAAAGGCGAATATTGGGATGACAATGAAGGTGCGGGATTAGTGCATCGCTCGCCGCCTGTTGAATCAAACGAGCAACGCTTACTACTCACTCTCGACTTTATTTAAACACCCACTAAGCGGGCAAAAACTAACGTAACACCCGCTTACGTTTTATCTATTTAACCTAACAAACCATCTTACTTATTATCGCTTTTAAACGACTTTAATACAGAGTTTATACTCATTTTTGGCATGAAAAACAGTTGCTTGAAAAACCGTTACCCAAAACTATTACATTAACTAAAAGCAACAACAAACCATTGCCCTTGCTTTTAGTTAAGCCGTAAATGTTATGCGTTATTCATCAACCCGAGTATATTTGTATTCACACGATACAACCGCAGCGCACAGGCCACTAAAAGCAAGTAAAGCAACCGAACAAGCCACACCCCACATCGAAATCATAATCGCTGAAATACCATTACTTTGAAGTATCGCGCCATTGCCAAGCGACATATTACTACCTAAGCCACTCATAAGACCAATAATGCCCACAATAACAGTGACCACCAAAAAAGCGTAACTCAAAAAAGCAAGAACGCGAGAAGCAAATAATAAACCTTTAAGGTTTTCTGTTTTTATTTTTGCATAGGGATACAACTTCATAATAATCCTTTAATTTTATTTTTTACGGTATATAAATCGTTGATTAACAATATAAAAAAAACACTTTTAAAATGTATCACAACCATTCACTTGTTTGCTAGTAACGACTTATAAAAGTAATAGAGCGTTTTACATAAATTCAAACGACTATATATCACCCAATAGGGTTTTAAGTATAAGTTAGCATTAATCTAGAAGTTTAGAACTGTCTAGTGAATAGAGAATAAACTAGACACCCACTTTAATTAAACTAATGAATAAACTAGACACCCACTTTAATTAAACTAACAAAGCTGCACCATTAAACTTGCTATTCATGTTCAGAATTAACCTTTTAATATTGGGGTAGTTTCATTTCATGTTTTAAATAAGTCATTAGCATGCTTATACCTGAATTACACGCATGAGAATAACTGAAGAATTTCAGTTTCACTTTTTCTGAATGGTTTTTAATTTATGCGAGTAG
>NZ_JAGJEG010000017.1 GCF_018100905.1 Pseudoalteromonas sp. MMG010 | reverse complement strand
GACGGAACCTATCAGTTTTGTGTATCTAGATTACATATTGAAAATAATCCACCGCAGGTAGATTAAGTTAATTTTTTCAAATTTCAAATAGTTTTTTTCTGACAGATAAAGGAAATGTATTTAAGGAGATTTCAAGACTGGTGCTGATAGGCAGATTTGAACTGCCGACCTCACCCTTACCAAGGGTGCGCTCTACCAACTGAGCTATATCAGCAACACCAGAAACTGGAGCGGGCAGCGGGAATCGAACCCGCATCATCAGCTTGGAAGGCTGAGGTAATAGCCATTATACGATGCCCGCTTTAGAAACCTGTTCTTAAACTACCTCTAACCGTCAAGAATAAAGTGGTGGAGGGAGCTGGATTCGAACCAGCGAAGGCTGAGCCGTCAGATTTACAGTCTGATCCCTTTGGCCGCTCGGGAACCCCTCCACGAAAATTCTTAACTAAATTACTTTCACTTAAAGAGAAAGTGGTGCCGACTAACCGAGTCGAACGGTTGACCTACTGATTACAAGTCAGTTGCTCTACCAGCTGAGCTAAGTCGGCACTGCTTTAGTACGGGGCGAGATTCTAGAGTAAGGTTTATTGGGATGCAACAATAAAATTAAAAAAAATGCGATTATTTGCTTCAAACGCTCAGTTTTCATGCAAAACAGGTGCTTTTTAATGATTTAATTCTTTATTGCGTTAAATTACGCCAATAATTTAATCCTTTCATGACGAGCATTTCGTCAAAAATACCACCTTGAAAATGCTCACTTAACATTTTTCCATAACCACCAGCAAAAATAATGGTTGGATTTTGTGCTGTTAATTGTAATTTTGCTTGTTCGATTGCACCGAGTGTTGCCATTAACGCCCCATTTTTTAATCCATTAGGGGTATTAGTACCAAGCTCAGCAACAAATTGAGTTGTATTATCATCGAATACTCGCTGTGTATTTTGTGTTAATGATGAAGTCATTAAGTCTAAACCAGGAATTATCCACCCACCTAAGTGCTGTCCGTCGGGTGTTAACACATCAATTGTTGTTGCTGTTCCCGCATCGATAACAATACACGCTTTGTTAGGAAATAAGGTATAACAAGCAATCAGGGCAATCCATCGGTCAATTCCTAAATTAGATACATTTTCATATCCACACAGTAAGCCACCCAGTTGTTTTGTTACTGCGGCTTCAAAACAGGGGATATGATAGTGTTTAGCGATGACAAGTTGCTCATCTAATAACTCACTTTTACCTACGCATGCATAAATCAGTTCGTTCACACTTTGCCACGGTATATTGGTTACGTGGCAAAAGCTTAATTCGCCCTCTTGCTGTAAAGCGACTTTAAGTGATGTATTACCCACATCAATCAATACTTTCATAAATCAGCCTTTCTCAATGAAATTTCTCCGCCATAATAGCTTTTAACTTCACCATCACTGCGTATTTTTATGCCTCCGTGCTGATCAATACCTTCACAAATACCACGCCAACTTCGGTGTCCTGTATTAAGCTCAACACATTCACCTGCAAATGCATTTAAGCGGTTCCACTGTTGATACATTTGTTGTAAACCCGTTTCGCTGTACTGCGATAATCGCTGCTCTAAATGGTAAGTTAAATACGCAACTAATTTATTTTTCTGTAGCTGCGTTGTATGCTCACTTAAATCCGTCCATGGTTGGTCAATATGCCGGCTAAAGTGTGTAGGCATATTTAAGTTAATACCAATTCCCATCACTATTTGGCAAGGCCCTTGTGGTTGCCCATCTAGCTCAACCAATACGCCTGCTAATTTTTTATTATTAATATAAATATCATTAGGCCATTTAAGTGCTACATCAATTTGATACAACGCCTTAATTGCATCATAAACGGCCAAGCCCACGGCAATCGATACCCCCATTGCAGCTTGTAGGCCATCATCTAAACGCCAAAAATAGCTATAATATAAATTAGCGCCAAATGGAGACTGCCATACTCTTCCTCGTCGCCCTCGTCCAGCTTGTTGCATTTCGGCCACAACGACACTGCCTGATTCGAGTGATGTGTCACTTTGAATTCGACGCATTAACTCGCTATTTGTTGAATCAACAATAGGATGCAACTCTATTTGTGCTTTGCCAGCACCTAACTGCTGATAGCATTGCATAATCTGTTGATGCTCAAGTAACCCTACCGCGCTATTTAAACTATACCCTTTACCTGTGACCTGAAAAATATCTAGGCCCATTTCTTGTAAGCTTTTAACATGCTTGTTAACGGCAGCACGGCTAATACCTAATTGTTCACCTAATGCCTGACCTGATACAAATCCTCCTTTATTTAAGGCAGCTAAAATAGCAAGCTTATTAGCATTAGGGACCTTCATGTTGATACTCCATATTTAGATGGCATTCACCATGTGAATCGATTAACCGCACTTCGTGCTCAAGTGCAACACCAAATCGTTGCATAATCACTATTTGAATATGCTTTATCATGGCAGTTAAATCACGACCAAGGCTATTGCCTTTATTAATAAGTACTAATGCTTGTTGTTGGTGTACTTCTATCCCTGCAACTTTGTAACCTTTTAGTCCTGCGTTATCGATTAACCAGCCCGCTGCTATTTTATGGTGAGTTTCGTTGTATTTATAATGGGGCAAGTCTTTAAAACGACTTAGTAGCTGTTGTAAGGTGGTATTGTCTATGATTGGATTTTTAAAAAAGCTTCCGGCATTAGGTAATGTACTTGGATCGGGTAGTTTACTTTGGCGAGTCTGTATTACATGCTCAAAAATAGCACGCGGGGTGATGGCTTTTAGTTGCTGTAGTGGGCCATAACTTAGTACGCCCTGCCATTTTTTAGGTATTGCCAAATATACACAGGTGATCACCGCTTTATTTTTTAAACGATGCTTAAATATTGAATCTCGATAACCAAACTGACATTGCTGTGCATTTAACTGCTTTATTGTTTTACTCGCTATATCATAATACTCAACAGCTTCAATAAACGACGCAATCTCTACGCCATAGGCGCCAATATTTTGTACCGGCGCAGCTCCAACAGTCCCAGGAATAAGCGCTAAGTTTTCAAGCCCAGGGATATTCTCATCAAGTAAATAGCAAACGAGCTGGTGCCAATTTTCTCCTGCTGCAACGGCGATTAAATAGTCCTCACTGCGCTGAGTAATATTAATACCTTGCGTGGCCATTTTAATAACCGTACCGCTAAAGTCAGATAAAAAAACGGTGTTACTCCCCTCACCTAACAAACAAAATGGAGATAAAAACGGCTGTTTTTTAAGATCTTCTATGTTTTTTATTTCGACTAAGTGCTGGCATTGATTATTTAATGCAAATGTATGTAAGGATTGTAATGACTGCGCCACAGCGTTCTCTAAAATACAGGTAACTAATCGCGGTAGTTTAGCGCATCATCGCAAATTGCGCATCCAAATGTAAAAATAGCTCAACCCTCTCTAGTAATCATGGTATAAAACCAGCACTAATTTATTTGTGTTTAGGATCATTATGAAAATCACTCCTCTTTTTTTAAGCCTTGCTATGGCCGGTATGTGCTCACAAGCAATGGCACAAGCAATCGATCAAAACTCTTATGCTAACCTCGATGATGTTATTACTACGCACTTAAACCTTGATTTAGATGTCGACTTTGAAGACAAGCAATTAGAAGGCTTTGTAGAACACACCTTAAAATGGAATAACAGCACGAGCAAACAGCTTGTTCTCGATACCCGAGACTTAGATATTGATAAAGTAATGTATCAAGCAAAGAATGGTAGCTGGCACAAAGCACACTTTGCCTTAGCGCAACGTGATGATGTAAAAGGCTCAAAACTCACTATTAATTTTGCCAGCCAAGCTAAAAAAGTCCGTATTTACTATAATAGCCGACCAGAAGCATCTGGATTGCAATGGTTAACACCAGAACAAACCGCAAGTAAAACGCACCCATTTATGTATAGTCAATCACAAGCTATTCATGCTCGTAGCTGGTTACCTGTACAAGATACACCTGCAATGCGCGTTACGTACTCAGCACGCATTCATACACCTAAAGACATTCGTGCTGTTATGAGTGCTGATAACAAAGATGCCTTATATAAAGATGGCGACTATCACTTTGACATGCCACAAGCTATTTCGCCTTACTTAATCGCTATTGGTGCAGGTAATTTAGAATTTAAAGCAATGTCACATCAAACCGGTATTTTTGCCGAACCGACAATTTTAGAAGCTTCGGTTGCCGAGTTTGACGACACCCAAGCCATGATAGATAAAACAAATACTATGTATGGCGAATATGCATGGGGACGTTACGATTTACTGATGTTGCCACCTAGCTTCCCATTTGGTGGCATGGAAAACCCACGCTTATCGTTTATTACCCCTACCGTTGTTGCTGGCGATAAAAGCTTAGTTAATTTAATTGCACATGAATTGGCTCACTCTTGGTCTGGTAATTTAGTGACAAATGCAACATGGGAAGATTTATGGTTAAACGAAGGGTTTACCTCATACGTTGAAAACCGCATTATGGAAGAAGTGTTTGGTCGCGACCGTGCGGTTATGGAGCAAGCGCTAGACTCAGCCGGTCTTCGCGCACAACTTAAAACCATTGATGCACCCGATACACGTTTAAACCTAAAATTAAACGGCCGCGATCCAGACGATGCATTTAGCTCAGTACCATACACTAAGGGCCAACTATTTTTAATCTACCTCGAAGAAAAATATGGTCGTGATAAATTCGATTCATTTGTAAAAGCATACTTTAAAGAATTTTCATTTAAATCGCTTACTACAGCAGAGTTTGTAACTTATTTAAAAGCAAACTTAATTGAAAAGTACCCAGGCATTGTTAGCATGGATAAAGTAAACGAGTGGATTTTTGAACCGGGCTTACCCAGTGATGCACCGAACCCAACTTCAGATGCATTTGATAAAGTAGATACTGTGACCGCCGCATGGTTAAAAGGAAGCACCACAGCCGCGCAATTACCAACAGCTAATTGGACAGTGCACGAGTGGTTACACTTTTTAAATAACCTCCCTCGTGATTTAAGTATCAGTAAAATGACCGAATTAGATAATGAGTTTAATTTAACTCAGTCAACGAATGATGAACGTGCATTTGCTTGGTTTATGCTAGCCGTAGGTAATGGATATCAGCCAATATATCCCGCTTTAGATGAACACTTATCAGGCATTGGTCGTCGAAAACTAATTGTCCCGTTATACAAAGCGCTTATTCAAAATGGTAAAAAAGAATGGGCTCATAAGGTATACCTTAAAGCACGTCCGGGTTATCACCCACTTGCACAAGGAACCGTAGACGCCTTATTTAAATAAAACAAATAATAAACAGGGCCATATTTGGCCCTGTTTAATTGCAATATACTATTTTGTAACCTTTTTAATAAAATCATTACGCTGTTCAACACTTGCCTGCTGCCACCAAAAATCTAGCATCTCTGAAGCGTTTGGAGCTTGTAGCTCTCCCATTGACGCTGGTGAATCGGTAACTGTATTTAATTGTTTCGACTGCACTGTTAATGCACTTTTTCTCTCTAAAACCATACCCACATCTGCTAATACCGTAAGGGGTGTTGAAATAGCACTCGCGTTTTCTTTTAAACTAACGTTGGGAGATTCGGCAAACACTTTAGCGGCAACAACATTGTTAGCGCGATTAAACGCTAAGGTATAATCCTTCTCAGCTTCAATGGTTACATTTACCCAAAATGGTTTCGATTCAACCACGGCATGACTATCAAAACCATCTTCGTATAAATCACTATATTTAAGTTTTAATTGATACTGCCCCGGTGCTAACTCAACCTGTTCAATAGCGCTAAACAAAGAACCCTCAAGCACTCGGTTATCTACTTGTAATGGGATTATTTCTTCTGGAAATGAAATGGTTTCTGCCATACTCACAGTGCTATTGATTAATAATAACAAACTCGCCATTAACATTGGTTTACGCATTTTTGCTCCTTTCACTTAATTAGGTTTGACACGTACACTGATTTTTGTCATTAGTGAACATAATTTAATAATGCCCGAGACAACATATGAGTAATGACACTATCTTTAGTAAAATAATTAGTAAGCAGATACCTGCCGACATTATTTACGAAGACGAAAATACCTTAGCATTTAAGGATATAAATCCTCAAGCGCCTTTTCACGCACTTATTATTCCCAAAATAGCAATAGCAACAATAAATGATATTAATGCATCAAATTCACACTTAGTTGGCGAGTTGTATGTAACTGCCGCTAAGCTAGCAAAACAATTTGGGTTTGCACAAGATGGTTATCGAGTCGTTATGAATTGCAATGAACATGGTGGTCAAACGGTTTACCATATTCATTTACATATGCTCGCGGGCATCGAAATGGGATGGCCTCCTTATCAAAACACGAAAAAAGAACAAAGTTAAAAACATTGTTTTTAACTATAAATGTTACAACTTTTAAAATAAAAGTATGATAACATTTGTAAATAAATGACCACAAAAGTTACTTAATAGTAACATTCACACTTTAGATTGCCTTCTGGTAGTGCGTGTACTTGTACGATAACTCACTTTCTAATACAAAAGGTCTGGTGGTCATGGTAAACTATAATTAGTCAGCTTTATTAAGAGAAAATTAACATGAGCAGTTCAGCCTTTTTGTTACTAGATCAAGAACCAATAAACACAATTGGTATTAATGTACTGGAGCCGTTGCTAAAAACGCAGGGATTAAATGTCACTACCGGTACTAACATTTTAGATGTGCCTGAAGGTACTCGCCTTTTGTTTATTGAAACATCAAGCAACGATGCTTGGGGCAAACTTAAAGAGCAATTAGTAAATTTACGCACCAAATGCGATATTGTTCTTTTTAATCTAGACGAGAACCCAGAGTTTGCTAACAGAGCTTTACTTAGTGGTATTCGTGGTGTGTTTTACACGACTGATAATGCCGATGTGCTAATGAAAGGTATCCGTTTATTAATGGAAGACCAACTTTGGTACCGTCGTGACATTATGTGTAATGCATTAAATCGCATGCTGCAGTTTAATAAAGATGCGCTTTATAAACTGACTGAGGGCGATATTGAGCCTGTTAAGCTAACTAAACGCGAAAAAGCCATTATTTCATTAATGAGTAAAGGTTCTAAAAATAAAGAGATTGCAGAAGAACTAAGCATTAGTCCACATACAGTTAAAACACATTTATATAGTGCTTTTAGAAAAACTAAGTGTCGTAATCGCATTGAATTACTTTCTTGGGCACAACAAAATATACCCGATGAAATACGCTAATCACGTATTTTATTAAAGTAAAAAACAGACACATATGTGTCTGTTTTTTTATCTAACCTAAAAGCTTCGCATTTTATTGAAATACTTTGAATGAACATAAATAATTGTATTTATTAATTAAAAGTATCGATGTAAATTAAAGTATATATAAGCAAATTACAGCCCACATCCCAGCTCTGGATTTTTCAAATGCTTGATTCAACCACTTTGTTTTATGTATCTATCGCGACTTTATTAGTAATGACCCTATTAAGTACATTAACGTGGCGTACCAATAAGCAGCTCCCAGGTACTTTGCTATATATCACCTACCCAATCACGCTATTGATTGCCGTTGTTAGCTATAGTGGCTACACATCAGCTAATTCGCTATTAGTTAATAGCTTTACACATAGCTTAATTTTTATCGCATCATTAATTCATTGCTATGCACTGAGTCAGTTTTTAAATTATCAAGGTAAAGGGTTTAGGTATGTTGCATTAATCACGTTAGTGAGTGCGATTGGAATTGGTTACTTTACTTTTATTAACCCCAATTTCCGGGCACGTATTTATATCTCAGATATACAACATTTAATTGAGGCCTGTTTTTTATTTTATTTGTTTATTGTGCTAGCAAGACGTCCATACCCTAATGGAAGTATTGTTTATATTACTATTTTACTTTTAGTAGCCGGGGGCTTTTTAAGCCGAACGCTATTAATGAGTAGCACCGATTTAAATGCCCCTAGTTATCAGTACTGGTTTAATAGTATTTTATTCATTAATGGTGTTATCGCCCCTATGTTTTACGCTGCAGGAATTGCTTTACTGTGTAATGAACAGCGAGAGCAGCGGCTAAATCAACTTACTGAAAAAGCACAAAAAGATCTCGAGATTAGAGGCTTATTTCTCTCAACGATCAGTCATGAGATAAGAACCCCTCTGAATGGTATTTTAGGCAGCGCTCAGTTAGTGTTAAATCAAAGCACCGATGCCCGCAATCAAGCCTATTGTGAAGCAATTATAAACTCGGCCGAATCACTCAACTTATTAGTCGATAAGGTGCTCGATTACGCTAGTTTAGATCAAAGTAACGATGCGCTATATGAAGAAGATATTGAGTTTAAAGCTTGGCTAAATAATTTATGCTTATTACTGAGCCCCTTAGCTGAACAAAAGCAGCTTAAATTTGAGCTTGTTTGCCATATTCCCGATCAAGCTTGTTATTACTGTGATCAACAAAAACTAAGACAAATTATTATTAATTTAGTCGGCAACGCCATTAAGTTTACTGATCAAGGTAGTGTAAAGATTCAAGTAGATTTAGTTGCTAAAAAACCTTTAGAGCATACCATCATGGTATCTGTTATTGATTCAGGTCCTGGTATTGAAAATGATGAAATCGCTTACCTAACAGAACCCTATGTACAAAGCAGTGCCGGTAAAGAAAAGGGCGGCACAGGCTTGGGGCTGGCTATAACCAGTCGATTATTACACAAACTAAATAGTAAATTAGAGATTTCAAGTGTATTAAATCAAGGAAGCCAATTTTCTTTTACTCTGCATATGGCACTCGGTGAGCTAAGTTTAGTAGAGCAACGACACCAAAGTACCGAGTACGCCACCGGACTCAATGTTCTTTTAGTCGAAGATTTAGAGTTAAACCAAAAAATAGCCATTGAATTTATGGCAAATGATGAACATAAAATAAAACTGGCGTCCGATGGAAAAAGTGCCATTGGGTATATGCAGTCACATCATTTTGATGTGGTGTTATTAGATATGAACCTACCTGATCTTACCGGTCAAGAGGTTTTGAAAAAGTTAAAACGTATCGAACATAAAAATCAACGCACACCCGTACTGGCCTTTACGGCTAGTTTAAGCCCAGATGAAGTAAAAGAGTATTTAGCTTTAGGTATTCAAGATATTGTAGGAAAGCCTATCAAGCAAGAAAAGCTGCGCCAAGCATTGAGCGATTCTCAAATTAATCAAACTGCAAACCAAGTAACAGAACTTGTAGATACCTTGTACGATGAAACGGCCGCAGAAACCTTAATGAGTTCATTTAGCGAAGATGAACTAGCCTCTATTTATAATGAGTTTTTATTATGCGCTCGTTCAAAACAATTAAAGATAAATGAGTTAGCCACTCATCACCCAGAACAATGCATTAAGTTACTACACCGTCAGGCAAGTACGGCATTACAGCTTGGGTTTAATCGCTATGGCTTAGCACTAAAAAAAATAGAGCGACGTATGTTAGACAACAAAACGGTTACTGAGCAGCTTAATGATACGATTAAACTGTGGCAATTAAGCTTAGAGCAATATTTAAAGTTTATAAGAAGTCAGATAACCCCATAATTGCAATTTTGGTATTTAACTGCGCCCGTATTGGTCTTCAAAACGTTCAATGTCGCTTTCATCCAAAATGGTTCCGGTTTGTATCTCAATTACAATTAAGGCACTGGATTGATAGTTAGCTAAGCTGTGTATTTGTTTAGCGGCAATGTAGCATGACTGATCTTTTCTAAGCAGGCTTACATGCCCATCAATACTCACCGTTGCCACCCCGGATACAACCACCCAATGCTCAGCACGAAATTGATGGCGCTGAGTTGAAAGTTTAGCTGCGCTATTGACCGTTATTTTCTTTACTTTAAAGCCTTCACTCTGAGCTAAAATTCGATAACTCCCCCATGGCCTATAAACGACTTGGTGATGCGTTAACTTCTCACTGTGCCCTACAGCTAACTGCTGTAATAATAAAGGTAACTTATCAAGTTGGTTTTTATCAGCGACGAATGTCGCATCATGGGTATGTATAACCGCTAAATTACTCACACCTAAAGTTGCAACCGTGTGATCATCTTCACTCATCACTAAATTATTACTACTATCTTGTGCCACATAGTTGCGATGAATATTATTGTCATCAGCGTCTTTAGTACTTAACGCACACAAAGCTGAAAAACTACCCACATCATTCCAAATAAGTTCAACAGGCATAACCACAACATTATTGCTGCGCTCTAAAATGGCATAATCAATTGAATCACTTGGACAGTTCTCGAGCGCCTTAACGCAAGGGCGTGTAAATCCTAAATCATTGCTAAAGTGTGCTGATGCAGCCACACTGGCTGCTATTTTAGGTGCAAAACGTTCCAGTTCCTTTAAATAAACACTTGGCGTAAATAAAAATAACCCACTGTTCCAGCTATAGCCACCTTGTGATAAATACGCTTGAGCTTTTGATAAATTTGGTTTTTCTTCAAATGCTAATACTTCAAAACAACGAGTATCAGCAATTTCATCTCCTTGTTTAATATACCCAAACCCCGTATGGGGGGATGTAGGAGGCACAGAAAAAGTAACTATTTTTCCTTGTTTAGCTAATTTAATTGCACTATCGAGCTGGTTATTTAGCACATCAAAGTTTTCAATATGGTGATCAGCAGGCATGACTAGCAAGGGATCATCCTGCCCTTGACTAAGTGCATAATGTGCAGCTAATGCTATAGCTGGAGCTGTATTTCTACCTTTTGGTTCAAGAATTAATGCTTGGGGATCGGCTTGTCTTGATTGCTCTTTGGCAATAAAACGATGCTGCTCATTACACACTAAAATTGGCTTATTAAAAATAGTAGAACTAACCCTACCTAGTGTGCTTTGCAATAGTGAGTGCTTATTATCAAGCAAAGGTAGAAATTGCTTAGGCATTGCTTGGCGCGAAAGTGGCCATAACCGCGTACCAATGCCGCCAGCTAAAATAACAGGAGTAATTAAGGGATTCATAAAGCCACCAACAAAAATATCAGCCGCTATTTTAGCAGTAAAATTGCTAGGTGCTAACTTAAGCTAAAATTATCTGCATCTAAGTAAATTGGAAACCCCGTTTTAAATTTTTCTAATAACGTTTTTTCTAAAGTAAAGGTTACTATTTCTTCTTTATTATCAGCCGCTTCAGCTAGTGTTTCACCATTAAAGTCATAAATGGCACTGCCGCCGTTATGTGCGACTTTATTACCATCATGACCGACTCTATTAACACCCACCACATAACATTGGTTTTCTATCGCACGTGCTTGTAATAATGTATCCCAAATATGACGGCGGGCGGCAGGCCAATTAGCTACATTTAGCATAATATCGTAATCATTTTGGTTACGTTGAAACACCGGAAAACGTAGGTCGTAACATACCTGTGGAATTAAATTAAAACCATTTAAGGTAAATATTTTACGCGCTTGTCCTGCGACCACATGATCCCCCTCACAACCCAAACGAAATAAGTGGCGTTTATCATAAAACATCACTTCCCCATTGGGTTTCACCCAGTAAAAGCGATTGGCTTTTTTATTTCCTTGTGCAACCAACACAGAGCCAGCGATAACAGCACAGTGCTTGCTCGCTTGTGCTTTCATCCATTTAAGCACACCGCCCTGTTCGGGTTCCGCACAATCACAATTAATAGCGAACCCCGTGGCAAAAGTTTCTGGTAAGACAATTAAATCAGTGTGACAATTCATCGCCTCTAATTGGCGTTCAAACATGGTTAAGTTCGCTGTTTTATCAAGCCAATGCAGCGAGCTCTGTACTAAGCTAATGGTTAGACTTGCCATAAATAATAGCCCTTATAAAAAATGAATTTTAATCACGTGTGCTAATTACGCATATTACTGATAATTTTCGTACATTTTATCTAATGGCTCCGACAACCCATTTTCTTGCACTATACGTACATGCTTACGACTTAATTCACGTGCACTATTTACACCACAAGAATGAGCGATTAACCCAGCACCATAATGAATATACTTATTATAATTGGCGACCCGCTGTGCTTTATTGGCCACATTCAACCCTTTTTGTAGTCGTTCACTATGGGTTGTAATGCCCGTTGGGCAAGTATCTTTATTACATTGCAGAGCTTGTATGCACCCTAAAGAAAACATATGACCACGAGCAGAGACTACAAAATCAGCCCCTAATGCTAATGCCCAAGCAACCTTAGAGGGAACAATAAGTTTACCTGAAGCAATAATTTTAACCCTATCTCTTAAACCATGCTTTTCTAGTAAATTAACAACCAATGGCAGGCTTTCTCGTAAAGGTAAGCCAACAGAATCAAGTAAAGGTTGCGGCGCAGCCCCTGTGCCCCCATCGGCACTATCAACAGTAATAAAGTCAGGAGCAGACTCTATTCCTCGATGATTTATTTCACTAAATAATGTTTCTAGCCATTCGTATGCACCAATAACAGCTTTAAAACCGGTGGGCTTTCCTGTCGCATTACGTACAGTGGCTATCATATCTAAAATATCAGTTGGCTTTTTAATTTCAGGATGGCCATTTGGACTAATCGAGTCTTTGCCTTCGGGAATACCTCTAATTTTTGCAATTTCGGCATTTACTTTACGCCCAGGTAGCATGCCCCCTTTACCTGGTTTAGCCCCTTGACTCATTTTTAATTCAAACATTTTTACTTGTTCATGTGCAGCAATCTGTTTTAGCTTTTCGGTACTTAACTGCCCTTGTTCATCGCGAACACCATATTTAGCCGTACCTATTTGAAATACTAAATCAGCCCCACCCTCTAAGTGATAAGGACTCAAACCACCTTCACCTGTGTTCATCCAACACCCAGCCAACTTAGCACCTTTTGATAAAGCACGAACAGCTGGTTTTGACAGGGCGCCAAAGCTCATGCCCGACACATTAAATAGTGAATTAGTGATGTAAGGTTTACTACAATATGGACCTAAAGTAACTTGGCTTGGCTCAAGTGCATCTTCATCTAAAGTTGGGAACGCACAGTTCATAAACATAACGGTGCCTGTCGCTTCTAAACTTTGAGTAGAACCAAATGCAGCAGTACGATCAACATCTTTTGCTGCGCGATAAACCCAACTGCGTTCAGCTCGATTAAATGGCATTTCTTCACGGTCTAATGCAAAAAAGTATTGGCGGAAAAATTCACCTTGGCGTTCAAAAAAATAACGAAAACGACCAATAACAGGGTAATTTCGCCTTATTGCATGCTTTGTTTGTGTTATATCTCTAAAGTAAAAGATGACCGTAGCTAAAACAATAATACCCAGTACAACAATAAATAAACTGGCAAATACATCAATACTAAAAATAATAAAGTCACTCATTCAAAACCTCACGCCCCTCTATATTCGTTTATTTATAGCTCAAAGGTGGTGTGAAAAAGTACACAACACCTTTGTTGTATAAATGATAAACAATTAAATTTATTTATTAGCTAATTCATGTTGAATATATAAATCAATTTGCGCTTCAAGTACCGATAAAGGTACAGAGCCATGGCGTAATATTTGATGATGAAATTCACGAATATCAAAGTCTGTCGCTAACGCCTTTTCCGCTTTTTTACGCAACCTTTTAATTGTTAACTCACCAATTTTATAAGAAAGCGCTTGCCCTGGCCACGATATGTATCGGTCAGTTTCGGTTTTAACATTATGTAACGATAAAGCCGTATTTTCGCTCATAAAATTCATTGCACGTTCTCGGCTCCAGCCATACATATGCATACCGGTATCGACGACTAAACGAGCTGCTCGCCACATTTCATAGGTCAAACGCCCAAAGCGACTATAAGGGTCTTGATAAAATCCAGCTTCAATGCCTAAAAACTCTGAGTATAAACCCCACCCCTCACCAAATGCTGATAAATAGGCATCTCGACGATAACTCGGTAAATTATCTAACTCTGCATTTAAAGAAATTTGTAAATGATGCCCTGGCACAGCCTCATGCAGTGTTAATGCTTCTAAAACATATAAAGGACGCTTATCTAGTGCATAGGTATTAACCCAATAATAACCGGCGGTATCATCCCGGTTAGAGCCAACATAACGCCCTGTTGTGTACTTAGGCGCAATGTTTTTAGGTACTGGCGCAACACCATAAGGCATGCGCGGTAAGGTATGAAAAAGCTTAGGTAATTGTGCATCCATTTTTTTGGCAATAAACGCAGCTTCTTTTAACAACTGTTCTGGCGTTGTGGCATAAAACTGCGGGTCTGTACGTAAAAAATGAATAAAGTCAGCGAAAGAGCCATCAAAATTTAACTCTTTTATTATTTCCTCCATTTCGCTACGAATACGCGCGACTTCTTGTAAACCTAATTCGTGGATTTGCTTAGCACTCATAGATGTTGTGGTGTAATACTGCGCTCTATTTTCGTAAAAAGCGCGACCATTCGGTGTTTGCGAAATACCGATAGTTTCACGTGCGCCTTGCTGATATTGCGTGGTAAAAAACGTAAAATAGTCCTGGTATGCAGGAATTACATTATTTTTAATCACCAATTTAGCCTTCGCTTGTAAGGCATTAAACTTTGCTATTGGTAAACCGGCCGTATTTATTAAAAAAGGCTTATAAAACTCAGATTGAGTTACATCATCAACAATATACGCTGCAATACTTGCTTCATAGCCATCTAAAACAACTTTGGGTTGCGTTAAACCTGACTTTAACCCTTCTTTCATCCATTGGATATTTTGCGAAAAAAACCGAGGGACTTGTGATAAACGCGCTAAATAGGTGTCGAAATCGTGCTCATTTTTTAAAGCCCCACGATTTAGCATGTAACCTAAGCTAGAGTGAAACCCATACTCAGAAGTTAAAGGCATATAATGAGCATGAAATTGATATTCATCAACGCTATTTTGTACTTGAGCACGAATAATATTTAAGTTTATACGGTTTTCATCGCTGAGCTTATCAATATCAATGGCATCTAATTGACTAAGAAAAGTGATCTTTTGCTGATTTTGTTGTGCCAAAAATTCCGCACTTAAATTGGGCAACAAATAACCACCAACACCTTTATCATCGTGCAAAGGGTTGGTACGTGCTCTGTAATCTACAATATTTTTCGCAATCGATGTAAATTGCGCATCGCTGTTAACAGAGCTTAATTGGCAGGCACTCAAGGTGCAGGTTAAAGTTACGGTTAATAAAGCCCGCTTAAAAGGCGCTAAGGATAAATAAATCATTACTGTCTTCATCACTAAATGTTCGATATTCATAAGCTAACCTAGGTATAATAAATAGCAAGTAATTGCGACTAAGCTGTTTCATCGCAAATAAAGTATCCTCTTTATTTCTAATGCTTTTGAATTAAATTACGAATGAAAAACACGATTAAATCACATAAAGGCACTTTTTAGTTTCTTATCTCTGGCTTTTACTATTAAATAGACGCAGAAAAATGAATATATTTAATAAAATAATAAAAGCTAGACTAAAAATATTCAGGGAGGATGTTTTATTAGCAGTTATATACTGAATTGGTATTGATAAATGATGTTCCATGACCCCATGGCTATTGCACAAGAAAAAATGACCAACGTATGCCTCTTTTTAGAGCGTCATACCTTGCCGCCAACGCCGCTTAATTATCAAGTGGCTTATACATATATTAGTAAAATAAACCCTAATTTAAACAGCTCCATTGATAGAGCGCTTGCCACCAACAATAAAATAGATTGTGTTTTCATAGAACAACTGTATTTTGAGTTTATTAACATTGGCCATAACACTGAAGTTAACTTAATAAAAAATGTTGATCATGTTATAACCTCTCTGTCTAAAAATGCCCAAGTAACTTCGCATAAAATTACTGAATTTGCCGGTCATGTTAGAGAATGCGTTCATACTCTTGATGAAAATAATATCAAACAAAGCAAGCAAGCATTGTTGGAATTAAATAAGCAAACAGCAGTATTACTGGCACAACATAAGCAATTTAAACAACAATTACAGCGTGCTGTGCAATTACATAGTAAAAGCAAAGAGCAGCTGAGTAAGCTTCGCAAGTTACATACTATTGATCTGCAAACAGGGTTATATAAACGCCATTATTTAACACAGCAAACCCAACTGTGGACCCACCAAGAAAAGAGCGTTTGCGCTATTGCGATTCATATAGATAACCTTGATGATTATAATCATAATTTTGGCGACTCTGTCACCGAAGTGATTTTAAATAAGGTAGCAAAGCAAGTACATAAATACGTACTCCAAAGCGGCCTTCCAGGGCGCACAGCACAAGACCAATTTACGGTAATTTTAGCTGACATAGACTCTGAAACAGCAAATATTATTGCCGAGAAAGTGAAAACAGGGGTTGAAAAACTCTCATTTAAAAGCGCAAAAAACGGCCAGTCTTTACCTCCGATTAGCCTTTCGCTGGGTATTGCTCAACAATCTGAGAGCGAAGCGTTTAATCAATTAGCGCGCAGAGCATCGCTGGCAGCATACAAAGCGAAATCATTAGGAGAAAGTAGCTTTACAGCAGGACATTAAAACACATAATCAAATTGCACCCACAGGGTACATTACAGTACACTATTGAACAGCTTTTAGTGCCTAATTAGAGAAAAGAGATGAAAGAAACACCTGAAAAAACGACGCATTTTGGCTATAAAACGGTGGATGCTAACGATAAGGCCTCAATGGTAGCGGATGTATTTCACTCTGTAGCAGCAAAATACGATGTGATGAACGATTTAATGTCATTTGGTGTACACCGATTATGGAAACGCCAAACCATTGCCAGCTCAGGTGTGCGAAAAGGTCATTATGTTCTTGATTTAGCCGGAGGAACCGGTGATTTAACCGCTAAGTTTAGTCAACTTGTTGGTGATACCGGGCAAGTCGTTTTAGGTGATATAAATTCTTCAATGTTAAAGGTAGGTCGTGAAAAGCTTCATAACCTCGGTCTTGTTGGTAATATTGACTACGTACAAATGAATGCTGAGGCACTGCCTTTTCCTGATAACAGCTTTGATGTGATCACAATTGCCTTTGGTTTACGTAATGTAACCGATAAAAATAAAGCATTGCGCTCTATGTATCGGATTTTAAAACCAGGCGGTCGTTTATTAGTGTTAGAGTTTTCAAAACCAAAGCATGAAGTACTTAGTAAAGCGTATGATTTTTACTCGTTCAATTTACTGCCAACCATGGGTAAGCTCGTTGCAAATGATAGCGAATCATACCAATACTTAGCTGAATCGATCCGTATGCACCCTGATCAAGATACTTTAAAAGGCATGATGGAAGAAGCAGGCTTTGAACAAACGACCTATCAAAACTTAACAGGTGGTATTGTTGCTCTTCATCGTGGTTTTAAATACTAAACTAAAGTAGGCTGTTATGGCATCTGAACACTCAGAAATAGAAAGTACAACTTGTAACGATGCATCACAATTTTTGCTGCTACCTCAAATTGTACTTTCAATAATTGAAAAAGTGCTTAATCAGGTGCTCGTGCTTGATCCATTACTTAGTCAATCGTTAGAAACAATACAGCATAAACGTTTAATCGTAGAGATTAGAGACTGGCAACAGGCCTTACAAATAGTTTTTGATGGCAAACGCTTACACTTATTTACCGCAGCACGTGATTCAGATTATGATTGCCTGATCAGCGCCGATATTAATACCTTACTGACACTGAAAAACCCAGCAATGTTAACTCAGCTTATTCGCCAAGATAAATTGGATTTGCAAGGTGATTTAAACATTGCGCAAACTTATAGCGGTGCTTTTTCAAAATTAAACATTGATTGGCCAGAACAGTTTTCAAAGTATATGCCAGATGCAGCAGCACAACAGCTATACCTAAATTTAAAATCTATTCATCATAATGCCCTCAATGCATCTACAAAAATAAACGCGTTAGTTAGTAGCTTATTTCAAGATGAACTTGCTGTGACAATCCACCCTCTTGAACTTGCTCAGTTTAAACAACGTAATCGCGATGTTAAAAACCATGTTTCAGCGCTTGAACAACGTATTAATGTACTAATACGCACCTTAAATTAAGGATATTTTGTGTCAATTGCACGTTTATATTATATCACCAAAACCTTATTGAATTATGGTATTGATGAGCTCATACCTAAGCATAAAATCCCTTGGTTTGTTAAATTCTCACGTGGCAGTTTATTTTGGCTTAATAATAAACATCGTGATAAATCGGCTGGATTACGACTGCGACTTGCATTGCAGAACCTAGGCCCGGTTTGGATAAAATTTGGGCAAATGCTATCTACACGCCGAGATTTACTTCCCCAAGATATTGCTGTTGAGTTAGCGTTACTACAAGATCAAGTGGCTCCTTTTGAAGGCGCACTAGCACAGAAAATTATTGAGCAAGCATTAGAAATTGATGATATTGGTATTTTATTCAATGACTTTTCGCAAACCCCCCTTGCTTCAGCTTCTATTGCTCAAGTCCATACGGCAACAATAATAGATGACCAAGGGCTTACTCAGGATGTGGTAATAAAAGTAATACGCCCCGATATTAAAGAAAAAATTGATGCCGATTTAGCATTAATGGAGAAGTTAGCCAAAGTCATCAACAAAGCGCAAAAAGAAGCAAAGCGACTACGCCCTGTAGAGGTTGTTCAAGAGTACAAAAAAACCTTACTTGATGAGCTCGACCTGATGCGCGAAGGTGCGAATGGCATTCAGCTAAAGCGTAATTTTGAAGACTCAGATTCACTTTATATTCCTACTGTATATAGTGACTATAGCCGCAACAATGTACTTGTGATGGAACGCATTTATGGCATTGCAGTATCTGATACCGAAGCGCTGTTAGCACAAAATACCAATATGAAACTGTTAGCCGAACGAGGTGTAGAGGTATTTTTTACACAAGTATTTAGAGACAGCTTTTTTCATGCTGACATGCACCCAGGAAATATTTTTGTCTCCACTGAGCACCCTGAAAACCCTAAATATATTGGTATTGATTGTGGTATTGTTGGTACTTTAAATAAAGAAGATAAGCGTTATCTAGCCGAAAACTTTATTGCATTTTTTAATCGAGATTATCGCCAAGTAGCACAACTACATGTTGACTCTGGCTGGGTGCCTGCTGATACCAGTGTAGAAGAGTTTGAATTTGCGATACGAACGGTATGTGAGCCTATTTTTAATAAGCCTTTAGCTGAGATTTCGTTTGGTCATGTGTTGGTTAACTTATTTAATACTGCGCGACGCTTTAACATGCAAGTACAACCTCAATTAGTACTTTTACAAAAAACATTACTGTATGTTGAAGGTTTAGGTCGTCAACTTTACCCACAGCTTGATTTGTGGAAAACAGCCAAACCATTTTTAGAAGATTGGGTAAAAGAACAAGTGGGCCCGTTATCAGTAATGAAACAAATGTATGCTAACTTACCTTTTTGGGCAGAGAAAATGCCCGAATTACCTGATTTAATTTATCAAAACCTAAAAAGAATACCTCAGCAACAAACTCAGGTTCAGCATCAGTCACAAAAACCAATGTTGCTAGGTTTACTTGGTGCAAGTACATTGATCGTTGCTGCAATGTGCTATTTGGCAAATGATTTATTAGCTGCAAGTATTGTTGGTTTGATATCATTAATCAGTTTTTTTAGCGCTTGGCGGCGCATATAAACAAAGTGCTATTTTAGTAAGTGGGCGTATAATTAGTATGGTAATCATTCATTTTTCAATAGGAGAATAACATGGGGTTAGGTGGCATTGGTATTTGGCAGCTATTGGTTATATTAGCAATTATCGTACTTATCTTTGGTACTAAAAAATTGCGCGGCATGGGCGGTGACATTGGTGGTGCAGTAAAAGGCTTTAAAAAAGCAATGGCCGATGACAAACCTGCCGAAGTAGAGCCATCAGAACAAATTCAAAAATCAGAAACTTCGGCGCAAAATAGCGAAAAAGCAAAAGACGATAACAAGGTTTAATAAACATGGGCATGTGGGAACTGGTTGTAATTGGCATCGTCGGCTTAGTTGTATTAGGACCTGAGCGCCTGCCGGTAGCAATTCGCACTGTAAGCCGCTGGATAAAAACATTAAAGTCACTTGCCAATTCGGTTAAAGCTGAAGTGAGTGAAGAGCTGCGTGTGCAAGAACTACACGACAATTTAAAAAAAGCTGAACAACAAAATTTAACCGATCTGGCACCCGAGTTAAAAGAATCGCTGGATGAATTAAAAAAAGCGGCTGAATCTGTAACACACAGCTACAAACGCAACGATGAAGCTGATCTTGTTGAAGATAGTAAGATTGAAAATAAAAATGAAATTAAATAAGCACGCTGTGGTCAATATATATAATGGTATAAAAAATAATGGGTGATAAAGCGCAATCTGGTTTTGTGGGGCACTTAATTGAACTCAGAGGCAGACTAATAAGATCATTATTAAGTATTTTGGTTATATTTTTAGGGCTCATTTACTTTGCAAATGATATTTATAGCTTTGTTGCAGCGCCTTTAGTGGCACACCTGCCTAGCACTGCAACAATGATTGCAACCGATGTAACGGCACCTTTTTTTGCCCCATTTAAATTAACGTTATTTGTTGCCTTATTTGCTGCGTTTCCATGGATATTACATCAAATATGGGGGTTTATTGCTCCTGGTCTATATCAACATGAAAAGCGTATGCTAATACCAATATTGGCATCAAGTATATTGTTATTTTATAGCGGTATTGCTTTTTGCTACTTTGTGGTGCTCCCTATTATTTTAGGTTTTTTTACCAGTGTTGGCCCACAAATGATGACTTTAGCGCCTGATATAAGTAGCTATTTAGGTTTCGTTTTAAAGCTATTTTTTGCATTCGGTGTGGCTTTTGAAATACCCGTTGCCATTATGCTTTTATGTTTTAGTGGAGCAACGACGACGCAAAGCTTAAAAGAAAAGCGTCCTTATATTGTGGTTGGTGTGTTTGTTGTCGCGATGTTTTTAACGCCTCCAGATGTACTATCACAAACACTTCTGGCAGTACCTATGCTAGTTTTATTTGAATTAGGGTTAATTTTAGCAAATATCTACACTGCAAAACCCAAACAAAAACCAGAGGAATAACAATGAAAAAAATACTCTCACTTATCGTCTTATTTAGTACCCCTATTTTTAGCGCTCATGCACAAATAAATACCCAGGCACTAGAAGCATGTAGCTTAATCGAAAACGATTTTAACCGCTTATTATGCTATGACAATATTATCGCGGGCAAAGCAGCATCACAAAATACAAGTAGTGTCCCAAGCATCGCTGCAAAAGAAATGGTGCAAGCAAGCGCACCAATAGTGACAGATAATACAAAAAGCGATGTGAAAAAAGATGACTTTGGTTTAGAGCATAAAGAAATAACCAAAGGAAAAGCAACTGAAATAAAAGCAACCGTTACTTCAATTAAAAAGGCACCTTATGGTGAGCTAATTATCACCTTAGATAATGGGCAACAATGGCGCCAGATTGGCTCAGATAGTATGAAGTTAACAGCCGAAGATAAAATTATTATCAGCCGAGGCGTGTTTAATTCATTTTTATTGAAAAAAGCAAATCAAAACCGCTCAATTCGCGTAAAACGTACAAATTAGCTTAATAATGATAGATGCCGGCGTTAATTTAACTAACCAACAATTTGATAACCAGCACACTGATATAATTGCCCGCGCCCATGCTGCGGGAGTGTCGAATATGCTGGTTATTGGATGTGATATTAGTAGCTCTGAATCAGCGTTAACGCTTGCACAAAATCATAACCTATATGCCACCGTAGGTGTGCATCCCCACGATGCTAAAACAGCAGACAACACTTTAGAAGAACAATTAAGTTTATTTGCTAGTAATAAAAAAGTGATCGCCATTGGTGAATGTGGCTTAGATTATAACCGTGACTTTTCCCCTCGAGACATTCAACGCAACGTATTTCGAAGACAATTAGCATTAGCTGAACAACTTAATTTTCCCGTTTATTTGCATGAACGTGATGCCAGCGAAGATATGCTGAATATTTTAAAAGAGTTTAAAGTACAAGGTGTTTTACATTGCTTTACTGGTAACGCTGAGGCACTAAAAAATTATTTAGACTTAGGCCTTTATATTGGTATTACCGGGTGGGTTTGCGATGAACGCCGAGGAAAAGAATTACAGCAGCTAATTCCTAGTATTCCATTAGATAAGTTATTAATAGAAACTGATGCGCCTTTTTTAATTCCACGAACCATAAAACCGAAACCTAAGTCCCGTAAAAATGAGCCCGCATATTTATCCTATGTTTGCCACACTATAGCTCAACTTTATAAATTGCCTGATGACGTTGTTGCAACGCAAACAACTAAAAACTTTTATACTCTTTTTAATTTAGAGCACAATACATGAAGAGCCTAAAGTATATTTTAGCGATATATTTGTTTGCGCTTAGCTATGCTAGTTTTGCTAGCTCAATTACAGTTAATGAGCACTTTAAACATCAAGAAATCACCTCTTTAATGTATTCACTAAAGCCAGGTAGCGTTGAGCAAGCACTCATGCTGAGCGATAATCAATGGCAAACTCTAAACGACCATTCTCTAAATTTAGGTTTTTTACAACAGCCTGTGTGGATTAAATTTACGATTAACAATACGCAGCCTACTCACTTTAACACTTTACTATCTCTTGATAATCCATTAATAAAATTAGCCAAGGTATTTCAATTTCAAGGCGAAACTTTAATTAGTTCAACGACCCTTGGAGACTCATTACCGATCTCTGCTAGGCAAATTAAAAGCGAGTCATTTGTAATAAAGCTGGCATTAGCTGCACATAGTCAAAATACAATAATCGCTAAAATTGAAAATGAAGCCGGAGTTAGAGTTCCCCTGCACTTATGGCAACAAGATACCTATTTAGTACATAAAAGTAAGGTTAATTCAATTAATGGTCTGTTGATTGGCTTTGTTCTTTCAATGGCGCTGACTCATTTAGTTTTGTATGGGTTTTCTGGTAAATTATATTTTGCATACGCTGGTGTGCTTACTCTAACGTTATGGTGCTTATTATTTTATATTTCGGGCTATGGCTTTAGGTATTTCCATCCAAACTTACCTTCACTACAACAAGTTATCATTCCTATACTACTCATGTTTAACGCATTACTATTTGCACCGTTAGAAAAACGTATTTGCGGTATTAAAAACGCTTGGTGGGATAAACCGAAAAGACTCATTAATAGTGTATTTTTAGTCTGCGTATTATTTATTTGGCTATTTCCTATCGCAGTAATTTCAAAAACAGCGCTGATCATCACTCCCTTTTTAATTATCAGTTACTTAATCACCACAGCTTGCAGTATTAAACAGCACGCAACAGGCCCCGCAAAAGCCTTTCTTATTGCATTACTTTTTTATTTTATTGTCTTTATTTACTTAATATTCGTTGTTTTTGGTATTTATGCACTCCCACGTACATCGATCATATTTGTGTTTATGTGTTACTTATCAAGCGCATCTTGTATCAGTTACGCAGTAATGAAGTTATTTATTTTGCAACGAGATGAACAAGTCGCTAATCAACAAGCCGTCATCGCTGAAAGTGCTGCACAAGATACCTTATTGAAAGAGAGGCTTGAGTTACAAGAGCAAGCACGAGAAGAACTTGAGTCACAAGTTAATGAGCGTACATTTGAATTGCAGGTAACACTTGGTGAGCTTGAAGAAAAAAACCGAGAATTAGAGCAGCTCAACATGGAAGATGCGCTAACAGGTGTTAAAAACCGTCGATTTTTTGATAAAAAGTTAATCATGGAACTGCGTCGTTCAAGACGTGAGCAAACGGAGTTAAGCCTCATTATGCTCGACATTGACCACTTTAAACAGGTAAATGATAGCTACGGTCATTTAGCGGGTGATTTAGTCATTCAAAATGTAGCGAATATTCTGCAAACAATAATTAGGCGCCCGCTGGATGAAGCTGCACGCTACGGCGGTGAAGAATTTGTGCTTTTATTACCGAACACGGCAAAGTTTGGGGCGCTTGAGATTGCTGAGCGTGTTCGAAAAGCAGTAGAACAAAGCCAAATCACTGCCGATGATAATATAATTTCTGTCACTATCAGTGCGGGCGTCTACAGCTGTATCGCAACTGATATAAAGCAACCTGACATTTTTACTAACAATGCAGATAAAGCGCTTTACCATGCAAAGCAAAACGGTCGAAATAAAGTTGTTAGTTTTCCAATAGAAGAATAGGAGTATTTACATGGCTCAATCGGGTCTCGATCTTTTCCCATACACACGTATGCGCAGAATGCGCCGTGATGACTTTTCTCGGCGCTTAATGGCAGAAAACCAATTAACTGTGAGCGATCTTATTTACCCTGTATTTGTACTTGAAGGGCATAACCGCCGTGAAAAAATCGAGTCAATGCCAGGCATTGAACGACTGTCTATTGATTTACTGCTACAAGAAGCAGAAGAGTTGGTCGCCTTAGGGGTTCCGGCTATTGCTATTTTTCCCGTCACACCAAGCGATAAAAAATCTTTATATGCCGAAGAAGCTTACAGCAGTGATGGTTTAGCTCAACGTACCGTGAGGGAGCTTAAATCACATTTTCCTGAACTTGGCGTGATCACCGATGTGGCATTAGACCCTTTTACTACCCATGGACAAGACGGAATTATCGATGAAACTGGGTATGTAATGAATGACATTACAACTGAAATTTTAGTGAAACAAGCACTCTCTCACGCACAAGCGGGTGCTGATATTGTTGCTCCATCAGATATGATGGATGGACGAATCGGCGCAATTCGCGAGGCACTCGAAGCAGACGGGCATATCCATACACGAATTATGGCTTACTCTGCAAAATATGCATCAAGTTATTATGGGCCATTTAGAGATGCTGTCGGCTCTGCGGGCAACTTAAAAGGCGCAGATAAAAAAAATTACCAAATGGATCCAGCCAATTCGGACGAAGCAGTGCGCGAAATTGCATTAGACCTGCAAGAAGGCGCTGATATGGTAATGGTAAAACCCGGTATGCCATATTTAGATATTGTACGCAGAGTAAAAACAGAATTTGGAGTACCGACTTTTGCTTATCAAGTTAGCGGCGAATATGCCATGCACAAAGCAGCTATTGATAATGGTTGGCTTGCTGAAGAGGCTACAATTATGGAGTCATTACTAGCTTTTAAGCGCGCAGGTGCTGATGGTATTTTAACTTACTTTGCAAAACAAGTCGCAGTTTATTTGAGTAAAAAATAGGCATTATAATGCTCACCTTACTTATTAATTAACTTATTTTATTAATATATAGGTAAGTTGAGCATTTAATTAACCTAAAAAACAATTAAAAACACACTCCATTTACAATTATTTACAATTGAGTATTATTTTTGTCATGTTATTTCCATACACTGGTACTCCCCATGTGGGGAATAAAAACACGGGAATAATAAAAAAATGTTAAAAACAAAAATAACACCACTAGCGCTTGTACTTGCAAGCCTTAGTGCACCAGCCTCTGCTAACCTTATCATTTCGGAATATATTGAAGGTAGTGGTAACAATAAAGCAGTTGAACTATATAACACCAGTAGCGCAGCATTAGATCTAACTGGCTACAGTATATCTCTTTATTCTAACGGTAAAGATACAATTGACTCACCAACCAATACACTTGATTTAAGTGACGTTACTTTAGAAGCTAATGGTACTTATGTAATTGCCAATGCAAGTGCAGTAGATGATGTAACCAGCATTGCTGATGTAACATCATCAGTCACAAACTTTAATGGCGATGATGCTTTATTACTAATCAAAGATGGCGCTGTAGTAGACAGCTTTGGTCAATTTGGTGTTGATCCAGGGTCTTTTTGGTCAGATGATGACGCGCAAACTCAAAATAAAACACTGCGCCGTAAGTCATCTGTTATCAGTGGTCGTACTGCATATACCACTGAGTTTTCTCCTGGTGAAGAATGGGAAGAGTTTGATCAAGATACTTTCTCTGGACTGGGTTCTCACAATGCTTCAGGGTCAACTGAGCCAGAACCTGAGCCAGAGCCAGAACCGGTAATCGTTTTAACTTGTGAAGCTGAAAAAACATTAATTAGCGCAATTCAAGGTGCTGATGGAGCAAATCCACTAGAGGGCACTGAAGTTGAAGTAGAAGGTATTGTTACCGCAAGCTTCCAAGGTGATGATGGGCTTGATGGCTTCTTCATTACGTCATTAGAAGCAGACGTTGACGATAACGCAGCAACATCTGAAGGTATATTTGTTTATTATACCGATACCGTTGTCAGTGTGGGTGATTATGTTCGCGTAAAAGGTGAAGCAGCTGAATATTATGATGCAACTCAGTTAAGTAATGTCAGCGCAGTAACAGTATGTGGTACAGCTATGACTGTAACACCGACAGTCGTTTCATTACCTGTAGAAGATGTGGCAGATTTAGAAGCATACGAAGGTATGTTAGTTACTTTTGATCAAACTTTAATGGTTACAAATAACTATGGCCTAGGCCGTTACGGTGAGTTTGAACTAGGTACTGAGCGCCTATACCAAGGGACTCAAGTTGCTGTTGCTGGTGATGCGGCTCTTGCCGTAGAAGCTGAAAACTTAAAAAAAGTAATTTTAGTTGATGATGGCTCTACGACACAAAACCCTGAAGTAATCGCATACCCAAGCCCAGGATTAGATGCATACAATACATTACGTTTAGGTGATAGCGTTAGCTCAATCACAGGTGTTATGGGCTACAGTTTCTCATTATACCGCTTACACCCAACTCAAACACCAAGCATTATAGCGACAAACCCTCGTGAAGATGCACCTGAATTACATGAAGATGCAGACCTACGTGTTGCTAGCTTTAATGTCTTAAACTACTTCAATGGTGACGGTAATGGCGATGGCTTCCCAACAAGCCGTGGTGCGAGCACTGAAGCTGAATTTATTCGTCAAGAAGCAAAAATTGTAAGTGCAATTACAGCACTTGAAGCTGACGTTGTTGGCTTAATGGAAATTGAAAATGATGGTTTTGGCTCTTCAAGTGCAATTGCTAGCTTAGTTGATGCATTAAATGATGAAGACCGTGATAACGAGTATGCTTATGTTGATTTTAATGTCGACCAAATTGGTACTGATGACATCACGACTGCACTTATTTACCGTGCTAATAAAGTAGAAGAAATAGGAACCGCTGCGATAACAACCGAGTCACCTTTTGATTACAGTAACCGTGCACCTATCGCGCAAAGCTTTAAATCAATTGATAGTGCAGAAGTATTTACAGTGGCTGTTGCTCACCTAAAATCAAAAAGCTGTGGTAGCGCTGATGGTGATAACGCTGATTTAGGTAATGGTCAGAGTTGTTGGAATGAAATCAGAACGCAAGGTGCTAATGCATTCGCAGATTGGTTAGATACCTACCCTACTGGCGTAGAAGATGAAGATATCATTCTTGTTGGTGATATGAATGCTTACGCAATGGAAGAACCTATTCTAGCATTCGCTGATAAAGGTTATCACAATGTCGTTGCTGAAATTGATGGCGATACTTTAGGTTATTCTTACAGTTTCTCTGGTCGCCTGGGCAGTTTAGATCACGCAGTTGCAACACAAAGCATGCTTAGTAAAGTTGTTGCTGCAAGTGATTGGCATATAAATGCAGATGAACCTGCTATTTTAGATTATAACGTTGAGTACAAAACCGATGCTCAAGTTGCAAGCTTATACTCTGAAAGTGCATATCGTGCATCAGATCATGATCCAGTGGTTATTGACATTAAATCTACAGACAGAACACCGGTTGTAGATGCCGATCAAACTTTCTCTGTTGATGAAAATTCAGCAGTAGGTACTGTTATTGGTCAATTAGTATTTAGTGACCCTGATGCTGATACAACTCCTGTCACCAAGTTTATTGTTTCTGGTACCGATAGCATTAGTGTTAACGGCCAAGGCCAACTGCTAGTTGCTGGTGAAGTTGACTATGAATTTGAAAATCGCATTACCTTTACTGTTCAAGCACAAGACAGTGCAGGTAATTTATCGCAAGAACAAACCGTTGTTGTAACAGTGAACAACTTACGTTCAAATGATGAAAACGACTCATCAGGTTCATTGCTATGGTTATCTTTATTACTTGCGCCACTTTCAGTAGTGCGTAGACTAAAAAAGAAATAAACAACCATTAAGTATTAGAAAAAAGCCGCAAACGCGGCTTTTTTATTAATAAAAATTCAGATAAGCTTCAGCAAACATCCTTTATAGTTAATAGACTATTTATACCTCTCGCGCGCCATTTAAAGTGGGTAACAGGTATTACAAAAAATACTCTGTGTTTTATATAAAGGAGATAACATGAAACAACTCACCCCTCTGTTAATAAATAAGCTAAATAAAAGTAAACCTTTACTAGGCTTAGTTATTATTTTTGCTGCACTACTAAGCACCAGTGAAGCCATTGCAGATACAGTAGAAGCAAAAATAGAACAAAGTGATTTGTTTGGCGTGATCAGTGCTCGAGCTAAAAAATTAGCGGCTGAAGAGTATAAAGCCCCCACCGAAATAAACTTAGATACCCTTAATGATATAGACTATCAAGATTACCGCTCTATTCGCTTTAAAACTGAAAAATCGGTTTGGCGTGACCAAGGTTTGTACGAATTACAATTATTCCACCCTGGTTTTTTATACAAAACCCCTATCACAATAAATACAATTGATGAGCAAGCAAAACGCACTCGCCTTCCTTTTAGTACTGACTTTTATCAGTACGATGGCACAGCGACGCCACTAAAAGACGAAATAGATAAAAGCCTTGAAGGCACTCAACTTGGTCATGCCGGATTTAGACTACACTATCCATTGAATACCAATGAGTACAAAGACGAAATCATGGTTTTCCAAGGCGCATCTTACTTTCGAGTAGTCGGCCCAAAACAAGTGTATGGCTTATCAGCACGAGGACTGGCAATTGATACTGCAGAAAACTCAGGTGAAGAGTTCCCTGTATTTAAAGAGTTTTGGTTAGTAAAACCTCAACCAGAACAAACCGAAATCACTTTATTTGCGCTACTAGATAGTCCATCTGTAACAGGTGCATACAAATTTAAAATAGATCCAACAACCAGTACTTTAGTCAATGTAGACATGGAAGTATTTGCCCGTAAAGATATTAATAAACTAGGCGTAGCCCCTCTAACGAGTATGTTTTATCACGGTGAAAACAGCACTAAGTTTTTTGACGATTACCGACCAGAAGTACACGACTCCGATGGTTTATTAACGCAATCAGAGGATAACAAATGGGTATGGCGCCCATTAAATAATCCCACACAACTGAGTGTAACCTCATTTTCGTACCACAACCCAAAAGGGTTTGGTTTAGCGCAGCGCGATCGCGATTTCAATAACTACCTTGATACCGAAGCACATTATCATGCACGTCCAAGTTTATGGATTGAACCGCAAGGCGAATGGGGCAATGGCCGAGTAGAACTGGTAGAAATACCAACAGATACCGAAACAAACGATAATATTGTGAGCTACTGGGTACCAGAAAAACAACTTAAAGCAGGTGACTCACTTAAGCTTAGTTATAAAATGAGTACGTTTAATGCATTTTTAGCACAACACCAAAAAGCGCGTGTATTAAGAACACGTATTGGCAGTGCCGCACTGCCGGGTGAAGATAATCCGCCACCAGAGAGTCACCGCCAATTTACTGTTGATTTTTCTGGTGCAGATATTAATTCATTATCAAAAATGCTTGATTTAAATGCAGATATACAACTTTCAACAGGTGAAGTTAGAGATATTACAGTACAAAAACTGCCAAACAATTTAGGCTGGCGTGTGGCATTTAAAATAGCCCCTCAAGATGATCAACCGGTAGATATGCGTTTATCATTAAAGTTACGTAATAAAGAAATTAGCGAGGTATGGAGTTATGTTTGGTACCCAAATGACATCAAGTAATAAAGGAAAAGGAACTCCGATGCCTTTTAAAACATTAAGAGTATGGTTATTCGCCATTACGGCTTTAACCATTTCAGGTTATGGCATATCAATAATGTTCGAAATTTTAAGCTCAAATGGCTTAACGTTACTTGAGTCTGCCTTGCTTGTATTGTTTTCAATCACCTTTGCGTGGATTGTTACGGCATTTTGCAGTGGCGCGATTGGTTTTGTATTACAGCTATTGCGCATTGATCCACTCACGTTAAAGCGTATAAAACCAATTAAAATAGATAACGCAGCATTAAAAAAACAAAAAACAGCTGTGGTTATGCCTATTTATAACGAAGATACTCACCGTGTTATTGCGGGTTTTGAAGTGAGCCTGCAATCATTAAAAGAAACCGGTGAGCTCGAACACTTTGACTTTTACTTACTAAGCGATACACAAGACACAACCATAGCAAAAAATGAGTTAAGCGCTTGGCATGCATTGTGTGAGCGTTTAGGTGATACAGCTAAACATGTTTTTTATCGTCGCCGTGAAGATAACAAGCATAGAAAAGTGGGTAACTTAACTGAATTTTGTGAACGCTGGGGCAGTCAGTACGACCACATGATTGTACTTGATGCAGATAGTGTCATGACCGGTAAATGCATGTTAGAACTCACCAGCAGTATGCAAGCTAACCCTCAAGCAGGTTTAATTCAAACGATCCCGATTCCTGTACGCCAAGAAACATTTTTTGGTCGTTTTTTACAATTTGCCTCTGTACTTTACAGCCCAATGTTAGCGACTG
This sequence comes from Pseudoalteromonas sp. MMG010, assembly GCF_018100905.1. Classification (GTDB taxonomy): domain Bacteria; phylum Pseudomonadota; class Gammaproteobacteria; order Enterobacterales; family Alteromonadaceae; genus Pseudoalteromonas. Next base: position 37,584 of record NZ_JAGJEG010000017.1, on the reverse strand, counting down.
GCTCAGCTTTTTGGCAAACCGATAAAGCAAACTATTGGGGTCACAATGCCATTATTAGAGTTGATGCCTTTATTAACTGCTGTGGGCTTCCAACACTGAAAGGAAAAGCACCTTTTGGTGGTGATATATTAAGTCACGACTTTGTTGAAGCCTCGTTACTACATAGTGCAGGCTGGGATGTACTACTATTAAGCGACATTGAAGGCAGTTACGAAGAAGTCCCGAGCAATATATTAGACTACGCAATTCGTGATAGACGCTGGGTACAAGGTAATATTCAACACTTAGGTCTACTTGGCTCGACTAAATTGAAGTTAATGAGCAAGTTTCATTTTTTATTAGGCGCAACCGCCTACATTTCATCATTAATTTGGCTTTCAATGCTTGCTTTAAGCACTATAGATGCTGTCACTCGAGCCCTAAATAGCGATGTTTACTTTAACCGCGTTTATCAATTATTTCCTACTTGGCAAATAGCTAAAACCGACTTAATCGACTCGCTATTATATTTAACTATTATCATATTACTTGTTCCTAAACTAATGGGTATTATCGTTACGCTAGTACATAGAAATAAACGCTTTGGTGGCACATTAAAGTTAATAGCAGGCTCTATTATCGAAACTGTTTTCGCTATTATAGTAGCGCCACTTATGATGGTTTTTCATGCTTATTTTGTAATATGCGTATTCTTAGGTAAAAAAGTATCGTGGGATGCACAGCCCCGTGAAGGGCGTATGGTCGCATGGCGCGAAGCTTTTAGTTACACACTGTTTTCAACTGTGGTAGCCATATTGTGGGGAGCCGGCACGTATTACTTTACCCCGACATTTTTTTGGTGGTTATCGCCTATTTTATTAGGGTTATTACTAGCCGCTCCTTTAGTACGTTATTCTAGCAGTATAGAGCTTGGCTTATTTTGTAAAAAGGTAGGGTTATTTATTTGTCCAAGCGAAGTTGATAACGACAAAGTACTAACCGATTTAAAACATCACTTGGCAACAATTGAAGTACCTGTAAATAATGCACAGCTAACGATCCCTGTACTTCCTACAGACACGCCTGTGGTTATGAAAATACAATCATTTAATAAACAAAGTACATTAAGATTTAAGGCCAAGATAAAAAAAAGACTAAGTAAAAAATTTGCATAAATAAAAGGGAGTAACTTAGTTACTCCCTTTTTTTTGGCTTTTAACAATACAGCCAAAAGCGTTAAATACTCATAGTATATAAATCATGCTTCACTCTGTATATGATTAAATAAGCGGCTTTAAGATTGCATCACACCGTATAAAAATAAGAAGTTCCCCTCTAATTTACGATGATTTAACTTTTCAATATTCATTCTGAGTAGCCACACACAACGCTTTAAAGCTCTAACCATAACCATAACCTTACAAGCTCAGCTTAAACTAAATTTTAAGCAATAAAAAACCCGCAACAAGTGCGGGTTTTTTTAAAGAGTTTAAGAGCTAATTACTTAGCTGCTTTTTTCTCTTTTTCTGCAGCAATTACAGTGTCAGCTACGTTTTGTGGACATGCTGAGTAGTGAGAGAACTCCATAGAGAACTGACCACGACCTGATGTCATTGTACGTAGAGAACCGATGTAACCAAACATTTCTGATAACGGAACGTCTGCTTTAATACGAACACCTGTTAAACCAGCTTCTTGGTCACTTAACATACCACGACGACGGTTAAGGTCACCGATTACATCACCAACATGATCTTCTGGCGTGAACACGTCAACTTTCATGATTGGCTCAAGAAGTTGTGCGCCTGCTTTAGGGATCGATTGACGGAAAGCGCCTTTAGCAGCGATTTCGAATGCAATTGCAGATGAATCCACGGCGTGGAAGCCACCATCGTAAAGTTCTACTTCTACGTCAAGTACTGGGAAGCCAGCAAGAACACCTTCAGTCATCATTGACTTAAAGCCTTTCTCAACTGCAGGCCAGAATTCTTTAGGTACGTTACCACCAACAACTGATGAAGTGAACGTGAAACCTGAGTTAGGCTCACCAGGCTTGATGCGGTAATCAATTTTACCGAACTGACCAGAACCACCAGATTGTTTCTTATGCGTGTAGCTATCTTCGATTTCACGAGTGATAGTTTCACGGTAAGCAACCTGTGGTTGACCAACAACAAGGTCTACGCCGTAAGTACGCTTAAGGATATCTACTTTGATATCTAAGTGAAGCTCACCCATACCTTTAAGGATAGTTTCGCCTGAATCTTCATCAGTCTCAACTTGGAAAGATGGATCTTCTGCAACCATTTTACCGATAGCAACACCCATTTTCTCATTACCGCCTTTATCTTTAGGCTGTACAGCAATCGAGATTACTGGAGTTGGGAATACCATTGGCTCAAGTGTAACTGGGTCTTTAGGATCACATAGAGTGTGACCAGTTTGTACGTTTTTCATACCTACGATAGCGATGATGTCACCAGCTTGTGCGCTAGTTAACTCTTTACGCTCATCGGCTTGCATCTCAACCATACGGCCAACACGCTCAGTTTTACCAGTAAACGAGTTAAGGATAGTATCACCCTTGTTTAGTTTACCTGAGTAAATACGTACGAATGTTAATGCACCAAAACGGTCATCCATGATCTTAAATGCTAACGCTTTAAATGTTTCGTCAGCAGATACAATCGCATGGCTACCAGTTTCGTTACCTTCTTCATCCATAAGAGGTTGAGGATCAACTTCTGTAGGAGATGGTAAGTAATCAACAACAGCGTCAAGTACTAATTGAACACCTTTGTTTTTGAATGCTGAACCACAGAAAGTAGGGAAGAAAGCAAGGTCACGAGTACCTTTACGGATACAACGTTTGATATCTTCAACAGAAGGTACTTCACCTTCCATGTAAGCTTCCATTAGATCATCGTCTTGCTCTACAGCAGTTTCGATAAGCATTTCATGGTACTCATCAACTTTGTCTACCATGTCTGCAGGAACGTCTGTGATTTCGTAGTTTTCAGGAAGACCAGTGTCATCCCAAACGTATGCTTGTTTAGTTAAAACATCAACAACACCAACAAAATCATCTTCTATACCGATTGGTAAAGTCATGATTAATGGTACTGCACCAAGTACTTTACGTACTTGCTCAGTTACACGGTAAAAATCAGCACCCATACGGTCTAATTTGTTTACGAAGATGATACGTGCAACTTCTGATTCGTTAGCGTAGCGCCAGTTAGTTTCTGATTGTGGCTCAACACCACCAGAACCACAGAATACACCAACACCGCCATCTAATACTTTAAGTGAACGGTAAACTTCAACAGTGAAGTCAACGTGTCCAGGAGTATCGATAACGTTAAAGCGGTGATCTTTCCAGAAACAGCTTACTGCCGCAGACTGGATAGTAATACCGCGCTCAGCTTCTTGATCCATGAAATCGGTAGTAGATTCACCATCATGAACCTCACCTGTTTTGTGGATAGTACCTGTAAGCTTCAGGATACGCTCAGTAGTAGTGGTTTTACCCGCATCAACGTGCGCGAAAATACCAATGTTTCTGTACTTCGATAAATCTGCCATTATTTTACTCTTAATAAAGTCGAAAAATTATTCGGCGGGAGTATAGCATTACTTAAGACAAACATCACCATACAAGTCGCTTAAAATGCAATCAATTCAAAAAAAGTTATATCTCAAGCTTAAACCTGTACTTAATATGAGTGATTACAGTTAGTTGCTCAATATAAGCCACAATTCAGATGTACTTTACTGTGGTTAAATAAATCAATTAAAAAATGACAGCATGAGTAAGGTGGTTGATTTTAATACAGCGGCGGCTTTGTTTATGTTTTCAACAACACAAATCAAGGAATGAAGAAAAAACAAACAAAGTAAAATAAGAATTATTTGCATTTAAGTGTTGACAGACACTTAAATCTAACTGATAATCAATATCAACAAGACGGGAATGCATACCCACTTGTGACGGAATGAATCATTGTTTCTCGACCCTGAAACAACGTGTAGCGCACGTTAACAGCTATGGTAACGTGTTATTAACCGCAATGCCCCTTGATGTTGGTAACGCGTTTCCGCCCTACTATTTTACTTGCTACATTGCTCATATCGGTGACGGTAGATATGACACTAAAAAAGCCCTTTCGGGCTTTTTTTATGTCTGAAAATAAGTAAATTTAAACTATTAACGACGATTTTTTCGCGCACGAGCCCTACGCTGCTTTTTCTCATCTTCTTTAGCCGCTTTTTTAGCTTCAGCAGCAGCACGAAGACCTGCAACCATAACCTCTTCTTCCTCACGCATTTGTGGCGTTTCCATCGTAATGCGCCCAATAATACCGTCACGCAATTCATTAATTAAAATTTCAGACATCTTGTAGGTATCAATTTGATTGCCACCACGGATACATCCGCGTTTTTTACCCGCCATTTCAACAAATTCCCAATCACTTTGTGGTAATTCATCAATTTTATAACGCGCTTTTAAAAGCTCAGGATACGCCTGCAATAAATACTCAGCGGTATAGCTTGCGACCTCTTCATACTCAAGGGCTGTATCACGAATAGCCCCTGTCGCACCTAAACGATAACCCGAGTTTTCATTTTCAACCTTAGGCCATAACATGCCCGGAGTATCGTAAAGCATAATGCCGTCTTCAAGCTTAATACGCTGCTGCGCTTTTGTTACCGCCGGCTCATTACCGGTTTTGGCTACAATGCGCCCTGCTAAGGTATTAATTAAAGTCGACTTACCCACGTTTGGAATACCCATAATCATGGCTTTTATTTGCTTATCAGCCCCCACCTTATGCGGCACTAATTTTTTACATAACTCATTAATACTATGAACCTGACCCGCTTTATCATTACCAAATGCAATCGCCTTCACACCACTTTCTTGTTCAAAGTATGCTTTCCATTGCTGGGTCATTTTAGGGTCAGCTAAGTCTGCCTTATTTAAAATTTTGATGACCGGCTTACCTTCACGCAACGTCGCCACCATCGGGTTCTCGCTGCTGTAAGGAATACGCGCATCAAGCACTTCAATAATCACATCCATTTGCGGCATGATTTCTTTAATTTCATTACGGGCTTTATTCATATGCCCAGGGAACCACTGTATTCCTGCTCTACTCATTTGATTTTTATGACCTTTAATTTCAGGCCGTAGGCCATGGGTACTGATGGGGGTACTCAAAGCAAAGCATGCTTGTCGTACATTTCGTTTATAAAGGGAGTTTACTACAAAATGAATTAAATTTATCGTAAATGCCTATGATTTAGAGCGTTAAGTCTTATCTTCACTTTATCGGCTATAAATACTCCCTTAGCAACAATTACAAGCTCACTACTATCATGGCTATTGCGGTGCCTAAACCTATAAACCACACTAATGAACGTAAAATGTCGAGATTCATGTAATAAAAAGTGCAGTATAAAATACGCGATACGATGTGAGTAACGGCGAGAGTTTCGGTGAGAGCTCCTACAGAATGAGTACCAAAAACGACTCCTAGGGCAATGGCAAATACAGCGAGTGATTCAAAACAATTTTGATGTGCCGCCAGTGCACGTGCGCCCATGCCGGTTAGTTTTGCTTGTTGTGCTCTGGGGTGTTTATTGTCGTAGCCGCCTAGCTTGCTCATGGCAATGGCAACGGGCACTTTGGCGAAATAAGGCATAAGTACGGCCATCAGCGCACATATTACTAATGTTGTCATGGTGTTCTCTATTAATGTGTGAAGTGCTTATCATAAACATAAATAAAAAAGCCGCCAAATTAATTTATGACTATTATTGGCGGCTCACAATAACATCGTCTTTATAATAGCAACCCAGCACCGTTTTAAAATGTGACAAATTGTCGCAGCTTATAACGGTAACCCTCGGTATTAAACACTGGCTATACTGCGCGTTGCTTGCTAGATTTGGTGCATAAATTTATTTTTTAAGATATTGTTATGGCATGGATTTTATTCACATTTTTGGCTGCTTTTATGCAAGCCTGGCGCAATGCTTTACAAAGCAAGCTAAGTGGTGATGTTAGTGTTGCGGGGGTCACTCTTTCACGCTTTATTGTTGCCAGCCCATTAGCGGCTCTTTATCTATATGGACTTTACCAATATCAGCCCACCACTACACCTAGTTTTAACACTGCCTTTTGGGGATATATTGTCGGCGCGAGTGTGATGCAAATTTTGGCAACTGGATTAATGGTTAAGCTCTTTAAAATGAACAATTATGCTATTGGTGCAGGGCTGGCTAAAAGCGAAGCTTTAGTCGCCGCTATTTTAGGCGTGCTGTTTTTTGGTTCGGCGCTGACCTTTTTAGGCTGGCTGGGGGTATTTTTAGGTGGTATCGCGGTGTTATTACTTAGCGGGATCACAAGCGTTAAGCAATTTGATGGTAAAACAGCACTTTTGGGCTTGGCGTGTGGTAGTTGCTTTGCTTTAACGTCATTGTGGGTACGTGAGGCAAGTTTAAATTCGGGCTTAATCTTTCCACATTCTGCGGCGTGGGTACTGTTATTTGTTATTGCTTTTCAGTCTGTTATTTTGCTTACTTATTTACTATTTAAAGAACCACACACAATAAAAAAACTATGGCAATTTAAAGGTATAACGTCTGCGATTAGTTTTTTTAGTTGTGTTGGCTCTATTGGTTGGTTTAGTGCAATGAGCTTACAGCATGTCGCTTATGTTAAAACTCTGGGTCAGATAGAAGTTTTTTTTACTATGTTAATTGCTGTGTTATGGCTTAAACAGCCACTCAAAAAGCAAGACTCACTCGGTTTAGTGCTTATTGCCATTGCCGCTATTTTAGTGATGCTACCTTAACGATTAGTAAAGGTAGGGACTTGGCTTTTATCTACGTCATCTTTTTTAAGTGTTTCGGCTACCTTTGCCGTTCTCTTATCTTTATTAAGATGTGATTGTTGATCGGCTTGCTCATAAACCAGCTCAGTGAGTAACGCAAAATGGTCAGAACCATATTTAGCCAAGCGTTTTATACTTGCAACGCTAAACCCTGAACTATGGAACAAGTGATCAAGCGGCCAACGCATAAAAAAGTAATTGGCATGAAATGTATTATAAAAACCGCGGCCTTTTCGGGGGTCTAAAAAGCCACTTAGCTGCATAAATAGCCGTGTACTACGCGACCAAGCAACATCGTTTAAATCTCCCACTACAACCACCGGTCTAATCGGATTTTTTACTGCTTTTGCAACCATTATTAGCTCACTATCGCGCGGCCTTGAAGTGTCTTTTTCGGTTGGACTAGGTGGCTCGGGGTGTATAAAGTGCCCTTGCATTTCAATTCCATTAGGGCTTTCAAATAACATGTGTATTGAAGGTACGTCCTTCGTTACTAACTCACATATTTTATATTCATTAATTTTAAGTTTACTGTAAATATGCATGCCGTAACGGTTATCCTTCGGGCAGCTAATACGGTATGGGTAATCATTATGCAGTACGCTCATTTGTGTTTGCCACCATGCGTCGCTTTCTAACGTAACCAATAAGTCGGGCTGATGCTTTTTTACCAAATTGATTAGTGCGTCGCTGTTGTGGTTAGACATTAAAACATTGGCACTCATAATACGTAAGCCACTTTTTGCTTTGGTGTTACTGGCTTTTACTTCGTGCGGGGCAAAAAGGGTGTAAGGGTAAATCCATACACTTTGCAGTGCCACTGTAATTAAATTTATAACCAGCGCTGCATATACCCAAGGTGATAATGCTATAAAAAAAGTATAAATAAGTAATGCAGCAAGGCAAAATAGCGCTCCATAAACCACTTGTAAGCGAATAAAGTCGCAACTTCTTACCAAATAGTGCTGGCTATATGACAACGGCAGTAAACTAACAATAAGTAAAACACTACTTACTAATAATATGGCGATAAGCACATGTATTCCTTTTTTATTATTCGAAAAAAAAAATCGTTACTAGGTACATACTTTAACTTGCCACAGTATTTATTAACCTAGATTTAATGAGTTTATGTTATTTACAACAATGTACCTATTTATAGAGTGGCTAAATTTTCGCTTTTTAATAAGTGATTCATAATATTGCGGTATACTAGGAAAAATTTTTTTTAATAAGTACTTATGGCCCTCAAATCAACCATTATTAAAGCGCAATTATCGTTAAGCGATATGGATCGCCATGTCTATCAAGATTTAAACCTTACCTTAGCGCAGCACCCTTCTGAAACAGAACAACGTTTAATGGTAAGGCTGTTAGCATACGCGTTAAATTACTGCGAAGGGCTAGAGTTTACTAAAGGCTTAAGTGCCGATGATGAACCCGAGGTGTGGCATGTTAATTACAGCGAAGAAATTGAGCTTTGGGTTGAACTGGGCCTACCTGATGAAAAGCGCCTTAAAAAAGCCTGTAATAAGGCTAAAAAAGTCATCTTGTATACCTACGGCGAAAATAACCAAGCAATTTGGTGGCAAAAACATCAACCCAAATTATACGACTTTAAAAACTTATCTATTTTTAGTTTAGACTTTGCAGCCACGCAGGCATTGGCAAACTTGGCCGATAGAAATATCAAACTCACCATTACCATTCAAGATGGGGATGTATGGGTAAATACCGAAGCAGCAAATATTGAGGTTAAGCCTCAACAACTCATGTAATTACTCGTTAGGGGGTCAGGTGGCTATTAAAAACATTATTGTTTTACATGGGTTATATATGTCGGGGTTTGTAATGCGCCCATTATGTTCGCGTTTAGAGCAAAGCGGCGTGCGTGTTTCAAACCTAAGTTATAATACCCTTGACCCCAAACGCGATACCATTTTCACTCAAATAGATGAGCTTATTGCTGAAGAACCAACAGCACTGGTGTGTCACTCTATGGGTGGATTAATTGCCCGTGCTTATTTAGAAGCAAATTCGTCCACCAGCGCCCATGTTAAAAAAGTCATTACTTTGGGCACCCCTCATCAAGGCAGCCATATTGCTGCCCAAATGCAACAAAAAGGGTTTGAAGCATTTTTAAAAAATAGTGTCGAATTTTTATTATCTAAAAATTTAGATTGGCCTTTTAATGCCAAACTTTACAGTGTTGCAGGTGATTTACCTATTGGACTAATGCCGTTATTAGTTAAAGGTAGTCAATCAGATGGCACGGTATTACTTGATGAAACTAAGCTAAAAGGCATGGCAGAACACAAAGTATTTCACTTAAGCCACACCAGTATGATTTACTCCCGCCAAGTCGTCGACTACATTATTAAATGCCTTAACGATAACAATTAATCTTCAGCCGCGGCTGCTATTTTATAAGCAATTAAAAAGATAGCCCCTAATATAAATGGGATAGGCGCAGCAATATAACCAAAAGTATCTGAATTCGCAAAACTTGCCCCAGCTAAATGAGCAACCAACCCAAGTACAAAAGCTAACAACGCAATTCCTACTACGATGATTTCGGCTTTACTTTGCTTTACTGTTTTTGCTTGCATTTTCATTCTCCTAAAAGTGAATACATAGCCAGTATGCGCTTATAAACAGCGAGCAATTTGATACAAATCAATAAATAAAATAGCTATTTCGCTCACACAATAAAAACCTGATTTAGATCATAATTCATACAAAATATATTTTACGTTATGGGTAGAAAATATAGACATCACCCCCATCTCTTTAAAATAGACAAGTAAAAACACTAGCGATAGATTTAAACTATCAACCTAATAAAATTAAACAATTTTATTAATTTAGTTATTTAATACATACTTATTAGCAGTTCACTATTACACAGTTATGGAGAAAACGATGTCACAAGTAAATGCAATTGGTTTAAACAGCGAAAAAAGCGAAGGGATCATTAACTCACTCAATACTTTATTAAGTAGCTACCAAATTCAATATATGAATGCTCGTGGTTTTCATTGGAATATTAAAGGCCGTAACTTTTTTGAGCTACACGTTAAATTTGAAGAAATTTATAACTCATTATTGTTAAAGGTAGATGAAGTCGCTGAGCGAATTTTAACCCTTGATGGCGCACCGCTACATGGCTTTTCAGATTACTTAAAAGTAAGTAATATCGCCGAAGCAAAAAACATTAGTGATGGCACGGCTGCTGTAGAAAACCTACTTGCAGGTTACAGCACCTTAATAAAAATGCAGCGTGAGATTTTAAGCCAAGCAAGTGAAGCTGACGATGAAGGTACGGCTTCATTAATGGGCGACTACATTTCTGAGCAAGAAAAACTAATTTGGATGTTAAAAGCTTACTTAGATTAATCTGTAAGCGGTTAATATAATTGCCCTCAACGAGGGCTAATTAATGGGAGAATCACTTAAATAATTAAGTGACTTCTTTATATTAATTAATTTTATTACTAAATAAATGTCTGAGTTATAACTGGCATATTTTTAGGTTTAAAAGGCATTTATACTAAAAAAAGCCCCATTTAGGGGCTTTTGTATTAATAACGAATTTACATTGTGAATTTAGAACTTACTTCTAAAACCAACATAGAAAGTGCGCCCGATTGCATCGTATGTACCAGCATCAGTTTCAACACCCGTACTAGAACCAGTTACACCCGACAGTATACGTGGAGGCTCTTTATCAAAGATATTATTTGCACCAGCGTATAGTTCTACTGAGTCATTAATATGATAACTTGCTTGTGCATCATGGTAAGTTACAGAACCAATACCAACGCCACCTGGAGCAATGCCAAAGCCACTTAAGAATTGATCATCAAAGTCTGCTTCACCGATGTAAGTTAAGCTCCAGTTAAAATCAAAATCATCTAGTTTATAGCCAAAGTTCCAGTTCGCTTTATGTTCTGAAGCACCAATTTCGCCAGCAAACTCATCTTTATCAGCACCCGGTAATGGAATTGAATAACCGTCCATTAAATAGGTATAGGCTAAGCGTGTTCTAAATGCACCTGGACCAATATCGGCTGCATAAGTTAATGTTAAATCAATACCTTCTGTACCTAAACCACCACTGTTTGATACACCACTATCGATAAACTCTAACGAGCCAGCACTATTATTACCTGAAGCACTATCACGGCGCGTAATAAAACTACAGAAACTATCGTCGCCACCGCCATAACACTGATCTAAAATGAACTGACGTGGAGTTGCTACAATGGCATCTGTCACTTCAATATCAAAATAATCTAATGTAATATCAAGACCTGAAATAAGTGATTCAGGTGTAAATACAACACCGACAGTCACAGAGTCACCAACTTCTTCTTTTAAGTCTGGGTTACCACGGTTAAAGCCACTAATACCTTGAATATCAGATTGATTTAATGTGAATTCACCATTACTTGCAATGTTATTACTGACGCCAGAGTCTAAACGACATGCATCACCAGTAGCTCCACCACCACTATTTTCAACACCTAAACATGGATCGGTTAAACCACTTGGGAACGTTTGTGAAGGTGGTGAAAACAACTCATCAATATTAGGAGCACGAGTAGAGCGAGCTCGCGTGGCACGTATACGTAAGCTATCCATTACTTCCCAATCAACACCTACATTCCAACTTTCAGTACTGCCCACAGTTGAATAGTCTGATAAACGTAATGCCGCATTCATGGTTACAGTTTCAAGAATAGGAATATTAGCTTCAACATAAAACTCTGTTACATCAAACGAACCTTCTGTTGCTGGAATTGCGTTACCAGCATTTAAGCCCGCTTGTTGTAATGCATCAAACTCACTACGAGAATACTCTTCGCGGTACTCAAAGCCTGTAGCAATACCTACCATACCTGCTGGTAATTCAAATAAATCGCCAGAAATATTACCACCAATAATTTCTTGCTCTACTGAAGTTGACAGCATACTTGGTGCAGTTACAAAGTCGATAGCATCTTGCGAAAGTGAATTAAACCCGTATATATCTACTGGAGCACAATTAAAGCCTCGTGCTGTTGCATCAATACAAATTGCTTCGTCGGTAATACCATCGCCATCTAAATCTTGTGAATCGATCACTGACTCTAAGCCTTGGCGGAAACTTTGTACATTAACTAAACCGCCTGATACTTGTGACTCTTTTGTTTTACCATACACATAGTAAGTGTCGTAAAACCAACCATTACCTACTTCACCTTGTAAACCTAGCGCAAAACGGAAAGTATCACGCTCTGCTCGTGCACCACGATTACCTATATCACTCAGGCGTTTTGCAAAAAAGATATCACGCAAACCATCACCATCGGTATCGGTGGCTGCGTTGTAGATATCATCTGGTACATATGCACTTCTTAAAATTTCACCGTTAACATCAAACTCAATAGGTACTTGACCATTTGCATAGATATCATCAGAAGCAAAAGGGAAAGGCTCTAACTCAGACACTGTCGTCGTTGCTGCATAAGTTCCCTCGTAAAAGAAACTATGTTTGTCATTTAATTCATAACGACCGTTTGAAGCAAATAAGTAACGCTCAGTTGGAATAGCAATTGTACGTACGCCATTACGGTTAAAGCCATTTGCTTCTACACCATCACCACCATTCGTGCTAAAACTATCTTGTAGGTTATTGTTACCATCGTAGGTAAATGTGGTATCTCCTGCACTAAAGCGACCTTGTGGCGGGAATGAAGATAAGAATGGACTTACTGCATCAAAAATAGAGTCTGGATTTGCAGCAGGATCTTCTTCAAAGTAAATACCTGATAATATATCAACCTCTGAACGCTCACGATCACGTGAATAAACAGCGCCTTGATCTGAATAACCAAGGTGGAACATAGCGTGGCCTTTACCATCAGAGCTAGATAAACCTGATGTGAAAGAGAACTGACGAGACTCATCATCACCTTCGCTTGACTCACCATACTGGCCTTCAAACTCAACGCCTTCAAAATCATCTTTAAGCACAAAGTTTACAACACCTGCAACCGCATCAGAGCCATATACTGATGATGCTCCCCCTGTCATTATCTCTACACGCTCAATAAATTGGCTAGGGATTGTATTTAAATCTACTGCAGAGCTACCAGGTATCCCTGACACATAACGACGACCATTAACCAATACCAAAGTACGATTTGAACCCAAGTTACGTAAATCTACGGTTGCAGCACCCGCACTAGCCGTATTGAAGTTTGAGTTAGTACGACTAATAGCTGGCGAACCAAATGCTGGATTCTCAAGTAATAAATCTTGGATATTTAATGAACCAGAAGCATCAATTGCTGCACTACTTACTACCTGAATCGGTGCAGATGACATCGCTTCAGCAGAGCGAATACGTGAACCAGTAACCTGTACTCGTTCTATTTTCTCAATTTCGTCCTCTTCGGCCGCAACACTGTGAAACGATGTACCAGCCAGTAATGCGCTACCAAGAGCAAGAGTCAATGTTGACTTTCTAAACAGTTTTGCCTGTTTTATATTTGTTGTTTTCATGAAATTCCCCTGAATTGTTATTTTTTGTAACTAAACAGTTACAACAAAACGACATTAATAGGGTTTTTGTTAATACTCTATACACATTGGTTCACAGGCAGGCTCGTAGGTGTAAGGAGGCTGTTTGGTGGGACAAAACTACATGTCACAACTATTTTTTTAAAAACTTAAAAATTTTTAACATTTTTTTTCACATATTCCGGTCTGCTGCATTACTACAAACTAAAAATGTAAATATTATGCTTGGTTCATTTAACGCTTTAACTTGGTTAAAAAACACTAAATTTTCGACTAACTTATCGGGTAAAATAAGTACACACCGTCATTTTTCTCAACTCAAAAAGTTAGAAAACAAACGGTTAGATAAAGTAGACTCTCTTCAATTTAATGTACTTTTTTATCAACTAAGTGATTTGGCCGATCCGACACAAATTGTGCACCTAGCTGAGCTTGCTAAAAAACTAAAACTGATTATCGTTGCCGATACAGAACAGTTTGCAAACTTTGCCTTTGAAGTTGGCGCTGTTGATTTTTTAACGACAGATGTCAGTCAGCAAAGATTAGAAAAGTGTTTTGATAAGCTCATTCATTTATGCCCACTAGCCTCTGCTGCTGAGCAACAATACCAAGAGCAAAAGCAACATCAAAAATCTCATTCATCTCATATTGTGGTAAAAGATGTAGGAAAAGTAAGGCTTATTGATCCCAATGATATTGTATGGGTAAATGGCGCGGGTAATTATGTAGAGTTGCACTTTAAAGAAGACACTAAGCCAATATTACACCGCGAGACCATGAAAAATATCGAACAACAGTTAACGCCTGAAGGCTTTATACGCATTCATCGCTCAACACTTGTTAGAAGAGATGCAATCACTGAGCTTATGCCAACAGATAGCGGTGATTACAAAATAAAACTTAAAAATGATACCTGTTTAAATTTATCAAGACGCTATAAAAACTGTTTAGAAAGTATTATAAGTCCATTTTAAGTACGCTATTAAGCGCACTTAAAAGTAGGTTCTAGGTATTTAGTAAGCCAATAAAGAAGGCTATTTCTAACGCTTTTTCTTCTAAGCTTTTAAAGCGGCCCGATGCGCCACCATGCCCTGCATCCATATCAGTTTTAAACACTAAAATATTATTATCTGTTTTATATTCACGCATTTTTGCTACCCACTTCATCGGCTCCCAATATTGCACCTGCGAGTCATGTAGACCTGTGGTCACTAAAATATGAGGGTATGCTTGTGCACTTATATTGTCATACGGTGAGTAAGCTTCTATAACTTTGTAATACTGCTCGTCATTAGGATTGCCCCACTCATCATATTCATTTGTGGTCAGTGGAATACTTTCATCAAGCATGGTGGTTAATACATCTAAAAAGGGCACATGACTCCCGACTCCTAGATACAATTCAGGTGCTTGGTTTAACACCGCCCCCATTAATAAGCCACCCGCACTCCCGCCGGATGCAAATACTTTATTAGCACTGCAATAACCTTGCGCTATTAATGCTTTGGTAACGTCGATAAAGTCGTTAAAGCTATTTTGTTTATGCTGCATTTTCCCTTGCTCATACCAATGACGACCTAACATTTCGCCACCACGTACGTGTGCAATTACATAAACAAAACCACGATCTAATAAGCTTAAAGATGAGCTAGAAAAATTAGGGTCAATAGTATAACCATATGCACCGTACCCATATTGAAACAATGGATTGGTACCATCTTTATTAAAGGTATCTTGGCGGTACACTATCGATACGGGTACGCTAACACCATCTCGAGCCTTGATAAACAACCGCTCTGAAGTGTAGTTATCGGCATTAAAATCACCCAACACTTGTTGTTGTTTTAATACTGCTTTATCGCCTGTTTCAAGGTTAACATTATATAAAGTACCTGGCGTTGTTAAGCTTGAGTAATAAATGCGAGCATGGCTTGTATTGGGTTCTGGGTTCATTGCCACTGCAGCGTAATAGCATGGATCATCAAATTCTAATTTACGACGCTGGCCTTGCTTATTAATAATAACAAAACGGGTTTGCCCTTGTTCGCGCTCTGTAAGCACTAAAAAATCATTAAAGGTTTCAACATCTTCAAGTAATACATCATCACGATGAGCCGTATGCTCAACCCACTGTGATTTATTTGCTACCGTATCGCTTGTTGCTGTCATTAATCTAAAGTTTTTAGCTTGCCAGTTGGTTACGATATAAAATGTGTCGTTAAGCTTATCAACATCAAATTCATGTCCCTCTTCACGCGGTATTAACTGAGTAAATTCGCCTAGAGGTTTATTCGCATCAAGTACATATGTATCATTCGTTTCTGTACTGGCTAAATCAATTAAAATTAAGCTTTCATCTCGACTTTTCCCCAGCCCCATATAAAAACTACGATCGCTTTCTTCGTAAACTAAAACATCTTCGCTTTGTGCACTACCAAGCGTATGCCTAAATACCTGAAACCCCAATAAGGTTTGTTCATCTTTTCGAACATAAAATAAGGTTTTATTATCGTTTGCCCAAACAACTTGGCCTTCGGTATTTTCTAATACGTCATCAAGTAGTTCGCCCGATAATATATCTTTAAAATGCACGGTATAAATACGTCGTCCTTCAACGTCTTGCGAATATGCTAATACTTGTTCACTTGGGCTAATGGCCACTTCGCCTAATTCATAAAAATCAAAACCGGCGGCAAGTATATTTACATCTAATAATAAATGTTTGTCACTGGCATTAATATTCGTGCTACGAAAATGACGCGAATATTCATCATCCCCTCTAACTTCACTGTGGTACCAGTATTTTCCATCTTTTACTGGCACTGTATTATCGTCTTTAACAATACGGCCTTTGAGCTCTTCAAATAGCGTGTTTTGCAAAGGTTTAATAGCCGCTAGTTGATTATCGCAATAAGTATTTTCAGCTTGCAAATGCGCTAATACTTGTTGGTTTTTACGCTCATCATCACGCATCCAGTAATAGTTATCGACACGATTTTTACCATGGGTCGTTAATGTATGAGGGTGTTTGTCAGCGACAGGAAAATCAGGAAGTATTCTAAGCGAATGTTCTAAATGCGACACAAAAAAGCCAATATTAAATAAATAGTAATGGCAGTTTAGCATTAAAAAAGCCAACCTATAAGTAGGTTGGCTTGTTCGTTTTGCTAAATTTTTAGGCTGGTTTTTGTCTTAATAATTTATATTTAACGGTATTTATGATTAAGTTAAATACTTTTTTAAACGCGGCACCAATATCCCCTAATACTAAATATAAGCACGGTACTAATACCAATGTTATTAAAGTAGCAAACATCACTGAAAATCCTAATGCAACAGCCATAGGAATTACAAACTTAGCCTGTAAACTGGTTTCAAACATAATGGGTAATACACCAGCAAACGTTGTGATTGAGGTGAGTAATATTGCTCTAAAGCGTGCACAACCAGCTTCTACAACGGCATCTTTTATAGAATGCCCTTGTTTTCGCATTTGATTCACAAAATCAGTCATAACCAATGAGTCGTTTATCACCACCCCTGCCGCGGCAATAATGCCAAAGAACGACATTAAGCTTAAATCTAAATCAAACCAAAAGTGGCCCCAAATTGCACCGGTTAAACTAAATGGAATAACCGACATAACAATTAATGGCTGCGCGTAACTTTTTAACGGAACGGCTAACAAAATGTAAACTAAAATCATCCCGCCGACAAAAAACATGACTTGCTCATTCGCTTGCGCTTGTTGCTCTTCTATCGCACCACCAAGTTCAGATTTTACGCTTGGAAACTCTTCTTTAAGCTGCGGTAATAATGTTTCTTCTACTTGATTAACCACTTCATTAGGCTCTATGCGTTCCTCATCAATGTTGCCATAGACATACACAGTTCGATATCCACCTTCACGGCGAATATAGCTAATACCTGGTTTTTCAGTTAGTTCAACAACGTCACCGAGTAAAACTTCTTTGCCTTGTGGCGTGGTAATAATAGTATGCTTAAGCGATGAAAAAGCCTCACGAGTTAATTTAGGGTAACGCACCATTACACGTACCTCTTCCCCGTTTCTTATGACTCTTTGAGCTTCGCCACCATAAAAGCTAGCGCCAACCTGATTAGCAATATTCGCTAAATTCAAGTCTAAGTCGTACGCAACAGGTTTTAAGCTCATTTGTACTTCTTTACTTGCAGGGTCAATGGTTGAGCTAATATCAAACAAACCTTCTTGTTGCTGCAATAGCTGAATAAATCGACGACCAGCTGCATTAAGCGTATCGATATCTGAGCCAAATAATAAGTATCCAAACTCACCACTGCTACCGCCACCACCGGCGCCAACATCATCAAAGATAGTTAACGATTTAACACCCGCAATTACGGGCATTGCTTCGCGCCAGCGACGTGATAACTCAAATGCATTATAAGGACGTAAATCTTCATTCACTAAAGGCGCTAATAACTGTGCCTCAGTTCGCCCTTGGTTAAATACTAATATATCGCGTACAATTTTTTGTCCAAATTCACGTTCGGTTTGCTCATCAACTTGCAATACCATGGCTTCAATTTGTTTAATTGCATCAATTGTCTGCATATCAGAAACATTTTCGTTCATTTCTAAGTTTATTTGTGGAAAGTCATGCGGTACTTTAGGTGAAGGGATCGTACGTACAAGGTTTGAAGAAATTAATCCCACACTCACAATAAGTAGCGCTATAAAGCTAAACAGCACCGTCCAGCGCCATTGCACACAACGAATGACAAAACGCTTATAAGGGCCATTTACAAAACCAAAAAATCGCGTGTTAAATCGCTCTCTCCAGCCTCCCTTTTTAATAGGTGAGAAATGAGTATGTGCAATATGGGCCGGTAATATAAGCTTTGATTCGATTAAACTAAATACCAAACACAGCATAACAACCACGGCAATCCCATAGAAAAAGGCGCTTTCTGGTCCGCTTGATAATGTAAATGGTGCAAATACAGCGATCGTCGTTAACACCCCAAATGTAGCGGGAGTAGCAACACGTTTTGCGCCTCGTACGACGCTATTAATACCCCCACCAGATTTTTCAATTTCACTATAAGCGGCCTCTCCAATCACAATGGCATCGTCCACCACAATCCCTAGCACCATAATGAAAGCAAATAGTGAAATAATATTAATACTTACACCAAATATAGGCATCACCATCATGGCACCTAAAAAACACACAGGCAGACCAATCATTACCCATAAAGCGAGTTTAAATCGCAAAAATATAGACAACATAATTGCCACCAAGATAGCCCCTTGGAACAAGTTTGTTTTCATCATATCTAATCGAGCATTAAGGTAATACGTCATATCAACTAGCGGTTCAATACGTACACCACTTGGTAATTCTTTATTTTTTTGTTCAATAAATGCTTTTACTGAATCGGCGACGGGAATAATATTTTGCTCTTCGGTTGCTTTCACTGACAAGTAAATAGCATTTTCACCATTGAGTTTAAAGTAGCGCTCACCTTCAACAAATTGATCTTTAATGATAGCAACATCTTGCAGTAAAACTTTGCCACCATTACTCCCAATTTTTACCGGAATTTGCCTAAATTCTTCACCACTGTAATACTGGTTTTCGACGCGTACCGAAATCACACCCGAATCTGTTTTTAATTGGCCTGCCGAGTAATTCGCAGAAAAATTACGAACCGCAGCAGCCACATCAGATAACGTAAGATTGTATTGACGTAAAGTGTCAGGCTCGATTTCAATCGCAATTTCATCAAGAGGAACATCGTTTTCAACTAACGATACATTTGATAATTGGAGTAATTCATTTTCAAGACGATTGGCTATAGGCTTTAATTCATTTAACGATAAATCGCCCACTAAAGTCATGCCGATCACATCTTGTCTAATTTCTATTTGACTGATTGTTGCAGGTTCCATTCCTGCAGGGAAAGTGGCTATTCCATCTACTCGTAATTTTACTTTATCAAGTACATTGGTTAGCTCAGCATCGGTGTTAATTTCAAGCTGGGCACTGCCACCATTTCTAAAAGCCCGATACACCCCTTTTTTAATTTCGGTAATATCTTTAAGCGACTCTTCTATCTTAATTAAAATACTTTCTTCGATTTCTTGCGGTGAAGCACCCGGATAGTTTGCCTCTACCGTAATATAATTAACCTCAATGTTAGGAAACATTTGGCGCTGAATAGTCAGATAGCTAATAATGCCCATGACAATGATAAACATCATCATTAAATTAGCGGCCACTGAGTTACGGGCAAAATATGCGATTAACCCCGAGTCCTTTTGTGTTGTATCACTCATTAGTTAATACCTTAAAGCTGTTGCGGTTCGGGTGTATCGACACTTTGCGAATCAGTTTTTAAGCCAGCAATTTTTACTTGCATGCCCTTTTGTGGATACTCTGGCAATGTAAGTACTAATCTATCATCACTATTTAAGCCATCGCTAACATAAAAGAACTCGCCTTCTTCGCGTATCACAGTCACTTTGCGTGCTTCAAGTTCTTGTTTATCGTTAACAACCCACACCATTTTATTATTAACTAAAGCTTGTGGCAGTTTGTAAATACTGCTTAATACAGCGCCTTTAAAGTTTACTTGTACGTAGCTTCCAAACTTAATAGGCGGTAAGTCACTCTTTAAGCCATAAGGGTCGTTTATACGTACAACTAAGCTGCTCATACGTGTTGCGCTATCTACTACACCTAAATCTCGGTCTATAGCCCCTTGACGAGTAAAGCTGTTTAGCCCTTTTGTTACAATTGTTGCAGTTATACCTTTTACACGTTTTGGTAAAAATACACTATCGAACCCGGCAATAGGTAAAGTGATTTCGGCAGTTTCTATATTATTTAGCTCTGCAACTTGCGAGCCCATGGTAACAAACTGACCGACCCCAATATTACGACTCACGATCAGTGCATCATACGGTGCTTTGACTTCGCAGTTATCTAAATCTCTATTTGCTCGCTTTAAAGCAGCTTGGGCAGATTTAACCGAGGCTTGTGCGCTAAGCACTTGAGGTTTACGTAAAAATAAATCGGTGTGTTTTTTATTAGGGAAACGCTTAGCTTCATCAGCCGCCACTTGTGCATAGGCTTTTTCTTCAATTAATGCAGCTTTAGCACGTGTTAAATCAGCTTCGGCTTGTAAAACAGCCGCTTCGTAATTGTCTTTTTCAATAGTAAATAGGGTTTCATTTTTAGCAACCACACCACCAGCAATAAAGTTAGGATGCCAACTGGTGACTTCACCTGATACCTGTGCAGCAAGTAACGTACTTTCTAGCGGTTGTACCTCACCATAACTATTAATAATAACTTGATGACTATTTACCGCCACACTTTCAACGGTGACGACGGGGCGAGTATCCACCTCGTTTTTTTCCTGTGCTTCTTGCGCGATTGCATTAATACCCATAAAGCCAAAAACACCTAGCGCTAAAGCAACAAAAGGGAAAGCCCACTTTAATATTTTTATTTGCATTTTATTATCCATAAAGTTCCATTAGTACAATCATAACAGAGCTGAATAAAACATTAACATGACAATTGTAAATATCTGTTACAAAGATGTTGAACAAACTTTAAAAGTGAGCGTTGATGCGGCAAACGGACTTATACTTTTACTCTATGTTTTTAACTAAATAAATAACTTAAAGGCTCTCTACCCCATGTGCTTTGTATTAATACCAGTAAAATAATAAAGATAATCCACGCAAGCCATGGTGCTTTTGTTACTTGTTTACCCGGTTGTAGGCTATGCGTTGTGCTACCAGTGACCATCGCTTTCACTAACGGTTTGCCTTTTATTTTATAAATTACAATTGCAAGCACATGAAAAACAATAGCATAGGTTAAAATATCAAAGTTTAAATGGTGTATCCAATTTGCAAAATCAATAGTATCACTCGATACATACTGCGCTAGAGGGCCGTCAGACAAAATACCATCGCTACTCATTAACCCAGATATTAACTGTGTAATAATCAACCCAAAAAAAGCCAAAATCATATAACTACCTGGTGCAGAATGCCCTATCGGTTGTGCGTTCGTTTTAAATGATTTAAACACCGCAATTGGAGAGTGAATTAAAGAGGAAAGCTTGGCTGTTTGACTACCAATAACCCCCCAAATTAATCGGGTTGCAATCAATGCAAGGGTAAAAAAACCAAGCACAAAATGTAGCTCTATCATCCCTTCATCTGCGCTAAAATAAAGTCCAGCAATAGAAAGCACTAACAACCAATGAAAACTTCGTATAAATCCATCCCACACTTTTATAGTGGTATTTTTTTGCGTATGCATTTGTCGCCCTTTAATTGTTTTAAAATACTCAACACATGGCTAAGTATGTGCTTTGCCTTAATTACAATTTCACTATATTGCGCAATTTTTTACAAGCTTTGTATACTCATTTAGATATACTGAATACACTCAACACAACCTAATTTTATTGCACTGATGAAAAATGAACTCGCTACATTTTATTGCCATAAACCCTTAGGTGACCTAGAAGTACTCAAAGCTAGTTACACACATCAAAACTTTGCTCGCCATAGTCATGAAGGATATACCATTGGGCTAATTGACACCGGTGCACAAAAATTTTTACGTAATGGCTGTACACATATCGCCCCTGAAAATAGTATTATTTTGGTCAATGCCGATGAAATACATAATGGTCAAACAGCCACGAAGGGGGGGTGGGCATACAAAGCAATGTACCCAAAGCCACAGCAGTTTGAATCGTTATCACAAGAAATATCAGGGATCCGATGTGGTGCCCCTTACTTTGACCAAGCCGTGAGTAATAACCCCTTGTTAATTCAGCAACTAAAGTTGTTGCTAACAAATTTGACTGAAACTCAAACCGTAACAAGCCAATTATATCAAGAAAGCTTATTTTATAATGTAATGACATTATTAATGCTTGCGTTCCAGCAAAAGTCCCGCCAGTTAAAGCCACTTGCTAATAATGTCAACTTGTCGCAAGCCCAACAATATCTTGATGCTTATTGTTGCCATGAAATTAGTCTTGAATGTTTAGCGAAGTTAGCCTGTATGAGTCCGTATCATTTCATTCGACAATTTAAAAAACAATTTGGATTAACACCTCATGCTTATCAAATCCATAGGCGTGTATTACAGGCAAAGGTTTTACTCAAACATGGTTTAAATATAAGCCAAACAGCTACCGAATGTGGTTTTCACGATCAATCACATTTACATCATCAATTTAAATCACGTTTAGGTGTTACACCAGGCCAATATCGCAACTTGTTTAAACCTAAATTACTGAACGAATAAGGAGTAAATGTGAGAAAGGCATTACTAAAAGGGTTTTTAGATATGTTACCGCTGTGTTTAGCGGTGATCCCTTGGGGAATTTTATGCGGCTCTTTAGCTATTCAAAATGGCTTTAGTGCCTTTGAAACACAAGCAATGTCATTACTTGTTTTTGCCGGATCAGCTCAGCTTGTTGCTATTGAACTTATGGCTGGTAACACTCCATTATTAACGATTTTATTTACGACATTAATTATCAGCTCTCGGCATTTTTTATATGGTTTAGCTATACGCCATAAAGTAATAAACCAACCATTACGATGGCGCTTACCGATCAGCTTTGTATTAACCGACGAATTATTTGCGTTTTCTCATCACCCAAAAGCTTATCGTACTAAAATCCGCTTAACCTATGCACTAAGTGCTGGGTTTAGTTTTTATATCGCATGGAATTTATGGACGCTGATTGGCATTATAGCTGGAACAATGCTCCCCGATCTTACACACCTTGGATTAGACTTTGCCATAGCAGCTACTTTTATTGCTTTAGTGATCCCCGGTATTAAAAATTTAGCATCATTAATTACCGTTATTGTTGCTGGGGTAAGCGCCACATTATTAAAAAGTAGTGGTTTTGAATTATGGCTGGTTTGTGCCGCTTTACTTGCAATGAGTGCGGGGTATTTTACTTTTCGGCTAACCGCTAAAGAAGAGCATTAATTATGATGACCACTATTTTATTAATGGCCTGTATAACATTTTTTACTCGCTATTTATTTCTTCACAAAGCCTTACCTTTTAAAGTCGGCCCTAAAATGCAGCAGTTTTTAAGCTTTAGTGCCCCCGCGGTCCTAACTGCTATTTGGGTTCCTATCGTCTTTATTAATGAAGAAGGCGTAAATCTTAATTTAAGCAATCCGTACCTAAGTGCTGCTGTTTTAGCGATAATCGTTGCATATAAAACACATAATATTTATTACACGACATTGTTTGGGATGGGATTATTTTTACTTCTAAATTAATGCTTACACGTACCTAAAATGATACTGTTTGCATAAATATGCTTACTATTAACTAAAAAGTACCTAATGATGTCTGATTTTTATAACCTCACTACCCACAGTTTACACAATCAACCTATTAACTTTAGTGAATTCGTAGGTAAAGTAGTGCTTATTGTTAATACAGCCAGTAAATGTGGTTTCACTAAGCAGTATGAGTCATTACAGCAATTACATGAGAAGTACGCAGAGCAAGGGTTAGTCATTATTGGGTTTCCGTGTAACCAATTTGGCCAGCAAGAGCCCGGTACAGCCGAAGAAATTAAAAAAGGCTGTTTAATAAATTACGGTGTTAGCTTTTTAATGGCTGAGAAAGTCGATGTAAATGGTGATCACGCCTCCCCTGTTTTTCGCTTTTTAAAATCGGCTTTACCTGGATTTTTAACACGAAAGATAAAGTGGAATTTTACTAAGTTTTTAATAGCAGCAGATGGCACACCTATAAAGCGCTATGCACCAATTACAAAGCCTGAAAAGTTAGAATCAAGTATTGTGAAAGCACTACAAGCCGCTCAGCGATAGTAAATAATAAAGAGGCGATGCAGCCTCTTTATTTGTATACTTTGTAGAATTTTAGTCAATTAAATCACTAAAATCATCACTCCCAATGCTTTTACGTAACCGTTTTTGCTCTAGGTAGTCTTCAAGTTTACGTTTTACCTTTTGCTTTTTTTTATCATGTTGATTGCGCCCGACTATCTCGTATTCATCCTCAACAAAATCTTCATCTAGCGCATCATAACTAAATGTCTTACCCACAACTCACTCCAAAAAGTGTTAATGCTAGCTCTACTCACAAAGCCAGAACGTTTACAGATTAAGCAGATATTGCATAACTGCCATACCAAGCCATGCTGTTAATATAATCATGCAACATGTCATTAATGTGATAAATAGCGCTAAATATGAGATCTGAACAGCAAGAGTTTTTTATCGTTACAATAAACAATACTAATATAAAATTATTTTTTGGTTAATTTCACTAAAAAATGGTTTTTTATAACTTTAAACACATCATTAAAAATCATAAGCACCTGTTTTTAATCACTTTTAAATAATGGCATTGAACTTGTAATTAACTTTGTATTATCAATACATTTTACGAGAATCAACATGAAAAAATTTTTATTAGTTAGTGCACTGATCTGTTCACCTGCGGTATTAGCCCATACTGATCAAAACTCATCAATATCATTTAATAATGAGCAATGCGGTATTGAGTTTAAAAATGATATTCGTATAAAGCCTAACGAATTAGAAATTTTCACAGCAGAGCATAAAACAATGCGCTTTAGTGATCAGGGACAGCTTAGTATAGATGGTGAAGTGATTGAATTAACTCCCACGCAATTATCGACCTTAAATCAATACACTGACAACTTGCGCGGACAGCTGCCTGAGGTTGCTAATGTTGCTTTAGAAGGAGTTAAAATTGCCGAAGTTGCAATAGGGGAAGTTGCAGAGGCATTTAACCTTTCAGGCTTAGAGCATATATCAACATTAATGGATGGCATTCATACTGAAGTTGAAAATACCTTTTACCAAAAGGGTGCATTTGTAATGGGCCAACAAAGTTTCGAGCAATTCGGCAATCACTTTGAACAGCATTTTGAGAGTCAAATCGAAGAAGCCGTTGAATCGGCATTAATGCAATCGATGGGAAGTATTTTAATCGCTTTAGGTTCTGAAGTTATGGGCTCTGGTGGTGACATGCAGGCATTTGAACAACGAATGGAAAATATGGGTTTGCAAATAGAAGCTAAAGTTGAACAACAAGCTGAGCGATTAAAAACCCGTGCCGAGTCTCTGTGTGAAGACTTTACTATCATTGCCCAACAAGAGCAGCTTGTATCTATGCAAGTACCCGCTTTACAGGGCTATGAATTATTTGAGATCAAGAACAACATTAACTAAAAAGAATAAATATAATCAATTTCAACGTGAAATTGCGTGATTTTATCTAATAAGTTTGCTTAAGATACGTTGTTTATGGCTTTATTTAGGTATATAGAAAATTCATACTGTATAAATTAAAGTATATTATTCATTTTATTTTCTACAACCTTATCCCCAGTTAGATACGAAAAGTAACTAACGCCAAGCGCTTATACTTCATAAGCGCTTTTTTATATCTTAAATATATATTCTAAACAGCATAACCGTATCGAAAAAACTCGCATCTAAGCTATTTATATCTCCTCGTCGATACGTTCTAAAAATACAAATAAGCAGTGAGTATTTTTTAATCGTAGCGTCGTTTTCGTACTGAGTATTCAATATTTTTATGATTATATAAGTAAATTATAATCCCCATTCAGCACACACTTACTTTATTTAATAGAATATCAATATATAAAAATATAAATAATCTGAATATATAGTCTAAAAATAATACTTTTCATTCAATTTAAAAAACAAAATCACAAAAAAACCAATATAAATCAATGTAATTATATTTTTAATATATAAAAACCTTTGCATAAACATAAGTTAAATAAAAATATTAAATAAAAAATACATTAGTAAAACTAATGTCTAAGACCTAATTTATATTGCTTTATTTTTAATCAAATCCATTGCAAAATGCACACGTTTTCACCAACCATTAAATAAAAGGCACAAACTATGAATCCAATTAATACATTAAACCAAAGCGCGACAACACAAGTTGCATTAAAGCCTGCAAACCGTAAAGCAAAAATGCTGGCTAAGCTTAATCGCTTTGGTAAACGATTGGCGTTAAGTAGTGCTGCTCAATATAAATAACTTTATTATGAAGTTAATTACGACACGGTAAGCCCTAACCAATCCGAAATAGCTTTTTATTTCTATGCTTACTGTGTCTCAATTCAAAAAATTAACTTAATTTCATTATTTTTATAAAAAAAACCCCTTTTTAGCTTAAAAAAACAGCAAACGAATTATTTCCTATTTACACAGCCCCATCACCTAAGTATTATTCTGCGTCACGGAGAGATGGCAGAGTGGTCGAATGCACCGGTCTTGAAAACCGGCATAGGTTTGTAGCCTATCTAGGGTTCAAATCCCTATCTCTCCACCATTATTTTAATTGATGTTAAAAACGTCAATACAAACGTTTATGCGTTGGAGAGGTGTCCGAGTGGCCGAAGGAGCTCCCCTGCTAAGGGAGTATAGAGTTTGTAGCTCTATCGAGGGTTCGAATCCCTCCTTCTCCACCATTTACTTATTTAAGCCGCTTAATTGCGGTTTTTTTATGAGTAAAATTTATTCATTCCATCAGCGATAAAAAATCAGCCTCCCTTTTATTCAATTGCTCCATAATCTAATTATAAAAAATCCCGCACGGTATAATATTTGTTTCATCGGCTCTTCACCCTAAGATTGAATAATCCTGATATTTCGGGCACACTTTAACTTTATTAAGGGGTATAAATTGCATGGTCTACTATCGTTTTTTACTCGGAGTATTACTTGCTATTACAGCATTTAGCTCTACAGCTAACACGGCTATTTATAAATGCGTAATAAAGGGCGTGCCTACTTTTACGCAATTCCCATGTGCCAAAAATGCGACAAAAGTAAATATCACGCTTCCCCCAACTAACTCTCCAGTAAAAGACACTCCCACAGCAAAAAATGATACGAGCGTAGAGAATTACATTGCAATAAAAAAAATTGATCGACAAATTGCGCAACACCAATTAGAGATTAAAGCAATCAAAGAGAAGCTAGCTAAGCGCTTAGAGGTGATAAACTACATGACCCAAGACAAAGCTAACCGCTTAGGCGCGAACTCAATTCAAGATGCAATAAATATCCAAAGTGCAAGTATCAAAGCAAGTTCACAAAGTGCTATTGATGCTGAGCAATTACAAATAAATGCCCTTGAACAAAAAAAACAATCATTAAAATAAAATTAAAGCGGTAAATTTTTACCAAATTATAGCTTGTTGTCTATACTGATCATTCATCATGTATGGCATTTGGGAACAAGTGAATATAAAAATATGCATAGTCACTCATTACTGTTAAATATTGCTTTTGCTATCGCATATTTTGTTAGCGGCTTTGTATTAACTGCATTAACGTACAATGCACAGGTGATCCCTATTTGGTTACCCGCTGGCATTGCGTTAGTTGGTTGTTATTTATGGTGGTGGCGTTTTGTCCCCACACTCTTTATTTCAGCATTAGCGTTTAATTTAAATGTTTTTGATAGTGCAGCCCATGAACTTGTTTTAGTTGGAAATTCATTTAATCAGGCCGTTTTAATAGCGTTGGGGATCGTACTTCAAGCAATGCTCGGAGCGGGTGTATTAAAGTATTGGTTGGGCCATCCGCTTTATCTAAAAAAACGCCATCAGATAGTCTTGTTTATTATTGTAGTTGCCATACTTAGCAGTTTGATTTCCGCTAACATTGGTATGTGGGCGCTCGGTAATAATGGCTTTACACATAGCCATTGG
The DNA here is from genome assembly GCF_018100905.1 of Pseudoalteromonas sp. MMG010. Classification (GTDB taxonomy): domain Bacteria; phylum Pseudomonadota; class Gammaproteobacteria; order Enterobacterales; family Alteromonadaceae; genus Pseudoalteromonas. The sequence continues at coordinate 9,322 of NZ_JAGJEG010000017.1, read as the reverse complement.
AATAACGTAATATATTGGTGGCTTGCAGATGCGTTAGGTATTTTAATTGCTTCACCTTTTTTACTCGTATTGTTCCAACCTAAAGGCCAATACACTGTAACCCCCTTTTCAACCATGTTGGTCAGTACCGTGTTGTTCTTTTCGGTTGTGATCACAACACAATTATACGTAGAAGAAAATCGCTCAAACAGCATCAAAATAGCTGAGCGTGAAGTTCAAGTAATAGAAAATAGCCTGTATCGGTACGTAAACCAAAGCTTAATTGCAGTGCAAAATTTAGCGGCGAAAATACAAGCTACACCACAACTTAATCAAGCAGATTTTGATGAGTATGCCAATAAATTATTATCTCAACATACCTTTATAAAAGCCCTTTCGTGGAACCCCCGTATTAATCAGAGTGAACTTCCTGCCTTTATTAATCAATTAAACGCAGCTTATCATTTAAATTTTGCAGTAAAAGGAAAACCCTTAGAAGAGAATGACCCCTTGGTCATTGTTAAGTATATTGTGCCATTTAATGAAAATAAAAAAGCGATTGGTTTTAATGTTTACTCTAACCCAGATAGAAAAGAAACACTCTCAAGCCCCAATTTAAGCTATCAACCTTTAGCCACCAAAATTATTGATCTTATCCAAACTCAAGACCCTGAACCCGCATACTTATTATTTGCTCCTGTTTACACTAACAAAGGGAATGAGAGCAATGTGAGCGGGTATGCTACTGGGGTATTTTTAGTTAAAAATATTATATCGCAAGCCATTGCACCACAACAAAGGGAGATGTTTTCTTTTGCTATCTATCAAGATTTAGCTGATCCGGCCTTTTATAGTCATCCTGATTTTCCAGAAGAAAGTAAAACGAACCAATTAATGTCGTTCAATTTGCATTTTGCCGGACAAAAATGGGTAGTAAAATTAGCATTAAAAGAACAATTTTTAACCCAACAAAATAATCAGGTCACACTGCTGCTTTTAGTATTACAAATAACGGTTTGTTCACTCATAACGTTGGTTTTCCTGTTATTTAATCAGCAACAAATAGAACTGACACAAAAGGTAGCACAGCGCACTCAGTCACTCGCCGAAGCTAAAAAACAATCCGATTTAGCAAACCAGGCTAAAAGCCGTTTCTTAGCCAATATGAGTCACGAAATACGCACGCCTTTAAATGCCATAATTGGCTTTTCATCTTTAGCTAAAAAAGGAGACGATAACCATGCCTTAGTCGGGTATTTAGATAAGGTTAACTCCTCATCAAAAATATTATTAAATTTAATTAATGATATTCTCGATATTTCTAAAATAGAATCTCAAAAATTAATACTTGAACACAAACCGTTTGATTTAAATGTGCTTATTGAAAAAATTAATATAATGTTTGAACAAACGGCTAAAAACAAGGGGATTGAGTGGCAGGTTATTACAGATATTCCTAGCAATATCTGGTTGGTTGGCGACTCTATGCGCCTTGAGCAAATAATATTAAATTTATGCAGTAATGCTATAAAATTTACCAATGAAGGCGGTGTTATAGCTCAGTTTAGTGGTGACTTTGTTTCCCCTAAAGCGATCAATTTAACAATAGATATTAAAGATACCGGTATTGGTATTAAACCCTCTCAACAAACCAAACTTTTTAATGCATTTACACAGGCTGACAGCTCAACATCTCGTAAATTTGGTGGTACGGGGCTTGGCCTAACCATTGCAAAAGAATTAACCCAGTTAATGCAAGGTAATATCTCACTAAAAAGCAAAGAACATCATGGCTCTACGTTTACGTTAACACTTGAATTTGAGAGCTGTGAACCGCAAAAAGTTATCACGCCTGAGACATCACCAATTTCACTCTGCTCGTTGAATATTTTGGTGGCTGAAGATAACCCAGTAAATCAAATGGTAATAAAGGCAATGTTAGGTTCGCTGGGGATTACGCCTGCCATTGTAGAAAATGGTGAGCAAGCAATTGAATACATAACAAAACACAATATCGATATCGTCTTAATGGATTGCCAAATGCCGATTATGGATGGCTACCGAGCGACTGCAATTATTAGGCAAACAAAAACTCCCCAACAACTCCCGATTATCGCCCTTACTGCTGATGTTATGCCAGAAGATAAAGCTCATGCCAAAGCCGTCGGATTTAATCAGCATTTAGCAAAACCCTTAGAGGTAAATAAATTAACCGAATGTTTATTGCTCTATTGCTCAAATACGAGTAAATGATCGATTGCGCATCAGTCTTAAATAGATAAGATAACAGTTACTAGGCTCATTAATTATATTAAAATACATGACAAATCACTTCTCACATCAATGGTTTAATAGCATCGAACACATTGATGCCACTCACTGGCAAGCACTTTATGGCAATGAGCCTTTTACCAGCCATGCTTTTTTATATGCTTTAGAACAAAGCCAATGTGCCTCTACTGAAACAGGCTGGCAGCCTTATCATTTAGCTATTTATGAAAATAATAACCTAGTGGCTCTGGCTCCTGGCTATATTAAGACCCACTCATATGGTGAATATGTATTTGATTGGTCATGGGCAGAAGCCTATCAACAGCATGGCTTAGATTATTATCCAAAGTGGTTGTGTGGTATTCCATTTAGTCCAATTGCTGGCCAGCGTATAGCGATTGAGCATAGTAACCCCGATAGTGTCTATCAATATATTACCACTGTGCTTAAAGAGCAGAGTAAAGAGCAAGGTTGGTCTGGATGGCATATTAACTTTTGCTCTCTCGCACAAGCTAAGTGCTTACAAAACAATAATGCCATGCTGCGAACCGGTGTGCAGTTTCAATGGTTTAATAAAAACTATAATGATTTTAACCATTTTTTGGCTTCTTTTAGCTCGCGTAAGCGTAAAACAGTAAACAAAGAGCGAAGCAAAATCAGTAATCAAAACATTACAATAGAATGGTTACAAAACGAAAAAATAACCCCCGAAATCATTCAAATTTTTTGTCAGTTTTATCAACGTACCTATTTAAAACGCTCTGGTCATTTGGGTTATTTAAATATGGAGTTTTTTCAATTTTTACATGCACTACTAGCTGACAAACTACTGATAATGTTTGCAAAAAAGCAGGATAAAATTGTTGCGGCTACCTTAAGTCTAATCGGTGAAAATACATTATATGGTCGTTACTGGGGGGCAAACGAAGACATAGACTCTTTGCATTTTGAGCTATGTTATTACCAAGGTATAGAATACTGCATACAACATAAGCTCGCGTGCTTTCACTCTGGTGCACAAGGCGAGCATAAAATTGCCCGCGGTTTTGAGCCAGTTTACACGCATTCAGTACATCACATAAATAACCCTGATTTTGCTCATGCTATAGATGACTATTTAAAACGCGAGCAACAACATATGAGTAGTTATAAACAGCAATGCTCTGATCTACTGCCGTTTAAACACTAATAGTTGGTTATTTGCAGGCATTGCGATATCACTTAAAAGGGTTAACCCTGCTTGTTCGCCAAGTGCTATAACGGCTTCGCTATCTCTTATCCCCGATAGCGGATCTCGCTCAGTTAAAAATTGATTAAACTCATTATTACTCTCGCTGGTAAACTCACCTTGGTATTTAAAGGGGCCATAAATACATACCAGTCCTTGCGTATTTAAATGCAGCTTAACCCCTGCAAAGAATTGCTCAACCAAATGCCAACTCACTATATGAAATGTATTAGCTGTAAAAATGGCATCAACACTATCTACCGGCCATTCATTGTTTAAATCTAAATCAAGCGGCGCATGTAGATTAGGTAAATTCACTTCACTATGCCATTGTAAAATTCCCTCGTGATTCACCGCTCTATCGCTAGTGAGCCAATTCACATGCGTTAAATGCTGCGCAAAGTAGACACTGTGTTGACCGGTTCCAGAACCCACTTCAAGTAAAGTTAGCGGCTGAGCTAATATGTTTTGGAGCTGCTCTAAAATAGGCTCTTTATTGTTTTCGCAAGCCTGTGAGAAAGGTTTAGTCATTGATGGGATACCTAGTTTATGAATAACACACACTATTAAAACAGGTTATAGAAAAAAAGTCTGCATCATAAAATATAGCTAGCCGTATCAAAGCTTTGAGAAACGCCTTCTTTTGAGCCGTCGTTGCAGCAATTTATACAAGTGAAAATCAACATGTAGTATAGAACCACCTACTATAGGGCATAATTTATCCCACAAAAAAAACCATAGAAAAGAACAAATGTTAAAACAGATCAAGTGTTTACTCCTGACTATAATTAAAGTTATAAATAATTTTCAGTTAACTGTTTACAGTCAAACCCAATAAATGTAATGATAACTATTATCATTTGTTTAAGGTGGTTTTTATGTCTACTCAATCAGCTATTCATCACTATCAGCGTTCAATAAACACGACTTGCTTAAGGCCAGGCTTACACGCGCCAATGATTGTTGCTGATTACATAGATTCTGCACTTAATGTAGCTAAATATTACGAAAAACAGTTTAATCCATTATTACAAGAGCTGTACTTGCGCAGAGCATATAACGAAGTAATCAATAGCATGTGCGACTCATTGGTTCATAACGCCATAAGAAAGCAGTGTTTTGAACAGTTATACAAACCTTTACTTGCATTAAAACGCTTTTATAAAACGCATCATGTTTCAAACAAGTTTGTATTACTAGAGCATGAAGTACGCACCCTTAGTCACGAATTTAATCAGGAGCAATTATGAGTCAATTTAGAACTGAATCTGACAGTATGGGCGAATTAAAAGTCCCGTCTAACGCCCTTTATCAAGCGCAAACTCAGCGTGCTGTAAATAATTTTTCAATTAGCCAACTAACTATGCCACAACAGTTCATTAGCGCCTTAGCCTACATAAAACAAGCCGCGGCGCAAAGTAATAAAGAGCTTGGTCATTTAACGGCAAGTAAAGCCGATGCAATAGAACAAGCTTGCCAAGAAGTGATTGATGGTAAACATAGTTCGCATTTTCCTGTAGATGTATTTCAAACAGGCTCAGGCACCAGTTCTAATATGAATATGAACGAAGTTATTGCAACACTTGCAAGCAAGCATGGTATTGAGCAAATTCACCCTAACGACGATGTTAATATGGGCCAAAGCTCAAACGATGTCATTCCTTCGACAATTGCCGTAAGTAGTGCAATCAATGTGGTCTATGAGCTACTTCCGTCATTAGATTCACTTTCACAAGCACTTGAAAATAAAAAAGCCGAAGTGGGTCATATAGTAAAAACTGGGCGCACGCATTTAATGGATGCAATGCCGGTTACATTTGAACAAACACTCAGCGCATGGCAATCACAAATAAATAATGCCAGTGCAGGTATTCGCCACAGCCTTGAGCGAGTATGTGAGCTGGCCCAAGGTGGAACCGCTGTTGGCACGGGTGTAAATGCAGACCCTTTATTCGCAAAAACATTTACCAAAAACCTAAGTGCTAGCGTAGGTATACGCTTTAGTCCAAGCAATAACTTTTTTTATAATATTGGCTCTCAAGACGCTATTGTCGCGTTATCAGGGCAATTAAAAGTGCTCGCGGTAGCGCAAATGAAAATAGCAAATGACTTACGCTGGATGAATTCGGGACCTCTTGCAGGTCTAGGTGAAATAGAACTTGAAAGCTTACAACCTGGCTCTTCTATTATGCCTGGTAAAGTAAACCCCGTGATCCCTGAAGCGGCTGCCATGGTAAGCGCACAAGTTATTGGTAACGATGCGACAATTACGGTAGCAGGGCAAGCGGGTAATTTTGAGCTTAATGTTATGCTTCCGGTTATTGCCTACAATATCTTGCAAAGCATTGAGTTATTAGCCAATAGCGCCCAAGCATTGGCTAATAAAGCTATAACTAGCTTTACTGTAAAGCAAGAAAATATAAATAAAGCACTCGCTAAAAATCCCATTTTAGTGACAGCACTTAATCCTGTTATTGGTTATGAAAAAGCGGCCGCAATTGCAAAGTTAGCGTATAAAAACGCAGAACCTATTATTGATGTTGCACAAAGAGAAACGAGTATTTCTCGTAGTGAATTAGAAGAATTACTCAACCCAGAAAAGCTAACCAAAGGTGGCCTAGAATAGTTTAGCCTATTGATTATAGAGTTTTTTATTGCCGTAGAAAAAACTCCGTGTATGATAGTGATGAATAAATCATCACTATCAAGGTGCGTTATGCATAAGCCATTATTAGCTCTTTTTTTACCCTTTTTGTTAACTGCTTGCTTAGGAGATAACGAAACCACAAGCAAACGTGAAGACACACAAGTCGCACCACAGTTAGCAGCTGATAAAAAAGAGCTACCATCAACAACCCCGCTAGACAAAAGCGATAAAACCTTAATGCAAGCCGAAGAAAGTCCGCTAGCAACTATAAAAGGTACAAAAGAGAAGCTGTCTGAAATCACCGCAAATTTACAATGTGATACAACTTCACAATGTAAAGTACAAGCCGTGGGAAGCAGAGCGTGTGGTGGCCCTAGTCGATATATTGTTTATTCAACAAAGCATACAAATAGTGACGATGTCACTAAACACGCTGATACAATTACTCAATATGAAAAAACGCTAAATGCAAAAGAAGATATGGCCAGTATTTGCCAACATATACCGGCACCGGGTACGCAATGTATAAGCAATAGTTGTGTTAAAATAGAAGGCTCTTCGGCAAGTCCATATTAAGGATAAATTTATGCAAAGTGTAATAAAGGCAAGTAAATATTTTACAGCCTTTTTAACCGTTATGTTTTTTGTTAGTGGTTGTGCTAGCACAGGCAATTCAAACTCGCGTTTAAACAGCCTTAATACACAATTAAACGAGATTGTTAGTGATAACGAGTGTACCGCTAGCTTTCAATGTAAAGTGTTAGAAGTTGGTGCCCGAGCGTGTGGTGGGCCAAGTAAATATATTGTTTATTCTACTTTAAAAACAAAGCAAGAAGATGCAGAAGCGATAGCAAATAACATATCAGCAATAGAGAAAGAACAAAATAGTTCACTCGCTGAATGTCTTCCGGTTATACCTGTGCAATCACTATGCCTTGCTAAGCAATGCCAAATTATAGATATACAGTAAATTGCATTATCTAGTTTGCAGCGCTATGCCAAAGTGGCATCAGCGCTGAGATAACTAATACCAACACAACGCAAATCCCCGCTTTAATTATATAATTCATCGGCATTTGCTTTTTAACCCAATACGCATAAATAAAACGCACAAAGTAACTAGCTGCAGTACCAAATAAAGCAAATATCACTAAATAAGCCATTAAAATTATATTCACAATCGCACTTCTTAATCCTAAGTAATTTCAGTGTAAAACAAAAAATGTACACGGCAAAAAGTAATTTGCATTGTACATTTAAGCAAAGTGTAGTGTTTTAAAGTGCTTTATTTTGCACGCCCTTTCCAGCCACTCCAAATATCATCTGTATCTACTTTATTTTTTTTCTTTTTCTTACCGCTGCCTTCAGGTTTTGCCATCGGCTTTTCATTTTTAAGCGCTTGTGCAGCATCAATATTTGCTTGATTAACAGCAAACCCTTTGACTTCTTCTCGCTCTAAGCGAAACTTATTTTTTTTCTCAATGATTTTAAAATGATGTAAATCTTCGTAATCAATTAGCGATAAAGCCAAGCCCACTTCACCAGCACGACCACTGCGGCCAATACGATGCATATAATCAGCAGGGCTGCGTGGTAAGTTAAAATTAATAACCACAGGCAACTTAGCAATATCTAAACCACGCGCTGCAATATCGGTAGCAATCAGCACTTCAATTTCACCCGTTTTAAACTTTTCTATTACGCGAGTACGCTCACTTTGGCCTTTATCACCATGAAACACTTGTGCGTTAATACCACGTTTTTCAAGCTTACTGGCCAGGTGCTCACAGTCTTTTTTAGCGTTGACAAAAATAAGCGCCTGACGCCAAGCATGCTGTTTAATTAAGTGTGCTAAAACCGTGGTTTTTTCACCTTTATTAACACTAAACACACGTTGCACTAAGGTACTTTCGTCTTTGCTTTGAACTTGTATTTCAACAGGGTTAGTTAAAAGCTTTTGTGTTAATTGGGTTACTTGCTCTGGGAAAGTCGCTGAAAACAACATGGTTTGTTTTTTAGCAGGCATAAGCGCTAAGAGCTCAGTTAGCTCTTCGGTAAAGCCAAGACCAAGCATACGGTCAGCTTCGTCAAGAACAAGCGTATTGATCTTATCAAGCTTAACTGCATTACTTGATATTAAATCGAGTAAACGACCCGGTGTGGCGACAATAATATCAGCGCCACCACGCAGCGCCTGCATTTGTGCATTAACCGATACACCACCAAATACAGCAACTGTTTTAATTGCACCATTAAAGTGTGCAGAATACGACTTAACGCTATCGGCTACTTGTGTAGCAAGCTCACGAGTAGGTACCAAAATAAGCCCGCTTACATAGTTACCTTTACCCGGTGTTTTTTTAACGCCTTGCGCTAAAAATATTTTTTGTAGCATAGGTAATGCAAATGTAGCCGTTTTTCCCGAGCCTGTATTTGCGCCAGCAATTAAGTCGCTATCAGTCAGAATACTAGGAATTGCCTTAGCCTGAATAGGTGTCGGTGTGATGTATTCCAAATCAGATAAGCGAGCTAATAGCTCTGGGATAAGGCCAAGTTCATTGAAATTGCTAGGGTTTACGGCAGAGGTCATAAAAGGTGTAGGCTCATTACTAAAAATAGCCTGTAATTTTAGCGCATTTATTGCCCGTTAAGTAGGATTTAGTGATTTTAAATATTAGCTCTTCGTTTTTAGCTTCAATATACAAGCATACGCTATCGGCAATTGTTCAGACAATAATCTAATAGAGCAACTTTCACTCAATGAGTCACAGAAGTGATTGAGTGACTAAACCATTACTTTTATATGTTTTCACTTCTCATTTACCCTCATTTTCTTCTCTTTGTGAGCATGGGGTTTTGTCTTTTTTAAGTGATTAAGTGACTATTTGCACAAAGAGGCGCTGCGCTTTGGAGACGCTGCACTTTAGAGAAGTGATTTAGTGACTAAGCCATTACTTTTAATGTCTTTTAACTTCTCATTTACTCTCATTTGCTTCTCTTTGTGAGCATGGGCTTTTGTCTTTGGTTTTAGTAATTAAGACAAATTTGCACAAAGAGGCGCTTCGCTTTGGAGACGCTGCGCTTTAGAGTAGTGATTTAGTGACTAGAACGTGTGTTGGGCTTCTCATTTACTCTCATTTTCTTCTCTTTGTGAGCATGGGCTTTTGTCTTTGGTTTTAGTAATTAAGACAAGTTTG
>NZ_JAGJEG010000016.1 GCF_018100905.1 Pseudoalteromonas sp. MMG010 | reverse complement strand
TATTAAAAGTAATGGCTTAGTCACTCAATCACTTAAGATTTAATAAAAAAAATGGCAATATTCACACAGTGGAGGAAGGGATGATAAAGGATGAAGAAGTTGATATTTCAGTTTAACAATCGTGTATTAAACAGCTCTAGCTAATAAAAACACGGCCGGGCCGTGTTTTTATTTTTAGTTGTTATTACAGGTTTATTAATGCTTTTTTGCATACTCTTCAGCTTGCTTCCAAACTCTTAAGGTATTACCGCTTAAAATCTTTTTAATATCGTTATCGCTATAACCTCTGTCCATTAATCCCTGTACAAGGTTAGGGTAGCTTGATACATCTTTTAAGCCAATAGGTAGTGAATCGCCTACACCATCATAATCAGAGCCTATACCTACATAATCAATACCTATTAATTTAACTACGTGATCAATATGATCAAGTACTTGCTCTAGACTAGCAAAAGGGTATGGATTTTTAGCACGATATGCAGCATCAAAGTCTTTACTAATTTCAGCACCTTGTTGCTTAGCTGCTTCTTTTTTAGTTTTTAATGTTTTTCCCCAAGCGCCTGCACTCGATGTTACAAAACTTGAGCCAAAGTTAATTTGAATTACACCACCATTCTTTTTAAGCGCTAGTAACATATCGTCATTCATATTACGCTCAAATCCAGGTGTATATTTACGCAGTGATGAATGTGAGGCAATAACAGGTGTTTTAGAGAGTTCCATTACCTGATAAAACGCATCATCAGAGATATGTGATACGTCAATTAACATCCCTATGTTGTTCATTTGCGTGACTAACGTTTTGCCGAATGGGCTTAAGCCTTTCCATTTTCGGCGTATATCGTACGATGAGTCGGAAATATGATTGCTCTGGGAGTGAGCTAATGTGATGTATCGTACGCCACGATCATAAAAGTGTTGTAGGTTTTTAAGCTCTCCTTCGATAGGTGAGCCATTCTCCATCCCCATGGCAATAGAAAGCTTACCTTGCTTAAACTGCTCTTCTATATCAGCTGTTGAACTGGCAATCGCAAATTTATCGGGTGCACGTTGAGCAATTGCTTCCATGCTATCAATAAGTTGATTAGCTAACTGATAGCTTTTACCTTTACCATCAAACTCTAAATGGGCAGGTATATAAATAGACATAAAGGGCGCATTTAGGCCACCTGAAATCGCGCGAGGATAGTCAAAATCCCCCCCTGCAGTGGCTTTTGTTACATCAACCCACTTGTTGTAAATACGATATGGTACATCAATATGGGTGTCGATTAAGATAGTATCTTTTGCCAGTTTAATGGCTTTATCTGACGGGCTTTTAACGTGTTCTGCAAAAGCTTGAGGTGTTAAAGCTAGTGATATAGCTACCACTAGAGTGCTTAGTTTTATCATTTTTTTGGCTCTTTGGGTAAAAAGCCATTGTGTACGTTCAAATTAAAAGTTACAAGTAGTTGGTTTAATCAAATGACTGTGTTTGCTGATCTTCACTTTGTAGCGCTTTAAATTCGGCCTTAGAGATAATCGTAACAGACTCGTGCAGCTCTGAAAAAAACACCATCGCTTCGCCATTTTGTAATTGCTGGTTAACTTGTGCCACTTTACTTGCAATACTACACTCTTGTTCACCGTAATCAGTGCCTTCGCGCAGGACATAACTTTCAATTAGGTTATATAACGTGTCTTTATCGAGTTGTTGAAAAGGGATTATCATGACTACTTGTTACTCGCTTTATTTATTCGGTATTGACCAAAATATGTTGGCACAACTTTCTCTAACCAAAATATAGGTTTTAAAGGGTTTTTCCCACTAATAAATCCTACGTGACCGCCTTTTTCAGAAACACTTAGCGTGACATGTTCACTGACATCTTGCCTACTTGGTACGGCTTTAATTGACAGCATGGGATCATCTTTTGCGTGAATTATTAACGTAGGGATAGCAATATGCTTTAAATATGGCATTGCGCTGGCCTTACGATAGTAATCGTGTGCGTTTATAAAACCATGAAGTGGGGCAGTAAGTTGGTTATCAAATTCAAGCAGGTCGTCTATCTTCATTAACTGCTTTGAGGTAATAGGAATTAACTGTTTAATTTGAGGTAGTTTACGCTGCATTGATTTTTTCATTCGGTCGAGTAAATATTTTTGGTAAATTTTTCCTAAGCTTTTACGTATAACGTCGCTCGACGATGATAAATCATAAGGTGCCGAGACCACTGCAGCAGCACTTAAAGGGCAGTTTTCACGCTCTTCGCCTAAGTATTTAGCCAGCACATTCCCCCCTAACGAAAAACCCACAGCCATAATGGGTCGGCTTGGAAATTGAGCTCTTAAATGATTTATAAAAAAAGCTAAATCGGCGGTATCGCCACTATGATAAGCGCGTGGTAAGCGGTTAACTTCAGTTGAGCAATTTCTAAAATGCATAAGTACCACTGCATAACCTTGCTTTTTTAAAGCTTTCATCATGCCTTTGGCATAAAAACTATTAATGTTACCTTCAAGACCATGTAGAACAATAGCTAGAGGTGCATCTGCATTATGAGGTAGAGACCACGCTAATTCGATAAAGTCTCCATCGGGAGTATCTAATTGTTCTAACTGGTAACGAGTGTTATGAAATGGACGAAAAAAACGCGGTAATATCGTTTGTGCATGCCGGTTGGTCATCCACCATGCTGGTTTAAACTGTGTAGCCATACAACAATTATGCACTGTTAAAAACAAAATCTAATTATATCAAAAAGAATAAAAAGCGCCTAATCAATACTGAAATAGGCGCTTGAGTGCGTCGTGCTTAACGCTGTTTTAGCCGTTTTTTTATTAAAATAAACGGTATTAAAAGATGGTTAAAATTGTTTGTCTTCATCCTCATTAATTTTTTTAATGAAGTAAACGGCATAGAATAAGCAAAGAGAAATGACAACCACTAAAATACTAATAGGCATAAACAATACTGGATCACTAAAAAAGTCTCGAAAGAATATATTCATGGTTAATCTCCTCATTAATTGATGAGGACATGATATACAGAGTTCATGATTTATAATGTGATCAAGATCAAATTATTCAAAAGTTGTACTTTGATCGATCCTAATATTGATATAAATCAAAATTTAGAGCGCCAAGTTTAACATTTTAGTTATTGGGTTTGTTTGAAATAAGATCTATATAGTTTTTTATTTCCTTTTTCATCCGTGAATAGCTGTCGAAAATGTTCCTCTTTTTTCTTCGGATGTTTAAGGTTTTCTAATATACAGTTTTTGCTTATAGGTTGTTCACAATGCTTTGCTGCAGTACTAAATAGCAGTGCATTTAGATAACCTTCTAGATGAAATATACTGGGCTGTTTGATATTTTTTTTAGCCATATCTTTTAAGAACTCAATACATAATGCTAAATGACATTGCTGTGGTTCAGGTAAGACTTGAGTGATCATTAAACTGGTGGGGTATAATAAGCGTGAAAAAAGATGTGAGTTAGAAGTAAATGACATACTGGTATAATCAGGTGTAAAGTCTTGCTCAAATCCTCGGTTTATAAATGTTGCAGCCGCATGTGATGAGCCAACGATAAATACAGCGGTTACACCACTTTTCTTTAATAGCGTGAGTGCTTTTTGTATATCATTGCTGTTTCGTTTATATCTAGCTATTTTTTTTGGCTTGAGTTTGAATTGCGCTAATGCTTGAGTTAATGCATTTTCAACAACCAAACCATATTCGTCAGCCTGAATTAATATACCAACGTTGGTATGCCCTTTTTCTTGTATTAAATAGTTTACTTGTTCAATAGCTTCATCGTTATAACTAGCCCGTATATTAAAAACAAAATCATTATTGCTAGTATATAATTGTTTAGCGCCACTAAAAGGCATTAAGTAAGGGGTTTTAAATTGTTGAATAATAGGTAACACCGCATAGCTTGTAGAGGTACCTAAAGAACCTAAAATAGCATCCACCTGATCATTAAGAATAAATTCTCGTGTATTTATAATTGCTTGATTAGGCTCGTAGCCATCATTTTTTACTAATAGCTTTATCTTTGCGCCTTTAATCCCGCCTTGTTGATTAAGCTTATCAAAATAAACATTGCTACCTGTGAGCAGCTGGTTGCCAACGGGATGAGCATTACCTGTGAGTGCTGTAGACATGCCGACTTTAATTATTTGGGTGTCAGCTTTAACCGTAAAACAGTACATAATGCAAACCCATAAAAGGGTCTTGAGGCTAAGGGAGCCCCTTAAGCAGGTGATGTTCATTCCAGCGTCCTAATATTATTTTTAGTTGTGTATTCAATGCTTTTTTACCTGCAATTTTTAACGCTAGTAAAATATCTTCTACAGGTGCATTTTGTAATATTAGTCTAATAAATACATATTGGGTATTTTCATCGTAACCTGTAAGGCTTGAGGGCATTTGCCAAAATACTCGCCACAGTAATGGTTTTACAGTATGTAGTTGAAAGTCACTTTGTAATAGCTTTGCTAAACGCAATTGTTGAGTTTGGTTTGTTTGTTGCCGACTAAAACGGCTTACAATAGCTGCAACCAGACTTACATCAAGCGTATTGAAGTGATCTAATAGCAGCAGAGGAAAATCAGATTCAAAGTTTGTAACCATGTTGCTAATAGATAAAGCATTATCATGTAACGGTTTGATTACTAATGCGGCATGCTCTGCAGTCGCTTTATCAGGCATAAAGCCAAGCTTTACTAATTTAAAATGATTCTTTTGCCAAAAATGTAATAAAGCGGTGTTAGCACCAAAACTCGCTCCAATCCATTGGCAATCTTGTTTTAGCTGCTGTTGTATATAGTGAATAAACTCACTACCGAACCCTTTGCTGTGCAATTTAGGAGCGATAGCAATACGCACAATTCGAGCACTTTGCTGAGTCAAAAAATGGCTTTCGCTACTTAACTGTGCCATTGTTTGCGCCATTAAATGCCCTTGCGGTCGTCGTTTACCTGCAATAACGTGTTCACTTAGTTCTTTACTAAACATGCCTTCAATTGCAATTAAACAAACGCCTGCAACCTGGTTATTTGTTTTTGCGATGAATAAACGTTGTGTCGGCGAGTCGAGTAAATGGCGAAGGTCGTTCACACTACTTTGATAATGCGCCATAGCCAATAACGCAACAATTTGTTGTAACAAACTTTCGTCATTTACCAGTTCGAGTTGTGTTACTGGTGCATAGCTTAGTGTTTTTTCACTCTCTAGGTGCAATTTGTGCTGCGCATCAAGGGCAAGTAATGTGCGAATATGTTGCTCAAGAGGATCGTATTTTGCAAAGCGAAGAGGCTCTTTTAATGTGATTATTTTGGCTGCTTTAAAATGGCTTTTTAGATAGTGAGTAAATCTTAAAGTATAACCTCTACCATTGCCCTCATAACCTACCAGCGTACTTGCAAATATAATACGTGGGTAATGCTGTAGCATGGCTTGTAGCATAGGCACAGGGATCGCAGCGGCTTCATCAACAAATAATACATCACACTGTGGTAATGTGCTTAATAGTGCATCTGGAGCAACGTAGCGCAGATTGGCAAGTTGTTTTTGTGTTGTATCAAGGTTTGTATTTAACGTTTGAGCTAAATGCTTAAAACTACTGTGACACGCCTTAAATTGCGTTGCGCAAATAATTATATTCTTGTCGCTTAATTTAGCGGCACTTAGTCCTAAAGCGGCTGATTTTCCGCGGCCGCGGTCTGCATTGATAAGTAAAGGTCGATTTGCACGGCCGGTGGCCACTTGGATTATGTGTTCAATGCAATTGCGTTGCTCAGTAAAATCAATCACATTATTAATTTCGCTTTGCTTTGAACACTTTAAACCATGTAATTGGCTAATATGAACAATAGGTAAGTGGGCTAATAACCGGCTAAAACGCTGATTAAAATAACTTACCTTATTACTATGGCCATAAGATTGTACGTGGCTTAACGCGGGATCTTGCCACTCGCTAAGTTGCGATAGCTCGGGTAATAAAACAAACAAAATTCCAGCAGCTTGTACTGTGCCAGCTAAGGCTGCGAGTTTATCTGGATGAAGGCCACAAAAACCATCATATACAGCATGCGTAAACTCTTGCCCTAGTAATTGATGAATATGTTGCGGCCAAAATGCATGCTCAAAATAGGTATGCTCAGAGAGTATTGCTACATTGTCAGTTGTTATACAGGCTGTTAATAGTTCATAACACCACTGATTTTCACCTGTAATAAGCACACATTGACGATGCTTTGCATTATCAAGTTGTTGTACTAATTGATTAAGTTGCTTGCTATACAGCTTGAAGTCGTGCATATGCTGTTACTAACCATTTACTGCCTAAATCATCAAAGTTAACTTGCACACGAGACTGTGCACCACTGCCTTCGTAATTAAGTACGGTACCTATGCCAAATTTAGCATGTAATACGCGTTGCCCTAAGCTAAAGCCGCTTTCTTCAAATACAGCATGGCTAACCGAAGCGCTAAAGCGCCCAGCTGCAGGAGGGCGAGATACTTGTGTTTTAATACGAATTTCTTCTACGCAGTCTTCAGGTATTTCACGTAAAAAACGAGACGGGCTATGATATTTTTCTTGCCCGTATAATCGACGGCTTTCGGCATGGCTAATATATAATTTATCCATAGCGCGCGTCATACCTACATAACAAAGACGACGTTCTTCTTCTAAGCGCCCTGATTCTTCATTACTTTGCTGCGAAGGAAACATGCCTTCTTCAACACCGACCATAAATACAAGAGGGAACTCTAAGCCTTTAGCCGAATGAAGGGTCATCATTTGTACCGCATCTTCGTGCTCATCAGCTTGCCCTTCTCCTGACTCAAGCGAGGTATAAGCCAAAAAGCCATGTAATGGCGAGCTAAAATCTTCATCTTCGGGTAGCTCATATTGATCACATGCACTAATTAACTCTTCTAAGTTTTCTACGCGAGCGCGGCCTTTTTCACCTTTTTCTGCCTGATACATAGCCATTAAGCCGGATGTTTGTATTGCGTATTTAGCTTGCTCGTGCAATGTTAAGTCGCTAATTTTTTCTTCAATATGTTCCACAAGTTCTATAAATTTAGCAATGGCGCCAGCAGCACGCCCTGATAAATGTTGTTGCTCAACAATGGCCTTAGCGGCATACCAAAGTGGTAAAGATTCTGCTCGAGCACAATCGCGAATATGGCTGAGTGTTTTATCGCCAATACCACGTGGTGGGGTGTTTATTACACGCTCAAATGCAGCATCATCTTGTCGGTTTCCTACCAAGCGTAAGTAAGACAGTGCATCTTTAATTTCTTGGCGTTCGAAAAATCGCATTCCGCCGTATATACGATACTTTAAGCCTTCCTGTAGCATGGCTTCTTCAAGTACGCGAGATTGCGCATTACTACGGTATAAAATAGCGGCATCTTGCAGTGCATTTCCGCCATTAAGCCAGCTACGTAATTTGCTACTGACAAAACGCGCTTCATCTAATTCGTTAAATGCAGCATAAATAGAAATTGGCTCGCCGTCGTTACCGTCTGTCCATAAGCTTTTACCCATGCGCTCTGAGTTATTTTTTATTAGTGCGTTAGATGCTTTAAGGATCGTCGCAGTTGAGCGGTAATTTTGTTCAAGGCGAATGGTTTCGGCGTCAAAGTCGGTTAAAAAGCGTTTAATGTTTTCTATTTTAGCTCCTCGCCAACCATAAATACTCTGATCGTCATCACCCACAATCATAATACTGTGTGTATCACCGGCAAGTAGTTTTAACCAAGCATATTGAATTGTGTTCGTATCTTGAAACTCGTCTACCAACATATGTGCAAAACGTTGCTGGTAATGACGCAGTAGTGTTGGGTTATTTTTTAATACTTCGTAGCTTCGCAATAATATTTCGGCAAAATCAACTAAACCAGCGCGATCACATGCTTCTTGATAAGCACTGTATACACGTAACATCATTTGCTCGTTAATATCGTACGCTTGAATATCTTTAGGGCGCAGGGCTTCATCTTTTTTGGCACTGATATACCAACCAAACTGTTTAGCCGGCCATTTTTTATCATCAATATTCATCGATTTTAAGAGGCGCTTGATCATGCGAAGTTGGTCGTCAGAATCTAAAATTTGAAATGCTTCGGGTAAATTTGCTTCACGGTGATGGGCACGCAAAATACGATGAGATAAACCATGGAAAGTGCCAATCCACATACCACCCACCGGTGCTTTTAAGGTTTCTTCTACGCGAGTACGCATTTCTTTTGCGGCTTTATTGGTAAAGGTCACAGCAAAAATACTATAAGCCGACGCCTGCTCTACTTGCATAAGCCATGCAATACGATGGACTAATACTCGTGTTTTACCTGACCCTGCACCAGCTAAAACCAGCATGTTTTGTAAGGGAGCTGCAACGGCATCGCGTTGTTTGTCATTTAAGCCATCGAGTAATTGTGATACGTCCATCGTTACGCCTTTTTTATCTATATTGCGCAGCAGTATAGCAGGTGTTTTTGTGAGTCTAAATAAAATACTGTTTTTATAACCAGCTATTTATTAAATATTCTTTTAAACGATAAACTTGCTAAAAATATAGCCTGTCGTAAAGTTATTAAGTAAAAATAAATTTCGCTAATTTGACTCAAATTTAGTAAATATCACTAAATTGACACGGTTTAACTAAATTTAACTATCTGATTTTTAAGCTTTAATAACTTGGCATAAAATGTGATAGTACAATTATAATGAAAAATTAAATCAACAACAGAGGTAAGTATGGCAGAGCAAGGTTCTGGCGGTAATGTAATCGCAGCAATATGTAATATCTTTTTTCCCGGTTTAGGCCAATTAGTGCAAGGGCGTATATTGTCTGCGCTTATTTTTGCAATTGTAGTATTTGGTGGTTACGCACTTTGGTTTTTAATTGTTCCACCTATTATTGGCGCAGTGGCGCATTTATGGTCAATTATAGATGCAGCGCGTTTTAATTCGCGTAATTAGCATAAAGTAACTTCTTTTAAAATAGCGCCATTTGGCGCTATTTTTCGTTTTAGGGTTCGGTTTTTACTATGTATTGCGGTTATAATTACCCGATTAAAGTTTTATAAGAAGTATTATGGAATATCAATTTATTCGCGACCCTATTAGTGGGTTTCGCATTAAAATTAGTAGCGAACATGCGATTATTGGCCGTTGGTTAAATGAAGAAATAGGCAAAGATAAAATTGCGATGGTGCAAGCGTTAATTGCATCGGTTAGTACAAGCTTCGAGCCTGTCACCTTAAAGGGCCAAGAAATAGATTTAATTTTATCTAAAGATGAAGCCATTTTTGAAGCCCATGCATTACACCAAGACAATGAAGATATATTAGCTTATCAAGACGATGAACTCATGCTTGAAGAAAATGATTTATGTAGCGGTTGTGGCTTTGAAGATTTTATTGATTTAATTGATTCGTGGCATGAGTTTACCCATTCACGTTAATTTTTATATAAAGCAATATGCAGCAATGCAAAGTCGGGTTTTTCCCTGTATTATTAGCTTAATTAACACTATCTGGATTATATATGTCTGCTAATTTAAACAAACTGGTTGTAATGCTAGAAATGCAAAATGCAATGAACACCAAAGTTCATGAACAATGGTTTAGCCAAGGATTTGACTGGTATAGAGCTATTTGGGTTGAGTGCGCCGAGATGCTTGATCATTACGGTTGGAAATGGTGGAAAAAGCAAACTCCAGATACAGAGCAAGTTATTTTAGAATTAGTGGATATTTTCCATTTTGGCTTATCATTACGCATTGACGGAAAAACCAGTTACGAAGAACTGGCAAAACAATTAGAGCAAGAACTTGCAGTTGCTGATAAAGGTGATGATTTTAAACAAACTTTAGAAATATTAGCAGCATCAGCTGTTGCCGAAAAAACGTTTAATGCCGCTGCTTTTGCCGGTTGTATGGCGCAGATTGGTATGGATATTGATGACTTGTATCGTGGTTATGTCGGTAAAAATACACTTAACTTTTTCCGCCAAGATCATGGTTACAAAGACGGGAGCTATATTAAAGTTTGGAACGGACAAGAAGATAACGAACACTTGGTTGAGGTGGTAAAAAACCTTGATACAGAACACGCAGATTTTGCAAAGTTAGTTTATCAAGGTCTTGAAGCGCGTTATCCAAAAGCCAACTAAATAATAGTGCGATAGTCGGTTACATTTAGGTAACTGGCTATTTCTTTACTGGGTTGTTGGCTATCGGGATTAGCAACAGCTAATAGGTGGGCAATACCATAATCTTTGGCGGCGTTAAGTACCGCTTCACTGTCATCGACAAACAAAGTACGTTGCTTATCAAATCCTATCTCATTGTGCACTTGATGCCACAAACTCTGCTGCTCTTTACTTACACCATATTGATGAGTTGAAATAACGCCATCTAAGTAATTATCTATAGCGGTATGCTCAAATTTAAGCACCATGTTTTCGGGGTGAGCATTGGTAAGTAAAATTAATTCTTTTCCGGCCTTTCTTAACTCAGTTAAAAAATAAGGCACATCTTCACGTACTTTTATTAAGTGTTGATGTTCTCTTTTTAGGTCCATAATGGGTAATTTTAGTTGCTCTTGCCAATAATCTAAGCAATACCATTGAATTTGCCCATGCACTGCTTGATAACGTTTGGCTATATCTGCTTTAGCCGCATCTAAGCTAATATTTTGCGTTATTGCTATTTGCTCTGGGATTACATTTAGCCAAAAATAACTATCAAAGTGTAAGTCGAGCAATGTGCCATCCATATCGAGTAAAACAGTATCGATTTTTGACCAATTTAGCATGGGCTTTTCTCTATAAAAGATTTATTATTAAATTAACTGCCATGATAGCAAATTAATGCCAATGACACAGAAAAAGCACCCAACTCCACCACAAATAATCAGTAATACTGTGGTTGCTAAAAGCCGACTATTTACTGTAGAAGCGTTAGCGCTTAAATTTTCTAATAACGAAGAACGCGAATATGAACGTATTCGTGGAGGTGGTCGAGGGGCTGTAATGATAGTCCCGATTACACCAGAGAATGAGTTGCTATTAGTCAGGGAATATTGTGCTGGTACAAACGACTATCAACTTGGTTTTCCAAAAGGGTTAATTGACCCAGGCGAAACGCCAGAGCAAGCCGCAAATAGAGAGCTTAAAGAAGAGGTTGGTTTTGGTGCTGAATATTTTAAGCCATTAAAAACAGTCTCTATGGCGCCTAGTTATTTTAATGCCACCATGCATATTTTATTTGCTAAGCAATTATACCCACAAACATTAGTGGGAGACGAACCAGAGCCTTTAGTGGTTGTTAAGTGGCCATTAACTGATTGGCAGTCATTATTATCACAAGATGATTTTACCGAAGCACGAAGTGTCGCAGCTTTGCTATTATTAGATAAGTATTTGCAGTTAGGAGCTAGCGATGAATAGATTACTCGAACCTTGTATTGAACTTGCACAAAGTGCAGGCGACGCCATAATGGCAATTTATAAACAAGGAGATATTGGCCAACAAGAAAAATCTGATAACACGCCAGTGACTAAAGCGGATTTAGCAGCTAATGATGTATTAGTAGCAGGCTTAAAGATATTGGCTCCAGATATTCCTATTATGTCTGAAGAAACGCCTATACCTGCGCTTTCAGAGCGCGAAGATTGGCAACGTTACTGGTTGTTAGATCCCATGGATGGTACCGGTGAGTTTATTTTAGAAAGCGGTGACTTTGCGGTAAATATAGCGCTTGTTGAAAATAATCATCCAGTACTTGGGATTATTCACTGGCCTGCTAAAGGAATAACTTATTTTGCGAGCTATCAAAATGGTGCGTATAAACGCGCCAATGGCGAAGATGTAAAAATGAATGTGGCGGTCCCTGATAGTTTGACATTAGCAGTGAGTCGTCGACAAAAAATTGAATCGGTGAGTCAGTATTTAAATACTGAGTTTTCTACCATAGCCGTTGGCTCGTGCTCACTTAAAGCTTGTATTGTTGCCGAGGGTAAAGCTGATTGCTTTTTGCGTATAGGCCCTACGGGAGAGTGGGATACGGGTGCTTCGCAAATTATTATTGAAGAAGCCGGCGGGTGTATTACTGATGCTGAGTTTAACCCTTTAACTTATAATCAACGCGAAAGCACAGAAAATCCAGACTTTATTGTTATGGGTCATCCCGATTGGGAGTTCAAAAAAATGATAACGCCGCACCAAAGAACTATTTAATTCAAGGTGTTGTATTCTTTTTGTGCAGTTATAGCGTTTTAGTTAGTTTAATGCTTGCAAAATAGTTTTATTACTATATTATAGCGCTCTCTTCGAAACAGGCTCGAAAGTAATACGAAACTGTTGAAAAGAAATTACAGGCGCGGGATGGAGCAGCCTGGTAGCTCGTCGGGCTCATAACCCGAAGGTCGTCGGTTCAAATCCGGCTCCCGCAACCAATTTCCTTTAAGGTATTTGGTGGCTGTAAAACTCTAACTTAAGAGATTAAATTAAGTAGTCGATAGACTTAAAACCACAGGCGCGGGATGGAGCAGCCTGGTAGCTCGTCGGGCTCATAACCCGAAGGTCGTCGGTTCAAATCCGGCTCCCGCAACCAATTTCCTTTAAGGTATTTGGTGGCTGTAAAACTCTAACTTAAGAGATTAAATTAAGTAGTCGATAGACTTAAAATACAGGCGCGGGATGGAGCAGAATGATAAATCATTCGCCGGACTGCTAAAACCTGAAGTCGAAGGTCGTCGGTTAAAATCTGGCTCTTAGACTCTACATACAGGCGCGGGATGGAGCAGCCTGGTAGCTCGTCGGGCTCATAACCCGAAGGTCGTCGGTTCAAATCCGGCTCCCGCAACCAATTTTTCCTCAAAATTGGTACTGAAAATGGATTTCAAAAATATTTATCTTTTTTAAATAAAACAACACTCTTAATTGAGTGATTTTTTGTGTTTGTAATTCGCATCGTCGGTTCGCTTTTCATATTCACAGCTCCCCGCAGCTAATTTTTCCTCAAAATTGGTACTGAAAATGGATTTCAAACATATTTATCTTTTTTAAATAAAACAACACTCTTAATTGAGTGATTTTTTGTGTTTGTAATTCGCATCGTCGGTTCGCTTTTCATATTCACAGCTCCCGCAACCAAGTTTTCCTCAAAATTGGCAGTGAAAATGGATTTCAAAAATATTTATCTTTTTTAAATAAAACAACACTCTTAATTGAGTGATTTTCTGTGTTTGTAATTCGCATCTTCGGTTCGCTTTTCATATTCACAGCTCCCGCAACCAATTTTTCCTCAAAATTGGTGCTGAAAATGGATTTTAAAAATATTTATCTTTGTTTAAATAAAACAACACTCTTAATTGAGTGATTTTCTGTGTTTGTAATTCGCATCGTCGGTTCGCTTTTCATATTCACAGCTCCCGCAATCAGTTTTTCCTCAAAATTGGCAGTGAAATTAAAGCTTAAAAAGTCATGATGTGGCTATATCTAACAGTTAGCTAACTAACTGTTAGATATTATTCGTGTTACTGTAATTTAAAGCGACTGACTAGGGCTGCCATTTGAGCATTTTCACGTAATAATGTCTCAGTGCTAGCTTGTGTTAAAGCTCCATTTTCAGTTAGGTTTGTTACCATGCTTTGTATTGAGTTCATGTTGCGACTAATTTCTTCGGCTACATCACTTTGTTCAAATGAAGCGGTTGCAATATGAGAACTTAATTCATTGATTTCAATAATAGAGTTAGTCATTGTATCTAAGCTAGTATTAACTTGAATGGTTGAATTAGTTGTGTCTTTACAGCTGTTTTTAGTCGAGTCAATAGCGTCGACAGCAAGAGTTGAGTCACTGGTTAGCTTAGCTAATAAATCATTGATTTCTGCTGTGCTTTCTTGAGTTCGTGCAGCCAAAGAGCGAACTTCATCGGCTACTACCGCAAAACCACGGCCTTGCTCACCCGCTCTGGCAGCTTCAATAGCTGCATTTAATGCGAGTAAGTTTGTTTGATCGGCAATAGCACCAATAATACTCAACACTGACACAATTTCTTGTGTATTTTCATTCATGGTACTGATGCATTGTGATGCAGCGTCTACTTCGCTTACTAACACCTCTACGCCTTGTGTAGAGGTTTGTATAAGTTGTTTAGACAAAATAGCTTCGTTACTGGCCTGCTGCGTATTCTCAGCTGTTTTCTTCGCATTTTCTGCCACACTATTGGCAGATGCACTCATTTGTGTAATTGCTGTAACGGCTTGATCTGTCTCACTTGCATGGCAATCTAGTGCTTGGGTGCTCGAACGGGAAATCTCTTTTAAGTGCTCTATTTCATTTGAAACTTTACTAGATGATAATAGAATTTCTTTCATAATTTGTTGAAGCTGGTCAATAAAGGAATTTACTGCTGTGGCGATTTGCGCTAAATCGTCATCCCCCTCAACATCAAGGCGTTGTGTTAGATCTCCATTACCTTGCGCTAAATCCTCTACTCGTTTTTTTAGTGAAATAATCGGACTATAAACTTTTGCTAATGTATAGACTAATAAAACAATAGTAAGAATAATTAATACGACAGCTGTAATCATTGAAAACATTAATTGTTCAGCTAAAAAATCGTAAGCAATACTTTCGTTTATATCGATAACTAAGTGCCATTTTTTCCCACCAAGTAATACAATATCGCTATATTGTATATAGTGTGCATCGCCATCTAGTGTGTATCTGTACTCACCTTGCCTTGAGTGCAATAACTCCTTTTCAAAGCTAGCTAATGCTTTATCTTGAGACAAACTAGCGCCAAACTTTTGTGTGCCTGAGGTACTAATAAGTGTTGCGTTTGCATCATATAAGCTAATTGTAGCGCCTCTAAAGTTAATGCTATTAATAAACTCGTCGACAGCATCAAGGAAAATATCTCCTCCAATGACTCCGCCATTTTCAACATCTAAAAAGCTAAACATGTATTTATCTGAAATTCCCTCATCAAAATAAATATCAGTCATGATTAATTGACTTGCAGCCTGAGCATCTTGGTACCAAGTTTCCTCTGTGGCGTTATAGCCCTCAATTATACCGGCATTACCGATAGTGAGGCCCTTTTCATCTGCAAAATTAATAGCATCTAATGGGGTAGTAGCAACTAGCATTTTCGCTATTTCTATTTTTTTATCTGCGTTGTTACTGCGTAATAATACTTTGGCTTTTTCAACGACATTACTATTGGCGCTAAGCCAGGAGTTAATGTCGTTTTTAACAACATTAATAGTAGAAACTGCTTGTCCTTCTATTTCTGAACGGCTACCTGTACGAGTCTGGTTATAAGATACCCAGTTAGAAATTAATAAAGCACTTGCTACAAGTAGTGTAGATGCCAGCATTATTCGTTGCTTAAATCCGATAGAAATAGCCATTACTTATCCTTGAGTTTTATCACATTATGTTTTGACTTTAGCATATTTTTACAGATGTAAGTGTCCATATTTAACTCAAAGGTATTGATTTTTTCTCATCTACCTAAGCTATTTGTAGTGTTTGATATTAGAGAGGATCGTAAAAGAGTTTGTTAACGTATTACCATGTTTATATGGCATTTTAAATAGAGTGTAATGGCAACCTATAAAACACTTCGGCTTATATTGGGCGATCAACTAAACCCTTCTCATTCTTGGTTTAAAAATAAAGACTCTAATACGCTTTATTTAATTGCAGAATTGCACCAAGAAACGGCTTATGTGAAGCATCATATTCAAAAGCTATGTGCTTTTTTTTGTGCTATGCATAACTTTGCATCCGCATTACAAGTAGCTAATTTTAATGTATTACATTTAACTCTCGATGATACTCAGCACGATAAAACCCTCAGTGATGTTATTACACGCGTAGCTGCAGAATTTAAATGTGAGTTTATTCAGTATCAATACCCCGATGAATACAGGCTCAAGTTAGAATTGCAACGGTTTGAAAAAAACAGCAATTTGAATGTTAAAGGAGTTGATAGCGAACATTTCATATTGCCTTTTACACAGATAAGTAATCGTTTTAAAAAAGGCCAACATCATACAATGGAGCACTTTTATCGTTTTATGCGTAAACGGTATGATATTTTAATGCAAGCAGAAGGTAAGCCGTTGGGCGGTAAATGGAATTATGATGCACAAAACCGTAATAAGTTTACGCAAGTTGATATTGCCAACATCCCGAAACCAAAACTATTTGAAAATGATATAAGTGGGGTGGTAGAGCGCTTAAATCGTCATAGAGTTAGTTACTTTGGTAATATAAATGAAAGCTTACCGTGGCCAGTTACACGCAAACAAGCGATAGAATGTTTAGATTATTTTTGTGAACATTTACTGCTGCATTTTGGTCGCTTTCAAGATGCTATGACCTATAAAAGCGAACATAATACCAGCTTGTACCATAGCCGTTTATCTTTTGCGCTTAACAGTAAGCTTATTCACCCTTTGTATGTTATTAAGCGGGTGCTACAAGAATATGAGCAGCGCAAA
The DNA here is from genome assembly GCF_018100905.1 of Pseudoalteromonas sp. MMG010. GTDB lineage: Bacteria > Pseudomonadota > Gammaproteobacteria > Enterobacterales > Alteromonadaceae > Pseudoalteromonas. Next base: position 52,901 of record NZ_JAGJEG010000016.1, on the reverse strand, counting down.
GGTGATATCGAATTAGCCCAAGTAGAAGGTTTTATTAGGCAAATACTCGGGTGGCGAGAGTATGTACGTGGTGTTTATTGGTGCAATATGCCGCAATATGCCAGTAAAAACACTTTGCATGCTATAAATTTATTGCCTAACTACTTTTGGCATGGCAGAACAAAAATGCAATGTTTGAGTCATGCGCTAACACAAAGTTTAGAGACGGCTTATGCACATCATATTCAGCGGTTAATGATCATTGGTAATTTTTGTTTATTAACAGGTATTGATCCGAAGCAGGTCGATCAGTGGTATTTAGGCGTATATATTGATGCTATAGAGTGGGTAGAAATGCCTAATACTCGGGGGATGAGCCAATTTGCCGATGATGCCATAATTGCCACTAAACCCTATGCTGCTAGCGGTAATTATATTAATAAAATGAGTGATTACTGTAAAAATTGCTTTTATAACGTGAAGAAAAAGGTTGGCGATAAAGCATGTCCTTATAACAGTTTGTATTGGAATTTTATGGATAAAAATAGGGCATTATTAGAGAAAAACCCTCGAATTGGAATGGTGTATAAAAATTGGGATAAACAAGCTTCTTCACTGCGAGAACAAACATTACAGCAAGCCCATTATTATTTAGATAATCTAGAAAAATTATAGAAATGCCAAAACAGAGTATTAAACTTTAATAGAACGAGAAGCTAAAAGTGGTTATTACTTATAAATAGTGCTGATTTGTGTTAAAACGGCAGAAATATTTTTAGCTAAGAGATAACATGACAGAACTCTATCATTGGTTTGATTTAATCGGAATAGCCGTGTTTGCGATCACCGGCACTTTAGTTGCCCACGAAAAGAAATTAGACGGTTTTGGGGTCGTGGTTCTTGCAACGGTTACCGCGATCGGTGGAGGGACTGTACGAGATGTAATTCTAGATGTTCCGGTATTTTGGTTACGTGATGTGAGTTATTTCTACGCTATTTTAGCTGCTGTTTTTTTAACGACTATTTTAATCAATAAGCAAAAATCAATCCCGCATTATTTTTTACAAGTGGCTGATGCATTTGGATTAGCTTTTTTTGCAGTTATGGGAACGCAAAAGGCGCTTTTAGCCGGAATGCCTGATATGACAGCGATAATTATGGGGGTGATCACCGGTTGCTTTGGTGGCATGATCCGCGATGTGCTTGCTCGTGAAATTCCCATGTTATTAAAAGGCGAGTTATACGCTATTACCTGTATTGCGGGCGGCATTGTTTATAGCATTAGTATTTACTGCTTAGTGATCACCGAGTTGGCAATGGTATTGGCAATGCTCACAACATTATTACTTCGTTTTGCATCTATTAAGTGGAAAATCACATTACACTTTTTTAAATATCATGACTAAGCTTTAAACACAGGGATTAATTAGCAAGGATGGCATATGTCGTTAGCTCGTATATATTCTCGTGCGCAAGTGGGTATACAAGCTCCTGAAGTCATTGTTGAGGTGCATTTAGGCAATGGTCTTCCTGCGTTTCATATTGTTGGCTTACCTGAAGCATCAGTTAAAGAAGCGAAAGATAGGGTGCGTAGCGCCCTTGAAAACTCCAAGTTTGGTTTCCCCGATCAACGTATTACAGTTAATTTAGCCCCTGCCGATTTGCCAAAAGAGGGCGGCCGTTTTGATTTAGCCATTGCGGTGGGGATTTTAGTAGCATCAGGGCAAGTGGTCTGTAGTGATATTCATAAATATGAATTTTACGGGGAGTTAGCACTTAATGGCGAAATACGCGGTGTTAATGCTATTTTACCTTCGGTATTGGCTGCTAAAGAGCAAGGTCGGTGCTGTTTTTTACCTTTTACTAACGATAATCTTGCAAGCCTAGTTAATGGTGTGCAGCGCAAAGCGGTTCATTCTATCCAGCAAGTGTGGGGCGACTTACTCAATCAACAACCATTACCACTTAATATAACCTACCCAGAGCAAGCATTTGTTGCTAACAACCCCTTAGATTTAAGTGATGTAAAAGGTCAGCCGGGTGCTAAAAGAGTGCTTGAAATAGCGGCTGCTGGTGGCCATAACCTACTTTTTTTAGGTCCGCCGGGCACTGGGAAATCTATGTTAGCTCAGCGTATGGCGACAATTATGCCCACCATGTCAGATGACGAAGCAATATCAACGGCGGCTCTGTACTCTATTATTGGACAATCTATTGATTTGGCCAATTGGCGACAACGACCATTTCGTAATCCTCATCATACTTGCTCAGCGGTGGCGTTGGTGGGGGGCTCTTCTAATCCTAAGCCAGGTGAAATATCACTCGCGCATAACGGAGTACTCTTTTTAGATGAACTACCTGAATTTGAAAGAAAGGTGCTAGATTCATTACGCGAGCCAATGGAAACCGGTACTGTGACTATTTCTCGTGCTGCTAGGCAGATGGAGTTTCCCGCACAGTTTCAATTAATTGCAGCACTCAACCCAAGTCCTACGGGATGTCATAACGATAGGCGAGCGACACCAGAGCAAGTTATGCGTTATTTATCTAAAGTGTCAGGGCCGTTTATTGATCGCATTGATTTGCAAATTGAATTACCACGTTTAAGTAGTAATCAACTGCAAAGTACATTACCAGAGGAGTCAAGTGAGGAAGTAAGAACACGTGTTGAAGCCGCGTATTACCTACAGCTAAAACGTCAGGGTAAAGTAAATGCGCGCTTAAATAATAAAGAGATGTCGCGTTTTTGTGTGTTAGCGCCAGCAGAGTTACAGTTTTTAGCACAAGCTAGCGAAAAGCTTGCATTGTCGCCTCGTTCATATCATCGGATAATTAAGGTGGCTCGTACAATTAGTGATTTAAAAGCACAACCTGACATTAGTTTAAAGGAATTAAAAGAAGCGTTGAGCTATAGGGCATTTGAGCGTTTATTGGCGCAGCTATCTCGGCCTTAGCGCAGTTAAATTGATAGCATGTAGCCTTTACCACGTACGGTAACAATACGTTTTTGATCTTTTTCGTCATTAAGCTTTTTGCGTAATCGTCCAATTAAGACATCGACGGTACGATCATTCGGACTCCAATCGGGTTGTCCTATTTCTTCAGAAATTTTTTCGCGTGAAGTTGCCTTTCCTGCGTTACTGATTAAGCATATTAACACTTTATGTTCGGCTTCAGTTAAACGCGATTCAGCTCCATTGGCAGTGATTAATGCACGATTATCTGGATGTAGTTTAAAGTCGGCGTATTCAATAAACTCTTCACTTTCGTCATTATGGGTATTTACAGTTAGGCGCTTGCTGAGGGCTCGAATACGCAGTTCAAGTTCAAGTAAGTCAACCGGTTTACATATGTAATCGTCGGCGCCTTGGGCAAGGCCAGCAATACGATCTGCTTGAGAATCTCGACTAGATAATACAATGACACCAATTTCAGTAAGTGTATTCAGCTCTTTAGCTAGTTGTAAACCATTACATGCCGGTAGCACTATATCTATTACAGCAAGAGAAATAGCGTCATGATGCTTCGCTCTTTGTTGAACTATATCGAGAGCTTGTGCGCCTGTGGGATCAACAGTAATTGCAAAATCGGTATCAGCAAAGTGATGCAAAATCCGTTTAACTAATAGCGTATCATCTTCAACTAATAGAACTTGTATAGTCATGGTGTATTATTTTTATTGTTGTGGCTTTGCATGTTATCACCAATCAGTATTTATTGAGAAGAACTTTGTAACGTAACAGTAACATAATGTTTCTAAACTATAAAATGTTATAAGTACGGTACATGCTGACAACATATACCGTATTTTTTGAAGGGTTATTATTGGTACATTGAGTCCCACCATTGTGGCTCATTTTTTAATTTTTTATCAAAATAAGCAAGCATGGTATTCCACCAGTTAAAGCGTTTATCGCGGGCAAAAATTTGATGGTTGGCACCTTTATATTCAATCAGCTCAACATCTTTATTTAATAACTTTAAAGCGGTATACATTGTTAGGCTTTCACCTACCGGGACATTTGTGTCGCTATCACCATGTATTAATAGCATGGGGGTCGTTACCTTATCGGCATGAAAAACGGGACTGTTTTGGCTATAAAGTGATGCGTTATTCCACGGGAAACTATTTTTAGAGGCTTCGCCTGAGTATAAATAGCCCCACCATCCTTCACCCCAGTATGAGGTTAAGTTTGAAATACCTGCATGTGAAATTGAGGCGCTAAATATATCCGTTTGTGTTGCTAGCAGCATGGTCATAAAGCCTCCGTACGAGGCTCCTAAATTACCCACTTTTTGACTATCTACGTAATTGTATTTTTGTAAAAATGCTTTTGTACCATCAATAATATCGGTTGCAGTTGTTTTACCCCATGCATTTACATGCTTAGCTGAAAACGCTTGACCAAACCCTGTTGCCCCTGTCGGTTGTAGTACGTAAACAATGTAGCCGTTTTCTGCCCATAAATTAAATGGATATCGGCCAGTAAATCCACGTGTAACCGGTGATGTACCGCCATAGTAATATACTAAGGCTGGGTGTTTTTTGGTTTTGTCTAAATTATGAGGAATATACACGCGCCCTTTAATTTCAACGCCTTGTGTATTGGTGAAATTAAACTCTTCGAGCTTAGGAAGTGCGGTGTTGGCATAAGCAATGGGCTTTGAGTCCCATATAAGCTGTGTTTTATTTTTACTGACATTAAGTTGCTTTAACTGCTGTGGCGATAATGCATTACTGCCAGTGAGTAATATTTGAGTATTACGCCCCGATGAGACGGCAAATTTCTCTACGACATCAAATCCTGTATTAAGCTTTTTGTAGCGCTCTTTACTAAGATCAAAAATATAAAGGGGTTGGGTGTCTTGTTCGGTTACTTTAATAATAACATCAGCGTTTTCAAGTACCTTAATACTGCCTATTGCAGGGTCAAATTCTTTACTTAAAGGGATGACTGTTTTGCCGTTATCACGCAATAGATACAGTTGACCGTCGTAGTTATTAGCAAGCACGCCTTTTGCTAATGCTCTACCTGCGCCGTTGTTAAAGTCGGGGCCTGCAACAACATAGATATCTTTACCAGCATATTTGGCTTGATTAAAGGTTTTATACTTACCTAAAACATTGAGCTTATTTGATGCGATATCAAGCTCAACAAGCTCTGTTTCTGGGTGAGTACTTGCTTGCATTGTCATGGCATCGCGGGTTAGTAATAATTTACCCCGCTTATCATTACTATCGGCTAATGAATGCGAGATAGGCCCTTGAGTTAATGCTTTAACTAAACCACTTTGTATATCAAGCATATATAACTGCGAGTTATTGCGAGCGTACGACCAACGATCTTGCAGCCCTTGAAAGTGTTTGGTTATCTGGTTTTTTGATTCGGGAGTTTTAGACCAGTTAAACAGCAATGTGCTGTCGTTATAAAAAGTAAATCCCGAGGCGCCTTCAAAGGTATTGGCCAAGGTACGCACGGTTAAATTAGCTAAAGAAAGCTGCTTAAGCTTGCCATCAATTAAATAAACGACTGACTGATTATTTGGGCTCCAGATTATGTTAGTCGGTTGCGCTGCTTCAAAGCGGTAAATAGTTTGCTTATCAGCATTTTTTAACTCGGTAACAATGTTAGCTTGGTTGCCCGTTGCATCATCGTATGAGCGTATACTGGTAATAAAGTATTTTGCATTTGGAGCAATTGATAAATTACTCACTGTTGGTGCATCAAATAGCTGCTTTGCCGATAAACGTTGTAGTGTATTATTGCTCACAGTAAACGTATCTGTTTGTGAATCTGCAGTAAGATCAAGACTAACATCGCGCCAGTTGGTTACTTGTTCGGTAATGACTAATACGCGGTGGGTACCATTGGTTAATGCGATAGTGTAACTATTGTTTTTAGCTGTTTGCTCTTCCCCATCAATAAATAGCTTTGCGTGTTCAATACCTTTTAAAGTTAATATTCCTTGGCTAAAGCGAGAGGTTGATAGTGTAAATTTTAACGCCTGCACACCACCGAGTGTTAACGCGTTTACTTTACTTAAAGGCTGCCAAGTATGCTTTTTACCAAATACGCTAAGGGCGTCGTTCGTATTTTTAAGTTGAGCAACTAAATTATTTACTATTGCGTCGCCGTGTGGTGTTTGAAATGGCTTATGTTGCATATCGGCACCTAAAGGGCCAATAAATTGTATGTTGTCTTTATTTATCGGGGTAGCAAGTACAGTAAAGCTAGCTAATGATAATACTAGGGCATTCGCTGCTTGTTTAAACCTCTTTGCTGAAAGTAGTTTATGAGAACTCATTTATTTACTCTTGTTGGTATTTGTATTTTATATTGAATATATACCTAAGCGATTTTAATTGTATGTAATTGCGTTTAAGTGCATTTTAATTATCGAGCTTGGGTAAACTTTGGTTATGTAGGTATACTATCGCCATTATTTTATACCGACAATTATTATGCTAAAAATAGAGCTAACATTAGCCGACCAACCTTTTACTTTAATGCTTGCAGGAACCAATATTGTGCAAGTGTTCCATCATCAACAAGCTATAGCATTCGATAATCCCAAAACTCACTTTTATGAGTTTACTCATAATGATCAGGTTATTGCTATTGATACCTCATTGGCAAATGAGCGGGTTGTTTCTTTATATGTAAATAATGAATTTGCTTCGCAACTTAGCTTACCAGTGCAAGCTCAAGAGCCAGCTAAAAAAGGGTTATTAGGTTTTGCTGCGCTTGGCTTTAAGTTATTTAAAAGCGCTAAGGTGGTTAAAGCGGTATTAGCGGGGGCATCGGTGGCAGGTTATGCGTGGTTGTTTAGTATTGAATTTGCGTTAATGTTAATTGCCTGTTTAGTTGTACACGAATACGGGCACGTTAGAGCTATGAAGTATTTTGGTATTAAAACCAAAGGTATTTACCTTATACCTTTTGTGGGTGGGCTTGCGGTAAGTGATGACAAAATAACAACACGTTGGCAAGATGTGGTTATCTCCCTCATGGGGCCTGCTTTTGGGTTGTTCACTTCCGTGCTAGGGGTGATACTTTACTATGCGACAGAAATGGAAATATTTGCAGGCGTTGCTGTACTCAGTGCTTTATTAAACTTATTTAATTTACTGCCTATTTTACCGTTAGATGGCGGACATGTATTAAAAAGTATAAGTTTTTCTATGCGTTCATGGGTCGGATTGAGTATATGTATAGCTGGTGTACTGTTTGGCTTGTGGGTTAGTTATACCTTTGGTTTAATGTTGTTAGTGTTCTTTTTGTTTATAGGCGCACTAGAAATTGTATTTGAGTGGCGCGGTCGACATTACTCGCATTTATTGCCGCTCGATAAATACGGGCAAGGCTTTTCAGCAGCTATGTATGCAATTGTCGTTGCTGGTCATGTTGCAGTAATGATGCACTTTGCGGATTCAGACAACCCCATACTTAGTTTGCCAATGACGATATTGTCGAGTTAGTTAAGTGTAGGTGATGCAAAATATTGCTTATAACGAGTGCTTACAGTAACGTAGCTTTATTACATACACTTTTACATCAAGAATAGGATTATGCTGACTATTTTTAGAAAGTTAGCGCTACTTTTTCGCGCTCATATTGATCAATTGAGTTGGCAAGCTGTAGTGCTGGCGATATTTTTGCATATGTTTGTTACTTGGGGATTGCTTTATTTAGCCAATGAGCAAGCATTAATCTCATTTACCACCTTTTTTTACTATTATACGGTAACAACATCTACAGTAGGGTATGGTGATTTTAGCCCCGTTAGCGACTTAGGTCGCTGGGTGGTGGCAATCGTTCAAATACCATTTGGTTTAGCTTTATTTGGTGTTCTGTTAGGTAAAACAGGGCAAACAGTGACTTACTTAATTAGGCGCGTTATGACTGGTGATAAAAATTACGCTCACATAAAAAATCATATTATTATTTTTGGTTGGCATGATACCCGCACTAAAAAAATGATAGATTATATTTTAGCGGATACTAAACGCACTAAACGACGCATTTTACTCGCGGTTACACAACAGATAGATCATCCATTTTTAACCAACGAAAATGTAGATTTTGCGCGTTTAACTAGCTTTACTGATTTAGAAGAGCTTGAGCGTGTCGCTATAAGTTATGCAGATAAAGTGATTATAGATGGTCAAGATGACGATCAGACATTTACTACGGCATTACGTATTAGCCGCTTAGTTAAAGAAGAGTGCCATATAAGTGCGCATTTTTTAGATGAAACGAAGGTGGAAATGCTTTTAGAGCATTGTCAAAATGTTGAGTGTAGTAGTGCCAAATCGGCAGAAATTTTAGTCCGCTCTATGCAAGACCCAGGTTCAAGTAGAGTACAAGAAGAATTGTTATCTACATTACATGGCGACACACAGTTCAGTATTGCGATTCCTGAGGCTGCAAATGAAATGGAATTTGGCCGTTTGTTTCACCACTTTAAACAGCAGCATGATGCTATATTATTAGGTGTGGCACATAACTTAAGTGCGCAAAATATGGACTTAAACCCACCGCTTAACTATAAAGTGAACGCGGGTGATATTTTGCATTATATTGCAGTTGAGCGTGTGTTAAGCAACGAAGTAGATTGGCAGAGTTTAGTTAAATAATGGGCGAAATTATTTTTTTAATTGTGGTGTTAAGTGCCTACATATTTCCAATTATGATTGTACTTAACAGTAAGCGTACTCAAGGTCATGAAAAAAATGGCTGGCTAATGGGAATTATTATTTTTTCATGGGTGGGCTTAATTTTGTATTTAAGTATAGTGCCTAAACAGGGTCACAAAAAAAAGAATGCAGATAAAAAAACGAAACGTTGAGCAATAGTGAGAATTTAACATATACACTTGGGTTACTCTCTCATACTCATCTTTATTATTTCGTCCCAATCAGCTTTAGTAACAGGCATCACCGATAATCGGCCACCTTTTTTTAGGGCGATATCTGTGATGGCATTATTTGCTTTTATGTCTTTTAAACTCACCCGCTTTTTTAAGTGATATTGATAAGTAACATCGACAACCACCCAACGAGGCTTGTCGCTGGTGGCTTTGGCATCATAGTAGTCACTGTTTAAATCAAATTGCGTTGGATCGCAATACGCTTGTTGAGTAACCATAGCCACACCTACCACACCGATCTGTTTACAGCTAGAATGGTAAATGAAGACCAAATCACCTTGTTTTATATCATCACGCATAAAGTTACGGGCTTGATAGTTGCGCACCCCTTCCCAAAGCGTCGTTTGTTTAGGAGCGGTTTTTAAGTCATCAATTGAGAATGCGTCGGGTTCGGTTTTAAACAGCCAATAAGCCATAATGTTACTCTTTACAAAGATTTACTTCTTAGCATTGTATAGTATGATTTATGTAATTAGGACAGCGTGGACAAAAAAATGAGCCAAGTATTAGATGATTTATTGTCGTTATTAACACTTGAAGAAATAGAGCAGGGTTTATATCGAGGTCAAAGCCAAGACTTAGGCTTTGGGGCAGTGTTTGGTGGCCAAGTGATGGGACAGGCCTTATCTGCAGCAAAAGAGACATTACCCGAGGGGCGAATTGTTCACTCTTTGCATTCTTACTTTTTACGTCCAGGTGATCCGGCTAAGCCTATTGTTTACGATGTAGAAACGATTCGTGATGGTAAAAGCTTTAGTACTCGTCGTGTAAAAGCAATTCAATACGGAAAGCCTATTTTTTATATGACCGCCTCTTTTCAAGGCGATGAAGAAGGGTTATCGCACCAAGCAATAATGCCAAATGTCCCGCCTCCAGAAGAGCTTCGTTCATCATTGGAGTTTTATCAAGAAAACGCACATCATATTCCAACGATACTTCGTAACAAGTTTATTAGTGAAATGCCTATAGAAATGCGCCCAGTGACATTTCACAACCCCTTTAAACCAGAAGCGATGGATGCAGTTAAACATATTTGGTTTAGGGCTAATGGTAAAATGCCAGATGATCAACGCATTCATAACTATTTACTTGCTTATGCTTCAGATTTTGAATTTTTACCAACTGCGCTACAGCCCCATAGCGTCTCATTTATGCAGCCGAATATGCAGGTTGCCACTATTGATCATGCAATGTGGTTTCATCGACCCTTTAAAATGGATGATTGGATTTTATATACGATTGATAGTCCAAGTGCTAGCGCTGGGCGTGGATTGGTGCGTGGTCAGTTTTTTGACCGCCAAGGTAATTTGGTTGCCTCAACTATTCAAGAAGGTGTGATGCGCCAACGTTAAGTTATTATTTGTTACCCACATCCTTGTGGGTAACGTACGAAAAAGTTAAGAGTTATTACACTGCCCTTGCACAATATCGGTAATCGATTGCCAAATGCGTGCAGGGAGTAGCGTTTTTAAATGCATATAAATTTCGCACAACGCCGTGCTACCCACCAATCCTTTATCGCATTCATTAATTAATCCTTGAGATCGTAAACTTTCAATGAAGTTAACTAACACTTTTTGATCAAAAAACTCAGGGGTTTTAATGCCATGTAAAGTTCCTAAACGTTCAGCAAGAACTTGGCTTTCACGTTCTAATTCGGCTTTATCTATGCCGTCACTGGTTTGAATAAACCCAATAACAATTGCGTATCGTTGCAACGTAAAACTTAATGAACGACCCAGCATCTCTAATTTTGCTAAGCAATCGTTTGTATTGGTAATATGAATTTCATCACCCGCTATTTCAATTAAGTTCTGATCCGTAAAGTTAGCTAAAATTCGCGTGATATAATGTTCATCAAGTTCATGTAAAAACCACTCTTTAGCAAATAAAGGATAAAAAGCACTCACCAGTTGCTGGCATTGCGTTACTGTTGTTTTATGACTTTTAAAAATATGCAGTGCTATTAAGCTAGGTACTGCAAATAAATGCAGGATATTATTTCGATAATAGTTAAATAAAATTTTCTCTTTATCGTTAATCGCAATAATTTCACCAAACTCATCACTGATCACATCAAATTTATTGAGCTTTAATGCATGTTTTAACAGCTGCTCAGGAGTATCTTGCGGTGCAGTGACTTTAGCGCTGTAACTGGCATTTCGTTGTAGTTGTAAATAAAAGTCTAACTGTGCAAGTAGCTTAGGTTTACTTAGAGCTTGTTTATCATTTACCAGCAAAATCATCGCCAATAAATTCACCGCATTGAGTGCCGCTACATTATTAATTTTAACCATCACCTGATCGGCTAAAGCCGCAACTTGTGGGCCTAACCATTGTGGCTTTTGTACATCGGTTGGGTGAATTGAATCACGCCAATCAGCTTGGTTATCATTTAAGTACTGGTTAATTGAAATAGGGTCGCCAAAGTTTAAGTTACCACGACCATAGTTTTTAAGGTTTTTTACCGCTTTAAATATCCCTAAAATTGACTCGCCTTTTTTATCTTTACCGGCAAGCTCTTTAAGGTAGGTGTTTATTTCCATGACATGCTCGTAGCCAATATAAACCGGTACGATTGAAACTGGGCGATCTATACCACGCAACATTGCTTGTAATGTCATTGCTAGCATACCCGTTTTAGGTGGTAGTAAACGTCCAGTACGGCTACGGCCCCCTTCAGTGTAAAACTTAACCGAATACCCTTTGATAAATAATTGACTTAAATACTCTTTAAATACGGCCGAATAAAGCTTGTTACCAGCAAATGAGCGGCGAATGAAAAAGGCCCCAGAGCGACGGAATATTCCACCGGCAGGGAAAAAGTTAAGATTGATACCTGCAGCAATGTGAGGAGGCACTAAACCTTCATGGTAAATAGAGTAAGTGAGTAATAGATAATCCATATGACTACGATGACAAGGCATATAAATAATTTCATGGCCTTTATTAGTGAGCTCATGGATTTGTTCGGTGTATTTTATATCAATACCATTATATAACTTATTCCATAGCCACGTTAATGCTCGTTCGGCCACTCTTATCATCGCTTCAGAATAATTAGCCGCTATTTCATCAAGTAGCTTTAAAGCATTTTGTCGTGCTTCGTCTTGGCTAATGTTTTTAGTTTTAGCCTCATCTTGGATTGCTTTTTTTATTGTTGGAGAGGCAAGTAGCGAGTTAAACAGTTGCTCACGAGATGGCATTTTAGGGCCCGTTGCGGCCAGCTTTTGGCGTTTAAAATGAACACGCGCAACGCGTAAAAGCTTTTGCGGTAATTCATTTACATCTGCTTTTTCATTTACTAATAAAGAGAGATCGAGTGGTTGGCTAAAGCGGATAAAATTATCTCGCCCAGAAAACAATACGACAAAAAACTTTCTGAACCAGCTAGGCGTAAGTGAATGGGTGATTAAAGTACGAAAACCTGGCTTTTCTTTACCTGGATCGCGGCCCCACAATATAGTTACCGGAACCACTTGTACATGTTTGTGTCCGGTTTTAATTAATTGCTCTATTACATGCTTACCTTGCTCTAACGCTTTTGTTGGTTTGGCTTTATCACCAAATAACGGAGCTGGATTTTTGATAGCAATAAAACGCTCTAGCTGTTCATTACCTAACACTTGAGCTTCGATTGGACTTGGCAGGCCTGATTTTTTGCACGCAATAGCTAATGCAGCTAAATCAAAACGGGAATTCAACCTTACTATATATAGAGTAGGGTTATTAGGATTGAGTTCATATTGTTCAGTTGGGTTTTGCGGCAGTATTTTGCTTCGAACCAATAATCGACTCACCCCAAGAGTAAGCATATTTAAACAATAATTAAAAAAACGCATCGTCACACCATGTAGAGAAGTTTACCCACTATGGGCATACAAAATTGGCGAAATTATACCATAGTATCTATTTTTATTGACTTGATAATTGTACTAAAGCTAAACAAAGAAAATTTAAAGCGCGATTATAAGCAAGGCAAAGAATATAAATCATAAATAGTTGTTGCATTTATCACCAATGCGCCTATAATACGCAGGCTTTCAAAATTCCCCCGGGAACTTGAAAGGAAACATTAAGCTTGGATTTCAAGCTAATAAAACAGGAGTTCCGATTTGGAACTCAACGTAGATATAAATTAACAGCCGACATCTTACTATTTAAGATTGTTTCGGTCGTTTTTTTATGCTCTTTAAATGCTCTTTATATTGAGGTTTAAGAATGTCAAATCAACGCATTCGTATTCGCCTAAAAGCTTTTGACCACCGTTTGATTGACCAATCAACGGCGGAAATCGTGGAAACTGCGAAACGCACTGGCGCACAAGTACGTGGTCCAATCCCACTACCTACACGCTTTGAACGTTTTACTGTACTAACTTCACCGCACGTAAACAAAGATGCGCGTGATCAGTACGAGATCCGCACCCATAAACGTCTGATCGACATCGTAGAACCAACTGACAAGACTGTTGACGCACTTATGCGTTTAGATCTTGCTGCTGGTGTTGATGTTCAAATCAGCCTGGGTTAATCGAAAGATTAGAGAGGTTATAGGAAAATGGCATTAGGTCTAGTCGGTCGTAAAGTGGGTATGACACGTATCTTCACTGAAGATGGTGTATCTATCCCTGTGACAGTTATCGAAGCGACTCCTAACCGCATTGCTCAGATCAAATCTGACGCAACTGACGGTTATAACGCGCTTCAAGTAACCGCAGGCACTAAAAAAGCAAGTCGTGTAAACAAAGCAGCAGCGGGTCATTTCGCTAAAGCTGGTGTTGAAGCGGGTCGCGGTCTGTGGGAATTCCGCCTAAATGGTGGTGAAGGCGATTTTGAAGTAGGCGCTGAGCTTACTGTTGAATTATTCAACGAAATCAATAAAGTTGACGTAACCGGTACTTCTAAAGGTAAAGGTTTCCAAGGTGGTGTTAAGCGCTGGAATTTCAGTATGCAAGACGCGACACATGGTAACTCTCTATCTCACCGTGCTCCAGGTTCAATCGGTCAAAACCAATCACCTGGTAAGGTGTTTAAAGGTAAGAAAATGGCCGGTCATATGGGTGCTGAGCGTGTAACGACTCAAAGCTTAGAACTTGTACGCGTTGACGCTGAGCGTAACTTGCTTTTAGTTAAAGGTGCAGTACCTGGCGCTATCGGCGGTGACGTTATCGTTAAACCAGCTGTTAAAGCATAAGTCCTGGAGATTTAGTGATGGAATTAGCAATTAAAGACGCTTCTGGCGCTCTTGAAGTTTCTGAAGCTACTTTTGGACGTGAGTTTAACGAAGCATTAGTACATCAAGTAGTTGTTGCATACGCAGCAGGTGCTCGTCAAGGTACTCGTGCTCAGAAGACACGTTCTGAAGTAAGCGGTGGTGGTAAAAAACCATGGGCTCAAAAAGGTACTGGCCGTGCACGTGCTGGTACAATTCGTAGTCCAATTTGGCGTTCAGGTGGCGTTAGCTTCGCAGCTAAACCACAAGACCACAGCCAAAAAGTAAACCGTAAAATGTACCGCGGTGCGATCAAAAGCATCTTATCTGAATTAGTTCGTCAAGAGCGTTTAATCGTTGTTGAAAGCTTTGGTTTAGAAGCACCAAAGACTAAAGAATTAGTTTCTAAGCTTAAAGATCTTGAGCTTAAAGATGTTCTTATCGTGACTGAAGAAGTAGATGAAAATCTTTTCTTATCGGCACGTAACCTGTACAAGGTTGACACGCGTGATGTAGCTGGTATCGATCCTGTAAGCTTAATTGCTTTCGACAAGGTACTTATTACAGCTGCTGCTGTTAAGCAACTTGAGGAGGCGCTAGCATGATCCGTGAAGAACGTCTTTTAAAAGTGATCCTTGCTCCACACATCTCTGAAAAAAGCACTGTTGCTGCTGAAGAAAACAATACAATTGTTTTCAAAGTAGTAAACGATGCAACTAAAGCTGAAATTAAAGCGGCAGTTGAGAAGCTTTTTGAAGTAGAAGTAACTGGTGTTCGCACACTTAACGTTAAGGGTAAAACAAAACGTACTGGCGCACGTTTCGGTCGTCGTAGCGACTGGAAAAAAGCTTACGTTACTCTTAAAGAAGGTAGCGAGCTGGACTTTGTCGGCGGCGCCGAGTAATAAGGGGAGTTAGAATTATGGCACTTCAAAAGTGTAAACCAACTTCTGCGGGTCGTCGTCACCTAGTTAAAGTGGTTAACCCAGATTTACATAAGGGTAAACCTTACGCTCCACTTTTAGAGAAAAACTCTAAATCTGGTGGTCGTAATAACAATGGTCGTATCACGGTTCGTCACATTGGTGGTGGTCATAAGCATCATTACCGTGTAATCGATTTTAATCGTACTAAAGATGGCATTCCTGCCACTGTTGAACGTTTAGAATATGATCCAAACCGTAGCGCAAACATCGCTCTTGTATTATATGCAGACGGTGAGCGTCGTTACATTATCGCACCAAAAGGCTTAAAAGCTGGCGATGCAATCCAGTCTGGTGTTGATGCACCAATTAAAACTGGTAATGCATTACCAATGCGTAATATGCCTGTAGGTTCGACTGTTCACAACGTAGAATTAAAACCAGGTAAAGGTGCTCAAATCGCACGTTCTGCTGGTGCATACGTTCAAATCCTTGCTCGTGATGGTCAATATGTAACATTACGTCTTCGTTCTGGCGAAGTTCGTAAAGTACAAGCAGACTGTCGTGCAACACTTGGTGAAGTAGGCAATGCTGAGCATATGCTTCGTTCACTTGGTAAAGCAGGTGCAAATCGCTGGCGTGGTATCCGTCCGACAGTTCGTGGTGTTGCCATGAACCCGGTAGATCACCCACACGGTGGTGGTGAAGGTCGTACATCTGGTGGTCGTCATCCTGTGTCTCCATGGGGTAAGCCGACTAAAGGTGCTAAGACACGTAAGAACAAGCGTACAGATAAATTTATCGTACGTCGTCGTACTAAATAATAGTTGAGGAATAGCCATGCCACGTTCTCTCAAGAAGGGTCCTTTTATAGACCTACACTTGCTGAAGAAGGTAGAGAAAGCGTTGGAAAGCGGTGACAAGAAGCCAATTAAAACTTGGAGCCGTCGTTCAATGATCATACCTAACATGATCGGATTGACCATCGCTGTCCATAATGGTCGTCAGCACGTTCCTGTGTTTATCACAGACGAAATGATCGGTCACAAACTAGGTGAATTTGCACCAACTCGCACTTACCGCGGCCATGCTGCGGATAAGAAAGCGAAGAAACGATAAGAGGGGAAGATAAATGCAAGCATTAGCTAAACATAAATTCGCCTCTGGTTCGGCGCAAAAAGCTCGTCTAGTTGCAGATCAGATCCGCGGACTACCGGTTGATAGCGCACTAGAAATCCTGGCGTACAGCCCGAAAAAAGCGGCTGTATTAGTTAAAAAAGTACTTGAGTCTGCTATTGCTAACGCAGAGCATAACGAAGGTGCTGACATTGATGAGCTTCGTGTAACAACGATCTTTGTAGACGATGGTCCTACGATGAAACGTATTATGCCACGTGCTAAAGGACGCGCAGACCGCATCCTTAAGCGTACAAGCCACATCACTGTTGTGGTTTCAGATAGCTAGGAGTATAAGTAATGGGACAAAAAGTTCATCCTACTGGTATTCGCCTAGGTATATCTAAACCTTGGGTTTCTACCTGGTACGCGAGTTCTAAAGATTTCTCTGATCAGCTTTTTGGCGATCACAAAGTACGTACTTTCCTTACTAAGGAATTAAAAGCGGCTTCTGTGTCTAAAATCGTTATTGAGCGTCCAGCAAAATCTATCCGTGTAACAATTCATACGGCTCGTCCGGGTGTTGTTATCGGTAAAAAAGGCGAAGACGTTGAAAAGCTACGTCAAGCGGTAACTAAGATCGCGGGTGTACCTGCTCAGATTAATATTTCTGAAGTACGTAAACCTGAATTAGATGCACAATTAGTTGCAGATGGCATTGCCTCTCAGCTAGAGCGTCGTGTTATGTTCCGTCGCGCTATGAAGCGTTCGGTACAAAATGCAATGCGCATCGGTTCTAAAGGGATCAAAGTTGAAGTTAGCGGTCGTCTTGGCGGCGCAGAAATCGCACGTTCAGAATGGTATCGTGAAGGTCGTGTACCTCTACATACTCTTCGTGCTGATATCGACTACGCAACTTCTGAAGCCTTAACCACTTATGGTATCATTGGTGTTAAAGTTTGGATCTTCAAAGGCGAAGTTATCGGTGGTTTACCACTGGTACAAGAGCAAGAGAAGCCAGCTAAACGCGCACCAAAGAAAGCCAAAAAAAGTGCTAAGTAGAGGTAGCGAGTAATGTTACAGCCAAAACGTACAAAATTCCGTAAAATGCACAAAGGCCGCAACCGCGGTTTAGCGCAAAACGGTAACAAAGTAAGCTTCGGTACTTTCGGTTTGAAAGCTACTGGCCGTGGCCGCATGACTGCTCGTCAAATCGAAGCAGCTCGTCGTGCCATGACGCGTCACGTGAAACGTCAAGGTAAAATCTGGATCCGTGTCTTCCCTGACAAGCCGATCACAGAAAAGCCTCTTGAAGTTCGTATGGGTAAAGGTAAAGGTTCTGTTGAATATTGGGTTGCTGAAATTCAGCCTGGTAAAGTACTTTACGAAATGGAAGGTGTTTCAGAAGAGCTTGCTCGTGAAGCATTTGACCTTGCAGCTCGTAAACTGCCATTCAAAACAACTTTCGTAACTCGGACGGTAATGTGATGAAAGCAAGCGAACTAAAAGATAAAAGCGTAGAAGAGCTTAATGCTGAACTTCTTGAGCTTCTTCGTGAGCAGTTTAACCTGCGCATGCAAGCAAGCACTGGTCAGTTAGCTCAGACACACACGCTAAGAACAGTACGTCGCGATATCGCGCGTGTAAAAACAATTATTAACCAGAAGGCAGGTAAATAATGAGCGATAAAATCCGTACTCTTCAAGGCCGTGTAATCAGCGACAAGATGGAAAAATCTTTCACTATCGCTATCGCACGTTATGTGAAGCACCCAATCTATGGGAAATTCATTAAACGTACGACTAAGTTACACGTACATGACGAAAACAACACAGCAAAAGCGGGTGACGTAGTTACTATCCGTGAATGTGCACCAATTTCTAAGAATAAATCTTGGACATTAGTAGACGTTGTTGAAAGTCCAAAACAAGCTTAATTTTTAATTAAGTCTGTTTTTTAAAAAGCCCTGGCATTAGCCGGGGCTTTTTGTTTTAAAAAACGTGAAGTTTAAAACCAGTATTTAAAAGCCATCTATTTATTTTCATTTTAAACATTATATAAATCGATTTTTTATTTGCTTTGAATCCTAATTTACACGTAAATCATCAATATATTCCCACAATTTTCCTTGTCACTTTAGGCTTTATAACGTTTATATAAGCGCTAAGTGCGTTGCTGCCTATGCAAGTTAACATGCTCAGAGCAACATATTCATTCGATCTATTTTAAAATGACATGATCGTTTAATCGATTTTGTATAGTGTTTTAATAAATTAATAACTAAATGGAATAACAAAGCAGATTCTATTCTTTTTTTATTGGCTCGTACCCCGTTATCCTGCATGCTTAGAAATACCTTTTAGCGTTAACGATGACTAAGGGGTAAATATATTTTTAGGTAAAGCGATTGTATCGTTTTACAAAGCTTTCAGGGTTATGGGGAACGATTCATGTTGTTAGGTCAACTAAGTGCGGTGGCTAGTCCGCTTTCACAAGAGCAAGTACAAAAACTGCAAGGTTTAGTCGCTGAGCTTAATCCAATTCAACAAGCATGGGTGAGTGGTTACTTAGCTGCAAATGCCAATTCAACAATGCTTGGTGGCACTGCTGCAACTGTTTCTGCGGGTGATGCTGCACCGTTAACTATTTTATACGGCTCACAGACAGGTAATGCTAAAGGCGTGGCCACTAAGCTGCAAGAACAAGCGCAGTCACGCGGTTTAACAGTTAAGCTTGTGAGTATGTCTGATTACAAACCAACGGCCCTGAAAAAAGAAAAGTTTTTAGCTGTTGTCGTATCTACTTATGGTGAGGGTGAGCCGCCTGAAGATGCTGAAACACTGCACGAATTTTTAACAACTAAAAAAGCGCCTAAACTCGACGGTGTAAAAATAGCGGTATTAGGTTTAGGTGATTCAAGTTATGAATTTTTCTGTCAAACAGCAAAAGACTTTGAAGAACGTTTAAATAAGCTTGGCGCTGAAACGGTATTTAAACGTGCCGATCTCGATGTTGATTACGATGATGAAGCGACGAGCTGGATCAGCGGTACATTAGATGCATTTGAGCCAGATTTAAAAGCACAGCAAGAAAGTGCTGGCGGACAGGCTATGGCAATGCCATTTGGAGCACCTACAGCTGCTGCGAGCCAGTTCAACAAACAAAATCCATTTGCAGCAGAGTTAGTCACCGTACAAAAAATTACAGGGCGTGATTCAACGAAAGATGTTCGCCATGTAGAGATATCACTCGAAGGCTCTGATATCACCTATACCCCAGGTGATTCATTAGGTGTGTACTTTTTAAATGATGAAGTGTTGGTTGATGAAGTACTTGAGCTCACTCAAATAGATGCAACAAGCAGTGTAAAAGTAGGTGATGAAGAGCTAAGTGTCCGTGATGCTCTTATTGAAAAATTAGAGCTGACTCAGTCTTATCCTGGTTTTGTTGAAAAATACGCGCAAGCAACCGGTACACCTGCATTACTCACTTTGATTGAAGATAAAGCGGCTATGCGTGAATATATTGAACCACGCCAAATATTTGATGTAATACGTCAAAACCCAGCAAAGCTAGAAGCGCAAACTTTAGTTGATTGTCTGCGTAAACTTCAAGCACGTTTATATTCAATCGCATCAAGCCAAAGCGAAGTTGAAGAAGAAGTGCATTTAACTATTGGGCTAGTTGAATTTAATGCATTCGATAGTGAGCATTTAGGTGGTTGTTCAGGCTACTTAGCTAAACGTGCTGAAGAAGGTTGTAAAGTAAAAGTATTTAGCGAACATAACGATAATTTCCGTTTACCCGCAAATGACGACACGCCTGTTATTATGATTGGTCCTGGTACGGGGATTGCGCCATTCCGTGCTTTTTTACAAGAACGTGACGTGCGAGAAGCATCAGGCAAAAACTGGCTGTTTTTTGGTAACCCACATTTCACGCAAGATTTCTTGTATCAAGTAGAAATTCAAGGTTATTTAAAATCAGGCTTATTAAACAAAGTTGATGTGGCATTTAGCCGTGATCAGGCTGAAAAAGTGTATGTGCAAGACAAGCTTCGCAGTAACAGTAAAGACGTATTTGCATGGCTAGAAGCTGGAGCGCATTTATATATTTGTGGCGATGCAAATAGAATGGCAAAAGATGTACACAATGCGCTTATTGATATTATTAAAGAAAATACGAATAAGAGTCATGAAGACGCTGAGCAATATTTAAAAGATTTGCGAAGTGCAAATCGCTATCAGAAAGACGTGTATTAATCACGTTGGTTTATTTTTATTTAACAGCGAACAGCCGTCACTGTAACAAATTTAGGATTTAAAATGAGCGAGCAAGATAAAAACGTAAAACTTTCTGATAACGAGCGTTTGAAAAGAGAAAGTAACTTTTTACGTGGCACCATAGAGCAAGATTTAAAAGATGAAATTACTGGGGGCTTTACTGCCGACAATTTTCAGTTAATTCGTTTTCATGGCATGTACCAGCAAGATGACCGCGATATTCGTGGCGAACGTGCGAAGCAAAAATTAGAACCGTTGCACAACGTAATGTTACGTGCACGTATGCCTGGCGGTATTATTAAGCCAGAGCAGTGGTTAGCGATTGATAAGTTTGCAGATGAAAAAACAAGCTACGGCAGCATTCGTTTAACAACACGTCAAACGTTTCAATTTCATGGAGTATTAAAGCCAAATATTAAAGGCATGCACCAAATGCTTGATAGCGTGGGTATAGACTCTATTGCAACCGCAGGCGATGTTAACCGAAATGTATTGTGTACCACTAACCCTGTTGAGTCGCAATTACATCAAGAAGCTTATGATTGGGCTGCTAAAATTTCAGAACATTTACTGCCAAAAACAAAAGCGTATGCTGAAATTTGGCTCAATGGTGAAAAAGCAGAAACAACAGAAGAGCCGATATTGGGCTCTAACTACTTGCCACGTAAGTTTAAAACGACAGTAACGATCCCACCTAATAACGAAGTGGATGTTCATGCGAATGATTTAAACTTTGTTGCTATCGCAGAAGACGGCAAGCTGATAGGTTTTAATGTACTTGTTGGTGGTGGCCTTGCTATGACGCATGGTGATACGGCAACCTACCCACGTAAAGCGGATGACTTTGGTTTTATTACCCTAGCAGATACGTTAAAAATTGCTGAACATGTTGTATCGGTGCAGCGCGATTGGGGTAACCGTTCAAATCGTAAAAATGCGAAAACTAAATACACACTAGACCGTGTGGGTACTGATGTATTTAAAGCAGAAGTAGAAGCGCGTTCAGGTGTTAAATTTGCACCTAGCCGCCCATTTGAATTCACTCACCGTGGCGACCGAATTGGTTGGGTTGAAGGGATTGATGGCAAACATCACTTAACGCTATTTATTCAAAGTGGCCGTATTTTAGATTTCCCTGATAAGCCACTTAAAACAGGTTGTCGTAAAATTGCAGAAGTTCACCAAGGTGACATGCGTATGACGGCAAATCAAAACTTAATAATTGCGGGTGTACCTGCTGATCAAAAAGCAGTTATTGAAGAAATTGCCCGTAACCACGGTTTAATCGATGATGCTGATTCTGCCCAGCGTAAAAACTCTATGGCGTGTGTTGCACTTCCTACCTGTCCATTAGCGATGGCCGAAGCTGAGCGCTACTTACCAAGTTTAATTGAAAAAACGGAAGCCTTGCTTGCTAAACACGGCATTCCAGATGACAGCATTATAATGCGTGTTGTTGGTTGCCCTAATGGTTGTGGCCGTGCAATGTTGGCTGAAGCGGGATTGGTAGGTAAAGGACCCGGTAAATACAACGTTTACTTAGGGGGTAATTTAGAAGGTACACGTATCCCTAAATTATACCTTGAGAATGTAAGCGAAGATGTTTACTTAGACGCCTTTGATAAGTTAATTGGCCAATGGGCCGTTGAACGCAACGAAGGTGAATGCTTTGGTGATTTCGTTATTCGCAAAGGCATTGTCGCTGAAGTAAAAGTATCAGTAACTGATTTCCACGCATAATTAAATACCAGCGTAATGCGCTGGTGAGGTTTAAAATTCCATGAGTGAATTTAAAAACATTTTACAGCTTGATAAGCAAAGCCAACGTGCTTTGCTTGCAGATGCAAACGAATTGTTAGCGCCTATGAGTGCTGAACAACGTGTTGCATGGGCGCTTGAAAATTTACCTGATACTGCTTTTTTATCATCTAGTTTTGGTATTCAAGCTGCGGTAATGCTGCATTTAATGACCTCGCAGCGCCCAGATATTCCTGTTGTTCTAACTGATACCGGTTACTTATTTCCAGAAACATATCAGTTTATTGAGCAGATGAAAGAGCGCTTATCGTTAAATTTACATGTTTATCAAGCAACATTAAGTCCGGCATGGCAAGAAGCTAAATTTGGTAAATTATGGGAGCAAGGCGAAGACGGTATTAAGCAATATAACCAACTTAATAAAGTCGAGCCTATGACTCGTGCCCTAAAAGAAATTGGGGCAGGAAGTTGGTTTAGCGGCTTAAGACGCGATCAATCATCAAGTCGTGCAGATAAACAGTTTGTAGAAATAAGCCGAGGCACCGTTAAGGTCTATCCAATTATTGAATGGACAAACCGCGACGTTTATCAGTATCTCACGAAACATGATTTACCTTATCACCCATTATGGGAGCAAGGGTATGTATCGATGGGAGATGTTCATACTACGCGTAAATTAGAGCCGGGTATGAGTGAAGAAGAAACGCGTTTCTTTGGTTTAAATCGTGAATGTGGTTTGCATATTGACGGCGATGGAATATAACCAATAATAATATTGAAAAGCAGCGTAATCGCTGCTTTTTTTTTGCTAAAATAAAAGACCTATGCTGATTTTCTGGCTATAACCTAAAGGATGAGATGAATGAAGTATTTTAGTTACATTGTTATTATGGTGCTTATTATTAGTGTAACTGCATTATTTTATTTAAAAAAACCTGATGGCGATACATGGTTAACACCAGCGGGTATTAAACAACATGTTGTGGAACAAAAAAATAATGTAAACGGGCTATTTGATGATGCAATAGAGACTGCAGCCGGTGTAACCGAAAGTACAAAAAAGCAATGGCAGAGCCTAACAGGGAATAGTACAACAGAACAACCTACCCAGATTTACCAGTGGCAAGATGCAACCGGGCAGTGGCATTTTTCTGATTCACCCAATAAACAGGGCGAGAGTGAACAAGTCGCGCTCGACCCTAAAGAAATCACCGTGATTGCTGCAGAAGATACCTCTATTTTGAGTGAAAATCACAAGGCAGTGAAAAAGACTCAGAGCGATAAAACGACACCAAATACGTATTCACCTGATTCAGTGAAACAGCTATTTAGCGATACAGAAAAAGTAAAAGCGCTGCTAGAGCAGCGCAATAAAGAGCTAGAAAACTTTTAGTCGAGTAAATTACGTAAAACATACTGTAAAATTCCGCCGTGCTTATAGTAATCCCATTCTTTAGGGGTATCTATACGCACATCGGCGCTAAAACTCACTTGTTTGTTTTCTGTATTAGTCGCAATAATGCTTACTTCATTGGTTTTATCGTATAAACCTTCAATATCAAATTGCTCTTGTCCGGTTAACCCTAGCGATTCATAACTTTCACCTTCTTTAAATTGCAGTGGTAGCACTCCCATTCCAATTAGGTTAGAACGATGAATACGCTCATAACTTTGTGCAACAACTGCTTTTACGCCGAGTAATAATGACCCTTTTGCAGCCCAATCTCTTGAAGACCCTGTACCATATTCTTTTCCGGCCAAAATAATGAGTGGAATATTATCTTCTTGGTATTGCATTGCAGCATCATAAATACTGGCCAAATCACCTTTGGGTTGTATACGAGTTACGCCACCTTCGGTGCCCGGGGCAAGTAAGTTTTTAAGACGTACATTAGCGAACGTTCCACGCATCATTACTTCATGATTCCCCCTTCGAGAACCATAAGAATTAAATTGTGCTTTTTCTACGTCATGCTCTTGTAAATATAAGCCTGCGGGAGCATCTGCTTTTATATTCCCTGCTGGCGATATGTGGTCGGTGGTTACCGAGTCACCTAACTTAGCTAAGCATCGAGCGCCTGTAATAGTAGGAAGGCCAGGGGGCTCAATTTGCATACCTTCAAAGAATGGGGCTTGTTTAATATAAGTGGATGCTTCATCCCAATCGTAGCGTTTCCCTTCGGGAATTTGTATTTTTTGCCAATGGCTATCACCGTCGTACACATTAGCGTAGCTTTTTTCAAACATCTCTTTTGTCACTGTTTTTTGTACCAACTCATTAACTTCTGACACACTTGGCCAAATGTTTTTTAAGTAAATATCGTTACCATTTTCATCTTGTGCTAGCGGTTCGTTGTAAACATCAATATCGGTTCTGCCAGCAATTGCGTAGGCGACAACCAGTGGTGGAGAGGCCAAAAAATTCATTTTAACATCTTGATGAATTCGTCCTTCGAAATTACGGTTACCCGATAAAATCGAGCTCACTACGAGCTTGTGTTTTTGTATCGCATCTGTAATTTCAGGTGCTAAAGGACCCGAGTTACCAATACAAGTTGTACAACCGTAACCCACTAAATTAAAACCAAGACTTGCTAAATCGTCCATTAAATTAGCTTGTTTTAAGTAATCAGTAACAACTTGTGAGCCAGGGGCTAATGAGGTTTTCACCCAAGGCTTTACACTAAGGCCTAACTGCTTTGCTTTTTTAGCGACTAAGCCTGCTGCTAAAATTACACTTGGGTTTGAAGTATTGGTACAGCTAGTAATAGCGGCAATAACACAAGCACCATCGTTGAGTTCAAACGTTTGGTTTTGCATTTTTACTTTTGCGGCTCCCATGTATTGAGCTTCTTCGATAGGTTCATCTGGGTTAGTTGCAGGGCCTTCGCTTTCTATTTGAGCTTGCTGCTGATCGCTTTTATCACGATATGCTAAACGCTCATCTTGAAAGCCTTTTAAATGTTGGCTAATCGTATCGCCCGCTTTATCAAGTGCAATTCTATCTTGAGGGCGCTTAGGGCCTGCTAGGCTAGGGACTACTTCGTCTAATTTAAGGACTAGGGTGTCGGTATAGCTTGCTTCATCACCTTGGTTACGCCAAAGCCCTTGATGCTTTGCATAATCTTCAATAACTTTTAAATGTTGTTCATCACGATTGGTTAATCGTAAATAATTAATGGTTTCGTCATCGATAGGGAAAATGCCACAGGTAGCACCGTATTCTGGAGCCATATTTGCTATAGTCGCCCTATCAGCAAGCGGAAGGTCGGCTAAACCGTCACCATAAAACTCGACAAACTTTCCGACAACACCGTGGCTGCGTAGTTTTTCGGTTACGCAAAGTACCAAGTCGGTAGCCGTGGTACCTTCAGGCAGGCGTCCTGCGAGCTTCATCCCAACGACCTGAGGAATTAATAAACTAATAGGCTGGCCTAACATCGCTGCTTCGGCCTCAATGCCACCGACACCCCAACCTAATACACCTAAGCCGTTTATCATGGTTGTATGAGAGTCGGTACCGACTAAGGTATCGGGGTAGGCTGTTTTGCGTCCTTGTTGATCTTCATCAAATACAACACGGGCTAAATACTCTAGGTTAACTTGATGTACTATCCCCGTTGCCGGTGGGACAACTTGTAAATTCTCAAAGGCCGTTTGTCCCCAACGTAAAAACTCATAACGCTCTTTATTTCGTTGATATTCTAACTTTGTATTTAAATCAAAAGCATCTTTACTGCCGTAGCTATCTACTTGAACAGAATGATCAATGACTAATTCGGCGGGTGATAATGGATTAATTTTAGCGGGGTCGCCGCCTAGCTTTTGCATCGCATCGCGCATTGCAGCTAAATCGACAATAGCGGGAACGCCGGTAAAATCTTGCATGACGACACGTGCGGGTGTAAATGCGACTTCGTTACTCGGCTTTGCATTGGGATCCCAATCTAACAGTGCTTGAATATCTTGTTTTTTTATATTCACGCCATCTTCATTGCGTAATAGGTTTTCAAGCAAAATCTTTAACGAAAATGGTAATCTCTTTGCTTTATCGCCTAAACCTTTAAGCGAGTAAATATGGTATTGCTCAGAATTAATTGTTAACTGTTGCTGAGTATCAAAACTATTCATAATCTGCCCCTTGGTAATTAAATTAATGCCTTTGGAAGAGTTTTATAGTTTTATTAGCTGCAAACAGTATACCAAAACACAAAAGTGTAAAAATCAGAACTGAGCAGTGCTTTTGAAAGTGTATTTAGTTTTTTTAAATGCTGAAATTTAAGGGTTGTATAACACCATACGCATTTTATATGCGGGTTATTTAAGCCAGCCTAAACGATTGCCTTTAATACTTAGGGCCAGTAAACATATTGCAATAATAATAACCAATAAAGGCATTGTAATTGCGCTAATACCGAGGAGGTTAATACTATCTATCACAATAAAATTATAATATTGCTGTACTAATATGCCGCACAACGACAGTGTACATAACACACTCGCTAATTTATTTTTATATATTAAAAGCAAGCAAGCGAGTGTCCCTGAAAACACGGCAATAGCAAATGCAAGGGTGGCCCAATAAGGGATGTTTGAATAGGAAGCTTGTTGATCTAATGGTAATTTACTTAGAGTTTCGGGTGTCATCATTAGTTGTATTATAAATGCGGTTACACCTAGTAAATTCCAAATTAATGCAGCCCAAGCAAGTGGCTTTAGCCAGTTAGGTGCGATTGCGGTCGTCATAATATAACCTTATTATTTTATCAATAAGGTTATTAAAGAGCAGATTTGTGAGTAATACAAGGTGACCTATGAAGGCGATGTTAATTAGCCAAAAGAAATAGGACGACGACCTGTATTTTCATCTACTTTTGGTTTTTTATTACGCTTTCGCTTATTTTTTACCGGGGCTGTAGTCGTGCTCTGTTGATTCACTTTTTCTGGTGCTGCTGGCGGATTTTGAGGGCGTGTAGCTGCAACTGCATCAGCACTAAGAGTGAGTTGAAAAAACTCGCCATCGAATGCGAGTACATCACCACTGTATAATTTTTTCCGTTTGATTGTACAAATTTCATGGTTCACACCAACATACCCTTCACCTATTAGCGCTTTAGCTTGGCCTCCGGTTTGAACTAAGTCGAGCACTTTTAGCAAGTTACATAACTCTATCGGCTCTTCTTCTAATTCAATTTCAATGTATTGTTCGCTCATTTTACGTCTCTGTAATAGGTGTGAAGCCTTTATTATAAAGGCTTGTGCTGGTGATTGCACCTACGGATGTAGATGTTCAATGCGATGAGGAGGTAAATTTTTTAGAAACTTTTTTGCCACTCCTCGTGTCTTTAACAAGTCTGTAGTAATTAGTTGCTAGAGTTTGAAAATGAAATGGCCTGTTACTTGCTCAAAGGTAAAAAAAATAGGTAAATAATAAAGAAAGGTGTAAAAATGGGTGTTAGGTTAGCATTAAAAAAAGATTTAATGGGTTTGGATAATTCGGGTTTATTAACTGCCGATGATGTACGAAGTCATTTAAAATCTAAAGTTGGTGTTCATACTTGCGAACAAAGTTTTTCTATAATTTCTAAATTTAATGACAGCCATTGTCAAATTGTGTGCGGTGAATTTAATAAAAAGACCCCACTTAAGTACCAACGTCATCGCTTATTTAAAGAAATTTTATATACACGAAGTAGTGTTGATGCCTGGTTTAATAGCCAAACCAGTCATACCAATCAGTAATAATATTTAATTAAGCGAATCGGTATTAAATTGTTATTGATACTACTCTCTAATAGGCTAGCGTTGTGATCACTAGAGGTAGCTATGAAAAATGCAATTTTAATCGGTGTGTGGGTATTGCTATTAGCTGCGTGCCAACAACCTACTGTTTATGTTTTTAGTGAAAACTTACAAGATGAGCAGCGCAATCAACTAGAGGCCGCACTAAACGCACAAAACCTCCCTTATGAATATGTAGAGCTGGCCATTCCATCTGATTTTGGTGAAGCCACCTTGCTTTTATCAAGCGATAAAATTTACCAAAAAGAGACTCAGCAATTAGCTATTATTATGCAAGAGCTAGGTTATCAACCTGAAATTAACTACATCACACGTGCAAATCACTTTTATGGTGATGGTAATATTGGTTTTTATTTAAAGGGTGCTGATGGAGAAGATGCTTTTACTATGCCGTCTCGGTTAAGAACAACCTATTGCAGCGACGATAAATACAATGATTTAGCGGTTAGATTTTCAAATGAATACGTTGAATTTACATTACCAAGTGGTGCAGTAGTGAGGCTGAGGTGGGAGTATTTATATGGTTATGTTGTTATTTATTTTAAAACCTACTCGCAAACATACAGCCACTCACAGCCGCTTGTAGCGACGCCCTTTGGCGCCAAGCCATCAGATACTTACACTATTACGGCACATGTTAATTACCCCGGTTGGCTTGATTGCTCATTGCAAACGGTTTACATGGACTGAACTAACCGTGGGTTTCTATATGCTCACTAAGCTTTGCAATGCGTAAGCTCATTCCTTCGATTATCTGGTCTTTTATTTTTTCGCGGATCACATTGGGAAGCTTTGTTAGGGCTTCTGGGGTAATGGCCAGTACAATAGTGTCGGTTTTAGCACGAGCATTGGTGCTACGCTCTCGGTGACTAATAAAGGCACCTTCACCTATAAAGTCACCTGGCTCAATAGTACCTAGCTCTAATAAATGATTATGCTTAAACACTAATAATGCACCGCTGAGTACAATATATAAATGTTTGTCGTTATCGAACCGTTTAAACAAAAACTGATTTTGATTAACTAAATATAAAAGGCCGAACGATTCTAAAAGCACTTGGCGTTCACCCAGCGTGAAATCTTTAAAAAAGTGCAGCCTATTTATAATCTCCATTTGTTTAAACAAAGGAATATGTTCAATTAACTTCATTAATAACCAAAATTAATAAGGAGTGTTAGTTAATATTGCGCTCTTTTAACTTTCGGGTCAATGTGTTGCGACCCCAACCTATTTTTATTGCCGCTTCTTGTTTATGCCCAGAACAATTAGCTAATGCAGCTTGAATTAAACGCGTTTCTAATTGGGCTTGTACATCTGGCCAAATATTTTCTTTACCCTGTTTTAGCTCTTGATTTAGCCATTGCTGGAATGCATCTAGCCAATCACCTTCTTGCTGTGATGGTGCTACGCAGAGGATTTCAGGAGGTAAATCTTGTTCACTCACCAGTTCACCAGGAGCCATAACTGTCAACCAGCGACACGTGTTTTCTAATTGACGAACATTTCCAGGCCAATTAAATAACCTTAATTGTTCGGTGGCTTTTGGGCTGAGTATTTTGCTTTCGACCTGTAAGTCTTTAGCGCTTTTATGCAAAAAGTGCTGCGAGAGTCGCTCTATATCTTCAGTGCGCTCCCTTAAGGCTGGTAAACGCAGGCGAACAACGTTCAAACGATGAAATAAATCATCCCTAAATTTACCTTGTTTCACTAAATCTTCTAAATTTTGATGGGTGGCAGCAATGATGCGTACATCAACTTTTATACTTTGATGCCCTCCCACACGGTAGAATTCACCATCGGCGAGCACGCGTAATAAACGTGTTTGCACATCCAATGGCATATCGCCAATCTCATCTAAAAATAGGGTGCCACTATTGGCTTGCTCAAAGCGACCTTTACGCACACTATCCGCACCGGTAAAAGCACCTTTTTCATGACCAAATAACTCAGATTCTACAAGTTCTTTGGGGATTGCCGCCATATTTAAGGCGATAAATTGATTTTCTTTACGTGGACTATGATTATGTAATGCGCTAGCGACTAACTCTTTACCAGTACCTGACTCACCATTGATTAAAACACTCATGCTTGAGGCTGATAGTTTACCTATTGCTCTAAACACTTCCTGCATAGCAGGGGCTTCACCAATGATGTGTGCGCTTTTAGGAGGTTCTTGCTTGCGCTTAGTTTTTTTGGATGAATTAGCTCTACATGCACTTTCTACTAACGCAACGGCTTCGTTTAAATCAAACGGCTTGGCAAGGTATTCAAATGCCCCTTTTTGAAAAGCGTTTACCGCAGAGTCTAAATCAGAGTGTGCGGTCATTATAATCACTGGTAAACCCGGATTTTGCTCTGCAATAAGCTCTAGTAACGCCATGCCATCCATACCAGGCATGCGTACATCAGATACCAACACAGTTGGTTGACTAAACTTAAGTGCACTTAATACATCTTGTGCATTAGCAAAGCTTTCAGCTTCAAAACCAGCACGAGTGAGTGCTTTTTCAAGAACAAAACGAATCGAAGCATCGTCATCAACAAGCCAAACTGTTTTCATGTAAACTCCCAACCATTAATCTGTAAACGGCAGATAAATATTAAATTCAGTATGGCCAGGCCAGCTATCACAATCTATATAACCGTCATGTTGATCAATGAGCGTTTGTGCTATAGAGAGCCCTAATCCTGATCCCCCCTCTTTATTGGTGGTCATAGGATAAAATAAGGTTTCTTTTATACTGTGATGTATGCCTGGTCCATTATCAGATATTTGGATCAACAGTGCCTTTTTAGGGGCCTTTCCTGGGCGACGGTGCTGGTGGTTTATACGCGTTTTTATTGTTATTTCACCACCATCAACAAGTGCTTGTTGTGCATTTCGCACTATATTCAATACCACTTGTTGAACTTTACCCTGATCAATATACACATCGGGAATACTCGGATCATAATCTTTCTTTAAGCGTATATTGGTACAGTTATCTAACGTACTTAGCTTAATTACCGACTCTAACGTTTGGTGGATATTACCATACGTTTTTTGTGGTAGTTGATTAGGTCCTAATAGTCGGTCAACTAACTCTCTTAAGCGATCAGCTTGTTCGATAATTAGTTCGGCACATTGATCTCGTTCTTGTTGATCAACTTCATATTGCAATAACTGCGCCGCTCCGCGAATTCCGCCTAACGGATTTTTAATTTCGTGCGCTAAACCACGAATTAAATTGCGGGCTGCTTGGTATTGGTGCATTTGATTTGAGGCTTGATTGTGCTTAATTTCGTCGTCTGTTTGGCGACATTCAAGTAGCATATAAATATGGTTTTTGAACTTAATTTGCCTTGAGCTTATCGTTAATTTAGCATGCCTAGCATCGATAAAAACCACGTCAGCCCTGTGCTGGTAGCAGTCTATGCCATCTACATAGGAGTATTGAGTTATACTTTTTAAATCAATCGAATGGTAGTTAAATAAGCTATCGAAATGTTGTCCTAATATACGTTTTGGCCCTAAGCCTAATAGCTCGCTAGTACTATTATTCGTATAAATTAATTTGTAATTTTCATCGAGTAACATGACTGCTGTCGATTGGTTTTGCCAAATTATATCAAAGAGCTCTTGGCTCACATTATTATTTATTGTCATTCCTGCACCACTTTAGTGCGTTAATATTTAAAAAGTAATTTGTATATTAAATTACTAAATGATCAGTGAGTTTATTTATTTCACTTTATGCTTTTTTTATGTAGGTAAAAAA
The DNA here is from genome assembly GCF_018100905.1 of Pseudoalteromonas sp. MMG010. Classification (GTDB taxonomy): domain Bacteria; phylum Pseudomonadota; class Gammaproteobacteria; order Enterobacterales; family Alteromonadaceae; genus Pseudoalteromonas. The sequence goes on along the minus strand of NZ_JAGJEG010000016.1, from coordinate 21,137 downwards.
TGTGGATGTCACTTAATGCGACCACTTGTTTTCCTCGAAAAACCTTTACTTGTAATGTGTGTTCCCCGCGGTCAATATTATTGAGTACAAATATTGCTGTATTGCCTGGTGTCCCTTGTGGTTTATCATCTAAGAATAACTGTGCTTTAAAGCTTTTATCGAAAATAGGTTCAATTCTACTGGTTACATAAATTGTACCTGTATTTTCTCTAATTGTTTTTTTATGCTCAGGTGATGTTATCAGTACTCTATATTTTATATTAGTAGGTTGTTGTGGTTCATGAAAAGAATGAGAGTCTGTACTGGGCATTACTAAATTTTTACTAAGTAATTTAACTTCTTTTGCACCGACTCGTGGTGTATCTGAAAATACTAATATGCCATTTTTATCCTGCCATGCATAAATTTTCTTTTCATTACTTAAGCTGTCGTTACTCAATAATAATAGAGTGAACAAAAAAAATAATTTTTTGACTACTTCCACTTCGCTTCCTTGCAGTTAATACATGTATTAACTTTAGTGGAGTCTTTCGTAATTTACCATAAAAAAAGCCCGCATAGCGGGCTTATTATTTATACAATATTAAATTATACGCTGTAGTACATTTCAAACTCAACTGGGTGAGTTGTCATGTTTAGTTTTTCAACTTCTTGAGATTTAAGCGCAATATATGCATCGATTAAATCATCAGTAAATACACTACCTTGAGTTAAGAATTCACGGTCTGTATCAAGTGCTGATAATGCTTCTTCTAGTGATGATGCAACTTGCGGGATCTCAGCAGCTTCTTCAGCTGGTAAGTCATATAAATCTTTATCCATTGCATCGCCAGGATGGATTTTATTTTTAATCCCGTCAAGGCCAGCCATAAGCATTGCTGAGAAAGCAAGGTATGGGTTAGCTGTTGGATCAGGGAAGCGTACTTCAATACGACGTCCTTTAGCTGAAGGCACAACAGGGATACGAATTGATGCAGAGCGGTTACGTGCAGAGTAAGCAAGCATTACTGGAGCTTCAAAGCCAGGTACTAAACGTTTATATGAGTTAGTAGATGCATTTGCGAAAGCATTAATTGCTTTTGCATGTTTAATGATACCACCAATGTAATAAAGTGCTTCTTCAGATAAACCGCCGTATTTGTCACCTGCAAATAAGTTTACGCCGTCTTTACCAAGAGATTGGTGACAGTGCATACCTGAACCGTTATCGCCAACGATTGGTTTTGGCATAAATGTCGCTGTCTTTCCATATAAATGAGCCATGTTATGAATAACATATTTCATCTCTTGGATTTCATCTGCTTTTAAAACCATTGTATTGAAGCGAGTCGCGATTTCGTTTTGACCTGCTGTTGCAACTTCATGGTGATGTGCTTCTACTACTTGGCCTAGCTCTTCAAGAACTAAACAAGTAGCTGAACGCCAATCTTGTGATGAATCAACTGGTGAACACGGGAAGTAACCGCCTTTAACACCTGGGCGATGTCCTGTATTACCGCCTTCGTAATCTTTATCAGAATTCCATGATGCTTCTTCTGCATCAATTTTATACATAGAACCTGACATATCTGATTTGTATTTTACGTCATCAAAAATGAAAAACTCTGGCTCTGGACCAAATAATACTGTGTCGGCAATACCGGTAGACTTCATGTATTCTTCAGCGCGTTTCGCAACTGAACGAGGGTCACGCTCGTAACCTTGGAACGTAGATGGTTCAACTACGTCACAACGTAAAATTAATGTAGCTTCTTCTGTAAAAGGGTCTAGCTTAGCTGACTCAGGTACTGGCATGAGTACCATGTCTGATTCGTTAATGCCTTTCCAGCCTGCGATTGAAGAACCGTCGAACATTTTACCGTCTTCGAAAAAATCTTCATCTACTTGATGATGAGGGATCGATACATGCTGCTCTTTACCTTTAGTATCTGTAAAGCGTAAATCAACGAATTTAACGTCATTTTCTTTAATAAAATCTAAAACCGATTGTGACATGCGTCCTCCAACTGTTGGGTTTTATTATTGCTGCGTAAATATACTACATAGTTGCATAAGTGCTTTAGTATGAGACTAAGCTGATTTTATGCCATTATTACAACTTGTTGTTTATACTGTCAAAAAATAAATTAGAATGATTTTACATTGCACTGTCGCTCCAATGTGGTGCGTTAATAATCCAAATTGGTGCGTTGGTGTTGATTTAAAAATTGTTTGTAAAATAATCTGTCTTTGCAGCATATCTTAATTTATAAATTAAGCCAAAATTATCTCAAAACCGGCTAAATTGGTGTTTTTTAGAAAATTAGAAAATAAATTTAATATAATTTTAATATATAAAACAGTTGCTTAGGTAAGTCATGAAGAAAGTTTCGAAATTTGTTTTGGATAAACTTTCATCCATGGCCTTAATAAGGGATAATATGCACCCTTTTAAATCCTATGCTTGGACATCTGGTGAAAATGCAGATGAGTGCGTAGATCTTGCAGGATCAATGAGAATAAAATTCTCTGAGTAAAAATATGAGCATCGAACAGTTAAGAAATATAGCGATTATCGCGCACGTTGACCACGGTAAAACAACATTGGTTGACAAACTACTTGAGCAATCAGGTACATTAGAAACACGCGGCGGTAACGAAGAGCGTGTGATGGACTCAAACGACATTGAGAAAGAACGTGGTATTACCATTTTAGCTAAAAACACAGCTATTTCATGGAATGATTACCATATCAATATCGTAGATACCCCGGGACACGCCGATTTCGGTGGTGAAGTTGAACGCGTACTTTCGATGGCTGACTCAGTATTATTACTTGTTGATGCTCAAGAAGGTCCAATGCCACAAACGCGTTTCGTAACGCAAAAGGCATTCGCGCAAGGCTTAAAGCCAATCGTCGTTATCAATAAAATTGATAAGCCAGGTGCACGTCCTGATTGGGTTATGGATCAAATCTTTGATTTATTTGACAATCTTGGTGCAACTGACGAACAGTTAGATTTTAAAGTGATTTATGCATCAGCTATCAATGGCTGGGCAACACTCGATTTAGACGAGCCATCAGATAACATGGAACCTATGTTTAAGATGATCGTTGACGAAGTATCACCACCGGATGCAGATCCTGAAGGTGACTTCCAAATGCAAATCTCTCAGCTTGATTACAACTCTTACAAAGGTGTAATTGGTATTGGCCGTATTAAACGCGGTTCTGTTGCGACTAACCAACAAGTTACGGTTATTGGTGCTGACGGCACAACTCGTAACGGTAAGATCGGTTCAGTACAAAGCTACTTAGGCCTTGAGCGTATCGACACTGATAAAGCTTATGCTGGTAACATCGTTACTGTAACTGGTTTAGGCGAGCTTAAGATTTCAGATACGCTTTGTTGTCCTAATAACGTTGAAGCATTACCACCACTAAGTGTTGATGAGCCTACAGTAACAATGACGTTCTCTGTAAATAACTCACCGTTTTGTGGTAAAGAAGGTAAGTTTGTAACATCACGTAATATCCGTGAGCGTTTAGACAAAGAATTAGTACACAACGTAGCACTTCGTGTTGTAGATACAGATAACCCAGATAGCTTCCGCGTATCGGGTCGTGGTGAATTACACCTAGGTATCTTAATCGAGAACATGCGTCGTGAAGGTTACGAGCTAGCTGTATCACGTCCAGAAGTAATCTTACGTACTGTTGATGGTGTGTTAGAAGAACCGTATGAAACACTAACGATTGACTGTGAAGAAGAGCACCAAGGTTCTATCATGGAGCAAATTGGTCTTCGTAAGGGTGAGCTTACTGACATGGCACCAGATGGTAAAGGTCGTATGCGTATGGACTTTATGATCCCAAGCCGTGGCTTAATCGGTTTCCAAACTGAATTCATGACATTAACGTCAGGTTCTGGCTTACTTTATCATACGTTTGATCACTATGGTCCGCACAAAGGTGGCGAGCTAGGTGTTCGTAAGAACGGCGTAATGATTGCTAACGCAACAGGTAAAGCACTAACTAACGCATTATTTAACTTACAAGAACGTGGCCGTTTATTCATCGGTCATGGTGTTGAAGTTTATGAAGGTATGGTTATCGGTATTCATAGCCGTGATAACGACCTTACCGTTAATGCCCTTAAAGGTAAGCAACTTACTAACGTTCGTGCATCGGGTACCGATGAAGCACAAACACTTACACCAGCACTTAACTATTCACTTGAGCAAGCGCTTGAGTTTATTGCTGATGATGAGCTAGTCGAGGTTACACCTGAGAACATTCGTATTCGTAAACGTCATTTAACTGAAAATGAGCGTAAACGTGCGGGTCGTGCTCCTAAATCATAATCTATTCATTTAGAGCTCTGATTTTAAAAGCCGCTGTATTGTAAAATACAGCGGCTTTTTTGTTGATTAAATTGGAGTTTAAAATTTTTATATTTATTGCGTTATATAGAAATAGCTTCGCCTTCGTTAAGAATATAAAGTGGCGTTTGAATATTCATTTCATCGTACATGTGTAATAAACGTAGTAGTGCAGAGTGGCTACTAATATCGCCCATTTGCCAACTTGAGTTGCCATATCCCCATGGGATCATTACTTTGCAGTTGAGCTCTTTCGCGCCATTGAGTGCATCTTCTGGTGTGGTATGCACATAACGATACCATTTAGCATTTTGTTCATGGTGATAAGATGCAATAGGCATTAAGCAAATATCAATTGCACCGTATTTTTTATTAATATCTTTAAAGTGTTGTGAATAGCCTGTGTCGCCTGCAAAAAATAATGTTTTCCCATTTTGCTCTAATAGCCACGCATTCCACGCGTCTTTTTCATTATCTTCGTAGATAAAAGGCACTACAACTCGGCTACTAAAATGATGGGCCGGGAGGGCATGTACTGTTAAGCTATTTATTTGGGTTTTTGCATACCATGCCATTTCGCTAATATTAAACCCGCCATTGGGAAAGTTGTCAGCCATCCCTTGAGGTACTAGGTAGCGAGGAGCATTACCAATATTTTTTATATCGTTTTTATTAAAATGGTCGTAATGAATATGCGAATACATAATGCCATTGAGCGAATCAAGTTGCAGTTTACTTGGCCACGCGCCGGGTTTTCTATACATACCACCGGTTAACTTAAAGGCTAAGTCGACCGGAGAATCAAATTGCTCTTTTACGGGATCAAATAAAATACTTTCACCATTAGGTGCTGTTATATAAAAGCTGGCGTGGCCTAACCAGCGTATTGTGAATCCCGTATCGAGGTTGAGGCTTTCATTTATGCCTTGGTAAATACAGTTTTCTGCTGGACTTTGACAAAGCACATCAGGGTGGCTTGGATAACAATCGTGCTCGCATGTAGTGGGGTACTGTGCAATTTTAGGGTATATATTTTTAAAACGGCCTTCTCGAACTCCCGCTTTATGTTTAATTGTTAAGGTATCTTTGCCGGCGATTAACTCTACATGGTTAGAGGAACTGCATGCGGATAATAAAATAACTAAAATACACATTATGTATTGAGGCGTCATACTAGCTCCTATTTAACCTTACTGAAATTGTTATAAGTTTGTTTTGCTGATAACTGGATTATTTCCTAATTTAGGTAATACTTCTTTTATCTTCAAAAGGAACGGAATGAATTATGTTAGCGAATATAAGTGTGAAGGCAAGGCTTTTAAGTTTAGTGTCTTTTCCTGTCATATTTTTTATTGCAGCAGCAATCTTTACAATTACAGAAGTAAGAGTATTGAAGCATGATATTGATTCGCTATTTGAAGAGCGGGTATTACCTGCGCAAGAAATAAAAATTATTGCAGATAACTACGCTGTAGTGATTGTCGATTACTTTCATAAAATTAAAGCGAGTACTATTACTTCGAAACAAGGGGTTAAAAATATACATAGTGCACGTGATGAAGCGAGATTAAAGTGGAAAAGCTTTTTATCTTTACCTCACTCTGATGCTGAAAAAAGGGTGATAAAAAATATAGATGTGCAGTTACACGCTGTTGATACCTTCATTGATAACTACATACGACAGATTAACAATAACTCATTTAAATCCTTAGCTAACAATCAGTTTATAAGCGATTTATACGCTGTATTCGATCCTCTCAGTGACATGTATAACGCATTGATGAGCATTCAACTGAAACAAGCAAAAGAAGTTAAAGAAAGTGGCGATAAGGAAGCTGAATTTGTTATTGCGGTTTTAGAGACCGCGTCAGTGATTATTGTGCTTGTACTTATTGTTAGTGGTTTAATTGTTTACCGTTCAATTAATGCGCCTTTATCACGATTACGTTTAGTTTTATCTGATATTGCAGTTCACCCCGATTTGACAAAAAGAGCTGAAGTCATTGGTAATGACGAAATTGCAGTCATTGCGCAAGCATTTAATAGTATGATGGACCGATTACAAACGTTAGTGAATAACATTCAAGGGATCACGTACACACTGACCTCGGCGTCAGAAGAAATGAGTGCAATCAGTGCTCAAATGGCTTCAACTGCGCAGCAACAAGAGCAACAAACTAATTTAATTGCCACATCGGTTACGCAAATGAGTGCGTCTATAGATGAGGTATCTGCGAATGCATCTAATACTGTAAATAGAGCTGAAGCTGCTGATGAAATGTCTCAAGATGGTTTATCAACCATTAATAAAAATATCGGAGCCATTCAAAATTTATCGAAATTAGTCATAGATAATTCCAAGCTTATTAATGAAGTAAACTTACAATCAAATGAAATTAATCAAGTGGTGCTAATGATTCAAGGCGTCGCAGAGCAAACTAATCTGTTGGCCTTAAATGCTGCAATTGAAGCTGCTCGTGCTGGTGACTCTGGACGTGGATTTGCTGTTGTGGCAGATGAGGTGAGGCAATTAGCGCACAATACTCAGAAAGCGACCGAAAATATCAGTGAAATGATATCAAAACTGCAACTAACAACACAAAATGCGGTTGATGAAATGAGTCATGCCGAAGAAAGTGCGCAAATTGGCTCTGAGCATGCACAGCATTCATTTGAAATCATTCAACAAATTAGTGAGAGTGTGTCAGAAATAGTGCAAATGAATGTACATGTATCGACAGCGACAGATGAGCAAACTACCGTAGCCGCAGAGATCAGTTTAAGTATTAATGAATTTAATGAAAGCATTGGCTTTGTAAGCGAAAATGCACAGCAAAATGCTGATGCGAGTCAAGAGTTGGCACAGTTGTCTGCGCAGTTACAAAAGCTTACTTCTGAGTTTAATACTTAGTTGAGTTAGCGCTTTTTGCCCAGTACAAGTAAATTATGCTTGAGCATACTGGGCTTTATTTCCAAGCCAACGAATGATGAGTTTATCAACATTTTCAGGAGCGTGTTGCAATAGCTTAAGTGCGATAGGTTTTACGTGTTCAAGTGTTCGCTTATCACGAGTTAAATCGGCTATTTTAAAATCGGCTAATCCAGTTTGTTTGGTGCCAAGTACTTCGCCGGGGCCTCTTATTTCTAAGTCACGCTCGGCAATAATAAAGCCATCATTACTGTCTCTTAATACACCTAAGCGCTTTTGTGCTGTATGCGATAGTGGCGCATGGTATAACAGTACACAATGAGATGCGAGGGCGCCACGCCCTACACGACCACGTAATTGGTGTAATTGAGCCAAGCCTAAACGTTCGGGATTTTCGATAATGATAAGGCTTGCATTGGGAACATCAACACCTACCTCAATAACGGTCGTCGCTACTAATACATCAATATTACCAGCTTTAAAATCAGCCATTATTTGCTGTTTTTCGGTGGCTTTCATGCGCCCGTGAACTAAACCGACTTTTAGATCTGGTAATGCTTCAGTTAATTGCAGCGCGCTATCTTGAGCTGCTTGGCATTGTAATACTTCAGATTCATCGATTAGGGTGCATACCCAGTAAACTTGTTTGTTTTGTTCTTGGCATGCACTTTTTACTCGCTGAATGATTGCATCACGACGAGTGTCAGGTATAGCAACGGTGGTGATAGGGGTACGCCCTGGTGGTAATTCATCTATCACTGAGGTCTCTAAATCGGCATAGGCAGTCATCGCTAAAGTGCGAGGAATAGGCGTTGCCGTCATCACTAATTGGTGTGCAAAACAGTCGTTAAAGCGGCTTTTCTCGCGCAGCGATAAACGCTGATGAACACCAAATCGATGTTGTTCGTCAATAATGATTAGCACTAAATTGTTAAAGTTAACATCGTCTTGAAAAAGTGCATGAGTGCCAATAATCATCTGCGCTTTACCAGAGGCTATTTTTTCAAGCGTAGTAATGCGTTCTTTACCTTTAGTTTTTCCGCCTAACCAAGCGACGCTTATATTTAAAGGTTCAAACCAAGCTTGGAAGTTAATACCATGCTGTTCTGCCAAGATTTCGGTAGGTGCCATTAACGCAACTTGGTAGCCCTGTGCAATAGCCGTTAAAGCACTTAATGCAGCAACCAACGTTTTACCTGAGCCAACATCACCTTGCACTAAGCGCATCATTGGGTAGGGGTGCTGTAAATCGCCTTTTATTTCACTCACGACCCGGCTTTGCGCCTGGGTGGGTGAAAAGGGTAATTGTGATAAAAACTGAGGCTCTAATTTATTACAAGGAGATAAATCAACGGCTTTAACTTGCTGCCCTTGTTGACGAAGTTTTAATAAACTAAGGTTTTGAGCTAAAAGCTCTTCAAACACTAACCGTTGCTGAGCAGGATGAAAGCCTTGCTCTAACGCTAATACATCAACGTCTTTTGGTGGCCTATGGAGCACTTTTACCGCATCGGTTAACGACATATGCGCAGGTTGCCATTTCGCTGGAATGAGCTCTTCAAGGTGATACTTATCTAATAATGCTAACGCCTGCTCGCTTAGTGCTCTGATAGATAGTTGTTTGAGCCCGTCAGTGGTTGAATAAACCGCTGTCAGTGTGGTTGCTGTGGGTTGTTCGCTCGTATTATCGCTGATGCTGTATTCAGGGTGGCTCATTTCAAGTCCTACACGGCCTCGTCGTACTTCGCCAAAGCAACGAATAACTTTACCGGTTGCTAATGCATTTTTTTGAGCGGCTGTAAAATTAAAAAAACGAAGTGTAAGCCGCCCTGTGCCATCATTCACCTGTACTACGAGCATTCGTCGCTTCCCAAAAGTTATTTGGCTCGTTTCAATCGTTGCTTCTATGCTTACGTGGCTGTGAAGTGATAGTTCTGCAATTGAGTAGATACGGGTACGATCTTCGTATCTTAAAGGAAGATGAAACAACATATCTTGTACTGTTTGAATACCTAACTTAAGCAGGCGTTCGGCCATTTTGGGGCCTACACCTTTAAGCTCGGTGATAGGGTATTGACTTAAGTTAAGTGTCGACAAAATAGGTTCAAACCTTTAGCTATTGATAACTTGAGTGTACTGGCAGTGTTTCGGGGTATCAAGCATGTTTTAGCGCTTGCCAAAATGCCTCGTCAGCAATAATTTCGCCTTGTTCATCTAATTTCGGATAAGGTAGGTTTTTTAACTTACATTGTCTGGCGATAATAGGGTGGCAACCATCAAAATATATTGGGTGCTTAATATCTTCACTTAGCATATTGCGGTTATAAAGCCCGGCCAGCTCTCGTTGTCGTTGGGCTTCAAATAGTATTAAAGCGGCAGCAACAGAAACATTTAATGATTGCACCATTCCTTGCATAGGAATGATTATATTTTGTGTGGCTTGTGATAATGCATGTTGAGAAATTCCGGTTTTTTCTTGGCCAACAATAATGGCAGTAGGCTTCGTGTAGTCAATTTCTCTAAAATCGACGGCATCTTCACTTAAGTGGGTTGCTAAAATTTGTACATCAGGGTTATGGCTACGCATTGACTCAAAGGCATCATCAATACTTTTATGTAAGTGTATGTCTAACCAGTTTTTACTACCGCCAGACGTGTTATTAGTAAGCCACTTTTGTTTTTCAGGCCATACAGCATGCACATGATGACAACCGACTGCATCAGCTGTTCTAGTAATAGCTGACAGGTTATGGTGTTTATGCACATCTTCTAAACATACAGTTAAATCTGTTTGGCGACGATCAAGTACCTGCTTTATTCGCTGATAACGGGTGTTTTCCATGGTGTTCTCTAACTACTTTTATTAATAGTGATAAGTATACCTTATGGCATCACAGCTCGGCTAATAGGGTTTTGTAGTGAAATTAAGGTTTCGGTTGACTGAATGGCATCGATTGCTTGAATTTTATTAATCAGTACATCTTGTAAATGATCTATCGAGCGTGCCATTACTTTAATGAAGATACTATAATTGCCAGTGGTGTAATAAGCTTCAACAACCTCTTCGAGTTCTTTTAATTGTACTAAGGTTTGAGGATACTCTCTTGCATTTGTTAAGTTAATACCAATAAAACAGCAAACGTCGTACCCTAATCGCTTTGAATTGATTGTTAACTGAGTCCCTTCGATAATTCCTGCTAGCTTCATTTTTTCGATTCGAACATGAATGGTACCTGCGCTTACACTAAAGCGTTTTGCTAACTCAGCGTATGGAGTGCGTGCATCAGCCATTAACGCGTGCAATATCTGTTTATCAAGATTATCGATCTGATAATTTTCCATGCTAATTCTTATTAATAATTAATGATTGTTGTATTTATAGCGTAAAAAATTATTGATTTCTATTGCTTGATGGTCTTTTTGTTGCGGGTTATTGATATTTAGCTTTGAAAAGATATGATACTCATAAATAACGTGTTTTAACACGCTTTTAAACTTAGCATAACTGGGAATGAGGCCTATTATAATGAGTTCAGATCGTAAGCAGATACAAAGAGAATAAAAAAAGCGCCAAATTTGGCGCTTTTTTTATGACGTTTTAAAATCTATTTCGATTTTATTTTCGATTAAACTTACGGTGCTTGGTGGATAATTTCGTGTTGTTTTAAATACTTTATTAAAAATATGTATTTCTACACCAGCATGTAAAATACTATTCACAACTAAACGTGTTTGTTTTAGTAAGTCCAGTAAACCACCTTCTAAGGCCGTTAACCTTTGCTCAAGTTGCTCAGCTTGCTGACAATAATGTAATTGTGTCGCCCCAATTTTTTCAATTAATAGACGCTTTTGCTCGAGATCTTTTAATAAATCGGCTTTTTCAAGTGCTTTTTGTAAGGTATCAAGTTGCTCATCAGTTTTAGCAAGATCTTTAAAGCAGTCGTCGGTATCTTTAGTTATATCAGCACCGGAAGCTGCTAAGTTTATGATCATTTTTGCACCTGATTCATTGCCAATTTCACCAGCAATCAACTGTGTTGCATCAATAACTTTACCGCCAAATAATTTACCTTTAGGCAAATCGGGGTGACCTATTTGCAGTAATCCAGAGGACTTCATTTCACAATGACTGGCTTGGCGTTCAATTAAAATATTGTTGGCTTCGATATAACAATACTGAGTATGAGATAAATAAATATTACTATTACTGATAAGAATGCAACTAAGCGATTTATCGTTTTTTTGGTGGCCAATACAGCCTTGCTTAACGGTTATATCCCCTTTAGCAATAAGCTCGCCTGACTCAACAGTACCAAAAACAGTAATATCGCCTTTTGCTTTTATTTTCATACCTGGGTCGACATTGCCAGTAACAATCACACTGCCTTCAAAATCTATATGCCCGCTTTTTACATTCACATTATTGATAGTGAAAATATCATCAACACGCATGCCATTATTAATATCAACCGGCACACCAGCAATAGTAGATACGAGCTCCAATGGGTTTGTTTTTGATATTTCAGTTCCCTCACCAGGTACCAAGGGTAAGCTTTCACCTGCTTTGGTTGGTAATACATCACCGAGTACAGTGAAACCTGCTTTACCTGGTGTAGCCGGTTGTTGATTAATCAGTACTGTGCCGGGCTCTACACTGGCTAACTTACCAAAGTCGCGCATATCTACCGAGCCATCTTCTCGAAGAGTAGGGGTCGTTAGTCTATCTTTTAAGGTGCTCACCATTGAAACAAAGCGAGTGGGCTTGCCATCACTAGGTAGTCGGCCTTGGGCAACAATCCCCTGACATTGACTACCTGCTGGCAGTTCAAATTGTTTTTGTAGTAGCTGCTCTAAAAATACTTGTTTATAACCACGTGCGATCCCTACTTTAACAAGCGCTTTCTTTGCATCATCAATACTTAATAGTTTTCCGCCTTGGGGGGTTGTCAGCTCACCAATTGCCTGCATTTTATCATCACTAATTGTGATGCTAATTGTGGCATCTAGCTTTTGTGCAACGACTAAAATACGCTCACTGCTGTTGCTTTTAAAAAAAGCATTAATAGCATCACGATCTATTTTACATTCTGCAAATGCTGAACGCTCAAGTGCTTCAAGCACAAATGCGGCACTAGGAGGGGCAAATTCACTTATATCAAGTAAAACGTTGCCATTATGAGCAAGCTTAAACACTAGAGATTCCTTTTCTACTACTAAAGTCATATTTCACGTAATGGTACACATTATAGATTGCTAGAAAGTAAGAGGGGAGTCAAGGGGTTGTGCTATTGCTTAGTGAGAAAATAATACTATGGTAGACCCATAGTATTATTACTAAGTTATTAATTTGTTGAAGGTAGTTCCATTATGCCGTCGATTTCGATTTGAACTCCTTTAGGAAGTGCACTGACTTCTACGGCAGCACGAGCGGGGTATGGCTGCTTAAGGTATTGACTCATAATTTCATTTACAATAGCAAAGTTCGATAAATCAGTAAGGAAAATATTGAGCTTCACCATATCTTGAATACTGCCGCCAGCTTCTTCGCATACAGCACAAATATTTTTAAATACTTGATGCGCTTGTTCGCTAAAACCTTCAGAAACCACTTCCATAGTTGCAGGTACTAAGCCTATTTGTCCAGATAAGTAAACGGCAGTACCAACTTTTACGGCTTGGCTATAAGTACCAATCGCTGCAGGAGCTTGATCGGTAGAGATAAATGCTTTATTCATAGTGTTCCTATTTTATTTTTTACGCGTTACTCTTTGTACATCGGGTATGACACGAATTCGTCGCATAATATTTGCTAAGTGGACTCGGTTTTTTACCGTGACACCTAAATTAATGATATACAAATTACTTTCTTTTTCATCGGTAGATATTTCAACAATATTTGCATGTGCAGTGGCAACAATATTAGTGAGTTTTGCCATCGCCCCTTGATGATTAATTATTTCTACTCGTAATGCAGCAATATATTCTTTTTCAGGGTTGTCGTCCCATTTTACAATTAAATATTTTGAGCGTTCATTTTCCCAACCACGAATATTTTTACATTCTTGTCGGTGAACTGTTAGCCCTTTACCTTGACTAATATGTGCTGCGATGGCATCTCCCGGGATAGGGCGGCAACATTTAGAATAATTCACCAACATGCCTTCTGTGCCTATAATAGTGGCTTTGGCATTGTGAGGGATATCAATAATATCATCAGCTTCGTTTTGTAATAGGCGTTTGGCAATTAGCATACTCATTAAATTACCAATTCCAATTTCAACTAATAGTTCAGATAAGGTCGTTAATTGATGCTCTTCTAGTACTCTTGTTATATTTTCTGAGACGATTTCATCAAGTTTGTTCTCGCCTAAAGCCGAATCTAATAAGCGGCGCCCTAACAATAACGCCTCTTCTTGTTGCTGGCTTTTAAGGTAGTTACGAATCCCTAAACGGGCTTTACCTGTTACCACAAAATTAAGCCACGTAGCATTTGGGTGAGCGCCAGAGCTTGTAATTATTTCTACAGTTTGGCCTGTATCAAGAGGTTTACTTAATGGGTGTGGTTTTCTATTTACACGGGCACCCACACAAGTATTTCCAACGTGGGTATGCACTGCATAAGCAAAATCAACCGCGGTTGCTCCCATAGGTAGCTCAACAATTCTTCCATCAGGAGTAAATACGTAAATCTCTTCAGGGAACAGTTCTGTTTTTACATTTTCAACAAACTCAAATGATGAACCTGCACTTTGCTGTAGCTCTAATAAACTCTGCATCCATTGACGCGCACGCTGTTGTGACGTATTACCAGCACTATCACTGGCTTTTTTATACATCCAATGCGCAGCGACGCCTTTGTCTGCCATGTGATCCATATCGTGTGTACGAATTTGAATTTCAACTGGAATACCATGTGGGCCAACTAAAGAAGTGTGCAGTGATTGGTATCCATTTGTTTTTGGTACAGCGATGTAATCTTTAAAACGTGTTTCAATGGGCTTGTAGAGGTTGTGAGCAATACCTAGAGCACGATAACAAGTATCTAATGAATCTACGTTAATACGAAATGCGTAAATATCCATCACTTCATTAAACAAAAGCTCTTTGTTGAGCATTTTTTTATAAATACTATATAAATGTTTTTCACGCCCTGATACGGTCGCAGTAATGCCCGATTCTTCTAAACGCGAAATCACTTCAGTTTGAATATTTGAAATAACTTCTTTGCGGTTGCCGCGAGCTTTTGCTACTTCTGATTTTAATGCACGATGACGCATAGGGTAAAGAGCTTGAAATCCTAGATCCTCAAGCTCATTCTTAATATCATGAATACCTAATCTATTCGCTATTGGCGCATAGATTTCAAGCGTTTCACGAGCAATACGTCTGCGTTTATCAGGCCTTAAAGCACCTAAAGTGCGCATATTGTGTGTTCTATCTGCCAGCTTAATTAAAATAACCCTAATATCTTGGGTCATAGCCATAATCATTTTACGGTAGTTTTCAGCTTGAAATTCTTTTTTATCTTTAAAGCTTAATTTATCTAGTTTACTTACACCTTCAACAAGTTCAGCAACTGTTTCGCCAAATATTTCAGCTAAGTCTTGTTGGCTAAAGTCAGTATCCTCAATAACATCATGCATTAAGGCTGCCATGAGCGTTTCATGATCTAAATGCATACTTGCTAATATTTGGCTGACTTCAACGGGATGAGTAATATAAGGCTCACCACTTGAGCGAGTTTGTCCCTCATGCGCCTCACGAGCTACAACATACGATTTTTGCACTAACTCTACTTCGCTGGCAGGTAAGTACTCTGAAATTTTCTTTTTTAGGCCTTCGAACAGATACATTCACACTCCAGTGTTGTCTTGAAGCTAATTAGATAAGGGTAAGATAAGAATATACGATGAAAAGAGGGGATTGCCAACGGCTAGTGAAGAAATACTGCACCGTTGGCTACATCAAAGCAAGTGTGCTTGATTATTGGTTGCCACCTACAATGGCAGCCACTGCAGCTAGTTCTGCAGCTTCTTGATGTTGTTGTTCTTCACGGTCAATGACATCCATAGAAGAAGTATCAACTAAACCAAGTTCAATTTCACGAAGTGCAACGACTGTTGGTTTATCATTTTCAGGATCTACAAGTGGATCTTTACCACCTACAGCAATTTGGCGGGCACGACGGGCCGCAACTAAAATTAAGTCAAAACGATTACCAACTGCATCTACTGCATCTTCAACTGTTACGCGAGCCATCTCAGCACTCCAAAATTATATAAAAGCAAAGGCGTAGTTTACTCCAAGCAAGGAGATTCGCCAAGGGTTAGTGGTTATTTTTTACCTTACCCTTCGTTAAAAAGGTATTTTAATTACTCAATAAGTTATTTATTAACGCTTCATGGCGAGTTGCTTGCGATTTTTGCGTTAATCGCTGTGCAAGTACAATTGTTTCAAGTTCAACTAAAGCACTATTAAAATCATCATTTACGACAATATAATCATATTCGTTATAATGTGATGATTCTGATTGGGCTTGAGCCATTCTTCCTGCAATAACCTCAGCAGAGTCTTGACCGCGGTTGTTTAAGCGTTGCTCTAATTCATTTTTAGAAGGAGGAAGTATAAAAATGGTCTTCACCTGTGGCAATAGTTCGCGAACTTGGCGAGCTCCTTGCCAGTCAATATCTAAAAATACATCAAAACCGGCTGCCAGTTGTGATTCTATCGCTTGCTTAGATGTACCATAATAGTTATCAAAAACTTGAGCCCACTCAAAAAAGTCATTGTTATTGATAAGTGCTTTAAATGCTTCAACCGACACAAAATGATAGTGTTTAGCGTTTTCTTCACCCGGACGAGGTGAGCGAGTGGTATGTGATACCGATAATGCCATATCATCATGTTTTGATAATAAAGCGTTTAATAGACTTGATTTACCAGCTCCCGATGGTGCCGATAAAATAAATAAATGTCCGCGAGTTTGTGCCATGAGTTTCTCTACCTAAAAATAAATAGGCTTGAGTTAACGATTAAACTCAAGCCTTAATTAAGCTAGTGTACTTTATTTCAGTAAATAGACTCAATACCAGAATAGTTTTACTTATTTAATTGGTTTGCAAACTGACTAACGGCATCAACTACTTTTTGTGCACCGTCTTGAATATCAACAATGACCCTGCCAGATTCATTTGATAAATCGAGTCCTTGTTTCGCTTTATCTTTTCCTTGCTCAATTACTGATACTGTTCTTTGAGTCAGATTTTGATTTTTTTGTACTACGTCTACAATTTCTTCTGTTGCTTTACTGGTGCGAGAAGCAAGTTGCCTTACTTCATCTGCTACCACTGCAAAGCCTCGACCTTGCTCGCCCGCTCTTGCTGCTTCTATTGCGGCATTAAGCGCTAGTAAATTTGTTTGATCTGCAATACTACTAATGCTTTGTACAATGCTAGCTATTAATTGTGATTGTTTATCTAACGCGAAAATATCTTGTACAGCTTGTTCCATTTGTGTCGCTAATTCATCCATCACAACTACAGTGTTTTGAATGACCTCAGCGCCTTGGGCTGCAATGGCATCTGTTTCTTTCGATGTGCCATAGGCAATTTCGGCCGCTTCTGCAATAGCCATTTCTTGTTGTACTTGCCCTGTGATCACCGTCGCAAATTTAACAACTTTATACAGCTCACCTTGAGTATTTAAAATAGGGTTGTATGACGCTTCAAGCCACACGTCATTGCCATTTTTATCTATGCGTTTAAATCGATCTGCTACATATTCACCGCGATGCAGTCTTTGCCAAAACACTTCATAGTCTTTTGAAGTTACTTCATCGGGAGAACAAAAAATTCGATGATGCTGTCCTTTTATTTCAGCAAGCTTATAGCCCATACCAGTTAAGAAGTGATGGTTAGCATCAAGTACAATCCCTTCTAAATTGAACTCAATCACTGCCATGGAACGATGAATACCTTTAATAATATCTTGTTGTTCTTGCGAAGTTTCGATTGTTCTGGTGAGGACGCTGCCATGTAACGTAGCATATTTAAAATCCCCTTGATTATTAATCACGGGTTGATAAATTACACGAAGCCAAGCTTGCTCATTTTTTGCATCAACAGCCTGCAATGCGCCTACCCAGTGTGAATGGGAGTCTACTGCACGTTTGAATGCTTTAAAGTGAGGTGTGTTTTTAAGGTTCGAAGGTACAAAATTAACGATAGGCTTTGAAATTAACTGCTCATCAGTATAGCCAAGCTCTGCTTTAAAGTTTGTATTGGCTCTTACTATAACGCCCTTACTATCAAGTTCTAATACTAACATTTCACTATCTAGGCTATCACTAACCTGATGTAAAATAGATAACTCTTCTTCTAGTTCGGCGATTTTATTCTTCAATGAATTGTTAAACAGCATTCTAGGTCCCGCTAGTTGTAAATACACACTAGGTATAGTGTTTCATTAATTACACAAATTTGTATGTTGCATTATTAAACACGTATCCCACTTTTTATAATCAAAATTAATGAGTACTTATTTTTTCAATAGAAAAAATCATTAATTACATAAAAGTGTATCTTAAAAGGGGAATAATTCTAATTGTTTTTATAAAAAACTTTAACCTATTGATATTTAATAGAATTAATATTTCATTATAATAGCCGAATCCAAAGTTATGTATGAATACAAAGATCAGATAAAGTGTAAGCTGATCGTTCTATAAAATAATACCTTATATAGCATTACAATAAATAATCGCTTTTTATTAATGGTGTACCTAACAACCCAGTAACCAATGTTTTGATTGGTAATGCGAAGATATAAACCTCTACCAATTGCATGGCGTGCATATTCACCTTGTTTAATGAGGGCTTTTACTTGCTTATCGTTCATTCTATTGATTACTCAGTTAGTGAAATATTTAAGTGGTGACATGATTTATAAAAATCACATCTAAAAGAGAGCTTTTTAAGTGTGTGTCACTAATAATGTCACCAATAGTTTGAAACAAAGTGAGGAAGGAGTAAGAAAATAGAAAAAACCGCTAAGGTAGCGGTTTTTAAAGGAGTTTAAATTATTCTGAAACAGAGAGAAACATCACTCAATATTTTGTATTTGCTCACGCATTTGTTCAATAAGTACTTTTAGCTCTACTGCGGCATTAGTTATATCGCTGTTAATTGATTTAGAGGCTAGGGTGTTTGCTTCGCGGTTAAATTCTTGCATCATAAAGTCTAAACGACGACCACAAGCGCCGCCTTTTTTAAGGATTTTTTTAGTCTCTTTAACATGAGACTTTAAGCGATCGAGTTCTTCGGCTACATCTTGTTTTTGGGCTAGGTATATCAGCTCTTGTTCAAGGCGAGATTGGTCAACATCGGTTTGTAAATCTTCAAGTTTTTGATTTAATTTTTCACGTTGCCATTTTGCTATTTCTGGCATGTGCGTATCTACTACGCTTACTTGCTCTAAAATTGCCTCTAGTCGAGTGGTTATCATTTCTTCTAGGTTGGCACCTTCGTCAGCTCGTGCTGATTTAAAATCTTCTATTACTTGGTCAAAACCTGTAATAAGCGCTGTATTGACGCTATCCATATCTAATTCTTGCGTTTCCATTACACCAGGCCAACGTAAAATATCAACCGGGTTAATATCACCATTGCTTTGTTGTTGAACCCATTTTGCACTTTTTATAAGTTGTGCAGCGAGTGATTCGTTTATTGATAACTCACCTACATGTGAAGGGTTGGCAACAAATTTTAAGAAAACTTCTACTTTACCGCGTTGGAGGTTTTTACGTAGGCGCTCGCGGATAATAGGCTCCATCCCACGAAATTGCTCGGGCGCACGAATAAAAGTTTCAAGATAACGTTGGTTTACCGAGCGAATTTCCCACGTGCCGGTACCCCATTCGCCTTTAATTTCTCGACGCGCATAAGCTGTCATACTGTGGATCATGGATATTTTCCTAAAATTTTTAAATTCAATATTAAAGTGATTATACCGTAACAGTGCATAAGCTCTAGGGAAAATTTTTCATCCTATTATTTGTGCAAATCAACATAGCATATACGGCTATATATCCATATAATATGTCAAATTCTGAATTAAGGGGATCGTCCATGCGTCCAAGCGAAAGAACACCTAACCAAATTAGACCTGTTACATTTACACGTAATTATACATTGCATGCTGAAGGCTCTGTACTTGTTGAATTTGGCAACACTAAAGTACTTTGTACAGCAACGGTTGAATCGGGTGTACCTCGTTTTATGAAAGGCCAAGGTAAAGGTTGGATAAATGCTGAATACGGCATGTTACCTCGTTCAACACATACGCGTAATGCACGAGAAGCTGCTCGTGGAAAACAAAGTGGTCGTACGATGGAAATTCAACGTTTAATTGCTCGTGCGTTACGTGCAGCCGTTGACTTAAAAGCGCTTGGCGAAAACACCATTACTATTGACTGTGATGTTATTCAAGCTGATGGCGGTACTCGTACTGCTTCTATTAGTGGAGCATGTGTTGCATTAGTTGATGCGCTTACTTATATGCGTGCTAAAGGTATGATTAATTCAAACCCGCTTAAACATATGATCGCAGCTATTTCAGTAGGCATATATAAAGGGCAACCAATAAGCGACTTAGAATATCTTGAAGACTCTGATGCCGAAACAGATATGAATGTTATTTTAACCGAAACCGGCAAGATCATAGAAGTACAAGGTACAGCTGAAGGCGAACCTTTCTCGTTTGATGAACTTGATGAGCTATTAACATTAGCCAAACATTCAATTCGTGAAATAATTGACGTTCAAAAACAAGCTTTAGCTTAATAATGACATTAGGTAAATATCCATGAAAGATTATCAAATAGAGTTTATTGAGCTCGCATTAGAGAAACAAGTTTTAAAGTTTGGGGAATTCACATTAAAATCAGGGCGTACTAGCCCCTACTTTTTTAATGCCGGATTATTTAATACAGGACGTGATTTAGCGCGCTTAGGCCGTTTTTATGCTGCTGCATTAGAAGATGCAGGTATAGAGTTTGATGTATTATTTGGTCCAGCTTATAAAGGTATTCCAATTGCAACGACAACCGCAGTCGCTTTAGCTGATCATTACAATAAAGACGTACCTTATTGTTTTAATCGTAAAGAAAAAAAAGCACACGGTGAAGGTGGTACCTTAGTTGGCTCAGAGCTAAAAGGTAAAATCATGCTGGTGGATGATGTCATTACTGCGGGTACCGCTATTCGCGAATCTATGGAGATCATCGCTGATAATGGTGCAGACTTAAGCGGAGTACTCATTGCCCTTGATAGACAAGAAAAAGGCAAAGCCGAATTATCTGCAATTCAAGAAGTAGAGCGAGACTTTGGTACTCAAGTGGTATCAATCGTTAAATTGGCAGACTTAATTACTTATTTAGAAACGAAAGGAAGTATGGATGATCATCTAGCTTCCGTTAAAGCTTATCGCGATCAATACGGTATCGCTTAAATATGAGCCTCGCCTAGCGGGGCTTTATTTTACCTCTAATAATATACTTCTTATCCGTTCGATATAAAAACCACATAATAAGATCGTTTAAACACATATGATCAAATAGATCTTTCCTTTAGAAATAAATAAGCATAGGTATTACTCAGTAGCAATTGAGTATATAAATACGAAGTAATTGTTAATAAATTGAAAGTTTTGTTGTGTTTTTACAGTGTTTAGCTCAAATATTCTGCGAACAGTCATTTATTTCACGTTTTCTGTAAAAAAGGGTTGATCTGTTTTCGGATCTCCCTATAATGCGACCCCACTGAGACGGCAGAGCGCAACGCATAGCGGT
>NZ_JAGJEG010000015.1 GCF_018100905.1 Pseudoalteromonas sp. MMG010 | reverse complement strand
ATTTTTTGCCTCACTACCTAAGTAGCTCGGCTGTTAGAACTCAATCTGTACGAGTGCCCACACAGATGATTGCTTTATATTGTTAAAGAACGTTGCGATTAAAGTTAAACTTTATCTCGCTAGGGCTGCGCATGTTACGCTTTCCTATTTTTTTGTCAATACTTAATTTTGATAAAAGTTAAATTTTTCAAAACTAAGTTTTACTTAACTCACTAAGTAGCTCATGCCTCGCTATGCGTTGCGCTCTGCCGTCTCAGTGGGGTCGCATTATAGGGAGATCCGAAAACAGATCAACCCTTTTTTGCAGAAAATGTGAAATAAATGACTGTTCGCAGAATATTTGAGCTAAACGTTTAAAAACCCGACTAAAAGTAGTTATTAACCCGCTATATAAGCTAGTTAAAGTTAAATACATTTACTTGGTTGTCCAATTTGGGGATCACTTGTCCAAATATAATAGAACCTTTACAACATACAGCATGATTAGCCTTTGTGAGAATACACACTTTATACCTAAATTGGTTTAATTAAGTCGATTTAGCTAAATGAAGGTAATAGGTATAGGTATAGGGAGCAATAAGTTAGTTATTTGAAGGGATCTCAAATTTTAGATATTAAAAAGCCGAGCATAAGCTCGGCTTTTTGGTGTCTCTTTAAGACTTACTCTGCAGACTGCGCGTCTTCTTGAACTTCTTCGCTCGCCGCTGGGCGACCAACAAGTTCAATATAAGCCATTGGTGCATTATCACCAGCACGGAAGCCACACTTAAGAATACGAGTGTAACCACCTGGACGGTCTGTATTACGAGGACCGATTTCGCTGAACAATTTACCAACTACTTCATTATCACGCGTGCGAGCAAACGCTAAACGGCGATTTGCTACACTGTCAGTCTTAGCCAGTGTGATTAAAGGTTCAATTACACGACGTAACTCTTTCGCTTTTGGCAAAGTAGTTTTGATGATTTCATGTTTCACCAATGAACTTGCCATATTGCTGAACATCGCTTTACGATGGCTACTGTTACGGTTTAATTGACGACCACTCTTACGATGGCGCATGACCCTATCCTTCTAACTAAACTAATATAGTGATTTAGATTATTCAGCTAGACTTGCAGGTGGCCAATTTTCTAGGCGCATACCTAGAGAAAGACCACGTGAAGCTAGCACGTCTTTGATTTCTGTTAGAGACTTCTTACCTAAATTAGGTGTTTTAAGAAGCTCAACTTCAGTACGCTGTACTAAATCACCGATATATTGAATTTGCTCGGCTTTCAAACAGTTTGCTGAACGTACTGTTAATTCAAGATCATCAACTGGACGAAGTAGAATAGGATCGAATTCTGGCTTCTCTTCTTTCTCTTCTGGCTCAGTTACATCACGTAAATCTACGAATGCATCTAATTGCTCAGCTAAGATAGTAGACGCACGGCGGATCGCTTCTTCAGGATCTAATGTACCGTTTGTTTCCATATCAATGATTAACTTGTCTAAGTCTGTACGTTGCTCAACACGGGCTGATTCAACCGAGTACGCAATACGTTCAACTGGACTGAATGATGCATCAAGCAACAATCTACCAATTGGACGCTCATCGTCATCAGAGGATAAACGACTAGATGCCGGCACATAACCACGACCGCGTTCAACACGAATACGCATGCTGATCTCGCTGTTATTTGTAGTTAAATTACAAATAACGTGATCTGGATTAGCAATTGTTACATCGCCATCGTGCTGAATATCTGCCGCAGTCACAGGGCCTACACCAGATTTAGTCAGGGTCAGAAAAACTTCATCTTTGCCTTCTAACGTTACTGCTAAACCTTTAAGGTTTAATAGTATTTCAATGATGTCTTCTTGTACGCCTTCTTTCGCGCTGTACTCGTGCAATACACCGTCGATTTCAACTTCAGTTACTGCACATCCAGGCATAGATGATAACAGTATACGGCGTAAGGCATTACCCAGAGTATGACCGAAGCCTCGCTCTAGTGGTTCTAAAACTACTTTAGAACGCGTTGGGTTGATAGCGTCGATATCGACTAACCTTGGTTTTAGAAATTCTGTAACAGAACCCTGCATTTTATCCTCTCTTAACTCTTAACTTTACTTAGAGTAAAGTTCGACGATTAGTTGTTCGTTAATGTCCGCAGACAAATCAGAACGCTCAGGTAGACGCTTAAAGCTGCCTTCCATTTTCTTACCGTCAACTTCAACCCAAGTCGGCTTTTCACG
Organism: Pseudoalteromonas sp. MMG010; assembly: GCF_018100905.1. Taxonomy (GTDB): domain Bacteria; phylum Pseudomonadota; class Gammaproteobacteria; order Enterobacterales; family Alteromonadaceae; genus Pseudoalteromonas. Next base: position 81,732 of record NZ_JAGJEG010000015.1, on the reverse strand, counting down.
TTGCTCAGCCAACTCTAGAGCAGCGATGATACGTGCTTGTGTTTTTGACTTCTCACGGATTACAACAGTATCTTCTGGTGTAATTACGTATGAAGGAATGTTCACAACACGACCATTAACTAAAATCGCTTTGTGACTTACTAACTGACGCGCTTCAGAGCGAGTGCTAGCAAAACCCATGCGATATACAACATTGTCTAAACGTTGCTCTAAAAGCTGTAACAAGTTTTCACCTGTGTTGCCTTTTAGGCGAGCAGCTTCTTTGTAGTAGTTACGGAATTGCTTTTCTAATACACCGTAGATACGACGTACTTTTTGCTTTTCACGTAATTGTAAACCGTAATCAGATAAGCGACCTTTACGAGCGCCGTGCTGACCAGGTGCAGTCTCAAGTTTACACTTAGAGTCGATAGCTCTTACGCCGCTCTTAAGGAACAGGTCAGTACCTTCACGACGACTCAGCTTGAGCTTAGGGCCCAAATATCTTGCCATGTTATTTCTCCTAACCTATTGTTAAACGCGACGTTTCTTCGGTGGACGACAACCATTATGTGGTATTGGCGTCACGTCAGTAATGTTGGTGATACGGTAACCAGCAGCATTCAAAGCACGTACAGCAGATTCACGACCTGGACCTGGACCTTTAATGAAAACTTCTAGATTTTTTAAACCGTATTCTTGAGCAGCAGTACCTGCACGCTCTGCAGCAACCTGAGCAGCAAATGGTGTAGATTTACGTGAACCACGGAAACCTGAACCACCGGCAGTAGCCCATGATAGTGCATTACCTTGACGGTCGGTAATGGTTACAATAGTGTTGTTGAAAGATGCATGAACATGAGCCATACCATCAGCAACTTGCTTTTTAACCTTTTTACGACGAATTGGTGTTTTAGCCATAATACTATCCCCTTATCGCTTAATAGGCTTACGAGGACCCTTACGGGTACGCGCGTTAGTCTTAGTTCTTTGACCACGTAGTGGTAAAGAGCGACGGTGACGTAGGCCACGGAAACAACCAAGGTCCATAAGGCGCTTGATATTTAGAGTAACTTCACGACGAAGATCACCTTCTACAGTGTACTTGCCTACTGCATCACGCAATACATCAAGTGTTTCGTCAGAAAGTTCACCGATTTTTGTGGTCTCGGCGATACCAGTCGCTGCTAAGATTTCCTTAGAGCGAGTCTTACCTATGCCATAAATAGCGGTTAAACCAATAACTGCATGTTTATGATCAGGGACGTTAATGCCAGCGATACGGGCCACTAACACATCTCCTATATTTGAATTTGATAATCAATAGTTTGAAAAGCCCGTAAGGATACTCAAACGAAAATCAAATCACAATTAAAAACACAGGCCGAGATACCTCAGCCTGCACGACTGTTTACTTAGCCTTGCCTTTGCTTATGCTTAGGCTCACTGCAAATTACGCGTACTACACCAGCACGTTTAATAACTTTACAGTTACGGCATATTTTCTTAACGGAAGCACGTACTTTCATTGCTCAACTCCGTAAACTGACCTTATCGACCGTAGCCTTTAAGGTTCGCTTTTTTCAGCACAGAATCATACTGATGAGACATCAGGTGAGTCTGTACTTGTGCCATAAAGTCCATGATGACAACAACGATAATCAATATTGATGTACCGCCGAAGTAGAATGGCGTTTGCCATGCCATCGTCATGAATTCGGGCACCAGACAGATAAAGGTTATATACAAAGCACCTGCCAATGTCAGGCGTGTCATCACTTTATCAATGTATTTAGATGTCTGCTCACCTGGTCGAATACCTGGGATAAATGCGCCAGATTTCTTAAGGTTATCTGCAGTTTCACGTGGGTTAAATACCAACGCTGTATAGAAAAAGCAGAAGAAGATAATAGCCGCAGCTAATACCATTGCATATAACGGCTGACCTGGGGTCAACGTCGTTGCAATAGCTTGTAGCACATCAGCGACAGGACCTTCACCTTGGCCGAACCAGCTTGCAATTGTACCAGGGAACAGAATTATACTGCTAGCAAAGATTGGTGGAATAACACCCGCCATATTTACTTTTAGCGGTAAATGCGTGCTTTGAGCAGCAAATACTTGGCGACCTTGTTGGCGTTTAGCGTAGTTAACAACAATACGTCGTTGCCCACGTTCAAAAAACACTACAAGATAAGTAACAGCGAATACGATAACCGCAACCATCAACAGTACAAAAACATTCAAATCACCTTGGCGCGCCATTTCGGCTGTCGAACCAATAGCAGACGGCAAGTTTGCTACTATACCCACAAATATAAGGACTGAAATACCGTTACCGATACCGCGTTCTGTAATTTGTTCGCCCAACCACATAAGGAACATAGTACCGGTTACTAAACTCACTACTGCAGTGAAATAGAAACCAAAACCTGGGTTAACAACTAACCCGTTCATCATGCCCGGTAAGCTTGTAGCAATACCGATTGATTGGATAGTAGCAAGCACAAGCGTGCCATAGCGTGTGTACTGGCTAATTTTCTTACGCCCTTGTTCGCCTTCTTTCTTAAGCTCTATAAACGGCGGATACATATGCGTTAATAGTTGCGTAATAATCGAAGCCGAAATATACGGCATAATACCCAGTGCTAACACTGAAGCTCGCTCAAGCGCACCACCGCTAAACATGTTGAACATTTCAACAATGGTGCCCTTTTGTTGCTCGAAGAAATCGGCAAGTACAGCGGCGTCAATCCCAGGGATCGGCACAAATGAACCTAGACGGTAAATAATGATAGCACCTAAAACGAATAGTAATCGGCGCTTCAATTCCGAAAGTCCACTTTGTGCACTTTGTGTATCTTGACCTGGTTTAGCCATTAGTACTTCCTTAGTCTTCTACCTTGCCTCCGGCAGCTTCGATAGCTTCGCGAGCACCTTTAGAAGCTTTTAAGCCTTTAACGGTTACTGCGCGTGAAACTTCGCCAGATTTAACAACTTTAACGAACTGAACGTTCTTTTTAACTAGACCAGCTGCTTGTAACGCATTTAGGTCTACCACATCGCCTTCAACTTTAGCGATTTCGTATAGGTTTATTTCTGCAGATACTAAAGATTTGCGAGAAGTGAAACCGAACTTAGGTAGACGACGTTGCATAGGCATTTGACCGCCTTCGAAACCAACGCGTACTTTACCGCCAGAACGTGATTTTTGACCTTTGTGACCACGGCCACCAGTCTTACCAAGACCAGAACCGATACCACGACCAACACGTTTTGGAGCAGTTTTTGAACCTGCAGCAGGTGAAAGTGTATTCAAATGCATGAAATTAACCCTCTACCTTAACCATGTAAGAAACCTGGTTGATCATACCACGTACACATGCTGTGTCTTCTAACTCAACAGTGTGGTTGATACGACGTAAACCAAGACCGCGTAATGTAGCTTTATGTTTCGGTAAACGACCGATAGAGCTTTTTACTTGTGTTACTTTTACAGTTTGCTTTGCCATGGTTTACCCCAGTATCTCGTCTACACGAAGACCACGTTTTGCAGCGATTGACTCAGGAGAGTTCATGTTCTCAAGAGCTTTAATCGTTGCACGTACTACGTTGATCGGGTTAGTAGAACCGTAACATTTAGATAATACGTTTTGCACACCAGTAACTTCTAATACTGCACGCATAGCACCACCTGCGATGATACCAGTACCTTCAGAGGCTGGTTTCATAAACACTTGTGAGCCAGCATGACGTCCTTTAACAGGATGCTGTAATGTGTTGCCATTTAGGTCTACGTTAATCATGTTACGACGTGCTTTTTCCATTGCTTTTTGAATAGCAGCTGGAACTTCACGTGCTTTACCATAACCAAAACCTACTTTACCTGCGCCATCACCAACTACTGTTAGTGCTGTAAAGCTAAAGATACGACCACCTTTAACTACTTTAGACACACGGTTCACCGCGATTAGCTTTTCAGCTAAATCAGGCTGTTGTTGCTTTGCTTCTACGTTAGCCATTGTCTACTCCTAGAATTGCAAACCGGCTTCACGCGCAGCATCAGCTAGCGCCTTCACACGGCCGTGATATTTAAAGCCACTGCGATCAAAAGCAATCTTTTCGATGCCTTTGTCAGCCGCACGTTCTGCAACCGCTTTACCAACTGCTTGTGCAGCTGCAACGTTGCCTGTGCCTTTAACTGTTTCGCTAATTGCTTTCTCAACAGTAGAAGCAGCAGCCAGTACATTACCCTCAGCATTTACAACTTGAGCGTATATGTGACGTGGCGTGCGGTGGATAACAAGACGCGTTGTGCCTTGTTCAATGTAATTTCTACGTGTGCGTTTAGCACGACGTAGACGAGCTGTTTTTTTATCCATCGTCTTACCTTACTTCTTCTTAGCCTCTTTACGGCGTACATTCTCATCTGAATAACGAACACCTTTACCTTTATAAGGCTCAGGTTTACGGTATGCACGAATGTTAGCAGCTGTTTGACCAACTAACTGCTTATCTACGCCCTTAACTAGAACTTCTGTTTGGCTTGGAGTTTCAATCGTAATTCCTTCAGGAACTGCGAAATTAACTGGGTGTGAGAAGCCAAGAGTTAAGTCTAAAACTTTACCCTTTGCAGCTGCACGGTAACCAACACCAACTAACTGAAGTTTCTTCTCGTAACCTTCATGCGTACCAACAACCATGTTGTTGATAAGAGCGCGAGCAGTACCTGCTTGAGCCCATGCATTAGCTACGCCTTCACGAGGTAAAGTTGTAATAACGTTGTCGTTAAGTTGTACTTCAACAGCATTGTTGATAGTACGCGTTAATTCACCGTTTTTGCCTTTAACTGTGATGTCCTGGCCTTTTAATGTAACTTCTACACCGGCAGGAACATTAATTGGTGCCTTTGCTATGCGAGACATAGTTCCCCTCCGATTAAGCTACAAAACCAATGATTTCACCACCAACACCAGCACTACGTGCTGCGCGGTCTGTCATTAGGCCTTTAGAAGTTGATACGATAGCGATACCAAGACCACCCATTACCTTAGGTAATTCGTCACGTCTCTTATAGATACGTAGACCAGGGCGGCTAACACGCTGGATATTTTCAATTACAGCTTTGCCATCAAAATATTTCAATTCGATAGCTAACTCAGGTTTAACGTCACCAGATACTGAGTAATCAGTGATGTAACCTTCGTCTTTTAATACTTTAGCTAATGCTACTTTCAGCTTTGAAGTTGGCATCGTTACAGATACTTTCTTCGCTGATTGACCGTTACGGATACGTGTAAACAAATCCGCGATAGGATCTTGCAAGCTCATAGTCTTACTCCCGTGATACTATTACCAGCTAGCCTTTTTAAGGCCAGGAATTTCACCGCGCATAGCTGCTTCGCGAACTTTAATACGGCTCATGCCGAATTTGCGAAGGAAACCATGTGGGCGGCCCGTAATGTTACAACGATTACGTTGACGTGCAGGGCTAGAATCACGTGGTAAAGCTTGAAGCTTAAGTACCGCGTCCCAACGATCATCTTCAGATGTATTAACATCACTGATGATAGCTTTAAGTGCTGCACGCTTTTCAGCGTACTGAGCAACTAATTTAGTGCGCTTTGCTTCGCGCGCTTTCATAGAATTCTTTGCCATAACCCTACCCTTATTTCTTAAATGGGAAGTTAAACGCTTCTAACAACGCACGGCCTTCCTCATCAGTTTTCGCAGAAGTTGTGATTGTGATATCCATACCGCGTACACGGTCTACTTTATCAAAATCGATTTCTGGGAAGATGATTTGTTCACGTACGCCCATGCTGTAGTTACCACGTCCATCAAAAGACTTAGCACTCACACCACGGAAGTCACGAATACGTGGGATAGCGATTGAAACCAAACGCTCAAAAAAGTCCCACATACGCTCGCCGCGTAAGGTTACTTTACAACCAATTGGGTAGCCTTCACGCACTTTAAAGCCAGCAACAGATTTGCGTGCTTTAGTGATTAAAGGTTTCTGACCAGAGATTGATTCTAGATCTGCTACTGCATTGTCTAAAATTTTCTTGTCAGCTAGGGCTTCGCCCACGCCCATATTTAATGTGATCTTTTCGATCTGAGGGACTTGCATGACAGAGCTGAAACCAAACTTCTCTTGAAGTTCAGCAACTACTTTGTCTTTATATACTTCATGCAGTTTCGCCATCATTCTACTCCAACTATTAGATAGTTTTACCAGTAGATTTAAAGATACGTAATTTCTTACCATCTTCAATCTTGAAACCTACACGATCTGCTTTACCCGTTTCCGAGTTGTAGATCGCAACGTTTGATACGTCGATAGACGCTTCTTTCTCAACAATACCGCCAGCTTGGTTCATTTGTGGAACCGGCTTTTGGTGCTTCTTGATTAAGTTAATGCCTTCGACAAATACTCGACTAGACTCGGTGATAACTGAAAGCACTTTGCCGCGCTTACCTTTATCTTTACCTGCTAGAACGATTACTTCGTCATCACGACGGATTTTTGCTGCCATGATTGACTCCTTACAGTACTTCTGGGGCTAGTGAAACGATTTTCATGAACTTATCATTACGAAGTTCACGAGTCACAGGACCGAAAATACGAGTACCAATAGGCTGCAAGTTATCATTTAAGATAACAGCCGCATTGCTATCGAAACGGATCAAAGATCCGTCCGGACGACGAACGCCTTTTCTGGTACGCACAACTACCGCGTTTTTAACATCACCTTTCTTCACTTTACCGCGAGGAATAGCTTCTTTTACAGAAACTTTAATGATGTCGCCAATCGCTGCGTAGCGACGGTGTGAACCACCTAGGACTTTTATACACTGCACTTTGCGAGCGCCGCTGTTATCAGCAACTTCCAGCTGAGTTTGCATTTGGATCATGTTAATGACCTCCGGTGTAGTAATTACAACTTGCCTTAAATTTGTTTAAAATCAAGGCACTTCGATTATTTCCCACTCAAAAAACATGCAAGATGTCTCTTAAGGGCGGGCAATTGTACCAGCATTGATGGTTTAGTGGTAGGTTATTTTTTAATTAATTTGTTTTGGAGGATTAGCGCTATTCTTCATTTTGCAAAATTTAACTATATTACAACTGATTATAAAACATTCAGGGCACAAATATGCCCCGAATGTTTTTTGTTCAGATTAATAAGCTTATGATTAACCAAATAAGCCTTTTAATTTATCTTTAACTTTGTCTTTTGCTTCCTCTTTCGCTTTTTCTTTTGCTTCATCTAGCTTTTGTTTTGCTTCCTCTTCGAGAGCTTCGCCAAAATCAAGTGAAATACCTACATCATGAAACTCACCCGTGATTCTTAGAGGAATTTTAAATCCGGTACTACTGTCAGTTGTTCCTTGCCCTTCTATTGAATCAACAATACCCGTGACTAAACGATAATCGACACTGGTTTTTGGCAAGTCTACATCACCTTCGCCTGAAATCCTTATTAGCGGGCTCACTAACGATAAATCACTGTTATGCCCCACACCGTTAGTAAAATTAAAACTTCCTGTAAGCGCCGAGAAATCAGTTTGTTCAGATTCTTCAAAGCTTGAATCAAGCCCTTCGCTTACAGCACCTAAATTGCCGGTGAGTAATTCTTTACCTTTACGGACCATCTCTGCAACGTTAGCACCTTTAACAGCGCCATCTGCAAATTCAAATGCTAATTGTCCATTAAGCGCATCAATAAATGACTTTTGGCTTTGCCCAAACGTGGTTAAGTTCCAGTTTAAAGCTCCTTTACCTAGTAATTTATCAAAACCTGCTGCATCGGTGAGTAATGGTTGAGCATTAATATTACTTAAATCAAACTGAGTCGCTATTTTATAAGGCGTATTCTGTGCATTAACAGAGATAACCCCGGTTCCTGACCCTTCGTAAGCTGAAAAGCTATCTAGGCTAAGATTAGCAATACCTTTATCTAACTTAACTGTAAATTGATTTGCACCTAATGTGATGTCATTGGCTTTTAACCCACTAGAGCGGATAACAATGTTTGCATCCAGTGCGTTTAGTGCTGATAAGTCAATTTTAGTATCGTCCCAAACAATAGGCTCAGCGGCTTTTTCTGGTGAGTTTTCTGGCTCTTGCTGTTTAGCCACCGTTTCAGGAAGGTATGGGTTTAAATCTAACATACCTAAATCAATATCGGCATTAACAGCCAAACGACTGCCTATATCTATTTTACTTATTCCGTTTATCTCTAATTCATCTAAAGTGGCAACTAGCTTTTGCAAGTTAAATTGCTCTTCAGCAAGTTGCATGTTCCCTTTTATGCTAAATGCGTTAAATGCATTGTCTTTTGCATTAAGATCTACGCCTTGCCATAAAGCTAACTCTTTAACTGAATCTCCGCTAAGAGCAAGCTCACCAGTAATATTTTGCCCTTGTTGTGCAATATTTCCGTTAAAAGTAAGCTCTATTAAACGAGAATCAAGCTTTTGAACCACATTAAACGTTTTACCTTCAATGGCTTTAGCTGGTGTATCTACTTTAATATCAAGCTCAAAGCGTTCTTGCATATAAGTAATCCCCCCTTTTACCTCTAGAGATTTGCGAAGGGAAGGAAGTAATATAGCAAGCTCTAAATCACTTATTTGCTGCTTAGCACCTGTTTGTCCATCTAGATATGTGAATGTGCCTCCATAAATGGCCACCTCACCTAGTTCAATATCAAAGCTATCTGGTAAGTTCACTGAACCACTAGAATCTGACGTAGCTTGTGGTTGTTCAGTAACAGAATCGAATAACTGCCAGTTAGCTTTTCCTGTTTTATCTGTCTCTAATAATATATCTGGTTCGTTGATTACAAACTTATCGAGTTTAAACTCACCGCTAAATAATGATAACCAAGGAATGTGTATTGCTAGCTGTTTCATGCTCGCCATATCATCGCGCGAACCGGTATTCATGTTAGCAAAATGCACATCATTAAGTTCTAATGTTAATGATGGAAAAACACTGAGTGCTTTTTCCCCTTTAATAACAAGAGAGCGTCCGGTAGTTTGTTCAACCTGCTCAGATACTTTATTAAAAAGAGTGTCTGTCGGGATTAAAAATGGGGCTGCTACAATAAGTGCAATACAAAGTAGCAATATCACACCAAAAACTTTAAATAAGGTTTTCATGATCGTCCTTTCAAGTGGGCAAATTATATTCTTATCATAACGAGTGTTAGCCCTAAAATCATTGTCGTTATGATAAAAAAGCGCTTTATTGAATATTAAAGCTATATCCTGAATCCTTCCTGAAACATTTTGATACCTTTAGGTTGCATAAAAAGATTGACCCAATGATACCCTAGGGTTACATTGACACCTAGAGGTTACATACTGTTAATTCTAAAAGGATACGAATTATGTCTAAGCACGATATTCAAAGTGAAGAAAAATTTATGGGCCAAAATGCATGGTTTTCATTATTTATGGGGGTCACTTTATTAATCATTAGCGTTTACCCACTGCTGGCTCAAACATCAGCCCCACTATTGTTTTTAGGAACGGCTGCTTTTTTAGGTTCATTCTTTATGTTTGTGATCAGAGGCGGGTTTACATGGAAAATGAAATACCACCTTACCTACAAAGATGAGTACTTAAACACCATCGATACCATTGCCTATAAACATGTAGTCCTTGGCTTACTTTTTAGTATGGGTGGCGTGTATTTATTCTCAGATGATTTGGCTTTAGAAGTATCTCATACCATGATGGCCTCGTTTTACCTTGCTGTAATGTGTTTAATATACGGCGCATCAATTATTTGGCAAAGCAAAGATTAGGAACAAACGTGCAAAATCAAATTGCAAAATACCGTAAAGAAGCGAGCCTTTCGCAGCAAGAGTTGGCAGATCTTATTGCCGTTTCACGTAAAACGATAAGTACTGTGGAAACGGCCAGGTTTACACCGTCGGTAATTATTGCGCTTAAAATAGCGAGGCACTTTAATACTTCTGTTGAAAGCTTGTTTACACTGCAAGAGCATGATTAAACCTCGACAGTTATGCTGCTTATTGTAGTGCATCATGATTGCATCACATAATTTGTTAGGTATGATGCACGCCCCTGTCGCTATTGGCGTGTTTGCGCTAAAATAAAGTAACTAAAAAATATATCTAACTGGAGACTCTACAAGGCATGAAAAAACTGCTAATTTCACCGTCAAAAATGGCATTAGGCGAACAAGAAAGTCAAATCTATCAAAATATTTTAAAGCAAGCGTCTGAGCTAAGCCTAAACCTAATGGCTGTGAAAGTGGAAAACCACCCAGAAGATTTTTTAGGTTGGTGTCATGAGCTATTAAGTGCAAGTAAAGATCGTATTAATTACGACTTGCTAGAGACACAGCAACTACCATTGCTAAAAAAATTACATGATTTGCTTATTTCAGCAATTAGCTTTTTACAACTAAAAACATTACGTGTAGCTCCATGGCCTGTGGTGAGTGTTTTTATTGAGCAACATAAAGAACTTATTGCACTTGATGAACAGCTTCGTCTAACAACATACTTGCACAGTATTCGTGAACAAGCTTTAAAAAGCATGATCCCAGAAGATTTACTCGCTTTTAGTGGTAAACATGCAGCTAACCTTGACCCAAGTACTTACAACTTTGATGTTGAATGGTTTTCTTCAACTAAAAGCGCTAAAGGCTTTCATCAAATTCTTGCTGATTTACCCGCTTTGTTTGACGATGCGTTGGCTAACATCCCTCTTGAAGGCGACGTCAGCCAAGATAACTATGAACAGTTTGTTGTTGCTTATTTATCGGCATTTAATAATAGCGACGAAAAACCGACACTCGCACCTGCTACTCGCCTGCTCGCCATGCGTCGTCCTGATATATTTACTCCGATAAGTAATAAAACATTAGATCCATTATGTGCAGCACTTGGCATAACAAAATTAAATAATCGAGACTTTGCACGCTATTGGCAAGATGTAGTACAAAGTATTCATGCAATGTCATGGTTTAAAATGGCTAAAGCCGGCAGTGAACTTGATAATCAACTAATTATAATTAAAGCGCTTATTCCTTGTTTTTTTTATTATGCAGATAAAAGCACAGCAGATAGCTCAAACTATATAAAGTTATTAAATAAGCCAAAGCGCAGTACATCTAGCACAACTAAATCAATCCGTAGAGGTAAGGAATCGGCTGAGGTATTAGTTGATCGTGCACTTGCTGACAGCGATATTCCTGAACATATTCGTAGTAAAAGAGACTCTATAATTGCAGAAGTGCAAAAAGGTAGAGGTGTAAATGAAACAATAAGCCTAATGAGAACTATATTTGGTTAAAACTCCCCTAACTGTATCTTTATGGTGCAGTTAGGTTTTTTTACGCACAAAAAAAGTGCAATAAAAAATCCCCGCCCTTCTTCAATCTAAAACAACACATTTTAAGCACCTGTTTTTTAAAGAGATAAATTCAAATATCGCAAAAAACAACTAGCTGGCATACACACTGCAATAGGTTGCACAGAATCATAAAAAAGACAGGCAATGGAAAAGCTCCCGCTCCACATAATAAAAGCTTTAGCTTGTTACACTTACACATAACAGGAAATGAACATGCAAAAATTTAAAAAGACTATTGCCATCAGCGCTATCGCTTTAATGGCATCTGCGTCATTAACATCAACAGCCGTTAATGCTGAAGTATCAGCGAATATCGGAGCGACTTCAAACTACTTATGGCGTGGTCAAGAGCAAACAGGTGGTGAAGCTGCTATTTCAGGTGGTATTGATTACGCAAATGAGTCTGGTTTTTATGCGGGTACTTGGGTTTCAAATGCCTCTTGGGCAGATGAAATGACCTACGAACTTGATTTATACGCTGGTTATGCTGGTAACTTCAACGATTCGGTTAGTTTTGATGTAGGTTATATTTACTACGCATACCCTGATGCTGCATCTTATGCTGATGTTAACTTCTCAGAGATTTACGGTAGCATTAGTGTTGAAGGCTTTACTTTTGGTGCGGCTGTTTTAGCTACAGCGTCAGCTGATGGTGAAGGCGCTGATTTCTCAGATTCGCTTTACTTAAATGCAGATTATGCTTTTATGCTTACTAATGAAGCTGAAGTGGCTTTTCATATAGGCCACTATTCTGGTGATTTTATCGGTGACGAAAACATCATCGATTATGGCGTATCTATTTCGAAAGATGGCTTTACTTTAGGTATATCAAATACAGATATAGAAGATACTAGCGCTAAAGTATATGTAGGCTACGCAGTAGATTTTAACCTATAAATAACTTATTTAAGTTAAAGGGCCTTTAAGGCCCTTTTTTTTCACTAAATTAAATTTACCCTTTTTATTTTTCTAAATATTACTTGCACCGATTTATGACTCTAGGTATAAAAATACGACCATTTTTATAAGGTCGTAAAGCCATGCAAAAACACCAAAGTCAGCCCCTATCAGATTTTATTGAATACTCTCACTCTCAAATGCTAGAAAATGCTTCTGAGTTTTTAGCAACAAGTCAACGCCGTCATAGTATTCGCAGTTTTAGCGACCGCCCTGTGCCAAAAGAAATTATAGAAACATGTATTAAAGCAGCCGGTACCGCCCCCAGTGGAGCAAACCACCAACCATGGCATTTTGTAGCCATACATAGTCATGATGTAAAAAAACAAATTCGCGAAGCGGCAGAGAAGTTAGAACGCTCTTTTTACGAAGGCAGAGCAGGTGAAGAGTGGCTCGATGCGCTAAAACCCCTAGGTACCGATGCCAGTAAACCTTATTTAGAACATGCACCTTGGTTAATTGCGGTATTTAGTCAAAAAAAAGGCGGGTTAAATACCGATGATAAAAACACTAACTACTATGTTCATGAATCTGTTGGCCTTGCAACTGGGTTTTTAATTCAAGCATTACATAGGTCAGGGTTAGCAACCCTTACTCATACGCCAAAGCCTATGAGGTTTTTAACCGATATTTGTGCTCGAGATAGAGATAATGAGCGACCTTATATGCTACTTATTGCTGGCTACCCTAGTGAGAATGCGACAGTGCCAGAACACGCATTGGTGAAAAAACCACTTGAAGAAATTGCCACATTTATTTAGCTTTTTCAGTACGACAAAACCACTGATATAATAGTCCTATAATCGACTCCACTTTGGGGTCGATTAATGCGTAATATATCACGGCCCCCTCACGGCGTGTTACCAGCATATTGGCTTTGCGTAAACTTGCCAAATGTTGAGATAGTGCAGATTGGGCCAAAGGAACACGCTTGTTCAGATCTCCTACACTTAATTCTCCCTGCAGTAAGCTACACATAATCATTAAGCGGTTTTTATTAGCCATTAATTTTAAGAATTGCTCAGCCTGCTGTGCATTATCTGCGAGTTGTTCTAGGTTCATATATACAATCATTGTTTAATAAAGCGGGTAGTATAGACTTTCACATTAGAAAACTCTAATATAAAGAACATTAGAATTTACTAATATATGGAAAGCGATGAAAATCAGTGATGCAATTTTACTCATAAGCGGTAGCGCTGTGACAATATCGGTACTTTTAAGCTATTTTGTTCATAGCCACTTTCAGTTATTAACGTTATTTATTGGAATAAACTTAGTGCAATCAGCCTACACCAAATGGTGTCCATTAATGTCTTTTTTACGCAATAGAGGATTTACAGACTAATGCTTACACCTATCCCCGCTTTAATTAAAGTAATTACACCAAACCAGCGTCACTTAAGTGCCGAGCAAGCAAAACAAGAAATATCTGAAAATAATGGTTTATTAATAGATGTTAGAGAACCAAGCGAACACAAACAAAACCCAGCCTTTAGCGCCATAAATATCCCAAGAGGCGTATTAGAAATGAAATTAATGGAGATGGAGAAAGATCCAACTAGGGCTATATATTTACATTGTCTTAGTGGCGCTCGCGCTACTTTAAGCGCCGAAGCATTAACGCGTGTAGGCTATAAAAATGTCAATGTTATTACCTGTAATGCAAATACAGTGACCGAAACATTTAATTAAATAAAACGCCCTAGTACTTAGCACCCCAGCATGGGTAAATGTTTAATATTGTGGTAATTCTGCGCCAATTTAATACATTGCTTTAATGTATCTATTGGTAGTGGTTTATCACAATCCAGTACAATGACTCTATTGCCTGATAACATTAAGTTTTCAGAAAAAAGTTCTCTGAAAGTTGAAATTAACGTTGTTTGACAATTAATATACAAATATCGAAATATCAAAACCTATACGTATAGGGGACCCTCCTTTTACATTATAGCTAGGCTGCCCCCACTTCAGTGATTCTTCAACTTCATTACACTCTAAAGAGCTTGCACAAGTATAGATTAGCTCGCGTAAAGCCATCAGTGTTTTGTGCATACGATAAGGAGTCGTGTCAAATAAGGTCGCTACTCTTGCATCCATATGCGTATCTTCCTTTATTTTCTAGCAACTCTCTTAGAAAGGCTATCTAGAGTCTTTATTATCAAGCAGTGTTATAAGGGTTTGTTCTATATTTTTCACACTGTAAGTTAGCGCTCGAATCAACTCTAATTGGCTTTGATCCTCGCCCTTATTTTGCGTTTCGTGAGTATTATTTATCAGTTCTTTTTGTGCTAATACAGCTTCTCTGAAATCACTAGCATTAACAACTCCTAATAACGACACCAATGCGCCATTACCAGATTGCCCTGCGGTTTCAAAACTTAACCGATATAAACCAAAAAGTCGCATTAACGGCCCTTGGCTTAAACCAACATCAGTTACTTTATCAAGCGGTATTGATTTTTCTTCTTTAAATATAACCCCTCGTTTAACAATCAGCTTACGTGGTAATAGTTTTGCAGACATGGCACTTAAAACCTTCCCCCCTAATAGCCATATGATTATCAATATAAATGGAATTAGAGGGATCGCTACAAAAGAAAGTAAACAACATAATACACCTAGCGTCATCCAGTAATTTTTCACTTTTAAATCGAATGCAGCACTTGCTAAAACTTGCGTTGACATAAATACCTTCTTCCTATCAATATTTTTAATTACACGCTCACTAAAACCTTCAATGCAAGAGCGATGAATACCGCCCCTAATATTTTCTCTAACCATTGATTTGATTTAGTGAACCCAAAACGTTTTTTCGACATTTGCGTTAATATGGCAACTAATAAATACCAAGTAGTATCAATAATAAATACTGTAAAGCACATAATAATAGCAATATTTAAAGTAAGTTGTTCAGGGTTAATGAACTGCGAAAATAATGCTAAGAAGAAAATAGCTAATTTAGGGTTTAAAAATGCAATCGCAAAACCATCTTGAAGAGCTTTAGTTTTAGCGCTGCGGCTGCGGTGTATGTGTAACTCAGCTTTACTTGCTGTCGCCACTAAAATTTTCAAACCTAGGTAGGCCAAATACCCGGCCCCTAAATATACGAGGCCTTTATATAGTAGGGGAAACTTAGTTATTAATGCCCCTAAGCCTATTAATGATGCTCCCGCATAAAGCCCGACACCAATACCATGACTTAAGGCAGCCAACATCCCATTTTTTACACCGCCATCAAGAGTATGCTTTAATACCACTGCAAGACTAGGCCCTGGAGACATAGCCCCCAACATACAAATAAAAGCGAGACTTAGCCAAACCGACAATGCCATGTTATACCTTACAATGTAAAAGAAAAATCGTAGTAATGCACACCCTGTTCAATGCGAATTTGCATACTTCCAGTTAATCCAATTAACTCGTCCGTTGCTGAATCAGGGGTTACAACTAGAGTAAGGCTATCACTTCCTTTATCCATCGTTCCTAAGTGCTGTAAAACAAAACTACCACTTTTTCCTTCTAGTTCACCAGTAACTTGCTCAATAGCAACATAACCTGCGCTCCCTTTTATAGGTGTTCTTGCGCTCAGCATTTCTCCTTGGCTTGTTGCATTGAGTGCACCAGCAAACGTTTTATTAATAGACATTCGCCCCAATTCAATACCTTGTTGCCCAGTGCAATATCCTTCTATAGGTGCTAAAGCAACAGTAAATTCACCACTCACCGTTTTATTGATCATAATTTCCCTTTTTGTATATTTTTAACGCTATTGAATTTGTCATTTTTAATACCATATCTATACCTTATCTACTTAAAAGATTCTACTATGAACACTCAACAACCTAATGATGAAAAAGCAGCCTTCACGAGCTTACTGCCTATTATTTCCTTTATAAAACCCTATAAATGGATTGTGGTTTGTGCATTAGCTGCATTATTACTGACCTCTGGAGTCAGTCTTTCTCTTGGCCAAGGTGTAAAGTTTGTCATTGATCATGGTTTTATTGCCGGCTCTCAGTCTCAGTTAAAACATGCCGTACTTGTACTCATAGGCTTAATTAGCTTACTCGCCATTGGTACGTTTAGCCGTTTTTATTTAATGTCGTGGATTGGCGAGCGGGTAAGTAACGATATTCGCAAAGCGGTATTTAATCGTATTGTTACCCTTCATCCGAGCTACTTTGAAGAAAACCGCAGTGGTGAACTTATGTCTCGCTTAACGACAGACACCACACTTTTACAGTCCATTATTGGCTCTTCATTTTCAATGGCTTTACGCAGTGCTTTAATGCTTATCGGTGGCTTAGCAATGTTACTGTTTACCAACCTAAAGTTAACCTTAGTTGTTGTTGCTTGTGTTCCACTTGTGCTTGTACCCATGATGATATTTGGCAAAAAAGTTCGCAAGTTAGCCAGCTCGAGTCAAAGTGCGATTGCAGATATCAGTACTTATGCAGGTGAAATAATCCAAAATATTAAAGTGGTACAAAGTTATAGCCATGAGGAGCGTGAACAACATGCTTTTGCAAAAGAAACAGACAAAGCATTTGCAGTAGCAAAAAGCCGTATTAAACAACGCTCTTTTTTAATTGCTGCGGTTATATTTTTAACCTTTACAGCCATTAGTGTCATGCTATGGGTCGGGGGCAGTGATGTGCTTGCTGGAACAATGAGTGGTGGTGAACTCGGTGCGTTTGTATTTTATGCCATTATGGTCGCTATGTCGGTTGCAACAGTCGCAGAAGTGTATGGTGAGCTGCAACGTGCTGCAGGTGCCGCTTCACGTTTACTTGAGTTATTAAGTATTAAAAGTGAAATTCAAAACCCAATCACCCCACAAGATGAAAATCTTAAAACCTTCACAAATGCACCCGCTATTAGTTTACAAAATGTCAATTTTAACTACCCATCTCGCCCTGATGCTAAAGCATTAAACCAAATAAATTTAGATATTCCACAAGGTAAAACAGTGGCTATTGTAGGACCGTCTGGTGCTGGAAAAACAACATTATTTGAATTGCTACAACGCTTTTATGACCCTGCAACTGGAGAAATTAAATTTTATGGTGTTAATTCACAAGCCCTCTCTTTAAACGCTCTGCGAGATACCATGGGGATGGTGGCACAAAATCCGATATTGTTTAGCTCTGACGTGATGCATAACATTCGTTACGGCAATCCAAATGCTACCGATGAACAGGTTTATGAAGCGGCTAAGCACGCCCATGCTGATGAGTTTATACAACAACTACCAAACGGCTATCACAGCTTTTTAGGTGAACAAGGCGTAAGACTCTCTGGCGGGCAAAAACAACGTATCGTACTGGCACGTGCAATACTTAAAGATCCTGCAATTTTATTACTTGATGAAGCAACCAGTGCGTTAGATGCACAAAGTGAGCAGCATGTTCAAGCAGCGCTTGAGCACTTAATGAAAAATAGGACAACGTTAATTATTGCGCACCGATTAGCAACTGTAAAACACGCCGATATGATTGTGGTAATGGAAAATGCAGAGATAAAAGCAACAGGGAGCCATCAACAATTACTACAAAGCTCCCCATTATATCAACGTTTATGTGAGTTACAGTTTAACAAAAACTAACTATTAGCTCTGCGTATTCGGCACTATTTGAATCTCAACTCGACGGTTTAATGCACGACCATTTGCATTGTCGTTACTCGCTACGGGTTGAGACTCACCATACCCTCTTGTACTCATTCTAGCTGCTATAATTTGTTGATTTACTAAATAATTTTTTACACTCTGAGCGCGATCGCGCGATAAATTCATATTATAGCTGTCTTTACCTGTGCTATCTGTATGGCCTTGTATGCTTAAATATGTTTTTTCGTATTTATTCATCACCTTCGCGATAGCGTCTAAGGTATTGTAAAAACCCGATGTAATATAAGACTGATCGCTTGCAAAGGTAATATTAGCAGGCATAACTAAACGCAAGTTATCTCCTTCACGTACAACTTCAACACCCGAGCCTGCGAGTTCATCGCGAAATGCTTGCTCTTGTTTATCCATATAATCCCCGACTGCTGCACCTGCGAGCGCACCAATAGCAGCACCAATAAAAATACGTTTATCTTTATGATTTCCCGTTGCTTTACCTAAAATACCACCCGCTGCAGCACCAATGGCAGCCCCTTTACCTGTATTGGTCATTTCGCAACCACTGAGTAATAACGTTAATACCGTTGCGTTTAAAATAAGTTTAATTTTCATGATGCTACATCCTTTTTAAATTCATTATGCGCCAGTATGTAAAGCTGTTTATGAACCAGATATGAAATTATTAAAACGCTTGCAATGAGTGTTATATTTTTGCTTGCTGCGTTATACAATCCAATATGACCCCTGTGCTATACACGCCTTTTACATATTGTACTTGTTATTACTGCCTTTACTTGATTGAAAAATAAAAAAGCCACCTATTTGGTGGCTATTACTACTTTTTTTATGCTTTATCTGTCTGCGCTATTTTTTCCACTTTAGGATTTTCTCCATGATGGGGGCTTTGAGGTAATGTTAATTGCCCACTCACACTTTGATAAGGGTGTAGTGAGAAAATGGGCAGAACAGCAAGTAAATGGTCCATTATTTCTGCTTGTAAATGTTCAAACGAAATCCAGCGTTTATCTTCACTAAAGCAATAAAATTCAATAGGTAAGCCATGATTTAAAGGCTGTAACTCACGCACCATTAAGGTTAATGAGCTATTAACCTTTTTATGTCTTTTTAAATAGCCTTCAGCGTAGCGCCTAAATAGCCCTAAATTCGATACCGGATTTGGCAGAGATCCTATTACAATAAAATCATCGAGCTTTATACTATTGCTGATTTGTTTATGTAATTGATCATCCACTAAGCAAATACTGTTCATATCGATATTCAGTGAACGTTTTATACGTCTACCACCAGACTCTTGCATACCACGCCAGTTTTTAAACGAACCAGCCACCAGCATATAGGTTGGAATGGTTGTGATGGTATTGTCCCAGTTACGCACTTTAACTGTATTTAAACCTAGATCAATGACTTCGCCATCTGCACCATAATTATCAACTTGTATCCAGTCGCCATAGGTGACTAATCGGTTGGCTGCAATTTGAATACTGGCGACAAAGCCTAAGATAGTATCTTTAAATACTAATAACGTAACCGCAGCAATCGCACCAAAACCCGATAGTATATAAGTCGGTGACTTTTCTAATACCACACTGACAATTAAAATCGCACACACGATAAAAGTGGCAAGTTTAACAACTTGAATTAATCCTTGAATAGGCACATCACGCGAAAACTCAAGTTGATTATAAATAGCGCCAGCAATACTCACGATACTGCTAAAAATAAACCCTGCATAAATAATTAATATAGCTTGGCCGATTGTTTTTAATATCTCGCCAGCTATCTCGCTCACAGGATAAACACTATCAAATGTGGCTAAAAATAATACACAACACAATGTCCCTGCGATACGTCTATTTAATTTAGCTAATATAGGAGCCAATGCACCAATACGACTAGGAGAGAGCTTCGTCACTACTTTTTGTATACCAGGAAGCATTAAGCGCCGAGTAAATAAATACACAAATAATAATGAAATAATACCAATACAAATAGTCGTAATGGGGATTAAGAAGTCAGCATCGGGGACTTTATCAAACCACGGTGCAATAAGTTCTTGTAAATGTGTGCGTGTCATTTTTAGCCTCTGTTGAATAAAAAGTTAAGGGTGTAGGTTCACCCTATAATTTTTCTTCTAGCTCTTTTAAAGTGTGCTCTTTTTGCTCCCACATGCGATTTAGCTCACTTTGAAAGCGCACTCTAAATTCATTATCTCCGGTGTAATCACCTATCAATTCTGGGCTAACTGGCTTTATTTCAACATGCACTTGTACATGTTTTACTTTACCGCAAATAAAATCTAAAAAAGAAGGGATACCTTGTGGGTATTGAATGGTTACATTCACCACTTTAGATATTTGCTCACCCATTGCTTGCATCACAAATGCGATACCACCCGCTTTAGGTTTTAACAAACGTGGAAACGGACTCTTTTGACGTTCGTGCTTTTGCGCAGTAAAACGGGTACCCTCAACAAAGTTAACTACACTAACAGGCATCTCTTTAAACTTTGCACATGCTTTACGCGTTGTTTCTAAGTCTTTACCGCGTAATTTAGGGTTCTTTTTTAACTGACTTTTGCTCGTACGAGTCATAAAAGGAAAATCGAGTGCCCACCAAGATAAACCGAGTATAGGCACATATAGCAGCTCTTTTTTTAGAAAAAAGTTTAAAAATGGAATCTTGCGATTAAACACACGTTGTAGCACTAAAATATCGACCCAACTTTGGTGGTTGGCGATAACAAGATACCAATCTTTAAGCTTAATATCATCAAGTCCGGTGACCGTTAAGCGGTACGGAGTAAACAGCTTTTGATTAAACGTGTTACAGGTCACCCAAATAGTGGCGCATTGCTTAGCAATCCAACTCATTGCATTTTGTAAAGGTTTAAAAGGGATAAGCTTTATTAATCCACAAACAAAAATTGGTACAAACCAAATTAATGTATTAATAGTGTAAAATAAAAAACTAAATACACAGCGTATTACTGACATGGGTTATCATTCCTTCATTACTTCGCGTTATTGCACGCAACTTTATTTTTACTGTTAATCTTCAAAGTAGGTGTAGCCAGCAAGACCTGCATTTAGCTCATCTAAATAGCATTGCTTAAGTTGCTGTGGCACGTTTAACTTATTTATTTGCTCGGCAAAATTACTCGCTAGCAGCTTACTGTCGTAATCTACACACTCTAAAACATCCTTCACACTATCGCCTTTTAAGGCATTCGTTAATGTGTAACCTTGCTCGCTTAGCTCGACATGCACCGAATCGGTATCACCAAAGAGGTTATGTAAGTCACCTAAAATCTCCTGATAAGCACCCACCATAAACATCGCAACATGATATTGATCGCCTTGGACATACTCAGGAATAGGTAAACTACTCTCAATACCAGAGCCTTCAACATACTCTCTAATTTGACCATCAGAATCACAAGTAATATCTTGAATAATGGCGCGCTGCGTTAAAGGTTTATCAAGGTTTTCGATAGGCATTATTGGAAACAATTGCCCTATTCCCCATACATCTGGTAATGATTGAAATAATGAGAAATTAACAAACAACTTATCTGCCAGCTTTTCATTTAAATCATCTAATACTTCACGATGTGCTCGCGCATTATTACTTAACGACACTCTTACTCGTTGTAACACACTAAAGTACAGCTGCTCTATTTTCGCCCACTCTAGCATACCTACTAATCCATGTACGTATTGGTCATGTGCTTCACTAAATAAATGCATCGCATCGTGATACACCTCCATTGCCATACGCGGAGTTAAACGTGATAAACATTGCCACATTTCTTGAAGTACTAAAGCACTATTTTCGTGTGGTGGCTCGGGGTTTTCATGATTTGGCGCTTTTTCAACATCAATTACATCGGTAATTAAAACAGCATGATGAGCAGTTAAAGCGCGACCCGATTCGGTAATAATGGCAGGGTGTGTTAATTGGTGTTGCTCGCATACCTCAGCAAATGCATTAACAACATTACGTGCATATTCTTGTACTGTGTAATTCATTGAGCACGAACTACGCGATCCAGAGCCTTCGTAATCAACACCTAATCCACCACCTACATCAACAGTATTAAGTGGCACACCTAGCTGTGACAGCTCTGCAAAGTGACGCGCACATTCACGTAATGCACGATGAATATCACGAATATTGGCAATTTGCGACCCGATATGAAAATGCACCATTTGCATTAAATGCAGCTTATTATGTTGTTTTAACATTTCAACGGCACTTAATACTTGCCCAGCAGTGAGTCCAAATTTGCCTTTTTCACCGCCCGTATTTTGCCATTTCCCCTTACCGACTGAGTTTAAACGAATGCGAATACCGATAGCCGGTTCTATATTTAAGGTTTCAATTTCGTTCAATAAGGTGCTTAATTCCGATAGTTTTTCCACCACTACTTTCACTTTGTGGCCCATCGCTTGCCCAATACAAGCTAAGCGTAAAAACTCACTATCTTTGTAACCATTACAAACTATCGTGATAGGGGTTTTCGCGATACCTAAAATAGCCATTAGTTCTGGCTTAGACCCAGCTTCCAATCCAACTAAACCACTTGGGTGCGCCAATAGTTTGCTCACCACTGAGCGCTGTTGGTTTACTTTAATTGGATAAACACACGTATATTGCCCCTGATAGTTGCGATTACTTCGCGCCCCGGTAAAAGCGTGCGTTAAAGTATCCACCCTATCTTGCAAAATATCAGTAAAACGAACTAAAACAGGTAAGGTTAGGCCTTGTTGTTTAAATTGCTCTGTTAGCTGAGATAATGAAATAGCAACATCAGAGTGAGCACCACCAGGGTAAGCTACTAACTCTCCCTTATCATTAATATCAAAATAACCATCACTCCAATGAGTAACGTTGTAGGTATCGCGTGCTGTTTCTAAACCCCAAACCATAGCCATTCTTCTTAAATATATTTGCAAGTGACGCGCATTTTAATACGTCATTATCTGCTAAGCTAACAATAAATGTACTTTCAATGCGAACTAAAGCACTTTATTGTCTAAAAGCAATAAAATTTCATTGAGCATAACGCCAAGCACTGGCAGAATTGCCCTTTTTCCATACTCAACTCAAAAAGTGTAAATGCAATCATGGTAAATTTAGATCAAAGTAAGTGGTTTACAGAAATCAGCGAGCGTGACGGCAGCGCGTTTTCTTTACGTATCAATAAAAAGTTAGAAGAAAAACAATCTCCTTTTCAAAAGGTAGAAATGTTCGAAACCACTGACTTTGGAAACTTAATGATTATTGATGGCTGTACAATGGTCACAAGCCGTGAAAATTTCTTTTACCATGAAATGATTAGCCACCCTGCACTTTTAGCCCACCCAGCACCTAAAAATGTCGTGATTATTGGCGGTGGCGATTGCGGTACATTACGCGAAGTACTTAAGCATGATGGTGTAGAGACAGTAACACAAATAGATATCGATGAAGTTGTAACGCAAATGTCGTTAAAGTACTTCCCTGAGCTATGTGAATCAAACGATGACCCTCGCGCTACCGTAATGTTTGACGACGGTATAAAATATATGCGTGAACTAGCGGGTGAGTCTATTGATGTAGTTATTGTCGACGGTACCGATCCTGTTGGCCCTGGTGAAGGTTTATTTAATCATGCTTTTTATACTAGCTGTTTAAAAGCACTTCGCCCGGGTGGTATTTTAGTACAACAAAGTGAATCTCCATTAATGCATATGCCGCTGTTAGTAGAAATGCGTAATGCGATGTTAGATGTTGGCTTTAACGATTTACAGACATTACCATTCCCACAACCTATTTATCCAAGTGGGTTATGGTCAGTTACACTTGCACGTAAGTCACAAGCATTTGATGGTTTTAGAGAAGATACAGCGAGTAAAATTGCCCTGCAAAGTGAGTATTACAATGGCGCAATACACCACGGAGCATTATCAACGCCTAACTTTATGCAACGCGTTTTTAATAAAAAATAATTTACTTCATCGTTATAATAAAGGTGCTATTAAGCGCCTTTATTATTAAAAGCGCCACTGTGCATTAATTTGTATTTGTTGTTGCGATATACGCTGCGCTAAATTGCTTGCAGCCCTATTATCAATAAAGCTTTTTAATGCAGAGCCTTCAATCCCTAACTGCACCGTTTTGCTCACTTGGTAACGCCAGGTCGCTGTAAAACCTTCGCCATAGCTCGCGTTATCATCAAATGTTGTCGTATCGTTATCATCTACATTAAAGTAATCATACCTTATTGATAACCTATGTTTATCAAGCTTATGACTGAGCATTAAATAATGGCTGTAAAATGCATTATCTATAAGGGCATTGGCACCCATCTCAGTTTCACCCTTTAAGATTTGTGCTATAAACCGCGTATTATTATTAAACTTATATAGCCACGCAGCACTACTAAAACGGGTATCCCAAGCATATTGTCCAGAGCTATAATTTACGGCTGTTGGATCCCCGTTATTATCATAGTAATAAAGTCTAAACTGAGATTTCTTTAGATAATCCCAATGCATCCCCACGTAATAACCAAATCGCCCATCTACCTCTTCAAAAGGTAATACTTGTGAAGCTTGCCAGCGTAAATCAAATTCATTTAGCGACGCGATAGGCCCTAGTTTTATTCCCTCGTTAAACGTTGTTTGCCTGTCATGTAATGCAAAACCTCGCCACGATAGTATCGTCCCCGTAGGGTCATTACCTTTAAACGTTGCCCCTACAAAGCTAAAACTATGCTTACTATTAAACTGTCTGGCAGGACGTTTAATAGTCAACTCAGCACCAATAGTACGCACTTCTTCGCCAATCCAACTATTAATTGCCGAATTGGTATAATTATAAGGTGAAAGCCACCCAATATCGGGATTTTCTAACGACATAAGTGGATAAAACCCACCCACTCGCACGTGCCATTTGTATTTACTTCGGGTTAATGGCTGATATTGAAAGTACGCCTGAGTAAAACCCAGGCTTACTTTTGGCTCTTGGTTGGCATTTAATACGGCATGAGCCGACCAACCAGTGGTTAAATCAGCTTTATAATCGATTACACCTTGCGAAAGCAGCACATTGTCGCTGTCCCCACCATGACGATACAAACCCACACCATTATCTAAAAAAGCAGTCGCATCATCGCTTGCCACTGCTCTGATTTGAATTAAACCTTTAACTTGAGCGCTTGCACTAAAGCTTGTAATAACAAGGCTAATTAAAAGACCGTTTAAAACGTGCTTAATAGTCATCAAACTCATCCGTCGTAAAATCGATTGTTGCCGTGATAGGTTGTTTAACAACATACTCGAAATCGATACCTGATAGTGTCACTTCACTGGTTTCTACTTTACTAATATCACTAAATCCAGAGTGCCATACACTCATTTCATACGTTCCAGCAGTAGCTGGTAGCTCTACGTTTCCCTCTGCATCTGTAATCGCAAAAAGAGCACTATCAACCACAACAATATAACCCAACATCCAATCATGAATATTACAACCAAGCTCAACAACACCCGTTTGATCAAATACTATGGGAGCTTTAGGTTGTTCTTTATATAATTTTAATTCAAATGATTTCGCTTTTGAAAAAGAATATACGTGATGCATAATTGAGTCTTCATTAGGAAACACCACTTTTGCATTTTGTGGCACAACTAAAATACGAGGTGTGAACTCACGATCAACTTGCCTCATTGCATAAGTAATCTCTGATTCACTTGGTGGCTCTGTATCAGCAGACTTTAACCAAACTACCGCATTAGCTAAGGGCTTATTATCAAGTGTTTTTATATTTATTTCACTGGCATCGGTAAAAAAATGAACAGTTAATAGAGAGAGGAATATTATTTTTTTTATCATTAATTTAACCATTAATTAAAGTTATTTATAGTATAGACCGACAAACGCGCAAAGCGCTTTCTATTTTTAATCGCCCCTGTCATTTTTAAAGAATACTTTTCATTAAAAACAAACCGCTGTAGTTGTAGGTCGACTCATCATCGTGTTTCCTCAATATTAACAGGTAGATATATTTGAGCACTTAAGCCCCCTTGCTGACGATTCTCTAGTTTAACTTTCCCATCGTGCATATCAATAATACGTTTAATAATCGCTAAGCCTAAACCACTGCCTTCACTACCTCTTGCTGCATCGCCTTGCTTAAAAGGCTCAAAAACAGCCTCCAACTCGCTTTCTGGAATACCCGGTCCGTTATCATTCACCGCTATCACAACATATTTTTTATTTTTACTAAAGTAGCTTAATACCTCTATATCACCATCAGAATAACGTAACGCATTACCAATCATATTTGTCACAACGCGTTTTATTGCGATCATGCTAATTGGGATAGGCTGTATGGTGGGATTACTTTTAAATATAATATTGCGTTGATGCTTAAGCTCGCTACTTACTACCTCACTAACTAATGCGTTAATATCTTCAGCGTTAAGCTCTTCTCGCTTATGATGGCGTAAATATTCAATAAATTGATCGATAATGCCATTCATATCTTCAATATCATAAATAATCCCTTCACGTAGGTAGCTATCTTCATCTACCATCATCTCCGTTGCTAAACGAATACGTGTTAACGGTGTACGTAAATCATGAGATACCCCCGCCATTAATAAACGACGATCATTTTCTAGTGCAGCAATACCACGAGACATTTGATTAAATGCCCGGGTTACTTCTATCACTTCGCTAGAGCCTTCCTCTTCAAGTTTGGTGCTAAAGTCACCTTTACCCACTTTAACTGCGGCTTGTTGCAGTGCTTTTAGTGGGCTATTTAAATGCCGCGCAAAAAGCCAGCCACCCAACACACTTAAAAAGCCGATACTTGATAAGTAAAAGACCAAAAATTCTAGATTGTTTTCTTGAAAGCCCGTAAGGGGGACTTTAACCCAATAACCTGGGGCTTGCGGGGCTTCTACCCAATAGATCAACGGATCGGTTTGACTAATTCTAACACGAGCCGAACCATTTAACTGCTCAGACATGCTACGCGATAACATAGAATACTCACGAGTTTGCCCTAAGCCATGACGCATAGCTTCACGCTGAGTTAGGACGTCAATGCCTGTAATTTCAAAAAACTTATCCGACAATTCGTCAGTTATTTCAACACCATCTTCCCAATCGATAAAAACTGTTTTAATTTGCTTCGCCAGCATTAAATTGACTTGCTCGATTGTGGGCTTCACGACATATAAACTAACAGTAATGTAAGACACTATTTGATTTATAAAAAGCAAAGCGGCCACCAGAAAAACCGTTTGCCCAAAAGCACTGCGCGGAAACATTCCCATATACGTTACTTTTCACCGTCAGGGACAAATACATATCCCAAACCCCATACTGTTTGGATATAACGAGGGTTTGCTGCATCAACTTCAATCATTCTTCGCAACCGAGATACTTGCACATCAATACTACGCTCCAGTGCACTGTAATCTCTGCCTCGAGCTAAATTCATTAATTTATCGCGACTTAATGGCTCACGAGGGTGAGAAACTAACGCTTTTAAAACGGCAAACTCACCACTGGTTAATGAAATTGTTTTATCGCCTTGGTTCATTTCTCGGGTTGCTAAATTCAGTGAAAATTCACCAAAATCTATACGATTTTCTTGAGTTGCGGGTGCACCAGGTACTTCTTTAGCACGCCTACGTAAAATAGCTTTGATACGAGCAAGTAATTCACGCGGGTTAAAAGGCTTGGGGATATAATCATCAGCCCCAAGCTCCAAGCCAATAATCCGATCAACTTCATCGCCTTTTGCTGTAAGCATAACAATGGGTATTTCATTTTCTTTTTGTCGTAAACGCTTACAAATAGCTAAACCATCTTCCCCTGGGAGCATTAAATCAAGTACCATCAAATGAAAGTTCTCTCGATTGAGTAACCTATCCATTTGTTCTGCATTTCCAGCTGTACGGACTATAAACCCTTGTTCAATTAAATAACGCTCAAGTAAACTACGTAAGCGCATATCGTCATCGACAACTAAAATTTTGACTGTTTCATGTCCCATAACCATTCTTATTTTTATATCAAATTACCTGTTAATATAAATGAAAAACTAAAGAATAAAAATGAATTAAACGAATAGATTGTTACTGAACATTTCAAGTAAATAAGAATAATTAAACTCGACAACAAATAGCAAATTGTCTAACGTGCCAAGTATATAAAATGAAGAAGAAAACACAGTGAAAACCAATTTAATTACCCGTGAAGGCTTTTTGCAACTGCAGCAAGAGCACGATCACTTATGGAACGTAAAACGCCCAGAAGTAACGAAAATTGTGAGTTGGGCTGCCAGTTTGGGAGATCGCTCTGAAAATGCAGATTACCAATACAATAAACGCTTATTACGACAAATAGATAGGCGAGTTAGGTATTTACGTAAACGTTTACCCGATTTAAAAATTATTGATTATGACCCAGTACAAGACGGTAAAATATTTTTTGGTGCATGGGTAGAAATCGAAAATGATCTACATGAGATAAAAAAGTTTAGAATTGTTGGCCCCGATGAAATTTATGATCGTAACGACTATATTTCTATAGATTCGCCTATGGCTCGCGCTTTATTAAAAAAACAAGTCGATGACGAATTTGCAGTAAGTACCCCTCAAGGCGAAAAACAATGGTACGTAAATACGATTCACTATCAAAAAAGTGAATAAGTGACTTTGATTCAGATCATGTTAATTAAGTATTGTGTAAATTTTGGCAATAGGATATAAGGTATGTAGTGCATAAGTTTTATGCATCTATTAAAAGCCCTTTTAGGTAGTTAACAATGTCGAACTTAGTACAGCGATTAATTTACAAAGCCGTATTATTTACACTGCTAATCAGTGTAAGTTTGAATTTGCCTGCCCAAAAGCAAAGTGTTAAAAGTGATTCACTTGTCACCATTAATACCTCTTTTGCTTGTGACACTCCCGACCAAGCCAATCTTGATTTTGATATTGACTCCCATGTTAATATCGCGTCTATTTGCGAGCTTCAACCACTCTCAACTAACGATAATGTCTTTTATAACAATGCCACAATAGCAAAAATATATAATCTTGCTTCTCAGCGAGCACCTCCTTTACAACTCATTTAATTTTCATTTTTTCTTACAATTAAATCTAGTTATCAAAAGGTGCTTATCATGGCTAACTTTAAAGAATTACGTATCCAAAATATTTCTCAAGGCGTTTTAGCGCATACATTTATTGATGAAGAGCCAATTTTAAAGCTCACCTCACCCTCATTAAAAGTAGTGCATAATTTCACACAAAAATCGCCATTGCGTGCAACAGAAAATACCACTATAAGCCAAGCATTAAAGCTGGTTAGCGGCGATAAATCAGATTACGTATTAGTGACAAACGAACAACAGAATCTATTAGGCCTTGTATCAAGTGCTGATTTGCAAAGCGCTAAAATTACTATCATTGCACAGCGCTTGGGTGTAAAAAATAACGAAGTGAGTTTAAGTGACGTAATGACTCCAATCACAGATCTTGCCGGAGTTAGTATGCAAAGCTTAAGTTATTCATGTATTGGCGATGCACTGCAAACAATGGAGCATCAAGGTGTTATGTTTTTACTCGTCACGACCGCGCATAACGAAATTTGTGGTTTAATTTCTGCTCGTGAAATCGCACGAAAACTGCAGATACCACTACATATTACGCCAATCGCACAAACATTTAGTGATGTAATAGCAAACGTAGAACACCCACATTAATGACTCCTTGGGCTATATTTAACAATATCTATAGCCCACATTCCACTTTATAAAATTAGCTCAGTTAAGAGCTTTTTATTAGCCTCCCCTGTGATATTATTCAAGCAACTAACAGTGTCAGTTAAGATTTTTAACTGTTCTTAATTTTGTTTTGAAAAGGTTTTTGCATGAGCGATATCTCTGCACGTTTAGCGACCGAGTTAAACGCACAACAGCAACAAGTGATTGCTGCGACTAAATTACTTGATGATGGCGCAACCGTTCCATTTATTGCCCGATACAGAAAGGAAGCAACCGGTGGGTTAGATGATAATCAACTGCGTTTACTTGAACAGCGCTTAGTGTACTTACGTGAACTAGAAGATCGCCGTACTTTTATTATAAGCACTATTGAGTCACAAAAAAAATTAACACCACAATTAAAAGCCGATATCTTAGCAGCACCTAGTAAAACAGAGCTCGAAGATTTATACCTACCTTATAAAGCTAAACGACGAACTAAAGGGCAAATAGCTATTGAAGCTGGTTTAGAGCCTCTCGCCGACGCATTATTCAATGACGCTAATTTAGTACCCGAGGAGCAAGCGGTCCAGTACATAAATACCGATGCTGGGTTTAGCGATATAAAAGCCGTATTAGACGGTGCTAAATTTATATTAATGGAACGCTTTGCTGAAGACGCAAAATTATTAGCAAAGTTTAGAAAACAAATTAGTCAAAATGGTGCGATTCAAAGCACATTAGTCGCTACAAAAGAACAAGAAGGCACTAAATACCGCGACTACTTTGACCACCAAGAAACATTAAAGAAAATACCATCTCATCGCGCACTTGCTATGTTAAGAGCCCGAAACGAAGGTATATTACAGCTCACAATCAATCCAGAGCCAAGTAGTGAAAACCCTGCACAGCTTTGTGCGCAAATGATTGCGGATCACTATCGCTTAAATGTATCAAGCCAAGCAGCTAGCCCATGGTTAATGAGTGTTGTACAGTGGGCATGGAAAGTAAAACTTGCTTTACATCTTGAGAATGAATTTTTAGCTAGCATGCGCAGCAAAGCCGAAACAGGCGCTATCGATGTTTTTGCTAAAAATTTAAAAGACTTATTACTTGCTGCCCCCGCAGGACCACGCACTACTCTTGGCTTAGATCCTGGTTTAAGAACAGGATGTAAAATTGCCGTAGTAGATAGCACGGGCAAGTTATTAACCACACAAACTATTTTCCCCCATGCGCCTCAAAATCACTGGGACAAATCGTTACGCACACTCGAGCAGCTTTGCCGTCAACATAAAGTAGAGCTCATCGCTATTGGTAATGGTACAGCTTCGCGTGAATCAGATAAGTTAGTGGGCGAATTAATAAAAGCAAACAGCGAATTAAAGTTAAACAAAATAATGGTTAGCGAAGCCGGCGCATCAGTTTATTCAGCTTCAGAATTTGCTGCCAATGAATTTCCTGATTTAGACGTCTCACTACGAGGCGCGGTATCTATTGCACGACGCTTACAAGACCCACTCGCCGAGCTTGTAAAAATTGAGCCTAAGTCGATTGGTGTTGGTCAGTACCAGCATGATGTGTCACAAAGCCAATTAGGACAATCTTTAACCGGTGTCGTAGAGGACTGTGTAAACTCTGTTGGCGTTGATATAAATATGGCTTCGGCTCCACTATTAACACGTGTTTCGGGGCTAAATAAAACTCTGGCGCAAAACATTGTTAATTATCGTGACACCAATGGCGTATTTAGTAAGCGAAGTGAACTTAAAAAAGTAGAGCGCTTAGGACCAAAAGCATTTGAGCAAGCGGCAGGTTTTTTACGTATTACTGATGCTAAAGATGCACTAGATAATTCCTCAGTTCACCCTGAGGCATACCCTGTTGTTAAACGTATTTGTCAAAAAAATGCTATTGATGTGAATAGCTTAATAGGAAACAGCGAATTACTCGCTAAGTTGCAGCCAAGTGACTACACAGACGAAAAATTTGGTTTGCCTACAGTGACCGATATTATTAGTGAACTTGATAAACCCGGTCGTGATCCGCGCCCTGAATTTAAAACAGCCGCGTTTAAGGCGGGTGTTGAAAAAATTAGTGATTTAACACCTGGTATGGTACTCGAAGGTGTTGTTTCTAATGTCGCTAACTTTGGCGCTTTTGTTGATGTAGGTGTACATCAAGATGGCCTGGTCCATATTTCGGCTATTACTAACAAGTTTATATCTGATCCTCGCGAAGTCGTTAAAGCAGGTGATATTGTTAAAGTGAAAGTAGTTGAAGTCGATGCATCACGCAAGCGAATTAGTTTTACCATGCGTTTAGATGACGAGATAGATACAAGCAAAAAGCCATCTACAACAACGTCACAGAACAAATCACGTAGCAATACTGAAAAACAGCCTCGCACAGCAAAACCAAAGCGCGATAACGCTAATGCAATGATGGGTAACGCCTTTGCTGATGCTTTTGCTAATGCAAAAGTGAAAAAGTAAATAGCTTACTAAGCGCAATCGTTAAAACGAAAAAAGCCGCAACATGCGGCTTTTTTAATATACGTAAATAATCCACTCTAACCAAAAGCCGAAAAACCACTTTCACTTTGTGGTGAGCTAGTCATTTGATAAAAATTAGCTATTCGGTCTGCGCGTTCGTTTATTTCTTGATCGCGAGTCTGATCTGTATCTGGTTCATTTTCTGCCTTTGCGGTACTGGTTTCACTAGCCGAAACAGTATCTTGCGAATCATCTGTTTTTTCTTCATCGTCAGGAAGCGTTAATTCGGCTTGAGCAGCGGCCATTTTTTGTGTGGCGTCTGCTGCAATAGATCTATCTGCACTTGAGGGCTCAGCTGGGGCAAGCGCTGCTGAACGTACCGTTTGCATTTTATCAATAGTGGCTTGTGGATCGCCCGGTATTTCAGAAACGTCTATCTGTACTTCACCACTTACCGCATAATTATTTCCGTCAGGGCCTCGTTCATAGCCATAACTTGGTGAACCGGCATATTGCCCACCGACCGAAGCGTGCGCTTGCTCATGAATTCTCACTTCAGTATCACGCGCTTTTAGTTCAGATATTTCTTCTTGCTCTTGTGCTAGTACTTGCTCTTCTTGCTCAGCTATATCTGCTTTTTCTTGTTGTTCTTGTTCTGTAGCATCATCTTGCTGCTCTTCTTGAGCTTGAACAGCTTGATCATCAGAAAGCTTACCTGTGGCATCATAGGTAGTACCTTCGCTATCACCTAAAACACGTGCTTTATCGGTATCGCTTAAAGCTTTATTATCGCTATTACTAGCAGTCGTTGCGACAGGGGCAGGAATAACTTCACGCAATTGATTGTCACGCCTAGCCGACTCTGTCTGCACATTTGCAGTACTGAGGTTTATGGTAGGAGTCGGCGTAACAATATTCATACTTTAAACTTTTATATCAACTAAAGTACCTAATACATCATCAGCCGTTTGAATGCTTTGTGTATTGGCTTTGGCATTAAATTCTTCAACTTTTAAATTAACTAATGCTTCGTCAACTTTTGCTGGCTGTGCCACCGGGGCCGTTACAGCCTCATCAGAGCTCGCAGCAGTAAGTTGGCGTTGTTGCGCTAATTGAGCATCATCTTGTTGTTCAATAGTTGCGCGGTTTATTTCTGCGCTGGCTTTTTCAATACCTTGACTGGCACGGTTAAAACCTTCAATACCACTATTAAATACAGATCCTATAGGCATAAGATACCCCTTTAAACAAATTTCATTGATTAATTATCGCTCACGCATGGCGCAAAATAAAGCCCAAATACGGGTTATTTTTCGTTACTTTTTAAAGCATTGATTTGACGGCAGATATAAATTCTTTTTTATGAGAAATAAACGGTGCATGGGATGCTTTTTCGATAACCTCACAGTAAAAGCCATCTTTTATTATTAACATTTCAGAAATTGCTTTACACGGAACCAGCGAATCTAGACGACCAAAAATACCGTGTATTGGTTGTTCTGAATATGAAAACACATCGCGTAGGTCAACGTTTTGCAAAATAGCCAAACCAGCCGTTAATGCATGTTCATTAGGTGCAGGGTATTGATCAAGTAGTGTCTTTATTTGCTTTATATCTTGCTTGGCGGTTTCGCTGCCCATTGCTTGAATGGCAAGAAAGCGCTCAATTGTCTTTTCTCGATGTTTTGTTAGCTGCTGTTGAAACTGAGTTAATACCGCAGGTTTAATGCCAGGCCAACTAGCCCCCTCAGAAAACTTAGGGCTGGATGCAATAAGGATAACTTTGCCCACTTTATCTGGCCAATGTTTTGCTATATATAACGAAAATACCCCGCCAAGAGACCACCCCATTAACGTTGAATTTGGCTTAAGTTGCTTACTAATATAATGTGCTGCTGAATGTAAATCATAAGGTTCAGGACAAAATTCACTACTGCCATAACCCGGTAAATCTAGAGCTCGCACTTTACCATCGTAAATACTCTCAAGTTCTGGCTGTATTATTTGCCATATCCCCTGATTCATACCCCAACCATGAAGTAATATTAATTCACTTTGCATATTCTTATAACTTTAACCAAAATTAAAGTTATCATAGCGTTTAAAAGAAGCAATGCAATGACTTACTTTACTAGCGAACTGCCAGCAATTATCAATTGGTTTTTTCCATCTAGCTGCGTGCAGTGCCATAGCCCAATTAAGCATTGTGCTGCGTTATGTGATTACTGCTTAGAAGATTTACCTTTATTTAATTTAGCCGAGCATACTAATTTATTACAACGCCCCGATATTTATGAGATGTTTCCTAATTGCGAATTTGATTCGTTATTTTCATGTGCTTTCTACCAGCCTCCTTTTGATTATTGGTTAAAAAAACTCAAATTTAATAATAAAATTCACTATAAAGTAGCCTTACAGCAAGTGATTCAAAAACAGTTAATTCAGCTATTTTTTTTTAGTCCAACCAGACCAGATATATTTATTATTTTACCTTTACATAACAGCCGTTTTTTAGCGCGAGGCTTTAACCAAGTGAGCCAAGTATGGCAGCCTTTACTATCTGAATATGCACCAATAAATAAAAGTCTTATACGTAATAAAAAAACACAAGCGCAATCGGCATTATCAAAAGCTAAACGTATGAAAAATTTAAAAGGAGCCTTTGTTTGTACGCAGGATATGAGCGATAAAACAGTGGCTATTATTGATGATGTTATGACTACTGGTGCCACATTAAATGCAGCCACTCGGGCCTTAAAAGAGGCGGGTGCTAAGCATGTGTGGGCATTTACCACATGCTTAACCCCCTTATAATGTTAAAGGTTAAAAACGAGCCCTAATACCTAAGCTTACAGAGCGTCCAGGTAAAGGTGCTTCATCTTTTAAATAAGATGAATGCACACGCCCTTCTTGGTCCGTTAAATTATCGCCTTTGATATAAATCGTCATATCTACATTATCTAAATCAAGATAGTAATTAGCCGATGCCGAAACCATGGTATAACCTTGAGTTTGTGTTTCGTTATCTGCTATTTTATCTTGCTTACTATTACGAATAACCTCCACTTCAGTGTGCCAATTACCGAACTCATAGTGCACTGATGATCCAATTCTCATTGGCGGTATTCTTGGTACATTGCCCCCTGCATCTAATTTAGCTCGGGTGTAATCGGTGAACACCTCTAAACGCCAGTCATCATTTAAATGCCAATCAATTTGCGCTTCGTAGCCATAAAGTCTTGCATCTTGCTGCGAAAATAACACAACCGGTAAACCATCTGTTTCTTCATCTGATTCGCCCGATATAGCCACTTGGTTTTCATAGTCAGTTGAGGAGATAAACGCACCATCACTAATCACTAAGTCGGTAAAGTTTTCAAATATATAGTCATTAATTTCGTTATTAAATACACTAATATTGGCATTCCACGTATCCGCTTGGTATCGGTAGGTTAAATCTAAGTTATTAGAAACCTCTTTATTCATCTCTTTATCAGTTTGCACAACGCTGTATTGGCCGTTACTACTACTTAGTTCAAAATTACCACCAACTTCGTACGTACCAGAGCCAATATGGGGCCCATATGAATACATTTCAGAAGCAGAGGGGGCGCGCTGCGAGTACGCATAATTAAACGCGAGTGAATGTTTATTGTTAATACTCCACACAACACCAGCTGAACCTGAAACGGCGGTATAATCTTTATTATCAAACGAAATAGCATTATCAGAACTTAAATCAGTAAAAAAATCATTATCTACATCATGATTTAATTGCTCAATACGCGTACCGACTTGCCATAATAAAGAGCCAACCTCTTTTTCTTCCATTACAAATACGGCAACGCTATCTGTTTTAGTTGCAGGGGTAAATGCTTCTTCACCGACAGCTTCAAAGTCACTTTTGTTATAATGTAGGCCAACAACCCCTTGCCAACCAAAAACTGGCGCATGTTCTGCCCATAATCTAGATTCTACACTTTCATTTTTAAACGTAGTGCCTATCTCAGCACCTTCAATCTCAGAATGTTCGTAATCGGTATAGGCATTTTGCCAATGTACGGCATTTATAAAACCATTTAGGTTATTCCAATCAACAACACCTTGGTAGCGATCTTGATTTAGAGTGATAAACACGCCCTCTTCACCGGGTAGCCCATAATCAGACTCCATATGCCCATATGAAAGCGCAACACGTGAGTCATCGGTGATCCAACCGCCACCT
Source organism: Pseudoalteromonas sp. MMG010 (assembly GCF_018100905.1). Classification (GTDB taxonomy): domain Bacteria; phylum Pseudomonadota; class Gammaproteobacteria; order Enterobacterales; family Alteromonadaceae; genus Pseudoalteromonas. The sequence continues at coordinate 45,253 of NZ_JAGJEG010000015.1, read as the reverse complement.
AAATTATAGCCACTCGCATCAATAGCAGAATTAGCAAGTGTAGTACTGCCACCCTCTTCGTTTATATCACCTGGGACTGGTATTTTATAATCATCAGTTTTACGAGTGTAGCCATCAATATGAAAAACAAAATCGCCTGTTCCTGCGTTTAAATCTGTTGAAAGTGTTTTTGCATCGGCTACATTATCGTATTGCGCAAAGACCTCGCCAGAGATCCCCTCTTGTTTTTGTGAAGGCAGCCGATTGTCAACCACATTGACAACACCACCAATAGCACCACTACCATATAGCAGTGTGGCAGGCCCTCTTAATACTTCGATTTGAGTAGCTGTAGAGGACTCTGTAGATACTTGATGATCTGGGCCTACCCGCGATGCATCAGAGGCACCTAAGCCATTTTGTACCACTTTAATTCTTGGTCCATCTAATCCACGAATAATTGGGCTACTTGCTACAGGGCCATAGTAAGAGCTATGTACACCGGGTATGTTTTTTAAAGTGTCGCCTAAGGTGGCCGCTTGATTTTGATCTAACTCCTCACCACTTAAAACACTAACGGGGGTGCTTGATTCAAGTACAGTACGCTTTATCGGCGATGCTGTAATGACAATTTCTTCTATATCGGTTTCATCTTTTTGGATGTTTTTTTCATCGGCATAGGCCGTGCTACTCATGGCTGCTAATAAAGCGAGCATTAAAGGTGAATAGTTATTTCTCATGTTGTTATCTCTAAAATACACAATAAAACTTACTCGCTATAAAATAACGAGCACAAAATTCGTTTAACTGATTTGTTTTCTAAATAACGCTTGGAGGGTCTCTATTACCTGTAATAGCAATAAATTTGCTATAAAAGTGCTTACTAATTAGGGGAGTAGGTGGGTATAAATCAATTTCACCTTCAAATAAAGTTACTTTACTTGAAATTGATTCGTCTAAATCAAAAGAACTTAAACATAGCTCACATTCTTGGTCTGTATTTGCTGCATGCGAGGTATCGTGCCAAAGAGAAATAACACTGAACAACAACAAAAGCACCACACTATATTTTAATAATGTGGTGTGGCGTCTAAGTGAGTGTAAAATCAATCTTTGCATAGTTGATATACTATAACGTTACCGGTTATTTTGTCGATAGGTAAATATGCTTTTGTATACAAACATATTTACCATACGTGCATGCTTATTCTAATCGCCATTAGCTCTAAAAGTATGCCCAAAAAAGAGTGCATTACTTAACAACCGACTTGTGCCATACCAGTACCCTCTAAACACCGGGTTGTCGGTCATCGCTATAACACTTCCTCGTCCATATGAATGTGCTATCAATTCAGCTTCTCCGGCAATTTGATCAACGTTTACCTTATCACTAAACCCGGCAAGTAGCGGCTTATTAGTATACGTAAGTACATTTACAAACGGAGCCTGTGATGCTTGTAATAGCCATGTACTATTTTTAAATACCGGTAGGGTGTCTCGTTTAATCGAATAGGTAAGAGGATGAGTTAAATCAACGTCGGTATTAAAAATCGCTCCTGCGATTCGTTGCCTACCAGCTAAATGATCTTTATCACCATAATGTAAGTCTTTAGTTTCAAAGGCACTAGCTAGATCGCGACGTGATAAATAATTTGCTTTAAGCAGTTGCTGATCGGCTAAAAACTTTGCGCCTCCTTTATGGCCCCAAATAACTCCCCCTTCTCGTACCCAGTTTTTAATAGCGACTTTCATTTTGTCAGTGATACGATCAAAGTTGCCATGAGTGAGCACAATGTGGCTATAGTTATCTAAATCAAGCGAATCTAAACGGCTTATTTCAACAATACTTGGGGCAACACCTACAAAACGGTCTAAGTAATACCATACTTCGCCCACCTCATACTGGCTAACACCACTGCCCCCTATCAATAACACCTTAGGTGCTTTTACAACGGCCATGGTACGTGAGCCTAAATCAGCTCCTTGGCTGGTTAACCCTGTAGTAATTGGGGTTATAGCAATTCCAAATTCATTTTGCGCGTTATTAAGTAGCGTTACCCAATTGTTTTTGTCTTGTAAACCCGCAGCAACAATAATACTACCGGCAGCAAAATCTATTTCACCTGAAGGCGTGGTAGCCGTTAAAGCTTTTAATGCCACTCGTGCTTTTATGCCTTTTTGCAATAAGCTATTGAGCATTTTAGGCGCTAAATAATCATCCCACGGAAAAGCAAAAGCATAGCTATTGCCTAACGTCTTTATCGATGTGGATTTTGCTTTTTCCCAAGGTGTTTTTTCTGTTTTTAATCCCCAGTCGCTTGTAACTTTGGCAAACTGCAAGTTAAAAGCGTGGGCTAAAGTCCAACCCGAAACATCATAAAACGTATTATCAATAAAGTTTTTCTGCTCACTAAAAATAGCTTTAACTAACCGATATTGTTTCTGTGCTAATGGTACATAAAAACTATTTTTAGCATAGCTTTCACCATTTACTTTTAGCATTTTAGTAGTCGCAAATGCATTAATTTGATGTTGCTTTAATAGCGCTAAAAAATCATTGATACGGGTATTATCACCATTGTTTTCTACGATATACCCTTCAAAGTTATCATCATTAGCTAATTCTATCGCTTGATTATAAAACCGAGCTTGGTAATCAAGTAATGCTTCGCGGTTATCTACTGCCGCTTTAAATGTTGATAAGCTAGTGAGAAGTTGGTTTTTAATGGTAAAAGGAAAAGTGAGTAGCCCATTAATGGTTTCTTGACTGTGCCCACGTGAACTCGCTTGTTCAAATAAAATACCCACCCCGCCATTTACATCTGGGTAAGTTGAGCCTTTACCATAATAAAAGTCATCGAAGCTTTCTTCGGTAAAATATAGCGCATTATTCGCATCTAGCGTTTTTGCATGATAAGTGGCAATAGCTTTCGTTAAATCAACATTTTCATCGGGGGTGATGGGGTGTTTTCTTGTTGCAATTCCAGGCTGAAAGAAAAAACTACTGCTTGGTCCCATTTCATGGAAGTCAGTTAAAATATTTGGTTTCCATTGATGAAACTTTGCAATACGAGCACGAGACTCAGGGTGCTGAAGTAGTAACCAATCTCTATTTAAATCAAATAAATAATGATTTGTCCTACTGCTAGGCCAACTTTCAATATGCTCTCTAGTTTTTGGGTCGGTCGATAAATTCATGCCACGGTTGCTGTTTGCCCAATTTGCAAAACGAGCTAGACCATCCGGGTTTAAAGATGGATCGAGCAAAATAACCGTATTATTTAATAATGTTTGTATTTCATCACCTTGCGCCGCGGCTAAATAATAAGCCACAAGCAATGCAGCATTACTACCCGATGATTCATTGCCATGTACACTGTAGCCCATCCATACAACGGCACTATCATCTTCACTCTTAGCGACTTTATCTGTTAGTCGCGCTAAATGAGCACTGCGAATTTTCTCGATATTTTCTAATTTATCAGGTGCAGTAATTGTTAGCATCACCAATGGGCGCTGCTCGTGGGTGCGCCCAATGACTTCAAAATTAATACGGTCACTTTTTTGCGCTAATAACTGCATATATTGTACTAACTGATCAGGACGTACATGCCATTGTCCAACTTCATAACCTAAAACTTGTTGGGGCGTAGGAATAGCTGGATCAAATTCAACATCATCAGCAAAATAATAAGATAAGGGTTTAGCGACACTTGAAAAACTAACTAATGTCGCCATTACTGTGGTTATAAATAATAGTAAACGCATGTATTACACTCAAAAATGGCTTAATGGTGCTACGCTAGCATTGGCAAAATAAGATGCCAACTTTTTACGCTCAATACTAGCCGCAACACGATGAGCGGAGTATGATATGCAGTATCCGAGTAATTTAGTCAAGTATAGACGGTGTTATGATTTCTATTTCCGAAACAGCGCAAGCGCATTTTGCTAAACTTTTAGCAGATCAATCGCAACAAACCAATATTCGTGTGTTTGTTGTAAACCCTGGTACCTCACAAGCAGAGTGTGGTGTATCTTACTGCCCAGAAGACGCTGTTGAAGACAGTGATATTCGCCTTAATTTTAATGGCTTTGATGCAGTGGTAGACGCTGAAAGCGCACCATTTTTAGAAGAAGCTGAAATTGATTTTGTTACTGATAAAATGGGGACTCAGTTAACACTTAAAGCCCCTAATGCTAAAGCGCGTAAAATTGGTGACGATGCAACACTGAACGAGCGTGTACAACATATGCTCGAAACCGAAGTAAACCCACAATTAGCTAACCATGGTGGACAGGTAAGCTTAGTTGAGATCACTGAAGCCGGTATTGCTGTACTTCAATTTGGTGGTGGTTGTAATGGTTGCTCTATGATCGATGTCACGCTAAAAGAAGGCATTGAAAAAGAAATGATTGCTAAATTTGAAGAAATTACCGGTGTTGCTGATATTACCGAGCACCAAGCTGGTGATCATTCGTACTACTAAGCACACTTATGTTAAAGCCGTTTATATACCGTTTAGGTAGCCAACCTAAATTGAGTTTAAAGCGCTTTCTTCGCGGCGTAGTACTTTTTGTACTTGCCGCGATGCTCATTTTTGCCGGTTATTATACCCATTTTGCTCTACAAATTATTGGCATTATTTTGCTGATACCAGCACTTATTTTAGCTGCATGGGGCTACAGTGGTATTTTTGCTAACCGCTTTTCTCAAGTATTAAAAGATATAGGCGTTAAAAACCACGACCCTGATCTTTGGAAATAAGCTAATCAAGTAATTGTTTATCTTGCTTTAACTGTAAATACTTTATAATTAATGTCACTCCACGCATAAGCATAAAGCAACTCATTGCTAACCATAAGGCATGATTTTGCCAATTAATGAATACAAAAAACACTCCAAAAAAGCCGATAGCAGCACTTATAAACATACTGTTACGCATATTTTTTGCTCGTGTTAATCCGACAAAAACCCCATCAAATAAAAAACAACTCATTGCTAAAACAGGTAATACGACAACCCACGGTAAATACTCATTAGCAGTGCTAATAACCTCTGGTACATTTGTTAGTAACTTAATAATGCTAGAACCAAACAAGGCAAAAAACACACTATAAAGTATGCCAAACAGCATCCCCCAAAATGCGCTCACTTTTACCCACAACTCAATATTTTTAACACTCTTTTGCCCTTTTGCTTGGCCTACTTTAGCCTCACTTGCATAAGCGACACCATCTAGTGCAAAGCTCACTAACATTAAAAAATTAAGCAAAACAGCATTTGCTGCAAGTGTTATCTCACCTAATCGTGCGCCATAAAAGGTCATAAAGCTAAAACACAACTGCAATATTAAAGAGCGAATAAATATATCGCTATTGAAGCGTAATAAGTTCGCCATTTTAGCAACACTCAGCCACCCAGGTAAGATGAGTTTAATCTGCTGTTTGCTTGCAAGTTTAATCACTAATAACAAAGCAAAAATAAAAGCACTGTAATCAGCAATTAAGGAGGCCCAAGCGGCACCTGCTACCCCCCAATCTAGGTAAACGACAAAATAAATATCAAGGACTATATTAGTGATATTCGTGACTAATAATAAGTAAAAAGGTCCTCGCGCGTAATGCACCCCAAGCATCCACCCTAGTAAAACTAAATTACATAGCGCTGCTGGAGCACTAAAAATACGGATACTAAAATAGGTATTCGCTTGTGTAAGCACTGCATTATTCGCGCCCGAAAGGAATGCCATTGCTTGTGCAATTAAGGGGGAGAGTAAAATGAGCAATATCGCCGCAGCACCGGCTAGCAATAAGCTACGCTTAAGTAACGCAGACAACTGTGCTAAATCGTTTTTACCGTAAGCTTGCGCTACTAACCCGGTGGTGCTCATCCGTAACACCCCAGCAAGCCAAAATAACAACGAAATAACCGCAGAGCCTAGCGCAATGCCCGCTAAGTAATGAGCGCTTTCAAGGTGGCCTATCACTGCAGTATCAACAATTCCTAACAAAGGCACCGTAATATTTGATAATATCATTGGCGTCGCTAACAACAGTAAACTTTTATGGTGCGCTTTATTATGTATAAGAAATTGTTTCATTTAGTGTTATGTATCCTCACGTGTGTTTCTTTTCGCACTCAAGCTGCCGTTATTTTACAGTATCATCATGTGAGTAACACCCTTCCTAGCGTTACAAGCATCTCTGGCGATACTTTTACTGAGCATTTACGTTATTTAAAAACAAATAATTATAATGTTGTTGCGCTTAACACGCTGATAAATGCACTCGAGCAAGGTAAAATGTTACCTGATAAAACCGTTGCCATCACTTTTGACGATGGCTATAAAAATAACTACGAACAAGCTGCACCTATTTTAGAAAAATTTGGTTATCCGTATACCATTTTTGTAAATCCGACCTTAATTGATGAAAAAATGAATTATGTAATGGGCTGGGATCACCTCAGAGAGCTAGCTAAAAAAGGCGCGTTAATTGCCAATCATAGTGCCCAACACAATTACTTACATCAAAAATTAAAAGGTGAAACCGATACACAATGGCAATTACGTATTAAAAACGACATTCTTCATTCTCAAACGCGAATAAAGCAAGAGATTGGCCATGATTTTAAATACTTAGCCTACCCATACGGTGAATTTAATAATGCATTACAAGTATTAATTACCGAGTTAGGTTTTGTTGGCATTGGTCAGCACTCTGGCGCTGTTAGTCAATATTCTGATTTTAGTCGCCTGCCTCGTTTTCCTGCATCCGGGGTATATAGCAACTTAACAACACTTAAAACTAAACTTAATGCCCGCGCTTTTGCTATTGAATCCATGGTATATAAAAATAGTGTCAGTACTGAAAACCCACCCGCTATTACAATACAGTTTATAAAGCGGGATTTTAATAAAAATCAATTTACGTGTTATGTGTCTGGGGCGGGTAAAGCAACGTTAAATTGGCTTGATGAACACAGCGTACGTATTGTTTCACCAACCGAACTTAAGCAAGGGCGCTCTCGATATAACTGTACAGCCCCAGCAAAATCACATCCGGGTAGTTATTACTGGCTATCACAACCTTGGGTCATTACTCCCTAACTTATGCGCTATACTTTTTGATACATGGTGTGGCCTAAGCTAATAAATGAGCTATTTTTTTGCGCTATCATTTCACTATGCCCTAAAAACAAATACCCGTGCGGGTGTAAAATATCGTTATAACGATACAGTAGCTGCTCTTTTGTTAATTTATCAAAATAAATCATCACATTGCGGCACAAAATCAAATCAAACGGCCCTTGCATAGGCCACTGCGATAGCAAATTTAAGCGCTTAAAAGTGACTTTATTTACAATGCTCGGATGGAGTGAATAACTTGCCGTTTGTTTATTTTTGTAAAACCACTTCTCTCTTTGTTCAATACTTACATTTAATAAGCTTATTTTACTATAAACACCTTGTTTAGCTTGCTCTATCACTTGAGCATCTATATCGGTCGCTAAGATTTTCACATCCCAATCAGCAGGAAACATCCCTTGAATCGCAATCGCTAAGCTATATGCTTCTTCTCCTGTTGCACAGCCAGCTGACCAAAAACGTACACGCTTACTTTGCTTATTACGGCTAAGAATACTAGGTACACAATATTGTTTTATAAACTGAAAATGATGAGGCTCACGAAAAAAAGACGTTAAATTAGTCGTAATTGCACTAATAAGTATATCTAGCTCAAGCTCGCTATGACACGCTAAATAGTCTAAATAAGCAGAAAAACTGGTTAGTTTTAACTGCCTAATACGTCGCACTAATCTAGCATACACCATTTCATGTTTTGTATCGTTAAGTACAATACCACTGGTTTGATAAACGATGTTGACGATCTCACGATAATCACTTTCAGTCAGTTTAAAGGGTGTCAATTTATTTGCCTAAAGATTAAAAGTCATCCCAGCCGGTTTCATTTTTATGATTAGATCCATGGCTTAAATTATTGTCAAAACGTAGAGGCGCTTTAACCGATGTAGATTGATTCATTGGCTCTGAAACAGTAAAAAACTGCAATAACTGATGCATTTCATAAGCTTGCTCTGCCATTGACTCACCCGCAGCTGAGGCCTGCTCTACTAAGGCTGCATTTTGCTGCGTCATTCCTTCCATTTGTACTACCGCTTTGTTTACCTGCGCTATACCTGCACTTTGCTCTTGTGATGCATGCGCTATATCAGCAATCATCTGCGTAACACTTTGCACCGACACAACAATCTCTTTAAGTGTTTCACCAGAGGCATTAACCAATAAACGTCCATCAGCCACTTTACTTACGCTATCACGGATTAATGATTTAATTTCTTTTGCGGCGCTGGCTGAGCGCTGTGCTAAATTACGAACTTCCCCTGCGACAACAGCAAAACCACGCCCTTGCTCACCCGCTCTTGCCGCTTCAACGGCGGCGTTAAGTGCCAATAAATTAGTTTGAAAAGCAATATCATCTATAACACCTATAATATCTGATATTTTATTACTCGAGTCATTAATAGCTGACATACTCACCACAGCCTTGTTAACAACCTCTCCGCCTTTTATCGCTTTTGAATAAGCCTGCTCGGCATATTGATTCGCTATTTTGGCATTATCGGCATTTTGTTTCACCGTATTAGTCATCTCTTCCATGCTCGATGCTGCCTCAACTAATGACAATGCTTGTTTTTCAGTACGTTGATTTAAGTCAGCATTACCTTGCGATATTTGTTGAGCCCCCGTTGCAACAAAACTCGCTGAAAGGTTAATTTGGTTAATGACTTCAGTTAATTTATTTGCGGTTGTATTTGCATCTTGTTTTAACTTATCAAAAGACCCTTGATAGTCTTTTTCTAATCGTTTAGATAAATCACCACGCGCTAATGCATCTAACATTCTGGCCATATCCGATACCGTATGATCGACAATATTAACTAAACTATTAAGTCCTTTTGCTAATGTTAAAAAGAAGTCGCTTTTACCGCTTTCTTTTAGCCTCATATCTAAATCGCCACACCCAGCAGCATGGACTAATTCTGCAATTTCATTTTCAATTGCCACCTCAGAAGTACGATCTTCCCACTCCACAATAGTGCCTAAGCGCTTACCCGCGGCATTTACCCACGGTGAAATAATCAACTTAAAATGCAAATCGGCTAAGTTTATATCTAGTTGGTAGGGTTTTTTCGCGCCAACAAAGCGTTCTCGTTGATACAAAGGGTGATGCTGAAAATCATCAAGAGACTGACCGAGTAATTCATTTACCGAAAAGTTAGGGATCGCTTTTTTTAAAGTCTCTTCGCGCGCTTGTAACATTGTTTTTACCCTATCGTTGATAAAAATAATGTTTAATTCATTATCTGCAATCATTACATTCGCTTGGCAAACTTTTAATGCATTAGCTAAATCAGCGGCCTCTTTTGATTTTTGTTCCAACACTTTTTGCGCAGTGATGTCTGTTGCATACTTTATAACTTTATATGGTTTTCCATGCACATTAAAAATAGGGTTATACGATGCTTGTATCCAAACATCTTTATCATCTTTGCCTATGCGTAAATATTCTCCTGAATCAAACTCACCATTGGCCAGCTTTTGCCAAAACGCTTTATATTCCTCACTTTCAGCAAAGTCTTGCTTAACTAACGAGCTATGATGCTGCCCTAGTAAGTCTTTTAATTGATAACCAAATACACTTAAAAAGTTATCATTCGCAGCTAAAATCGTACCATCAAGTGAAAACTCCATCACTGCTTGTGATTTGTTAATCGCGTTAATTTGCCCTTCAACCTCAATTGCTAATTGCTTTTGTTGAGTCACTTCACTAGCAAAAGCAATAATAGAGGAAACCACACCATCATCATTGAGTAATGGGTTATAACGTACTTGTAACCACAGCTCTTTCCCACTTCGAGAAAGGTGCTTATACTGCCCAGCAACAAGCTCACCCGAAGCTAGCTGCTGCCATAACAATAAATAATCAGACGAATTATGATCTTCGCTATCAATGAGCAGAGAATGCCGCTGCCCTATTACTTCATCGAGTTGATAATCAAATATCGTTAGAAAATTTTCGTTTGCATCGAGAATATTCCCTTCTTTATCGAATTCAATCACCGCCAAAGATGATTGTAAGGTTTCGACAATTAAGTCATTTTTTGATTTTTTCTTGTTAAATAAACTTAATAGCTCCATTTCACACCTTTCTCTATTTATCCACACGTATTTACTTTAAATTACGTATACAATATTTGTTTCCAATTGAGCTGTGCTATCTTTGATTCTCCATCAACAACAAAGCCTTGATTAAATTGACTGCTTTCGCTGCAATCTGTTTCTTGTTCAGACACTATTTTATTTTCGGGTATCGCTAATACATCACCTGTTTTATCTACAGCAGCGCCAATTAATTTAAACTGCCCATCAACCTCTAGCGAAATAATAATGAATGTCGTCAATGCTCCATAGGTTTTTGCTGATAATGAAAATCGAATCCGCAAATCTATTATTGGTATAATTGCCCCACGTAAATTGATAACCCCAACGACATAATCGGGGCTAAATGGTAACTTCGTTAACGGTTGTACAGTACATATCTCATGTACTTTTAAAATATCTATAGCAAACACTTTCTCTTCGAGATAAAAAGTTAAAAACTCAAATTCGGGTAAGGAAATGTCTACTTGCGTAGTATTTTCAACTGGTTTTCGTATCGCTTTTTTATCGCTCATATGGGCGCTGCTATCAGTTGTGTTATTTCGTGTGCGTGCTGTTTTTTTAACTTTATCAAACCGGCAATATCCACAATTAATGATACATGTCCATTACTTAAAATCGTTGCTCCTGCAATACCATCAATCGCTTTGTAATTTTCTTCAACACTTTTTACAACCACTTGTTGCTGATCTAAAAAGCTATCAACAATAAGCCCTAGACGTTCATTATCGGCCTCAACAACAACAAGTAATAACCTATCATTTGCCAGCGTATAATCAGTTAACTCAAATAATTCCCCTAAATATGAAATAGCAATCAATTCATTTCTAAACTCAATTGTTTTACGACCATGGCTGTCGTGTGTAATATCACTTTGTTTGATCTGTATTGACTCAATAATCGAAGTTAATGCGATTACAAACGTTTGTTCAGCACAGTACACCAACTGCCCTTCCAAAATGGCGAGTGTTAAAGGTAATCTAATCGTAAATTTAACCCCTTCATTAACCGCTGATGTTACCTGCAATGTACCTTGCAGCGATTCAATATTACGCTTAACCACATCCATCCCGACTCCTCGCCCAGAGACCTCAGTAATATGATTTGCCGTACTAAACCCGGGTAAAAATAACAGTGCTAATATGTCTTCTTCTGTGAGTTGTTGATTCGGGGCTATTAATTGCTTTTTTACCGCGCTCGCTACAATCTTTTCATTGTCAAAGCCCTGCCCATCATCACTAACTTCTATCACCATAGTGTCACCTTGGTGAAAAGCGTGTAATGAAATAGTCCCGCAAAGCGGTTTATTATTTGCTTTTCGTTGTGCAATACTCTCAATACCATGATCGAGTGAGTTTCTTACTAAATGCACAATGGGGTCCGATATACGCTCAATTAAGGACTTATCTAACTCGGTGTGTTCGCCAGAGACCTTAAGTGCAATCTGTTTATCATGCTCCATGCAATAGTCTCGCACCAAACGCGTAAAGCGGCTAAATACCAAACTAATTGGCAGCATCCTGATACGTAATATATTTTCTTGCAATTGCTGAGTATGTTTAGCAAGTACTGCAAGACTTTGCTGAATTTTAGCAATCGAGCTTGGTGTTAACTCTTGATTTAAAAACTGGTTTAAAATATTTTGTGAAATCACCAGCTCACCCGTCATATTAATTAACGAGTTTACTTTTTTAACATCGATTCGCATAGAGGTGGCATCATTACTACGGCGCTCTGGTTGCTGCTGCTCGGCTAGTGCATTAATGGGGTTAATCACGGTATTACTAGGCTGTAACGCAATATGAACATCCGCATCATCAGCAACCCAATCAAACACTGCAATAATCGCCTGTTTTGATTTTTCGGTTGTTAGCGTAAGCTGCCAATAAAGGTAGCATTCATCACTTTCAAAGGCATCGAATTCAGGTAAAGCTTCACAAAACGCTTTCGTTTCTAATTGCCCCAGCTCACCTAAATCGTCAATTATATATAATGGGTCATTTCCGGTCTTAAATAGGTTTGGATGTGGTTTAAAATCAATGATATAAGTTTGCATTTGCCCAGTAGATTGCTCACTAGCTATAACAGAGACTGACACGGTATTATTATACGCTTTAAATTCGTTTACTAAGCGATGTAACTGCGTTAGTTCCGGTGTCTGCTTACGCTTATAAGCATCCAATAACTCTCTAATATAATCGATTGATTTTAAAAATAAGGTGATATGATCTGGGGTAATGGTTATCACATTTTGCCGAATTTTATCTAACAAGCTTTCTAATTCATGCGTAATATCAGCCACTGCTTGAAATGAAAAAGTACTACTCCCCCCTTTTATAGAATGGGCAGCTCTAAATATTGTATTAATTGCATCGTCATTTAATGTCTCTGGATTTAATTGCAGTAACTCAGCCTCCATCGCATCAAGGCCTTCAAAACTCTCATCAAAAAACACCTCATGAAACTGACTTAAATCTATACTCACGCTTAATTCCTGTGTTTTAGCGTATTACTTTTTTTAATACAGCCAATAATTGCTCAGGGTTAAAAGGCTTAATAATCCAACCCGTCGCTCCGGCTTCTTTTCCTTGCGTTTTTTTATCTAATCCCGATTCGGTTGTTAGCATTAACAATGGAGTAAATTTATAGGCAGGCAAAGCACGTAGTGCTTTAATTAGCGCTATGCCATCCATTTCAGGCATATTAATATCAGAAATAACCGCATCAAATACCGTGTCTTTTGCCAATAGCAATGCTTCGCTGCCATCTTTAGCTTCAACAACCTCAAAGCCCGCCTGAGATAAAGTAAAGCCTACCATCTGGCGCATCGAGGCAGAGTCATCTACAGCTAAAATTCTTTTCATTATTACCTTCTTATATTGTTTTTAACAAATAATCACTTAAGCCCAATGTTTGAACTGTTTTTTCCATTTCTTTACTTTCACCTAACCACTTAATTTTTTTACCCTTTTGTAATAAGTGGTGCTGCAGTACACACAGTACCTGTAGCGCAACGGTATCGACTTGAACAACACCACTAATATCAATAGATAGATCATCACCGGTGATAAACTCATCCATAATTTTTTGTTGTAGCGTAGCGGCATAATTAGCATTAAGTTCATTAGGAAGCTGTAACATAGGGCACTAACTAAATATTATTTTCAATTCATAACAAAAGCTTAGCCTTAGTTACAAAAAATGCCATAAAAGGACGAAAATATTTTCTAACACAGGGACAGGAGATGAAAACTCGACGTTATTCATCCTAAGGGGTCATAATTTAAAGTCGTAAAATAAGAGTCAGGGAGACATTTCCCCCTGCATTGGCTGATTTAAAAAGCCATGAATCAGTAATAAATGAGCGTTAATTAATACGGTAGTAATCCGCTATTTTTTTAAAATCACGGACTAATTCTTTACTGTTAATGATTGGAACGCCACCTTGTTTAAACTCGGGTTTAAAAATAGCCCTCACGCTTCCTAGCTCATCAACCAACGCCACCGAACCACTGTGATCGACTAAATATTCGTCTTCATCGGTATCGCGAATGGCATATATCAACCCAAGCTCTCTTACAAACGGGAATAAATCTTTATGCTCACCTGATACAGCTAAAAATTTTGGGTTGAAGTAATCTATGTATAATTTACGCTTTTTTACAGTATCTCGTTTTGGATCAACAGATACAAACCAGATTTGTAAGGGATAATCGGCTGCTAAATTTTTATATACATTATTTAATTTAGCGAGTGTTAAAGGGCAAATATCGGGGCAACTGGTATAACCTAAAAAAACTAAATTCCACTGACCTAAAAAAGCAGCTTTAGTGACTAAGCTATCGTTTTGATCCGTTAGAGTAAAATCCGACAACGGCTTTGCTTTTTCATATACCAATGCGTCTACATCCAGCGGATTATTTTCATTAGAACACGCACTTAACAGTATGCATAAAGCAGCAATAAACCCGGTATATAAATATTTCATCACATTAACCACTTTTTAAAAGATAGAATCAACAATACTATCAAATATACAATCTAAAAACGCTTACCGTCGTATTATTAGTAGACATTATAATGAAAACAAGGCGATAAAATGTGCTACTACAAACGATAAACGCGCTATATAAGCGCGTTTATAAAAGCCTGGCTTTAACCACAATTACATCCAGTCAGCGTTCCTGATCACACCCACTGCTAGTCCTTCAATATTAAAAGACTCGTGCTCTAAATCTACTTCAATTGGAGAAAACTCTTCGTTTTCAGCATGTAATAATACTTTTCTACCTGCTTTTTCTAATCGTTTTACCGTAACATCTTCATCAACACGTGCGACCACGACTTGGCCATTTTCTGCTACTTGAGTGCGATGAACAGCCAATAAATCGCCATCCATAATGCCAATATCTTTCATACTCATGCCATTAACGCGTAGTAAAAAATCAGCGGCAGGTTTAAACATTAACGGATCAATTTGGCAATGGCTCTCAACATGCTGTTGCGCTAAAATCGGCTCACCGGCAGCAACACGACCAATTAATGGTAAACCAAGTTGCTCTGGCTCATCTTCTTCTACTAATTGAATACCACGGCTGGCACCAGGTTTCATTTTAATAACACCTTTTTTGGCCAGTGCTTTTAAATGTTCTTCAGCTGCATTTGCACTTTTAAAGCCCAGTGTTTTAGCTATTTCCGCACGTGTTGGAGGCATCCCCGTGTCTTTTATAAATACTTTAATTAGTTCAAGAATTTGTGCTTGTCGTTTTGTTAGTGGGCGCATACAACTGGTTTTCCATACAGTACAATTAACTGTGAGTATATACAGTTATATTAAAATCGCAAATTTAATTTAACTTCATAAATGCTCTTAAAAAAACCAATTTATATCGGGTTATTGTTAACTATAAAAGGACTTAAATTACTGAAATAGTATTGGAAATTGCATTTTAAAAGTAAAAATGTCAATGTGAATACCTGGGCGAGTTAACCTTGAATGATTGATTTTTAAGCTTATTATAAATTTAGGTAAAGGATAATCGCTAGGTCTAATAGCGTTGCTCTATTTTTACCTATGCCTTAGATTAAAAAACCTCAATCTCCAAAAATATTCCTAAAAACACACAGGTAACATATAAGGAAAAACGATGGCTATTTGGCACCACCCCATTACGCTAGACTTGTGCAAACAACTTGATCAAGGTTTGCATGGTAAAGGCACATTAATGAAAACGATGGCGATAGAGATCACTGAGATTGGCGATGATTATCTTACTGCGACTATGCCTGTAATACCTGAGCATCATAACCCGATTGGTATGCTCCATGGTGGAGCAAATGTCGTACTTGCCGAAACGGTGGCCAGTTATGCTGCAAACTTTGTTGTGGATACCGATAAATACTATTGTGTTGGCCAAGAAATCAGCGCCAGTCACTTAAAAGCATCTCGTAATGGGCTCTTAACAGCCACTGCAAAAGCCTTTCATATTGGTAAACGCAGTTCAGTATGGGAAATAAAAATTACAAATAGTCGAGGAGAACTTTGCTGCGTATCGAAGATGACCGCAGCAGTGGTCGAGCGAAAATAAAATAACTATTTTTCAATAGGATAAATTGTAATTTCCAAACCAGCGCCAATAGCAGAGATACGTAATAAAGTATCGGCGTGCAGCGCTTGGTTAAAACACTTTGGTGATTCTCCCGACTCAAAACCAATATCAAATGTACGTCTTGAACAACTCAGCCATTGCTTTAAAGCATTGCGAGAACATGATTCTATTAACTCACATAAATAGTTAATCGCTTTATCTGGAGTATTTACTTCTCCGCTGGCTTCAATGCGCGCAAGTTGCCTATATTCATCTTTATCATAATGCAAAACCATCGCGCTTTTCTTTAGGTCGGCTACTAATAAACTAATATCTTGTTTTGACTCAAGCTCAAGATCGACATTTAAAAATTGAATTTCTGACATTGTTGCTTATTTACTCTGTGATAATTTCAGACAAAGGTTACCGCAGTTTTGGCGTTATACCAAACTATGCGTTGATGTTTTTTTTACAAAACTGCGACACTTTGCCACAGGGGCAAAGTAATTTGCTCATTTATAATTACCGTCAAAATACCAAATAATATTTTCTAAGTAAAAATGCAAAAAAAAATATTTAAAAATGCACGTAAAATTCATAAATGGTTAGGTTATATTTTAGCAATACAAATACTCGTATGGTTATTAGGTGGATTAGTGATGAGTGCAATCCCCTTAGAAAAAGTACACGGCAAACACTTAGCTAAGCGCAGTATAAATAACCCCTTTAGCCACGCCGATTATGTGGCGTCGCTTGATGATATTGTTACTCAGGTCGTCAACCCAACTCAAATTTTATACAGTCATTTTTTAAATACGCCGACGATTACAGTGATAAGCAAAACAGGTACACATATATTTAATGCACTCACAGCCCAGCCATTTAAAGCGCCATCTAAAAGCCAAGTAATTGCCAATGCTAAAGCGCATTTATTAATTAATGCCTCGTTATCTCAAGCAACCCTACTACAACAAGCTCCCCGTGAAGCCGGTTATAAAAAGAATATTTGGCAACTGCAATACAACGATATATTAAATACTACTTTATATTTAGCAAAAGATAGCGGCAAAGTTATGGCTATTCGTAGTGATTTATGGCGTATTTTTGACTTTTTTTGGATGTTGCACATTATGGATTACGACGACAGAGAAAACTTTAATAACCCGTTACTCATTAGTTTTGCAGCAAGCAGCGTGTTATTTTGCTTAACGGGCATGCTACTGCTGTTACAAACACTTAGGCGTCGGCAATTTGTATTTTTTAAACGCAAATAAGGTTGGCTTAATATAAAATAGTCTGTGTTGCTTTAGCATCAGTATCGCTATTTCTTTTTAAGCTTAACGTCTATAAAATGCACGTTCCTGTAGTTCACTTATGTGATGGATATGATTCGATATATTTTGGCTTTTACAGCCATAATGATGTGCTTTGGCGTTTATGCTGAGCAATTCACCCGTTTTTCAACGGCAAAAAAGCATTTAATTAAAACCCTGCCAAGTAACGCTAAGAGCCTTTATTGTGGCTGCGATATAAAACGCCAAGGAAAAAAATTAATACCCGATCCAACAAGTTGTGGTTATATTCCTCGCAACACTTACACTCGTTCGGGAAAAGTAAATGTACGTGCTTTACGTATTGAATGGGAACATATAGTACCAGCATGGGAATTTGGCCACCAGCTACAGTGCTGGCAAGATGGCGGTCGCAAAAACTGCGTTAAAAATAGTGCCAAGTTTAGAAAAATGGAAGCCGATATAAACAATTTAGCCCCTGCCATCGGCGAGGTTAACGCAGATCGCTCTAACTTTCGTTTTGGTATGCTCACCGGTGAGGCTAATCAATACGGCCGCTGCCCTGTAAAAGTAAATTTTAAACAGCGCGTTGTAGAACCTCCTTTTTATGCACGCGAGCGTATTGTTAAAGCATATAGTTATATGCAAAAAACGTATGGTCTAAAAATATCGAAAAAACAACAACAGCTTTTTAATGCTTGGCAACAACAAGCGTTAGCCAAAAATAAAAATGAGACGCTGTAGCTCTATTTTCGACTTAATATAAAGTGAATTGTTTTTAATCAAATTTATGGTAAGTTTTAATAACGTATTTTAACGAAACACCATTATTATGACTAAAAACAAATCGTTTTATAGTGCCCTGCTTTTGACATACTCAACCTTATCTTTAGTTGGCTGTGGCGGTAGTAGTGGTGATAATAACAATACACAAAATAGCCAAACGACAACAGCGCCTACATGGACAGCAGGCAGCTTTGAGCCTTCAGATAACTTTAAAAACTATTGCGACACACCTCGCACAGGTAACGACCCTTACAATGATAACAACCCTTACCCAGATATAGCAGCCACTTCGATGCACGAAAAAATGTGGTTGCGATCGTGGAGTGATGAAACCTACCTTTGGTATGACGAAATTGCCGATAATAACCCACAAAACTTTACATCAGTCGCCGAGTATTTCGCACAATTAAAAACAGAACAAACGATAGACTCCGGTGATAACAAAGATAACTTTCATTTTTCACAACCAACCGAAGATTTTTATAAAGAAGCGCAGTCAGGAGTCACATCGGGTTATGGCATAAACTGGGTGTTTATTGGTGAACAATCAGATCGCGTATTGCGTGTTGCATACTTAGAAGATAACTCACCTGCTAGCCTGATGGGCTTTAAGCGTGGCGATACCGTATTAGAGGTTGATGGCGTGAGCATTACCGACACAACCGAAGCAGGAGTAAATACGTTAAATGAGGGGTTATTTAGCCCTACAAATGGCGACTCTCATACCATTGTTGTTCGTAGTAACGATAACAGCGAAAAATCGTTTACGATTACCGCTGCCAATATAGAACAATCACCCGTTCAAAATGTTAAAACATTCACCTCCTCTTTAAATAAAGAAGTGGGATACATGCAGTTTAATAGCCATATCAGCATTGCTCAAGATGGACTAATCGACGCAGTAAATACATTTAAAGCTAAAAATATCGATGAATTAATCATCGACTTTAGATACAACGGTGGCGGATTACTGGCGATGTCAGCGCAGTTAGCTTATATGGTCGCAGGCCCTGCTAATATTCAAAACAGATACTTTTATCAAACTATTCAAAACAATAAGCAAGCCGTAGAATCACCACTTGGTTTTATAGACCAAGAAGTTGATTACTCTACTTTTCAATTAAAAAGTGATGAATTACCCAATTTAAACTTATCTAAAATATATGTATTGAGTACATCGGGTACTTGTTCTGCTTCAGAAGCATTTATCAATGGCTTACAAGGTATTGATACCGAAGTAATCTTAATTGGCGATACGACCTGTGGGAAACCGTATGGATTTACCCCAACCCATAACTGTGCAACAACGTATTACACGATTCAGTTTAGTGGCGCTAACTATAAAGGCTTTGGTGATTATGCTGCGGGCTTTAGCCCTACTTTCACCCCTCAGGCAAACGCAGATATAAAAGGCTGTACAATTGCAGATGATTTTAACAATCAGCTAGGGGATAGTAACGAAGAAGTACTCGCTGCTGCTTTGTATTATATCGATAATGAAAGCTGTCCTATCGCTATTGAGCAAAGTGTAAATAAAGCACCCACGGCCCAATTTTCAACACAAAACACGACAGTCCCTTTACTTAAACCAAATAAATCAATTCACCTAAACAATATGGATTTATCTTGGCCCAGTGAGAATAAATAACGAATGATTAAAGTATTGACTACAAGCTTCATTTTTTTCGCTTTACTTGCTGGTTGTCGTTCAACAAGTGATGAGAGACATAATGCATTATTAGCGCAAAGCTCGCCTCAAACAATTGCTTTACTGCAACATGCTATTGTTAAAGCTAAAGGGGGGCACCCGGTTGCACTTGCTAATAATGTATTTACTAAGCGTAGTGAATTATTTATCGATCATGTTAGCGCCAAAGGCCCCGATGGCCTGCCTATATTAGGTGCCCATAACCTGCCTTCAGAGAAATTTATATTACAAAAATCAAATCAACAATGTAGTTTATATTACCCTAAAAAGCAGCTTTCGATAGTCCTAGAAGAGGTGCAATGTATTGTGGTAAATCACTAATTTAACTTAATTTATAACTGCTAGTTTAGCGGCGATAAAGTCAGTGTGTGCCACATACAATAACCCAGCTACTTTGCGTATTATATATTCCTCTTCGGGATCAAGCTCGCCATCGGCATACGCTAAACGCCATAATAACTCTATAATTTCAATTCGTTGTGAAGCAGTGCAGTGTTCATTTATTTGACTCGAAAATTGAAAATAATCGGTTGCACTATCTAAACTGTTTTGTGCATTAGTAGTGAGCTCAGTCACTTCTAAATCGGTTAAATTAAAGTACTTTTTTAAGGTGTTCGTTAATGTGTGCTGCTCTTCATTATGCAGTTTGTCATCAGCACGCATAACTTCAATTAGCAAAGCTGCAACGGCTGTTTTTAAATCATGTTGCTTTAAGCCTGGCTGTGGTTGGTCAAATACATTAAACAGTTGTTTTATTTGTTTAAACATCACAATTCCCATTTTCGGTGTTAAACTCTAGGTACAAACATAACAGTTTATATGAGTACGTAATCGGTATTAAGTTCGTAAATAAAAGGATATATATGAAACACTTAAAAATACTAAACTTACTATCTATGGTAGCCGTTTTCACTTATACAGGAATAGGCACAGCCTGCGCAGATACAGGCGAAACCACAAAGTCATATGATTTTGATAATAAAGTACATTATAAACAAACTAAAATAGGCACTAATAATTATAAAATAGAAATCCAATCTGACGATTACAAACACTTTGCCAATCAAAGTATGTTTTTGTTGCGTCATGCAGATCGCTTATGCCGCGGAAAAACCTTTATGCTAAAGGTGCTTGAAGGTGTACAGGAATACAAACGCTTTCCCACCAAACCACGTGCTTATCAACCACCTTTAAATGTACTTTTACAATGCGAAGAAAACTAAGCACGCTTAGTTAACATAGCCCCAAGGAGCTGCGGGTGCTTTAACCGGTTTTGTTAAATCAAAATCAACCTTAAACTCTCTTCCTTGACGAATTAAACGGTAAGTAAATACTTTAGGGTAAATATACATTTGCCATGTGTTTCCGGCTGATTGCGCGATCCCTTGCGACACAAATAACTCTTTTGAGTATTGATCAGCAGGAAATGACTGCATTTGTGCAAAGCCTGCATCTAACGTGTGACCGCCATACATAGTTGAAATATCATCGCTGCCATCTTCATGACGATGGTCATGCTTTAAGCTCAGTCCGCTGCCTGTTTTAGTGATGATCCATGTCCGTGAGGCATCATCACCCACATGAAACGGCACTTGCAGCTCGTTATCTGTGCATTTTCGTACATGCATAACCAGTTTTTTATCGGTAAATGAACTCGGTCCTTGTGCATTATCTACCGTGACTTTGCCCTCAAATGCTTTACCACAATACGCCGCAATATTATTAAAAAACGCATCATGTGTGGCAATAGATACCAAAGGTGCAGGCCTTGCAATAACCCAAGGTGTGGCCATTAATAAAGTGGCTGCAGTTAATAATTTCATAATGTTCTCGTTATCATATTTTTTAATACCATAGCGTGTTAAACCTCTAAGGGGAAGGTTTACCCAATAACCACATAGTATTATCACCTCAACCATTTCCTTTGCCATCTCGTTATCATGATTGTATCGATTCGCTATCATATTTGTTTTGCGTAAGAAGCTTTCGCTTATCTTAAGACTAAAAGCTAACATTGATTAAGGTCCCGCCAAGAAAAACAATAACTAATTGATTATTAAAAATAAAAAATATATTTTTAGCACTACATTAAATTATATGCAGCGTATCCAACTTTTTTTGTATTAAAATCAACCATACGCGACCTTTTGCCTATACAGTTTTTTATAAAAGCTAAGTTACTCTGTTTACTCACTATTAAATTGCCTCAACAAACGCAGTATCGCAAATTAAGAAACGAGTAACAGGAGGGCTTATGCAAACAACCCCGCAGGGTAATGAACCACAAGATTCAGTTTATAATGCTGATTCAACTAGCTATCAAAAGCAACACAAACCAAGCTCACAATTTAATACGCGCGATGAGTATCTAGAGCACGAATTGCAAATAATGCAACCTAAACGCTGGCGTCCTAATTTACCGTTTAGAGATTACCGATTTGAATTTGAAGACACCATTCCAGCAATGGCAGGCACTATTGGTAAAGTGGTTATGGTTGGCGCAATTGCAGCGACCTTTGCAGCACCGTTAGGTTTAAGCGAGTCATTTGTCCTGGAAAACGTACGTTACGAATTACTCATTGTTTCTATTTTTATTATTTTATTTTCAGGTTTTATTTTACCTACTGCAAATTTAGCCGGCACTCATGGCCCACTCATTCCTTTAATTCCTATTGTTGTTGCTGCTGGGGGACACCCTATGGCATTTGGTTTACTCATTGGTGCCTTTGGGCTCATATTAGCCATTACAAAAGGAGGGAGTTTATTAGCACGCTTAACCAGTAAAGGCGTGTGTGGTGGTTTACTTATATATTTAGGGTTTATTGGCACAATTTCGCAAGTTAAAAAGCTATTCGCTTGGGCCGAAGGTATTGATATGGCGCATATTGCCTTTATTGTTATTTTAGCCACGATTGTACTATATGCCTTGCTCGAGCACTTTAAAAAGCGCTGGCTGGCAGTGCCTCTTAGCTGCGTTATTGGTGGCGGTGTTGCATTTGCCTTAGGCGCTCCGTTTGAGTTTCATACGGCACCAGGGCTACCTAACATGAACCCGATGTACTGGTGGGGTGAAAATACAGGCTGGATGCTTGGCTTACCCACACTTGAAAGCTTTGTGGTGGTATTACCATTTGCAGTACTTGCCGTGGCGATGTGGTCACCTGACTTTTTAGGGCATCAAGTGTTTCAAAAAATTAGCTACCCTCAGCGCACCGAAAAAGTACAAATGGATATAGATGACACCATGCTTAGTGCATCCATTAGGCAAACGTTTGGTTCTCTGGCAGGTGGAGCTAACTTTACTTCATCGTGGGGGACATACATTGTGCCAGCAGCTATTGCGAAACGCCCCATTCCAGCCGGCGCTATTTTAACGGCCTTATTTTGTGTTATTGCAGGATTATGGGGTTACCCTATGGATTTAGCAATTTGGCAACCGGTACTGTGTGTAGCCCTTATTGTGGGGGTATTTATTCCCTTGTTAGAAGCTGGTATGGAAATGACCCGAGAGGGGAAAACCACGCAATCTGCAGCGATTGTTGTGTTTGCATCGAGCTTAGTTAACCCTGCTTTTGGTTGGTCGCTCACTATGTTATTAGATAACTTAGGATTAATTGGCTGCAAAGAACGCAGCGCCAACTTAAGTAAAATGAGCCGCTGGGTGATACCGCTTATTATGTTTATTACACTCACTAGCGTCATGGCTATTGTGGGTATGTTACCTGGGATACCCGCTTTAATGGCTGATTTTAGACATTAAACTGAGCATTATTCTAAAGTTGTAATTAGCACTAAATGGATACGTACAAGCGCGGAGTCATAGAAAACGCTTCTAAACGCCGCGCTTGTTATTTTATATTTTCGTCAATGTTACATCTTTAATGCTAATACACTCTTTATCATATTGAAACTTACCTATAATTCCTTTTTTTCCATTCGCTAATAAAATCATTTGTTTATTTTGTATTTCAACGGGGTATGCCTGCAAATAAGTAAAAACTTCCTCATGCTCTTTATTGCCTTTTTTAGCGATAACTTTAAGTTGCTTGCTGTCAAAGGTTACTTTCATACTTTTGTTGTCATCATTAAAAGTATATTCACCATAATATTGCTCTGCATAGTCGGTTAAGTCATCGGTATCGATATTTTCTCGCACCATCATCGTGCCATCAATTAATACAATATCTTCACTCAAAAAGCTAAAGGCAATGTTGTGGGTTTTCTCTTTCTCTGTAAATGTCACGCGCATACCACCTGGAGAAAAGCGATCTGCGGGTTCTATAATATCGTTAATCACAATGTCTGATTCTAATTTTACCTTATCTCTTTTTTCTAACTTTATTGTAGAATCCGTTAACGTTAATTTTTTATCCCCCTTTTTTAAATCAACATAGCTCCCCTGATAAAAACTTTCACTCCCACATGCCGTCAAAACTAAAACCGATAAACTCATTACTGCTATTTTTACTAATTTCATTTTTATTCCTTACTTTAAATACAATAGGTTACGCTTAATGCTAGGTTATTCTTGAATGTACCAACCACGGCTCCCTTGAATAAAAATAAACGATTCATTAAACGACTCATTAAATGCATCTCCACCTGATTTAGAGCCAAACATTTTACCCAAACCACCTAAATCATATTTCACCATCGCATCAATATTACATTCAAAAGTCGGCTGAGATTTTTCTTCTAACTCAACACAGTCATTGAGTTTTACATTTGTAATTTCACCGCTAACAAACCCAAGATTAATAACACCTTGTTTTGCAAAGGCTTGCTGCACTTCTTTTTCGTTAGGTGCCGAATTCCCTGAAAACAATAGGCTAATCAATGTAAATAACGCGACAATAACAGCAATCGCAATGGCAAGCTTCTGTATAACGGCTCCCCCTTTTGCATTCGTTAACGCTTTGGTTTTAGAGCTTAAATCGGCGTCTTTTAACGAGGCTTGCCCTTTACTAACCGCCGATTGAATACCGCTATTAATAGTTTGTGTATATTGTTGTACATCAATATTACTCTCAGCGGGGGTGTTAACGACTTTTTTAAGCGCAGGCCATAGCTTGTCATTTGTTTTGTAAATAGGCAAAAAAGATAACATAGTGACAATAATGAAACTGACTACCCAAAGTACCAAGCCATAACGAACCGTATCTGCGATCATTTCAATCGCGCGCTTATCAAGCCCCATTCGCCCACCAGATAACTGTGAAAAATAGTCGTAAACCTCATAAAGTTGATACACCACAAATAAAACCAATGCGATAGAGGCTAACTTACTAACTATGCGCTTTACACCAAGTGCATAAAGCACCATAACGGCAACAACTAGCAAAGGGAAAATACCAACATTAAGCTGTTCATACAGAGAAATCGTATTCGAAAAAACTTCAATTGCAGGTAAGTATCCCGCAACTAAAAACAATCCCAACATTGCAACAGTGAACTTATTACACAGTATTAAAGTTGAAAAAACCTGCCCCCATGGTTTAGCTAAAAAATCCAATACAGCCATTAAACTATTATCAATAACTGTTTTAGGTGAATTTTCTCGCTGGTCGTTATTTGTGTTGTTTGTTAGCGAAGTTGCGACTTCATTACCTTGTGGCTCTTTTGTTTCATCACTCATGATTGTTTCCTTCTTTGAATTTACAACCAATGTACTTGAGTAAGGTTTTAAAAATAGCTACGAAGTTAAAAATAAAATCCGTAATTATTTTGGTAAAAAATATAAATAAAGTTACAAAGTACTAAACGAGGGTGAATCTTGGTGGATTTTTATTGCCGTAGACGAGTACGCACTCAATGTCATCGTATTGAGTGATATGTTATTTGTTTACTATTTTATTGAGTGTATTGGCTTTATTTAATTGATTGTTTTTCTTATAACAATCAATCAATAGTAATGACAAAACAGGGGTATTCTTCGCTCTATCTTGTTGCCTATAAAGCGGGTTATCAAGTACCGACTCTAAAATACTAATCGCTTGATTATACTGTTCATGTTGATATAAAGCATAAGCTATATCATAAAACAGCTGCAGCTTATCACGCTCAGATAACGCTTTCCCGATACGCTTATCACTGTCTTTTTGCCCCCCTTGCATAGCACTAAATACACTCCCTGGTGGTTGCTGATAAAGTGTATTATTAAGCACACATAAACTGATCGTCGAGACAACGATTAAACAGCTACTTACTGCTATGACAGGGTTTCGAGCTAGCCATTTTTTTACTCGATGCCTAACACTGCTGCAAACTTCGGTAGGAAAATAATTAAGGGCCTTATAAATATCTGATTTAAATGCTTTAACTGATTTATATCGTTTATTTATATCAACAGACATGGCTTTATTAATAATATATTTAATATCACTTTGCACATACCATTGTTGATATAAATTCATATTAAGTGTCTTAGCATCTAAATCTAACAATTGAGCATTACCAGCAGATATATCAGTCATCAACTCATTGACGGCTTTATCTTTTACATTAAACGGAACTTCGTTAGTTAATAATACATACAATAGTACCGCTAACGAATATTGATCTGTGGCAAGTGTTAAATCATTCCCCGCAAGCTGCTCAGGTGATGCATATACCAAACTAAGTGCTCGTAAATAACGTTTCACACCGTCGTTGCTTGTCTCAATTTCGTTATGTTGCAGTACTTTTGAAATATCAAAGTCGAGTATTTTGGCCACACCTTCATCACTAACTAAAATATTAGCTGGCTTAATATCACTATGGGCAATATTAATTAAATGCGTTTTAGAAATTGCATCGCATACCGTTAAAAACAATTCAATTCGTTGCATAAAATTAAGATTTTTATTTGCGCAGAATTGATCTATCGGCACGCCTTTAACATATTCCATAACAACATAATGCAGGCCACTTTCAGTCACCCCTGTATCGTAAACATACGTAATATTAGGGTGATTTAACTGTGCTAAAATTTGAGCTTGGTTTTGCGCTAAATTAGCCCCAACGACCTGCATAATTGAAGGACTGAAAAACTTAATTGCAACCTGTTGATTGATTAATTTATCGTGACGTTCAGCTAAAAACACCTTCCCCATTCCACCCTCACCAATTACTTTTTTTAAGGTGTATACGCCAACCTTAGAACCAAGCAAGTGTTGCAACTGCTCATCACCGGTGACGGTGTGTGCCTGTTTAGCAATTAAGTCATGCCATTGTGTGTGTGGGTTGGCACTAAAATGATGATTAAGTAATGCGGTTAGTTCGGCTATTAACTCGGGGTTGTTGAGATGTTGAGTAATATACTCTTGATGTTGGCTTTTAGGCATATCAATTAAAATACAAAAATGTTCAAATAAAGCTAATTCACTCATTTAAATACCTGTACTTTAAAAATAAAATCCATTTTATGCCTTTAATCAATACCTTACTTTTAGTTAAATGCTAAGTTAACATACTCACTTAGTAATAGCTCTCAGTCTAAAGGCTTTTATCAGAGCACGTAGGCGGTTATGGTTGCCCCTATACTGAGCATATACTTGGCGTAAAAAACCCAACACCTTAAAAAAGCGTTGCTTTGCGCAAGCTAGGATACGATTTAATAATGCTTAATTCGTGATTATTACGCGCAATATTTAGGCTTTACCTTGGCTTTTCATTTTTCAAAAATAGATAATTTAGCGTGCAACTAGCTGCTGGTAATTTAATGATGCCAACGCCACTTTGTCACCCGACGAAATATCAATCGCTTGCGCTTTCAATAAAACACCCTTTATTTTGAGCATTATAATGCCTATTTTTTCTTTACTGAGCTTTCTAAAATGCATTTCGATTGCAATTTTAGGTGTGATTTTAAGAGTTTTTTTTGCTTTGAAAAAACCAAAACACGTAAATACAGTAAGCTCATGGCGCTGACTAATTAATAATATATTTTTTGTTATAGAGTTCCAATAACACGCCAGCGGTAGCCCTTGATAACTTGTTGTCATAATAAGCTTTTTCATTCACTTAACCTTAGTTTTAGCCATGATTTTGCAAACGCGATGTCTTTTTCTGCACTAGAGATACTAATTGCGAGGAGTGCTGAAATTTCCTTCACTAATAACCCACCAAAGTATTTTAATTGCATGCTTTGTGCTTGACGCGGAAACTGCGTCTCCATCAGCTGCAAGGCATTGCCTAAATCAATCATTTGCTGACTTTGTTCAAACACGGCCATATTTATATCATCATCAATTCTCTCATCAAGCACAGTGAGTTCAACTTGGCGTTTTTGCGCTGCATTTTTACGCGCTTGATCCACTAAAATATTGTGGATAGTGCGTGCAATCATTAAAAAGAATTCTTTGCGATTACTAAACTGCTCATTATTTGCATGCTCAAGTTTAATATAGACCTCATGCACAATCGCGGTAGTTGAATTTATATGCTCTTCGATTGTTTGCTCGCCAAATTTCTGCGCTACTTTACGTCGTTGTGAAGAGGCTAGCGTGCGTAATTGATCATAAATAATCAAATACATATTTTCTTGTGACGCCGCTTCTCCTTGCTGCCAATCTATAATGGCTTGAGTCATATCATGCTGCATAATTTCTTCCTTAAACCGAATCGTTACTTATACTATGCCAATCGTTGTTATAATCTACGCTACTGGTCCATGTTTTACAGCTACGTTTTTTATATTAAAATCCGTAAAAAGCGAATAAGTGCATTTAAATGATGCTGTTAGCTATCTTTTGATGTAGCCCCCTTCCTTAAAATACGAATGAGTACGTTATAAATATGAGCGAATATGAAATGTTCGAACGCGAGGTACTCGCTAAATCAAAAAGATTGCGTTTTTCTAGTGATGCACCATTTATAGGCCTATCTACACCCGATAGACAGCTTAATAAAGACTACTTTAAACTTCTTTTTAATAGCATTATGCATAAGATTATCAGCTATAAACACACAGATTTTTTAAGTTACCAAGAGTATGAAATTGCATTCGCGCAACATATTGTAAAAAAAAGAGAAGGGACACAGTTGCTGTTTTTTTACGACCATAAATTAGTACTTAAAGTAGATACCCACTATGAAAAGCAATTTAAAGGATCGTTAATTTATCCATGCGATAATGAAATAATCAAAGAAGACACCTTATTTATGACCGAGTACAAACGTAAAGATGTATAAAAAAGCGCGGCGTTTGCCGCGCTAAATAGGGAAAATATCGTGTACTTTTACTGCCAAGAACGTGCGCTAGCTAATTGCTGCTCAAACGCATCAATTTGGTGATTAAGTGTTTCGGTAACACCAATAAAATCTAAGCCACTTAATAAACGCTCTTTCACATCTTTACGAATGTCGAAGCTAATTGGTTCAAATTTATTGCTGTTTAATGTTTGGTTTTCTAAATCAATATCAATGTGAATATCATCATGCTGCTCGCTTAGCACAAATAATTGCTCTAGCGTTTGAGCTGGTAAAGCAATTGCCAGCATTTGATTATTACCACAGTTATTAAAGAAAATATCAGCAAAACTTTCAGCTAAAATGACTTCAAAACCATACTGCTTAAGTGCCCAAGGAGCATGCTCACGTGAAGAACCACAACCAAAATTATCACGTGTTAATAGTATTTTTGCGCCTTGGTAACACGGACGGTTTAAAATAAACTCAGGGTTTGCATCACCATTGTCTAAATAACGCCAATCGTAAAACAATGCCGCATCAAAGCCATCGCGGCTGGTTGATGTTAAAAACTGTTTTGGAATTATTTGGTCTGTATCGACATTATTTTTATCAAGTGGGGCCATTAAGCCACTAAAAAACACGCTCATTAGGCTTCTCCTCTAATATCAACAAAGTGACCATGTATTGCCGCAGCAGCAGCCATTGCAGGGCTAACTAAATGCGTACGACCGCCACGGCCTTGGCGCCCTTCAAAGTTACGATTAGAAGTTGAAGCACAACGTTTGCCTGCTTCTAAACGGTCATCATTCATTGCTAAGCACATAGAGCAACCCGGTTCACGCCATTCAAAACCTGCGGCTTTAAAGATATCGGCTAAGCCTTCGTCTTCAGCTTGTTTTTTAACTAAGCCTGAGCCCGGTACAATTAACGCTTCAATACCCGCTACAACCTGTTTGCCTTCAACAATTTTGGCCGCTGCACGTAAATCTTCAATTCGGCTATTAGTACATGAGCCAATAAATACAGTATCGACTTTTGCACTTGAAAGCTTATCACCGGCTTTTAAATCCATGTATTTAAGTGCGCTACGAATTGCGTCCGCTTTAATTAAATCAGGCTCTTTATCAGGATCAGGAATACACTCATCAACACCAATTACTTGTTCAGGGCTAGTGCCCCACGTAATTTGTGGCTGAATATCTACAGCTTCTAATTCAACAACTAAATCAAACTGCGCGCCTTCATCTGTTTTTAACGTCTCCCAGTATTCAACTGCTGCGTCAAAATCAGCACCTTTAGGTGCAAATGGGCGGCCTTTTAAGTAATCGTAAGTCACTTTATCTGAAGCAATTAAACCGGCCTTAGCGCCCATTTCTATACTCATGTTACACAATGTCATACGTGCTTCCATGGACAGCGCTTCAATACCTTCACCACAAAACTCTGCTACGTAACCAGTACCGCCTGCGGTACCTAATTTACCAATTACTGCCATGATTAAATCTTTAGCAGTAACGGTTGGGCGTAATACCCCATTAATTTGAATCTTTAGTGATTTAGCTTTTTTCTGTTGCAATGTTTGTGTTGCTAATACGTGTTCAACTTCAGAGGTTCCAATACCATGTGCTAGCGCACCAAATGCTCCATGCGTTGAAGTATGACTATCGCCACATACTATAGTGGTACCGGGTAAGGTAATGCCCTGCTCTGGGCCCATTACATGCACAATGCCTTGGTTAATTGAATTTAAATCGTACAATACAATGCCAAATTCTTTACAGTTTGCATCTAAAGCCATTAATTGATTTTTAGATACTTCACTCGCGGCATCTAATGAACGACTTTTTGTCGATACGTTATGATCCATCGTAGCAAAGGTTTTTTCTGGGCAGCGTACTTTACGACTTTTCTCACGTAAACCCGCAAATGCTTGCGGCGAAGTTACTTCGTGAACTAAATGACGGTCAATATAAAGTAAGTCTGTTTGCTCGTTTATGCTGGCAACGGTGTGTGCCTGCCAAATTTTGTCGTATAACGTTTGGGCCACTTGCTAATTCCCTAATCTGTTAAGTCGCAACATAACGGTGCTGCGACTTATATATTAAATACGTGAAACGATGGCTGCTGCTACATCGCTTGTGCTGTATCCACCATTTGGGTAGATATCTGGCGTACCAACGCCAGCTTCAACGGCTTCTGCTACTGCTTTTTCAATCGTACGCGCCGCTTCATCTTGTCCTAAAGAGTAACGGAGCATAAGCGCCGCACTTAAAATTTGTGCAATAGGGTTAGCAACGCCTTTGCCTGCAATATCAGGCGCTGATCCACCTGCAGGTTCGTACAGGCCAAAGCCCGATTGATTTAAACTAGCAGAAGGTAATAAGCCCATAGAGCCTGTGATCATCGCACACTCATCTGATAAAATATCACCGAATAAGTTATCGCAAAGTAGTACATCGAATTGGCTCGGTTGCTTTACTAATTGCATCGCAGCGTTATCGACATAAATATAATCTAAACTGACTTCTGGGTAATCTTTACTTACCTCAGTGACCACTTCACGCCATAATACGCTTGATGCTAATACATTGGCTTTATCAACCGATGTCACATGGTTACTACGTAATTTTGCAGCTTCAAAAGCAAAGCGTGCAATGCGTTCTATTTCTTTACGAGAATATGTTTGCGTATCGAATGCAGCTTCATCTGCACCCTCACCGCTGCGGCCTTTTTCACCAAAGTAAATACCACCGGTTAATTCACGTACACATAAAATATCAAACCCTTGTGCACTAATATCGGCTCGCAGTGGTGAAGCGGCACTTAATGCAGGTAATAACTGTGCAGGGCGAAGGTTACAAAACAAACCAAAATGTTTACGTAAAGGCAATAAAGAAGCACGCTCTGGCTGTTCATTTGGCGGTAGGTTTTCCCATTTAGGGCCCCCTACTGAACCAAATAAAATAGCATCGGCGTTTTCACATGCTGTTAATGTACTTTCAGGTAAAGCTTTACCAAATTCATCGATAGCAGCTCCACCAATTGCATGGTGTGCGCGGGTCAAGGTAAAACCAAACTTATTGCTTACAGCATCAAGTACTTGCTCTGCTGCTGCCATTACTTCTGGGCCAATACCATCGCCTGCTAATACGGCAACGCTGTAGTTTGTTTTACTCATCCTGCTTTCCTTTGTTGTTTTAAATCAGACACTTTTTGTGCACGATAAATTAAGTTATACACACGTATCATAGCGCGTACTGACGCCTCAACCACATCTGCAGCAATACCTGCTCCATGATAAGGGCGTCCTTCAAATTTTGCTATTATATTTACTTGACCTAAAGAACTGGCACCCTGGCCTGTTGCCTCTAGGTTATATTCAATCATTTCGACGCTAATGCCCGTTAAACGTTCAATCGCGGCAAACGAAGCCTCTACAGGTCCATTCCCTGTTGCAGCCTCTTGCTTTGATTCTCCATCAACCAACATTCCGATAGTCGAACTGGCAACCGATTGAGAGTTAGATGCTGAATTAACAAACTCTAATTGGTATTTTTCATCTTTAACATTAATTTGGTTAAAGTAAATCATTGCCTCTAAGTCGTAGTCGTATACTGTCCCTTTTTGATCTGCTAACGCTAAAAAGCTCTCGTATAAGCTATCCATATCGTAGTCTGATTTTTGATAGCCTAACTCTTCTAAGCGATGCTCAATAACATGACGACCAGAACGCGAAGTCATATTTAATTGATTGTTTGGCACACCGACACTCTCAGGTGACATAATTTCATAGGTGTTTTGTGCTTTTAATACGCCATCTTGGTGAATACCTGAGCTATGTGCAAAGGCATTTTCGCCAACAATCGCTTTATTAGGTTGAACTGGCATATTGCAAATTTTTGCCACTTGACGAGATGCGCGATAAATCTCTTCACTTTTTATATCGGTGTGTACTTTTAAGTGATCTTTGCGCATTTTCATGATCATGGCCACTTCTTCAAGTGAACAGTTACCCGCACGCTCGCCAATACCATTAATAGTACACTCAATTTGGCGTGCACCAGCTTGCACAGCCGCGACTGAGTTGGCGACTGCCAAACCTAAATCGTTATGGCAATGCACACTCAGGCGGGCCTGATCAATATTAGGAACATTGTTCATTAAATGACGAATCATTGCAGCATATTCATCAGGAGTAACAAAGCCGACGGTATCTGGTAAGTTAATTGTTGAAGCACCAGCTTTAATCGCTTGTTCTACAATTTTACATAAATCCCAGTGAGGGGTACGCCCCGCATCTTCACACGAGAACTCTACATCATCAGTATAGTTACGAGCTAATTTAATCGACTTAACCGCCATCGCTGTAGCATCATCTAAACTCATGCGTAATTTATGATCTAAGTGAAGCGGGCTGGTTGCAATAAAAGTATGGATACGGCTTTGTTGAGCGGTGCGAAGTGCTTCACCACACGCTTCAATATCCTTTGCAACAGAACGCGCTAGGCCACAAATAATAGGGCCTTTTACTTCGGTTGCAATACGCTGCACCGAACGAAAATCAGCAGGGCTAGATACCGGAAAACCCACTTCCATTACATCTACATTTAGGCGACTGATAGTGTGCGCTAATTGAATTTTATCATCTTCAGTAAGACTTGCTTTTAATGCCTGTTCGCCATCACGTAATGTTGTGTCAAAAATCCATACTTTATCTTGGTCTTGCATAATTGCCCCTCACTCCAGTGCTACTTAAAATTCAACTTATCCCAGCTGCGAAATAAAAAAAACCCCGCTATTGCGGGGTTTTTTGATGTTAACTTGATGCAAACACACTAATCCCCGCTTACTTGTATCAGCAGTAAGAGGTTAAGTTTTAGTGTAATTAAACGAATATTTTGCATCTTGTCATCGTGTGTGTGTTCAGTGAGGCTTATTTTTAACACTTGTAAGGCAAGGGATCAAGCATAAAATTTTCTTAATTATTGGATTAAAAGCCAAGTTGAAGAATTTTTTATGCGCCATTTAGTTAAAATAAAAATAAAAACAACAAATAATGGAGGTTCAACGTTTAAAATACCAACCCCAACCCTACACCATGTTTATATTAACTTTTACTGCTTTCTAATACTTTATTTTTATCTCGCGTGTAATTATCAGCGCCACGACTAATATAACGTAATTGCCATATCACTCGCTTTATTAATTCATCACGTTGTTGGCCCTCAATATCAAGTGCTTCAGCTCCAGCATTAAATACTAATGTGACCATTGCCTCTGCTTGTATATATGCATGTACAGGGTCGCATTTAGTTTCGCCTTCAAGATAGTGCGCCAACTCTAAAATAAAATGCTTAACTTCACGTGCTACCGCAGCTCTAAACGCTTTAGAAGTACCAGAGCGCTCACGTAGTAATAACCGAAACTGATTACTTGAGTTATCTATAAACTCCATAAAAGTCACAACAGAGGTGTTTATTACACTACCGCCATCGGCAATACGTCGTCGCGCTTGGCGCATGAGTTGGCGTAGGGTTAAACCCGCCTCATCAACCATAGTTAAACCAAGCTCATTCATATCTTTAAAATGACGATAAAAAGACGTTGGGGCAATACCCGCTTCGCGTGCAACCTCACGTAAACTTAAATTAGAAAAGCTATGGTCAGCACTTAGCTGATTAAATGCCGCTTCAATTAGTGCTTGTCGTGTTTTTTGCTTTTGTTGTGCTCTAACACCAGACATTTATTGCTCTCCAGAATGCCAATATATTAAATTTTGATGATTATTGCTCAGATCCCTAGTCTAATACTTGACGGCAAGAGATTGAAATACTATTTTAGCTTACAGTTGTACGCTGAGATTATAAATGATGAAAAAACCACCTTTACTTTGGACTAACGTCCTATTTTTTAGCCTGACCTTTATCGGTGCTGTTACTTTAGTGCCTTGGTACGGTATTACCTTTGGTTTTAGTGCCACGCATTGGGTGATATTTGTTATCTGTATGTTTTTTGCGGGGCTTTCTATTACCGCAGGTTATCATCGCTTATGGGCACATAAAGCTTATTCAGCTCACCCAGCTATTGAATTTATTTTTGCTTTAGGCGGCGCATTTGCATTACAAAATAGTGCTTTGCACTGGAGCAGTGATCACCGAGTTCATCATGGCCAAGTAGACGACCCTGTAAAAGACCCATACGCAGCCACAAACGGCTTTTGGTATAGTCATATAGGTTGGATGCTACGAAACTACCAAGGTGATAGTTACGGTGATTATAGTAATTGTCGTGATTTACAACGCAATAAAATTGTTATGTGGCAACATAAGCATTACTTCAAATTAGTCATTTTAATGAATGTAGGACTCCCTTTACTACTCGGTGCTTTAATAGGCGATATTTGGGGTATGCTATTATTGGTTGGGTTATTGCGCTTAGTATTAAGCCAACACTTTACTTTCTTTATTAACTCAGTGGCTCATATTTGGGGTGCTCGTCCGTATACAGAAAAAAATACTGCCCGTGATAATGGCTTTTTAGCCTTATTTACTTATGGTGAGGGCTATCATAATTATCATCATATTTTTGCTAGTGACTATAGAAATGGTATTCGCTGGTTTCATTATGATCCAACAAAGTGGATGATTCGCTCGTTAGCTGCTATAGGTTTAGCAAGTAAATTAAAGCGTACACCCGTTGAGCGTATTGAAAAAGCAAAAGCCGAAACACTAATGCATAAAACCCAAATTCGTTTAGCAAAATTGCCTTTAACGCAAGATAAGCTTACATTATTACAGAACGAGTATGATTTATTATTGAAAAAGCTGCAGCATTATTGCCAATTACAAAGAGAAATTCTCGAAATTAAGAAAAATAATATGGCAAAACAGTGCGAAGAATCCGCTTTAATGGCACAATATCATGAGCTTGAAGCTGCTTGGCAAAATCAAAAGCAGGCTTGGCTTGCACTTAATGCGAGGTTGTTAAAAGCCTCTTTTAGCTAATTTAGGAGTGGCTGTGTCAAAACAACCAGAGAAAAAAACAAAACCTGTTTCTTATCAATATGATGCAATTATTATAGGCACAGGCCCTGGCGGTGAAGGCACCGCCATGAAGTTATCAAAAAACAACAAA
This sequence comes from Pseudoalteromonas sp. MMG010, assembly GCF_018100905.1. Taxonomy (GTDB): domain Bacteria; phylum Pseudomonadota; class Gammaproteobacteria; order Enterobacterales; family Alteromonadaceae; genus Pseudoalteromonas. The sequence continues at coordinate 9,348 of NZ_JAGJEG010000015.1, read as the reverse complement.
AAAGTGGCCGTGATCGAACGTCACAAGTCAGTCGGTGGTGGTTGTGTACACTGGGGAACAATTCCCTCAAAAGCATTACGCCACTCAGTTAGCCGTTATATCGAATATAAAGCGAATCCATTATTTAGTTTAAACGAGCGCTCAAGCCGTTTAACTTTCCCTGATATTCTTGGCCATGCAAGCTCTGTTATTGCCGATCAATCTAACATGCGTAGTGGTTTTTACGATCGTAATAGAGTTGATTTATATAAAGGTAATGCAAGCTTTGTTGATCAACATACGATTGATGTAAAACGCCCAGATGGAACATCAGATCGAATCACAGCAAAAACAATTGTAATTGCTACTGGTTCACGTCCATATCGCCCTCCAGAGGTTGATTTTACCCATTCACGTATTTACGACAGCGATACTATTTTAGGGCTAGAACATGATCCTCAACGCGTACTGATTTATGGTGCGGGTGTTATTGGTTGTGAGTATGCTTCGATTTTTAAAGGTTTAGGTGCCAAGGTCGATTTAGTAAATACACGTGACCGCCTTTTGGCCTTTATGGATGCAGAAATTTCAGATTCATTAAGCTACCACTTTTGGAACAGCGGCATTGTTATTCGCCACAACGAAGAGTTTGAGCGTATCGAAACGCGTGAAGACTGCGTGGTAATGCATTTAAAATCTGGTAAACGTGTACAAGTTGACTGTATTTTATTTGCCAATGGACGAACAGGTAATACAGATACACTTAACTTAGAAGCTGTGGGCCTAAAAGCAGATGGCCGAGGCCAGCTTAGAGTAAATGAAATGTACCAAACAGACATTGATAATATTTATGCTGTTGGTGACGTTATTGGCTATCCAAGTTTAGCAAGTGCTGCATATGACCAAGGCAGAATCGCAGCTGATGCAATCACCACAGGTAACTGTGATGAGAAACTTATTAAAGATATTCCTGCGGGCATTTATACCATTCCAGAAATGAGCTCTGTTGGTAAAACAGAACAAGAGCTTACCGCGGCTAAAATCCCTTATGAAGTGGGTCGTGCTCAATTTAAACATTTAGCACGTGCACAAATAGCAGGTACACAAGTGGGTAGCTTGAAAATTTTATTCCACACAGAAACCAAAGAAGTACTTGGCGTACATTGCTTTGGTGAACGCGCCTCTGAAATTGTACATATTGGACAAGCTATTATGGAGCAAAAAGGGGAAGGTAATACAATTGATTACTTTGTAAACACCACGTTTAACTACCCCACGATGGCAGAAGCTTATCGAGTAGCTGCACTTAATGGTTTAAATCGTATGTTTAAATAAACACGATTTTAAAATAGCAAAAAGCCCGCTCATTAAGCGGGCTTTTTAATGTTACTTAGCCAATTTTACTTATGGTATTTAGCACTAAGCTCATGCACGGCATTAATAAACACGCCTGCATTTTCAGGGTCTACATCTGGAGTGATACCATGGCCTAAATTAAATACATGGCCATTACCCGTACCAAAATCTTCTAAAATAGTCCCGACTTCTTGGCGAATGCGTTCAGGTGTTCCGTGCAACATTGATGGGTCCATATTACCTTGCAATGCAACTTTATCACCAACACGACGTTTTGCATCACTAATATTAATAGTCCAATCAAGGCCGACGGCATCACATCCTGTTGCCGCAATTGCTTCAATCCATTGCCCGCCATTTTTAGTAAATAAAGTAACAGGTACTTTACGCCCATCGTTTTCACGAATTAGGCCATCAACAATTTTATGCATATATTGTAATGAAAACTCATTGTAATCACGTGGACTTAACACTCCACCCCATGAGTCAAAGATCATTAATGACTGCGCACCGGCTTTTACTTGTGCATTAAGATAATCAATAACCGAATCGGCGACTTTATCTAAAAGTAAGTGTAATGTTTGTGGCTCAGCAAATGCCATTTTCTTAATTTTACCGAATACTTTACTGCTACCACCTTCAACCATGTATGTTGCTAAAGTCCATGGTGAACCAGAAAAACCAATTAATGGCACTTCACCTTTAAGCTCGCGACGAATAGTGCTCACCGCATTCATGACATAGCCAAGCTCATCGGTAGGGTCTATTTTTGGAATTTTTTTAACATCAGCTAATGAAGAAATTGGGCGCTCAAATTTAGGACCTTCGCCGGTTTCAAAATATAAGCCTAAGCCCATCGCATCAGGAATGGTTAAAATGTCACTAAATAAAATAGCGGCATCTAATGGGTAACGACGAAGTGGCTGTAATGTGACTTCACAAGCTAGCTCAGCATTTTTACATAAACTCATAAAGTCGCCCGCTTGTGCACGTGTGGCACGGTACTCTGGTAAATAGCGTCCTGCTTGTCGCATCATCCATACCGGTGTTACATCAACAGGTTGTTTTGCTAATGCACGTAAATAACGGTCGTTTTTTAATTCGCTCATTGTAAAAAGAGTCCAAAGCTAAAGAGTATGAACGAATATTATACCACCATATTTCTCCCCTCTCTATTCAATGAACCGTTAAAATGAACTTTCTTAAACCAGCTGTTAAAAATACAAAGTTTATTTACCAAAAAACGATATTTTAGTTTCAATAAAACAACATAAAAACCACTTGTTAATGTATTTGCAACACAAGTAAAAGCTTGCTATTGTGCTTTCGTGTTTATAAAACAATAACAAATCATTTTAATAAAAATAAAAAGCTTGTTTAAGCAAGCCATTAAAAAGAAATTCAGCCACCTTTTCGGTGGCTTTTTCTTATCAATCATTCAGTCCAATACTTTTTTACCAATTGATTATAAAACATTGATATACACTTAATTTAGCTATATCTTAATTTATAATAGCTTATTGATTTACGTAGATAACTCACTCTAGGAGAACAAGCATGCTGACACGTGTAGAAAAAGCACAACAGAAATGGGGTGGTAGCCATACAGTTATCGATACTTGGCTAAGTGAACGACAAGCGTTAATCGTTTTATATTGTCAAATAGCGGGCTTTTCACCTGCAGATAAAAAAGATCACTCTTTGCCATTACCCGAGAAAATTTTATCATTTTGTCAGCTAATGATGGATTATCTATCAGCGGGACATTTTGAGATTTATGATGACATTGCCAAAGCGTGTGAGCATAAAGGCCCTAAAAGTCAGCAATTAGCAAACGCACTTTACCCACGTATTTCTGACACCACCGATGTTGCATTAGATTTTAATGATAAATACGCTGAGGTAGATAAAGAAGATTTATTAAAAGATTTTGATAAAGACTTATCGATTTTAGGTGAGGCGTTAGAACTTCGCTTTGAACTTGAAGATGAATTAATAGATAACTTATATTCTAATCATACAGCCTAAAAAAAAGGGACCTAAAGGGTCCCTTTTTTAGCGGCGTATTATTACTCAGCCGCAGCGTCATCACTTTCAATAGCAAGTAACTCTACTTCAAAGATTAACGTAGAATTAGCTGGAATTGGACCTTTATTACTTGGCCCGTATGCTAAATCGCTTGGGATAGTAAACTCAAACTTTGAGCCAACTGGCATTAACTGTAAGCCTTCAGTCCAACCTAAAATCACACGATTTAATGGGAATGTAGCCGGCTCGTTACGCGCATATGAGCTATCAAATTCAGTGCCGTCAAGCAAAGTACCTTTATAATGTACCTTCACTGTATCTTCTGCAGCAGGTTTAGCACCTTCGCCTAACGAAATCACTTTGTACTGCAAACCAGACTCAGTTACTTTTACACCTTCTTTTTTAGCGTTTTCAGCTAAATAAGCTGTGCCAGCAGCAATGTTTTTCTCAGCTTCAGCTTTCATTTGTGCTTCTTGCTTTTCTTGTAGCGATGCTTCAAATTGCGTTAAGATTTCATTAACTTTTACTTCATCATATTGCGACTCACCTTTTAAAGAGTCTTCTAAACCACGAAGTAGTAATTTAAGATCTACATCAAAGCCAAGCTCTTTTCTTCTCTCTAAATCTTTACCTAAAAAGCTACCTACAGAAGAACCAAATGCATATGCTTGTTGTTGTTCTAGCGTATTTAGTTCAACTTGTGCGGTTGCTGCTACAGCTTCAGTTTTTTCTGTTTTAGCTTCATCATTACATGCAGTAAGTGCTAAAACTGACGCTGCAATTAATGATAATTTAATCGTTTTTCTCATTTTAAGTCTCCGACATACTTTGCAGTTGTCATTTGTTATATTAATACCAGTTAAACATGATTAGCCTTCATGATAGGCTGTTTGTTTAATAACTAAATTGTACGTTGTTAGCTAAACTAAATACATAGCCAGTGATTAGACAAACAACCTAAGCTTCAACAAACTTAGTCTAACCTCTCAATCACTGAGAGTTAAGAGGAAATCTTGTAACATGACGATATTTCGTACATTTTTACTTACTGTGAGCTGCTTATTCATCTTCTCTTGCGAAGATAAGCATCAACAAGCAACGGCGAGTTATGAACACACATCGACAGGTGCTTTTTCATCAGCGTTATCACATGATGGTAAATACAGCCTGATCTCCTCTATAAATCATGGGGTCGCTCTGTGGGATAATCAACAGCACGCCCTTAAATATCTCTGGTCAGAACAACAAGACCAAGACAGTCTAGTCCACACAGTAGCTATTGCTTATGACAATAGCGTGGCTGTCACCGCAGAAAAAAATACATTTTCAGTATGGAGTATTTCAACCGGTGAAAACCTCGGTTATTACAAAATACAAACGTCAAGTATTCGCGACATCGCTATTAGCAATCAGGGCCGCAGCGTACTATACGGGCGCAGTGATGGCGTTGTTGTCTACATTGACTTAGAGACTGCAAGGCGCATAGAGTTCCTTGGACATCAAGATAAAATTAATACCGTAGATATATCACCCAATGGATATTATGCATTATCGGGCTCTAACGATTATGCAGCTTATTTTTGGGACACACGCACAGGGCAAGTAATACATCGATTTAATCACCCTACTCGGGTGACACAAGTTACACTTGACTCACAAGGTCAGTACGCATTTACCGCAGACAGTATGCAGCAAGCACATGTATGGCAGCTGACTACAGGTGATCTTGTGAGCAAACTAAAGTATATTGCTCGCCAGAAAATATTTACAGCTGTTCGCTTTAATCAACAAGGTACACTGCTTGCAACAGGCTCACCGAATAAACAAGTCGACTTATGGCGTGTGAGTAATGGTGAAAAGCTACAATCGTGGCAGGTAACCCCTCGAAAAGGCAGTAGACCAAAATCGGCAGTCGTATTAGATATTGCATTTATTGATGACGAATTGTCATTACTTACAGAAAGCTCAAGCGGGATCGCCGAGCGTTTTACTATACGAGAACATAATGAACACAATTGAACACCGCTTAATGGAACTTGAAGCTAAAGTTGCTTTTCAAGACGAAACAATCGAAGTGTTAAATGACGAAATAAAAGTACACCAGCAACAGCTAGCTAAAATGAAGCGTCAAACGGAGCTACTGGCAGAAAAAATAAAAGAGTCGCAATCATCGCCTTCTCTTATGTCACAAATGCAAGAGCCACCACCGCCTCATTACTAAAAAAGTAATGAGACTAGCTAAGCCGAAGGCATTTTTTAATCGCCGGGATTAAACACGCCGATAACCTGTTCAAATTGGCGTGTAGATGCCTGAACTGCTTGTTCTGGCTGAGCCATTTTGTGGCCACATTGCATACATTCAACTTTTTCTACATCGTGTTCTTTGTACAACATCATTAAATCCATAGTTTTACATTCTGGACAGATTGCACCTGCAATAAATCGTTTTTTTTGCTTCATTTAATCATTCTCATCATGTTAACTAAGGTTATTTTATCGCATATCCTTAATGGAGGATACGTTTAAAGAAAACCGATTGTGTTATCATACTGCGCAACTAAATAAGGGTATGTATAGTAATGATTCAAATCTCAGAAATCGAACTTCTTCGTGGCGGTAAAGCCTTATTAAAAAATGCCTCTGCAACTTTATTTCCAGAACATAAAGTTGGATTAGTAGGTGCCAATGGCTGCGGAAAATCAACCTTATTTAGTTTATTAAAATCAGAACTACAGCTTGATGCAGGCGATTGTAATATTCCAAAAGATTGGTCTATTGCCTCGGTTAAACAAGAAACCCCAGCTCTTGAAATAAGTGCAATAGACTACGTACTACAAGGACATCCTGAATATTACGCTTTACGTATTGCATTACGTGAGGCTGAGCAAGTTAATGATGGTGACACGCAAGCTAAAGTACATATTCAATTAGAAAATATTAAAGGCTACAGTATAGAGTCAAAGGCCGGCGAGTTATTACATGGTTTAGGCTTTGCAAATAATCAAATAGAAAACCCCGTCAGTGCTTTCTCTGGTGGCTGGCGTATGCGCTTAAACCTTGCTCAGGCACTGATCCGCGATGCGGATTTATTATTACTCGATGAACCAACAAACCACCTAGATTTAGATGCCGTTTACTGGCTAGAACGATTTTTACGTGCCTATACTGGTACGCTAGTTCTGATATCGCACGATAGAGAGTTTTTAGATGCGGTGGTTGATCAAATTTGGCATGTAGATAAACAACTGATCAATGTGTACAAAGGTAATTACTCTCAATTTGAACGCCAAAAAGCAGAGCGCTTATTACAACAACAAGCGATGTTCGAAAAGCAACAAGAGCAAATAGCCCACCTTGAGCAGTTTATTACACGCTTTAAGGCTAAAGCCAGCAAAGCAAAACAAGCACAAAGTCGTGTGAAAGCGCTAGAACGCATGGAAAAACTCGCACCGGCGCATGCCGATTCACCGTTTGACTTTGAATTTGCCGAGCCAACAGCTTTACCTAACCCGCTGATGAGTTTAGATAAAGCAAAGGCCGGTTATGGTGATGTTACTATTTTAGATAATATAGCGCTCAACTTAGTACCTGGAAGTCGTATTGCATTACTTGGACGAAACGGCGCAGGTAAATCAACTCTTATAAAATTATTAGCGGGCGAGCTCGAGCCGCAAGCTGGTAAAGTAATACAGCACCATGGTTTAAATATTGGGTACTTTGCACAACATCAATTAGAATCACTTGATTTAAAAGCAAGTGCGGTTACTCACATTCAACGTTTAAACCCAAAAGCCAGTGAGCAATCATTAAGAGACTTTTTAGGTGGATTTGCCTTCATAGGCGATAAAGCACTCGAACCCGTCGCTCCATTCTCAGGTGGAGAAAAAGCACGACTGGTATTAGCCATGTTAGTCTATCAAAAACCAAACCTTTTATTACTTGATGAGCCAACCAACCATCTCGATTTAGAAATGCGCCATGCCTTAGTTATGGCACTGCAAGGCTTTGAAGGAGCGATGGTTACGGTATCGCATGATCGTCATATGCTTAAAAATACCGCTGATGAATTTTATTTAGTAGACGACGGAAAAGTCACACAATTTGGCTATGATCTAGATGCTTATTATCAATGGTTACTAAATGCCAATAAAGAAGCTGCTAAAAGCCAGCAATCAGACGATGAAAAAGTAAGTAGTGGTATAAACCGAAAAGAGCAAAAACGTTTAGAAGCCGAGTTTAGAAAAAATATTCAACCGCTTAAAAAGCAAATTGATAAACTCGAAAAACAGCTCGACAAATACAGTGCTGAGCTTAGCGATGTAGAAGTGGCACTGGGTGATAATGATTTATATAACGATGATAACAAAGCCAAGTTAAAAGAATTAATAACAAAACAAGCAACACTTACACCTAAGCTCAATCACACTGAAGAAGAGTTGCTGATAGCCCTTGAAGAAATGGAAGAAAAAGAGCAGGCCTTTGCCGATGAACTTGCTAAATAAAGATGCTTTTTGGCAATTTGCGTGTACTTTATACGCAGAGCCACAACAACAAACAACTTTGCTGGCAATGCAAGACCAGCAAGGTAAAAATGTTAATTTGTGCTTATTATTATTCTATTTAGACTCGCTTAAGTTGAGCATTAATAATGAGCAATTAGCCTGCTTAATTAATGCTATCGCGCTATTTGATACTCATGCTTTACAGCCCTTACGCTCTGCCAGATACTATTTAAAATCAAATAAAGATAGTATTCCCGATTACGCTCTCATTCGTAAAGAGTTATTAAGTGCTGAACTAAAGTTAGAAAAACAGCAACAACACATACTAATTAACACAGTCAATGAATTTACATTGTTAGAAGCCAAAAACCCCAACAATATAGAATTATATATAAAAGCATAAGATTATATTCCCGCGGCTGATTCTCAACAAAAACACCGATGCTATACAAACACGAGCTTTATCTTACGGCTCTTCATTGCTATTTATTTATGGTTATTTTTTAGTAACTTAGTGACTAAGCCATTACTTTTATGTGTTTTCACTGCTCATTTACTTCTCTTTGTGAGCATTGGCTTTTGTTTTTGATTTGTTAGTGATTAAAGCTAGTGATTAAGACATTTATGCATAAAGAGACACTGCGCTTTGGAGACGCTACGCTTTAGAGTAGTAATTTAGTGACTAGCCTGTTGTTTTTAATGTGTTTTCACTTCTCATTTACCCTCATTTTCTTCTCTTTGTGAGCAATGTTTTTTGTTTTTGATTTGTTAGTGATTAAAGCTAGTGATTAAGACATTTATGCACACAGAGGCGCTTCGCTTTGGAGACGCTACGCTTCAGAGTAGTGATTTAGTGACTAGAACATGTGTTATCACTGCTCATTTACCCTCATTTTATTCTCTTTGTGAGCAATGTTTTTTGTTTTTGATTTGCTAGTGATTAAAGCTAGTGATTAAGACATTTATGCACAAAGAGGCGCTTCGCTTTGGAGACGCTACGCTTCAGAGTAGTGATTTAGTGACTAGAGCATGTGTTATCACTGCTCATTTACCCTCATTTACTTCTCTTTGTGAGCATTGGCTTTTGTTTTTGATTTGTTAGTGATTAAAGCTAGTGATTAAGACATTTATGCACAAAGAGGCGCTGCGCTTTGGAGACGCTACGCTTCAGAGTAGTGATAGTAATTTAGTGATTGTGCTTGTTTTTTGGCTTCTCATTTACCCTCATTTACTTCTCTTTGTGAGCAATGGTTTTTGTCTTTGATTTGTTAGTGATTAAAGCTAGTGATTAAGACATTTATGCACACAGAGACACTACGCTTCAGAGTAGTGATTTAGTGACCTAGTAATTTAGCGATTGTCTTTGTTTTTTGGCTTCTCATTTACCCTCATTTACTTCTCTTTGTGAGCAATGGCTTTTGTCTTTGGTTTTAAGTAACTAAGACATATATGCACAAAGAGGCGCTTCGCTTAGGAGACGCTG